>NZ_JBVAXO010000001.1:0-1301475 GCF_055419385.1 Mycobacterium sp. IDUB_24
ACCCCGTCGAGCAAGGTGGTCGGGGATCTGGCGTTGGCGTTGGTGGGGGCTGGGGTCAGTGCGCAGGAGTTCGCCGCCGATCCGGCCAAATACGACATTCCCGACAGTGTGATCGGGTTTCTGCGCGGCGAGCTTGGTGACCCGCCGGGCGGGTGGCCGGAACCGTTGCGCACCAAGGCACTTGAGGGCAGGGGACCGGCCAAGCCGATCCAGGAACTCTCGGTCGAGGATGAGGAGTTGTTGGCTGCGCCCGGGCCCAAACGCCAGGCGGCGTTGAACCGGTTGCTGTTCCCGGCGCCGACCAAGGAGTTCGAGACACACCGCGAGACCTACGGCGATACCTCCGGTCTGAGCGCCAATCAGTTCTTCTACGGGCTGCGCTACGGCGAGGAACACCGGGTCGAGCTCGAGCGCGGTGTGCAGTTGCTGATCGGTTTGGAGGCGATCTCCGATGCTGATGAGCGGGGTATGCGCACGGTGATGTGCATCCTCAACGGGCAATTGCGTCCGATCACGGTGCGAGATCGCAGCATCGCCAGTGAGGTCCCGGCCGCGGAGAAGGCCGACCGCAACAACCCGGATCATGTCGCGGCACCGTTCGCCGGTGTGGTCACCGTCGGTGTGGCAGCCGGGGACACCGTGGAAGCCGGCGCGACGATCGCCACCATCGAGGCGATGAAGATGGAAGCAGCCATCACCGCGCCCAAGTCCGGCACTGTCGAACGTGTCGCCGTGGCTGCCACGGCACAGGTCGAAGGTGGCGATCTGCTGGTCGTGGTGACCGGTTCGGCGGGACGGAGCGAAACGACCGGGGGATCGACCTGACCCGCATCATCGCGGGGGAACTCGGTGGGCGCCGGCTACGAGTGCCCCAGCACCGGTCCGGCCTGGGTACTCGCCCCACCTCCGACCGGGTCAGGGAGGCAGTGTTCAACGCCTTGGCGGCGCGGCTGGATTTCACCGGATTGTCGGTGCTGGATCTCTTCGCTGGTTCGGGAGCGCTTGGCCTGGAAGCGCTTTCGCGCGGTGCCGCCTCGGCCACCTTCGTCGAGTCGGATGCGCGTGCGGCCGCGGTCATCGCCGAGAACATCACCGCGCTGGGCGTCCGCAACGCCGCAGTCCGTCGCGGCAGTGTGGACTCGGTGTTGTCTGGAGGTGCCACGCGGCCGGTCGACCTGGTGTTCGCCGACCCGCCGTACGATCTCGGCGACGCCGCGGTCGATGCGATGCTGACGGTGTTGGCGGCTGCCGGCTGGGTGACCGCGGGCTCCCTCGTCCTGGTGGAGCGGCGGTCGTCGAGTCGACCGGTGAGCTGGCCGGAAGGCTGGGATGCGCTGAGCGCCCGGCGCTACGGTGACACCCGGGTCGAACTCGCCGAAGTGGGTTAGCGGATAGCCGTCCGGGGTGGCCTGTAGCGTCGTCACCCATGAGTGGCGCGGTATGTCCCGGCTCCTTCGACCCGGTGACCCTTGGCCATATCGACATCTTCGAGCGGGCGGCGGCGCAGTTCGATGAGGTCGTGGTGGCGATCCTGGTGAATCCCAACAAAAAGGGCATGTTCGATCTCGATGAGCGGATGGCGATGATCGCCGAATCGACCACGCATCTGCCCAATCTCCGTGTCGAGTCCGGCCAGGGTCTTGTCGTCGACTTCGTGAAGACGCGCGGTCTGACCGCGATCGTCAAGGGCCTGCGTACCGGCACCGACTTCGAATACGAGCTGCAGATGGCTCAGATGAACAAGCATGTGGCCGGTGTCGACACCTTCTTCGTGGCCACGACACCGCAGTACTCGTTCGTCTCGTCGTCTTTGGCCAAGGAGGTCGCCTCCCTCGGTGGCGATGTCTCGGCGTTGCTTCCCGAGCCGGTCAACCGTCGGTTGCAGGAGAAGCTGAAGAGCTAGCCTGCGTCGGATGTCGGGTTGAGCGGGAGTTTGCCCGGCGGGATCCAGCACATGAGCGACGTCGGGCGGTCAGCTGCAGCAAAACCGGCGAACAAGCCCGTCGGCGACACACCGATTGTGCTCCCCAGTCACAGGCGTAACACCAGGCACACTAGTCACTGACAACGACGACCTGGAGGGTTTTGCCGTGTACCGAGTTTTTGAAGCGCTCGACGAGCTCGGCGCGATCGTCGAAGAAGCGCGCGGTGTGCCGATGACGGCCGGCTGCGTGGTACCCCGCGGTGATGTCCTCGAGCTGATCGATGACATCAAGGACGCGATCCCCGGTGAGCTCGACGACGCACAGGACGTGCTGGATGCGCGTGATTCGCTGTTGCGCGAAGCCAAGGAGCACTGCGAGTCGGTGATGGGCAAGTCGAACGCCGATGCCGACGGCATGCTCAATCACGCCAGGGCCGAGGCCGACCGGCTGCTGGCCGACGCGAAGGCGCAGGCGGACCGGATGGTCGTCGAAGCCCGGCAGCACAGCGAGCGCATGGTCGGGGAGGCGCGCGAAGAGGCGGCGCGGCTCGCGGCGGCGGCCAAGCGGGAGTACGAGGCGAGCACCGGCCGGGCCAAGGCCGAGGCCGATCGCCTGACCGAGAACGGCAACCTGTCCTACGAGAAGGCCGTGCAGGAGGGCATCAAGGAGCAGCAGCGTCTGGTGTCGCAGACCGAGATCGTCTCGACGGCGACCGCCGAGGCCACCCGGCTCATCGATGCGGCACATGCCGAAGCCGACCGGTTGCGCGGTGAGTGCGACATCTATGTCGACAGCAAACTGGCCGAGTTCGAGGACTTCCTCAACGGCACGCTGCGCTCCGTCGGACGCGGACGTCACCAGCTACGCACGACGGCGGGAACGCACGACTACGCCACCCGTTGACCGCCGTGTTGACGGTGGGCGCACTGCGTCGTGGTCTGGTGTGACGCCGCCGTAGGATCGATGCATGGCGACGCATGCGAGATCAGCTGGGCGAGGCGGGCCTGAAAGGCGCAGGGGTTCCCGATCACCGCTGGTGATCGATGTCTCCCGGCTGGGCAGACGGCCGGGTTCGTTTCTGGCCCATCAGGAGACGGTGCCCAGCCCGGTGCGTATCGGAGCCGAGCTGGTCGCCATCGAGAAGGGCGCACCACTCGAACTCGACCTGCAGTTGCAGTCGGTGTCGGAGGGTGTGCTGGTCAGCGGGACCGTATCGGCTCCCACCGCCGGTGAATGTGCGCGCTGCCTGACTGCACTCACCGGCGACGTCGAGATCGAGCTCACCGAGTTGTATGCGTACCCGGACAGCACCACCGACGAGACCACCGAGGCCGACGAGATGGGCCGGGTGGGTGCCTCTGGTCAGGCCGACACCGTCGACCTCGAACAGCCGATCATCGATGCCGTCGGGTTGGCGTTGCCGTTCTCCCCGTTGTGCCGTCCGGACTGTCCGGGCCTCTGCCCTGAATGCGGTGTCGCACTTGGCACCGCAGAACCGGGACATCACCACGACAAGATCGACCCCCGCTGGGCCAAGCTGGCCGCGATGCTGCCCGACGACGAGCGGCCCGGGGGCGACGAGTGACCGATTCGCACGCGGCGCTGCTGGAGGCGCTCGGCGTCGACCTTCCCGCCGAACTTCTCACCATGGCGTTGACGCATCGCAGCTACTCCTACGAGAACGGCGGCCTGCCCACCAACGAGCGGTTGGAGTTCCTCGGTGATGCCGTGCTGGGGTTGACGATCACCGAGGAGCTCTACCACCGCCACCCCGAACGCTCTGAGGGCGATCTGGCCAAGCTTCGCGCCAGCATCGTCAACACCCAGGCGCTGGCCGACGTCGGACGTGGGCTCACCGAGGGCGGACTCGGCAGCCATCTGTTTCTCGGCAAGGGCGAAGAGAACTCCGGTGGCGCCGACAAGTCCAGCATTCTGGCCGACGGCGTCGAATCCCTGCTCGGTGCAATCTATCTGGAGCACGGACTGACCACGGCCCGTGAGGTCATCCTGCGGTTGTTCGGTGAACTGCTGGACACCGCGCCGACGCTGGGAGCCGGGTTGGACTGGAAGAGCAGCCTGCAGGAGCTGACCGCCTCACGTGGGCTCGGTGCTCCCAGCTATGTGGTGACCTCCACCGGCCCGGATCACGACAAGGAATTCTCCGCGACCGTGGTGGTGGCCGACGTCGAATACGGCAGCGGTGTGGGGCGCAACAAGAAAGAGGCCGAGCTGAAAGCTGCGGCCGCGGCCTGGACCGCACTCGACAATGCGTGAGCACCCATGCCCGAACTACCCGAGGTAGAGGTAGTCCGTCGCGGGCTGCAGGAACATGTTGCGGGCAAGTCGATTTCGGCGGTACGCGTGCATCATCCGCGTGCGGTACGCCGTCACGAGGCCGGCCCCGGGGACCTGACCGCCCGCCTGTTGGGGGCCCGCATCACCGGAACCGGCCGCCGCGGCAAGTACCTCTGGCTCACGTTGGGCGAGGATGGCGGCGACGACGAGACCGAAGCGTTGGTGGTGCATCTGGGGATGAGTGGTCAGATGCTGCTGGGCCCCATCCGCGACGACCGGCATCTGCGGATCGCCGCGGTGCTCGACGACGGCACGGCCCTGAGTTTCGTCGACCAACGTACGTTTGGTGGCTGGCAATTGGCCGAGTTGGTGACGGTGGACGGCACCGCCGTGCCGCAACCGGTGGCACACGTCGCCCGCGATCCGCTCGACCCGCTGTTCGACCGCGACCACGTGGTTACGGTGTTGCGGCGCAAGCATTCCGAGATCAAGCGTCAGCTGCTCGATCAGACCGTGGTGTCCGGTATCGGCAACATCTACGCCGACGAGGCGCTGTGGCGGACCAAGATCAACGGCGCCAGAACCGCTGCGCTGCTGCCGCGTCGCCGGCTGGCCGATGTGCTCGACGCCGCCGCCGAGGTGATGGCCGACGCACTGAGTCAGGGCGGGACGTCATTCGATTCGCTGTATGTGAACGTCAACGGCGAATCCGGTTACTTCGAACGGTCTTTGGATGCCTACGGCCGCGAAGGTGAACCGTGCCGGCGGTGCGGCGCGGTGATGCGCCGCGACAAGTTCATGAACCGGTCATCGTTCTACTGCCCGAGGTGTCAGCCCCGCCCCCGGAGCTGACGCGCGCCTCACCCGAACCGGATCAAGGCATGCTGGGCATGCCCGGCATGTCGGACATGCAGATCTTCCACGATCCGCTTTCCTTGCGCAGGTACAACTTGCCGGGGCCCGCGCTGCTCGAGATGTCGACGACCGCTTTGCTGCCGTTCACCGTGATCTTGGTGATCTCCGCCGTACCGCTGGAATCGGTGGTCTTCGGAATGTCGATGGCATCCAGGCCGCCGATCTTGTCGAACAGATCGCGATCCGCCTGGCAGAAGTAGGGCAGCGCCTCGTTGAGGTCACTGGAACTCGACATCACCTCGTCGAGGAAATCGCGCACCTCCTTCTCGGCGTCGCTGGAGCCGGAGGACTGTGACGAGCCCGCGCTGTTGCGGCTCCCCGAATCCGAACCGCTGTTCAGCGCGAAGATCGCGACGCCGCCGACCAGGATCACCACAGCCAGTACGGCGAGGCCAATCGCCAGCCACTTACCGTTGCCGCTCTTGGGCGGCTGGGGAGCGGGATAGCCGTACGGCTGCTGCGGCGCACCGTAGGGCTGGGCCCCATATGGGGAGCCGTACGGCTGCTGGGGCGCTCCGTAGGGCGAGCCGTACGGAGCCTGGGGGTCCTGAGGTGGTGCACCGTAGGGCGCTCCGTACGGAGGCTGGGGCTGCTGGGGCGCTCCATACGGCGAGCCGTAGGGCTGTTGCGGCTGCTGAGGTGCTCCATAGGGGGAGCCATAGGGCTGCTCAGGGTTGGCGCCGGTGTTCGGATATCCCTGAGGTCCGCCCGGCTGATATGGCTGCTGCCACGGCTCGGGAGACCCCGATGGCGGGGTGGGCGGATTGCTCGGCGGGTACGTCACAGTGCTCCTCGGCGAAGTCGGTCTGCCGAGTCTATCGTCGCTGCCTGGGTCACCGCCGTGTCCGACGGGGGCCGTTGACCGATCCGGCCGGCGATTACCCCTGGAATAACCGCGTGTCGCGGCGTGTAGAAATACCGCATGACCGAACTTTGGGTTGACCGCACCGGAGTCCGCAGGTATGTCGGACGGAGTTCGCGCGGTGCAGAGGTGCTGGTGGGCAGTGAGGACGTCGAGGGCGTGTTCACCCCCGGTGAGCTGATGAAGATCGCACTCGCGGCGTGCAGCGGAATGTCCAGCGATCAGCCGTTGCGGCGGCGATTGGGCGACGACTATCCGGCGACCATCCGGGTGTCCGGGCCGGCGGACCGGGAGCAGGAGCGCTATCCGCTGCTGGAGGAGAAACTCGAAATCGACGTCTCGGGCCTTTCGGAGGCCGAGGTGGCCCGGGTGCTGACCGTCGTCGAGCGCGCGATCGACCAGGTCTGCACGGTGGGCCGCACCCTCAAATCCGGCACCGAGGTGAAGTTCGAGGTCGCCCCTCGATGACCGGACCGGAACTTCCCGCCGGGCCCGATACCGAGGTGCGGTTGAGCGCCTGGGTGCACGGTCATGTGCAAGGCGTGGGGTTCCGGTGGTGGACCCGATCTCGCGCGCTGGAGCTCGGTTTGACCGGGTTTGCTTCGAATCGGCCCGATGGGCGGGTCCATGTGGTGGCCCAGGGGCCGCGCGGGAAATGTCAGCGATTGCTTGAGCTGCTCCAGAGCGGGAAAACCCCGGGGTCCGTGGATCACGTCGTCGCAGATTGGGCGGATGCCGACGCCCCGATGGCGGGGTTCACCGAACGGTAGCCGAGTCGGCGGTAGGGTAAATCGCCGTGCACCTCAAGAGTCTGACGCTGAAGGGCTTCAAGTCCTTCGCCTCGCCGACGACTCTGCGTTTCGAACCCGGGATCACCTGTGTCGTCGGCCCGAATGGATCGGGCAAGTCGAACGTGGTCGATGCCCTGACCTGGGTGATGGGCGAGCAGGGCGCCAAGACTCTGCGCGGCGGCAAGATGGAGGACGTCATCTTCGCCGGCACGTCCTCGCGGGCGCCGCTGGGCCGCGCCGAGGTGACGCTGACCATCGACAACTCCGACAACGCGTTGCCGATCGAGTACTCCGAGGTGTCGATCACCCGGCGGGTGTTCCGTGACGGCGCCGGCGAATACGAGATCAATGGCAGCAGCTGCCGGTTGATGGACGTGCAGGAGCTGCTCAGTGACTCCGGCATCGGCCGTGAGATGCACGTCATCGTCGGGCAGGGCAAGCTCGCGGAGATCCTGGAATCGCGTCCCGAGGATCGCCGCGCCTTCATCGAGGAGGCCGCCGGGGTTCTCAAGCACCGCAAACGCAAGGAAAAAGCGGTCCGCAAGCTCGACTCGATGGCCGCGAACCTGGCCCGCCTGAACGATCTGACCACCGAGTTGCGTCGCCAGCTCAAGCCGCTGGGCCGCCAGGCGGAGATGGCGCGCCGTGCGGCGACGATTCAGGCCGATCTGCGTGACGCGCGGCTGCGCTTGGCGGCCGATGACCTGGTCAGAAGGCAGGTCGAGTTCCACAACACCAACCAGGCCGAGACCATGCTGCGCCGCGAGCATGACGAGGCGACCGTCCGGCTGGAAGCCTCGACTGTCGAGCTGCAGGCACACGAGGCCGCGGTGGCGGAGCTGACCCGCCGCGCCGAGGCCGCCCAGCAGACCTGGTTCCGGGCCTCGGCGTTGGCCGAACGGGTGAGCGCCACCGTACGGATCGCGACAGATCGGGCCCAGTTATTCGAGGCTGAGTCCGAGTCGTCCACCGGTCAGGACCCCGAGGCGCTGGAAGCCGAAGCCGATGAGGTTGCCGAGCTCGAGATGGAGTTGCTCGGCGAGCTCGAGGAGTCGCGCATCGTCTTGGAAACCGCTCGCGCTGAGCTGGCCGAACGTGAGCGAATCGCCGCTGAGACCGAACGGGCGGCACGCGACGCGGCACGCGCGGAGGCCGACCGTCGTGAAGGGCTGGCCCGGTTGGCCGGTCAGGTCGACACGATGCGTATCCGCGTCGAGTCGATCGATGACGGCGTCATGCGGCTGTCGGTCAATATCGAGGAAGCCGCCACCAAAGCTCAACAGACGCAGGCGGAATTCGAGACCGTTCAGAGCCGCGTCAGCGAACTGGATGCCGGTGAGACGGGCTTGGACGAGCAGCATGACCGGTCGGTGGCGGCGCTGAGGCTGGCCGACGAGCGTGTGGCCGAACTGCAGTCCGCCGAGCGTGCCGCCGAACGGCAGGTCGCCTCGCTGCGAGCCCGGATCGAGGCCCTCTCGGTCAGCCTGGACCGGCGCGACGGTGCCGCCTGGCTGCAGAAGAATCACAGTGGCACAGGGCTTTTCGGCACCATCGGGGAATATCTGAAGGTGCAGCCGGGGCATGAGGTGGCGGTCGCCACGGTCCTGGGTGCGGCCGCCGACGCGTTGGCCGCCGAGGATTTCGGTGTCGCCGCTGCCGCCGTCGCCGCGCTCAAGGAATCCGACGGCGGCCGGGCCGCCCTGCTGCTGGGGGACTGGAAGGTCAACGGCTCGGCACCGTCGGGCGTGCTTCCCGACGGTGCGATCTGGGCCAACGACCTGGTCACGGTCCCGGACCGCCTGCGGGGGGCGATCACCGCGATGCTGGCCGGGGTGGCGGTCGTGACCGATCTGCCTGCCGGGGTGCAACTGGTCTCGGCGCGCCCGGACCTGCGTGCGGTGACCGCGGATGGTGATCTGATCGGTGCCGGCTGGATCAGCGGTGGCTCCGACCGCAAGCCCTCCACGCTCGAGATCAGCTCCGAGATCGACAAGGCCCGCCAGGGACTGGAGACCACAGAGCGGCAGACCGGTGAATTGGCGGCCGCATTGTCGGGTGCGCTGGCCGAGCAGGCGGCCCGCCGGGAGGCGGCCGAAGAGGCGATGGCTGCGCTCAACGAATCCGACGCGGCGATCGCGGCGATCTATGAGCAGTTGGGCCGTCTGGGACAGGATGCCCGCAGCGCCGGTGACGAGTGGCAGCGGTTGATCCGGCAACGCGACGAGCTCGAGGCCGGGCGCACCAAGACGGTCGAGGAACTCACCGAACTCGAGACCCGGCTGCACAACGCCGAACAGCTTCCGATGTTCGAGGCCGAACCGGTGGATCGGCAGACGTCGATGGCTGCCGCCGAGGCGGCGCGCTCGGTCGAGGTGGAGGCCCGTCTGTCGGTGCGCACTGCCGAGGAGCGTGCGAATGCGGTTCGCGGACGTGCCGATTCACTGCGCCGGGCCGCGGCCGCCGAGCGCGAGGCCCGGGTGCGTGCGCAACGGGCCCGGGAGGCCCGCGCACATGCGGCCCAGGTGGCAGCCGCGGTGTCTGAGTCGGGACGCATTGTGGCCCAACGGTTGAGCGCGGTGGTGGCGGTGGCGTCGCGGATGCGCGACGAGCTGGCCACCGAGCGTCAACTGCGCGGCACGGCTCTGTCCCAGGTGCGCGAGGTGGTCACCGAACTCAACGCGAGGATCACCGCGCTCACCGATTCTCTGCACCGTGACGAGATGGCCAAAGCGCAAGCGTCGCTTCGTATCGAGCAGCTCGAGGCGCAGGTGCTGGAGCAGTTCGGTATGCCCGCGGCCGACCTGATCGCCGAGTACGGCCCGCAGATTGCGTTGCCGCCCAGCGACTTGGAGATGGCGGAATACGAGCAGGCGCGTGAGCGGGGTGAGCAGGTCACGGCGCCGGCGCCGATGCCGTTCGACCGGCCGACCCAGGAGCGCCGGGCCAAGAAGGCCGAACGCGAGCTTTCAGAGTTGGGCCGGGTGAATCCGCTTGCATTGGAAGAGTTTGCGGCGCTGGAAGAACGGTACAACTTCCTGTCGACACAACTTGAGGACGTCAAGGCGGCGCGGACCGATCTGCTGGACGTGATCGCCGACGTCGATACCCGGATTCTGCAGGTGTTCACCGAGGCCTATGTCGACGTGGAGCGCGAATTCGAGCAGGTGTTCTCCACTCTGTTCCCCGGCGGCGAGGGACGCCTCCTTCTCACCAATCCGGCCGACATGCTCACCACGGGAATCGAAGTCGAGGCCAGGCCGCCGGGCAAGAAGATCAAGAGACTCTCGCTGTTGTCGGGTGGCGAGAAGTCGTTGACCGCGGTGGCCATGCTGGTGGCGATCTTCCGGGCCCGCCCCTCCCCGTTCTACGTGATGGACGAGGTCGAGGCCGCGCTCGACGATGTGAACCTGCGCAGGCTGATCAGCCTGTTCGAGCAGCTGCGGGAGAAGTCCCAGCTGATCGTGATCACCCACCAGAAGGCCACCATGGAGGTCGCCGACGCGCTCTACGGTGTGAGCATGCGCGGTGACGGCATCACCACCGTGATCTCGCAGCGGATGCGGGGCCAGGAACTGGCCGCCAGCCCGGGCTGATCAGGTGCCGAGCGCCCCTATGCCGCGTCGGAGTGTGCGGCGCGGTGGCTACGGCGTGGCTTATCTTGTGCACCCTTGTCTTTCGCCTCCGCAATTCCGGATTTGGGTTGGGCCGAACCGCTTTCCTCGGTGCGACGGCTCTTGCGGGTCGGACGTGGGTCGGCGCCCGATTCGTCGACCTTGACGCCGTCGGACGCCTTGGGCGAGAGTGCCTGCCGCACTGACTGCCTGATTCGCTCGGCCGCCGATCTCGGCTTCGGTGGCGTCTCGGCCTTGACCTCGGTCTTGATGTCGCCCTCGGCTTTGACAGCCGTGCCCACGGCCGTGTCGACGGCGGTGTCGGCCTCAGGATCCTTCGTCTCCGGATCGGATTTCGGGATGTCGGTGTCGGCTACGGCGAGGATGTCGTTGTCCGTTGTGGGATATGTGCGGGGCACGTGCGGACGGGTCAGTCCGGGCTGAGGCCCCTCCGGCGTCGAAACGCGGGGTGCCACCTTCTGGAGCGCCGAATTATCCAGTCCGGCAACGGTTTCTGTGTGGCGATCGGCGGTGTCGGCGGTGTTGATCCCCAGGCCGGTGAGGGCATTGCGCACGCCCTCCTCGGCCGCGGCTCTCAGATCCGATGCCAACTTGTCGAGATCGATGTGGGGTATCAGCCCGGCGCGGGTGGGGACACCCATGTTGGCCGGCGTGCGGTCATAGGCGAGCTCGATCAACACGCGCAGGGTGGGCTCGACCAGGTCGATTACCGGCGCCGGGATCCCTATGTCTCGGAACGGCTGCAGCAGCGGAAGGTGCTCGGTGTGCACCAGGTAGTAGGTGGTGTTGCCGGAGGTGTAGGAGTCGTATGTGCTCGGGTCGTTCAGGTTGACCACGGATGACCCGTAGTTCGGATGTAGGTAGACGTAGCCCATCAGGGCATTGAGATCGGCCAGCACGTTGAGTGGATATTTGGGGAAGTCGGCGATCAGGTCGTACTGACGGGCTACGTCGATCGTCTGGTATTCGTCGTCCGGGGTGGCGCCGTCGAAGCTGACCCCGAGGATCGGGATATAGAGGCCTTCGAAACGGGCGAGGATTCCACCGTTGGGCCGGTTGGGGTTGGCCACGAACACGAAGGACAGCTCGTCAGCCGAAGGGACGGCGGCGCCCTGCGCGCGAAGCTCGGCGAGGTTGCGCTTCTCCCGGGTGGCGATGTTGGCGCTCTGTGAATAGCCGACGACGACCTTTTCCCCTGAGGTGGTCAGCACGGCGTTGTTGAGGTTCAGGACCCCGCGGGCGACGGAGGTGTCGAAGGTGATGTCGGTCAGGCTGGTCGCGGGCCAGAACTGCTCTGGCGTCGACACCCATTTCAAGTCGTCTTCATCGAGGTTCCGGTCAGACAGATAAGTGTTGTTGACCTGGTCCAGGTACGTACCGGCACCCCACTGGTGCGGATCTCCCAGCACCTTCATCCCGGTTCCACCCATGATGAGTGCGGTCGCCGCCAGCTGAACCAGCGTGGACATGGTCGCCGTCACGACCAGCCCGACGGTGCCGATCAGAGCGACCAGCGTCAGTGCTACCCCCCGAAGCACACGAATGCGCATTCTCGTCCTCCCTTTCGAAACATCCCATGGGAAGACGACATGCTGACCAGACGCTGAAGCCATTCCCGACCCATCTGGATCGTGAACTATTCCTAGCCTCGCTGTCAGCTAATTCAAATAAAAGGCAGAAAAAATATGAATTCAGAGGTGACTGGGGATAGAAAATAGTTTCGACCATCACAGCAGCTAAGCCGTAGGTGAATTCTACGGCTTGCGTGGGCATGTTCCTGAGGTTGTGTGGTGAACGGAATATACCTTCTCGGTACGTTCATGTACCACGATTTTCGGCAATCGCATGCGCCGATTTTCCGGCGCACTCGTAGGCGGGCCACGTGCCCGAGCCGAGACGCTGAACGGGGCCGGTCGTTCGCGGGCGGCCGCCCTGAGACAATGGCGGTGTGACAGAAGGTGCGTTGTTGGGTCTGTGGATCGCCATTGCGGTCGTCGCTGTACTGATCGTCGTCGCCCTCACGGTGGGGGTGGTGCGTTACCGGCGGCGGCGGATCAGCCTGTCGGAACGAGACGAGTCGAAACCGATCGACCGCTCCGGCGGCTATACGGCGTCCTCGGGCATCACGTTCAGCAAGTCGGATACGCCGACGCTAGAGCGCATCGACACCAGCGGACTGCCTGCGGTCGGTGATGACGCCACCATTCCGCGGGATGCTCCCAAGCGCACCATCGCCGATGTTCAACTGCCGGAGCCGCCGGTCGAGACAGTCGCACCAGAAGCGCCGCCGGCGCCCGAGGGACCCGCAGACTCGGCCCCCGCCCCGGTAATCCCCGATGAGCCGGGCGCGCCGGAAGTGGCCGCCGAGGCTCCCGACGCCGTGGCCGCTGCCGTGGAGGACATCGCCCCGGCCGAAGGCCGCATGGACCGGTTGCGGGGCCGCCTCGCCAAGTCCCAGAACGCGTTGGGCCGCAGCATGCTCGGGCTGCTCGGCGGCGGTGATCTCGACGAGGACTCATGGGAGGCCGTCGAGGACACCCTGCTGATCGCCGACCTCGGTCCGGTGGTCACCGAGTCCGTTGTGGCGGCGTTGCGTGAGCGGATGGCCAGCAAGGGCGTGCGCAGCGAGGCCGACGCGCGCGCGGTGTTGCGCGAGGTGCTGATATCGGAGTTGCGGCCGGAGTTGGACCGTTCCATCAAGGCGCTGCCGCACGCCGACAAGCCGTCGGTGCTGTTGGTGGTCGGAGTGAACGGCACCGGGAAGACCACCACCGTGGGCAAGCTGGCCCGGGTGCTGGTCGCCGATGGCCGCCGCGTCGTGCTCGGCGCGGCCGACACCTTCCGCGCTGCGGCCGCCGACCAATTGCAGACCTGGGCCGCGCGCGTCGGGGCCGACGTGGTGCGGGGACCCGAAGGTGCGGATCCGGCATCGGTGGCGTTCGACGCGGTCGACGAGGGAGTCAAGGTCGGTGCTGACGTTGTCGTCGTCGACACCGCTGGTCGCCTGCACACCAAGACCGGCCTGATGGACGAACTCGGCAAGGTCAAGCGGGTGGTGGAGAAGCGCGCCACTGTCGACGAGGTGCTGTTGGTGCTCGACGCCACCATCGGCCAGAACAGCCTGCCGCAGGCCAAGGTGTTCGCCGAGGTCGTGGACATCACCGGCGTGGTTCTGACCAAGCTCGACGGCACCGCCAAGGGCGGCATCGTGTTCCGGGTTCAACAGGAACTCGGTGTACCGGTCAAGCTCGTCGGACTCGGTGAAGGGCCCGACGACCTCGCACCGTTCGAGCCTGCGGCGTTCGTCGACGCCCTGCTGGGCTAGAAAACCCAGGGAATCGCACGGTGTAACACCGGCGAAACGCAGCCTGCCCATCCGTTCACACGAGCGAAACGCGGCGGCGTCGTAGTTGAAACATCCACTCAGCATTGTCTTGACCAGGTCAATGGCTGCAAACCCTTGCGGCCGTGGTGTGGTGAAGGAGGAAACTGCGAGTGGAGCAATTCCCGATATTGGGTGCACCGGATACCGGTGACACGGCATGGATGCTGGCCGCCGCCGCACTTGTGCTGTTGATGACGCCGGGTCTGGCCTTCTTCTACGGCGGCATGGTGCGTGCCAAGGGCGTGCTCAACATGATCATGATGAGCGTCAGCGCGATGGGTGTCGTCACGGTCCTGTGGGCGTTGTACGGCTACTCGGTGGCATTCGGTAACGACACCGCAGGCGTGATCGGTGACCCCGGGCAGTTCTTCGGCCTCAAGGGTCTGATCGGAGCGAACGGCTCAGCCGATGCGCCCATCGCGTTGGTCGGCACGATCCCGGCCACCGTGTTCGTGGGATTCCAGCTGATGTTCGCGATCATCACGGTCGCCCTGATCTCCGGTGCTGTCGCCGATCGCATCAAGTTCGGGGGCTGGCTGCTGTTCGCTGCGCTGTGGGCGACCTTTGTCTACTTCCCGGTCGCGCACTGGGTATTCGACTTCGACGTCAAGGGATCCGACGGTGAGACCGTAATCCACCACGGCGGATGGATCGCCAACCAGCTCAAGGCAATTGACTTCGCCGGTGGCACCGCGGTGCACATCAACGCCGGTACCGCGGGCCTGGTCCTGGCAATCATCCTCGGTAAGCGGCTCGGTTGGCCCGGTACGCCGATGCGCCCGCACAACCTCCCGTTCGTGATGCTCGGCGCCGGCCTGCTGTGGTTCGGCTGGTACGGATTCAACGCCGGTTCTGCGGTGTCGGCCAACGGAGTTGCAGGTTCGACCTTCGTCACAACCACGGTGGCGACCGCAGCAGCCATGCTGGCCTGGCTGCTCACCGAGCGCATCCGTGACGGGCATGCCACCTCCCTGGGTGCGGCATCGGGCATCGTTGCCGGGCTGGTGGCGATCACGCCGTCCTGCTCGTCGGTGAATGTGGTGGGCGCACTGGTGATCGGTGTTACCGCAGGTGTGCTGTGCGCTCTGGCGGTGGGCTTGAAGTTCAAGTTCGGTTTCGACGATTCGCTCGACGTCGTGGGTGTCCACCTGGTGGGTGGCATCGTCGGCACGTTGCTGGTCGGCCTGGTGGCGACCAAGGAAGCACCTGCCGCGGTTGCCGGTCTGTTCTACGGTGGCGGGTTCGATCAGCTGTGGCGACAGGCGGTCGGGGCCGGTGCTGTTCTGCTCTATTCGGCGGTGGGTACCGCTATCTTGGCGTTGATTGTCAAATACACCGTGGGCCTGCGCCTGGACAAAGAAGAGGAGGCATCCGGTATCGACGAGTCCGAGCACGCTGAGAGCGCTTACGACTTCGTCGCTGTCGGAACCGGTTCTGTTCTTGGTCGTCACGGCGGGGAGGAATAAGGGAATATGAAGCTGATCACTGCGATCGTCAAGCCGTTCACGCTGGAGGATGTCAAGACCGGCCTGGAGCAGACGGGCATCCTGGGGATGACGGTCAGCGAGGTACAGGGCTACGGCCGGCAGAAGGGCCACACCGAGGTCTACCGCGGTGCCGAGTATTCGGTGGACTTCGTGCCGAAGGTCCGGGTGGAGGTGGTCGTCGACGATTCCGCGGTCGACAAGGTCGTGGACGTCATCGTGCAGGCCGCCCGCACCGGGAAGATCGGCGACGGGAAGGTCTGGGTCAGCCCGGTCGACACCGTTGTCCGCGTCCGCACCGGTGAGCGAGGAGCTGACGCCCTGTAGCCGAGCGTCCGTCGAGACGTCTTCTCCCGGCCAGGAATCGCGTGAGCACAACCCGGAATCGGCCGGGGGAGGAGTCGAAATGACAGAAGACAAACCAGAATCCACCGACGAGCGCTTGCGCGAGGAGCAGTCGGGCGCCGGAGCCTCTCCCCAGGAGGCTTCGGCGGGTTTGTCTCGGCCGGCCAATGATCTGGTAGCGGCCACCCAGCAGTTGCTCACCGGCGGATCCCGTCAACTGGATGCGTCAGGTCTGCGGGACGCGTTACTCGATCTGCACGAATTCTGGCTCACCACAAAGGCTGCCGAGATCGGCATCACGGCCACCAGCGGATTCGCCATCGTGGCCACCGGTGGTCTGGGCCGCGGCGAGATGTTGCCGTACTCCGACCTCGATCTCATGTTGCTGCATGACAACATGCCCGTCGAGCTGGTCTCTGAGGTGGCCGAAAAGCTCTGGTATCCCTTGTGGGACGCCAATATTCGTATCGATCACAGTGTGCGCACCGTGCCCGAAGCCCTCAAGGTCGCCGGTGAGGACATCGCGGTGGGTCTGGCGATGCTCGATGCCCGCCATATGGCCGGTGACGCCGATCTGTCGGCGTTACTCGTCGGCGGGGCGCGCCGGCAGTGGCGCATCGGAATCGCCTCGCGGTTCGACGAACTCGTCGAACACGCGCAGGCGCGCTGGCAGCGCAGCGGCCAGATCGCGCACCGCGCCGAGCCTGACCTCAAATCGGGCCGAGGCGGTCTGCGGGACGTACAGCTGCTCAACGCGCTCGCGATAGCGCAACTGGCCGACGTGTATCCGAGCCGGGCGCTGGCTTCGCCGACCGGAACGCTCGGCGGTGCCCACCTGTCGTTGCTGAATGTGCGTACTGAACTACACCGTGCCTCCGGCCGTGGTCGGGAACTGCTGTTGGCCCAGCATGCCGATGAGATCGGTGCTGCTTTGCGGATCGGGGATCGATTCGACCTCGCCCGCACCCTGTCCGACGCGGCCCGGACCGTGAGCTACTACGTCGACTCCGGTATCCGGACAGCCGCGAATGCCTTACCTCGCCGCGGTTTCGCCGCGCTTCGCCGCCCGGTGCGCCGCCCGCTCGACGAGGGAGTGATCGAATACGCCGGAGAGGTGATCCTGGCCCGCGACGCGCGGCCGGAACGTGATCCGGGTCTGATCCTGCGGGTCGCGGCGGCGTCGGCGGGTACCGGGCTGCCGATGGCGGTGTCCACGCTGAGCAGGCTGGCCGAGACCGCACCCGAACTGCGTACACCGTGGCCGCGTCCAGCCCTCAAAGATCTGCTGGTTTTGCTCGCGTCGGGCCCCGCAGCGGTCGCCACCATCGAGGCACTCGACCGCACCGGCCTCTGGGGCCGGCTGTTCCCGGAGTGGGGTGCGGTGCGGGACCTGCCGCCGCGGGATGTCGTGCACACCTGGACAGTCGACCGGCACTTGGTCGAAACTGTCTCGCGGGCAAGTGCTTTCACCACCCGGGTGTCGCGTCCGGATCTGCTGCTGCTGGGTGCGCTGTGCCACGACATCGGCAAGGGTCGCGGCGGGGACCACAGCGTGATCGGCGCGGAGTTGGCCACCCAGATCGGCACCCGGCTGGGTCTGTGGCCGTCGGACATCGAAGTGCTCTCGAAGGTCGTCCGGTACCACCTACTGCTGCCCGACACCGCGACGCGACGAGATCTGCAGGACCCCAAGACCATTGACGCGGTGGCCGACGCTCTCGGTGGGGACACGGTGCTGCTGGAGCTGCTCCATGTCCTGGCCGAGGCCGATTCGCTGGCCACCGGACCGGGAGTATGGGGCGATTGGAAGGCGTCGCTGATCGGTGACCTGGTGCGACGGTGCCGCCTGGTGATGGCCGGTGAATCGCTGCCGCAGCCCGACCCGATCGAGCCGCGCTTCATGGCGTTGGCCGGTGAGGCCGGCGTCCACGTGGAACTCACGCCGGGGGATGGTCCGCACATCTACAACGTCACGATGATCGCCGCGGACCGGCGCGGTCTGCTGTCCAAGGCCGCCGGCGTGCTGGCGTTGAATTCCCTGCGGGTGCACTCGGCATCGGTCAACAGCCACGAGGGTTCGGCGATCAACACCTTCGCGGTGTCTCCGCACTTCGGTGCGCCACCAGCCGTGGAACTGCTACGCCAGCAGTTCATCCTCGCGCTCGACGGTGAACTGGACGTGATCGGTGCGCTGGAACGCCGCGACCATGAGGCCGCCCAGCATCCGACGACCCGGGCCGGTGAGATCCTGGCCTCGGTGCCGGCCAACCACGTGCCCGCCGCGCCCCGCATCCTGTGGTCGCCGGGTACGGCTCCCGAAGACCTGATCGTCCAGATCCGCACGATCGACCGGTCGGGCCTGTTGTCCCGGCTGACGGCGGTGTTCGAGCGCGACGGGGTGGATGTCGCCTGGGCGAAGGTGACCACGCTGGGATCGTCGGTGATCGACGTCTTCTGCATCACCGCACCGGCACTGGCCGGTGACGAAGCACGACGGGCGGCGGTCCGCGAGGAACTGGAGCGCGACATGTTCGCGATCCTGCCCGCGCCGCCACCGGCAAAGCAGGCGAAACCGGCCGAGCACGCCAGTTGATCCACACTGATCTGCTGGGCGCTGGACGCGATAGGTTCCGGCTCGCGGCGGCCGACCACGCCTCAAATCCCGGGCCGCTAGGCTTACCACGTGTTTGAGAGCCTGTCTGACCGGTTGACCGGAGCCCTGCAAGGCCTACGTGGCAAGGGGCGGTTGACCGACGCCGATATCGATGCCACGGCGCGCGAGATCCGGTTGGCCCTGCTGGAGGCCGACGTCTCGCTGCCTGTGGTGCGTGCCTTCGTCGCGCGGATCAAGGATCGCGCCAAGGGTGCAGAGGTCTCGGCCGCGCTGAATCCTGCGCAGCAGGTGGTCAAGATCGTCAACGAGGAGCTGATCGGCATCCTCGGCGGCGAGACCCGTCAGCTGGCTTTCGCGAAAAACCCACCGACGGTGATCATGCTCGCCGGTCTGCAAGGTGCCGGTAAGACCACGCTGGCCGGCAAGCTGGCGAAATGGCTGAAGGGACTCGGCCACACCCCGTTGCTCGTGGCGTGTGACCTGCAGCGGCCCGGTGCCGTCAACCAGCTGCAGATCGTGGCCGAGCGCGCGGGCGTGGCTTCCTTCGCCCCCCACCCGGGCACCGCGCCCGGCGCGCACGAATCCGACGGCGCAGGGGACCCGGTGGCGGTGGCCGCGGCCGGCCTGGCCGAAGCCCGGGCCAAGCACTTCGACGTCGTCCTCGTCGATACCGCGGGGCGGCTGGGCATCGACGACGAACTGATGAGTCAGGCCGCCGCGATCCGCGACGCCGTGCGCCCCGACGAGACCCTGTTCGTCCTCGACGCCATGATCGGTCAGGACGCCGTCGCCACCGCCGAGGCGTTCCGCGAGGGTGTCGGCTTCACCGGTGTCGTGCTGACCAAGCTCGACGGCGACGCCCGTGGTGGTGCGGCCTTGTCGGTCCGCGAGATCACCGGTGTGCCGATCCTGTTTGCCTCAGCGGGGGAGAAGCTCGAAGACTTCGACGTCTTCCACCCCGACCGGATGGCCAGCCGCATCCTGGGCATGGGCGATGTGCTCACCCTCATCGAGCAGGCAGAGCAGGTCTTCGATCAGCAGAAGGCCGAGGAGGCCGCGGCCAAGATCGGCTCCGGTGAGCTGACGCTGGAGGATTTTCTCGAGCAGATGCTGGCGATCCGCAAGATGGGCCCGATCGGCAACCTGCTGGGCATGCTGCCCGGGGCCGGTCAGATGAAGGATGCGTTGGCCGCGGTCGACGACAAGCAGTTGGACCGGGTTCAGGCGATCATCCGCGGTATGACGCCGGCCGAGCGGGCCGATCCCAAGATCATCAACGCCTCGCGCCGGATGCGGATCGCCAACGGCTCCGGTGTCGCGGTGTCGGAGGTCAATCAGCTCGTCGACCGGTTCTTCGATGCCCGCAAGATGATGTCGTCGATGGCCGGCCAGATGGGCATGCCCTTCGGCCGCAAGAACTCGCCGCGCAAGGCCGCCAAGGGCAAGAACAAGCAGGCCGGCAAGGGTAAAGGCAAGGGCAAGGGGCGCGGCCCGACACAGCCGAAGAACCCGTTTGGCGCACCCGGAGCGATGCCGGCCGGTTTCCCGGACTTGTCGAACATGCCCAAGGGCCTCGACGAATTGCCGCCCGGCTTGGCCGATTTCGACCTGTCGAAACTGAAGTTCCCCGGCCAGAAGTAGCGCAGTGCTCCACGTCCGCGGCCGCGGCCTACCCGACGGCGAGCCCGTCGAGTGGTGGGTGGCCGGGGGCACGCTGTCAGCGGAGCCGATTGCCAACGCCGACACCGTCTTTGACGGAGGCTGGATCATTCCCGGCCTGGTCGACGCGCACTGTCATGTCGGCCTGGGGCCCGGCGGCGCGGTGTCGCTCGACGAGGCCGTCACCCAGGCCGAAACCGAACGCGATGCCGGTGCGCTGCTGCTGCGTGACGCCGGATCGCCGGTGGACACCCGGAGCTTCGACGACCGCGAGGACCTGCCGCGGATCATCCGGGCCGGAAGGCATCTGGCCCGGCCTAAGCGGTATTCGCCGGGGTTGCCGATCGACATCGAGGACGAGGCGCAACTGCCTGCCGCCGTGGCCGAGCAGGCCCGGTGGGGCGACGGCTGGGTCAAGCTGGTCGGCGATTGGATCGACCGGGGAGTCGGGGACCTGGCACCGCTGTGGTCCGACGAGATCCTCAAAGCTGCGATCGACGCCGCCCACACCGAAGGGGCGCGGGTCACCGCGCACGTATTCGGTGAGGATGCGCTGCCCGGCCTCATCAAGGCCGGAATCGACTGCATCGAGCATGGCACCGGAATCACCGATGACACCATCGAATTGATGCTCCAACACGGCACAGCACTGGTGCCGACCCTGATCAACATCGACAATTTCCCCGGCATCGCCGATGCGGCGGGCAAGTACCCCGCGTACGCGAAGCACATGCGTGACCTGTATGCCTCCTGTCGCACCCGGGTCGGCGCCGCCTACGAGGCCGGGGTGCCGATTTTTGCGGGTACCGACGCCGGCGGCATGATCGCGCACGGCCGCATCGCCGACGAGATCGAGGCGCTCAAGGGCATCGGGATGAGCCCCACCGCCGCCCTGGGGGCGGCCAGTTGGGATGCCCGGGCCTGGCTCGGCCGACCCACACTGGAGCACGGAGCGTCCGCGGACCTGGTGTGTTACACCGACGATCCGCGTGATGGTGGGGTCAGCCACCCGGATCTGGTGATCCTGCGCGGTCGCGTGTGGCGTTGAGCCTGCGCCGATGGCGCACAAGTGCGAGTAGGGAGCGCCGTCACCGCAGTGTCAGCGGCCCACCGCGAGCAGAACCTCAGTACACGTCGCGTAGGTAGCGGTGGGTCTTGATCAGGTTGTTGACGTAGGCGTGCGCGGCGTCGGCATCCATGCCGCCGCTGTCGGCGACGATCTCATGCAGGGCGGCATCGACATCCTTGGCCATGCGGTCGGCGTCACCGCACACGTAGAGGTATGCACCGTCCTGCAGCCAGGCGAACAACTCGGCTGAGTTCTCCCGCATGCGTTGTTGCACATACACTTTCGCGTCCTGATCGCGGGAGAAGGCCATGTCCAGCCGGGTGAGCGTGCCCGACTCGACGAATGCTGTCAGTTCGTCGCCGTAGAGGAAATCCGTGGCCCGGCGCCGGTCGCCGAAGAACAGCCAGGACCGGCCCGTCGCGGCGGCGGCCTGCCGCTCCTGCAGGAATGCCCGGAACGGCGCGATCCCGGTACCCGGTCCGATCATGATGATCGGCACATCGCCGGCGGGCAGCCGGAAGTGATGGTTGGGGCGCAGGTGCACCCTTACCGTCTGCGTGCGCTCGGCCAGATAGGTCGAGGCCACGCCGCCATGTTGGCGGTCGGCGGCGGGGTAGCGCACCGTGGCCACGGTCAGATGGACGTGATCGGGATGTACCAGCGGGCTGGAGGCGATCGAGTAATCGCGGAACTGCAACGGGCGCAACGTATCTACGACCTCATCGACCGTCAGGCCGGCGCGCCGGATGAGATCGAGGACATCTTCTCCGTAGGCGGCGGCACCGGTCAGGTCCTGCAGCGCTCGCGAAGGCGTCCGGATTTCCAGGCGCTCGGTGAGCAAGACCCCCAAGGTCTCCTCCGAGTCGGCGACCCGGTGGTCGGGGCCCACCTTGAATTCGGCAAGGATTGCCGCGACCAGATCGGGATCGTTGGTCGCGTGGACAGCCAGTGAATCGCCGGCCTGATAAGTGATTCCGCAACCGGAGAGGTCGAGCTCGTAGTGGCGGACTTCCTTGTCGGATTCCGCCGCGGTCAGCAGTCGGTTGACTGTCAGGGCGGCATCGAAGGTGCGGTTGCGGTCCTGGTTGCGGAGCGGGGGATCAGCCGGTGCGGATTCCACGACGGTGGTGGGCGCGAGGGATCCAGCCTGGACGGTGGTGAGCTGTTTGACGAGGTCGTTGGTCCAGGCCGCGGCAGGTTCCTGGTAGTACCCGTCGACGTCGACCCGGTCGACCAGCCGGGTGGCACCCAGCTCCTCCAGCCGTGCGTCGAGGAGTATGCCTGCGTTGCAGAACAATTCGTAGGACGTGTCCCCGAGCGCCAGCACCGCGAAACTCAGATGCTCCAGCCGTTCGGTCGAGCCGCTGATCGCCTCCCAGAACAACGTGGCGGTGTCGGGGAATTCGCCGTCGCCGAAGGTTGAGGTGACAGCGATGAAATGCGTTGCGGTACCGAGTTGGCCGAGCTCCACCTGGTTGAGTTCGACGGCCTCGGCAGGAATTCCGGCGGCGGTGGCGGCCTCGGCGAAGGACATGGCAGCGTCTTCGGCGTTGCCCATGTCGGTGCCATAGGCGACCACCAACGAGAATTCACGGTCGGACACATCGGCTCCCCTCATCGCGCGCGGGCACTCCACGCGAATTTAGGGTTACCTTAGTTGGGCGCGAGTCCCGGTGGGACCCTACCTTTTACCGTCGATGGTCAGTGCGAGAAACCGTAGTCGAACAGGTTGATCGCCTGCCCGTAGAGATCCCCGGTGCCGTACATCTGGACCACGACCAGCCGCCGGTTACCCCGTTGGGCGGCACCGACATACGTCTTGCGGGCCAGGTCCGTGTATCCGGTTTTTCCGGCGATGTCACCGGGATAGCGTGCAAGCAGTTCGTTCTGGTTGGTCAGGGTCTTGCCGGGGAACTGGGCCGAGGGCTGGCGCATGATCTGCGCGATCAACGGATATCTCAGCGCCGCCCGCAGGATCACCGCCAGATCGTGCGGAGTGGTGACGGTCTCCCATCCGGGACCGTCGAGGCCCGACGGGGACGAAGCCCGCGTATTGCGGGCGCCGATACTGGCGGCCTTGCGGGTCATCGCCGCGACTGTGGCGGGGCGGCCGCCCAGCATGTCGGCGAGCATGTTCGCCGCATCGTTGCCCGACACCATGAGCAGCGCTTCCAGCAGTTGGCGCGTGGTGTACGGCTGTCCCGGTTTGAGGCCGACGCACGAACATTCGACCTTGGTGTGGGACTCGTTGGCCCGCGCGAAGTTGTCGGGGCGAAGGTGATCCAGCACCACCATCGCCAAGAGCGGCTTGATGGTGCTGGCCGGGGCGTACGAGCCATTGGGATCCTTGGACGCGAGCACCTGGCCGGTGTCCAAGTCGGCGACCAGCCAGGCCTTGGCGGGCCCGTCGGGAATCTGGGCGCCGGCGGGCTGAACGCTTGGCTGCGCGTTCGCGGCGGGCGTGACCGAGAGCACCGCGCCGAGGGCGAGCGCGGTCGCCGCGAACAGTCTTCGCACGGAAGGTGACGCTACGGAGCACAGGACTCGCTCAGCGCGCGATCAGGTTTCCGATTGGTTGCGATGGCCGAGGTGGTGCGTTGCCGACACCGCTACAACGTGCTGATGCCGGCCGAGCGGTCTTGCGCGAAACCCCAGTCCAACAGGCTGGTGGCCTGGTCCCAGTAGGTCGGCCCGCCTTCCTTGACCAGCCCGTACATCATCGCGATCACCAACCGGCGGCCGTCGCGTTGCGCAGCGCCGACGAACGTCTTGCGCGCCACATCGGTGAAACCGGTCTTACCGCCGAGCATGCCCGGATAGCGGCCGAGCATCTCGTCCTGGTTGACCAACGTGACCGGGCCGGTGGCACCGGGGAACGAGGCCGACGGCGACGACGTGATCGCGGCGAACACCGGATTGGCCAGTGCGGCGCGGAAGATCACCGCCAGGTCCCGCGGCGTGGTGGTCCCGTCGATGCCGGGGCCGTTCAGACCGGACGGTGACCCGGCATGGGTCGCGTTCGCGCCGAGCGCGACGGCCTTGGCATTCATCTTGGCGACGGCGGCATCCTTGCCGCCGAGCATGTGCGCCAAGGTGTCGGCGGCGTCGTTGCCGGAGACCAGCAGCAAGGCGTCGAGCAGCTGTTGCATGGTGTAGGTGCGTCCGGCTTTGATCCCGACGCAGGTGCACTCGACTTTACGGTCGGCCTCATCCGCGACGACGGTGGCGTCCAGCGGAAGTTCGTCGAGGGCTACCAGCGCCAGCAGTGTCTTGATGGTGCTGGCAGGTGCGTGCGGAACGTACTGGTCCCGACCTGCCAGGATCTGGCCGGTGTCCATGTCGGCGACGATCCAGGCGGGTGCGGGTCCGTCCGGGATGGGCGCCGCGCCGACCTGCTGCACGCCGGCATCTGCATAGGCGGCGGGGGAGCCGATCACGGCGCCGACTACAACTGTGGGAAGGAGTGCTGCGAGACAGAGCGAGATTGCGCCGACGAGCCTGACCATGTGCACTGACCCTAAAGCGTGTACATACCTCGCGCATAGGTGCCCGAGGAAGATTCGACGAATTCGAGGGGAGACACCGTGGCCGAACCTGCCACCATGCCGGAGGCGGAACGCAAGTGGATGGTCGACACTCTGCTGGCGTTGCTGCAGACCCCGAGCCCGTCGGGACGAACCGACGCCGTGATGCAGTTGATCGGCGACATTCTCAACGACCTCGGCGTGCCGTTCACCCTGACCCGGCGCGGCGCGTTGACCGCCGAACTGCCGGGTGAGTCGCCAACCATCGACCGGGCGCTGGTGGTGCACTCCGACACCATCGGGTGCATGGTCCGGGATCTGAAGGACAACGGCCGTCTCGAGTTGGTCCCGGTCGGTACGTTCTCCGCGCGGTTCGCCGCGGGGGCCCGGGTGCGGATCTTCTCCGACGACCCAGACGAGTTCTTCACGGGCACGATCATGCCGCTCAAGGCCAGCGGGCACGCATACGGAGACGAGATCGACACCCAGCCCACCGACTGGGAGCACGTCGAGGTCCGGGTGGACCGCAACGTGGCGACCCGTGCGGATCTGGAACGTCTGGGGCTGAACGTGGGTGACTTCGTCGCGCTGATCGCCAGCCCCGAACTCACCGAGGATGGCTTCGTGGTGTCCCGGCACCTCGACGGGAAAGCCGGGGTGGCGGTCGCGTTGGCTCTGGCCAAGACCATCGCCGAGCAGAAGATCGTGCTGCCGCACCGGGCGACGCTGATGGTGACCATCACCGAGGAGGTGGGGCACGGCGCAAGTCACGGGCTTCCGCCCGATGTGGCCGAACTGGTCTCGGTCGACAACGCGGTCTGCGCCCCCGGACAGCACTCGATCGAGCACGGTGTGACGATCCCGATGGCCGATCTGCACGGCCCGTTCGACTATCACCTGACCCGCAAGCTCTGCCGCCTGGCCAAGGGGCAGGGCATTCCGTTCGCGCGTGACGTGTTCCGGTACTACCGGTCCGACGCGGCGGCTGCCATCGAAGCGGGCGCAGGTACCCGGGCGGCGCTGGTGGGTTTCGGTCTGGACGGCAGCCACGGCTGGGAACGGACTCACCTGGACTCGTTGGAGGCCACCTATCTTCTGCTGAATGCCTGGCTGCAGACACCGTTGACGTTCGAGGCGTGGGATTCCAGCCCGACCGGTGCGCTGCGTGATTTCCCGTCCTCGAAACAGCCGGCGCCCAGCGAGCAGTGGGTGCCGCTGTCCCGCGGCGATTTCACCGAACCGGGTGACGCCTCGCCAGGGGAGCATTGGCCGCCTTCGGAGGGACCGCATACGTGACGTGGTGTTGAATCGAATGGTGCTGAGCCTGGAAGAGATTTCGGACCGTCTTGAGATCCAGCAGTTGTTGATCGACTACTCCACGGCGATAGACCGCCGACTGTTCGATGACCTCGATGTGGTGTTCACCTCCGATGCCTATATCGACTACCGGGCAATGGGCGGCATCGATGGCCGATACCCGGAGGTCAAGGCCTGGCTGGCCGAAGTGTTGCCGAACTTTCCGGCCTACGCCCACATGCTCGGGAACTTCGATGTGCGCATCAAGTACGACGCGGCCGGCGACACCGCATCTTCGCGCACCATCTGCTTCAACCCCATGGTGCTGCCGGGGCTGGAGCAACAGGTGTTGTTCTGCGGGCTCTGGTACGAGGACGAGTTCGTGCGGACCGCCGACGGTTGGCGGATGAGCCGCCGCGTCGAGACCAAGTGTTTCGACAAGGTCGTCTGACCGCGCACAATTTTGGTCAGTACTGCCTGCTCTGGCACAATTGGGCGCTGTCTGCCGCGCGACTCGTTCAATGCGCTGCGCGGCGGTCACACACGTAAGGCAAAACCGGATCGGGCAATTCCGCCCGCATCGCCGAATTGCAGCGTGACACTCAAGGAGAAGTGCTTACACATGGCTGTCAAGATCAAGCTCACCCGGCTTGGCAAGATCCGTAACCCCCAGTACCGCATCGCTGTCGCCGACGCGCGCACCCGCCGCGAAGGCCGCTCCATCGAGGTCATCGGCCGTTACCACCCGAAGGAAGAGCCGAGCCTGATCGAGATCGATTCGGAGCGCGCGCAGTACTGGTTGGGCGTCGGTGCTCAGCCCACCGAGCCGGTTCTGGCCCTGCTGAAGATCACCGGTGACTGGCAGAAGTTCAAGGGCCTGCCGGGCGCCGAGGGCACGCTGAAGGTCAAGGAGCCCAAGCCGTCCAAGCTGGACCTGTTCAACGCGGCGCTGGCCGAGGTCGAGAGCGGCGGCGGTGCGGCTGCTGTCACGCCCAAGAAGAAGAAGGCTCCCGCCAAGAAGGATCAGCAGGACGAGGCTGCAGCCGAAACCGCCGAGGCTGCGGCGCCGGCTGCTGAGGCCGCTGCCGACGACGCCGCAAGCGAGAGCTGAGCATCGCAGTGAGTTCTGTCGTGGTCGACGCCGTCGAGCACCTGGTCCGCGGCATCGTGGACAATCCCGACGACGTACGTGTCGACATGGTCACCAGCCGCCGTGGGCGGACCGTCGAGGTGCACGTGCACCCCGATGACCTGGGCAAGGTCATCGGGCGCGGCGGCCGCACGGCCACTGCGCTGCGGACCCTGGTCGCAGGCATCGGTGGGCGCGGTATTCGCGTCGACGTGGTGGACACCGACCAGTAGCGTCGGATTCATGGACCTGGTTGTCGGGCGGGTTGTCAAAGCTCACGGCATTACCGGCGAGCTCGTCGTCGAGGTCCGCACCGACGACCCGGACGCCCGGTTCTTCCCTGGCGTGGTCCTTCGGGGCCGCGCCAAGGGGGGCACCGAGCGCACTTTCTCGGTCGATTCCGTGCGGGATCATGCTGGTCGGCTACTGATTCGTCTGGCCGGTATCGCCGACCGCAATGCGGCCGATGCGTTGCGCGGCACGGTGTTCATCGTCGATACCGCCGACCTGCCCGCGATCGATGACCCCGACGAGTTCTACGACCACGAGCTCGAAGGACTGCGGGTCGTCACGGCCGACGGCACCGCGGTGGGGGCGGTCCGTGAGGTACTGCACACCGCGGCCGGAGAGCTGTTGTCGGTCAAGGCAGATGCCGATGGCCGCGAAATACTCGTGCCGTTCGTCAGCGCCATCGTCACGTCGGTGTCCCGGGATACCGGAACTGTCGTCATCGAACCTCCGGACGGTCTGCTGAATCTGGACCTGGTCTGACGGGCCGCACTGTGCACATCGACGTCCTCACGATCTTCCCGGCCTATCTCGATCCGATCCGGCAGTCGTTGCCGGGCAAGGCGATTGACGCCGGAATACTCTCGATTGCCGTGCATGACCTGCGGAACTGGACGCGGGACGTGCACCGGTCGGTGGATGACTCGCCGTACGGCGGCGGCCCGGGGATGGTCATGAAAGCCCCCGTATGGGGCGAGGCGCTCGACGAAATATGTTCTGAGAAAACACTTTTGGTTGTGCCGACGCCGGCGGGCCGTCCCTTCACCCAGTCCGTTGCCGAGCGCTGGAGTGCGGAGTCGCACCTGGTGTTCGCGTGCGGACGGTACGAGGGGATCGACCAGCGGGTGGTCGACGACGCCGCCCGCCGGATGCGGGTCGAAGAGATTTCCATCGGTGACTACGTCCTCAACGGGGGCGAGTCGGCGGCGCTGGTCATGATCGAGGCGGTGGTCCGGTTGATGCCCGATGTTTTGGGTAACCCCGCATCGCACCAACAGGATTCGCATTCCGACGGCCTGCTTGAGGGGCCCAGCTACACCCGTCCGCAGAGCTGGCGTGGGCTGGATGTGCCCGAGGTGCTGCTGTCGGGGGATCACGCCAAGGTCGCGGCGTGGCGCCAGGAGCAGTCGTTGCAACGCACGCGGGAGCGCAGGCCCGATCTGCTCGACGAATCCTAGATCCGACCGCCGGGGAACATCGTCTTGACGGCGTCGGTGATGGTGTCGCGCGCGGTGGCGGCGTTGGTGGGCTGCAGCGAGCCGATCACCATGATGAAGCGTCGGTCGGCGCCGATCACTCCGGTGGACAGGTGCATCCAGTCCGAACCGATGCAGCACATCCAGCCCTGCTTGACCGCGACCGGTTCGGCGTAGAGGCCTTCGGGGATGCCGAATCGCTGAGGGTAGATGCCACCCGGTTGCGTGCCGTCGATGGCGTTCGGGGTGGACTGGGCCAGGTTGGAAAGGATGACGTTGGCCTGTTCGGCGGGCAGACCGCCGCTGCCGTTCATCATCATGTCGTAGTAGCGCACCAGGTCGGCCGCGGTGCTGATGGTGTTCCACCACCGCCCGTCGCTCGGTGGGCGCGTCGAGCCCAAGCCGTAGCGGGCAGCCACCCGGTTGACGATCGCGCTGCCGCCGCTGCGGTTCCAGAAGACCTCGGCGGCGCTGTCGTCGGACGACCGCAGCATCACGTCGAGGTTTTCGCGGTCCTCCGGGCTCAGGACGGTCTGGCCCTTGGCCTCCTGCAGGAGCAGGTCATCGGCGATGAACAACTTCACCACCGACGCAATGGCGATGGTGGTCCCGTTTCCGTTGGACACCAGTTGGCCGGTGTTGCGGTCGAGCACCAGCAGTGTGATCTCGGCGCCGGCGTCGGCGGCGTCCTGGGTGGCCTGTTGCGCGCGGTCCTCGATGCCCATGAAGGCGGCGGCAGGTTCTCCGGGCGGCGCCTCGGGGAGCGGAGCCAGGCTGCCCTGCGGGACGACGACGGTCAGTTGCGGCGCCCCGGCCGGCGCCGGGGGCGTTCCGTAGACCCGGGCTTCGCAGCCGACCGTCACGACCGCCATCGCGACCACTGCAGTCATGCTGACTGCGCTCGCCAGCATCGGCTTCGACGGCCGCCGTCGCATGGTCCTCCTTGAACCGTCAACGAAACCCGATGGGCTCTGCAGGACCGGCGCATCGGTGGGTGAAGCCTAACGGTTCGCCCCTCGGCCCGCGTGGTTAGTAGTGCTCGCAGTATGGTGCAGGAGTTGGGCCGAACGGGTGGACCGACCCGCCGGATTTCACGGTATGGGGACCCGTCTGGCACAATTGAGCAGTTGTCTGCGCAGGACTGGGCCGGCTTGTCCGCGTTCCGCTGCGAGATGCAACCCGATACACCCGAAAATAGCTTCGGCTGCGCGCCATGTGCGCGCCCGTCCGGAGCCGCGAACAACAAGGAAGTGTCACCGATGAACACGCTGGACTTCGTCGATCAGGCGTCGCTGCGCGACGACATCCCGACCTTCAGCCCCGGCGACACCGTGAACGTTCACGTGAAGGTGATCGAGGGCTCGAAGGAGCGCATCCAGGTCTTCAAGGGTGTCGTGATCCGTCGCCAGGGCGGCGGCATCCGCGAGACCTTCACCGTGCGTAAGGAGAGCTACGGCGTCGGCGTCGAGCGCACCTTCCCGGTGCATTCGCCCAACATCGACCACCTCGATGTCGTGACCCGCGGTGACGTGCGTCGCGCCAAGCTCTACTACCTGCGCGAACTGCGCGGCAAGAAGGCGAAGATCAAGGAAAAGCGCTGAGCGCGCTGCTCCGCCTGACGATGCTCCCGTCCCGGGACCGGTCACAACGCTCGCTACTGTGGTGCCTGTGACCGGACCCACCGACTCTGCCGACGCGCGCCCGGAGGGCAGCATCGAGTCCGATTCGGACATCGATTCTGATTCAGTGGAGTCTTCGGACGCGTCGCACGACGAGTCCACCAAGGGCAAGCACTCCACGGCCCGCGAAATCGCCATTTTGGCGACTATCGCCCTGGTGCTCTATTACGTGACGCTGACGTTCATCGCGCGTCCGTATCTGATCCCGTCGGAATCCATGGAACCCACGCTGCACGGCTGCGCCGGGTGCGTGGGTGACCGGATCATGGTCGACAAGGTCACCTTCCGGTTCTCCAAGCCGGAGCCCGGCGATGTGGTGGTGTTCAAGGGCCCGCCGTCGTGGAACATCGGCTACAAGTCGATCCGTTCGGACAACACTGCGATCCGGTGGGTGCAGAATGCCCTCTCTTTCGTGGGCTTCGTGCCGCCCGATGAGAACGACTTGGTCAAGCGGGTCATCGCGGTGGGTGGCCAAACGGTGCAGTGCCGTGCCGATTCCGGTCTGACCGTCGACGGTAAACAGCTGAACGAGCCTTATCTGGACCCGGCCACCATGATGGCCGATCCGGGAATCTATCCGTGCCTCGGCCCTGAGTTCGGTCCGGTCACCATCCCGCCGGACCGACTGTGGGTGATGGGTGACAACCGGACCCATTCGGCAGATTCACGGTTCCACTGCAGCAATCTGCCCGCCGACGGGCAAAAGGGCCTGTTGTGTACCGGCGATGCGATGGCCGGCACCGTTCCGGTGGAGAATGTGATCGGAAAGGCGCGGTTCATCGCCTGGCCACCGTCCCGATGGGGCGGTATCAACGGCGTGAACCCACAGACCGACTCCTAGGAGCTGCCCTGTGCCTCCAGTGGCGAAGGCGTCGTGGCCGCCGCGAACGGTGATCCGGAGATCATCTGGTCTGCGCACCCTGGAATCCGCGTTGTATCGCAACGGTCTCGGCCCGGTCGCCGGAGTGGACGAGGTGGGCCGCGGGGCCTGCGCGGGACCTCTGGTGGTGGCGGCGTGTGTGCTCGGACCCAATCGGATGGACAGCCTCGCCTCTCTCGACGATTCCAAGAAGTTGGTTGAGCGGGAGCGGGAGCGGCTGTTTCCTCTGATTCGCCGGTATGCGCTGGCATATCACGTGGTGTTCATCCCGTCCGATGAGGTAGACCGGCTCGGTGTTCACGTGGCCAATATCGAGGGCATGCGACGTGCGGTGGCGGGGTTGTCCCTGCGGCCCGGGTATGTGCTGTCCGACGGGTTTCGGGTGCCGGGCCTGGCGGTGCCGTCCTTGCCGGTGATCGGCGGAGATGCCGCGGCGGCCTGCATCGCGGCGGCCAGCGTGCTCGCCAAAGTCAGCCGGGATCGGTTGATGGTCGAGATGGAGCAGCATCATCCCGGCTACGGGTTCGCCGAGCACAAGGGATACAGCACGCCGGCGCACTCGGCGGCGTTGACGGAGTTGGGGCCGTGTTCGGAGCACCGCCACTCGTATGTGAACGTGCGGCGGGCCGCAGAGACGGCAGATGTGCGGCGGGCCGCAGAGACGGCAGATGTGCGGCGGGCCGCAGAGATGACAGACGCGCGACGGGATGTGGCACCAATGCGGCATGCTGAAGTGACGTACGCAAAGATGGTCGACAGGGCATCAGTACAACGAGAAGGACAGCACACCAGATGAGCGCCGAGGATCTCGAGAAGTATGAAACCGAGATGGAGCTCTCGCTTTACCGCGAATACAAGGACATCGTCGGGCAGTTCAGCTATGTCGTTGAGACTGAGCGCCGGTTCTACCTCGCCAACAGCGTGGAGCTGATTCCGCGTAACTCCGAGGGCGAGGTCTATTTCGAATTGAGGCTCGCCGATGCCTGGGTATGGGACATGTATCGCCCGGCCCGATTCGTCAAGCAGGTGCGCGTCATCACGTTCAAGGACGTGAACATCGAAGAGGTCGAAAAGCCCGAATTGCGGTTGCCGGAGTAGCAGCGGGCGGAGGAGCAGGCGGTGGCGACGATCAGTAACCGGGACGATGTTCGCCGTCGCGCCGACGCGGTGCTGACGCGCTTGCCCGAGGTTCGCACGTGGCAGGAGCCCCTTTACCGGGACCTGCACCAGAATCCCGAACTCTCCCATCAGGAACGGCGTACCGCCGGCGTGGTGGCTGCGCGGCTACGGGATTCCGGCCTGACCGTCCACGAAGGCGTCGGTGGGACGGGTGTGGTCGGTGTTCTGGGTAACGGCGACGGCCCGCGGGTGCTGATGCGCGCCGATATGGACGCGCTGCCGGTGACTGAGGCGACGGGGCTGCCGTACGCGAGCACTCACGAGGGAGTCATGCATGCCTGCGGGCACGACGTCCACGTGACCTGCCTGCTGGGAGCGGCCGAATTATTCGCCCGGGCAACAGATCACTGGCAGGGCACCGTGATTGCCCTCTTCCAACCGGCCGAGGAGGTCGGTGATGGCGCGTCGGGGATGGTCGACGATGGTCTGGCCGATCTGATCGGTCCGGTCGATGTGGCGCTGGCTCAGCACGTCATGCCCGCGCCCGCCGGACACGTCGCGGTGTGCAACGGCCCGGTACTGGCGGCGGCGGACAGCATGCGAATCACCGTCTACGGACGCGGCGGCCACGGGTCGATGCCACAGGCGACCGTGGATCCGGTGGTCCTGGCGGCGATGATCGTCATCCGGCTGCAGACGATCGTCTCGCGCGAGGTGGCACCTACCGAGACGGTAGTGCTAACGGTTGGCAGCATTCACTCGGGGACCAAGAGCAATGTCATCGGCGACCACGCGGTGCTGGAACTCAACCTGCGGACCTACGACGTGTCGGTGCGCGCTGCAGTGCTCGCTGCGATCCGCCGCATCGTCGTTGCCGAATGTCAGGCATCCGACTCGCCGCGCGAACCCGAATTCGAGCTGTACGCCAGCTTTCCGCTGACGGTCAACGATGACGCTGTCACCGACCGGGTGCATGCAGGGTTCGCCGAGTTCTTCGGTTCCCGGGCCGCCACGATGGGTGCGCAGGCTGCCAGTGAGGATTTCAGCGATATCCCCACCGCGTTGGGTGCTCCGTACACGTACTGGGCGGTCGGCGGCATCGACGCGCAGACCTACCGCACGGCGGCAGCCGCCGATCGCGTGAGTGCGGACATTCCGGTGAACCATTCGCCGCGGTTTGCCCCGGTACTCCAGCCGACCCTGGACACCGGGACCCAGGCTCTGGTGGTGGCCGGGCTCAGTTGGCTTTAGCGCTCAGGTGCTCACCGAAGAACGCGAACACGCGCGACCATGCGTCGGCGGTGGCGGCCTCGTTGTAGCCGAAGCCGGTGATCCGCAGGATCGCCTGCCCGGGCAGCTGATTGGCGAAGCTGTGACCCGCATCGGGGTAGACCTTGATATCGGACGGGATGTTCTTGTCGTCGACGATGCGCTGGAGACGGGCGGGCGCGCCGATCCCCATGGGGTCGCGGCGACCGAAGCTGGCCACCACCGGGCACGAGGCGTCCAACGTCTGGTCCAGTCGCCGGGGCAGCGGGGTGCCGTAGAACGGTGCTGAGGCACCAAATCCTTTGGGGCCCAGGATCAGTGCGAACTGCCCGCCCATGCAGAAGCCGGCGATACCGACAGTTCCGGTGCACTCCGGTTGCGCACGCAGGTGATCGCGGGCGGCCAGGATGTCGTCGAGTGCCCGGCCGCGCTGGGTCATCAGTTCCCGCATCACCCGGGTGATGCACCGGCCCCGACCGCCGCGTGCGTAGAGATTCGGTGTGAGCGCAAGATAGCCGGCGGCGGCGATGCGTTCGGAGATCGCCTCGTTGTCGGGGGCGTAGCCGATCGCGTCATGGATGATCACCACCCCGGGCCACGGCCCTGCGTCACCGGGGACACTCAGCAGAGCGTCGATCGGACCGGCCGGGGTGTCCATGGTGATCGTCGTCACCCGACCCACGGTAGCGGCTGATCCTCAAGTTCCGCAGAACGTGCGGTAGGCGCCGAAGTCGTCGGGTGCTGGTGCGGCATATCGCTCGAGCCCGGGGCGCTCATCGCAGGGCGCCGAGAGGGCACCCATGAGGTCCTGGAGGGGTTGCAGATCATCGGCGGTCGCCGCGGTCAACGCCTCCTCGACCAGGTGATTGCGGGGAATGTAGACGGGGTTGACGCGGTCCATCGCGGCGGTGTCAGGGCGAACGGCGGTCCACCGTGCCAGCCACTCGTCGAATCCGCCGTCGATGGGGGCCTCTGCGCGCGCAGCACGGCTGAGATCGCGAAAGAACGACGTGTAGTCAGTTCGGTTCTGCTGCAACAGAACAAGCAGGTCATCGATCAGCGCGCGGGCCGCCTCGTCGGAGACATCGCCGGGCAGTCCGAGCTTGGCGCGCATTCCGGCCGACCATGCCGCGTCGAACTTCTGCCCGAACTCGTGCAGTGCTCGGGTGGCCAGCTCGACGGCCTGGTCGCCCTCGTCGGCGAGCAGGGGCAGCAGGGTCTCGGCGAAGCGGGCCAGGTTCCACGCGGCCGCGTTCGGCTGATTGCCGTAGGCGTACCGACCGCCATGGTCGATCGAGCTGAATACCGTTGCGGGATCGAAGGTTTCCATGAAGGCGCACGGACCGTAGTCGATGGTCTCGCCGGAGATGGTCATGTTGTCGGTGTTCATGACGCCGTGGACGAAGCCGACGAGCATCCATTGGGCCAGCAGCGCGGCCTGTGCCGAGACGACCGCCTCGTACAGCGCCAGGTAGGGGTTCTCGGCGTCGGCCGCGTCGGGATAGTGCCGCGCGATGGCGTGGTCGGCCAGACGGCGCAGCAACGCGATGTCGCCGACGGCCTGCGCGTGCGCGCTCGCGTACTGGAAGCTTCCGACCCGTAGGTGGCTGCCGGCGATCCTGGCCAGCACCGCCCCGGGCAGCAGGGTTTCGCGCCGGACGTCCCGTCCGGTGGCCACCACGGCCAGGGCGCGGGTCGTGGGGATGCCCATGGCGTGCATCGCCTCGCTCACGATGTACTCCCGCAACATGGGTCCGACGACGGCCAGTCCGTCGCCCCCGCGGGCGAACGGAGTGCGTCCCGACCCTTTGAGATGCAGGTCGCGGGGAACGCCGTCGGCGTCGACGAACTCTCCCAGAAGCAGGGCGCGGCCATCGCCCAGTCGCGGGACGTACCCGCCGAACTGATGCCCGGCATAGGCCTGCGCAACCGGGGTGGCGCCGTCGGGAACGACGGTGCCCGACAACAGGCCGAGGCCGTCGGGGCTGCGCAGCCAGGACGCGTCGAGGCCGAGGTCGGCCGCCAACGTCGCGTTGAGCACCAGCAACCGCAGTGCCGGTGCGGGTTCGGCCTGCCAGGCCACGGCCATCTCGGGCAGCGCGCGGGCGAAGCGGTTGTCCAGGATGACGGTCGGGTCGGATGCGACGCTCACATCTCGAGCCTACGGAGCGTCACAGACTGCCCAGGTCGTCGGGCACGTCGACGGCGTACTGCTGAAGGACGTCGAGGGGCACCACGTCCAGGGTGCGTTCGTGGGTAGCGGCCAGCACCACCGGGGCCGCCTTGCCGTCATCATGAGCGCGCAGCCAGTTGAGCGCGGTGACACACCAGCGGTCCCCGGGCATCAGACCCGGAAACCGGTACTGAGGTGCCGGTGTCGAGAGGTCGTTGCCGATCGACCGCTGGTGTTCGAGGAATTCGGTGGTCACGACAGCGCAGATGGTGTGCCGGCCCTCGTCGGCGTCGCCGGTCGAGCAGCACCCGTCGCGGTAGAAGCCGGTCAGCGGGTCGGTGCCGCACTCTTCGAGCGCGCCGCCCAGCACGTTGCGGTCAGCCATCGGTTCAGTATGGATCCCGGATGGCTCAGCGTGGTGGCAGCGGGGCCGCAGTGTGCTGCGCGTCGAGCACGAGTAGCGCCACGTGCAAGGAGGTCATCGATTCGCCGTCGTCGAGGTTGACGCCGAGCCGTCGTTCGATCGAGGCCAACCGGCTGTAGAGCGCCGGGCGGCTCATGTGCAGCCGTTTGGCCAGTGCGGACTTGTTGCCCGCGAGTTCCAGGTAACCGCGCAGTACTTCCATGTCGTCGCTGCCGTGGGCGGCATCGTGGATCAGCACGGCCTTGAGTTCGGTTTCGGCGAACGTCTGGACGCGCGGATCGTCGAGCAGCAGCGTGATCAATCCGCGCAGCCGGACATCCGAGGCGCGTACGAACGGACGGGCCGGATCCGGCATCGACGCGGCAACTTCGGCCACGTGCGCCGCTTCCCTCAACCCGTGGACGGCATCGGCGAACGCCGCAGCGTCGCCCCCGAGCGCGACCACGACCTTGTCCGTGTCGCCGCCACGGTCGATGGCCTCCCGCCAACCTTCGGCCAGGCGGCTCAGCGTGGCGTCGGCGCTGAGGCCGCGCCGCGGGGTCAACGCCAGCACCAGGCCGATCTCACCATCGCGTCTGATCGAGCAGATCGCGCTGTGCCCTTGAGCTTTCACGGTGTGGGCGACCGCATCGAGGATCTGGATGTTGCGGCGTTGCGTGCCGACCGGGTCGAGCCGGTCCGGTGGCGCACCCACGCGGACCGTAGCCGGCAGGTACGGCCCGGTGGCCCGCAGGCCGAGGGCGAGGGCACGGGCGTCGGCGTCGCGGTCGTCGGCGATCCGCTCGGCGAGGACGTCGTCGATCAGCCCGCTCTGGGCCTGATGTTCGAGGCCGGACCGGCCGCGCTCGGCCATGCGGTGCAGCGCTAGCGCTTGCGACGCCCGTTCCAGGACCATCTTGGCTTTGGCCGGGGCAGCCGGGGCGTGCGGGACGATCAGCCGGCCCCATTCCTCGGCCCGCGGGCCGACGGCGGTGGTGGCCCACCCCTCGGTCATCGCCCTGGACCGGCGTTGCCAGTCGGCCAGTACCGCGGTGGCCGGCTCGTTGCGGGGTGAGATCGCCAGCACCTGGCGGGACAGATCCTCGAGAACCACCGATTCGTTGATCATCTCGGCCGCTGCGCGCACGATGTCCGCCATCGACGGGCGCTTCATACTCAACTCGGTGAAGGTCTTGTGGGTGCGGTGGGCGAACTCGAGTTCCTCGTACTGATCGGCCACGATGAGCCGGTGCACCGCCTCGGTGACCTCGACGAACTTGGTCTCCCGATGCAGCACCACGAGCGCCAGACCGAGGGCTTGGGCGATCTCGCCGACGCCGGCGGGAAGGGTTTCGATGCGGGTGCCCAGTTCCACCACCACGCCGACGACGCCGGCTCGCCGCATCCGGTCCAAGTAGTCACGCGGTTCATCGCGCAGGGCAGAACCGGTGGTGAGCACCAGCTCGCCGCCCTGCAGCAGTCCGGCGAGGTCGGGCATGTCGCTGACGTGGACCCAGCGCACCGCCCGGTCCAGTTGTTGCGCGCTCAGTACCTCAGGTTGACCGGCCTGCACCACGGGGAGCTCGACGACGTCACGCACGGTCGGGATCATTTACAAAGTGTAATGAACTAGGCAACCAAGCTTACAAGATGACAGCGCCCGGATTGCTGCTGTTGGCTCAGAGTTATAGCCGTACTCCTAATGCCACAGGAAGGTTCGGACCCATGAGCAATGTCATCCAGCACTGGCGCGACGGCAAGGTCTTTGCCGGGACGTCGACGGCCACCGCCCCGGTGACCAATCCGGCGACGGGCGCGGTGACCGGTGAGGTCGCGCTGGCCAGTGTGGATGACGCGCGTGCGGTGATCGAGGCCGCGGCGGCGGCGTTCCCGGCCTGGCGTGACACGTCGCTGGCCAAGCGCACCTCGGTCCTGTTCGCCTTCCGGGAACTGCTCAACGCCCGCAAGGAGGAGTTGGCCGCGCTCATCACCGCCGAGCACGGCAAGGTGCTCTCCGATGCGCTCGGTGAGGTGAGCCGGGGGCTCGAGGTCGTCGAGTTCGCCTGCGGCATCCCGAGCCTGCTCAAAGGCGGTTTCACCGAAAACGCCTCGACCAACGTGGACGTGCACTCCGTCCTGCAGCCGCTGGGGCCGGTCGGCGTCATCTCGCCGTTCAACTTCCCGGCCATGGTGCCCATGTGGTTCTTCCCGATCGCCATCGCCGCGGGCAACACCGTGGTGCTCAAGCCGTCGGAGAAGGATCCGTCGTCGTCGCTGTGGATGGCTCGCCTGTGGGCCGAGGCCGGCCTGCCCGAAGGCGTGTTCAACGTGCTGCAGGGTGACAAGACCGCGGTCGACGAGCTGCTGACCAACCCCAAGATCAAGGCGATCTCCTTCGTCGGCTCCACCCCGATCGCCCAGTACGTCTACGCCACCGCCACCGCGGCCGGCAAGCGCGTGCAGGCTCTCGGCGGGGCCAAGAACCACGCCGTGATCCTGCCCGACGCTGACCTGGATCTGGCCGCTGACGCCATGGTCAACGCTGGTTTCGGTTCGGCTGGTGAACGCTGCATGGCAATCTCGGCCGCGGTGGCCGTCGGCCCGATCGCCGACGATCTGGTGGCCAAGATCGCCGAGCGCGCCGCCACGATCAAGACGGGTGACGGAACCCAGGATTCGGACATGGGTCCGCTCGTTACCAAGGTCCACCGCGACAAGGTGGCCTCTTACATCGATGCCGGCGAGGCCGACGGTGCAAAGGTCGTGGTCGACGGTCGTACCGTCCTGGACGGGGCGGGTCAACGGGATTCGGGCGGCTTCTGGCTGGGCCCGACCCTGCTCGACAACGTCACCCCCGAGATGAGCGTCTACACCGACGAGATCTTCGGCCCGGTGCTGTCGGTGTTGCGGGTCGAGACCTACGACGAGGCTCTTGCGTTGATCAATAACAACCCCTACGGCAACGGGACGGCGATCTTCACCAACGACGGTGGTGCCGCTCGGCGTTTCCAGAACGAGGTCGAGGTCGGCATGGTCGGCATCAACGTGCCGATCCCGGTTCCGATGGCCTACTTCAGCTTTGGCGGCTGGAAGGCTTCGCTGTTCGGTGACAGCCACGCGCACGGTGCAGAAGGCGTGCACTTCTTCACCCGTACCAAGGCCATCACCACCCGCTGGCTGGACCCCAGCCACGGGGGTATCAACCTCGGGTTCCCCGAGAACAAGTGAGAGAATTTCACCCATGACTGCGATTCAATCCTCCGTCGCGCTGCCCAACGGGTTGACCGTCGACGCGGCGAAGGCCGAGGCCGCGCGGGCCTATGAACTCGACCGCGCACACGTGTTCCATTCCTGGTCGGCGCAGGAGGAGATCTCGCCGATGACGATCACCGCCGCCCAGGGCTCGTATGTGTGGGACGGCGACGGCAACCGCCTACTGGACTTCTCGTGCCAGTTGGTCAACACCAATATCGGTCACCAGCACCCGAAAGTTGTTGCCGCCATTGCCGAGCAGGCTGCCAAGCTGTGCACGGTGGCCCCGCAGTACGCCAACTCGGCACGCTCGGAGGCGGCCCGGCTGGTTGCCGAGCGTACCCCCGGTGAGCTGAACAAGGTGTTCTTCACCAACGGCGGTGCCGACGCGGTCGAGCATGCGGTCCGGATGGCCCGCCTGCACACCGGCCGCTACAAGGTGCTCTCGCGCTACCGCTCCTATCACGGTGGCACCGACACTGCGATCAACCTCACCGGTGACCCGCGCCGCTGGTCCAACGACCACGGCAACGCCGGCACCGTGCACTTCAATGGACCGTTTCTCTATCGCTCGTCGTTCTACGCCGAGACCGAGGAACAGGAATCCCAGCGCGCGCTGGAGTACCTCGACAAGCTGATCCAGATGGAGGGCCCGGCCACCATCGCCGCGATCATCCTGGAGTCCATCCCGGGCACCGCGGGCATCATGGTGCCCCCGCCCGGATACATGGCCGGGGTGCGGGAGATCTGCGACCGCTACGGCATCGTGTTCATCGCCGACGAGGTGATGGCGGGATTCGGGCGCAGCGGAAAGTGGTTCTCCATCGAGCATTTCGATGTGGTACCCGATCTGCTCACCTTCGCCAAGGGCGTGAACTCCGGATACGTGCCGCTCGGCGGTGTCGCCATCAGCCCGGCCATCTACGAGACGTTCGCGCATCGCGCCTACCCGGGTGGGCTGACCTACTCCGGGCACCCGCTGGCCACCGCGGCCGCCGTGGCGACCATCAATGCGATGGCCGACGAGGGCATGGTCGAGAACGCGGCCAAGATCGGCGCCGAGGTCATCGGGCCCGGCCTGGCCGAGCTGGCCGCCAAGCACCGCAGCATCGGTGAGGTTCGCGGTGCCGGTGTGTTCTGGGCCGTCGAACTCGTCGCCGACCAGCAGACCCGGGAACCGTTGGCACCCTACGGCGGCTCCAGCCCGGCGATGAACGCCGTCGTCGGCGCGTGCAAGGCTAACGGCCTGCTGCCGTTCGCCAACTACAACCGCATCCACGTCGTGCCGCCGTGCAACGTGACGGCGGAAGAGGTGCGCGAGGGTCTGGCGATCCTCGACAAGGCGTTCGAGGTCGCCGATCAGCACGCGGTTTAGCGTTCCTTTTCGTCGAAATTGCGCTCAGGGACAAGTTTCTCGCGATTCTTGTCCCTGAGTGCGATTTCGGCGGCGGCTCGATCACCTCGACCGGCTTTAGATCTGCATTCCGGTCCCCATTTTACTAGGCGACCGCCTAGTCAAATTGGCGCTATAGGTTTTCCGCGACCGAGTCGGTCGCCCCCGAAGCCGGAACCTCGACGCGGGCGAGGTAGTCGCTGACGAGTTGCAGGGTCCGCTCATGCCCGGTGGTGATCCCCAGTCTGGCCTCGATGGTGATGAGGCTTCCGATGCTGGCGAGGAGAACCGACACCACCTCGGGGTCCAGTGCCGCCGACGCGTGATCGCGAAGGATGACCGTCAAAGCCGCGACCTGTGCCTCCCGGAAGCGCTCGGCTCCCGCGGCCAATTCCGCGCGAATCTCTTTGCGGTGATTTCCCAAGGCCATGAATTCCATGGTCAGGCGCGACCCTCTCGGATCGATTGTCATGTCCCACAAGGCATGTAGCGGTGTGCCCGAGTTCAGCGCTTCCCGCTGCGCCTCCAGACTGCGCTGGGCGCCTCTGTGCAGAACAGCCAAGTACAGGTCGTCCATGGTGGGGAAGTAGTAGTAGACCACCGCCCGTTGCACGCCGACTTTCTCGGCCACGCGGCGCGATGTCGCCGCAGCGTAGCCCTCCTCGAGCATGATCTCGGCTGTCGCATCAACCAGCTTGTCCCTGGTGCCGGTGTCCCGTTTGCCGGTTCCGCGTGATGCGGCCATCGCAGTCGTCCTGTTCCCGCCGCCCAGATGGCGGCGATCTCCCATGATCCCTTGACCCATGCCGTGCCCAGGTGTTAGGCATATGCCTGAATAGTTTACTAGGCGATCGCCTAATAAAACATGTCAGTCCGGCGGGGACGCAACCCAGGAGAGGGCATTTGCCATGACCGACCACGTCACCGGGGTGGATATCTTCACCGACCAGGAAGTGATCACCGATCCTTATGCGTACTTCGATGACCTCAGGCAGCGGTGCCCGGTGCACCTGATCGCACAACCCGGGGTGCTGGCTGTCACCGGCTACGACGAAGCGGTCACGGTCTATCGGGATGATGCAACCTTCTCGTCGTGCAACGCGATGGGTGGCCCGTTTCCGCCATTTCCTGTCGAGCCGGGTGTCGACGACATCACCGACGCAGTACAGAACAACCGTGAACACTGGGTGTTCAACGAGTTCATGGTCACGAAGGACGGCGCGGCCCACGACGACGAGCGCAGTCTGCTGCGGAGGTTGATGACGCCGAAGCGATTGAAGGACAACGAGTCCCAGATGGCTGGCATGGCAGACCGGTGCATTGATACGTTCATCGGCAACGGACGCTTCGAGCTCGTTGCGGAATACGGGAAGCCGTTCACCACCATGGTGATCGCCGACCTGCTCGGAGTCCCGCAGCAGGACCGCGACCACTTCCGCAAGATCTTCACGGGGCAACACGTCGCCGCCGTGGGCGGTGATTCACCGCTACCCGAGAATCCGTTGGAGTACATGTACGACACCTTCAGTGGATACATCGAGGAGCGTCGCGAACAGCCCCGCGACGACGTGCTCACCGCGCTTGCCACCTCGACCTATCCCGACGGATCGTTACCCGAGGTGCAGGCACTCGTCCGCTTGGCGACGTTCCTGTTCGGCGCGGGCCAGGACACCTCCTCGCGACTGCTGGCATCCGCTCTGCGATTCCTGGCCGAAGATCAGGATCTGCAAGCCGAACTGCGCGCAGATCGCGGCAGAATCGGCGACTTCATCGAGGAAGTGCTTCGTTTGGAGAGTCCGACGATGAGCGACTTCCGCATGACGCAGAAGACCACCCGACTCGGTGACGTCACCGTTCCCGCCGGCACGACGATCATGCTGCACCCTGGGGCATCCAACCGGGATCCGCGGAAGTTTCCCCGACCGGACGAACTCCAGCTCCATCGGTCAAATGTGCGCGAACACATCGCATTCGGGCGCGGCGCGCATTCCTGCCCCGGTGGTCCGCTGGCCCGAGCCGAAGGGCGAGTGACGCTGGAGCGCTTCCTGGACCGCACGTCGACCCTGACGATTTCCGAGGAGCATCACGGGGCCGCCGGGCAACGCCGCTACAACTACGACCCGACCTACATCATCCGCGGCCTGACCGACCTCCACCTCGAGTTCACCCCAGCCACCGGCACGACCAAGGACTGACAATGACCAGCTTCACTCCGATCTCCGACGCCATCGGTGTCGCGGTATCCGGACTCTCCACCGAGGACTTCCGCACTCCACAGATCACCGAACAGTGCCGAGAACTCCTGAAACGCCACGGTGTCGTCGTCTATCGCGAAGCGCACATATCCGACTCCGATCTGGTGACGTTCAGCCGGGCGCTCGGCGAGGTGGTGATCGCCAAAGCCGGTGCGCACCCGGACTATCCGGAGATCTCGCCGGTGAGCCTGGATCCGGCCAAAAGCCACTTGGCCGGCCTACGGCGCAGCACCATCTTCTGGCACGCCGACGGTTTGATGGACGACGTTCCCCAGAAGGCCACGTTGCTCACCGCACGTGATGTCGCCGACGACGGCGGCGACACCGAGTTCGCCAACACCTATGCCGCCTACGACGCACTGACAGAGACGAGGAAAGCGGACCTGGCCGCCTTCCGGGTGGTCCACAGCGTGGCCGCCTCACAACTGCTGCTCAATCCCGAACCCACACCCGAGCAGCGGGCGGCGTGGAACCGCGCGCCGTCCCGCGAGCATCCCCTGGTGTGGCGCCACCGCGACGGACGCCACTCGCTGCTGATCGGTGCGACGGCCGGCGAGATCGTCGGCATGACACCCGAAGACGGCCGCGCGCTCCTCGACGAGTTGCTGGACTGGACGACTCAACCGCTATTCGTGCTGCGACACCGATGGACCGTGGGTGATCTGGTCGTGTGGGACAACACCGGAATGCTGCACCGCGCAATCCCTTACGAGCCGGCCTCGCCGCGTTTGATGCACCGCACCACGCTCGTCGGTGAGGAGGAGATCGCGTGAGGTCAGCGGATAAGCCACCACGAATCGAACCTCTCCGGCCACGAGACTTTCCGCCCGAGATGCGCGCCGCGCTGGCGGCATTGCGGCCACCCAACCCGCGGCACGAACCACTTCCGACCACCGACCGGCCCAAGGCGCTCAAGGTGCTCGGAACCCTGGCTCACCACCCCGCGCTGGCACAGGCGTACTTCACCTTCAACGGCCATCTGCTGCTGGCGACAACACTGAGCGAGCGCCATCGTGAACTGCTCATCATGCGCATCGCCGTGGTCCGCAAATGCGGCTACGAATGGGCGCAGCACCTGTTCGTCGCGCGGGACGCGGGTTTGAGCGACGAGGAGATCGGCCGCATCGCCTACGGGCCGGACGCACCGTTCTGGAGCGCTGTGGAATCGGCGATGCTGCGTGCCGTCGACGAACTCATCATCGACGGCACTATCAGCGAAGCCACCTGGGGTGTGCTGGCGGCCGAACTCGACAAGCAACAGCTACTCGACCTGATCTTCACCGTCGGCGGATACGACACGCTCGCAAGGATGTTCAGCGCTCTCGATCTCGGTATCGACGATGACATCTACGAGCTGATGCAGAAGTATGACCAACTCTTCTAAGGCGGCGACACACGATGCGCATCGGACTCACGGGCGGCGGCTCCACCACCGAGAAGGTCGTCCAGCAGGCCCGCGACGCGGAGGAACGCGGCTTCACGGCGCTGTGGTACGCCAGCAGCGTCTTGCGCGACCCGCTCACCGCCATGGCCATCGCAGGTAGGGAAACCACTCGTATCGAACTGGGGACCGCGGTACTGCAGACCTATCCGTGCCATCCCATCCTGCAGGCCAATCGTGCCGCAGCCGCGGCCGAAGCAATGGGACGACCAGGATTCACGCTCGGTCTCGGTCCGTCGCACGCGCCGCTCATCCGCGACGTCTTCGGTATTTCCTACGACCGGCCCGGCCTGAACACCGAGGAGTATCTGCGTATCGTCACCGAACTCCTACGCGGCAATGCCGTCGACTTCACGGGACGTGACTGGAGCGCCCACGTCTCGGCCGGGCCGTCGCCCGTGTCCGTGCCGGTACTCCTGTCGGCGCTGTCGCCCCGGATGTTGCGTATCGCGGGGGAGTACGCCGACGGGACCATACTGTGGATGGCCTCAGCGGCGGCGATCGAAAAACTCATTGCGCCACGTATTTCGGCTGCCGCAGCGGCAGCCGGTCGCCCCGCGCCCCGCATCATCGCCGGACTTCCGGTGGCCGTGCACGACGACGAGGATCAGGCCCGCTCCGCAGTCGCGGCGACGGCCGGAATCTACGCGGCGATGCCCAACTACCGCCGGATCATCGAAATCGGTGGCGGATCGAGCCCGGCCGATGTCGCCGTAGTCGGCGATGAACGGTCAATCCAGCGGCAACTGGAGCAACTCGTCGAGGCCGGCGCCACTGACATCTGGGCCCAACCGGTCGCCGTCGGCGAGGACCGCGCCGGGCGGGCCGCATCGCGTGAGCGCACCCTGAACCTGCTCAGCCACCTCACCACCGCACGGCGTGCCGCGTGATCGAGCGTCGTCGAACCCGAAAGGAACCAATGAACAAGCTACGGGTAATCCAATGGACCACCGGCAAAGTGGGCAAGCTCAGCATGCGGGGGATCATCGACGATCCTCGCCTCGAACTGGTCGGGGTCTACGCGTATTCCGCCCAGAAGGCGGGCACCGACGCCGGACCGCTGTGCGGCCGCCCCGACACCGGAGTGCTCGCCACGACCGACATCGATACCCTCATCGCCTTGGGCGCCGACACCGTTCTGTACACGCCGTTCATGGCCGATCTCGACCACGCCGTCCGCCTGCTCGAAAGCGGTCTCGACGTGATCAGCACCAACCTGTTCCTCAACGTGGGCGGAATCCAGGGGGAAACCAAGGAGAAGCTGGCGGCGGCATGCGAACGCGGTAACAGTTCGCTGTACATCACCGGCGTCAATCCAGGCTGGATCAACACGATGGTGACGGCGATGACCGCCGTATGCCGTGACGTCCAAAAGATTTCGATCATCGAATCTGCAGACGTCTCGGTCTACGAGTCGGCTGAAACGTGGCAGGCGCTGGGCTTCGGCTTCCCCGAGGCGACTCCGGAAGTCATCGGTATGGCGAAGTTCGGGTTCGGCACTTTCGCCGACTCAGTTCAACGGATGGCGGTGGAACTCGGATTCGACATCGATGACCTGGAGTTCGTCGTCGAGTACCAGACTGCCTCGGAAAGAACCGATCTCGGGTGGTTCTGTATGGAGAAGGACACCATCGCCGCAATCCGGGGTGGCTGGAACGCCAAGGTGAAGGGCAAGACGGTCATCGAGTCACGCGTCGCCTGGTATCTCACCAAGAATCTCAACGGGGACTGGGAATTCGACGATGATCACTACCAGGTCGTAATCGACGGCGAGCCCGAGGTGCGGACCCGCATCCGCTTCGTCCCCTCAGAGCATTGGGGAAACCACGAATGGGACACCATGACGGCCATGCCGGCGGTGAATGCCGCGTTCAACGTCGCGGCGGCACCGGCCGGCATCCTGACTCTCAGTGACGTGGGTTTGCCCTGTGCGCCGGCAGGCGCCTGGTTGGCCGCCGGTGACAGCTGAGCGCCTCAGGTGACGGGCAAGCTGAGGCTCAGCGGTTGACTCATCGCGGCGCGTGCCACGCCATCACGACACCCTGTGGATAACGCCGTTGGCCCCTGATCGGCGCCGCGACTTGAGACACTGGACGAGTGCGTGCACCTGCCCAGTGCTGGCTTACCGACATGGACGGCGTCCTGGTGCGCGAGGAACATGCGCTGCCGGGTGCCGCCGAATTCCTGCAGACCCTGGCCGACAAGGAACGGCCATTCCTGGTGCTGACCAACAACTCGATCTTCACGCCGCGCGACCTGGCCGCCCGCCTGGCGCGTTCGGGGCTGATCGTGCCAGAAGCGTCGATCTGGACGTCGGCCCTGGCGACGGCGGCTTTTCTGAACGATCAACTGCCGGGCGGCTCGGCCTACGTGATCGGTGAGGCCGGGCTGACGACCGCGCTGCACGAGGTCGGCTACACCCTGACCGACATCGATCCGGACTACGTGGTGCTGGGAGAGACCCGCACCTATTCGTTCGAGGCGATCACCAAGGCCGTCCGGCTGATCCTCGGCGGTGCCCGCTTCATCGCCACCAACCCCGACGTCAGCGGCCCGTCGGCCGAGGGCCCGTTGCCCGCGACCGGGTCGGTGGCCGCCATGATCACCAAGGCCACCGGACGCGACCCGTACTTCGTCGGCAAGCCCAATCCGATGATGTTCCGCAGCGCGCTCAACCGGATCGAGGCGCACTCGGAGAACACCGTGATGGTCGGGGACCGGATGGACACCGATGTCGTGGCCGGGATCGAGGCGGGGCTGGACACCATCCTGGTACTCACCGGATCGACGTCGGTCGACGACATCGAGCGATATCCGTTCCGGCCGAGTCGGGTGCTGCCCTCGATCGCCGAGGCGATCGAACTGATCTGATGACGTCCGTCGAGCTGATCGGGGTGCCGTTCGACGGTTATGGCCGCCGCGGCAACCAGGCGCGGGCCGCGCAGGTGCTGCGGGATGCCGGACTGCTCAACGCTTTTGGTGCCGAACGCGTAGTCCGGGCTGGCGATCTTGACCTGCCTACCCCCGATCCCCGACGTGGACCGTCGACCGGCTTGATCAACGAGCCCGCACTCCTCGCGATGACGTCGTCACTCCACGACAGAGTTCGCAATGCATTGGTGGCCGAACGGTTCCCGGTCGTGTACGGAGGTGACTGTTCGGTTCTGCTGGGCATCGCCACCGGGATGCGTGACCACGCCGAGGACATCGGTTTGGTCTTCATCGACGGCCACGAGGACACCATGCCGCTGGACGTATCCGAGGACGGGGAGGCGGCGAACACCGAGATCGGGTTGCTCCTCGGACTGACGGGACGGACGCTCACCGGGCCGCTGGCCCGACAGCTGCCTGCGCTGCGGCGCGAGCTGTTGGTGGTGCTGGGCCCCCGCGACGACAGCTGGCGGCAGCAATTCAACGTCGGCACCCTCGCCGACTGCGGCGTGTGGCTGGCGCCGCTGGCCGAGGTGGCGCGCAATCCGGCCGCCGTCGGTCGTCGGGCTATGGGGCACCTGACGCGCAATGCGGAGCGTTGGTGGCTGCACATCGACCTCGACGTGCTGGACCCGGCCGAGTTTGCGGCCCAGGGACTGCCCGGCGTACCCGACGAGCCGGGGGGCCTGACCTGGAGCCAGCTCACCGAACTCGTCCTGAGCCTGCGCGACACCGAAATGCAGTGCATCGGGTGCAGCATGGCGATCTACGACCCCGACCAGGATCCGTCACTGGCGGGCGCCGGTCGGGTCGTCGAATTTGCCAGGGCTGCACTGGCGCACTAGGTGAGGTATCAACCAGCCGCAAATTCAGGAGGTCCGGTGACCGAATCCATCGATGAACACTTCACCGCGACGGTATCCGTGTTGACCGGCCCCGGACCGGCCGAACCGCTCACGCTGAACGTACCGAATCCCTTGGCTCTCTTCGATGCTCAGCTGGGCAGCAGGCATCTGGACCTGGCCGCGCGCTGGCTGCGCTCACAGGGCAAGGGCTACTACACCATCGGTTCGTCAGGGCACGAGGGCAATGCCGCCGTCGCCGCGGCGTTGCGCCCGAGCGATCCGGCGCTACTGCACTACCGGTCGGGCGGCTTCTACCTGGCCCGCGCCGCGCAGGTCGACGGCTCCGATCCGGTGCGTGACGTGCTGCTGGGGCTGGTGGCGGCCACCTCTGAACCGATCTCCGGCGGGCGGCACAAGGTGTTCGGCCGTCATGACCTGAACATCATTCCGCAGACCTCGACCATCGCGTCACATCTGCCGCGGTCGGTCGGGGTGGCCTTCTCGATCGCCCGCACCCGCAAGCTCGGAGTGGCTTGCCCGTGGCCGGAGGATGCGGTCACGGTGTGCAGCTTCGGCGACGCCTCGGCGAATCACTCGACGACCGTCGGTGCCGTCAACGCCGCCCTGCACGCCGCCTACCAGGGCCTGCCGATGTCGCTGCTGTTCGTCTGCGAGGACAACGGCATCGGGATCAGCACGCCGACACCGCGCGGTTGGATCGCCCGGGCCTACGGCGATCGCGAGGGGCTGCGGTACTTCTCCGCCGACGGCTGCGACGTCGTCGACGCGTTCGATACCGCACGGACCGCGGCCGATTGGGTTCGTCGCGAACGCAGGCCGGCCTTCCTGCATCTGCGGATGGTGCGGCTCATGGGTCATGCCGGCAGCGACTACGAGCCGGCCTACCGGCGTCCCGTCGACATCCTCGCCGACTACGAGCGAGATCCGGTGCTGAACACCGCAAGAACACTTGTGGCCCATGGCATCCTGACGCCAGATGAGGTTGTGCAACGCTATGAGGCGAAACGTGCCGAGGTGATGGAGTTGGCCCGCGAGGTCGGTGACTATCCGCAGTTGGACAGTGCCGCAGCTGTCATGCGGCCACTGTGCGACACACTCGACGAGGCCAGGGCAGTCTGCGTCGACGCGCCGGGCGAGCCCGGCGGCGAACCGTTGACCCTGGCACTGGCCATCAACACGGCCCTGCAGGACATCCTGCAGGGCCACCCGGAGACGATCGTGTTCGGTGAGGACATCGCCCGAAAGGGTGGGGTCTACGGGGTGACCCGTGGTCTGGAGGCGGCCGCCGGGCGGGCGCGGGTGTTCGACACCCTGCTCGACGAACAGACGATCCTGGGACTGGCGCTCGGAGCGGGCGTCTCGGGACTGGTGCCGATCCCGGAGATCCAGTACCTGGCCTATCTCCACAACGCGGCCGACCAGGTCCGTGGTGAGGGAGCCACCCTGCAGTTCTTTTCCAACCGCCAGTACCGCAACCCGATGGTGGTGCGGATCGCCGGCTACGGGTACCAGAAGGGGTTCGGTGGCCATTTCCACAACGACAACTCGATCGCGGCGATCCGCGACATCCCCGGGGTGGTGATCGCCTCACCGGCACGGCCCGACGACGCCGCGGCCATGCTGCACACCTGCGTCGCCGCCGCGAAAACCACCGGCGCCGTGTGTATTTACCTCGAACCGATCGCGTTGTACCACACCAGGGATCTGCACGATGACGGCGATCAGCAGTGGCTGGCGGCCTACCCGGACAAGCCGGTACAGATCGGGCGGGCCCGCACCTACGGCGACGGCGCCGACCTGACGATTCTGACGTTCGGCAACGGTCTGTGGCTGAGCCTTCGGGTGGCTCGCCGCTTGGGGCGGGCCGGGATCGCCACCCGGGTGGTCGACCTGCGCTGGCTGTCGCCGCTGCCGGTCGAGGACATGCTGCGCGAGGCGGATGCGACCGGGCGGGTGCTCATCGTCGACGAGACCCGTCGAACCGGGGGAGTGGGCGAAGGCGTCCTGGCTGAACTCCTGGACCACGGCTACACCGGCCGGGTGCAGCGGGTGGCCAGTGCCGACAGCTTCATCCCGCTCGGCGACGCCGCGCTACAGGTGCTGTTGTCCGAGGACACCGTCGAGGCTGCCGCGGTGAAACTGGCCGGACACCGGCCTTGATAGCTTGACCTGATGGCAGAACCTGTGGCGCCGGATCCGAACCGCCCGCTGGCCGGGGTGCGGATCATCGAGATCTCCAGCTTCGTCGCCGTGCCCTTGGCCGGCATGACCCTGTCACAGTTGGGCGCCGAGGTGGTGCGCGTCGACCCTCTCGGGGGTGCCGCCGACTACCACCGCTGGCCGCTGACCGACGGTGGCGACAGCATCTACTGGGCCGGGCTGAACAAGGGCAAGCGCTCGGTGGCCGCCGACCTGCGGTCGCCTGAGGGGCAGCAACTGGTGCAACGTCTGATCGCCGAAGCCGGTGTTCTCATCACGAATGTGGCGGGGCGGCAATGGCATTCGTACGATGTGCTGTCTGCGCTGCGTCCCGACCTGATCCACGTCGAGGTGTCGGGGCGCGCCGACGGTGGCACCGGGGTGGATTACACGGTCAACGCGGGGCTGGGCTTCCCGATGGTCACGGGGCCCGCCCAGTTGGCCACCCCGGTCAACCATGTGCTTCCGGCCTGGGATGTCAGCTGCGGGCTGTATGTGGCGCTGGCAGTCAGTGCCGCACTGCGCCACCGCGATTCCACCGGTGAAGGCGCACGGATCAGCATTCCCTTGGAGAACGTCGCACTCGCCACGGCGGGTAATCTCGGATTCCTGACCGAGGTCATGATCAACGGCACGGGCCGTGAACGTCTCGGTAACACGCTGTACGGCACCTACGGGCAGAACTTCACCAGCAGCGACGGCGTCGGGTTCATGCTCGTCGCTCTCACCGGTCGGCATTTCCGTGACCTCACGGAGGTCACCGGGACCACCAAAGCCGTTGCCGCCCTTGCCGAGGCATTCGGTGCCGACTTCACCGACGAGGGTCAGCGCTACACCCACCGCGACGCCCTGACCGGCTTGTTCACCTTGTGGTTCAGCGAGCACACCGCCGACGAGATCAGCGCGGCACTCTCAGGTACCTCGGTGCTGTGGGAGCAGTACCGCAGTTTCGCAGAAGTCGCCGTCAACGACCGGGTGGTGGCCAACCCGCTGTTCAGTCCGCTGGAGCAACCCCGCATCGGCACGTACCTGGCGCCGGGCCTGCCGGTGTCGATCGGCGGGGTGTATCCGCCCGCGGTGCCCGCGCCTGCCCTTGGCGACGACACCACCGCGGTGCTGGCCGAGCACCTCGGGCTCGGTGCCGACGAGATCGCGGCCCTGACCGAATCAGGCACTGTTGCAACAGGTACCGGCGCTCAGTGAGCACCCTGCTCGCGCTCTTGGACGTGCGGGACACGTCTACCGACGGTGAAGTGTTCACCGGGCGGGCCAGTGGCCCGGCCGGCAAGCGGGCCTACGGCGGTCTGCTGGCTGCGCAGAGCCTGGCGGCGGCCTGCCGCACAGTGGGAGATGACCGGTCACCGACCAACATGCACCTGCAGTTCCTGCGCGGCGGGGACGCCGGAGAAGCCGCCGAGCACCGCGTGCAGCGCGTATACGACGGGCGCACGGCCTCTGCCCGGCGTGTCGAAACTTACGAGCACGGCCGGATGCTGACGACGGCCACGGTGTCGTTCGCGACGGCACTCGCCGGGCCCGAACACGGGTTGGGTGCGATGCCGCACGATCCCGAAGTGCTTCCGCGCACGGGTCCGCCCGGCCCGGCGCCATCCCTGCCGCTCGACGAGTTCGATATTCGCATCTCCGATGACGGCTCGGGGGAGCAGCTCGTGCGCCGGATGTGGTGGCGGGTCACCACCGAGCTGCCGGACGATCCGTTGGTGCACACGCTGATCGCGGTGTACATCACCGATCTGTACGGAATCGATCCGGCGTTGGCCGTACACGGGCACAGCATGCGGTCGCGCAGTCACCGCAGTGGCACCACCGATTCGTCGATCTGGTTTCACCGCCCGGTTCAGGCTGCGGACTGGAATCTGCTGGAGTCGCGCTCACCGGCCGCCGCGCGGGGCCGCGGGCTGATCACGTCAAGCCTGCTGCGCGCGGACGGTGCTGTCGCCGCCACCCTGGTGCAGGAAGGGCTGGTCGCCGACCGCCCGGCGGACTGATCGCTACCGGCCTGGGTCACCGCCCGCGCGCGAGGTCGAAGGGCGCCATCGCCATGTCGAGGATTTCGGGGGTGAGCAGCGCACCGGCGTATTCGACCCAGCACCAACTGCGCGATGGGACCTTGCCCGACGAACTGGCAGTGAGACGGCCGAAGTAGTGGATGTAGCTGCCGGACGTGTTGAACCTGAATGTGTATGTTTCTGAGCCGATCTCGGCTTCCAGTCTGGTCAGTTGGCCTGCATCGTCGAATAAGGGTGTCGCCGTGATGTCGTCGTGTGCGGTGGTGACACCGTTGGTGACGTGGTATCCGGGGCCGAAGGTGACTCCGTCGCGCCCCTGCCAGAAACAGCCACCGCCCCACTGTCCGTCCGGGTACTCGTGCAGCCACGACACCCACATCCCCTGTAGGTGCCGGACTATGGGTAGCTCCGGGTAAACGCGGCCCGGCGGCCCATATGCGTAGTCCTGATGCAGATACCCCGAGACTGGGATGCCGTCGACGGTTCCGGTGGCGGCCATCAGCTCGTGCCGGTAATACGCCTGCTCGGCGACACCGTTCTGGACCGGAACGTGAACGGTGAATATGTCGGTGACGTTGGTACCGTGCATTTCCCAGCGCCCGCCGGCGTCGTGCCAATGGAAGCCGTCGCCGTCGCGCTCGATGCGTCCGCTGGGATAGTTCAGCGTGACCTTGTCGCCGGCGTCGGCGTAGGTCATCGGTTCGAACCAGTCGATGGTCGAATACTCCGCGAACAGATGCGGTTGGTCGGGGTCGAATGTGGGCCGGAGCTTCTTGAAGCCGGTGATCGGTGATACCACGTGGGTCATTCCGGTGAGGAAGTCATCGGCTCCGCGTAGTCCCCAGTATGTCTGTCCCGCATCGTCGTTGACCACGGCGCCGATCCACATGCCGGCCAGCCCCACATCTTGCCCCGGCGTCCAGTGCCGGCGGTAGTGGTTCGCGGTAGGCGGCTGTGTGGCCACGGTGAACTCGATGTCGGGCTTCGGTTCTCTGAACGCGTCACTCATGTCTTCATCCCCGGGGTAGAGCTGATAGGGCCAGGTATTGCGTTGGTACAAGATCGGCGCCCATCTCCACATCTAAACCTCTAGAGGTATTTTGTGTAAAGGGTGGGTTCGCGCCGGAATGTGGGGTCCGCGACCCATCGGTTAGTTTGATCTTTGCTTGACTGGTTGTTCGTATCGATTGCGCGGTAGGGAGAGAAGTGGCCAAACCGACAGCGGGTAAGGGCGGGGCGTCGGGCGGTTCCTCCTCCGGAAAACCCAAACAGATCGCCGACGAACTACGCGGTTTGATCATCGCCGGCGGGCTCGATGAAGGTGACCTGCTGGGAACCGAGGCCGAATTGCTGGAACGTTTCGAGGTGTCTCGACCATCTTTGCGCGAGTCGTTGCGCATTCTGGAGGCAGAGGGTCTGATCTCGGTGGCGCGGGGCGCGCTCGGCGGCGTCGTCGTGCACCGGCCCGATCAACGGATGACCGCCCGCGCCGCGGCGTTGGTGCTGCAATCCCGCAGCGTGTCGCTGGCCGATGTGTTCGAGGCCAGTGCGGTGATCGAGCCTGCGGCGGCGCGCATGGTGGCCATGTCACGCGGTCGTGAGCGGGCCGCTCAGCAACTGCGTGAGTTGGTGATCGAGATGAAGCGCACCGTGAAGGATCCGACGGCATGTACTGCTGCGATGGTCGGATTCCACAGCGACATGGTGCAGTTGGCCGGAAATCAGACGCTGATTCTCATCTGCGAGATGATCAACGAGGTGATCATCCGCGCAGCGGTGGCCGACGTGCTTACCCGAAGCCAGCAAGAGCCCATTGCGTCGCGGCGCCGCACGATTCGGGAATTTGAGCAACTCCTCGACTTGATCGCGGCCGGCGATGGCGACGGCGCGCAGGCGCATTGTGCCGCGCATATGGCGCGTCTGCGGCGGACATTGCTCGGCGACCATGGCAGTTCGACAGTCGAGCTGGCCCGTCATCTCTGACGCGGACGAGTGCGTCCCCTTCGCAAACCTTTAGATGTTTTTCTGGACTCTTCCGGCGATGATGCGTTAGCTTTGAGGCCTTCAAAATGTCAGATGTTTCGACCGGGTCCCTGCCCGGAGGTTGACGGGAAGGCGCCCATGGCTGACGTGGCCCCGGCCCGCATCGGGTTGCTCATCGATTACCTCGATGAGGACGGCAACTACGACGAGAACATCCTTCCGGCACTGCAACTCGTCGCTGAAGAATTTCTGGAGCGCGGACTGGCCGAGCGTCCTGTCGAATTCGTCGTACGCGCGGTGCAGGGGTTGCCGAACGGGACCTTTCGTGCGGTGCGCGACGCATTCTATGAGCTGGTCGAAGCCGATGCGTTGGTGATCTTCGGGCCGTGGGTGTCAGAAAATGGCGTGGCGCTGCGCAGGTATGTCGAGGACCTCGCCGAAGTGCCCGTCATCACCATGGCGGCTTCCGAGAACATGCTGGGGGAGTGGGTTTTCGGGCTGCCGGCAGGTTCCATGGAGGAAGAGCCGATCATCATGGCCACTGTCGCGGCGCTCGATGGTTGTCGCACTGTCGGACTTGCCTTCGAGGACAGCCTCATCGGCCGCGAGTACCTGCGAAGCACCCGAGAGGCTTGCCGGGAAGCCGGATTGACCATCACGGCCGAGGTGGCGATACCGCAGGTTGAAAGTGACAAGCGGGACGCGATGTCCACGCTGGCCGGAGGCAAGCCCGACGCGATCATGCATGTTGGTTTCGGCCTGGGAATCATCGGCATGAACGCCGCGCTGGAGGGCATTGGCTGGATGCCACCGCGTTACACGACGACGGCGTTCGAATTTGCCGCGACCAGTCGGTGGTGGCGTGAGCAACTCGCCGGCTGGATCGGGCTTGACCAGTACGACGAGCGCAATCAGACCGGGCAAGCGTTCCTGGATCGTTTCGAGCAGGTTTACGGGCGGCGCCCCGAGTATTTCTTTCCCTTGTACAGCTACGACGTTGGCCGGCTGATGATGACTGCACTCGCCGATGCTCGACCATTGACGGGGCCGGCTGTCAAAGAAGCGTTGGAGCGCATCAAGATGCTGCCCGCAGCCACTGGAGCGCCCGGGACGCGGCTGAGGTTCGGAAAGTTCATCCGACACGGTTGGGTCGGCAGCGAATTTCTGGTCGCCCGGCGCGTACTCCCAGACAGCAGCGCGTCTGTACTGCACGCGACCATCGAGGGCCATGTGAGTAGTGCCAGGCCCCGATAGTCGCGGTTATATCTATACATATCTAGAACGATCACCCATCCGAGTGTGGTAGTTGCCCGCTGAATCTGCCGTAGGCGCGGAATCGGAGCACCTGTAATCGCGGACGATTGGGTGCCACAGTAGCGCTTTGACCAGCATATTAGCTGTGAAATCCGCGCGGCAGCGTTGTTTTGATCGCAACCGAGTGTTGCTTTCGAGGGGGGTGGACAATCAGACGGATGCTGCGCTATACCTTTAGAGGTATGAGACATTCGGCATTCAGGTAACGGCCCGCGTCGCAGGTGCGATCTGCTTGCGGTGTCCGGGGGTGGTGAAGGACTGTGCAGCGTCGCACCACGGGCGTGGGAGCCCGAAAGTGTTGCTGTCGTGGTGGTTTGGTGGCCGCAGCCGCCAGGGGTGTGACCTGTCAGATGGAGCTGCGGCAGTGTGATCGCGGACTTGGGAGGGGGCGGAACGCCGATGAACCGACACGGGGATGGATCTGCGTGGCCGCGCCCGGTGGCCGGGTCGATCACAGTGCTGATCATCGGACTGGTGATCGCCATGGTGGCGGTGCTGTTCCGCGGTGATCTGAACACCGCGGTCCCGGTCACGGTGATGTCGTCTCGAGCGGGACTGGTGATGAACCCCGATGCCAAGGTGAAATTGCGAGGGGTCCAAGTCGGAGCTGTGAAGTCGTTGGAGACGTTGCCCGACGGGCGCGCGGTACTTCATCTGGCGATGGATCCGGCACAGCTGCAGCAGATTCCGGCGAACGTCGGGGTAGATGTCGCGTCGACGACGGTGTTCGGCGCGAAGTACGTTCAGCTTGTCGACCCTCCCGATCCGTCATCGGAGACGTTGGCGCCCGGTCAAGTGCTGGACGCCTCACGGGTCACCGTCGAAGTGAACACCGTTTTCGAGCAACTCACCTCGGTGCTGTCGAAGATCGATCCGGTCAAACTCAACCAGACGCTGGGCGCGATCGCCACCGCCGTCGATGGACGGGGACAGTCGATCGGTCAGATGCTGGTCGACCTGGACGCCTACCTCGCGACCCTGGAACCTGGATTGCCGGCGTTGAGCCACGACTTGGCCACTGCGCCAACAGTGCTCAACGCCTATGCCGACACAGCACCCGTTCTGCTCACCGCTGCGGGCAACGCAAGCCGGATCAGCCGGAGCATCGTTGACGAGCAACACAACCTCGATGCGTTTCTGGTCAGCATGATCGGTCTCGCCGATGTCGGCAACGACGTCTTGACGGCCAATCGCGCGCCGCTGACCGATGCTGTGCATCTGCTGGTGCCGACCACCGATTTGACCCGTAAGTACGACCAAGCCTTGTACTGCCTGATGGGCGGGTTGATCCAAGCCGCCTACATCAAGCAACCACAAGTGCCCGGAGCCATGGTCAATGCGGGGTTCGTCTTGGGCAAGGAGCGCTACCGGTACCCAGTCGATCTGCCCAAGGTTGCTGCGACCGGCGGTCCGCAATGCGTCGCTGGGCTACCGAACGTGCGGTATCTGTCCCGGCCGCCGTTCGTCATTGCTGACGTCGGCACCAACCCGGCGCGATATGGAAACGACGGCGTTCTACTGAACTCCGATGGCCTCAAGCAAACGCTGTTCGGACCGATCTCGGGACCGCCGAGGAACTCCGCGCAGATCGGGCAACCCGGATGAGGCGCTCGACGATGGTCACGGCCGCCAAGTTCGGCGTGTTCGGTGTCGTCATGGCGATACTGACTGCCTGCTTGTTCGTTGTCTTCGGTCAGTATCGGACCGGATCATCGCAGGACTACTCCGCAGTATTTGCCGATACCTCCAGTTTGAAAAAGGGGGATTCGGTGCGGGTGGCCGGCATCCGAGTCGGCACGGTCAACGGCGTCAAACTGCGGCCGGACACCACGGTGCTGGTCACCTTCGACGCCGATCGCACGGCGGTGCTCACCACCGGAACCAGAGCGGTGGTGCGCTATCTCAACCTGACCGGGGACCGCTACCTCGAGCTCGCCGCTGCACCGGGGCCCACTGCCATCTTGCCCGCCGGAGCCGAGATCCCGGTCGAACGTACCGCGCCGGCGCTCGACCTCGATTTGCTCCTGGGCGGCCTGCGACCGGTAACCCAGGGTTTGAAGCCCGACGACGTGAATGCGCTCACCCAATCGTTGCTGCAGGTCCTGCAGGGGCAGGGCGGAGCCTTACAGTCGCTGCTGTCGGAAACCTCCTCTTTCACAACCGACCTCGCCAACAACGATCAACTCGTTCAGCAGCTCATCGACAACCTCAACACCGCCGTGGGCACGCTGGCCAAAGACGGCGAGAAGTTCTCCGGCACGATCGATCGCCTACAGCAGTTCGCCAGTCAACTCGCCGCCGATCGCGATCCGATCGGCAAGGCGGTCACTGCCCTTGACAACGGAACCGCGTCGCTGGCCGACCTGCTGACCCAGACGCGCCCACCGTTGTCCGGCAGCGTTGACGAACTCAACCGTCTGGCTTCCAACCTGGATACGCAAAAAGACCACCTCGACGCCGGACTGCAGCGGATGCCGCACAACTACCGCAAACTGGCACGTCTGGGCGCCTACGGCAGCTTCTTCAACTACTACCTGTGCGGCGTGGCCGTTCGAGTCACCGATCTTCAAGGACGCACTGCGGTCTTTCCCTGGATGAAGCAAGAAACGGGAAGGTGCTCAGACAACTGATGCTGAAATATCGTGGACCCCAGTTGATCCGGCGCGGCTTCCTCGGCCTCGTTGTGGTCCTGCTGGTGATCGCTGTCGGCCTGCGGACCCAGCTGTTGGTGTCCTATGCCACCGAGATCCGATATCAAGCCTTGTTCGGGCAAGCCGGCGGGTTGACCGTGGGCAACAACGTGACCATGTCGGGAACGAAAGTCGGAACGGTATCGAGCGTGGAACTCGATGACGGGCAGGCCCTCGTCACCTTCTCGCTTGCCAGTGACATTTCGCTGGGATCGCAAACCACCGCTCACATCCGCACGGGTTCGCTGCTGGGACAGCGGGTGCTGACCGTCAACACGGCCGGGCCCGGCCGGATGCGCGCGCTGGACGTCATCCCGACGACCCGTACCTCTTCGCCCTACTCACTCACCGAAGCCGTGGGCGACCTCGCCACCGACATCGCCGGCACCGACACCGACACGCTCAACCAGTCTCTGGATACTCTCTCGGCCACCATCGAGGAGATCTCTCCGGATCTGGGATCGACTTTCGACGGCCTCACCCGATTGTCCCGGGCACTCAATGCACGTAACCAAACCCTGGGCGAGCTCTTCACACACGTCAGCGATGTCAGTGCGGTCCTCTCCGAACGCAGTCAACAGGTCAACACGCTCATCCTCGACGGCAACGCACTACTGGATGTGCTCGTGCAAGTGCGTCAAGCGATCGTTGAACTGCTCGCCAACACCTCCGCAGTGGCCAATCAGCTGACCGGCCTGGTGCACGACAACGAGGCCGAACTGGCCCCCACGCTCGACAAACTCAACGCCGTCACGGCTGTTCTGGAGAAGAACCGAGACAACATTGCCAAAGCGCTGCCCGGATTGGCGAAATACGAACTCAGCACGGGTGAGCTGGTTTCCAGCGGCCCGTACTACCAAGCCCAGATCGCCAACTTGAGCATGCCCCAACTGTTGCAGCCCTTCTTGGACTACGCCTTCGGATTCCGTAGAGGAGCCGACGCAGGGCAGCCGCCCGACAACGCAGGCCCACGCGCGGAATTCCCGTTCCCGCGCAACGGCATCCCACAACCTCAAGAGCAATGGGGACCGCCATGAACGCTCGACATCGCACCCCACTGGCGGGAGTGCTCATCGCATTGACCGTGGCGGCCGGCGCGGTGCTGGTGCACGCTTCGTTCTTCGGCACGAAAACAGTGATTGCCTACTTCGCCTCTGCGACTGCCATCTACCCGGGCGACGACGTCCGCGTCGCGGGAATCAAAGTCGGCAGCATCACGGCTATCGCCCCGGAAGGCAGCCAGGTGCGGATGTCGCTGGACATCGACGGCAACGTGCCCATCCCCGCGGACGCCAAAGCCGTCGTCGTCGCCGCCAACCTGCTCGCTGCCCGCTACGTCGAACTGACCCCGGCCTATCGGTCCAGCGACCCCCACGCCAACGGCCCGGTCATGGCCGACCACGCCGTGATCCCGATCAACCGAACTGCCGTCCCGGTCGAATGGGACGAAGTCAAATCCCAACTGATGCGCCTGGCAACCGAATTGGGACCAAACAGTCAGGTCTCGACTCCGGCGATCGCGCGATTCATCGACAGCACCGCCAACGCATTCGACGGCAACGGTGACAAACTCCGCCAAACGCTGAACCAACTGGCCGGTGTCGGGCGCATCCTTGCCGACGGCAGCGGCAACATCGCTGACACCGTCAAAAACCTGCAAACCCTGGTCACCACACTGCGCGAGACCAACCCTCAGATCGTCGAATTCCAGGGCCGGTTCGCCACGTTGACCAGCATCCTCGACGACAACCGCACCGACCTGGACGCCGCACTGAACAATCTGTCCTCGGCACTCGGCGAAGTCCAACGGTTCATTGCCGGAACCCGCGACAAAACCAGCGAACAAGTCCAACGCCTGGCCAATGTCACCTCCAACCTCGTCGACCATCGCAAAGACCTTGAGCAACTCCTGCACGTGACACCGACCGCGCTCACGAACGGCTACGCCGACTACAACCCTGATACCGGCACTATTCTCGGCTCGATTTCGTTCACGAACTTCGCCAACCCGGTGCAGTTCGTCTGTGCTGCAATCGGTGCCGTCAAGAACACCACCGCGTCGGAAACCGCGAAACTCTGTGCGCAGTACCTCGGTCCGGCACTGGACCAACTCAACTTCAACAACTTGCCCATCCCGATCAACCCCGCGCTGGCTCCGTCGCCACGCAACATCATCTACACCGACCCCGCGCTGGCACCCGGCGGTACCGGAGGCGCCCCCATACCGGCCGAACTGCCTCCGTCTGTTTCGGCCTTCACCGGGACACCGCCATCATGATCGGCCGGCGTTCAATGGGGATGCGCATGGCGGTCAGCACCACCACGGTGCTCATGCTGTCGGGGTGTGCCTTCAATGGGGTGAACTCCCTGCCGCTGCCAGGCACTGTCGGACATGGTTCTGGAGCCACGGTCTACCACGTTGAGATCGCCAATGTCGGTACGCTTGAGTCGAATTCGCCGGTCTTGATGAACGATGTGGTCGTCGGAAGCGTCGGCAGGATGATGCTGCGCGGTCAGCACGCCGACGTCGAAGTCCGGCTTCAGGGTGGAGCCAAGGTCCCGGCCAACGTCGTCGCCACCGTCGGGCAGACCAGCCTGCTGGGATCACAGCACCTGGCGCTGGATCCGCCACCCGGGCAGCCGCCGCAGGGGCAGGTCGCACCGGGATCCACCATTCCCTTGAACCGATCATCGACCTATCCCTCTACCGAGCAGACGTTGTCCTCGTTGTCTGCGGTGGTCAACGGCGGGGGCCTGGGTCAGGTGGGCGACATTGTTCACAATTTCAATGCGGCATTGTCCGGTCGCCAGGACGCCATCCGTGACCTGATCGGCCGCCTCGACAGGTTCGTCGGCGTGCTGGATCGTCAGCGCGGCGATCTGATTGCCTCCATCGATGCCCTCGACCGGCTGTCCGGCACGTTCGCCGGACAGCATGACGTGCTCACCGAGACGCTGCGCACGCTGCCCCCCGCGCTCCAGGTGCTCCTGGCCGAGAAGCCGCGCATCATCACCGCGTTGGACAAGTTGCGGGCTTTCAGCAACACCGCCACGGCGCTGATCAACGACACGCAGGCCGACCTGGTGACAAACCTGCAAAACCTACAGCCCACCATTCGTGCGCTGGCCGATGCCGGCCCGGGCATCATCGACGGCCTGATGTATGCGACGGTCTTTCCGTACGGCCAGAACGTGATCGACCGCGGCCTCAAAGGTGACTACATGAACCTGTTCGCCGTTGCTGATCTGACCGTTCCCCGCCTGAAACGCGGTATGTTCCTGGGGACCCGCTGGGGGGTCGACGGCGCAGTACTGGTGCCCGCCCCCGGAGATCCGGGCTATGACTGGTACTACACCAACAATCCGCTGGGCGCACCGCTGGCGGTGCCGCCGGAGGGTGCTGAGTTTGCCCCGCCGGCTCCGCCCGCAGGTCCGCCGGTGGTCCTCCCGGGTGGACCCGTCCCTCCCGCAGCCGCGCCAATTCCCCCGGCTGATGAGGGAGGTCGCTAAGTGCTGACTCGGTTGGTCCGGATTCAGTTGGTGCTCTTCGCGATCGGCTCCATCGTGGGGCTCGTCACCATGGTCGTGGTCTACATCCAGGCGCCGACGTTGCTCGGTGTGGGACGCATCACCGTGACGGTGGAGCTGCCGGGAACCGGTGGGCTGTACCGCTTTTCCAACGTGACATACCGCGGGGTGCAGGTCGGCAAGGTGACGGCGATCTCGCTGATTCCACGCGGAGCCAAAGCAACTCTGTCGCTGGATGCGTCGCCGAAGATACCCGTGAAACTGCGGGCTGATGTACGCAGCGTGTCGGCGATCGGGGAGCAATACCTCGACCTGTTGCCCACCGCGGACGGGCCCCCGTACCTGCACGACGGTTCGACGATTGCCATGGCGGACACCACCGTTCCGCAACAAGTCGGACCACTGCTGGACCAAACCAGCGCGTTGATCCAGAGCATCCCCAAAGACAAACTCGGCTTACTGCTCGACGAAAGCTTCAAAGCCTTCAACGGCGCAGGCTACGACCTTGGGTCCCTGATGGACTCATCAGCGAAAGTCTCGGGCGGTCTGCACGATGTGCGCGACTCCACGAGAGCTCTCGTCGAGGACTCCGGACCCTTGCTCGATTCCCAGGCCGCTGCCGACGCCGATCTGCGGACCTGGGTGCACAGCCTGGCCAATATCACCACCACCCTGGTCGACGACGATCAACAGATCCGGAAGGTGCTCACCGACGGACCGGGCTCCATCAACGAAGCATCCCGGCTCTTCCAACAGGTCAAGCCGACACTGCCGGTGCTGCTGGCCAACCTGACCTCGATCGGACAGATTCTCGTCACCTACCGGCCGGGCCTCGAACAAATCCTGGTGTTGCTGCCACCCTTTGTCGCCAACATCATCTCGGCAGCACCCGACCACAATCCGACCGGGCTGGGACAAGGCGATTTCACCATGTCATTCGGGGATCCACCGTCGTGCACCGTTGGCTTCCTGCCGCCCAGCCAATGGCGGTCTCCTGACGACACCTCCGAAGTGGATACGCCTGACGGTCTGTACTGCAAGCTGCCACAGGACTCACCGCTGGCGGTGCGCGGGGCCCGCAATTACCCCTGCATGAATAAGCCAGGAAAGCGCGCGCCCACTGCTGAGATGTGCAACAGCGACAAACCCTATGTGCCCCTGGCGATGCGCGAACACTTGACCGGGCCTTACCCGCTGGACCCCAACCTGATTGCTCAAGGCGTGCCACCCGACGCTCGTGTCACCAACGACGACCATATTTTCGGTCCGATCGACGGCACCCCGATGCCGCCGGCAGCCCCGGCGCCAGACCTCGCACCTCCGGGACCGCCTCCCGACCCGGTCGGCCCGGCCCCGGTGGCACCGAGTGCGTTCGGCGGCAACACCACTCACTCTGCGCCTGCGGTGGTCTTCGCACAGTACGACCCCAATTCCGGACGCTACGTCACGCCTGACGGCCAGACCTATCAGCAATCCAACCTCGTCGCTGCCAAGCGGCCGGCGAGCTGGAAGGACCTCGTGATGGAGGATCACCCGTGACATCGGCACAGACCGTGGGGCGGCGACCGGCGACTGCTGTGCTGCCAACGGTGGTACTGGTCGCTGTGGCATTTGTCGCGGCCCTGACTACCGCCCCGAGCGCTGCCGCGGCATTCTGTGATCCCACCCTCAACGGCGTGTATCGCGCAGTGTCAGACGGGACTTGGGCGAAAACCAACGAGATCTTTCATGACGAAGCCAATGTGACGAGTACCTGGACGATCAGTACTACGTGCAGTGTCGAAACGTATGACTGTGCAGGCGACGTGAGCAGCAGCCAAGGGTGGAACGCGCCGATACGATGTGACTCAGCTGGCCTGTGGTCGGTGCGCCGACACCTCGACCGGTGGGAGCCGTGCCACGACGGCGCCGCTTCACCGGCCGAGCAGTTGATGTATTTCTCGCCCGATCTGTCAGGATCGCCGAGCTTCGACGAGGTGACATCCTTCTCCGGTTGGGACCGGACGGTAGGGATCAGCGGTGGTTGCGGGATCAACCGGTCTCTGGTCATCGAGATGCCATTTCAGCTCACCCGAATTCGGTGAACCGTGAGTACCGTCAGCGGCACGACCGAGAAGCGACTACCAGGCGACGCCGGGTACGTGACGGGGAGCATCGCTTCGATCACGGCGTGAGGCCGGCCGCGCGACGAAATTCGTTGCACCCCAGGGAATGATCCAATCTGTGAAGTTCCTGGACTCTACGGATCCGTGGTCTGAATACGCTAGTGTCTCTATATACTTCAGAATATGAAATAAATGCGGGTCTATGAAAGGTCTTGGTAATGAAGCGAGCAGCGGCGACCAAGGGTTCGGCCGGGTTGGAGTCGGCGGACTACGTCGTCGTGGGCTCGGGTAGTGCAGGTGCGATCGTGGCCCGACGTCTGGCCGACGCCGGCGCTACGGTCACCTTGATCGAGTCGGGGCGCCAGCGGGGCGGCCCGCTGGTCACTGTCCCCGGCATGTGTGGGGCCATCCATGCGGTCACACCACTGCAGCGCCTGGTCACCTGGCCCGCGTTCAGCGTCCCTCAACGACACATGAAGGGCCGCACCCTTCCACAGTCTCACGGCCGGGTACTCGGCGGCGGCAGCGTGATCAACGGTATGGCTTTTGTGCGCGGAAACCGCCAGAACTACGACGATTGGGCCGCCGCCGGAGCGAAGGGTTGGGGGTTCGCTGAGGTACTGCCGTCCTTCAGGCGGCTGGAGAGCTTCGAGGACGGTCCCAGCGAGCTGCGTGGCGGACACGGTCCGATCGCAGTGGAGCGGGCCACGGGCCTGGCGAGTGTCACCGAAAGCTACATGGTCGCCCTCGCGGCGATCGCCGGCGTCGGAATGAATGACGACTACAACGGTGCGCAGCAGGTTGGGGTGGCGCCGCTACAGCAGAGCGCCGGCGCCGGCAGACGAGTGGGCACCGATCGCGGGTATCTATCGGACGCGCCGCCGAATCTGCGCGTACTCACCGGTGTCACGGCGACCCGGGTGATCGTGGAGGCCGGGCGCGCAACGGGTGTGGAGCTGGTGGCGGGCCGCAACCGGCGACCGATCGGTCCTGCTCGCGCGAGCCGCGAGGTGATCCTGAGCGCCGGTTCCCTCGGTTCGCCGCGGCTCCTGATGCTCTCCGGCATCGGCCATGCGGCCCATTTGCGTGAACATGGGATCAAAGTGATCGCCGACCTGCCCGTGGGTGACAATCTGCATGATCACTTGTTTGTGCCGATGTCCTATCAGGCTCGCGGCGGTCGCAGCGCGTCGCCGCTGAGTTTCGCCAGGGCAGCGGTGCGTGAATGCGTGCGTCCGCGATCTACCTACCTTGCCCACACCCTGTTCGAAGCGGTGGCGTTCGTCGACAGCGGGGTGGGAACGGGTACTGACGTTCCGGACTTGCAGATGTTCATCCTTCCGATGAGCTACCCCGCGAACCAGGACAGTCCGGGTCTGCACCTGGCCGCCGAGTCGTCATCGTCGCTGACGCTCATGCCGACGATGATCTATCCCGAGAGCCGGGGGAGCCTGCGCCTGGCGTCGACCGATCCGTTCACTGCTCCACTGATCGATCCGAACTATCTGGCTGAGCCCCGGGACGTGGCGACTCTGGTGGCCGGCATGGAGCTCGTCCGGGAGACGTTGACCCACCAGGCGATTGCGGGGGAAGTCGGCCGCGAGGTGCTGCCGGGTTCGAATCGCACCGGTGCTGATCTGGCCGAGTTTGTGCGCCGCAATGCGTCGGGGGTTTACCACCCGGTCGGGACGTGCCGGATGGGTACCGACGAGCGTGCGGTCGTCGATCCAGAGCTACGGGTCCGGGGTATTGAGGGGTTACGAGTGGCTGATGCGTCGATCATGCCGAGCATCGTCGGGGGCAACACGAATGCTGCGGCGATGATGATCGGCGAGCGAGCCGCCGAACTCATCGTCGGCGGTTGACCGGCGGGGCGCCATGGTTTGACCCCGCCGGCACCGAAGTCATCGAGGATTGCAGCGGTCGGATTCCACGCTGATGTCGGTCGGCCGGCCGTCGGGTTGCCCGATCTGCCACGAACTGGCCTTGCCGGCGGTGAAAGGCCCGGGGGCTCCCTGGGATTGGTAATAACCGCGTGGATCCCAGGTCTTCGCCTCTGGATAAGGCCACGGACAGGCGACGCTGGTGGCAGCGCCGGTGGCACGCACCAGCCAGAAAGCTGAGCTGAAGCTCATCATTGCGACATTCAGGATGATCGCCATCACCAGAAAGGTGGCCAACTTGGGCCGACGAGAATGGAAGCGCAATCGCTGGGCGATCTTGTGTGCCTGGGATTTTCCGGTGTCGTCCCGATAGAGCAGAATCGACGCGGGAATCATGATGATGGTGATGAGCACGCTGGCCATCAAAAGGGGGAACTGACTGTTTTTGCCCACGTCGATCGAGCCGAATTCGACGACGTGGCTGTAGGTCAGAAATTGGGTGCGAGTGAGCAGGATCTCTTGGGCGGCATCCCAAATGGCGCCGATGACAAACGTGAGCACGGCTATCGAAATCAGCGGGTGGCGCCACACGAAAGCCTTCGGGCCGCTACGTCGTTGGACCGCTCTCAGGATCGGCATGGCCAGGAAGTACGGAAGCAGGACGTAGGGCGCGTAGATGAACGAGGTGAGTGGTTCGATAATCGGAGAGATGTTGAGCCACGGCCAATTCCGCGGAAAGTGCCAGAGGTCCGGGTTGTAGACCAAGCCGATCGCCCAGTTGTTGATCGGATCCCACCAGAAGAGTGTGCTGGAGGCGAGGATCATGAGGATGACCGGATGGCCGGGATGACGCCTCCACACCAGAACCGAGGCGACGATAGTGACAACGAGGAGCGCGGCGCCCAATATCTGTCCCCACAAGACAAAGTCGATGCTGGGCCAGAGTGGTTGCACCGGAGGCGGTTTGCCTGCACCCGCTGGATTCGCATTGTCCGACGATGCCGGTCCGTGCTTCTCCGCGGTCACCAGGAATACGACCGCCAGCGCGGCTCCGATCACCCAACAGGTGAGGGGCTTCCACGGCAGATGCGCGCGTGAGCCTCCGCCAGGGTCGGCAACCGAAGGCTGGTGAACACGAGTTGATGGCTTCATAACACTCCGCACTGTTGCCCGCGACAGATGACGCGCGAGGCGAACCTCGCCTGGGTGAGACAGTAGCGCACATATTTCAGATAATGAACTACCTGGCGGATGTCGGTGCTAGAAGGCGAGGTCAGGTAGGGTGTTGCGTCGTGGCTGACACCATTGGAGCTGCCGACGACGGCGACATCGTGGACTTCCTCGGCGCCGCGACCGACATCCGACGCATGATTTCAACTCTCACCACGCCCGTCGCCCGCGAGTATGGGATCTCCGAACGCGCACTGGGCATCATCTTTCTGGTCCATGCGGGGTTGGACCGTCCCGGCATGTTGATCGACTACCTCAACGTATTGCCGAGCACGATCACCTCCGATATCGACAAACTCGTTGCGGCAGACCTGTTGCGACGAACTCCATCGGACGACGACCGGCGGGTCATCCGCATCGAGGTGACGCGTCGAGGCGCCGGCGCGCAAAAAAAGTCACTGCGCCAGTTGCATGACTTCTTCCGTGCCAAGGCGGCCGGTGTGGCCCTCGAAGAACTCCATGCCTGCATCGCCACGCTCCGCAAGCTCAGCGGTGTTCCACAGTCCTCAGTTCCCAATCCGCATCGCAAGGCCGAAGACGGTTCTTGATCGAGCGCCCTGTCCGTTCCTGGTCCCAGTGGCGATTGATGCCAGACATCTTCGCATCATGTTGACCACATAGGTGAGTGCGGTGCCCACGAGCAGTGCGGCCAGGACACCGAGCAGCCGGTGGTCACCGAACAACGGATAGACCTGGTAGTGCGTCAGGTAGGTGTACAGCGAGGCCTCGGCAAGGAGTCCGCACCCGGCCGCCACCATCGTCGGGCAGCGCAGGGCCGGCAGCCAGATCAGCAATGCGAATCCTGCCAGTACCAAGGTTTCCCGGGCCCTGTTGTCGAAGTAGCCGTGCAAGCCCACCATCAGCACCACTGTGACGATCGCCCGCTGCCAGGTGGCGGTGGCCTTGGCCGCCGCCCACCCGGCGGCGAAGAACCAGAACGCCAACACCGTGAACCAGGCTTCGCGGCCCAGGTCGAAACCGGGCAGGTCGTAACGCAATATCAGCCCGAACGCCAGGAACGTCGCGGCGAAGGCGAAGGGACGGCGTCGCTCGTACCGGTCGCTGCCCGGCAGTGCACACACCACGGCCAGTGCCACCAGGATCCAGACCAGCACCTCGACAAACCACAAACGTCCGGCGGTCATGCTGTCGTGCGGCCCGAAGAACTTGTTGGCCAGCAACAGGTTCGAAGCGCGGTAGTCGTCGGTGAGGACGAGTGCGAGGGCGACCCACACGACCGACGGCACCGCGATCCAGGTGATCGTGTTGCGTAGGTGACGCAATCGCGTCTGCCGCGGCACCGGTGTCAGGCAGAACCGGCCGAAGTTGTAGCCGGCCACGCCGAGCAGGATGTGCGCACCACCCCACAGCGCAAAAAGTTCCGCGTGCGAGCCGACGATCAGCACAATGGCCGCGGCGCGTAGCGCAACACTCGTCTCCACTGTCGCCCACCGGCGCGGTCCGGGACTGCTGCTTCGTTCGAGTTCGGACAGGGGAATCCGGTGCCAGTCCTTCGGAAGTCGACCCAGGGTGCGCTCCAGACGAACCGACATCGCCACATAGGACAGTGAGTTACCGCCGAGGTCGACGAAACTCGCTTCGCGGCCGATGGACTCGGCAGGGACATGTAGGACCTCGGCGAACAGATCCCGAAGTTCGGTGGCATCGGTGTCAGGGGAGCCGGCAGCCAGGGCCCGCACCGCCGGATAGTCCGGTTTGCCCGAGACCAGCCGGGGCAGTCCGGAGACGATCGCGGCGCGCACCGCGCCGGCAGGCACACCCGCCACGGTGGCGGTCAGTCGCTGCACCTCCTCGACGCTGGTGTTCCCGATGCTCAGGGCAGCGACCGCGAGAGTGCCACTACCCTCGGTGCACAGCGCCGTCACGCCATGTTCGGCCAGGGCGGCCTGCAGGCGGTCCAGATCGATCCGCAATCCGAACAGTTTCACGAACCGGTTACTGCGGCCGATGATCTCGTAAAGGCCGTCAGGAGCGCGTCGCGCGATGTCGCCGGTGCGCAATTCCTCGACGCTGGCACCCAGCGCCAGATCCTCGGGCCGTTGCGCGTATCCGAGCATCACGTTGGCGCCGCGGTAGACCAGTTCACCGGTGCCGTCGGGCCACGCGTCGCCACGGCGAATGGACAGGCTGCCTCCGGGGATCGGACGACCGATGGTTTCAGGATGTGACAGGGCGAGTTCCGGTGGCAGGTAGGCCATCCGGGCAGTCGCCTCGGTGGCGCCGTACATCACGAACAGCTGCCAGCCGCGGCGCTGTCCCAGCATCGCGAAGCGGCGCACACGATCAGGAGCCATCTGTCCACCCGCCTGGGTGACGTAGCGCAGGTGGGGTAGGTCCATGGCGTCGAACCCGATCCGGTCGAGCAGTGCGAAGGTGTGCGGTACCCCGGCGAAGGTGGTGGCCCGGTGACGGGTGAACAACTCCCAGAACTCGTCGTCGACCACGGATCGGTCGGTGAGGATCAAACCCGCACCGCGCAGCAGATGGCTGTTGATCACGGACAGTCCGTAGCAGTAGGACATGGGTAATGTGGTTGCCGCCCGGTCGGATTCGCTGATCGCGAGGTAGTCGGCAATGGCGGCGGCGTTACTGACCAGGTTGGTGTGGGATAGGCGCACCAGCTTCGGCGACCCGGTGCTACCCGAGGTCGACATCAGCAGCGCCAGATTGTCGTGGAGCCGGTGTGTGCTGGTGGCGCGCCGGTGGTGGATACCCGCGGTGTCGACGACGGTGTCAGGGGAGTAGGTCTGCAGGATCTCGCGGTGATCGGTGCCCGCGGGTACCGGCAGGGATACGTGGGCGCCCGCGAGGGCACCGAGGTAGTGCACCAGAGTGGGCAGGTCATTGCGTGCTTCGAGTAGCACGAGCCGACGTTCGGGACCCAGTTCCGCCGAGGCCTGCGACACGAGACCGGCAAGAGTCGAGTAGCTGACCTGTTGAGTCTCGGTCAGCACCGCGATCCGGTCGCCGTGAGCCCGCAGCGCCTCGACTATGGGGTTCAAGACAATGCCGTCCCGGCGCCACGCACGTCGATTCGGACCTTGGTGTCGCATGCCGGCGGATTCAGGCTGTGCTGGCGCACGACGATGGGTTCACCGGCGGCCGGCGGTTCGATGGTGAGCAGTACATCGTGGCCGAGGAACTCGGTGGCGATCACGGTTCCCATCGTGGCTGCCGCTTCGGCATCACTTGCACTGTCGGAAATCGCCGTGGCGACAAGTTGTTCAGGACGTAGCACCAGGCTGCACGGTCCGTCGGCGGCGCCGGCTTGGACAGGTATCCGGCCCAGCGCGCATTCGGCCACCCCAGCGGCGACGATGCCCGGCAACGTGATGCAATCCCCGAGGAATTCGGCGGTGAACCGATCGGCGGGGTGCCGGTACACCTCCTGCGCTGTGCCGACCTGGGTGAACCTGCCCTCGCGCATCACCGCGACCTGATCGGAGATCGAGAGCGCCTCCTCCTGGTCGTGCGTCACGATCAGGGTGGTCACCCCGGTGTCGGACAACGTCCGCGCCACCGATTTTCGGGTGGCCGCGCGCAGCCCGGTGTCCAGTGCGCTGAACGGCTCGTCGAGCAGCATGACCACCGGCCGGCGGGCCAGGGCCCGGGCCAGTGCGACGCGCTGCTGTTGACCGCCGGAGAGTTGGTGCGGCCGGCGTTGCGCGAACGAGGAATCCAGGGACACGCTGTCCAGCAGCTCGATGACCCTGGAGCGAGCCCGCGTCCCACGCTCGCGCAGGCCGTAGGCGACGTTCTGGGCCACCGTGAGGTGCGGGAACAGCGCGCCATCCTGTGCCACGTAGCCGACGTCGCGGCGGTGTGGGGCGACAGTGTCTGTGGGGCTTGCCATTTGGCGTCCCACGATGGTTACCGTGCCGGCATCGGGAGATTCGAAGCCGGCGATCACGCGCAGCAGCGTGGTCTTGCCGCACCCGGAAGAACCGACCACTGCGGTGATGGTTCCCGGTGCCAGGGTCAGGTCGATGCCGTCGAGCACCACGGTGCCGTTGAAGGACTTGCGAAGCCCACGTACCTGGAGAACATCGTCGGTCACAGAGCGGCCACCTTCGTCGACTGGCGCAACAACATCAGGGTCACCGGGATCGACAGGGCGATCAGCATCAGGGCGTAGGGCGCCGCCGCGGCGTAGTCCAACTCGCTGCTCAGTGACCAGAACCGCATCGCCAGGGTGCGGGTGCCGGTCGGCGCCAGCAACAGGGTCGCAGTCAATTCCGTTGCCACCGCCACGAATACGAGTGAGGCGCCGGCAGCCGCGGCCGGGGCGGTCAGCCGGAGGGTGATCCGCACGAACGTGCGTGCGGGCGAGCTTCCCAGGGAGCGTGAGGCCTCCTCCACCGCCGGCGGCACCTGTGCCAGTCCGGACCGCAGGCTGACCAGGGCACGCGGGAGGAACAGCAGCACGTAGGCGCAGATCACCAGGGCCGCAGTCTGATAGAGCGGGGGAGCGTAGCGGATCGCCACGGTGACCAGGGCCAGAGCGGTGACGATTCCGGGCATCGAGCTGGTGATGAAATTGGCACCCTCGATCGAACGGGCCAGCAGACCGCGGTATCTGACGGCGACCCAGGCGAACGGGAAAGCCAGCACGGTGGTCAGGACCGCGGCGGCCGCGGCGAGCGTCGCGGTCTGGGCCAGCGCGGTACCGATGTCCATGGGCTCCCACACCTGCGAGCCGCCGATCCACAGCCAGCGCGTCAGCGTCCACAACGGCACTCCCAACGCCAGCGCGGCCAGGCCCAACAGCCCGGCGGTGGCCGGCAACATGCTGCGGCCCAGGCGCATCGGCGCGCCGGCACGCTGGGCTCCCGGGCCCACCCGGGCGAAGCGGGCGTTACCCCGGGCGGCGGCCTCGGTGACCAACAGCAGCAGGCACAGCAGCACGAGGACAGCGGCGAGCGTGGCGCCGGCAGCCCCGTCGAAGGTTGCCTGGAACTGTTCGAAGATCGCCGTGGTGAAGGTCGAGAATCGGATCATCGCGAACGCGCCGTATTCGGCCAGCAGGTGCACACCGATCAGCAGGGCGCCGCCCAGGATCGCCAGGCGTAGCTGTGGCAGCACCACCCGGAAGAACACCCCGGACGATCCGGATCCCAGCGCACGGGCCGATTCCTCCAGAGCCGGGTCGATACGGCGCAGGGTGGCCGCCGCAGGCACGTAGACGAACGGGAAGTACGACAGCGTCGCGATCAGCACCCCGGCCGACAACCCGTGCAACGACGGCACCACGCTGACCCAGGCGTAGCTGTTGACGAACGCGGGCACCGCCAGCGGTGCGACGAACACCGGCCGCCACCACGTCCGCCCCGGCAGGTCGGTGCGCTCGACCAGCCAGGCCGAACCGACCCCGAGTACCACGCACACCGGCACGGTGATCAGCACCAGACCTACGGTGTTGATCAGGAGCTCTCCGACACGTGGCCGCACCACCAGCTCGATCACCCGGGTCGGACCGGTCGTGATCACCGACCAGGCGACGTAGCCCAGCGGGATGAACGTGGCCAGCAGCAACAGCGTCACGGCGGTGCTCAGCCCCGGTCCCGGCCGGACTCCCGCCGAGCGCTGCAGCGCGGCCGGCTGCGTTGACGGGGGCTCTGTGGCAACCAATTACAGCAAGCCAGCCTTTGTCATCAGATCGGTGACCTCGGCGGCATCGAGGTTGGACGGGTTGACCGCGGGCGCCTGCAACGAGTCCAGTGGTGGCAGAGCGGGATTGGCGGCGACGCCGCTGGCGACCGGATACTCGAACGAGGTGCCGTTACGCAGTACTTCCTGGCCGGCCTTGCCGGTGACGAACCGCAGGAATTGCTGCGCCTGATCCTGCTTCTTGCTGGATTTCAGCACGCCGCCGCCGGACAGGCTGACGAATGCTCCGGGGTCTGAGTTCTTGAAATAGTGCAGCGCGGTGTTACCGCTGATCTCTTTGGTCTTGGACTGATCGCGGAACCAGTAGTAGTGGTAGATGATGCCGCCGTCGACCTGCCCGTCGTTTACCGCGCGCAGTGTGGCGATGTTGTCCTGGAGCACAACGGCATTGGTCTTCAAACCGGCCAGCCATTGCGAGGTGGCCGGCTCACCCTTCAGTTCGAGTATGGCCGCAACAATCGCCTGGAAGTCCGCCTTGGCCGGCGGTGCACCCCACCGCCCCTTCCACTGCGGTTGCTGCAGATCCATGATCGAATGCGGCAGCTGGTCGGCCGGCAGCTTGGCCTTGTTGTAGACGAAGACCGTCGAGCGGGCCGCCACACCGGTCCACTTGCCCGACGACGGCCGGAACTGGGCTGGGACCTGGTCGAGGGCCTGCTGCTCGACGTCCGCGAACAGCCCCGCCTTCTCGACGGCGGCCATCGCCGGGGAGTTCTCGGTGAGGAAGACATCGGCGGGTGAGGCGTTGCCCTCGGCCACCAGTTGGTTGCCGAGCTCGGTGTCACCGCCCTGCCGGTAGGTGACCTTGATGCCGGTTTCCTTGGTGAACGCGTCGATCCACTCTTTCGTCAGCGATTCGTGTTGCGCGTTGTAGATGAGCAGCTCGTCGGACCCGGAACTGGAACACGCGACCATACCGACCGTGACCGCGACGGCAGACAGGACAACAGCAACCCGGCGGCTCCAACGTGTGCGCATCAAGTGATCCCTTTCGGCATTAGCTGAGCATCACCTAAGGACACTACCGGGGGTGCCGCGCCTGTGGATGAACTCCACGCTGGGGATAACCAGGCCTGACCGGGCCGATGCTGTCGGACCATGTCCGCACGGTGTGGACATGAGTTCTTTGACACGGGCCGAGATCGGCGCACTGGGTGAACAGTTGGCCGTCGAGCATCTGGCGGCGCAGGGAATGCGCACGTTGACGCGCAATTGGCGTTGCCGTTATGGCGAACTCGACGTGATTGCCGAGGAGGTCGCCACCAACACGGTGGTGTTCGTCGAGGTGAAGACCCGCACCGGGGACGGGTTCGGCGGGCTCGCCGAGGCGGTCACGGCGCAGAAGGTCCGCCGGATCCGGCGGCTGGCAGCGCTCTGGCTGTCCGAACAGGACGTGCGCTTCGCTGCCCTGCGGATCGATGTGATCGGGGTCCGCATCGGGCGTCGGCGCAAGCCGGAGCTGGCGCACCTCAAGGGGGTGGGCTGAAATGGGTTTGGGGAGAGCCTATTCGGTGGCCGTGCGCGGGGTGGACGGGGTGATCGTCGAGATCGAGGCGGACATCACCTCGGGGCTGCCCGGTGTGCACCTGGTGGGGTTGCCCGACACTGCCTTGCAGGAGTCGCGGGACCGGGTCCGGGCGGCGATCACCAACTGTGGCAACAGCTGGCCGATGTCACGCCTCACCCTGGCGCTGTCCCCGGCCACCCTGCGCAAGGTCGGTTCCGTCTACGACTTGGCGCTCGCGGTGGCAGTGCTCTCGGCGCACACCAAGACGGCCTGGGCGCGGCTGGAGAAGTCGGTGCTGCTCGGGGAGCTCGCCCTCGACGGCCGGGTCCGTCCGGTTCACGGCGTACTTCCCGCGGTGCTGGCCGCCAAGCGCGACGGCTGGCCCATGGTCGTGGTGCCCGTCGACAACCTGGCAGAGGCGAGCCTGGTCGACGGAATCGAGGTGTGCGGTGTGCGCACCCTGCGGCAGCTGCAGGCCTGGCTCGACGGCAAGGGGGATCTGCAGGCCCGGGTCACGGCGCCCGGGCGCGCGCCGGAGCCGTCGGCCGATCTGGCCGACGTCGTGGGACAGGGCCAGGCTCGCTACGCCCTGGAGGTGGCCGCGGCGGGTGCCCACCACCTGATGTTGACCGGGCCACCCGGCATCGGGAAGACGATGCTCGCACAGCGTCTTCCCGGCCTGCTACCTCCGTTGTCGCGCGGCGAGTCGTTGGAGGTGACCGGGATTCATTCGGTGGCGGGCTTGCTGGCGGGAGATACGCCACTGATCACACGGGCGCCGTTCGTGGCCCCGCACCATACTTCGAGTGTGGCCGCACTGGTCGGTGGCGGAAGTGGTCTGGCCCGTCCCGGAGCAGTCAGCCGCGCCCATCGGGGCGTGTTGTTTCTCGATGAGTTCGCCGAAATGGGTTCAAGTGCCCTGGAGGCGCTGCGAACTCCGTTGGAGGATGGGGAGATCCGGTTGGCTCGCCGGGATGGGGTGGCGTGCTATCCGGCACGGTTCCAATTGGTTCTGGCGGCGAACCCGTGCCCGTGCGCACCGCCCAAATCCCAGGATTGTGTCTGTTCGGCCCAGGCCAAGCTGCGGTATCGCGGCAAGCTGTCGGGGCCGCTGGTGGACCGCGTCGACTTGCAGGTGGAGTTGTATCCGGTCAGCGCCGGGGCGTTCGCTCCTCAGGCCGGTGAATCCAGCGCCGTGGTGCGTGAACGCGTTGCGGCAGCGCGCCTCGCCGCCCAGGAACGGTGGAAACCGTATGGGATCGGAACCAACGCCGAGGTCGGTGGCCCGTTGCTGCGGCGCGAATTCCGATTACCCAAAGCCGCCATGGAGCCGTTGCGGTCTGCCCTCGACCGCGGGTTGATCAGTATGCGCGGTGCCGACCGGTGCTTGAGGGTCGCTTGGACGTTGGCCGATCTGGCCGGCCGGACCATGCCGGCCCACGAGGATGTGGCCACCGCGCTGAGCTTCCGTCGGGCAGCGGGTGTGCCATGACCGACGAGGTGCGGCGTGCGTGGGCGTATCTGTCACGGGTGGCCGAACCGCCATGCGCGGAATTGACGGCCTTGGTCAAGCAGGTGGGCCCGGTCGAGGCGGCCGGTCGGGTCAAATCCGGTGATGTCAGGGAGGAGCTGTTCAGCCGGATCGAGGCTCGTCGGGAATTGGATTGTGCAGTCCGGGATCTGGACCTCATCGACAGAATGGGAGGGCGGTTGATCACCCCCGATGACGACGAGTGGCCATTGCTGAGATTCCGCGCCTTGGGCGTCGACAAGGTACCCAATCGCCCCAATGATCATCCGCCGTTGGTGCTGTGGGCGAGTGGGCCGGTGCGGCTCGATGAGGCGACTGAGCGTGCCGCGGCGATCGTCGGTACCCGCGCGGCAACGGCATATGGCGAGCATGTTGCCTCTGACCTGGCGGCGGGTCTGGTTGACCGGGACGTGACGGTGGTGTCCGGCGGTGCCTATGGCATCGACGGGGCAGCGCATCGCGCCGCGCTGGCGTGTGAGGGGGTGACCATCGCGATCGTGGCCGGCGGCATCGACAATCCATACCCGGCCGGGCACAGTGCACTGTTCCACCGGATCCGCCAGGAATGCCTGTTGGTCAGCGAGTATCCGCCGGGGGTAGCGCCGGGCCGGCTGCGGTTTCTCACCCGCAACCGATTGGTCGCGGCCCTTTCCGGTGCGACGGTGGTGGTCGAGGCCGGGTTGCGCAGCGGTGCGGCCAACACCGCGGCGTGGGCCAAGTCGCTGGGCCGGGGAGTATGCGCGGTGCCGGGTCCGGTGACCTCGGCGGCATCGGCGGGTTGCCACGTGCTGCTTCGAGGTGGTGCCAGCCTGGTCGGCCGCGCCGAGGAAATCGTCGAACTCGTCGGCCGCATAGGCGAACTCGCACCGGATGAGCCGCGCGCGGCTGGGCCGCTCGATGGGCTCTCAGCGGCTGAGAAACAGGTCTACGACGCGCTGCCGTCGCGCGGTGCCCACCCTGTGGACGAGATTGCGATGCTCGCCGCACTTCCACCGCATCAGATCCTGGCGCCGTTGACGACGTTGGAACTCGCGGGGTTGGTCGTCAGCGAGGACGGGTGCTGGCGGTTGCGCCGGCACCGGTAGACCCCATGCGTGGCTCCCGTCTCCGTATAGTCGATGAGGTCGGCTAACAAAGAGATCGGCCGAGCGAGTTTTGGAGGCGGTATGGCAGGACGACCCGTGCATACCTTTAAGGTGGTGCGTCGTGAGCAACTGACCGACCACATGGTCAGGCTGGTGCTGGGCGGCAACGGCGAAGACGGCTTCGACACGTTCTCGCCCAACGAGTCCACCGATGCCTACGTCAAGCTGGTCATCGTTCCCGAGAGTGTCGACGTGTCGGTACTGCCGAAACCCTTGACGCTGGACAGCTTTCAGGAGTTGCCCGCCGAAGAACGGCCCACGGTCCGCACCTACACCGTTCGTAAGGTCGACACCGAGCGTGGCGAGATCACCATCGACTTCGTCGTGCACGGTGAGCAGGGCGTGGCCGCACCCTGGGCCGCCGCGGCCCAGCCGGGCCAACCTGCCTACCTGATGGGTCCCAGCGGGGCATATTCGCCGGATCCGGCCGCTGACTGGCATCTTCTGGCGGGCGACGAAGCCGCTCTGCCGGCCATCGGTGCCGCCCTCGAAGCCTTGCCCGCCGATGCGACCGGCAAGGTCTTCATCGAGGTCGCCGGCCATGAGGACGAGATTGAGCTCACCGCTCCCGCCGGGGTCGAGGTCAACTGGATCCATCGAGGGGGACGGGCGGACATGGTCGGCGACGACAAGTCCGGAGACAACGCACCGCTGATCGCGGCGGTCAAGGAGGCGGCCTGGCTGCCTGGCCAGGTTCAGGTGTTCATCCACGGCGAGGCTCAGGCTGTCATGCACAACCTGCGTCCCTACATCCGCAAGGAGCGCGGCGTCGCAGCGAAATGGGCGGGGTCGATCTCGGGGTACTGGCGCCGTGGGCGTACCGAGGAGACCTTCCGGCAGTGGAAGGCCGAGCTGGCGCAAGCGGAGGCCGACACCGCGGGCTGATGGCAAGTTGGCTGTCCGGGATGGAAAGGTAGCCGTCATGGCGTACGGCGACTATCAACTCGAGATCTACCTGCAGGGGCTGTCCGGCGTGCTGCCGACCATGCCGATGGACTACGCGAGCCTGGAAGCCAAGGCCCAAGCAGCCATGCCGCCATCCATCTGGTCGTATGTCGCCGGCGGGGCCGGCGATGAGCGTACCCAGCAGGTCAACCGCACCGCTTTCGACCGGTGGGGGCTGATGCCCCGGATGTTCAACGCGCACCGGGAGCGCGATCTGTCTGTCGACCTGTTCGGCCTCACACTGCCTTCTCCGTTGTTCATGGCACCCATCGGGGTTCTGGGCATCTGCGGGCGGGACGGGCACGGCGACCTGGCGGGAGCGCGCGCCGCAGCGCGTACCGGGGTGCCGCTGATGGTGTCCACCCTGACCGAGGATCCGCTGGAAGACGTCGCCGCCGAATTCGGCGATACCCCAGGCTTTTTCCAGCTGTACACGCCGACCGACAAGGACCTGGCGGCCAGCTTCGTGCAGCGCGCCGAAGCGGCCGGGTACAAGGGCATCGTCGTCACGCTGGACACCTGGGTTCCGGGGTGGCGCCCGCGGGACCTGGCCACCTCGAACTTCCCGCAGTTACGCGGCAAATGCCTGGCCAACTACACCAGTGACCCGGTGTTCCGCGCCGGCCTGCAGCAGCCGCCCGAGGAGAACCCGCAGGCGACGGTACTGCGCTGGGTCAGCCAGTTCGGCAATCCGCTGACCTGGGACGACCTGCCGTGGTTGCGGTCGCTGACCAAATTGCCGCTGATCATGAAGGGCATCTGTCACCCCGATGACGTCCGGCGGGCCAAAGACGGTGGCGTCGACGGCATCTACTGCTCCAATCATGGTGGGCGCCAAGCCAATGGCGGTCTGCCGGCGATCGACTGCCTGCCCGGTGTGGTCGAGGCGGCCGACGGGCTGCCGGTGTTGTTCGACTCGGGAATCCGCAACGGGGCCGACATCGTGAAGGCCCTCGCCCTGGGTGCCACTGCCGTCGGCGTGGGGCGCCCATATGCGTACGGGCTGGCGCTCGGTGGTGTCGACGGCATCGTGCACGTGCTGCGGTCCCTGCTCGCCGAGGCCGACTTGATCATGGGGGTCGACGGATACCCGACGCTGGCCGATCTCACCCCCGAGGCTCTGCGGCGCGTCGACTGACACCTGAAGCACGCTCGGCTCGGCAGGCACTCTACGGTGACGAAACCGGAGTAAAGGCTGCAACAAAAAGGCAGGTCATTCCATCTGGTCAATGATTATTCAGGCGTGTAGCATTTTCCTTCGTGAGTGTAGAAACCGTTCGGGAGAGGGCTGCCCATCTGGGGCCCGAGCGGCGGCGCCCGCAGGTGCTGGATGCGGCCCTGACGATTGCGGTGACCGAGGGGGTCGCCGCGGTCACGATCGGCGCGGTGGCTCAGCGGCTCAAGGTCACCCGCCCGGTGGTCTACTCGTGTTTTCCCGACCGGGTCGAATTGTTGAGGGCGCTGCTCGAGCGGGAGTTGACACTGCTGGTCCAGGGCGCGATCGATGCGCTGCCCTACGGCCGAGCGGATGCCGACGAAACCGTCTTCGTCGAGGGCTTCCAGGCGCTGTTTGAGACGGTTGCCCGCCGGCCTGATTCCTGGCGGCTTGTGATGAGCGCCGACCCGGACCCGGCCGTGGCGAAACACTTCCGTGACGGTCGCGCCCTGATGGTGGGCAAGGTCTCCCGACGGCTGGCTCCCACGCTGGAACGTTGGGGCACCACCGACGCCGAAAAAAAGCTGCCGGTGTTGGTCGAGCAGTTCGTGTCCACCTGTGAAGGCGCAGTGCGGACGTTGTTGCAAGACAACGGAAAAGACTGGACACCAACCACATTGGGTGAATTCGTCGGATCGGCCACCTACCGGGCGTTCCGCGGCGCCTGATCCAGAACAGAGGAGTTGTCACATGTCTGATCTCCAGCCGATGGCTGACTACGGGTTCTTCGGGCCGGATTCGGTGACCTGGAAGGTCTGGGGTCATGCCACCACGCCGATCATCGGACTGCAACGAGCCGTGGTGGTCGAAGAACTCGACCCCGCCCTGATCGCCGCGGTCGACACCACCGGCGCCAATTACGATCGGCCACGTACCCGATACGACCGGACCGTGCGTTACTTCGCGATGGTGGCTTTCGCCGACACCGAATCGGTGCTCAAGACCGCCGACGTTCTGGTGAAAGTCCACTCGAAAGCGATTGGCACCGAACCCCTGAGCGGGAACAAGTACGACGCCAACGACCCCCGGTCGCAGCTGTGGATCCTGCTCACCGGCTGGCATTCGGTGCTCAAGGCCTACGAGCTGTACGGCGGTGGAAAGCTGACGACCGAGGAAGAGGCCCGCTACTGGCAGGACTGTGCACGCGCGGCCGAGTTCCAGACTTGCGATCCGGCTGACGTCCCGCGGTCTCGTGACGGCATCAACGAGTACTTCGAACAGGTGCGGCCACGCCTCGCCGTCAGTGAGGCCGCCCGCGCGATGATGGACCACCTGCTCAACGCCAAGGTGGTGCTACCGCCCGTGCCGCGGATCGCGAAGCCTGCTGTAGAGATTCTCAACTACTTTCTCCGAGCGGGCACCATCGCCACCATGCCGCGTTGGATGCGCCAGCTCAGTGGATTCGACCAGCCACGCGTGGTCGACCTGGCCGTGCGGCCGGTGCTCAAGCTCGGTTTCGGGGTGGTCAACCGGGTGCCCCGGCTGAAGCTGTTGGTGTCCAAGATCATTGCACCGTCTGTGGTTCCGATCGCCGGTCCCTACATCATGGGCATACCGCCGCGGTCAACCGAAGTGCTCAGCCCCGAAGAAGGACGCAAACGCTACGGCTATGCCAAACCCGCTGATGCACACCAGGAGCTGCGAGCCCGCCAACACGAGCGGGTGTTCGGTCACGGCCAACGGCCCAGCGACGAAGGCCTCATCGAATCTCAGTCCTACCTGGGGAGTTTGGCGTGACCGCACGATCCGATGTCCTGTTCGACCCGAACCGGACCGACTTCGACCAGTTCGACACCAGAACTCGGGAGATCTTCCGGGCCACCATCGAGTTCTTCGAGTCGCACGGTAAGCGGTGGCTCAAGCAGCAGGACCGGGATCGGGTCTGGTACAGCGACTTTCTCGATCTGGTCAAGCGGGAGGGCATCTTCGCGACGTTCCTCACCCCTGCGTCGGAAGCCAACGGCGATCCCGACAAGCGCTGGGACACCGCACGCAACGCCATGTACAGCGAGATCCTCGGGTTCTACGGCATGCAGTACTGGTACGTCTGGCAGGTCACCATCCTCGGTCTCGGACCGATCTGGCAGTCAGAGAACACAGTGGCCCGTAAAAAGGCTGCCGCCCTGCTGGATTCGGGGGAGATCTTCGCCTTCGGGCTGTCCGAGCAGGCGCACGGCGCCGACGTGTATTCGACCGACATGGTGCTGACACCTGGCCCCGACAACGAGGCGGGCGGCTCGTACACCGCGAACGGCGGCAAGTACTACATCGGTAACGGCAACCTGGCCGGCATGGTCTCGGTGTTCGGCCGTCGTTCCGACAAACCCATCATCGACAGCTCCGATCTCGACCGGCGCCGTCCCGAGGAAGATTTCACGGGATACCTGTTCTTCGCGGCCGACAGCCAGCATTCGAACTACCACCTGCGCAAGAACGTCGTCGATGGTCAGATGTACGTTGCGGCGTTCGATCTGGAGAACTATCCGGTCAGCGCCGACGACATCCTGCATCAGGGCAAGGCAGCCTTCAATGCCGCGATCAACACCGTCAACATCGGCAAGTTCAACCTCGGATTCGGTGCGATCGGGGCCTGCGAGCACGCTATGTACGAGGCCGTCACCCACGCCGAGAACCGCGTGCTGTTCGGCCAGCGGGTCACCGAGTTCCCGCAGATCCGCCGCATGCTCGCCGACGGCTACGCCCGGTTGATCGGAATGAAGCTCTACAGCGAGCGGGCCATCGACTACATGCGCAGCGCAAGCTCGGACGACCGGCGCTACCTGTTGTTCAATGCGATCGAGAAGATGAACGTCACCCGTGAGGGCGAGAAGATCGTTACGTTGCTCGCCGACACCATCGCGGCCCGGGCGTTCGAATCCGACATGTATTTCACCATGGCGTTGCTGGGGCTCACCGGCCTGCCGCGGCTGGAGGGCACGGTGCACGTCAACATGGCGCTGTCGCTGAAGTTCATGCAGAACTACATGTTCGGCGCATCGGATGCGGCGCTGGCGGCGATGTCCGTTTTGCCTGTCGGCCGGGCCCCGGCACTGCTGGTGAGCGCGCTTGCCGGTGGCCTGCGTGCGGCCGGCGGCGCTGTCGCGGGGTCGCCTGTGGCGCAACGTATTCCACAACTCAAGCCATTGCTGGCCGAGGTGCCGGAGGTTCCGACACGCAGGGATGCGGCCAATGACGACTTCTTGTTCCGGCAGGGGCCCAGCAGTGGGTTGGCGAAGATCCGGTTCGGGGACTGGCAGTCGGTGCTTCGCGGATTCTCCTCGACGCCGAATGTCGCGGTCTTCCTGGACCAGGCCCGGGCATTGCAGACCCTGCTCGCCGTGGCGACGCCCACCGCCGATCAACAGCGCAACGTCGACTTCCTTTTCGCGATCGGTGAGATGTTCACCCTCATCCCGTACGCCCAGCTGATCCTGGAGCAGGCAGAGATCGAGGCATTCGACACCGATCTGATCGACCAGCTTTTCGAGGTGCTCGTCACCGACATGTCCACGCACGCGACCAAGCTGCACTGCCATCCGGATGCCACGGCGGTGCAACAGCAGCGCGCCCTCGACATCGTCAGGCAGCCCGCGGCCGATGCCGCCCGTCGCGACCGCGTGGTGACCGCTGTGCGCGGCCTGGCCGACCGCTACGAGATGAATCCGTGATGGTCACGCGACGGTAGCGGCCCGGCGCGTCGGGTGCAGGGCGTGCGCGCTTCTGTCACGGTGACACGGTGCCCGCAGTCGGAGATGTGCTCGCCGAGTTCGACGAATACCTGGCGCTGCAGTGCGGCAGGTCCGAGCACACCCGCCGGGCGTACCGGGGTGATCTGAGGGCGTTGTTCGAGCACACCGGCGGCGGTCTGGACACCGTGACCCTGCCGGCGCTGCGGTCATGGTTGGCCACCCAGGCGGCGGCCGGAGCGGCACGGACCACGCTGGCGCGGCGAACCTCCACGGTCAAGACCTTCTGCACCTGGGCCGCCCGGCGGGGGATTCTTCCGGCCGACGCCGCGGCCCGCTTGCAGGTACCCAAGGCCCACCGCACCCTGCCCTCGGTGCTTCGTCGCGACCAGGCGATAGACGCCATGGAAGCGATGAATACTGCTGTACAGGAAGGTGATCCGCTGGCGCTGCGGGACCGGTTGATCGTCGAGATGCTCTATGCCACCGGTATCCGCGTCAGTGAGTTGTGCGGGCTGGACATCGACGACATCGACACCGCACGTCGGGTGCTGCAGGTGCTGGGCAAGGGCAACAAACAGCGCACCGTTCCGTTCGGCGAGCCCGCACACCACGCACTCACAACCTGGCTCACCGAGGGTCGGCCTGCCCTGGCCACCGCCGATTCCGGCCCCGCGTTGCTGCTGGGCGCCCGCGGCAAGCGGCTCGATCCGCGTCAGGCGCGCACGGTGGTGCACCAGACGGTCTCCGCTGTCGACGGTGCGCCTGACATCGGCCCGCACGGACTGCGCCACAGTGCGGCCACCCACCTGCTCGAAGGCGGTGCGGATCTGCGCATCGTGCAGGAGTTGTTGGGCCACTCCTCGCTGGCCACCACACAGCTCTACACCCACGTCACCGTGGAGCGACTGCGTGCCGTGCACGACCAGGCCCACCCGCGAGCCTGAAGAGGGAGATAGTGCAGGAGTCAGCTGTCCAGCCAACCCGAAGTACCGTCGTGTTGCCGTCAGGACCGGTGTCCTACCTCACCTGGTCTACCGATGGCATGGCGCCGACAGTCGTGTTGCTGCACGGCGGTGGGGTGGACAGTGCGTCGCTGTCGTGGGGCGGTATCGGCCCGCGGCTGGCCCGGGCGGGCTACCGCGTCGTCGCACCGGACCACCCCGGTTACGGTCACAGTCCGTCGGCCCGGCTGCCTGTGACGCAGGAACGGCTGGTCGGCTACGTGGGGGAGTTCGTCGACGGGCTCGGTCTGCAGCGCTACACGATCGGCGGATTGTCGCTCGGCGGTGGCATCACCATCGGTCATGTGCTCGACCGGCCGGACCGGGTGACCGGAGCGATGCTCCTGGGCAGTTACGGGCTGATGCCCCGATTGTCGGACGGCCTGCTGTCGGGCGTGCGGCAGGTCATCACCTGGGCGACGTTGCGCAGCGGTCTGTTGGGTGCGACGACCCGCTGGGTGGGTACCAACCGGGCGGTGATGACAAAGAGCATGCAATCACTCATCCGAGACCCCACTGAACTCACTGTGGAACTGATGGACGAGATCATGGTTGCCGCACAGCAACCGGACGGGTTCCGCGCATTCGAGCAGTGGCAGCGTGACCAGGTCAGGTGGAATGGGCTGCGCACGGACTACACCGGACGCCTGAAGTCATTTCGCCGCCCGGCACTGATCGTCCACGGTGACCGCGACCCGGGCGTACCGATCGCGCGCGCCCGCGCGGCCGCCGAGCTCATCCCGGAAGCACAGCTCAAAGTCGTTGCAGGTGCGGGACATTGGGTGCAGCGCGACCGCCCGGACGTCGTACTCGAGGCGATGACGGGGTTTCTCGCCGGTCGCTAGCGCAACAGCTTGATGACCTCGGCCAGGTGCGGAAGCGCCGACTGGCGGTCCGCCCAGGCGTCGATCGCGGTCCAATAGCTGATGCCGAACCGGCGTTGGCGGTCCATCAGGGACTCGGCCATCTGCTCGTAGCTGCCGAACAGCGCAAACGGAGATTCCAGCAGCAGTTCTGCGGAGGCTCCCAACGTCCCGGCCACCTCTGCTGCCGCGGCCGCCGGATCGTCGGTGTGCACCACGAACTGCAGCAATGCGTTGAGTTCGATGGCTTCGAACCGGTCGCCGGCGGCGTCGGCGACTATCGCGATCCGGTCCAGCAGACCCGTGGGATCGAAATGAGTCAGCCGGACCTCGGTGGCGTCGTGGTTGTGACTGAAGCCCGCCAGTCCGGCGATATCGGCGGCCCGGCCCGCGAGTTGCAGCACCCGCCTGCCGTTGCCGCCGATGAGCAGCGGGACGTCGACTCCCGGTGGCGCGACCAGAGCGCCGGCGTCCGCCCGCACGCAGTAATGCGCGCCGTCCATGTCCACGGGTTCGCCGGCCAGCAGCGGGCGGATCACGTCGACCGACTCGATCAGCCGATCCACTCTGGTGGCGCCGTTGTCGAATTTCAGCCCGGCCGCGTCATATTCGGATTTCATGTGGCCCGCCCCCAGGCCCAACTCGAACCGCCCGCCGGACAGCGCTGCCACGCTCACGGTTTCCCGGGCGGTATCGACCGGGTGGCGCAGATCGTTGTTGAGCACCAGCGTGCCGGTGCGCAGATGCGAGGTGACGGCACATGCAGTGGCGGCGCCGCTGAACGGGGCCAGCGTCGGTGCCAGATGATCGGGGATGGTGAGTACGTCGAATCCGGATTCTTCGACGGTGACGGCGAATTCGGCGAAGTCACCGCCACGGGGCAGCGCGGTGTGCAGGCCGAATCGCATGGGCCGGTTGCGGTGAGCTTGTGACGCCACGGTCATGTTTTCGACAGTAGGCCGTCCTCGAAGCGGTGTGGGTACAGGAACTGCTAGTCGGTACTCGTCGTGCCAAGTGTGGCTTCGCGCTTTTCGTGCAGGTACGCAACGATCAACGCGAAAACGGACAGCGCGCCGGCGAAGAGGAGTGTCCCGCCGACGCTCACCAGAAGCCAGCCCTCGTCCTGATTTCGTGACCGCTGCCGGTCGTAGTCATACAGATACGACGAGCTTCGAACGATGTTGCGGCACTGGTCCCCGGGGTGCATCACCCAGTCGCCGCAGGTGACATCAGTGCCGCAGGCCAGTTCAAAACCGGGAATGGTCAGTGCCAGGCCGACGCCGAAAAACAACACGGTGCATATCGACAGAAAGATCCATCGCGCCTCACTCACCTGTGCACCCTTCGCGTCGGAGACCACGAATGAAACTAGCGGCACCATCAGCGCCGCATCAGCACCAAATTTCAGCCGCCCAGCGGCTTGAGCCGGATCGGTGTCCCGGCGAGCAGGCCGAGAGGGTCGACGTAGTCCGCCCGGGCGGCGGCACCCCACATCGCTCCCCAGTGCAGGCAGGCCGCCGCCGGACAGCCGGGATGGCCGGCCAGCAGTGTGCCGAGCATCTGCCCGGCGGTGACGGTCTGTCCGGGCCGTACCGCGGCCTGCACCGGCTCGTAGCTGGTGCGCAGCCCACCTGGGTGAGCGAGCGATACCACCGGACGGCCGGCCAGTACGCCGGCGAACACCACGGTGCCCGGACCTGCGGCATAGACCGGTTGGTCCGGCGCGGCAGCCAGGTCCACGCCACGGTGGCCGCGTCTCCAATTGGGGGAGGGGGCATCGAAACCCCTGGTCACCGCCGGTCGAGGAGACACCGGCCACTGCAGGCGGGAGCCCTCGGCGTAGGCGGCGGCCGGCCACATCCACGCCATGATCACCAGCAGCGCCGTCGCGGCAAACCTCACCATCCCAGTTCAGCGTCAACCCGGGCGTTCCGGAAGCCCCGAAACCCGGGGCTGTGGATGAACGCGTCGGCGTTTGCCGCGTGGTAAAAGCACGCGTGTGCAGCGTGTAAACTTCTACCCGCAGCTCGCTAGCGGGCTGACTTCGCGTGTCTGCGCATATCGATCGCCTCAACGGGGTCGTACACGGATGCCGACGGTCCTGACCTGGGATTTCCCAGAGCGGGTTCGGCAGCCGGCAGGCACCAGGGCCCGGCATCACCCGACGCTGGGCGACAACCGACAAAACAAAGGAATGAGCTCATGGCTGTTGTGACCATGAAGCAGCTGCTGGATAGCGGCGCTCACTTCGGGCATCAGACCCGTCGCTGGAACCCCAAGATGAAGCGGTTCATCTTCACCGACCGCAATGGCATCTACATCATCGATCTGCAGCAGACGCTGACCTACATCGACAAGGCCTACGAGTTCGTCAAGGAGACGGTGGCCCACGGCGGCACCGTCCTGTTCGTCGGCACCAAGAAGCAGGCGCAGGAGTCCATCGCCGAAGAGGCCACCCGCGTCGGCATGCCCTACGTGAACCAGCGCTGGCTGGGCGGCATGCTCACCAACTTCTCCACCGTGCACAAGCGCCTTCAGCGTATGAAGGAGCTCGAGGCCATGGAGCAGACCGGTGGCTTCGAGGGTCGCACCAAGAAGGAAATCCTCATGCTCACGCGTGAGAAGAACAAGCTCGAGCGGTCGCTGGGTGGAATCAGGGACATGGCCAAGGTGCCGTCGGCGATCTGGGTCGTCGATACCAACAAGGAGCACCTGGCCGTCAACGAGGCCATCAAGCTGGGCATCCCGGTCATCGCGATCCTGGACACCAACTGTGACCCGGATCAGGTCAACTACCCGATCCCGGGCAACGACGACGCCATTCGCTCTGCGGCACTGCTGACCAAGGTCGTGGCCTCCGCGGTCGCCGAGGGTCTGAAGGCCCGGGCCGGCGCGGGTGCCGGCGAGAAGCAGGCCACCGAGGGTGTCGAGCCGCTTGCCGAGTGGGAGCAGGAACTGCTGGCCGGCGCGACCGCCGGTACCGCCGAGGGCGAGGCTGCGGCTGCACCCGAAACATCCACTGACGCTTCGTAATCCAGGAGAAGTCTTAAATGGCTAACTACACCGCTGCCGACGTCAAGCGACTGCGGGAGCTGACGGGCGCCGGCATGCTCGCCTCGAAGAATGCTCTGGTCGAGGCCGGCGGCGACTTCGACAAGGCCGTTGAGCTGCTTCGTATCAAGGGCGCCAAGGACGTCGGCAAGCGCGCTGAGCGCGCCACCGCCGAGGGTCTGGTCGCGGCCAAGGACGGCGCGCTGATCGAGCTGAACTCCGAGACGGACTTCGTCGCCAAGAACGCCGAATTCCAGGAGCTGGCCGACAAGGTCGTCGCGGCTGCCGCCGCTGCGAACGCCGGCGACGTGGATGCCCTCAAGGCCGCCAAGGTCGGCGATACCACGGTCGAGCAGTCCATCGCGGATCTGAGCGCCAAGATCGGCGAGAAGCTCGAGCTGCGTCGTGCCGCCTACTTCGACGGCACGGTCGAGACCTACCTGCACAAGCGCGCCGCGGACCTGCCGCCGGCCGTCGGTGTGCTGGTCGAGTACCAGGCCGGCGACGCGGACAAGGGCAAGGAGGCCGCGCACGCGGTCGCACTGCAGATCGCTGCGCTCAAGGCCAAGTACCTCACCCGTGACGAGGTGCCCGAGGACATCGTCGCCAACGAGCGCCGTATCGCCGAGGAGACCGCGAAGTCAGAGGGCAAGCCGGAGCAGGCGCTGCCCAAGATCGTCGAAGGTCGCGTCACGGGCTACTACAAGGACGTCGTGCTGCTGGATCAGCCGTCGGTGTCCGACAACAAGAAGACCGTGAAGGCCCTGCTGGACGAGGCCGGGGTCACCGTGACCCGCTTCGTGCGGTTCGAGGTCGGCCAGGCCTAGCACCGAAGAAGACTCGGGCGGCACACCCACCGCCGCCCGTCGCAAAACCCCGCGCTCATCCGGCGATCCCGGAAAGCGCGGGGTTTTGTTCATTCGTGACGTGGTCGGTGCCGGGTAGTTGCTCACGCCGGCGCGGGGAGCTTTGCCGGTGTGGGAGTGTGGCAGGTACCAATGGTGTTGGAGGTGAGCATGCGTGTAGGGGTTGTTTTCCCCCAGACGGAACTGGGCGGGGATCCAGGGGCCGTGCGAACCTACGGCCAGCGTGTCGAAGAGTTGGGCTTCACCCACATCCTGGCTTACGACCATGTCGTCGGCGCCGATCCGGCGGTCCATCGGGACTGGGCCGGGCCTTATGACCTCTACACCACATTTCACGAGCCGATGGTGATGTTCGGCTACCTGGCCGCGGTCACTTCGCTGGAATTGGTGACCGGGGTGATCATCCTGCCGCAGCGCCAAGCGGTTCTGGTGGCCAAGCAGGCTGCCGAGGTCGACCTGCTCAGCGGCGGGCGCCTGCGCTTGGGTGTCGGGCTGGGCTGGAACGCGGTCGAGTACGAGGCGCTCGGCGAGGAGTTCAGGAACCGCGGCAGGCGCTCCGAGGAGCAGGTCGAGCTGATGCGCCGGCTGTGGACCGAATCGTCGGTGACCTTCGAGGGCCGCCACCACCGGGTGACCGGTGCGGGTCTGGCCCCGCTGCCGGTGCAGCGTCCGATCCCGGTGTGGTTCGGAGCGGTCTCTGCCCGGGCACTGGAGCGGGCCGGGCGACTCGGCGACGGCTGGTTCCCGATGGTCGGGCCCGGGCTGGAACTCGACGACGCACGTGCGCGGGTCGAGCGTGCCGCCGTCGCCGCCGGGCGAGATCCCGCCACCATCGGCATGGAGGGCCGGGTGGCCTGGACCGGTGACCCGGACAAGACCGCGGCCGACATCGCCGCGTGGGCCGACGCCGGAGCCACCCACGTCTCGGTGAACACCATGGGAGCGGGTCTGCGGACCGTCGACGAGCATCTGGCGGCGCTGCAGACCGTGGCCCGGACGCAGTGACGGTGGTCTTCCGGCGGCGGCGAGAGCCGACCGCCGCAGCGCGGTACTACTTGGTACCGTCTGAGCATGAGTCGAATCTTCGCCTTCGGCGACGACGCCCTAGGTGAGCACGACGCAGTCGGCCTCGTGGAGGAGCTGCGAGCAGGCCGGGTCTCGCCGGCCGACCTGATCGAGGCCGCCGTGGCGCGGGTCGAAGCGGTCAACCCCACCCTCAACGGACTGGCGTTCGAGGCCTTCGACCGGGCGCACGCCCGCGGAGCCGCACCGAGCCGCTACGGCGGGTTCTTCGACGGTGTCCCGACTTTCGTCAAGGACAACGCCGCGGTCCAGGGCATGCCCACCATGCGCGGCACCGACGCGTGGGAACCCCGTCCCGAAACGGCCCACGGCGACTTTGCCCGTGCGTACCTCGCCACCGGCTTGGTGCCCCTGGGCAAGACCAGGCTCTCGGAATTCGGCTTCAGTGCCTCCTGCGAGCATCCGCGCCTGGGACCGGTCCGCAATCCGTGGAACCCCCTGTACACCGCAGGTGCCTCCTCGTCGGGTTCGGGCGCGTTCGTCGCGGCGGGCGCGGTCCCGATCGCGCACGCCAACGACGGCGGCGGCTCGATCCGGATCCCCGCCGCCTGCAACGGGCTGGTCGGTCTCAAGCCGACCCGAGGCCGGCTGCCGCAGGACAGGGACCTGCGGATGATGCCGCTGCGGATCGTGTCCGACGGGGTGCTCACCCGATCGGTGCGTGACACCGCGGCGCTCTACCGCGAGATGGAGCGCGTCTACCGCAACCCCAAGTTGCCGCCGATCGGCGACGTCAGCCGCCCGGGCAAGCAGCGCCTGCGCATCGCGGTGTGCACGCAGTCCGTCGTGCACGACGCCGGTCCGGAGATGACCGAGCTGACCCACAAGACCGCCGCACTGCTCGAGGAGCTCGGCCACCAGATCACGGTGATCGGTAACCCGGTCCCGGCCCGGTTCAAGGACGACTTCCTGCTGTACTGGGCGTTCCTGGCGTACGCGATCGTGCGAGGCGGGAAGCGGTCCTTCGGCCCCAGTTTCGACCGGGCCAAGCTCGACAACCTCACCCTCGGGCTGGAGCGACTCGCCTCCCGCAACCTGCACCGGCTCCCGGCCGCAATCACCCGGCTGGCCCGGTCGCGGCGGATCACCGAGCGGTTGTCCAACAGCTATGACGCAGTGCTCATGCCGACCCTGGCCGAACCCACCCTGGAGATCGGCCGGCTCGACCCGGCCGCGGACTACGAGCAGATCATCGACCGGCTGCTCGGTTGGGTGGCGTTCACACCTCTGCAGAACGCCACCGGGGATCCGGCCATCTCGCTGCCGCTGGCCCAGACGAAGACCGGCCTCCCGGCCGGCATGATGCTGTCGGCGGCCCGTGGCCGCGAAGCTCTGCTGCTGGAGCTGGCGTACGAGCTCGAAGAGGCCAGGCCCTGGCCGCGCATCCAAGAGCCGGTTCCGGCAACCCCGCGGAAACGGGCGCGAAAAGCGGTGAAATAGGCTGGTTTTGCGTCCGATGATGCTCCTGGACGACGAAATCGGTTGCGCCGACGACATGATGACGTAACGCCAATCCGAGGCATTTAACTCTGGCGACGCTTCGATCTGCTCTGGACGAAACACGCGGCTCGCAGCATCCTCTCTGTGGAAACCGTAGCTTTCCCATCGTCGTCTCAATCGTCCACAGCCCATCGATCGCCGGAGATCGCGACCGGTGATATGGGGACCGGGGGCACCTTCGGGTGCCTGATCCGTTTCGCACTGGCGAACATTCGCCGCCGGCCGGAACGATTTGTGCTGTCGGTACTCGGGATTGCGCTGGCGATCGCCTGCGTCACCGTGGTGCGCACCATCTCGGCGAGCTTTGCCCTCACCGGGGCCGACTCGGTCACCGATGTGCTCGGTGGCGCTCAGCTGTGGGCGGTGCCGGCAGCCGGTGTGCACTTCGACAACGAGGCACGCGCCTTGGTCGCCGACGGGCCACCGCCGTCACTCGCCCTGCCCGACGGCTGGCAGGGCAGACTGACCATCTCGGGGGTGACAACCGTCAGCGGCACCGCGGTATCACTGCGCGGCAGCGACGAAGTCGACTCGGGTCAAGCAGTTTTGGGAACCGGTCTGGCTGATCGCCTGCACATCACCTCGGGGGATGTGATCGACGTGGGTGCCCTCCCGTTGGTCGCGCGGGTCTCCGGGTCGGGGGAGTCGATGACGGTGGCTCCGGCGTTGGCCCGGTTGCTGGTCGGTGACAACGGGTGGTGGACGATCACGGTGCCGGCCGGTGACGAGCATCGCCGCGACCTGGCCCAGACCCTCGGTGCCGCGGTGGGGCTGCCGTCCACGTCGGATCCGTCAGTGTCTCCGACGTCCGATGGACCTGGCCTGATCTACGACACGGTCGGCGGTTCGGGGCCACTGAGCTTCGAGCAGAAGTTCTCGGCGTTGTTCTCGGGCAAGGTCACGGGCTCGACGCTGGGCCTGATCTCCACGATCGGACTGGGGCTGGGCTTTGTCATCGCGGTGTCGTCATTCCTGGCCGCAGTCACCGAACGCAAGCGTGAATTCGGGATCATGAGCAGCATCGGCTTGGCCGACGAGGTGCTCTATTTCTTTCTCGTAGAATCGGCGTTCGTCTTCGTCGTGGCCTATGCGCTCGGCGTCATCGGCGCGGGTGTGGCTGTGGCACTGGTTATTCCGGGTATCGCCACACCTACAGCGTGGGCCCAGGCCGCGGGCATGGTGGCGGCGTTTCTACCTGCGATGGCCATCGTCGGCGCCCTGGTTCCCGTGCACCGACTGCTGCAGCAACGGCCCGTCGAGCTCCTGGGGGCAAGGTGATCGGCAAAGGTCTGGCATACGGCTGGTTGTCGGCGCGCCGGCGCATCCGCGAGATGGTGTTGCCTGTGGTCACCACTGCCACGGGGGCATTCCTGGTGGTGCTGGTGTTCGGGTTGTCGGCAGGGATTCGCGCGCAGTCGGCGGCACTGGGCCACGCCGAGGAGATCAACCGGGCAGTGTTCCTCATCGCGGTGACCGTACTGCTGGTCGGCGTGGTCGAGGTTGCGGTCGCCACCACCCGAACCGTGGCGCACCGAACCCGCGAACTCGGTGTGCTGGGCGCCAACGGCATTCCCCGTGCTCCCGTGATCGCCGCCCTGCTTGTCGAACCGCTGCTGGCTGCCGTTCTCGGTGCGTTGGTGGGTGCCGTCGGCGCGGCGGTCGCCGGAATCGTGGTTGCACTTTTGGGCTTGGCGCCCACCGGAGTCTCCTACGCCGGGCTGGCGGCCGGCGCGATGGTATCCGTCGCGGTCAGTGTCTTCGCCGCGGTCGCAACGAGTTTCGTCCCCACCTTCAATGCCGCGTCACGTCCGCCCATTCGATCCCTGACCGCGGAGGGTTGATCCGATCATGACTGCACTCGACGACACCGTCACGGCCGGCTTGGGCGATGCGGAGGTGCCCAAGAAGCCCGTGATCGAGGTCAGCAACGTTTGGAAACTGCACAAGCTCGGCGACGAGGTGGTCAAGGCCCTCGTTGCCGCCGAACTCCGGGTGCTGCCTGGGGAGTTCGTCTGCCTGATGGGCCCGAGCGGCAGCGGAAAATCCACACTACTCAACATCATCGGCGGGCTGGACCGTCCCACGAAGGGCTCCGTCGTGATCAGCGGGCAGGATACCGCGCAACTGACCGAGAGCCAGTTCGCGGCGCTGCGTCACGACACCATCGGCTTCATCTTTCAGAGTTACAACCTGATCCCGTTCCTGTCCGCGGTCGAGAACGTCGAACTGCCCTTGATGTTCGAGCCCTACGATCGGAAGTCGTTGCGCAAGAGAGCAACCGAACTGCTGGAGATGGTGGGCCTCGGCCATCGCGTGCACCACCAGCCCACCAAGATGTCGGGCGGCGAGCAGCAGCGCACAGCGATTGCGCGATCGCTGATCAGTAGTCCGACACTGGTGCTTGCCGACGAGCCGACGGCCAACCTCGACCACCGCACGGGGGAGACGGTGGTGCGCATGCTGCGCGACCTGTGCTCGACATTGGGCGTCACGGTCGTCGCGAGCACCCACGATCCCACGGTGGCCGACGAAGCGAGCCGTGTCGTCCGGATGCGAGACGGACAAATCGTCAACTGAACCAACGGCATTGGGAGAAAGTGTATGACCCAAGAGTTAGCGGCCTCGCACGCGAGGAGCAATTCAACAGAGTTGGAACCGGCGGGTCGCGACAAGCTGATGACGACCGAGCTGGTGCCGGAGCAGATCCTGCCCAAGGTGATGAGCACGTTCGGTCTGACCGCGGCGTACGTGTTCATCATCTGCTGGGTCACCGGATCCTCGGTGATGGCTGGCGGGGGCTGGACCGCGATCCCGATGTGGGTGCTAGGTATCCTCACTTTTCTGATCCCGGCGGGCATGGCCGTGGTGGAACTCGGCAACCTCTGGCCCGGGCAGGGCGGTGTGTACATCTGGGCCACCCGAACCATGGGTGAAACCTGGGGATTCATCGGCGGGTATCTGTCGTGGGTGCCGGTGATCCTCAACGCCGCATCCTCGCCGGCGATTGTGCTGCAGTTACTACTGCTGGCCTTCCACACCGAACTCGGACTGATGACGACCATCATCCTGCAGTTGGTGATCCTGTGGACGGTGGTCGGGTTGGCGTTGGCGAAACTGGCTGCCAACCAACGCATCATGAACGTGGTCTTCGTCGTCTACGGCGTGCTGACGCTGACGATCTTCGTCTGCGGACTGCTCTTCGCCGTCGAGCACGGCTCCGCCACCCCGTTCAGCTGGGCGGAGGCAACGATCCCCAACTTCGCCGTCGCAGGGTTCCTCTACGGCACGGTGCTGCTCTACCTGCTGGGTGTGGAGACCCCGTACAACATGGGCGCGGAGTTTCTATCGGTGCGCAAGAGCGGACCGCGGATGATCCTGTGGGGCTCGGCCGCGTTGGTGGCGATCTATCTGATGACCACGCTCGGCACCATGATGGCTCTACCCGGTGACGAGATCGACCCGGTGACCGGGATAATCGGCATGTTGGACGTCGCCGGCTTCCCCGGATTGATGGAGATCTGCGCGGTGGTGCTGGCGGGGATCATCATCGTGGCGCTGATGACCTACCAGGTCGCCTACTCACGGCTCATCTTTGTCTCCGGGCTGGAACGGCATCTGCCGCGCATTTTCACCCATCTCAATCCGCGCACCCGCAACCCGGTAACCGCGATCCTGATCCAGGGTGTCATCTCGTCGCTGATCCTGGTCGGGCTCTACTCGCAGTCGAGCATGGCCAATGTCACCGTTTACCTGCAGGGCGGCCTGTCCACGGTGTGGCTGTTGTCCGGGTTCTTCTTCCTGATCCCGGTGGTGGTGGCCCGCAAGAAGTACTCCGATCGCTATGAGAACGAACAATTCTGGCGCATCCCCGGCGGCATGGTGGGCGTGTGGATCACCGTCGTGGTCGGGACCTTGGCCACGATCGGCGGCATCTACTACTCATTCGTCACCCCATGGCTCGACGTACCCACCGCGACCTGGATGACGTGGGTCGGCGGGATCAGCCTGGGGATGTTCGCACTCGGGCTCCTCGTGTACGTCTTCGGGCGCCGCTCGGCGCACAAGGTGTCGCAGGCCGACAGCTTGGCGCATCTGGCCGTATTCGACCTCGACAAGACTGAAGCGGAGGACACAACCAAATGACCATGGACAGCACCCTGGCCCCGACCGAATCGACCGGGGGCGCAACCCGGTATCCGCTCGACCCACTGACCGGTGCCGAGATCGAGGCGGCTGCCGCCGTCATCAACGGATCCGACTACGCCACACCGACATTGAAGTTCGTCATGATCCAGCTGGCTGAACCGGCCAAGTCCGCCGCATTGTCTTTCGCTGGGACAACCGATGTTCCGCGCCAGGCGTTCGTGACGATGTACGACGGTGCCGCGAAGATGATCTACGAGGCGATCGTGGACATCGACGCCCGTGTCATCGACTCATGGACACCGATTCCCGGCCGATTCCCGTCTTACCTGGTCGAGCACATGACCGGGGTGGAGGAGAAGGTGCGAGAAGACCCCCGCTGGCAGGAGGCCATGCGTAAACGGGGCGTCACCGATTTCAGTCTGGCGATGATCGACCCGTGGCCGGCCGGCTACTACGGCGCGCAGGACCATTACGAGAACTCGCCGCTGATCTGCCGGCCGCTGACTTTCATGCGCGCGGCGCCGTCGGAGAACGGCTATGCGCGACCGGTCGAAGGCCTGATCGTCACCTTCGACCTGGACAACATGGAGGTCATCGGTATCGAGGACCACGGTGCCGTGCCGTTACCGTCCAAGGGCGGCAACTATTCCGAGCAGTTCATGTTCACCCGGGAAAATCGGCCCACATTCACCCAGTTCCGTGACGACGTCAAGACCATCGAGATCATCCAGCCCGACGGGCCGAGCTACACCGTGGACGGCTGGAACGTCACGTGGCAGAAGTGGTCGCTGCGGGTCGGTTTCAACCCGCGTGAGGGCCTGGTACTGCACGAGCTCAGCTACAACGACCGCGGTACGGTTCGGCCCATCATGTACCGGGCGGCGCTTTCGGAAATGGTGGTGCCCTACGGAGATTCGTCGCCTACCCACTGGAACAAGAACGTCTTCGACATGGGTGAGGTGGGGATGGGCTTCTCGGCCAACCCGCTCACCCTGGGTTGTGACTGTCTGGGCGAGATCTTCTACTTCGACGGCACGGTCAATGATTCGAGCGGCAACGCGGTCACCATTCCCAATGCCATCTGCATGCATGAGGAGGACTTCGGTATCTCCTGGAAGCACACCGACTTCCGCACCGGGGAGGTCGAGGTGCGGCGGTCGCGGCGGCTGGTGATCTCGATGATCTGCACGGTGGGCAACTACGAGTACGGCTTCTTCTGGTATCTCTATAACGACGCGTCCATCGAGATGGAGGTCAAACTCACGGGCGTGCTGACCACCGGGGCGATCGTCGGGGGAGAGTCGCCGCGCTGGGGCAAGATGGTGGCGCCGGGAATGTATGGGCCCAACCATCAGCACTTCTTCAACTTCCGGATGGACATGAGCGTCGACGGCCCGGGAAACAGTGTGTACGAGGTGGATTCGATTCCCGAACCGGATCCGGCACTGAACCCGCATCACAACGCCTGGATCACCCGGGACACCCTGGTGGCATCCGAGACGGAGGGTGCACGCGACTGGGAGCACTCGACCGGCCGGTACTGGAAGGTGGTCAACCCGTCCAAGCTCAACGAGTTCGGGACACCGGTGGCCTACAAGCTGATGCCCAAGGACATCGTCCCGGTGATGGTGCAGGAAGGGTCGGTGATCTACGACCGGGCCCGATTCGTTCAGCACAACCTGTGGGTCACCCGTTACGACGCCCGGGAGCTGTACGCGGCGGGGGACTACATGTATCAGTGTGCCGAGGCCCAGGGGCTACCGCAGTATGTGGCCGATGACGCGCCGCTGGAGGACACCGACGTCGTGCTCTGGTACACGGTGGGCGCCCATCACGTCGTGTGCCCGGAGGACTGGCCGGTGATGCCCTGCCACTACACCGGCTTCAAGCTCAAGCCGGTGGGTTTCTTCGACGGCAACCCGGCGCTGGATGTTCCGCCGTCACCTCCGGCGGCCTGCCACCACCACTGAGTGATAGCACTCCGACCAGATAAACGTCAGGTGCCGGGACCCCCAACGGCCGTGTGCTCCTATGATGACCGGCAGGAGTCACTGCTGTGGGGGTGTGAATGACGTCTGGGCCGAACGAGCCGAACCACTCGATGAGTCACGACCCGCCGGGTCCGAAGCCGGGCTCGATCCGCTGGCAGGACCCGAGTACCGCGACGCCGCGGCCCCCGACCGTGGCCGAAGCGCGCCAGCGGGACAAGATGCAGAAGGAGCGCGAGGCCGCCGAGGAGTGGGCCAGGCAGCAGGAGGAGACGCGCGAACGGCGGGCCGCTACCAACAAGAAGATACTGATGGGCTCGGTGGCCGTGGTCGGTGTGGTCGGGGTGGTTGCCCTGGGCTACCACTTGCTGCACAAAGAGGAAATCGCGGCCAGTTGCGTCAAGGACGGCTCCAACGAGGTGGTGCCCGACTCGTACTGCTCCAGTGGCCACAGCAGTTCAGGGGGCACTTTCATCTACCTCGGCTCGCCGTACCGCTATTACTACGGCGGCAGCAACGGCGGGGTGGGCACCGTGGCCCGGGGTGGCACCCTGGAGGTTCCCAAGGGCACCACGGCCAAGACCAAATCGGGCACGTCGATCAAACGAGGCGGATTCGGCTCGTCATCGAGCTACGGCGGAAGCTCAGGAAGCTGAATGCGCCGTCAACGTAGTTCCCCGCGACTCGGCTGGGAACAGATCATCGCCGACCAAGGTATGTGTTACGGAACTCCGGCGCGTGACGCGACCGGTGCCGACCGCCCGTACTGGGATGAATCGGTGCACTACGTCTTCGACATGGACGAGGTGCTGTCGATCGAGGCTTCCGTCGAGGTGCTGCACTCGATGTGCCTGGAGGCTGTCGAGCACGTCGTGCTGACCGGCCGCTATCGCGACTTCGGGCTTCCCGAATGGAGCTGGGAGCACATCGAGAAGTCGTGGCGGCGCAGTGATCCACACCTGTACGGCCGCTTCGACCTGCGCTACGACGGTCGCCGGCCACCAGTTCTGCTCGAGTACAACGCCGACACCCCGACCACACTGCTCGAGGCGGCGATCCTGCAGTGGCACTGGAAGACCGACGTCTACCCGGCCGATGATCAATGGAACTCCTTGCACGAGAGACTGGTTGCCCGCTGGACCGAGATCCGTGATCGTCTTCCGGGCGCCGAGACGTACTTCACCTGGTCAGGGGCCGAGACCAGCGGTGAGGACCACGTGACCGTGGCCTATCTCCAGGAGTGTGCGGCCGAAGCCGGTCTGCGCACCGTGGGTCTGGCGATCGAGGACATCGGATTTGACCAGGACCTCGACCGGTTCGTCGACCTGGAGGAAGCTCCCATGTCGTCGGTGTTCAAGCTCTATCCGTGGGAGTGGATGCTCGACGACGATTTCGGCCGCCGGGCGATCGAGCAGTTGCCCGCCACCATGTGGGTGGAGCCGCTGTGGAAGACACTGTTGAGCAACAAGGCGATCCTGGCGGTGCTGTGGGAGATGTATCCCGGGCACCCGAACCTGTTGCCGGCCTACGTCGATGACCCGCATGAGCTGACCGAGTACGTGCGCAAACCGAAACTCGGCCGGGAGGGCGCCAACATCACCATCGTCGGCGCCGGATACGAAACCGAGACCGGCGGTGTGTACGGCGAGGAGGGCTACGTGTACCAGTTGCTCGATCCGCTACCGCAATTCGACGACATGCGCCCGGCGTTGGGCGCATGGATCGTCGGAGACGAATCCGCCGGACTCGGGATCCGCGAGACCTCCGGTCTCGTCACCGACAACGGCGCTGCCTTTGTGCCACACCGCATCCCGCAGTGACCCGGAAGGAATAACCTATGACAACCACCTTGGTTGCGCTCGGCTCCGATTACTGGTCGGTCCTCGGCCATGGGGTATCGGCCATCGTGCTGTACTCGATCGTCGGTGTGGCGCTGATGGTCCTGGGTTTCTACGTGATCGACTGGACCACCCCGGGCCCGTTGCGCACCCTGGTTCAGGCTGGGCGACCCAACGCCGCCGCCGTGGCGGCCTCCGGCGTGGTCTCGATGTCGTTGATCATCGTGCTGGCCATCTACAGCTCGTCGGGTGACCTGGTCCAGGGGCTGATCACCACCCTGGTGTTCGGGTTGGTGGGCATTGCGGCCCAGGCCTTTTCGGTGCGGCTGGTCGGCGCGATCAAAGGGATCGACATCGGCGGGGTGCTCGCCGCCGAACGATTTACCCCCCAGGTCCTGGTCGTGACGGCGTCCTACCTGGCGTTCGGGCTGATCGTGGCGGCTGCGATCCTCTAGGCCTCTGGCCCGAGCGTGCGGCAGACTTCGGCGGCCGCACGGGCCAACGCGGCCGGGCCGTCACGCAGAGCCTGTTCCAGTGGGACGCCCGGTGCGGTGATTGCCACCAATTTGTCCACGCCGTTGGCCAGGAGGACCTCGGCGCCGGGGGACACCCGGCCGCCGAAGATCACCACCCTGGCGCCGGTGCGCGCGGCCAGCCGGGCGACGCCGAACGGTGTCTTGCCCAAGATGGTCTGGGCGTCGACACCACCCTCCCCGGTGAACACCCAGTCGGCTCCGGTCAACGCCTGTTCCAGTCCAACGGTTTGGGCGATCATCTCGACGCCCGGGTCGCATTCGGCCGCAAGGAATTCCATCAGCCCGAAGCCCAGGCCCCCGGCAGCGCCGGCGCCCGCTCGATCGGGTCGGGCGTGGCCGAGCGAGGTCTCGGTCACCTCGACGAAGCGGGTCAACGCGGATTCGAGGGTCGCAACGTCTGCCGGGCCGGCGCCTTTCTGCGGTCCGAAAACCGCACTGGCGCCATCGGTTCCGAGCAGCGGCGCGGTCACGTCAGAGGCGATCCGGACGTGGACACCGGCCAGTCTGGGGTCCAGGCCGGAGACGTCGATGTGCTGCAGCCGTGCCAGTGCCGCGCCGCCGGGCGGCAGGGCAGCACCGTCGGCATCGGTGAAGGCGACGCCCAGAGCGGTGAGCATGCCGGCCCCGCCGTCATTCGTCGCCGAACCGCCGATGCCGATCAGCAACTCGGTCGCGCCGTGGTCCAGAGCCGAGATGATCAACTGTCCGACACCGAATGTGCTGGCGCACAGTATATCCCGGTCGGAAGGGGTCACCAGCTCCAGGCCGGAGGCGCTGGCCATCTCGATCACGGCCAGGCGACGGCCGTCGATGTAGCCATAGGTGGCGCGCGTAGGCCGACCCAGTGGGTCGCTGACCTCGACCGCCACGCGGTCACCGCCGAGGGCGTCGACAACGGCGTCGACTGTGCCTTCACCGCCGTCGGCCATCGGCACCCCGATGCACTCGGCGTCGGGTAGGACCGACCGGACGCCCTCGCGCAGCGCCGCCACCGCTTGCGACGCGGTCATCGACTCCTTGAAGGAGTCCGGGGCCAGCACGATCTTCATCGGCTCGGGACATTACCGACTGCGGCGCTGCTCGGCGCGGCAGAACTGAAGGCAGCTCAGTTGACCGCGTGCGCCAGGAGCCGTTTGAGCTCGCGGCGCTGCTCGGGGTCGAGGCGGTCGAGCACCTCGTCCTCGGCGGCGAGCACTGCCGATTCGGCACGTTTGAGTAATTCGACACCCTCGGCGGTCAACTCGGCGGGCAGCGCCCGTCCGGAGTCGACGGTGGCCGGCCTGCGCACCACGCCGCGGTCCTGAAGGCCGCGCACCACGTTGTTCATGGCTTGTGGTGACACGTTCGTGTGGCGGGCGAGTTCGGCGTTGGACTGGCCTGGGGACATCGACAGGATGCGGAGGCAGACGAACTCGGGCAGTTTGAGGCCCAGCGGTTGCAGCTGTGCGGCGACCCGTGGCTGCAGCACCGCGACCACGCGATACATCAAATATCCGAGCGGCTGGTCCTCCAGGATGCCGCCCACATCGGAGTTCATATCAAGCATATTGACACATATCAAGCAGGTTGATATACCGGACGTATGACCACGCCAAGCGAAATGTCAGACGCAATGTTCGAATCCGCTTACCGCGGTGAGGCTCCGGAATTTGCCGGGGTCCGTCCGCCGTGGAGCATCGGCGAACCGCAACCCGAGATCGCGGCACTGATCGCCGAGGGAAAGTTCCACGGGGAGGTGCTCGACGCCGGCTGCGGCGAGGCCGCGACCGCGCTCGACCTGGCCGAGCGGGGCTTCACCACGGTCGGATTGGACCAGTCGGCGACCGCCATCGAATTGGCCCGGGCCGAGGCCGCCAAACGCGGGCTGACCAACGCCAGCTTCGAGGTCGCCGACATCAGCGCGTTCACCGGCTACGACGGTCGATTCGGGACGATCGTCGATTCGACTCTGTTCCACTCGATGCCGGTCGAACTTCGCGAGGGCTACCAGCAGTCGATCGTGCAGGCGGCCGCACCCGGCGCCTCCTACTTCGTGCTGGTGTTCGACAAGGGGACGATGGGCGATTCCGGACCGGCCAATCCGGTCAGCGAGGAGGAATTGCGCGAGGTCGTCGGCAAGTACTGGGTGATCGACGACGTGCGACCGGCCCGCATCCATGCGCATGTGCCAGCGGAATTCGCCAACTTCGCCGATTTCGCCCGGATGGACCTCCGCGACGAAGGTGCCGACCGCAAGTCCATGGCGGCCTGGTTGCTTCAGGCGCACCTGGGATAGTCACCGGCTGACCTGTGCCGCCGGCGACACTCGGTCCTCCGGAGTTCACCCAAACTAGGTGTGCCGTCCGCCATAGGGCAGGATGGAGAGGCCGTCCAGGGGTAACCCGGGTGGCTCTCTACATGCGAGGAGTGCCGAGGAGACCGATGGCGGATCCGAATGTCGCCGGCGAGGGCGCAGCACCCATTCGTCCCTTCTATACAAGGGTTCTGCTGAAGCTCGGCGGAGAGATGTTCGGCGGTGGCCAGGTCGGCCTCGACCCCGACGTCGTGCATCAGGTGGCCCGCCAGATCGCCGCCGTGGTGCGAAGCGGAGTCCAGGTCGCGGTCGTCATCGGCGGCGGCAACTTCTTCCGCGGAGCCCAACTGCAACAGCGTGGCATGGAACGCACCCGCAGTGACTACATGGGCATGCTCGGCACCGTGATGAACAGCCTTGCGCTGCAGGACTTCCTGGAGAAGGAAGGCATCGACACCCGCGTGCAGACTGCCATCACCATGGGTCAGGTCGCCGAGCCGTACATCCCGTTGCGGGCCGTGCGGCACCTGGAGAAGGGGCGCGTCGTAATCTTCGGCGCAGGCATGGGCCTTCCGTACTTCTCCACCGACACCACGGCTGCGCAGCGCGCCCTGGAAATCGGGGCCGATGTGGTGCTCATGGCCAAGGCTGTCGACGGCGTCTACACCGCCGACCCACGGGAGGACCCGAACGCCGAGCTGCTCACCGAAGTCAGCCATCGCGAGGCCATCGACCGCGGCCTGCGGGTAGCCGATGCCACCGCCTTCAGTTTGTGCATGGACAACCGGATGCCGATGCTGGTGTTCAACCTCCTCACCGAAGGCAATATCGCCCGTGCAGTGGCGGGTGAGAAGATCGGAACACTGGTCACCACCACCTGACCCGCCGCGCAAGCGAGGAGCAAGATCGATGGAGAACCCGAAGTGATCGACGAAACTCTCTTCGACGCCGAAGAGAAGATGGAAAAGGCCGTGAGTGTGGCCCGCGACGACCTGTCCACAATTCGGACCGGCCGCGCCAATCCGGGCATGTTCTCCCGGATCAACATCGAGTACTACGGGTCCATGACGCCGATCACGCAGATGGCGAGCATCAACGTTCCCGAAGCGCGCCTCGTCGTCATCAAGCCTTACGAGGCATCCCAGCTGAGGCCGATCGAGGATGCCATCCGCAACTCCGACCTCGGGGTCAACCCGACGAACGACGGCAACATCATCCGGATCTCCATCCCGCAGCTCACCGAGGAGCGCCGCCGCGACCTGGTCAAACAGGCGAAATCCAAGGGCGAGGACGCCAAGGTGTCCGTGCGCAACATCCGTCGCAAGGCGATGGAGGAGCTCAGCCGGATCAAGAAGGACGGCGAGGCCGGCGAGGATGAAGTCGGGCGCGCGGAAAAGGACCTCGACAAATCCACCCACACCTACACCGCCCAGATCGACGAGTTGGTCAAGCACAAGGAAGGCGAGTTGCTGGAGGTCTAGGCGACCTTCAGCACCCAAGTCCCGTGGCACAGACTGAGCCACCACAGAAGACCTCGCGCGCCGGCCGCGACCTGCCGGCCGCTATCGCCGTCGGCGTGGTGCTCGGTGCCCTTGCGATAGGCACCCTGCTCTTCGCGCCCATCTGGTGGCTGCCGCTGCTGGCAGTCGCCATCGCCATCGCCACCCACGAGGTGATCCGGCGAATGCGCGAACACGGCTATGCGCTGCCCACTGTGCCGCTGTTGCTCGGCGGGCAGGCCATGATCTGGCTGACCTGGCCGTTCGGGGCCGCGGGCCTACTGGGCGCCTACGGCGGCACCATCGTCGTCTGCATGGTGTGGCGCCTGGTCGGCCAGGGGCTGGATCAGCAACCGGTCAACTATCTGCGCGATATCGCCGCCACGGTGCTGCTGGCCACGTGGGTGCCGATGTTCGCGGCCTTCACCGCGCTGCTCATCTTCGCCGACCACGGCGGTGCCCGCGTTTTCACCATCATCGTGACGGTCGTCTTCGCCGACATCGGCGGTTATGTCGCAGGGGTCCTGTTCGGCAAGCATCTGCTGGCCCCGGCGATCAGCCCCAAGAAGTCCTGGGAGGGTCTCGGCGGTTCGCTGGTGTTCGGCATCGCCGCGGCCGTTCTATCGGTCGCATTCCTGCTGGACAAGCCGGCCTGGGTGGGCGTGCCGCTGGGCCTGTTGCTGGTGATCACCGGTGTGCTCGGTGATCTGGTGGAATCGCAGGTCAAACGCGACCTGGGCATCAAGGACATGGGCACGCTACTGCCCGGCCACGGCGGCATCATGGACCGGATCGACGCGATGCTGCCGTCCGCCGTCGTCGGCTGGATCGTGCTGACCCTGCTGGCGTAGCCCGCGCTCGTTGCGCGCGCCAGATGCGTTCAGCCAGCAGGCGATCGCACCGAGGACGAGTCCCGCGGCGATACCGATGTTCACCCGCTCGCCGAGCATGAGCCAGGACAACACCCCTGCGACTGCGGGAATCACGCAGAACAGCATCGCGACCGCTGAGGCGCCGTGCAGGTTGATGGCCCGCACGTACAGCGACACCCCGAGTATGGCGTTGAGCAGCACCACGCCGGCCACCGCCAACGCGGCTTTGGTGGCGTCGTGCACCTCGATCGGCGTGCTGAGCGCGAGCGCCGATGCGGGGATGAACGCGACGGCGTTCTGTACCGAGGTTGAGGCCCGGAAGTCGACATCCGAGCAGAACCGCTGTTGATAGACCCCGCCTGCGGCCAGGCCGAGCAGCGCCACCAGCAGCAACCCCACTGCCGGGTCGATCCCACCTGAGGTGACCAGTCGGGTCGCGCATGCGGCCAGCACTGCGGCGATACCGAGCACCAACGCGGCTACCCGGCGCGGCGTCAACCGGTCACCCAAGAACATCGCGGCGAGCAATGCAGTCGCCACCGGGTTCATCGCAATGACCACCGCGCACAGCACCGCCGGCGCACCATGCTGAATCGCGACGTAGAGCGCGCAGAACTGCACAGCCTGCATCAGCAGGCCCGCCACTGCGACGTGGAACAGCTTGCGGCCGGTGGGGAAGCGGACCCGGGCCAGCCCTGCCCAGGCGCCGAGGACCAGCCCCGCCAGCCCGAAACGAACAGCCAGCACCGCCATCGGGGAGAGGGCGTGCACGGCCAGGTTCCCGATCGGATACCCCAGGGCGTAGAAGAACGTCACGGTCGCGGCCGTGCGCGTCGGCATCGGCTGGATTGCTCCTCGCGTGCGCAGTGGAGTGGGCGGCATGGTCCCATCGTGAGCGACGCCCGTACGCGCGGTCCAACGATTATCGGCAATCGCGATCGATCGTTGATGCTAATCAGTAAGGCGGAATAACTCAGCGAATGGAAGGAAATGCCTGCTCTTTGATCGTAAGTACTGATCGGAGTACCTTGATCGCATGGGACAGGTGCTGGACATCGCACCGCTGCGCAGCCTGGCTGCGGTGGCGGACTGTGGCGGGTTTCACCGCGCCGCCGCGGTGTTGCACATGACGCAGTCCGCCGTCAGCCAGCACGTGCGTCGTATCGAAGCCGTCGTGGGCGGTCCCGTGGTCGAACGGTCCGGCCGTGGTGTCGCCTTCACCGAACTGGGACATCGCGTCCTCGGTCACGCCCGTGGCATTCTCGCCGCGCACGATGCGGCGCTGATCGATCTCGGTGCGGCCGAGGAACAGGTACTGCTGATCGGTGCCACCGAGCACGGCGCCGACGTCATGTTGCCCGCCCTCACGGCGGCGCTGGGCGAGCGGTTGCCCAACTGGCGGCTGCGGTTTCGTCTCGACCGCAACGTCACGCTCGCCGACGCCCTCGAACACGGTCTGGTAGACCTCGCCGTAATGCTCGACGGTTCCGGAATGGATCCCGCCCATGCCTCCGGAACGCTTGCGCTCAAGTGGATCTCGGGCCGCAGCTTCACCACAGCGGCGAATCAGCCGTTGCCGGTGGTGATGTTCTCCGAGCCGTGCACATTGCGCGAACCCACCTTTGCCACCCTGGACCGGTGCGCGACGGACTACCGCATCGCCGCCGAATCGGCGAACCTGGCGGGCCTGTTCGCAGCCGTGCGCTCTGGTCTGGGCGTGGCGCTGCTGCCGATGATCGGCCGGCTGCCCGACGGGCTGTGTCTGGCCGAGGGGCTGCCGCCTGCCAGCCGTGCATCGGTGTTCGTCCGCGGCCGCGCCGGGGTGGACGCCGCCGTCCTGGACACCGTTGAACGGACCGTTCACGACGTTCTCGCCGAACAAGCCTGATACTGGAAAAGACATGAAGCAGGAATTGGTCTTCGAAGCCCCCCGACGCGGTATGCCGCCGCAGCACCTTGCCGACCTCGACGAGGACGGCCGTATCGCTGCCGTCACCGAGCTGGGTCTGCCGAAATTTCGCGCCAAACAGCTGGCTAACCAGTATTACGGCCGCCTGATCGCCGACCCGCAGCAGATGACCGATCTGCCCGCCGCGGTGCGCGACCAAGTGGCCGGGGCCCTGTTCCCGACACTGATCGATCCGGTGAAGCAGATCCAGTGCGACGCGGGGGAGACCCGCAAGACGCTGTGGCGCGCGGGCGACGGCACGACCTTCGAGTCCGTGCTGATGCGCTATCCGCAGCGCAACACGGTGTGCATCTCGTCGCAGGCCGGCTGCGGCATGGCCTGCCCGTTCTGCGCGACCGGCCAGGGCGGCCTGCAACGCAACCTGTCCACCGCCGAGATCCTCGAGCAGGTCCGGGCGGCGTCGTCGGCCATGCGTTTGGAACATGACGGGCGGCTGTCGAACATCGTGTTCATGGGCATGGGCGAGCCGCTGGCCAACTACAACCGGGTGCTGGCCGCCGTGAAGCGCATCATCGCGCCGCCGCCGAACGGTTTCGGGATCAGTGCGCGATCGGTGACGGTGTCGACAGTGGGACTGGCGCCGGCGATCCGGAAGCTTGCCGACGAGCGCCTCGGTGTCACGCTCGCGATGTCGCTGCACACCCCCGACGACGAACTACGCGACACGCTGGTGCCGGTGAACAACCGGTGGAGCGTCGACGAGGTTCTCGACGCCGCCCGCTACTACGCCGACGTCACCGGTCGTCGGGTGTCCATCGAGTACGCGTTGATCCGCGATGTCAACGACCAGCCTTGGCGCGCAGACCTTCTCGGCAAGAAGCTCCACAGCAAGCTGGGCGCACTCGTCCATGTCAACCTGATCCCGCTCAACCCGACTCCGGGCAGTAAATGGGACGCCAGTCCCAAGCCCGTCGAACGGGAATTCGTCAAACGTGTTCAGGCCAAGGGAGTGTCGTGCACGGTGCGTGATACCCGCGGGCGTGAGATTGCCGCCGCCTGCGGCCAGTTGGCCGCCGAGGGCTAGTTTTCCCTGCGTTGACTCTGCGGGTACGGCGCTATCTACTCGCGTTTTGTCGCCATAGCTGCAGGGTCAATTGGGTTGTGCCGGAGGGTTGGTGAACCAGAGGTTCTCCTCGCGCAGGCTGCGGCTGCGCCAGCCGTCAGGCGTTCGCACCAGCTCGTGGTGGTAATACCCGCCGCACGCACTCTGCTCCGCCGTCCCCGGCAACTGCATGGGGTTGTAGAACATCGCGCGCACGGTCGCGGTATCGCCGTCACTTTCGAGGACCTCGACGTTGGTGATGTAGTGCATGCTCCACGGGATCACCCCGAAGTTCGCGGCGAACCAGTCGACGACGTCATCGCGGCTGCCCACCACCGCGCCCGCCGACGAGTAGTCGATCACCGCGTCCTCGGTGAACACCGATCGGTACAGCTCCCAGTCCTTGCTATCGACTGCCCGGGCGTACCGGTACAGCAAGGCCTGGATCTGCAATTCGTCCATAGTCATCCTTCCCGAGCGTGCACACAGATCGCGTTCCGACGCGGAATCGCGATCTGCGCGCACCGTCGGCGCTGTTACTCGGGCATGCCGATGGTCTTGGACTCGAAGTACTCCTTGAAGCCTTCTTCACCGTTGCGCCGGCCCAGACCGCTCTGCTTGGAACCGCCGAACGGGCTGTTGATGCCGAAGTGGCTGCGGCTGTTGATGGTGACGTTGCCGGTCCGGATCCGCCGCGCGATCGCGAACGCGCGGTCCACGTCGCCGGACGAAACCTCCCCGGAGAGGCCGTAAATGGAGTTGTTGGCGATGGCGACAGCTTCGTCGTCGGAGTCATAGGGGGTCACTGTCAGCACCGGCCCGAAGATCTCCTCCTGGGCCACCTGTGAGTCGGGATCGACGTCGGCAAGCAGGGTGGGCTGTGTGTAGTAACCCGTGGGCAGGTTCTCCGGAATGCCGCCACCGGTGACCAGCCTTGCACCCGAATCGATCCCGGATTTGATGAGCCCGAGCACCTTCTCGCGCTGAGTGGCGCTGATCTGCGGGCCCTGCATGATGCCCGGGGTCCAGGGATCGCCCACCGGGAAGTTCTCCATCGCACCCTTGAGCAGCTCGATGCCCTCGTCGTAGCGGCTGCGGGGGAGCAGGATCCGGCTGGGCAGGATGCAGGACTGGCCACTCATGACACAGGCCATCATCGCCGCGATCGGCAGCGCCGAGTTGAAGTCGGCGTCGTCGAGCACGATGTGTGCGGACTTGCCGCCAAGTTCGAGCATCGTCCTCTTGACGGTCGAGGCTCCGGCCGCCAGGATGGCGCGCCCGGTGGCGGTCGATCCGGTGAAGGTGATCATGTCGACCCGTGGGTCCGCCGACAGCGCGGCGCCCACCTCGTTGGCGTTGGATACCACGACATTGAAGACGCCGGCCGGAATGTCGGTGTGCTCGGCGACGATGCGGCCCAGCTCAGTGCCCGACCAGGGGGTCAGCTGCGCGGGCTTGAGCACCACGGTGTTGCCTGCCATCAGGGCCGGAACCGTCTCGGCGATGTTCAGATAGAACGGGACGTTCCACGGAGTGATGGCGCCGACGACGCCGACCGGCTCGTAGGCGATCTTGCGCCGCGCCGGGCCGAGCTGGGTCTGGTGGACGCCGTTGTCGACGACGTACTCGAAATTCCTGCCGTGCTCGGCCCAGTGCTTGACCTCGCCGATCGGGTCCTCGATCTGTGAGCCCGTGACGGTCACCGGACAGCCGACCTCGGTGACCAGCACCCGGCGCAGCCGTTCCTTCTCGGCGTCCAGCGCGTCGTGCAGCTGCATCAGGCAGTGGTGGCGGAAGTCGACGTCGCGGCTCCAGTCCGTTTCGTCGAAGGCGCGCCTCGCGGCGCCGACGGCACGCTCGATGTCGGCCACCGTGCCATCGGTGGCCTGGCCGGCCACGTGTTCGCTGCCGGGGTGGATGACGTCGAATTTCGCACCGCTGCCGGTGTATTGGAGTTCCCCGTCGATGAGCATCCGCTCGTCACCGGCGAGCACGCCGGTGTCGCTCTGCACCTGAGTCATATGCACAGCTTTACAAAAATTGCCGGTCGTGTCACCCCTTTGCGAGAAGGATTGACCGATTGACAAGTCTCTGCAATCGTAGAGTGTCAATCGCGAGTGGGCGGGAGGTGCGGACGGGTAAAAACCGGATCAGGGCAGGTCAGTTCGAGTCGGGCTGTTTGATGCCGACGGCATGGCGCAGTTGCGCCAGAAACTGATCGCCGTCATCACTGCGCACGATGTAGTGCGAGACCGCCACCCGGATCGCGGTGGCCGCCTTGACTGGCGCGTTGGAGCCCGAGAGCAGTTTGAGCAATCGCGCCCGCATGAGGGGTATGACGTTGGCCAGTTGTGCGATCACGACTTCGGGCTCGATGTCGACCAGCCGCACCCCCGAGTACGACTGCTGGTATTGCACGATGAAACGCAATGCGGCGTCGAGCTTCTCGTTGCCACGCAAGCCCACGGTCGCTCGGCTGATGCCGTGGTCGAACATCTCGCGCTCATAGGTGCCGAAGCCGTCGAGAAGCTCCTGCTTGTCGGCGAACCAGCGGTACAGCGTGGGCCGGGACACGCCGGCCTGCAGTGCCACCTCGGAGAGGCTCAACTTGGTCTGACCGCTGCGGGCCAGCACCTCGGCGGTCGCGACCAGGATTCGGTGGCGCGTCGAGGTGTCTTCGACGGATATGTCCCGCTGCGCGGATACAGGTTCGTTCACGTCCAGCCTTTGGTTGTTCGTGGTTCACCAAATGGTAGGACCATCAGAGCAACTTCTTGAGTATTGCCACAGTCTCCAGGTCCGCCAAGGCTGCCACGCCCCGTCTGGCGCCCTCCAGCGCGATGCCTTCGTCCTGCATACCGCCGAGTCCGGCGGTGATGACAGGCGCCGCGTAGGCATAGATCGCGCCCAGGCGGTAACGCTCCCACAACTCGTCGTGATCCAGCGCCGGGCCGCCGGCCGCGGCCAGTGCGCGCCGGTATTCGTCGAGCAGTTCACGTTCGGCGGCCTGTCGGTCGGCCGTGGTCATGCAGGTCACCAGGGTGTACGCCAGCTCCCGGCCGGGATGGCCCCGGCGGACGGCCTGCCAGTCGAGGAGGCCCGCCTCGCCGTTGCGGAAGAACAGGTTGCCCGGGTGGGCGTCACCGTGCATCACGGTGTGTGGTGGCCGATCGAGTAGCTGCGCTGCCGCTCGGTAGTTCTCGTCGATGAACCGTCCGTCGGCCACCGGAATGTCGGTGGTTTCGGCCAGTCGTCTGGTCGACAGCTTGAGAAGTGAGCCGGTCATCAGTGAGGTGTGGTCGCCCGATGCCGAGTACAGCCAGCCCAGCGGTCCACCGCTGTGTGCCGGTAACCGCCCCCAGAACGCGGCGTGGACGCGGGCGAGCAGCTCCACTGTCGCGGCGGCCCGGTCCCGGCCCAGCGGGTGCAGGGTGTCGGTGAACTCGCAGGGGCTGAGCGTGAGGTCTTCCAGTACCAGCACATACCGCCCGGTCAGTGGATCGAACGCAGCGCCGTAGGAGCGGGGAACCCCGGGCAGGCCGTCGGCCAGCTGTTGGTAGAAGCGCACCTCGGTGTGTCCCAGCCGGCCCAGCTCGCCCATCATCCGGGTGGCCGCGGTTTCGGCCGGCATCTTGACGAAGACTGACTCAGGCACGCTGGGCCCCGACAGGGCGAGCCGAGCGCGTGACGACGTACCCGCATCGCCACCGATCACCGCCACCGATTCGACCGCGCGGCCGGTGAGACGGGACAGGTACGCCGGATCGAGGTCTGCGATCCGGCGGGGCAGTGCCCGCAGGCGCCCGATGACCGCATCGGTTGCGATACGTTGCACGCCGTGGCCGATATGTCCGGCCAGGCCGGCGACAGGGACGAGGCGGCGGGCCGGTGTGAGCATTCGCCAAGTTTACAAATGTGCGGCAGATTGTAAAGCGGTTTCAGAAAGGAACGGCGATGGCGGGTCCGTTGGAGGGGTTTCGGGTCGTCGAGTTGGGTGTTTGGGTTGCCGCGCCGGCAGCGGGCGCGCTCCTGGCTGACTGGGGCGCGGACGTCATCAAGATCGAACCGCCGACGGGTGACCCGGCGAGAACCTTCGGTCGGATGCTCGGCCTGGATCCGGATCTGGGAGTGGCGGCCAACCCGCCCTTCGAGATGGACAACCGATCCAAACGCAGCATCGTCCTCGACCTCGGCGCGCCTGAGGGACGGGACACCGCCATGGAATTGCTTTCCACCGCAGACGTTTTCCTCACGAATGTGCGTCCTGCCGCGCTGCGTCGGCTGGAACTCGACTTCGACACCGTCGCGACCAGGAATCCACGCTTGGTGTATGGGTTGGTCACCGGATACGGCCTGACCGGACCGGATGCAGATCGAGCGGCCTACGATGTTGCCGCGTTCTGGGCCCGTGCCGGACTGGCTGACCTGCTCACCCGCCCGGGGGACACCCCGCCGTTTCAGCGCGGCGGAATGGGGGACCACTCCGCGGGAATGACGCTGGCGGCCGCGGTGTGTGCCGCCCTGCTGGCCCGAAATCGCACGGGGACAGGACAGTTGGTCAGCACCTCGCTGTACCGGCAGGGTGCTTACACCGTCAGCTTCGATCTCAACACCGTGCTGATGAGCGGTGAGCAGATCGCAATCGGCCGGCGTGAGGCGATGGCCAACCCGTGTATGAACAACTACACCGCCGGCGACGGCAAACGCTTCTGGATCGTCGGGCTGCAAGGAGACCGGCACTGGCCCGCACTGTGCCGGGTGGTGGCCCATGAGGATTGGCTGAGCGACAAGCGGTTCGCCACTGCCCGTGACCGATACGTCAATGCGCGCGAACTGATCGCCGCGTTGGATGTGATATTCGCCGGGCATCCGTTGGACCACTGGGCCCCGTTGTTCGACAGCGAGCCCGACTTCTTCTGGTCACCGATCAACAGCCTCGACGACGTCATCGCCGATGAGCAGTTTCACGCTGCCGGAGGAATTGTCGAAGTGCCCGACGGAATTTCGACGGTGCCGATGGTGGCCAGCCCGGCTGATTTCTCGGCCACCCCATGGCAGCCGCGGATGGTGGCCCCGGCGCTCGGCGCGCACACCGACGAGATCCTGGCCGAGCTGCGTGGCGTTCAGGACCGCTGAGCGTTGATGCCTGCGAGCAGTTCATCGAGCTGCTCGCGGGTGACCTTGCCTGCCGAGAATGCGGCCATCCGCCCGATCGGCACCGATTCCAGCATCCGCAGCAGGTTGCTACCGAGCGCGGAATCGGCGGCGCCGAACGGGGAAGCGCTGCCCAGCACCCCCAGAATGGTCTGAGCCGCCTGCGGGTCGGCGAGCAGCTCGCCCAGCGTCGACTCACGGGTAAATGGGCGCGTCGATTCGTCGCCCGCCACCGCCACCGTCGCAGACAGCCGAAGGTCGCGGCTCGAGGCGCCGACCGAAACCCGATAGTCGCCGGCCTCCACGACCCAGCGCTCGCCGTCCGTGCTCCAGTAGGCGAGATCGGTTCGGTCGATGAGGATTTCGACAGTCTTGCCCTGGCCTGGCTCGAGCATGACGGCACTGAATCCGGCCAACCCTCGCGTCGGTCGGCTGACGCGGGAGCCGGGTAGCCCGGCGTAGGCCTGCACCACTTCCCGGCCCGCGCGACCGCCGGTGTTGGTGACCGTCACGCGCACGGCCACACCTGCACCGGTGGTGGTGAGCTCGAGGTCCGAGTAGTCGAACCGGGTGTATGACAGGCCGTGGCCGAACGGGAACGTCACCGCCATATCGCGGGAGTCATACCAGCGGTAGCCGACGAACATCCGCTCGCCGTAGACGGTATGGCCCGAATCGGACGGAAAATTCAGATAGGCCGGGGAATCCTGCAGCCGCAGCGGCACCGTCTCGGCCAGCCGGCCCGAGGGGTTCACCACGCCGAACAGCACATCGGCGAGCGCCCCGCCCCCGGCCTGGCCGAGCAGCGCCCCGTCCACGACCGCCTGGGCCAGACCGGCGACGGTGTCGAGCCGCACCACGCCGCCGTGGGCCAGCACCACCACGGTGCGCGGCTGGACTTCGACCACGGCACGCAGTAGGTCGAGCTGGGCGGCAGGCAGGTCGATGTGTTCGCGGTCGTACCCCTCGGATTCCTCTTCGGCGGTGAGGCCGAGGAATACGATTGCGGTTTCCGCAGATTCAGCTGCCGCTGCCGCTGCTGCACTGTCGGTTCCGGCGCAAAAGCTGACCGGGTGATCGCCGGCGAGCCTACGGATCTCGTCCAGCGGAATGTCGACGCGGGTCGGGTTCACATGGGAACTGCCGCCGCCCTGGTATCGGGGCTCTCGGGCGAACCCGCCGATGACCGCCAGCGGTGACGGCGCCAACGGCAGCAGATCCTGGTCATTCTTCAACAGCACGATGGCTCGGTGGGCTGCCTCGCGGGCCAGCTCGTGATGGCCATTGATTTCAACAGCACTGAACGATGTTCCGGCGTAGGCTGTTTGGGTGACCCGCTGTGCCAGAGTGGCCACGCGTCCAGCGGACCGCGCGACGGCAGCCGCGTCCAGCGTTCCGGCGTCCACCGCGTCCACCACCTCGGCGTCGGAGATCCCGCCGGTCGTCGGCATCTCGAGATCCAGGCCCGCCGCTACGGCCGCCGGTCGGTCGGCCACCGCACCCCAGTCGCTGACCACCACGCCGTCGAAACCCCATTCGTCACGCAGCACCGTGGTCAGCAGCCAGGCGTTCTCGGCCGCGTAGACCCCGTTGATCCGGTTGTAGGAGCACATCACCGTCCACGGGCGGCCTTGGCGCACCACGATCTCGAAACTACGCAGATAGATCTCACGCAACGTGCGTAGGTCGACGTCGGAACTGGCGCGCATCCGATCGTGTTCGGCGTTGTTGGCCGCGAAATGTTTCAGCGACGCGCCGACGCCGCGGCTCTGCACGCCGCGCACCCATGCCGCCCCGAGCGCACCGGACAAGAGCGGATCTTCCGAGTAGTACTCGAAGTTGCGCCCGCAGCGAGGGTCGCGCTTGATGTTGACTCCGGGGCCGAGGAGCACGTGTACGCCCAGTGCTCGGCTTTCGTCGCCGAGCGCCTGACCGACCCGTTCCACCAGCTCGGGATCCCAGGTCTGGCTGAGCCCGACCGCGGGAGGAAAGCAGGTCGCCGGTTCGCTGTCTGAAATGCCCAGATGATCTGTCGCACTGCCGGATTGACGACGCACCCCGTGTGGCCCGTCGGTCAGCATGATGGCCGGCACCGGGCCGATCGGCTTGGTGGTCCAGAAGCTCGCGCCGCTGCCCAGCGCGGCCTGGTCGGTCAGGTCGAGCCCGGCGATGAGGTCAGGAAAGTGCGTCACCGCCGCCAGCGTAGCGCCGGGTGCGCTTTTGCCTGGTCAACGCTGCGGCTTCACCCCGGCAGCATGGCGCAACTGCGCGAGGAAATCGTCCGCGTCATCGCTGCGTACCAGGTAGTGACATACCGCCACCCGTACCGCGGTGGCCGCGGCGACGTCGGCATCCGGCCCGGTGGTCAGGCGTTGCAGGCGTTCCCGCATCAGCGGGATCACCTGGGTGAGTCGTTTGATGACGTGTTCGGGTTCGATGTCGACCATCCGCAGGCCCGGATAGGACTGCTGGTATTCGACGACGGTTCGCAGAGCGGCATCCAGGTGCTCGTCCTCCGGCAGATCGGCAGAGGCCTGCGCTACGGACCGTTCGTAGGTCTTTCGCTCCCACACCACGAACGCGTCGAGCAACTCCTGTTTGGAGGCGAACCAGCGGTAGAGCGTGGGCCGGGACACCCCGGCCTGCAGGGCCACCTCGGACAGGCTGAGTTTCGTCATCCCGTTGGCCCCTAGAACCTCGGCGGTGGCAGCCAGGATCCGTCCTCGGGTGCTGCTGTCGTCATCGGTGGACGATGTTTCCGCCATACCCACAGCTTTACAAACTATCGTCGAACTGTCACGCTAATTCGTGCCGCGACACTGGCGTCGGGCGACGCGCAGGAGGGGATACCGTGACAGTTGCCAGCTCACCGCAGGCACGCGAATACAGCCCATTCGACATCACGTCACACGATTTCTGGAGCCGGCCCTTTGCCGAACGTGACGAGACGTTCGCGCAGTTGCGTGCCGCTGACGGGCTGAGCTGGCATCAGCCGCTGTCGTCACTGTTCGACGTGGAAGAGCCAGGCTTCTGGGCCATCACCCGCCGTGCCGACATCCAGTTCGTCAGCCAGCATCCGGAGCTGTTCACCTCGACCCAGGGTGTCGCGCTGGACCCGATGCCGTCAGACGTGCAGAAGTTCGCCACCTTCTTCCTGATGATGGATCCGCCGGAGCACACCACGTACCGCCGCCTGATCAGCTCGGCGTTCACCCCGCGCAACGTGCGCAAGATCGAAGAGCAGATCCACCGCAACGCCGTCGCCGTCGTCGACGACCTGATCGGTGCCGGCGATGTCGACTTCGTCGCGGCGTGCTCGGCACAGCTGCCGATGCGGACGATCTCCGACATGCTCGGCGTGCCCACTGCCGATCAGCCCGCCCTGGCCAAGGCCGCCGAGAAGCTTTTCAGCATGAGCGATGACGAGTACTCGTCGCTTGAAGAACGCGCCATGGCCACCATCAACGAGATCATGCTGATCTCGAACACGGGCGTGGAGCTGGCCAAGTTCCGTCGAGCCAATCCCGGTGATGACCTGATGACCAGCATCGTCAATGCCGAGGTCGACGGCCACCGGCTCACCGACGAGGAGATCGGGGCATTCCTGATCCTGCTGGCCTCGGCCGGCAATGACACCACCAAGCAGACCACCACCCACGCGATGATGGCCCTGGCCGCCAATCCTGGCCAAAAAGATTGGCTGCTGGAGGATTTCGACAACCGGATCGGCCTGGCCACCGAGGAATTCGTGCGGTGGGCGACTCCGGTGATCCAGTTCGCTCGGCATGCCACCGAGGACGTCGAGCTGGCCGGCCAGCAGATCAGGGCCGGCGACAAGGTGGGCCTGTTCTACTGTTCGGGTAACCGTGACGAATCGGTGTTCACCGAGCCCGGCCGCTTCGACCTGAGCCGTTCACCCAACCCGCAGGTGGGGTTCGGTGGTGGCGGTCCGCACTTCTGCCTGGGTAATCAGCTGGCCAAGACTGAGTTGCGACATCTGTTCCGCGAGTTGCTGACCCGGCTCAAGACCATCGAGTTCGGTGAGCCGGAATTGCTGTACAGCAGCTTCGTGCACGGCATCAAGCGCGTTCCCGCGCACATCGCATAGGCCGGGACACGATGCGCGTCGAAGTCGACCTGGGCAAGTGCACCGGGCATGGCATCTGCGAATCGATCGCCGAGGACGTGTTCGAGGTTTCCGACGAGGGCATGGTGCACATCCACGGCGACGATCAGCCGGAGACTAATCGAGAAAAGGTGCAGATGGCGGTAACTCAGTGCCCGGCCGGGGCTTTGAGGCTGCAGGGCTAATCCGACATGGCCTGTCCGTGTTGCCAGACGCGCCGGGTCCATTGCTCTCCGTCCCACCACCGGAATTCGTATCGCCCGGTGGGATCGGAGTACCAGGCCTGTGCCGTCGGTTCTGATGAGGACGCGCCGAGGTCGAGCAGTGGGATGCCTTCGGGCAATCGGATCGCACCGGGAAGGGCGAATTTGCGCTCCTTCTTCGCTACCGAGATCTGCTGCACTGTCAGTGAACCGGTGACCGTGCACGTACCCGTTCGAATTTCCATCAGCCGGCCACGTTGAATCACAGCGCTCACTCCGGCCATGGTGAAGCAGAGTTGGAGATCGATGTTGATGGTGGCGAGCGGCGTGCCGTCCAGGGTCACGTCGACGGTGGGGTGGTGACTCGACTCGATTTTGTGTGTCACCAACGTGACGACCTCGGTGGCCGACGGGCTGCCGCGAGTGCTGCGTGCCGCTTTACGGAGCGCGGCGTACTTCTTCCAACCCTCGGCGGCCACGTCGGCGAGATTCAGTGAGAGCAGTCCGTCTGTGGCGTCTGCTATTTGACGCTCTGCCTCTGCGGCGTGCATGGGAGGGACCAGGGCTCGGACCGTGCCGTGGTCGTGTAGTGATGCCTCTAGCACATCGGTGGATGACTGGGCCGCATCTCCGAAAAGGAGGTCGCGCACGGTCGCGTTCCCGATGGGTGTCTCAACGCGTGTTGGAGTAGTCATCGTCCACCTCTCTGAGGGTTTGGCTTCCTAGGTCTGAGTGCGTTTCCATTCGGAGGGTGTGCGTCGTTTCCCCGGCATCGGGTGTTTCCCGTGCGATGACGGTCGGGGCGCCATCGGCACGTCCGACGGCATGTATGTGCGGGGGAGGCGGCGGCTTGACCGGCCGATGCTGACGAAGGGCATGGACGAGGGCCGCGATGGCGGTGACGCCGACGAACAGCCACAGCACCCACCAGTAATCGTGTTTGGGCGGCGGTAGTGGGCTGCTCAAGACCGTGAAGTCGGCGGCCAGTACGACTCCGTCCGAACATGTGGCGCGCAACGTCACACGGCCACCGTCGGTCTTTGCCGGGGCCAGGAGGGACGTGGTGAAATGGCCTGATTGATCGAGCGATGCCCCCGTCAGTGTCGTACCGTCGTCCCAGACCAAACTGACGGACCCGGAGCGGTCTGCGCACGGGAAGCGGTCGCCGGTGGCCACGATCTCGTCGTCGGTGTGTCCGCTCGTAGGTTGAAGCGTGAATGTCGGATCGGGCTGTTCAGGTATCGGCTTGAGCTGGCTCGTCACCGTGAAGGTCTGAGTGTCCGCGATGCTCGAGTCCAGGCGACACGATGCCGTCACAGTGTGGACGAGTGAGGGTTCCGCCGACGGAACCTGGAACGACGACGCGAACGTGCCTGGGAGGCGCTCGGCCAATAGTGTGTCGTCCCAGTACAGTTCGACATCTCCATCGCAGGCGAATCCAGTGCCCTCAGCAGTCACCCCGACGCCGGGTTGTCCGTATCCCGGTGTGAGGGTCAGCGTGGGTTTCGAGGCTGCGAGCACCGTGAAGGTGGCCGGTGGCGCCGCCGTACTCCCGCAGGATGCGGTGACGGAGTATGAGGTGGCCGTTGCATCCTCCGGCACCGTGAACGCGAACCTACCGTCGGTGCCTCGATCTGTTGGGGTCAGCTGCTGGTCGTCCCATCGAAATGACATGTCGGCGGGGGTACACCTGTCGAATCCGCTCACCGTCGCGTCGAATGGCGATCCCGCGTAACCCTGTTCGGGTTGGACTGCGAGGGTGGGCGCCAAGACGGTAAAGCTCGCACTGACCGGCCCGCTCGGGCACAACACCGTCACCGTGTGCGGACCGGGGCCAGCTGTCGCGGGTACGGTGAAATCGATCGTGGCACTGTTTCTATCCTCGCCCGAGTGCCCGACGATCTGCCCTTCCAGGCGACCATCGCCTCCCTCATCCCACCGGAAAAGGTCCGGCTGTGACGACGGTGCGGTCAGCTGCTCGTCGCCTGTGTCGACGCATGCCCTGATGCCCGTCAAAGTTCCTGTGAAATGTGTTGCTGGGTAACCTTGTTCGGAGCTGAGCCAGAAGCCGACCCGTCCCGTTCTATCGGGTTCCCTCGACGGTTCGGTTGTGGTGGGGCTGACGCTCGTCGTGGACTCGGGGGTACTCGTCGTCGACTCGGTTGGGCTCGTCGAAGTCGTTGGTGCAGACGTCGAGGACGATGGGCTCGGATCGGCGAGTGCGGGGTTACCCCACATCGTTGCCGGCAACAGCCCGCATATCGACGCGAACGCAATTGCCCCGGCATGCCACATCCGGCGGTGCTCGACTCGTCGGCCGTCTGGTGTCACCTCAGTAGCATCGCGCCGCTCGGTGCCGGTGTCGTGAGTAGTGCGCTACTCGTTTTGGCGCCGGATCAGGCGGCGGCCACCAGCACCCGACTCGGCCCGCGCACGGTGTAGTTGGTGCCGTACTCCAGGGGGCCGACCAGCTGCCAGTCACCCACGGTATCGATCATCTCCTCGAGGAAGATCTGGGCCTCCAGGCGGGCCAGATTCATGCCCAGGCAAGAGTGCAGGCCGAAGGCGAAGCCCAGGTGTGACAGCTTGCGGCGGGTGATGTCGAAGTCGTCGGGCCGCTCCCAGCGCCGCGGATCGCGGTTGGCCGCTCCCAGCAGCAGAGTGATTCGCTCGCCGTCGGCGACCGCCACCTGGCCGACGGCGGCGCCATCGCCCACCACGTCGCGGAAGATGGAGTGCGACACCGTTTCCAGGCGGTGTACCTCCTCGGCAGCGTCGAGCGCCAAGGTGCGATCGGCCTGCAGGGTGCGGCGCTGATCCGGATGCGTCGCCAGCGTCGCGACGATCTGCGCGAGCAGCTTGGCGGTGGTCTCATTGCCGGCGAACACCAATTGGGTGTTGCCGGCGACGATCTCCTGTTCGGTCATGTGCTCACGGGCATAGTCGTGGCCGACCATGGTCCCGATCAGATCCCAGTCGCCGTCAGCCGGGCAGCTCCGGCGGGGGAGTTGTTCGCGAATGTAGGAATTCAGTTGTGCCGTAGCCTGTTTGCCGGCTGCGATCAGCTCGGCACCGTGCTCTCCCGGCATGCTGTAGCCCTCCGCGGAGGCGCCCATTGCATCGCTCCATGCGGTGAACTGGTCGACCATCTCCGGCGGTACGCCGAGCATGTGCGCGATCACCTCGGTCGGGATGCCTCGGGTGAGTTCGGAGACCACCTCAACGGTATCGCCGTCGCGCAGCCGGGCTGCGACGGGTTCCAGGCGAGCTCGCACGATGTCCGTGATGACGGGGCGCAACCGTGCCAGCGTCCTCGGCCGGAAATCAACCGACCAGATCGACCGGATCCGATCGTGATGAGGGCCGTCGTAGAACTCCATCGTCGGCCCGCCGAACACCGCCGCATGTTCGACCTGGCCGCGTTCGGAGCCGAACCGCGCAGGTGTGCTGAGGATCTGTTTGATCAGATCGAAATCGGCGACCATCCAACGGTTGATGCGCTCGTTGAAGACCACTCCGCCGAGTTTCTGGATCTCGCGGTAGCGGGCCCACGGATCGGCCACGAACGCCGGGTCGGTGGTGTCGAAGGACATCAGCGGGAAATGGGGCGACACCATGGCTGTCATGTTGACAATTTTATGCAATTCTGTAAAGCATGAGTTTCAAAGACCTCGGCCGCGAACTGTCCAACTGGGGCCGGTGGGGGCCCGAAGACCAGATCGGCACCCTCAATCTCGTCGAGCCGCGGCACGTGCAGGCCGCTGCCGGTGAAGTCCGCTCGGGCAAAGTGTTCCAGCTGAGCATTCCGGTGGGCAAGGACGGTCCGCAGAGCGGTGTGGGCGGCCGGAACAACCCGGTGCACCTGATGTCGATGCAGCACAGCGATTTCGAGCAGCACGGCCTGCAGGTCGCCGACGACTGGATCATCATGCCGCTGCAATCGGGCACGCAGTGGGATGCGTTGTCCCACGTCGGTTACGACGGCAAGCTCTACAACGGACACTCGGCCGACGAGGTAGGGGCTCGGGCCGGAGCCCGCACGCTGGCCGTCGACGCCTTCACCGACCGGATCGCCGGGCGAGGGGTGCTGCTCGATATCGCCCGATTGCACGGGGTGGACTGGCTCGACGGGGGTACCCCGATCACCCCGGCCGACCTTGAGGCCGCCGAAGCAGCGCAGAGTGTCAGCGTCGGGGAGGCGGATTTTCTGCTGGTACGCACCGGCTGGCGTGGTCGACTCCTCGCGCAGGGCCGTGACGGCTGGATGTCCACGGAACCGGGGCTCGGCATCGATTGCGCCCGCTGGCTGCATGACCGCGGTGTCGCGGCAGTGGGCAGTGACAACTGGGCCATCGAGGTGATCCCCAGTGAAACGGGGGAGACCCTGCCGCTGCACTGCATTCTGATCCGCGACATGGGTATGCCGTTGGCCGAGATTCTCGACCTTGACGCGCTGGCCGCCGACTGCGCCGGTGACGGTGTGTGGAGTTTCCTGTTCGTCGCACCGCCGCTGCACATCAGCAATGCCGTCGGGTCGCCGGTCACGCCCATCGCGATCAAATGAGCCCGGCCTTCCAGTATCGGTTGCGCACCCCCGCCGCGTTGGTCACCGTCGACGACTATCGTCGGAGTGCGCGCCGGGCCCTGCCCACCATGGTGTGGGCTTATCTGGACGGCGGCGCCGACGACGAGCGCACCATGCGGACCAACCGCAGTGCATTCGCGAATTGGAATCTGCGCCAACGTGTTCTGGCCGGAAATCCCGGCGCCGAAATCGGCGTGACGATCGACGGCCAACAGCTCGAACTACCCGTACTGCTGGCGCCGACCGGGCTGACTGGGCTTGCCCACTGGTCAGGTGAGCTGGCTGCCGCGAGAGCCGCCGAACGTGCCGGTACGCGGCTCACGCTGTCGACGGCGTCGTCATACTCCATCGAAGAGGTCGCGGCAGGGACCTCGGAAGCCCACTGGTTCCAGCTGTATCCCTGGGGCGACGGCACGTTCTCGGATTCCATGCTGAGCCGGGCGTCCGACGCGGGATACCGCACCCTGGTGGTGACCGTTGATGTTCCGCTGCAGGGCAACAGAACCGGGGAGCGGCGAACCGGCATGGGGCACCCGCCGATCCTGACGCCGCGGCGCGTCGCCGACGCCGCGATCCGCCCGCACTGGTGGTACGGGCTGCTGCGGCACCAGCGAATGACGATGCGCAGCCTGACCCACATTGCCGGCGCCAAGGGAGCGGTGGAATCCGTCGGTATCCAGAACCGCCGGATCCGCCCCGACCTGAGCTGGCGTGACGTGGCGGCACTGCGTGAGCGCTGGGACGGGCCGTTCGTGGTCAAGGGCGTGCTGGAGCCCGAGGATGCGGTGCGAGCGGTCGACGAGGTGGGGGCCACCGGCGTAGTGGTGTCCAATCACGGTGGGCGCCAACTCAATGGCGTCATCGCGTCGCTCGATGCACTGCCCGATATCGCCGATGCGATCGGCGACCGTGCCACCGTCCTTCTCGACAGCGGCGTGCGGACCGGCAGCGACGTCGTCACGGCACTGGCGCTGGGCGCCGACGCGGTGATGATCGGCCGGCCCTACATCTACGGGTTGGCCGTGGCCGGCGGCGCCGGTGTCCAAGCCGTGCTCGACATACTGGCCGTCGAGATCCGCTCGACCCTCACCCTGATGGGAGTGGCGAGTGTGGCCGACCTGAGCCCCGCGCATCTCCGCCGAGCAGACACAAAACTGCCCGAAAACCCTTGAAAAAGAGCAGTTTTATGTCTGTTCGCGCTGGGAAGTCTTGGGCGGACGCGGCCGCACCAGCACCGACTGCTGGATCGCGCCGACCGCGCCGCTCTGGTCGAACAATGTCCCGACGGTGGCGCCGATACCGTCGGGCCCGTAGTTGGTGTCGGCACGGATACCGATCCACTCCCCATCGGGCACCCGGTGAATGTGAACCACCAAGTCGGTGTTGAGGAACGTCCACTTGCGGATGTCGATCTTGGAGCCGATGCCGTTGGCGTCGTCGGCCACCGCGAACAACCGCTGCAACGGCGTCATCGTCTCACCCTTGACCACGTCGACCGTCGGCTTCAGCCAGGACTCACCGGGACCCGGGGCCTGCGGCACGGTCAGCCAGCGCCAGTCCACGCTGTGCACGTAGTTCGGTTCCCAGTTCTTGGCCATGTCTCGGCTGCGCGCCTGCTCCAGTAAAGCCAGCGGTTCGGCGCCCGTGTGCGCGATCGCCGTGGTGTCCATCTGCAGCATCCGCCAACCGCTGGCCCGCGCCACGACGCGGGGCGCGCCATCGGGCCCCGTCGCGAGCATCTCGGCGCTGACCAGTTCGATCTGCTTGCCCGGCCGTTCCAACTGTGCACGCACCCACAGATCGCCCTCCGACGGCACTCCGCCCATCAGATCGATGGCGACCCGGCTCAGTCGGGTGTCGGCGCGGTGCTCGCAGCGTTCCAGTGCACGCACCAGCAACGCCGACACCGGTGCGCCGTGCTGGATGGCCGCCGACCAGGTACCGCGCGCCATGTCGGTGGCGCGAAACTTCTCGCCGATCGGATCACTCTCGTCGATCGGCTCGTAGTAAGAGTCAGACATATCTACCGTTCAGTGGTGATGATGGGTGTCGTGATCGCCCGGTGCGGGTGTTTCGACCAGCAGCGCGTCGACCCGCGACAGTTTGGTGCCGACGAGACGCTCCGGATAGGCGTCGGTGGTGGTGACCAGAAACAGAGTGCGCCCCTCGACCCCGCCGAGGGCGCATGCGATGGCGGTGCGTCCGTCGGCGTCGATCCGATCGGTAACCGCGGAGCCGTCGGGCGCGATGCGCTGGAACTCCTGCGCCAATGTCAGTGCCGCCCACACGCTGCCCTCGGCGTCGATGGCGAGACCGTCCGGTGGGCCGTCGAGACCGTCGGCGAACACCCGCCGGTCGGTGAGGCTGCCGTCGTTGCGGATCGTGAAGGCGCTCAGTCGCCGCGCGGTGGACTCCGCGACGATCAAGGTGGTGCCGTCCGGGGTGATCACCATGCCGTTGGGGAAGTCGAGATCATCGGCCACGACCCTGACGGGCTCTGTGGGATCGGGATCGATGCACACGATCACCCCGTTGGCGCGGGCTTGCGATCCGACATAGGCCCGACCGTGCGCGTCGATCACCATGTCGCCCAGGGCGGCGGGGACCAGGTCGCTGAGATCGGCCAGCAGTTCGACCGTGTCACCGTCGTAACGCAGTACCTGGCGGCGCTCGGTGGACGCGATCAGCAGGGTGCCGTCGGGCCGAAAACCCAGACCGGACGGGGCATGGCCGGGGAGGGGCAGGGTGGTCATGGCGCCTGACAACGTGACCGTGTGCACCGCCTCGCCCAGCATGTCGGAAAACCACAGCAGGCCTTCGAACCAGCGTGGGCCCTCGCCGAAACAGAAACCATGCGCCAGTTCAGTTGTCCCGGTTTGTTCGGTTCCCGCTGTCATGTCCTCGCGCCTTTACAAAACACGCCCCAAGTGTCACGCTCGCAGGGTGTCACTGTCAACCACCGGAGTGCGGTAGATGAAGAAGTTCTACGGCCACACGCTGCTATATCTGCACGAGACCATCGATCTCGGGTCGGGTCGGACGGACCAGTTCACGGAGACTTTCGGCGAGGTCTACCGACCGATGATGGAGGAGCTGGGTGCCCGGCTGTTCGCGATCTGGGAAACCACGCCCTATAACGGGCACTGGCCCCAGGTGACGATCATCTGGGAGATCGACGCATTCGCCGACTATGCCCGCATCGGCAAGGCACAGGCGGTCGGCGGCACTCATGAGAAGCCCGCACTGCAGTGGGCGGCATACCTGTCCGAGCTCGGGGCCCGCGGTGAGGGTCGAATTATGTACGCCGGCAAGTACAACCGGACGCTTGCACAGCTTCGAGAGGCGAACTTCGGTGCGGGGTTGGTGATCCAGGAGATCATGGAGACCAAGCCCGGACGTCAGGACGATTACATCCGGGAACTGGAGCGGCTGTACGTACCGTGGTCGGAGAGCACCGGCAAGCGCTGGCTGGGCTCGTTCATCACCACCTTCCGGTTCAACGAGGTGATCCACTACTGGGCGCTCGATGGCGGCTGGGACTGCTTCGAGAACCACTACCCGTCATGGAAGGGAGCTCCGCCCGCGGAGATCGTCACCTGGATGAGCGTGGCCCCCGCGCTCCGTGACGGCTGGGAGGATTCCATCCTTTCGGCCTTGCCCCCGTCGCCGCTCAAGTAGGTCTGTCATGGACCAGACTGTGCTGCAGGATTTCACCTACGACCCGTTCGATCCGGACGTGATGGCCGACCCGCTGCCGTACTACCGGATCCTGCGCGACGAGTATCCGGTGTACTACATCGACAAGTGGGACACGTATGCGCTGTCCCGGTTCGACGATATCTGGAACATGCTGGGGGTCAACGACGGAACCTTCGTCGCCTCCGAGGGGACGCTGCCCGCAGCGACCGTGCTGGCGCACCGCAACGACGGTCCCGTGCCCGACCCGGCGCTGCACCCCATGCCTTTTCATGCGAACTTCGATTCGCCGCTGTACGAGAACGTGCGGCGCTGCACCTCGGCGCAGTTCCGGCCGCGGTCGGCGGCCAGGCTGGCCGATCGGATCCGAACGCTGGCCAACGAGCGACTCGACGAGTTGCTGCCGCTCGGCACCTTCGACTTGACGCAGGATTACGGTGGCATCGTGGCCGCCGCGATGGTGTGCGAATTCGTCGGACTGTCGGTGGATCTCGCGCCGGAAGTGCTGGCGACGGTCAATGCGGGCAGCCTCGCGCAACCCGGGGAAGGCGTCGAGGTCGGCAACGCCCGCCCCGGCTACCTGTCCTACCTCACCCCGATCATCGAGCGCCGGCGCACCGACGGTCATGACGGCAGCGTCCCGATCGCCGATGCCCTGATCGACTTCCGGCTGCCCGACGGATCGGCCCTCGGGGACATGGAGGCCGCCGTGCAGATGCTCGGCGTGTTCATCGGCGGTACCGAGACCGTCCCGAAGATCACGGCGACCGGGCTGTGGCAGCTGCTGCGGCATCCCGACCAATTGTCCGCGGTCCGTTCCGATCTCGACGGGAACGTGCCGGTGGCCCGGGAAGAGATCATCCGGCACAGCGCACCCGCGCAGTGGTTCGCCCGAACGGTGCGGCGGGCCTACACCGTTCACGGCACCACGATCAATCCCGGCCAGCGCATCATCACCCTGCTGGCCTCGGCTGCCCGCGACGAACGGGAGTACGACAATCCGGACGACTTCGTGTGGAACCGGCCCATCGACCGGCTGTTGTCGTTCGGCCACGGCCAGCATTTCTGCCTCGGCGTCCACGTCGCCCGGCTGGAGATCACCATCATGATCCAGGAGTTCCTCAAACGCGTGCCCGACTACCGCATCGACGAGGCTGCGGCCTCCCGGCCACCGTCGAGCTTCCAGTGGGGCTGGAACAATATTCCCGTGGAGGTGTGACGTGTGGTCATACCGGCTCGTCGCTCCGTATACGTTTGAGCGGCAAGAGATCTCAGAGTCATCGGCAGAATCGCTGGCCGACGGGCAGGTACTGCTGGACTTCCTGGCCGCCGGGATCTGCGGAAGTGATCTTCCCGGATTCCGGGGCACCCAGGGCAAGTTGCCCGGTGATACCGGTCCCTGCGCCGCGGAGATGACCGGCTTCCCGATCCACGAGATCGTCGGTGAGGTACTGGCCAGTCGTCATCCAGATCACGGAACGGGGGACCGGGTGGTCGGTTGGGCGTCGGGCTTCGACGGTCTGATGGGACGCGTCGTCGCCGACGGTGCCGGGCTGGTGTCCTACAACCCTGCGCTGTCCCCGCAGCTGGCCGTCGGCCTGCAACCGCTGGCCTGTGTGCTCTACGCCATGGAACAGTTACCCGACGTCGCGGGCCGTCACGTCGCGGTCATCGGGCAGGGTTCTATCGGGTTGCTTTTTTCCTATGTGGCAAAGGCTTTCGGCGCTGCACGGGTGACCGGTGTCGATCCGGTGGACCGCTCCTCGGTGAGCGCACGGTTCGGCGTCGACACCCCGGTCCGGGCCACGAGCGATCGGTGGGTCAGGCATCTGGCGGGCACCGGCAAGCCTGAGATCGTCATCGAGACCGTGGGGCATCAGGTCGCCACGCTCAACCACGCTTTGGAAGCCGCCGCGTTCGGAGGCACGGTGTTCTACTTCGGCGTACCCGATGACGACAGCTACCCGATCAGCATGCGCACCATGCTCCGTAACAACCTCACACTGAAATCCGGTGTCACCCTGGACCGTCAGCGCGTGCTACGCCGGGCCGACGAGTTCGCGCGCGAGCATCCCGACCTTTTGGAACGCTATGTGACCCACACCTTCGGCGCCGACAACGTCCAGGCGGCATTCGACTTCGCGTGCCGCCCGGTGCCCGAACGCGTCAAGATCGCGATCACCCGATGAGCCCCCGCCGACTGCAGGACGCGCTGGCTGCTCATGCCCAGGTCTGGGGCGGCTGGGTGGTCGGGCCCACGATGCTGGGTCCCGAGGAGTTCGCCGCGGCCGGTTACCACTACGTCGGATTCGACGTGCAGCACGGATATCTCGACGACGCCGACGTGGCCCTGCTGTTGCGTCGGCTCGAGCATGTGCCGATCGCCACCGCGGTGCGGTTGCCCTCGGCCGATCCGGCACCGATCGGCCGGGTGCTCGACGCGGGTGCCGACGCGGTGATCATCGCCATGGTGGAATCGGCTGACCAGGCTGCCTCAGCGGTGGCGGCTACCCGATATGCGCCGGCCGGGGTGCGCAGCTTCGGGCCGTTGCGGGCCGCCCTGGGACACGACACCGCCGAACTGGAGGCCCGGGTGAGTGTGTTCGCGATGATCGAGACGGCACGGGGCCTGGCCGCGGCCGAGGAGATCTGCGCGGTGCCGGGACTTACCGGGATCTACGTCGGCCCGGCGGACCTGGCAATCTCGATGGGATACCGGCTGCCTGAGGCCTGGACAAATCCCGAGGTGCGCACGGCGATGGCCGCGATTCGAACCGCCGCCCACGCGGCCGGCCTCGTCGCCGGAATCCATGCCGGGGCGGGCAAACTGGGAAAGACCGCGGCAGAGCTGGGCTTTCAGATGATCACCCTGGCCTCGGAATCTCAGGCACTGCGCCGCGGTGCCACCGAGCACCTCAACGAAGCAACAGGAAACGCCGGCGGCCCGTCCGCAACAGGAGTGGCCGCGACCGGCACCGAACGAGGAGGCTACAACTGAACGCAGGAACTGGGTCGGGGAGCCGTGTCGCACTGGTGACCGGTGCCGCCCGTGGCCAGGGCGCGGCCATCGTGCGCAGACTGGTGTCCGACGGCTACCGGGTTACCGCCGGGGATCATCTGATCGACGAACTGACCCCCACCACAACAGAGTTCGGCGACAATGTGTTGGCGGTCGAACTGGACGTGACATCGCCAGAGCACTGGCAGGCCGCGGTGGCAGCCACTGTGGCCCGATTCGGCGGGCTCAACGCACTCGTCAACAACGCCGGCGTATTGCACCGCGCCCCGATCGCAGAGGAAACGCCGGCCGGGTTCGAAAGTTTGTGGCGCGTCAACTGTCTGGGACCGTTCCTCGGATTGCAGGCAGCTCTTGAACCGCTGCGCCACGCAGAAGGCGCCGCTGTGGTCAACACCTGCAGCACCGGCGCGATCCGACCGTTTCCGCACCACGCGGCCTACGGTTCGTCCAAGTGGGCGCTGCGCGGGCTCACCCAGCTGGCGGCCGCCGAACTGGGCCGTGACGGGATCCGGGTCAACGCGATCTTTCCCGGACCCGTCGAGACGCCGATGCTCGACGCGTCCACCCAGGCCAGGCTGGCAGAGCGGGCTACGTTGGGGCGGCTGGGCAAGCCGACCGAGATGGCCGACGCCGTGGCGTTCCTGTTGTCGGACCAGGCGGCGTTCATCACCGGTTCCGAGCTCCTCGTCGACGGCGGCCAATGTCTGCAGATCGGATAGGTCGAATGTCGCCTGCACCCTCGGTGGGGATCATCGGGGCCGGTCCGGGTGGACTGGCACTCGGAATCTTCTTGAAAAAGGCCGGTTTCGACGATTTCACGATCTTCGACCGCGAAGACGGGGTCGGCGGGACATGGCGGATCAACACCTACCCGGGCCTGGCCTGTGACGTGAAGTCGCACCTGTACTCGTATTCGTTCGAACTCAACGCCGACTGGAGCCGGCTGTGGGCGGGACAACCAGAGATCCTGGAGTACTTCGAGCGGTGTGCCGAGCGGTACCGGTTGGGTCCGCATCTACACCTGAACACCGAGATCGCCTCGGCGCGGTGGGACGCCGACGCCAACAGCTGGGTGCTGACCACGGAGACCGGTGCGCAGCACCGCTTCGACATCGTGGTGTCGGCGATCGGCCTGTTCACCCAACCGCTGCAACCGGACCTGGTAGAGGAAGAGCCGTTCACCGGCACCGTCATGCACACCGCGAACTGGGATCACAGCATCGCACTCGACGGTGCCAAGGTGGCTGTGCTCGGCACCGGATCGACTGCGTCCCAAGTAGTTCCGGAAATGGCGAAAGTTGCCGAGAAGGTGTACTCGGTGCAACGCTCGCCCACCTGGGTGCTGCCGAAACCCGACCGTCCGTACACCGAGCGGGAACGCTGGCTCTTTGCCCATGTGCCGTTCGCAAAGAAGATCTACCGGACGCGGCTGTGGCTGCGCAGTGAGTCCAACATCGCGGTCATCGAAAACGGCAGCGACAAGACCCAGGAGTTCAAGGCGCTGGCGCTCAGCGTCCTCGACTCGACTGTGGCCGACCCGGAATTGCGCGCCCAACTGACCCCGGACCATCCGCTGGGGTGCAAGCGGCTGGTGTTCTCGCCCGATTTCATCGCGACCCTGACGAGGCCTGACGTCGAGGTGGTGTCCAGTCCCGCCCGTGCGCTACGGGCTCGGTCGCTGGTCACCGAGGACGGTCGGGAACTCGACGTCGACGTGGTGGTGTGCGCCACCGGCTATGCGGCCGCCGACTACCTCGGGCAGATCGACGTGACCGGCGAAGGTGGGGCGTCGCTGCACGACACGTGGAGTGATGGGGCATTCGCCTACCTCGGAATGACGGTGCCCGGCTTCCCGAATTTCTTCATGCTCTACGGGCCCAACACCAATGTCGGCTCCAACAGCGTCATCTTCATCCTGGAGGCGCAGGCCCGCTACGTGGTGCGGGCGTTGAAACACCTTCGGCGCAAACGCAAGTCATATATGGCGGTGCGTCCCAGCGCGATGGCCGCGTTTCTCGCCGACATCGACCGGTGGATGCAGGGCACGGTGTGGCTGACCCGGTGCAGCAGTTATTTCCGCGCCCCCAGCGGCCGGGTGGTCACCCAATGGCCGCGCAGCGCCCGAGTCTTCTGGTCGATGACCCGCCGGTTCCGGTCCGCGGACTACACTTTCGAACCGCCCACCAATTACCCGGCCCCGGTCACCGCGGCCGCCGATCGGACGGACGGCTGAGCCATGGCCTGGCTGGAGCGCCTCGACCCCGCGTTGCGCGGATTTGCCGAGGCCCGGACCGATCTGACCACTGATCAGCTGGGGGCGGTGCGTGCCTCGCTGGATCAGCGTCGCCGCGATGCTGCACAGGTCCTGGACACCCCGGGTGTCGAAATCGTCGGGGCCGGCGTCGGACTCGGACGGCGCACGATCCCGGTGCGCATCTATCGGGGCGGGCCGTCGCCGTCACCCGCGGTGGTCTACTGCCATTCCGGTGCGTTTGTCCTGGGCAACCTCGACACCGACCAGATCCAATGCGTGGAGTTGGCGCGGCGGGCGCGGTGCACGGTGATAGCCATGGACTACCGGTTGGCCCCCGAGTATCCGTATCCGGCCGGGTTCGACGACGCGATGGTGGTGCTCAACTGGGCGGCCACGCTAGCCGGCGAGCTCGGCATCGACGCGGGTCGGATCGCCGTGGCCGGCAGCAGCGCAGGCGGCGCGCTGGCCGCGCTGCTGGCCCAGCACGCCGCGGCCGGCTCGGCGCCCACGGTCGTGTTCCAGGCACTCCACCAGCCGGTACTCGATGACCGTCCGACCCGGTCCAAGCAGGAGTTCTCCGACACCCCGGGCTTCGACGGCCCGGCGACCGTAGCGATGTGGCGGCACTACGCCGGTGGACGGGACGTTCCGGAGGCGGCCGTACCCGCGCGGGCTGCGACCCTGACCGGTGTGGTGCCGGCACTGATCACGTGTTCGGAACTCGATCCGCTCCGCGACGAGGCACTCGACTATGCGCGCAGGCTGTTGACCGAGGGCGTTGCCACCGAACTGCATCTGTTTCCCGGGACGTGCCATGGATTCGATTCGTTGCTTCCGGAGTGGGACGTCAGCCAGCAACTTTTCGCATTACAAGGCGCGGCGTTGCGCCGTGCCCTGCACGGATGATCCGGTAGCTGGTCAGCTCGGCGGTGGTTGTGATCGACGTTGTGGGCAATAATGCAGGTCTGTTCTATCCGGATCTCGCACGGACAAGTCGGTGCGCCCGGTGCGACGATGGCCGCGGCACGCCCAACGGGTCAACCCGGGTACGTCGGGAGCGAGTGAGCGATTGAGAGGTAACTATGTCGGCCGACGACGACCGGCTCATGTACTCCGGAGACGCCAAACACGCCAGAGAACCACTGGCGTACGGCGGACTTGACGCCCTGCTGGGCGGACCGGTCGCGGCGCTGCCGAACGGACGGTCCCGGCACGGCGACGCCAGGGTATCGACCCCTCCTGTTGTTTTGACCTCGAATTTCGCCGCTCCCCGTGAAGCGGAGATCACCACCAAGCTCCCGCCGGTTCCGGGCCGCCCGATCAGCGGGTCGTCCTCCGCCGGGAGCTGGATCCTGGAACAGCCGATCCCGGCGGCCGCACCCGGCGAGCCGCGCGCCATCGACAATCTCTCCCGTGTCGGCGTGCGCTCCTCGGTCAAGATGCAGCCACGAAGCGGCTGGCGGCGGGCCGTCTACGTCACCACCCGCCTCAATCTCGGCCTTTCCCGTGACGAACTGTACGAACTGGACCTCTACGCCAGGGTGCGCCGGACGGCGCGCGAGTCCCACCAGATCGGTGTCTTCGGCCTCAAGGGTGGCGTGGGTAAGACCGCCGTCACCGTGGCGCTCGGATCGGTGCTCAGCGCGGTTCGGGGCGATCGGATCCTGGCTGTCGACGCCGACCCGGCCGGCGGCAACCTGGCCGACCGCGCCGGACGGCAGTCCGCGGCGACGGTGAGCGATCTCCTGGCCGCCAAGGACCTGTCGCGTTACAACGATGTCCGGGCCTACACCAGCATGAACGAGTCGAAGCTCGAAGTGCTGTCCAGCGACGAGTACAGCGGCGCCGCCCGGGCCTTCAACGACGCGGACTGGAACGCAGCGACCGCCGCGGTCTCCAAGCACTACAACCTGGTGCTGGCCGACTGCGCCGCCGACATGTTCGCCCCGGCGGGCCGCGGTGTGCTGTCGACGGTTTCGAGCGCCGTCATCGTGGCCAGCGCCTCGATCGATGGTGCCCGACAGGCGGCGGTGACCATGGACTGGCTGCGGCACAACGGCTACCAGGATCTGCTGAACCGCTCCTGCGTGGTGGTCAACCATGTCGGGCCACGCAAACCCAACGTGAACACCGGTGACCTGGTGCATCAGTTCCAGAAGCATGTGGCCCCGGGCCGCGTGTTCGTGTTGCCGTGGGACAAGCACATCGCCGCGGGTACCGAGATCCATTTCGACCTGCTACGGCCAGTGTTCCGGCGACGCACGCTTCAGCTGGCGGCGGCGCTGTCCGACGATTTCGACGGCAGTGCCGCGCTAGTTTGATTCGCGGCTCAGCCGCGGTGGTTTGATTCGCGGCTCAGCCGCGGTGGTTTGATTCGCGGCTCAGCCGCGGTGGTTTGATCCGCCGCTCTACTCGGTTGTGCAGTTGCCAGGTCAGACTTCGCAACCACACGTGGCCGACGTCCCGGAGGACGGGAGTTCGGCGAGCACGTCCACGCGGGTCGCATCGAAGCTGAGGTAGCCCTGGATGGGCCGGGACTCCGGTGGGGTTTCGGGGTAGCTCCATGCCACGTCGGCGATGACGGTGTCGCCGACGACCGCTGACCAGTAGGTGGCCGTGCCCTTGTAGTTGCAGTACGACGTGGTCGGGCTGGGTTGCAGGAGATCGGTGTGGACCCGGGCGGGGTCCACATACAGCCGCGGTTCCAAGGCTGTCTCGAAGACGATCACGGTGTCGTCCGTGTCGACCAGAACGGTATCGGCGGCGCTCACCCGCAGCCCGCGGCGGGTCGGCCGGCAGTCGATCCGGTGGTAGGGGTTCGGCGGGTAGTGCACGAGTTTGCGACCCTCTTCGAACCACGCATCGACAGCATCCCAGGGCACCGCCACGTATCCCGGTGCCTCGGCTACCGGCGCGTGCGGAAGGCCGCCGACTTCGTCGCCGGGGAAGGCATAACCGAGTGGGTGGCCGGCGCGGTGCACCATCAGGGCGTGTTCGGTGTCGAGCACGGCGACTTCGCCACGGAAAGCTTGTATGCGACGGGGATGCGGTTCGACGTAGACCGTGCCATCGGCGAGCGGGGGCGTGAACCAACCGGCCGGTTGTGTACTCAACGGACCCCGCCCTGCGACGAGACTCATTGCGGTACCTCCATTTTGGCTGACCCACTGGTTGCGGGCGCGTCTCCTGGACGCAGCGGTGTCCGATCGTGCGGCCGATCGTCGCGTCCAGATAGAAGCTTTACAGATTCTCTTGAGAATGTCACGCTGTTGGATGAGGCGGGCCACACCGCAACACCCCGTCGAGAGAGCCGGCCTATCAGCCCTTCGGACCCGGATTGGATGCCCTATGTCCCTACAGTCAGGAATGTCCGCACAGTTGTCCGGAGCGCGCGACGGCGGCAATGCGCTCGGCACGGTTTCGCTCCCGGCCCTCCTCTCCCGCCCGCGGGTGCATACCGAGAAAGCCCTGCAGTACGAACTCAACGTGGTGGCGGCCGACGTCGCCGGCATGGTGTCGCACATCGGCGGATGGTTGTTCGACCGGGCCATGGCGGGCTGGCGCGTCAGTGTCGCCGCCGACGACTCCACGGGCGAGCGTGCACTGCGGATCCTCGGGCTGAAATCCGTCGGCCTCAACAGCCTGTGGCGCTCGGCCGGGGCGGACGCAGTCGCGATGACGGCGATCGACACGGATCGCTTCGAATCCGGTGACCACGGGCTCACCGTGCACACCTCGGGTGCCGACGTGATCTTTTTCGGGGCATCCGGTCCCGATGGGCTCGGCGGGGGCGGGGGCCGCGTCCAGTACCGGCCGAGCGCGGCGGCAGTGGCGTTCAAAGCCCACGCGCTGGCGGTGGCCGGGGCGGATCCGGGGTCGGCGGGGCGGGCGGAGACGTTGTTCCGGAGCGGGCGGTCTGCGGATCTGCTCGACGCCGACCTGGTGCCGGTGTGTTGATGACCGAACAGGCGTCGATCGCCGGTCTGCTCGAGGTGTTCGATGTGACGCCCGTCGGGCCGGATCGATTCGTCGGCGTCACCGGGCCGGCCGGAACAGACGGCAGGCAGGTGGTCAAGGGCGCGCAAACGCTGGGCCAGGCGATCGTCGCGGTGGCAAAGCGGTTCCCGGACAAGATGATTCGTTCGGCGCATGCGGTCTTCGCCAGACCGGTCGAGATCGACTCCACCGTCGAGCTGTCGGTCAACGCGGTGCACGAGGGCCGTTCGACGGCGACAGCGGTGGTGGCCGTCGCACAGGATTCACGGCTGTGCGCGACCGTGACCGTCCTGACCGATGTGCCGACGGGCGACGTCGTCTGTCACCACACACTGCGGCCCGATGTCGAAACGCCCGATGATGCGCACCCGGCTGGGCCGGTCATGGCCGGCCACGAGTTGCGCCTCGTCGACGTGGTCGACGTGAACAGCCCCGCGGAGGTGGGGCCGCCCGAACTCTATGCCTGGCTGCGTTACGACCCCATCCCCGAACGTGACGACCTCGCCAAGGCGCTGCTGGCGTACTTCACCGGGCAACTCGGCATCTCGACCACCATGCGGCCACATCTCGGGGTCGGTACCGCACAGGCTCACACCACGGTGTCCACAGCGGTGATGTCGACGTCGGTCAGCTTCCACGAACCTGTGGAGTGGGATGGCTGGCTGCTGTACAGCCACGAGAGCACCGCGGCCGGACGGGGGATGTCATATGTCCGCGGTCAGGTGCACACCGAGGACGGTGAACTGCTGGCGTCATTCGCCCAGGAGGGGCTGATCCGTCCGATGCGAGCGGTGGATTCGGCCATCGAGACGTCGGCCCGGCTGTAGGGCCGACGCGTGGGATGTGCGGCTAGCGGATCCAGCCGCGGCGACGCAGCCAGATGTTGCGGACGACTGCCAGGAAGATGAGCGCCGCGAACGTGATGAGGAACGCGTTCTCGACGTGTCCGATGTGGTTGCCGTGCATCATGACCAGCAGGAAGATTGCGGACAGGATGCCGCCGAGGTGGATCACCTTGATGTTCAGATCCGACCAGCCCCACGCTGCGGACGGCACGTCCTCGACGTCGACGCCGTTGTTGCGCTCCACTTCGGTGCTGGCCACGGTTGCTCCTCCGGATCGAACTGGCTTCTGGCTTGCGCACATTCTGGCATACGACGCTGTGTCGTATGCCGGCCCTGGGGGGTCAACCCAGACGTCGGTATCTCCGGAGCGCCTCGAGGCGCTCCTCCGTGTGGTCGACGATCGGTTCCGGATAGGACACCGGCCGGCCCGCGCCCAATTTGTGCACGTCGCCGACATCGGCCAACTCCGGGACCCAGCGTCGGATGTAGTCGCCCTCTGGGTCGAACTTCGCGCCCTGCAGGCCGGGATTGAAAACGCGGAAGTAGGGCGCGGCATCGGTGCCACAGCCGGCTGCCCATTGCCAGCCGTGTTGGTTGTTGGCCATATCGCCGTCGATCAACTGGTCGAGGAACCAGCGCGCTCCCCATTGCCACGGCAGGTGCAGGTCCTTGACCAGGAAGGAGGCCGTGATCATGCGCACCCGGTTGTGCATGAACCCGGTGGCGGCCAGTTGGCGCATCCCGGCATCGACGATCGGGAATCCGGTCCGGCCCTCCTTCCACGCCTCGAACGCCTGCCGGGCCGACTGGTCGTCATCGAGTTCGATGGCGTCGAAATCGCGGTTCCAGTTGCGCCACGCACTGTCGGGCCAGTGATGCAGCACCGCCGCGTAGAAATCTCGGAAGGCCAGCTCTCGCAGGTAGGCGTCATTGCCGGATTCGAGGTCAACGGCCATGGTCCGGGGGTGGATGGTGCCGAACTTGAGGTGAGCCGACATCTGACTGGTGGCTTCGAGGTCGGGACGGTCACGGTGCACCGGGTAATCGGCCAATCTTTGCTCCACGAACTCCCGCCACTGCGACGTAGCCGCGTGTTCACCCGCATCGAAGATCAGGCCGTCGGTGACAGACGGGATCTCGATGCGATTGCCGATACCGACCGACGTGTCCGTGGGATCGATCCAGCGCGCCGAGTCGGATCCGGACTGCGCCGGGGCACGCCAGCCGTGCCGGCGCCAGGCGCGGTAGAAGGGTGTGAAGACCTGATAGGGCGTACCGTCCGATTTGGTAACCCGGCCGGGCGACACGAGGTAGCCCGATCCCGTTGCGCACAGAGCGATCTCGCCGAGGGCGGCCTGAACCGTGTCGTCGCGGCGCCGCCCGAACGGCGTGTAATCCTGCGAGATGTGCACCGAGGTAGCGCTGATTGCCTGGGCCAACGCGGGAATCCGTTCTTCCGGCCGGCCGCGGGTCACCAGCAGATTTCCGTCGAGGGTCTCGGACAACGCCCGCAGAGCCCGGTACAGATATCGCAGGCGACGCGCGCCCGCCGACGACTCCAGCCGCGGATCGAGCACGTAGCAGGCCAGGACCTCGCCGTCCGGTTGTGCGGCCTCCAGCAGGGCGGGATGGTCGTGGCAGCGCAGATCTCGGCGGAACCAGAGCAGCGTGGGCACGCGTACATGCTGCCCGTGAGCGAACCGGAATACACACGGAAGGTTGAACATGCAGTTTTGGAGCGGTACGGCATTCATGGACACCGCCGACGCGCTGACGGTGGCGCCGTTGCTCGATGAGGCCGGCTACCACGGCATGGTCTGCTCCGATCACATGATCTACCCGCGTGAACTGTCTTCGCCCTACCCGGACTCGCCGACCGGTAAGCCCCCGTGGGCGCCGGAGACCGGCTGGCCGGACTCGTGGGTCCTGATCGGTGCGATGGCCGCCCTCACCCGCCGGTTGCGCTTCTCCAACGCCATCTACGTGGCGCCGGCGCGCCCGTTGCTTGAGGTTGCCAAGCAGGTGGCGACGGCCGCGGTGATCTCCGGTGGGCGGGTATCCCTCGGTGTGGGCGTCGGCTGGATGCGGGAGGAGTTCGAGCTTCTGGGCCAGGATTTCGATACCCGCGGAAAGCGCCTCGACGAGATGATCCCGGCCTTGCGTGAACTGTGGCGCGGCGGCTGGGTGTCGTACGAGGGGCGCTACTACTCGGTTCCCGAGATGATGATCGAGCCGCACCCGCCGGCACCGGTGCCGATCCTGTGCGGCGGTGAATCGGAGGCGGCGCTGCGGCGCGCGGCCCGCACGTGCGACGGCTGGATCGGCTACGCGTACACACTCGAGCAGGCTTCTCATTACACCGTCCGCTTGGCCGAACTTCGCCGTGAATACGGGCGCGAACACGAGCCGTTCGATGTCATATTGGCGCTGCTGGATCCGCCGTCGCCGGATCTGTACAAGCGGGCCGAGGATCTCGGCATCACCGCGGTGATGTGTGCGCCCTGGCTCTCGATGCCCAACGGTGCCACCGGCGTCGACCGGTCGCCTGACTACTTCAGGGGCCCAATCGAGCAGTTCGCCGAGGCGATCATGGAAAAGGTGAAATAGCGCGCAGCTGCTGAATTAACGTGAACGGGTGGGACGTTCGCTCGAGGTAGCGCTGGCGCAGTACCCGCCGATCACCGGGCCCGATCCCGTCGGTCAGTTGCGCAGCCAGGCGACGTCGATCCGCAAGGGCATGCCGGCCCCGTCGATGATCGTGTTCCCCGAGATTCATCTGTGCGGCGACGCCGATAACGCCGCCGACAGCAACGCCTGGCTGAATGCCGCAGCGGAACCGCTGGATGGGCCCCGGGTGACGCAACTGGCGCGGATCGCCGCCGACCTCGACGTCTGGTTGATCCCGGGCTCGGTCCCCGAACTCGGTGCCGATGGCAGGGTGTACAACACCGCGGTGGTTTTCAACCCGGCCGGTGAGTTGGCCGCCGGCTACCGCAAGGTCTTTCCCTGGCGGCCCTACGAAACATGGTCGTGCGGAAACGAATTCGTGGTGTTCGAGATGCCCGGAATCGGCCGGGGCGGGTTGTCGATCTGCTACGATGCCTGGTTTCCCGAGTCGACCCGCAGCATGGCGTGGATGGGTGCGGAGTTCGTCGTCAACGTCGTCAAGACGATCGGACCGGACCGCAAGCAAGAACGAATCCTGGCGCGCGCCAATGCCATTGTGAACCAGGTGTTCATGCTCAGTGTGAACGCGGCCGGACCCGTCGGCGCCGGTGGATCGGTCGTCAGCGACCCCGAGGGCGAGGTGATCGCCGACCTCCCCGGTGCCGAACCAGGCGTGCTGACCATGCACCTGGATCTTGACGAGGTCAGCCGGGTTCGGCAGGTGGGCACCGAGGGATTCAACCGGATGTGGTCGCAGATGGCACCCGACGACCCACTCATCGATCTGCCGATCTATCAGGGGCGCATCGACCCTGCGCACTGGACGCCGGGCACCGAGAGAGGCATTTGATGACGACCGAACACCACGGAACGCTTGAGAAGACCATCGGCCTGCGCTCGGTCGTGTTGTTCGGCTTGGCCTACATGACGCCGATCATCGTTCTCGGGATTTTCGGAGTGATCGCCGAGACCTCCGGCGGCGGCAGCGCGGGGTCGTATCTCCTTGCCACCGTTGCGATGTTGTTCACCGCGCTCAGCTACGGGGCGATGGCACGGCACTATCCGGTCGCCGGGTCCGCCTACACCTACGTCCGCAAGGCGCTGGACTCGCGGCTCGGATTTCTCGTCGGCTGGGCGATTCTCCTCGACTATCTGTTCTTGCCGTTGGTGATCTGGCTGATCGGCGGTGCGTACCTCAACGGACAGTTTCCGGGTGTGCCGTTCTGGGTTTGGATCGTCGGGTTCATCCTCATCACGTCAGCGCTCAACGTCGTCGGACTCAAGGTGGCCGACCGAGCGAACTTTGTCCTCATGTCGTTTCAGCTGTTGATCCTTGGGTTGTTCGTGGTGCTGACGATCATCCATCTGGTCGGAGACACGCAACCGTTGGTGTCGGTCACGCCCTTTACCGGTGAAGTCGGGTTTTCGGCGATAGCCGCAGGTGCGGCGATAGCGGCATATTCCTTCCTGGGCTTTGACGCGGTCAGCACGCTGACCGAGGAAACCCGCGATGCTCAACGCAATATCCCGCGGGCGATCGTGCTGGTGGCGCTGATCGGTGGCGGCATCTACGTGCTGGTGTCCTATGTCGTCAGCCTTGTTTCCCCGGGCAGATCCTTTGAGAACGCCGATTCATTGGCATCCGATATCGCAAGAACCATCGGCGGCAGTGTGTTCGGCGCGGTGTTCCTCGCCGCGCTGATCATCGGCCAGTTCACCTCCGGTCTGGCGGCCCAGGCGGCGGTCTCCCGACTGCTCTACGCCATGGGACGCGACGGTGTGTTGCCGAAGCGAGCGTTCGGCTGGGTGTCGGAGCGGTTCCACACCCCTGTGTTCAACATTGGACTGGCGGGTGGGATCGGGCTGGCAGCGATATTCCTGGATATCTCCACCTCGACCTCGTTCATCAATTTCGGCGCCTTCACCGCGTTCACCCTGGTGAACCTCGCGGTCATCGCCTATTTCCTGCGGCACCGCGGAAAGCGGCTCAATCCATGGCGTTACGTCCTGCTGCCCGTCGTCGGCGCGGTCGTCGACGTCTACCTGCTGACGAAACTGGACCCCCACGCGCTGATCCTCGGGTTGTCGTGGCTGTCGATCGGTGTCGTGTACCTCCTGGTGTTGACTCGCGGGTTTACGCGGCAACCGCCGGAGATGTCTGGCCTCACCGAAGAAGACACGACGGCACAAGAACCAAAATGACGCGGCTCACCGGCCGTCATTGAGACCACGCAGCGCCGTAGAGCAATCGCGTCAACATGACGCTTGATATGACATCAGAATGATGTCACCATGACACCATGGATTTGCAACCGTACATCGACGGTGTCCGGCACGAACTCGGTGTGGCTGCGGCGGCGGGAGGGCCCGAGGCCGAGGCGTTGGCCCAGCGACTTACCGCGCCGCTGGAATCCGCACTGCGTCTGGCTCTGCTGGAGGCATTGGCCGAGAGCGCCGAGCAGATCACGCGTGAACTCGCCCCCGGATCCGTCCATGTCCGGCTCAACGGCCGCGACCCCGAGTTCAGCGTCGAGACCGCCGAGGGCGACGTCCCCGCGCCGTACTCGGTGGACGTTCCCGATGACGGCGACGGCGGTACCTGGCGGGTCTCGCTACGCCTTCCCGAAAACCTTCGCCCCGGCGTGGAGGGAGCCGCCCGCCGCGACGGTGTGTCCGTGAACGCCTGGCTCGTGCGTGCGGCCGCGGCGGCACTCGGTGGGGCGGGTCGCCAGACCCGGTCCGCGGGCAAGACCTTCAGCGGCTGGGTCCGCTGAACCTGACCGATAGGAGAAACCGATGACCACGTTCCACACACCCCAACCGATCACCGCCGTCGTCGAGGTGGTGGCAGGTGCAGTACACCTGGCAGCCGCCGACCGTGACGACACCGTCGTCGACATCAGGCCGCGGGATCCCGAACGCGCCTCCGATGTGCGCGCGGCCGAACAGGCGCGCATCGATTTCCACGATGGCACCCTTGTCGTGACCGTAGGCAGAAAGGTCTTGTCCCTTGGACGAGGGGGAGCGGTTCGCGTCGACATCGCGCTGCCCGCGGGTTCCCGGCTGAACCTGTCCTCGGCGTCGGCCGACATCGATGCGGACGGCGTCTACTCGGACTGCCGCTGCGCTTCTGCCAGCGGTGCGATGCGGGTGGCGACCATCACCGGGAACCTCAAGGCGGACACCGCATCTGGAGACATCGTGATCGGCGATGTCGCGGGTAATGCACGGATCGCCACGGCCTCCGGTGACGCGACCATCGACCGCGTCGACGGAGACGTGAAGTTCCAGGCAGCCAGTGGCAGCCTCGCCGTCGGGACGATGCGAGGTCACGTCAAGCATCAGACCGCGTCGGGCTCTGTCACGGTCGCGACCGCGGTCAGCGGTGCGCTGAGCGCCCAAACCGGCAGCGGTGAGGTGGAAGTCGGCATTCCGGAGGGCACCGCGGCGCAGCTCGAACTGAAGACCCACTCCGGCACCGTCGACAACGGATTGCAGTCCTCCGACGGCCCGGGCGACGGCGACGAGACATTCAGGTTGCAGGCCCGCACCGGCTCCGGCGACATCTCGATCCGCCGTGCCGTCGCGTCGGCGGCCACCTCCTAGGCCGGGTCGAGCCGGAACACCGTCAAACGCCCTGCCAGTGCCTCGAACTCGTCGGGTGTGCCGTCGACCACCAGGCCGCTGCGCTTGGCGAAGCCGACGCCGACCGGAACCTTGACTGCGAACGCTCGCAGCACCGGACGCGACTGGTCCGGCGTGAGTTCGACAATCCTGACCGTCCGGGACCGTCGGCCCCGGGTCAGGGTTCCGGTACGGGCGGCACGGGCATTGGCCGCCCAGTCGGAGCCGGGGTACCCCGCCACCGTGTAGAGCCCGCTGTCGTGGTCGAACGGCGTCATCGGAGTGCTACGGGGTTTGCCCGTCTTGCGGCCGGGAACGGTCAGCACCATCGCCGGCCCGGTCGGGATGCCGAGGCGCTGCACCGCCATCATGAATTTGTTCATCGGCTTGAGCCAGCGTGGGGGGCGCGGTTCGGTTGCGTGTTCTGACATGTCTTGTCCTCCTCAGCTATTGGCGAAAAGTTCGCCGTGGTCGCCTACCCACTCGGCGAACGGCGTGGCCGGCCGACCGAGAATCTTGTCCACCTCGTGGGTGACCAGTGCGGGCCGGTCGACCGTGTCGGCCAACAGGCCCATGTAGGCATCGGCGAACGCGGCCGGAAAGCCCAGGCTGACGAACCGCTGCCGCACCACGTCGGTGGGTACCTCGCGGTACTGCAGCGGCCGGTCCAGCACCCGCCCGATCGTGGCCACCAGTTCGGTGTTGGTCAGCGCCTGTGGCCCGGTCAGCGGGATGCGTTGTCCGACAAGGTCGTCGGTGAGCAGCGCGACCGTGGCGACGGCGGAGACGTCGGCGTCGACAATCACCGCAGTGGATGCGCCGGCATACGGTCCGCTCACCACATCGCCGGCCCGGATCTGCGCCGACCACATGCCGGCGAAGTTGGAGGCGAACACCGTGGGGCGCAGGCTGACCCACTCCAGGCCGGAGGCCACGGCCAGCTGCTCCGCTTCGCGGTTGCGGTCCCCGCGCACACGTGACGGTTGTCGGGAGTCGTCGTCATCGGCGTTGATCGCCGACAACGCGACAAGGCGTTGCACCCCGGCGGCGCGGGCCAGTTCGACCGTCGCGGCCAGTTCCTGCCCCAGCGCCCGCGAATTGAGGAATACCGCCGATGCGCCGGTCACGCCGTCGGCGGCGGACGGGACCAGTTCGACACCGGACGGGAACCCGGCGGCTTCAGGATTGCGGGTGACGGCGCGCACGCGGGCGCCGGCACGGACGAGTTCGGTGACAAGCGGGCGGCCGACATTGCCGGTTGCGCCTGTGACGAGAATTGTGTTCATGCGATCAAGGACGGGGCGGCCGTCCAAAAAGTTACAACGGAAGCCGGATCGGAGATCCGGTAACTTTCCGGGCTCCGGATCCGTCGTAAACACATGAACAGATCTGCCGGTCTCGAGGCGGCGTGGCGCGCCCACCATCCATATCTGGTCAACCTCGCCTACCGGATGCTGGGCGACATCGGCGACGCAGAGGACATCGCACAGGAGGCGTTCCTGCGGCTGGCCCGCACCGACCAGGACCACCTCGACGATGTTCGGGCGTGGCTGACCGTGGTGGCCGGTCGGCTGTCCCTGGATGTGTTGCGGTCCGCGCGGGCCCGATTCGAGCGCCCCGACGGCTCGGCGGCGTTGGGCACCGCCGCGGCTGTCGGCGCCGACCCGGCGGATCGCGTCACTCTCGACGATCAGGTCGGCTCGGCGCTTCTGGCGGTGCTCACCCGGCTCAGTCCCGGCGAACGCGTCGCGTTCGTACTGCACGACATCTTCCGCATCCCGTTCGACGACGTCGCCGACACGGTGGGACGCCCGGTCGGAACGTGTCGCCAGCTGGCGCGTCGGGCCCGGACGAAGGTGACCGGCGCCGCGCCGGCACTGGGCGAGGTCAGCACCGACGAGCACCGGCACGTCACCGATGCGTTCATCACGGCGTGCGCCAACGGTGACGTGGAGGCGTTGGCCTCGGTGCTCGACCCGGCTGTCTGGGGTGTCGGGACAGTGCTCACCGACCCGGATCTGCGTCAGGTCAACCACGGCCGCCAGGACGTCGCGACAAACCTGCTCCGCTACCTCGGGCCGGGGGCGACGGTGGTGTGCGCGGCCGAGCCTGTGCTGCTGGCGTACGACCGACGCCGGCTGTTCGCCGTCGTGGTGCTGACCATCCGCGACGGGCTGGTGTTCCAGATCGAGGCCACCGCCGACCCGTCGGCCCGGACACATTAGGGGACGCCGGTCACAGCGCGGCACAATGGACAGGTGAGCGATTCCCCGGCACGGCAGCGCGTGCTGATCCTCGGAAGTACCGGATCCATCGGCACGCAGGCACTCGACGTCATCGCAGCCAACCCGGACCGGTTCGAGGTCGTCGGTCTGGCTGCCGGTGGGGGCAACCCCGACCTGCTCGCCGCCCAGCGTGCCGCGACCGGCGTCACCAACATCGCGGTAGCCGACGCGGCCGCCGCGGAGAAGGTCGGCGACGTCACCTATGCCGGGGCTGACGCGGCCACCCGTCTGGTCGAGAACACCGAGGCCGATGTGGTGCTCAACGCGCTGGTCGGGGCATTGGGGCTGGAGCCCACCCTGGCTGCCTTGGCCACCGGTGCACGCCTGGCCCTGGCCAACAAGGAGTCTCTGGTCGCCGGGGGTCCGCTGGTGCTCAAGGCCGCCGCACCGGGGCAGATCGTCCCGGTGGATTCCGAACATTCCGCCATGGCCCAGTGCCTGCGCGGCGGCACGGCCGACGAGGTCGCCAAGATCGTGCTCACCGCGTCCGGCGGGCCGTTCCTGGGATGGTCGGCCGCTGACCTGGAATCGGTCACCCCGGAGCAGGCCGGCAAGCATCCGACCTGGTCGATGGGCCCCATGAACACACTGAACTCGGCGACTCTGATCAACAAGGGCCTGGAGTTGATCGAAACCCATCTCCTGTTCGGCATCGACTACGACCGCATCGAGGTCGTGGTCCATCCGCAGTCGATCGTGCACTCGATGGCCACCTTCACCGACGGCTCGACACTGGCTCAGGCCAGCCCACCGGACATGAAACTGCCGATCGCGCTGGCGCTGGGCTGGCCGGAGCGCGTTGCGGGGGCAGCCCTGGCCTGCGACTTCACCACCGCTTCGACCTGGGAATTCCTCCCGTTGGACAACCAGGTGTTTCCCGCGGTGAATCTGGCCCGCGAGGCCGGAACGCGCGGCGGCTGCCTGACCGCGGTGTACAACGCGGCCAACGAAGAGTCAGCGGAAGCCTTCCTTCAGGGGCGCATCTCGTTCCCCGCGATCGTCGACACCGTCGGTGACGTGCTGCACGCTGCTGACCAGTGGGCGGCCGAACCCGCTACCGTGGAAGAAGTACTCGACGCGCAGCGGTGGGCCAGGGATCGAGCCCGGCGTGCCGTTGAGCAAAGGGTCGAGGAGAAATCCACGAGAAAAGGGCTCGTCACCAAATGATGTTCGTTGTCGGCATCGCGCTGTTCGCGCTGGCCATCCTGGTATCGGTGGCCCTGCACGAATGCGGGCACATGTGGGTGGCGCGCGCCACCGGGATGAAGGTGCGCCGCTACTTCGTGGGCTTCGGGCCGACGTTGTGGTCGACCCGGCGCCCCAACCGGCTTGGTGAGACCGAATACGGCATCAAGGCGATTCCGCTCGGCGGATTCTGCGATATCGCGGGAATGACCTCGGTCGACGAGATCGCACCAGAAGACCGGCCGTATGCGATGTACAAGCAGAAAGTCTGGAAACGCGTCGCGGTGCTGTTCGCCGGCCCGGCGATGAACTTCATCATCGGCCTGGTGCTGCTCTACGCCGTCGCCCTCATGTGGGGCCTGCCCAACATCAATCAGCCCACCACCGCAATCGTGGGTGAAACCGGTTGTGTCGCACCGCAACTGAGCCTCGAAAAGATGGGTGAGTGCCAGGGTGCGGGCCCCGCGGCGAAGGCGGGTATCCGGGCCGGCGACGAGATCGTCAAGGTCGGCGACACCCCGGTCTCGGATTTCAAGCAGATGGCCACCGAGATCCGCAAACTCAACGGTCCGGTATCGATCGAGCTCAAGCGCGACGGTCAGACCGTGACGACCGTCGTCGATGTGACCCAGACCCAGCGGTTCACCAGCACGGAGGCCAAAGCGGCGACCACCGTCGGCGCGATCGGCGTCAGCGAGGCCAGGGGTGAACCGCCCACGCAGTACAACCCGATCACCGCGGTGCCCGCGACCATATCGTTCACCGGCGATATGAGCGTCCAGCTGGCCAAGTCACTGGCCAAGATCCCCACCAAGATCGGCGCCCTCGTCGACGCGATCGGCGGCGGCGAGCGCGACAAGGAAACTCCGATCAGCGTCGTCGGCGCGAGCATCATCGGCGGCGAGACGGTCGAGGCCGGGCTGTGGGTGGCGTTCTGGTTCTTCCTGGCTCAGTTGAACTTCGTGCTCGGCGCGGTCAACCTGGTTCCGCTGCTGCCGTTCGACGGCGGCCATATGGCGGTGGCCACATACGAGAAGATCCGCGACATGTTCCGGGCGGCCCTCGGCAAAGGCGCCGCAGGCCCGGTGAACTACCTCAAACTCATGCCTGCCACCTATGTGGTGTTGCTGGTCGTGGTCAGTTACATGCTGCTCACAGTGACCGCAGACCTGGTCAACCCACTCAGCATCTTCCAGTAGGAGAACTCGTGACGTCCATCGGTTTGGGAATGCCCGCGCCCCCGGCTCCGACACTGGCGCCGCGGCGCAAGACCCGTCAGCTCGACGTGGGTGGTGTCGGCATCGGCAGCGAGCACCCCATCGCGGTGCAGTCCATGTGCACCACCAAGACGCACGACGTCAACGCCACGCTGCAGCAGATCGCGGAGCTCACCGCGTCCGGCTGCGACATCGTGCGGGTGGCCTGCCCCCGGCAGGAAGACGCCGATGCGCTCGCCGAGATCGCCCGCCACAGCCAGATACCGGTGATCGCCGACATCCACTTCCAGCCCAAGTACATCTTCGCCGCGATCGACGCCGGCTGTGCAGCGGTCCGCGTCAACCCCGGCAACATCAAAGAGTTCGACGGCCGGGTCAAAGAGGTGGCCAAGGCCGCGGGTGCCGCGGGCATCCCGATCCGGATCGGCGTCAATGCCGGCTCGCTGGATCCACGGTTGATGCAGAAGTACGGCAAGGCCACCCCCGAGGCGCTGGTCGAATCCGCGCTGTGGGAGGCGTCGCTGTTCGAGGAGCACGGCTACGGCGATATCAAGATCAGCGTCAAGCACAACGATCCCGTGATCATGGTCGAGGCATACCGCCAGCTGGCCGCCCAGTGCGACTACCCGCTGCATCTCGGTGTCACCGAAGCCGGGCCGGCGTTCCAGGGCACCATCAAGTCCGCGGTGGCGTTCGGCGCATTGCTGTCGCAGGGTATCGGCGACACCATCCGGGTGTCCCTGTCGGCGCCGCCGGCCGAAGAGGTCAAGGTCGGCAATCAGATCCTGGAGTCGCTGAACCTGCGGCCGCGTGGTCTGGAGATCGTGTCCTGCCCGTCCTGTGGGCGGGCGCAGGTCGACGTTTACACGCTGGCCAACGCGGTGAGTGCAGGCCTGGACGGGCTCGACGTCCCGCTGCGGGTCGCCGTGATGGGCTGCGTGGTCAACGGGCCGGGCGAGGCCCGCGAGGCCGATCTCGGGGTTGCCTCCGGCAACGGCAAGGGCCAGATCTTCGTCAAAGGTGAGGTCATCAAAACCGTGCCCGAGGCGCAGATCGTCGAGACCCTGATCGAAGAGGCCATGCGCCTGGCGTCCGAAATGGGTGAGGCCGGAGCCGATCCTTCCAGCGGTTCGCCAGTGGTGACCGTAAGCTGATAGCGACCCTGTGAGCGGGGTCACCCAGCCTTGGCTTGAGCAGAGGGAATCGCCAATGTCGGCACCGCCGCTGTTCCGACTCGTCGATGAGCGACGGGTTTCCGTGGTGCGCGACGCCACTCCCTGCCTGCAGGTGTTCGACGAGGACCCGGTGGGGTCCTGCATGGTTGCCGCGCGCGTCGCCGAGTTCGGTGTCGAACACGGCGCGATCGGCGGGGAGCTGTGGACGCGGCGCGGTGTCACCGAATCGCTGTGCTACGCCGGGCCCAATCTGATCCCGTTGCGCGGTGACGCCGAGGACCTCAAGGCGTTCTCGGACAAGGCGATGAGCAGCGCTCGTCGGTGCTCATCCCTGGTCGGCCGCGCCGAGTTGGTGATGCCGATGTGGCGGCGGCTGGAATCGGTGTGGGGTACCGCCCGTGACGTCCGTGAGCAACAGCCGTTGATGGCGCTGAACTCGATGCCGTATTGCATGATCGACCCGGCGGTCCGCCCGGTGCGTATGGAGGAGCTCGACACCTACCTGGTGGCGGCGATCGACATGTTCATCGGCGAGGTCGGTGTCGACCCGCGGCTCGGGGACGGCGGCCGTGGTTACCGTCGCCGCATTGCGAGCCTGATCGCCGCGGGACGGGCGTGGGCCCGATTCGAGCGCGGCGAGGTGGTGTTCAAGGCCGAGGTGGGGTCGCAGTCGCCCTCGGTCGGCCAGATCCAGGGGGTGTGGGTGCATCCGGAGTGGCGCGGCCACGGCCTCGGCACCTCCGGGACAGCGGCGCTGGCGGCCGCCGTGGTGGCCTCGGGCCGCGTCGCGAGCCTCTACGTCAACAGCTACAACACAGTGGCCAGGGCAACATACGCCCGCATCGGATTCGAGCAGGTCGGCACGTTCGCCACCATCTTGCTGGACTGAGCGCGTTCCGCGCTGGTGTCAGCGGTATGCGGCGGCTAGTTCCAGCACGTCATCGACCGACCATTGATCGTCGGCATGAGTGCCGTGTTTGGCCGCGAGCACCACACCGTCCGGCGCGATCAGGAAATCTGCGGGCAGCCCGAGCCGTCCACCGGCCGGCCTGGCGGCCGGGGCGCGGAACCGGCCGCGCACTGTCAGGGCGCCGCCCCGGATGATCGCCGGCCAGCTGCGGGGGTCGAGCAGGGCGCGAGGGCTGGATTCGACGCCGAACTGGCGATAGACGTCTCTGTCTGGATCGGCGACCGTGGCGAACGGCAGATCCGCTGTGTGCTCGGCCAATTCGGCGGCGGGGGAGTGGAAGAAGGCCACCTCACGGATACCCGCGGCGTCGATCTCCGCATGCCGGGCAACGAAGGACTGCAGGTGCAGATTGCAGATCGGGCAACCCGCGAAGCGCCGGAACTGCAGGTGGACCAGACCCCGCGGATCGGGTACCGGGATGTGTTCGCCTGTGACACTGAGGAATTGCTGTCGATCGATGGTCTTGGGTGTGTTGGGCGAGGTGGATGCGGTCATGACTCCTCCTTGTTGGCGTGCGATGTACGCCTACGCTACGAGCCTATAAGCGTACGGTGTACGCTGTCAATGCCATGCCTCGTCCACGTTCACTCACCCAAGGTCAGGTTGCCGCCGCCGCGCTGGAGGTCGTCGACGCCGACGGTCTTGCGGGGTTGTCGATGCGTGCGGTCGCTCGTCGGCTGGGCATCGGCACCATGTCGCTGTACCGGTACGTCGCCGATCGCGACGCGCTCGAAGCCATGGTGGTGGACCTCGTGCTCGACGGGGTCGATCCCGGGTTGCCTCGCGGATCGGTGCGACACCAGCTCGCCGAACTCGCTGAGCGTGTGCGCAATGCGACCGCACGGCATCCCGCAGTGGCACCGCTGATACTCACACACCGGCACCGCTCGCCGGCGTCGTTGTGCTGGGGGGAATCGGTGCTCGGCGTGCTCACCGCCGCCGGATATGACGGCAGACGACGGGTCCATGCGTTCCGGGCGCTGCTCGCCTACATTTTCGGAGCGCTCGAGATCGAGATGCTGGGCAGCCTGACCGGGGCAGGCACTCAGGCACTGGCGAGTTTGCCCACGAGCGAATATCCGTTGTTGTCGCAAACCGCGGCGGAGGCCTGCGGCATGCGACCCGACGAGGAGTTCCGGCGCGGCCTCGAAATCCTGTTGAGCGCACTGGACGTATGAAGCGGGCCACCGGTCGGTCTCACCACAGTCTCGGTTCGGTATCGGTGCGCCTCCGACGAAACCGGCGCGCACGTTTCTAACATCAGCCTCAATGGCAACTCAAACATCATCAGTCACACGGACCGCGGGCCTGCTGACGGTCATCGCGGTCCTCGGGGCGACGGCGCTCAGTGCCTGCACCCCGCGGCCCGACGGGCCCGAGCCCGCCGCCGAACAGTTCTTCGCGGCACTGGCCACTGGTGACACTGCGGCCGCCGCGGTGATGGCCGACCGGCCCGACGATGCCAAGACTGCCCTCGGCGAAGCGTGGAACGGTTTGCAGGCCACCGGACTCGATGCGCAGATCCTGGGTTCGAAGTACGCCGGAGACACCGGCAGCGTCGCCTACCGCTACACGTGGCACCTGCCGAAGAACCGCACTTGGACCTACGACGGACAGCTCAACATGATCCGCGACGAGGGCCAGTGGCAGGTGCGCTGGAGCGCCACCGGACTGCATCCGAGGCTGGGTGAGCACCAGACTTTCGCGTTGCGGGCCGACGCACCACGACGGGCATCGGTGAACGAGCGTGGTGGTACCGATGTGCTGGTCCCCGGCTACATCTACTCCTATGCACTCGACGCCAGAGCGGCCGGTGCGGCGCTGATGCCCACGTCCCGGGCGGTCGCCGACGCGCTGCGGGGATTCGACCCCGCCCTGGGGGATCCGCAGCGGCTCGCCGAGCAGGCCAGCGCATCTGCGCAGCCGATGAGCCTGATCACGCTGAGGCAGGCTGATAACGACCGGATCGCGCCCGCCATCGGCCGGCTGCCCGGCGTCGTCATCACCCCGCAGCCCGAAATGTTGCCCACCGACGAAACTTTCGCCCCGGCGATCGTCAACGAGGTCAAGAAGTCGGTGGCCGACCAGCTCGACGGGCAGCCGGGCTGGCGGGTGGTCACGGTCAATCAGAACGGCGTCGACGTCGACGTGCTCAACGAGGTGTCGGGCGACCCGGCACCGTCGATCACCATCAGCCTGGACCGCGCTGTGCAGGACGCGGCGCAGAACGCGGTCAACACCACGGGCAAGCAGGCGATGATCGTCGCGATCAAGCCGTCCACCGGCGAGATCCTGGCGGTCGCGCAGAACGGGGCCGCCGACGCCGTCGGACCGCTTGCCACCATGGGGCAGTTCCCGCCCGGTTCGACGTTCAAGATGATCACCGCGGGGGCGGCCATCGAGCGTGACATGGCAACGCCCAACACTCTTTTGGGGTGTCCTGGCACGCTCGACATCGGGCACCGGACCGTCACCAACTACGACGCATTCGATCTCGGCACGGTGCCGATGTCACGGGCATTCGCCAATTCGTGCAACACCACCTTCGGTGAACTGGCCAGCCGGATGCCTCCGCGCGGTCTCACCCAGGCCGCCGCCCGGTACGGCATCGGCACCGACTATCAAGTGGACGGGATCAGCACGCTGACCGGTTCGGTGCCACCGACGGTCGACCTGGCCGAGCGCACCGAGGATGGTTTCGGCCAGGGCAAGGTGCTGGTCAGCCCGTTCGGCATGGCGCTGGCGGCCGCGACGGTCGCAGCGGGCCGGACGCCGGTGCCGCAACTCATCGAGGGTCGCCAGACCATGGTCGACCGCGCGGGTAGTCCGATCAGCCCGAAGATGATCGACGGATTGCGGCCGATGATGCGGCTGGTGGTGACCAACGGGACGGCCAAGGACCTCAACGGACTCGGCGATGTGCGCGGCAAGACCGGTGAGGCCGAGTTCATGGGCGGTTCGCACTCCTGGTTCGCCGGTTACCGCGGGGACATGGCGTTTGCGGCGTTGATCGTCGGCGGCGGCAGTTCGGAGTACGCGGTGCGGATGTGCAAGACCATGTTCGATGGCCTGCCCCCGGCCTACCTGGCCTGAACGGCGGTACCGTTGAACCTGTCATGACCGGGATCAATGAACAATCCGTGGAGCTGCGCATCTCCGATGCCGATCGCAACGGCACGTTGCGACGGCTGCACAACGCTGTCGCACTCGGCCTGATCGACATCGCCGAGTTCGAGGAGCGTTCGGCGATGGTGTCGCACGCCCGGCTGCATTCGGACCTCGATGCGTTGGTGGGGGACCTGCCCGGGCCCGGAGCGATCGTCACCACCGCCACCGACCGCGTCGAGTTGCGTGGTGTGCTCGGTTCGCTGAAACGCCAGGGTGAATGGACGGTTCCGACCCGGCTGGCATTGGTGCGCCGGATGGGTTCGGTCGAGCTGGACCTGACCCGGGCCCGGTTCGCCGGGCCGATGGTGGTCATCGAGCTGGATATGAAATTCGGGTCCCTGGAGATCCGGCTGCCCGAAGGGGCCAGCGCGTCGATCGACGATGTCGAGGTGATCGTGGGCAGCGCCGACGATCACCGCCGCGACGCACCCGCCGACGGCACCCCGCACATCATTCTCACCGGCAAGGTGGTGTGCGGTTCGGTGGATGTCCGTGGGCCGCGCCGGAACTGGAAGCTGATGCTGCGCCGGACCTGATGTCAACGCGGCTCGAGCACCGCGAACGTCAGGGTCGCCCGAGCGGCGAGCCGATCGCGGGTGACGTCGGTGACATCGACCGACGTCACGATCAGCCGTTTGCCGGCCCGCACCACCTTCGCCTCCGCGCGGGCCGTGCCCATGATCGGGGCCAGGAAGTGGATGTTGAGATCGGCGGTCGTCACGTCATAACCGACACCGCTGGCATTGCCGGCCAGCATGCCCGCGGCGATATCGATCAGGGTGGCCACCAGCCCGCCCTGCAGGGCGCCGCGGACATTGGCGAGGTCGGGCCGGTTGTCCATCTCCAGCACCAGGCGGTCCGCGGTCGACTCAACCTCGCGGTAGTCCAGTAGTTGCAGCACATGAACGGTTTCGGTCATCGCCGTGCCTCAATCATCCCCGTACGGTAACACCATTACCGGTTGCCGAGAGGACCGCTCTCCTACGGTGTCACCGCCGCCGATCCGCACAGCACTGGAGACCGTGCGGGTGGGCCGACGATTAAGCTGTCCACATGCCCGTTCGTACCGCCCTGCGCCCCGGCGTCCAGTCACCGACCCTGCCGGTTCCCAAGTCGATCCCGCGGCCCGAGTACGCGTGGAAGTCGACGGTGCAGGAGGGCAGCGAACCGTGGGTGCAGGCACCCGAGGTGATCGAGAAGATGCGCGTCGCGGGACGGATCGCGGCTGCCGCCCTGGCCGAGGCCGGCAAGGCCGTGGCGCCCGGCGTCACCACCGATGAGCTGGACCGCATCGCCCACGATTACATGGTCGATCACGGCGCCTATCCATCCACGTTGGGCTACAAGGCATTTCCCAAATCCTGCTGCACGTCGCTGAATGAGGTGATCTGCCACGGCATCCCGGACTCGACCGTGATCGAGGACGGTGACATCGTCAACATCGACGTGACCGCCTATATCGACGGCGTACACGGCGATACCAATGCCACCTTCCTGGCCGGCGACGTCTCCGAGGAACACCGGCTGCTCGTCGAGCGCACCCACGAGGCGACCATGCGCGCCATCAAGGCGGTCAAGCCCGGGCGTGCCCTGTCAATCGTCGGCCGGGTGATCGAGGCCTACGCAAACCGGTTCGGCTACAACGTTGTTCGCGATTTCACCGGCCACGGCATCGGCACGACCTTCCACAACGGCCTGGTGGTGCTGCACTACGATCAGCCCGCCGTCGAGACCGTGCTGGAACCGGGCATGACCTTCACCATCGAACCGATGATCAACCTCGGGTCGTTGGACTACGAGATCTGGGACGACGACTGGACTGTGGTGACCAAGGACGGCAAGTGGACCGCTCAGTTCGAGCACACTCTGGTGGTCACCGAGGACGGTGCCGAGATCCTCACCCTGCCGTGACACTCTCTCCGCGAGCAGTCCCCCGCAAGCGGGAGGGGCCCCCAATAAAACCGCCCCATTCGGGCGGAAATAGGGCAGTTTTGTGTCTGCTCGCGCAGGGAAGATGAGCGGCGCGCTCCTGGTCGCCGGCACCACCTCCGATGCCGGCAAGTCGATGGTCGTGGCGGGGCTGTGCCGGCTGTTGGCCCGCAAAGGTCTGTCGGTGGCGCCGTTCAAAGCACAGAACATGTCGAACAACTCGGCGGTCACCGTCGACGGCGGCGAGATCGGCCGCGCTCAGGCTATGCAGGCCAGGGCTGCGGGGCTGGCACCCAGTACCCGGTTCAACCCCATCCTGCTCAAGCCCGGCGGGGACCGTACGTCGCAGCTGGTGATCCGCGGCCAGGTGGCCGGAACCGTGGCCGCAGGCGACTACTTCACCCACCGGGACCGGCTCGGCGCGGTCGTCGCTGACGAATTGGCCTCACTGAGATCCGAATTCGACGTGGTGATCTGTGAAGGGGCCGGCTCACCGGCCGAGATCAACCTGCGCGCCACCGACTTGGCCAACATGGGGCTCGCCCGCGCGGCGGACCTGCCGGTCATCGTGGTGGGCGACATCGACCGCGGCGGTCTGCTGGCCCACCTGCACGGCACGGTGGCCGTCCTGGAACCCGAGGACCAAGCGCTCATCGCGGGATTCGTCGTCAACAAGTTCCGCGGTGACCCGGCCCTACTCGAACCTGGCCTGCATCAGCTGCGCGAGCTGACCGGTCGCCCGACCTACGGCGTGATCCCGTTCGATGACGGAATCTGGCTCGACACCGAGGATTCGTTGTCGGTCCGGCCCGGCGGCATGGTGGGCACACCCCAACCACCCCGTGGGGCGCAGACACTCACCGTCGCCGCGATCAGGCTGCCCCGCATCTCCAACTCCACCGATATCGAGGCCCTGGCCTGCGAACCGGGCGTCGTGGTGCGCTGGGTCGCCGATGCCGCCGAACTCACCGGGGCCGACCTCGTGGTGATCCCCGGCAGCAAGGCCACCGTCAGCGACCTGGCCTGGTTGCGGCAACGCGGCCTGGCGGAAGCCATCCTGGCGCACGCCGCGCAGGGACGGCCCGTGCTCGGGGTGTGTGGCGGGTTCCAGATGCTGTGCGGTCGCATCGACGACGCCGTCGAGGCCGGCGCAGCCGGAGCCGTGTCCGTCGAGGGGTTGGGACTACTCGACGCCGACATCGAGTTCGCGCCCGAGAAGACCCTGCGGCACTGGGAAAAACCCTTGTGGGGCTATGAGATTCATCATGGGCAGGTGACCCGCGCAGCCGCAGAGGACTGGCTCGGCGTCGGGCTGCGCGATGGCGCGGTCTACGGCACCCACTGGCACGGCCTGCTCGACAACGATCATTTGCGCCGCGCCTGGCTCACCGAGATCGCCCATAGTGCCGGCCGCACCGGGTTCGTGGTTGCTGACGACATCGACGTACGGGGTCGGCGCGATGCGCAGCTGGACCTGATGGCCGACCTGCTAGCCGCCCATCTCGACACCGAGGCCGTGATGGACCTGGTGCGGCACGGGGCTCCGCCACGGCCCACCATGAGCACTGCGCTCCTCGGTCCACCTCGGTAACCTGGGCAGATGATTCGGTGCCACCGATGGGTGGCAACTTCAGTCGGGCTGGCCGCCCTGGCGATGGTGGCCGGCTGTGCGCCCGTGGTCGACGGATCGCCCACCTGGCCCGGCGCCACGCTGGAGAAGGTGTTGCTGACACGCGCCGACTTCCCGCCCGGCGTGCAGGTCGATCGGGTCACCGATGACGGCGCCGGTCCGGGGGGCTCGGGTGGACCGCCACCGATGTTGTCCACCCCGGAGGGATGCAGTGACGGGCTCACCCGGGTGATCGCCGAATCCGCCGAGCGGGGCCCGGGCAGTGCTGCGCAGCTCATCGCGGCCTACGACGGAGCGCGCATCGTGCTGACCGTGCTGACCTCACCGCTGCCGTTGGACCGGCTGGCCGCCACCGCGCAGCGATGCGCAGAGTTCTCCACCTACTTCGATCCGTCGGAGAGCGGCATTCCGATGACCACCACCAAGCTGGCCGCACCGCACGCTTCGGCGCTGGCATATCAGCAGACCATGCGGCTGGGAGCGAGTGAGCAGAGCATCTTCTTCGCTTTCGAAAATGTCGGCAACTGGGCGGTTTTGGGCATTGCGTTCCCTACCCCGGATCCGTCGATTGTCGCCAAAGGTGTATTGCCCCAGACGTTTCTGGACGTTTTCAGCCACCAGGCCGACCGTCTGGCCACCCGCTGACGCAGGCGTCAAGACAATGGTGATTCCGGCCCGCTCGCCGCTACTGGACGGTAGTTTGTCCGAATGCTTACGACCGTCGCGACGATCGACGGATACACCACACCCGTCGACGTCTCGGGACCCGAGAAGGGTTCCACCGTGGTGGTGCTGAGCGCCGGCCATCACGGCCCCGCTGCCTACGAGCCGATCTGCCGGCGCCTGCACACCGCGTCACTGCGCACTGTGATCATCGGCCCCGACCCTCGCCTGACCGCCAAGTCGGTGGTGGGCATCCTCGATTCCTTGGACATCAAATGGGCGCTCCTGGTCGGCGACCGACTCGGGGGAGAACTCGCCTGGGAATTGGCCGCGACGCGGTTGGACAAGTTCATCGGCCTGGTGGTGGTGGATCGCGGTCACCCTCGTGTCGCCGACGCCACCGGCGTCATCCGCGACGACGAATGCCCGCCGGTGGAGATGAACACCACCGTGCTGGTCAGCACTCCCGCGGCTCGCGCGGTGGCCAAGGCCAGCCAGCGCTATGTGTACGGCGACTTCCGGCTGGTTGAGATTGCGGGCCGCCGCAACGCCGGCGATTCGACCGCGCAGCTGGCTGCCGAGATCGTGCTCCGCACCAGTAGCTGGTGACGGGCGCTCAGTCAGCCGCCACGGTGTTCTAGGGTCGGCGGCCTGCCTTCGCGCGGGCGCTCAGTCAGCCGCCTCCGAAGGTGTCCAGGCTTGCGGCAACCCCGGCTGCTGCGGAAACAGGAAATCCACAAACGCCGCTGCGGTGGGCTGTGGCTCATGGTTCGCCAGCCCGGGGCGTTCGTTGGCCTCGATGAAGACGTAATCGCGGCCCGTCACATCGGGCACCAGCAGGTCGATCCCGGTGACCGGAATGCCGATCGCCTCGGCCGCGGTCACGGCGACCCGGCACAGTTCGGGGTTCACCTCCGCGGTGACGTCGTGAATTGTCCCGCCCTGATGGAGATTGGCCGTCCGCCGCACCCGCAGACGCTCGCCCTCGGGCAGCACATCGTCGAATGACCAGCCGGCGTCGGCAACTGTTCCCATGGTGACGTCGTCCATCGGGATGCGCGATTCCCCGCCGGTGGCAGCAGCCCGGCGCCGGGACTGCGTCTCGATGAGCTCACGCACCGTGTGTTTTCCGGTACCGACCACCTCGGCGGGCTTGCGGATCGCCGAAGCCACCACCTTGCCGTCGATCACCACCAGGCGAAGATCGTCGCCGGCGGCGCGCTGCTCGATCAGCACCTCTGGATACTGCTCGCGGGCCCGGTGCAGCGCCGCGTCCAACTCGTCGCTGCCGTCCACCCCCACGGTGATGCCCTTGCCCTGCTCGCCGCGGGTGGGCTTGACCACCACATCGCCGACCTCGGCCAGAAACTCGTGATCCTCACCGTCGAAGGTGGCCAGCCGGCCCTTGGGGACCGAGATGCCGGCGTCGGAGACGATCCGTCTGGTCTGCCGCTTGTCGTCGCAGCGGGCCATGGCCACCGCAGAAGTGAACTCCGAGAGTGACTCTCGCGTGATGACGCTGCGGCCACCGTGCGACAGCCGCATCTCGCCGGCGCCCGCGTCGAGCACCTCGACCCGGATACCGCGACGCATCGCCTCGTCGGCGATGATGCGGGCATACGGATTCAGATCGTCGACGGTCTCCGGAGGATGGGTGAACAACGGCTCGTTGATCGCGTTCTTGCGTTTGACGGCCAGTACCGGGACCCGATGGAAACCCAGCTTCTCGTACAGCGCGATGGCGGCGGAATTATCATGGGCCACAGACAGATCCAGGTATGCCCGGCCCCGCTCACGGAAGATCCCGGCCAGCGTCCGGGTCAGCGCGTCGCCGACGCCGGGCAGTCCGGCCGCTGGGTCGACCGCCAGGCTCCACAGGCTCGACCCGTCCTCGGGGTCGGCGAACAAGCGCTTGTGGTCGACACCGGTGACGGTGCCCACCACGCTGCCGTCGTCGTCACGCACCGCGACCAGATAGACCACGGCCGGGGTGAGGGTGTGGTTGTGCCAGATGACGTCCACGGGTGCGGACACCATCCCGCACCGCACATACACCCGATTCATCGCGTCGGCGTCGCTCGGTGTCTGCAGGGTGCGCACGGTGAACCCGACGGGGTCGGCGGCGGTGAGCTCATCGGTGAACCGCAGCCGGTAAGTGTGACTGGGGTCGATGAACAGCTCCGCGGGGGAGCGGGCGATCAGGACATGCGATTCGCGGGCGTAGATGCAGATGTCGCGGCGGCCCGGACCTTCCTGCTGTAGCACCTCGGCGAGTTGCTCAGGGTCGGCGAAGGTCTGCCCGAAAATCAGCCGGCCCCAGCCCAATTCGAGAACCACGTCGTCGGCCATGGCATCGACCAGGTGCTGAGGTGAGGCATCGTGCAACCCGAGCGTGATCGCCTCGGTGTGGTCGGGCTCCAGTGCCGAGGCCGACGCGTCATGGTCGGTGGCGGTCATGCCGCGGCCCCCGTCACTCCGTGGCGTTGCAGCCACAACTCGAGCAGCGCGATCTGCCACAACTCGTTGCCGCGCAGCGGGGTCAGCTTGCCGTTCGGATCGGCCAGCAGCCGGTCGACGGACTCGGGGCGGAATAGACCGCGCTCCTTGGCCTCTGGCGCATACAGCGCGTCGCGAACGAGATCCAGGTACGGCCCCTCAAGGTGGGTGAGCGCCGGGACCGGGAAGTACCCCTTGGGCCGGTCGATCACTGCTGCCGGGATCACCCGGCGGGCAGCCTGTTTGAGCACACCCTTGCCCCCGTACGCGGTCTTGAGGCCGGGCGGACACGTGGCGGCCAGCTCGACGAGTTCGTGATCGAGGAACGGCACCCGGCCCTCGAGCCCCCACGCCATGGTCATGTTGTCGACCCGCTTCACCGGATCGTCGACCAGCATCACCGTGGTGTCCAGGCGCAGTGCCCGGTCCACACCGGTCTGGGCGCCCGCCGCGGCGAAGTGATCGGAGACGAACACCCCGCTGGGATCTCCCTCGGCCCGGTATGCGTCGCTGATCAGGGCGCTCACCGCGGTGGTGTCACGGTCGAAGAACGCGCTCCGGTAGCTGGCCACCGAACCGTCCAGGCTTGCCGCGCCCGGCTCGGCCATCGGCGGATACCAGTGATAACCGGCGAACACCTCGTCGGCGCCCTGTCCGGACTGCACCACCTTGACGTGCTTGGACACTTCCTGGCTGAGCAGGTAGAAGGCCACACAGTCATGGCTGACCATCGGCTCGCTCATCGCGCCGATCGCACCGTCGAGGGCGGGCAGCATGCGGTCGGTCCCGATCCGGATCTGGTGGTGATCGGTTTCGAAGTGCTCGGCGATGATGTCGGAGTACTGGAACTCGTCACCGGCAACCCCGCCCACCGACTCGAAGCCGATCGAGAACGTGGACAGCCCGTGCTGGCCGGCCTCGGCGAGCAGGCCGACGATGAGGCTGGAATCGACCCCGCCCGACAGCAGGCACCCCACCGGCACGTCGGCCACGAGGCGACGCTCGACAGCGCGCCGCAGTGACTCCAGTACGGCGTCCTCCCAGTCTTTGTCCGACCAGTCGGCCCGGTCGGAGTGCCGGGTGAAGTCCGGTGACCAGTAGACAGTCGAATGCCGGGTGCCGTCGGGTTCGATCGCGACCACGGAAGCGGGCGGCACCTTCTTGATGCCCTGCAGGATCGTCAACGGAGGCGGCACCACCGAATGGAAGGTGAGGTAGTGGTGCAGTGCGACCGGGTCGATCCTGGTGTCGACACCGCCGCCGGCCAGCAGCGCCGGTAGCGACGAGGCGAACCGGATCCGGTGGGCGTCCTCGGTGAGGTACAGCGGCTTGATGCCCAGCCGGTCGCGGCCCAGCAGCACCCGGCCGGTGTCACGTTCGACGATGGCGAACGCGAACATGCCCATCAGATGTTCGACGAACCGGTCACCCCAGTGGTGATAGGCCTTGAGCAACACCTCGGTGTCACTGTGCGAGAAGAAGCGGTAGCCGTGCCCGGACAGTTCCCGGCGCAGCTCCTGGTAGTTGTAGATGCAGCCGTTCCAGCAAACGGTCAACCCCAATTCGGGATCGACCATGGGCTGGGCGCCCGCTTCGGTCAGGTCAATGATTTTCAGGCGGCGGTGACCCAGCGCGACCCGGCCTTGCGACCACACACCGGCCGCGTCCGGACCCCTGGGCGCCATCGCGTCTGCCATGGCCGACACCGCTGAAATATCCGGTGTCCGGCCATCGAGACGCACCTCCCCGGCGGCTCCACACATCAGTTCGACCCTACACAGGATCTGTCGGCGGCGCGCCACCCGTGGTGTGTCGGGGGTGTGGCCAGGACATGTCGGGGGCTGGCTCTATCCTCCTCACATGAGGCCTGGATTCGGCTTCGGCATAGCCCGTGACGAGCTGATTCGCGATTTCGGCGCACAGTCCACGGTGCGTGGTGAACGCTATGCCGCCGAGGGGCGCGTCCGCGACATCGAGTTCGATGACGACGACCGGGTGCTGCGCGGACGGTGTGTGGGTTCGCATGGTCAGCTCTACGTCCTTGAGGTCGGCCTGTCGCCGGGCAGCCGCGCTGTCGTCGAGTGGGCCTTGTGTTCATGCCCCGTGGGGTCGTTCTGCAAACATGCCGTCGCTCTGGTGCTGACGGCTGCACCTTCGGACTCAGCGCATCCCCCGGCGGAGCGCTGGCGTTACCTGCTCGACAAGGTGCTCGACGAGGTCGCCCTTCCCGCAGAGGGCGGCAAACCGATCGCGCTGGAATTCTCCATCGGCGCGCCCACTCGCTACCGCCCGGGGACATTGCTGATGCTGCGCCCCCTCACCCTCGGTAAACGGGGCACCTGGATCAGCCGGGCATTGACGTGGCGCCGCCTCGCGGACTATCCCGACGCCGGCGAGTTCGATCACGACCAGTACCGGGCGGTGCGGGCGCTGGTGTCGGAGATGGTTCGGTATTCCTCACCGCAGCACAGCGGCGACGGGATGATGCTCAACGGGATGCCCGCCACGTTGTGGCCGCGGCTCGCCGAGGTGCTGGATGCCGGCGTCACCATCCTGGCCGACCCGGCATCGGACATTCGTGCGGTCGAGTTGACCAAGAACGTCCATCTCCGGCTCGACTTCGCCGCCGAGGGGGGAGGCGGTGCCGTGATGTCGGTGTCCCTGATCGTCGACGGTCAGGAACGCGATCCCGACGGCGTCGGGCTGATCGGGATGCCGGCGCCCCACGGGATGTTCCAGGTCGTCGATTCGGTGCTACGGCTGGGCGCCTTCGATCCGGTGCCCGGGCGCACCATGGCCGAACTACTGGGGCATCACGAGCAGGTGCACATCCCAGCCGACATGGCGCGCGAACTCGCGGTGGACATCCTGCCGCGGCTGGCCGGCAGCGTCGACATGGACGTCGCCGACGGGCTCTTCGTCCCGCCGACCATCACCGGCCCGCTGCCGGCATTGACCGTCAATGTCGTCGACGGCGGAGCACGGGTCTTCTGGAGCACGCGGTATGAGGTCAACGATCAGCATCACGACTTCGACCCGGTGTCCTCGGCCGGCCTGATCGGGTACCGCGACCCCGCCGCCGAGGAGGAGCTCTGGCAGCGGGTGATGCCCGCGCTGCAGGCGGTCGCAGCGGCCGCGCAGGACTGGAAACGTCAAGCAGCGCAGCATGTCAACCGTCGCATCTCCACGACGCTCGACACCGACGCCGTCCACGAGTTACGGGCCATCGTGAATACCGTGAGCTCCCTCGACGCGGTCGCGGTGGCGTCCCAGCGCACGCTGCTGTGCGGGGTGAATCTCACCGCGGTCGAGGCCGCGGTGCTGTGTGACGAGACCCTGCCTCAGTTGAGCTGTTTCGCAGATCTGATCGTCGACGCCGATGGCCGGTACCGTGCTGCCGGTGCCGACCCGGTCCTGTCCTTTTCCGGGGATACCTCACTGCCCGGTGACTGGTTCAGCCTGAACGTCACGGTGAGCGTGGACGGTGAGACGGTGGCTCTGGCCGAGGTAATCCGCGAATTGGCCGCCGGCGCAACGCATATGTTGCTGCCTTCGGGTATCTACTTCCGGCTGGACACGCCTGAGGTGGTCCGGCTGAGGGCCCTGCTCGACGAGGCGCGCGCACTCGGCGAGATCGACGGGGACCGGGTCAACGCCGCATCACTCAACATCACGTTGTGGGACGAACTGCTCGAACTCGGTGTCGTCGACGAGCAGCTGGCCCGGTGGCGGGCCAATCTGGCGCGTTTGGCCGCCGCCCGCCCGCCCGTGCCGGTCGAACCGCCGGCGGGCCTTGATGCCGAACTGCGTGACTACCAGCGTGACGGGCTGGACTGGCTTTCCTTCCTGTGGGACAACGGAATCGGCGGAGTCCTCGCTGACGACATGGGCCTGGGGAAGACCGTGCAGACCCTGGCGCTCATCGCGCGTGCCGTCAGCGGTGGAGCCGGGAAGTTTCTGGTGGTGGCGCCCACCAGCGTCGCCCGCAACTGGGTGGTCGAATGCCGCAAGTTCACTCCCGGCCTGAACGCGGCGGTGGTGACCTCCACCGCTGCGCGGGCGTCGGTGGGGTTGGCCGAACAGGTGGCCGCGGCGGACATCGTGGTCACCTCCTACACGCTGCTGCGTATGGACGTTGCCGCCTATTCGCAAATCCCTTGGGCCGGAATGATTCTCGATGAAGCCCAGTTCGTCAAGAACCATCACAGCAAGACCCATCAGGCGGCCCGGCTGCTCGACGTGCCGTTCAAGTTGGCCATCACCGGCACGCCGATGGAGAACAACCTGATGGAGTTGTGGTCGCTGCTGTCGATCACGGTGCCCGGGCTGTTCCCGTCACCGAAAGTGTTCGAGACATATTTCCGTAAGCCGATCGAATCGGGAACTGCCGACGATTTGCTACCGGTGTTGCGCAGGCGGATCAAGCCGGTGCTGCTGCGCCGGACGAAAAGCCAGGTGCTCGCCGAGCTGCCCCCGAAGACCGAGCAGGTGCTGACCATCGGCCTGAGCGTGAAGCATCGCAAGATCTACGACACGCGGCTGGCCCGGGAACGCCAGAAGGTGTTGGGACTGCTGGGGGACTGGGAGAAGAACCGGTTCCAGATTTTCCGTTCACTGACCCTGCTGCGTCAGCTGAGCCTGCATCCGGGATTGGTCGACGACTCCGCGCGCTCGGTGGGGTCGGCCAAGATCGACTTCCTGGTCGAACAACTCGATCAGCTGGTAGCCGAGGGGCACAGTGCGCTGGTGTTCAGCCAGTTCACCGGGTTCCTCGCCATCGTCCGGGCACATCTGGATTCCGCAGGCATCGCCTACAGCTACCTCGACGGTTCCGTCGACTCCGACGGAAGGGCCAGAGCCATCGAGGAATTCGGTGCCGGTGCCAAGCAAGTATTTCTGATCAGCCTGAAGGCGGGCGGATTCGGGCTCAACCTGACCGCTGCCGACTACTGCTTCCTCTGTGACCCGTGGTGGAGCCCGGCGGCCGAGGCACAGGCTGTCGACCGGGCCCACCGCATCGGGCAGGCCCGGCCGGTCAGCGTCTACCGCCTGGTCGCGGAGAACACCATCGAGGAGAAGGTGGTTGCGTTGCAGGACCGCAAGCGGGCCCTGTTCGCCGCGGTGGTCGATGACGGGGATCTGTTCGGCTCGACCATCTCCGCCTCCGACATCCGTGAACTGCTGGGGTGATCAGCCGGGCAGGTCAGCGGTCGGGGCGTCCACCTGTTTGATCGGGCCGGTGAACCAGTGCTTCACCGACGCATGCCAGTAGATGAAGAGCAGTATCAGCACGCTGCCCACGAGTAGCGGGGTGTAGTTCACGAACTTCCACTGGAAACTCGGATCCCACGGCATGCCGCCGAGCGAGGTGGGGAACATGGCGATGACCGAGGTGACGATGATTTCGACGATCGCCACCGGGGCCATCCACTTGTACTTGTTCCCGAGGTTCCATCGGCCCTGCTCGAACGAGTCGCCGGCCTTCCACCGGTAGTAGATCGGTACCGCGAAGCACAGGTAGAGCCCGACCACACCGATCGAGACCACTGCGTAGAACGCCACCGGTGAAGGCACCTCGACGCCGTTGACCGGAATTTTCACCGGCACGATGGCAGGCAGTGTGATGATCGCCGCGATCACCGCGGTGATCATCACGGCGTTGGCCGGAACGCGCGTCGCGTTGACCTTCGACCACAGTTGGTGCCCGGGGACTGCGCGGTCCCGGCTGAATGCGAACAGCATTCTCGATGCGCTGGTCTGGCAGGCGGTGGTGCAGAACAGCTGACCCGCGGTGGCGATCAGCAGCACCACGCCGGCCCATTTCGATGTCAGCGCCTGGGTGAAGATTGTCGCGACGGCTCCGCCGTTGGCCGACACCTCGTCAGAGTTCTGCACCGCGAACAGGAATGACAGCAACAGGATCCAGCCGCCGATCGCCGAGTAGAAGATGGACTGCCAGATTCCCTTCGCGGCGGCATTGGCGGCGCTCTTGGTCTCCTCGGACAGGTGCGCCGACGCGTCATATCCGGTGATCGTGTACTGGGTCAGGATCGCCGAGATCGGGAGCACGAACAGCAGGAAGCCCCAACCGGAAGTCGAACCCGAGAAGATGCCGGAATTGTTGATGGTCTTGGCGAAAACCTCGGAGGCACTGGCGTGTTGGTCGGGGAGCAGCCACAGGATGGCGACCACCGCGGTGGCGCCGGCGACATGCCACCACACCGAGATGTTGTTGATGACAGCCAGCAGGTGTGACGAGAAGATGTTGATCACCGCCGAAAGCGCCAGGATGATCAGAAACATGATGAATACCCGGGTCAGGCTGTAATTCGCCAGCCAGGATTCACTGAACGTGCCCAAGGTGAGGTCCAGGAACGTCGCGCTGCCGTAGGACACCGACGCCAGGATTGCGATCAGGCCGATGAGGTTGAGCCAGCCGGTGTAGAAGCCGGCCTTGGAGCCGCCGAGTTTGGATGCCCACCAATAGATCCCGCCCGAGGTCGGATAGGCGGAGACGAGTTCGGCCAGACAGAACCCGATGATCAGGATGAAGATCGAGACGATCGGCCACCCCCAGGCGATGGCGGCCGGGCCCCCGTTGTTCCAGCCGAGCCCGAATGAGGTGAAGCAACCCGCCAGGATCGAGATGATCGAGAACGAGATGGCGAAGTTGGAGAAGCCGGACCAGGACCGCTGCAGTTCCTGAACGTAACCGAGCTTGGCAAGATGTTGTTCGTCGTCGGTGAGGTGTTCGGCGAGTTCTTCGTGCCCCTCGGGCATGGCGGCTCCTCGTGATGCGGGCGGGTTGAGCGGATGAACCCTGCGCTGCACACGGACAATAGAACGTTATTGGTCTGTTGTCCTACCTTTTAGGATGACAATCATGCTAATTCGGTGCACGATCATCACGTCATCGGCGACGCAATGGTCGGCTGGACGGTCGGTTGGTCGGCGAATCCCACACGGGCAGGAGGGTGCGCAATGAGCCAGAACCCCGGCATGCTGGCACGGGCCGACCTGGAGCAAATGGTGGCGGCGGGTGAGATCGACACCGTGATCGTCGCCTTCTGCGATATGCAGGGCCGGCTGACGGGCAAGCGGGTTTCCGGGCGGTTGTTCGTCGAAGAGGTCGCCGCGCACGGCGCCGAGTGTTGCAACTATCTGCTCGCGGTCGATGTCGACATGAACACGGTCGATGGCTACTCGATGTCGAGCTGGGACACCGGGTACGGCGACATGGTGATGACCGCGGACTTCAGCACACTGCGGGTGGTCCCGTGGCTACCCGGCACCGCGCTGGTGATGGCGGATCTGTCGTGGCCCGACGGTCGGCCCGTCGAGCAGGCGCCGCGCAGCATCCTCAACCGGCAGATCGACCGTCTGGCCGAGCGGAAGCTGGTGCCCTATGTCGGCACCGAACTCGAATTCATGGTGTTCGACAACACCTTCCGCGAGGCTTGGGCTGCGGGTTACCGCGACCTCACGCCGGCCAGCGACTACAACGTCGACTACGCGATGATGGCCTCCACCCGGATGGAACCGCTGCTGCATGACATCCGCCGCGGCATGGAGGGCGCCGGGCTGTACTGCGAGGGTGTCAAGGGGGAGTGCAACCTCGGTCAGCAGGAGATCGCCTTCCGCTACGACCATGCCCGCAACACCTGCGACAACCACACCATCTACAAGAACGGCGCCAAGGAGATCGCCGACCAGCACGGCAAGGCCCTGACGTTCATGGCGAAATTCGATGAACGCGAAGGCAACAGCTGCCATATCCACATCTCGCTACGCGGCGACGACGGGTCACCCGTATTCGCCGACGAGGCCGGGCCGCACGGGATGTCGTCGATGTTCGGCAGTTTCATCGCCGGTCAACTGGCCACACTGCGCGAGCTCACCTTGTTCTACGCACCGAATATCAACTCCTACAAGCGATTCGCCGACGGCAGCTTTGCGCCGACCGCCATTGCCTGGGGCATGGACAACCGCACCTGCGCGTTGCGGGTGGTCGGCCACGGGGCCGGTATGCGGGTCGAATGCCGGGCGCCCGGCGGTGACGTCAACCAGTATCTGGCGGTTTCGGCGCTGATCGCCGGAGGTCTGTACGGCATCGATCACGGACTGGAACTGCCCGCCGCGCTGCCGGGCAATGCCTATGCCAGTGAGGCGCAAAGGCTACCGACCACCTTGGCCGAGGCGGCCGAGCTGTTCGAGAAGTCCGAGGTGGCGCGCACGGCCTTCGGGGACGACGTCGTCGAGCACTATCTGAACAACGCGCGGGTCGAACTGGCGGCATTCAATTCCGCGGTGACCGACTGGGAAAGGGTGCGCGGTTTTGAGCGGCTCTGAGATGCGCGGTGCGAGCGCGCGGCCGGTGATCGGCATGACGACCTATCTGCAGCAGGCGCAGACGGGAGTCTGGGACGTGCGGGCGAGTTTCCTGCCGCAGGTCTACTTCGACGGTGTCACCCGTGCCGGCGGCATCGCACTGCTGCTGCCGCCGCAGCCGGTCGACCGCGATATTGCCGATCGGGTGCTCGACCGCGTCGACGGTCTGGTCATCACGGGCGGCCCGGACGTGGATCCGGCACGCTATGGGCAGCAGCCCCATCCGGCCACCAATGAGCCGGCCACCGAGCGCGACGCCTGGGAGTTCGCTCTGCTGGAAGCCGCCCTGCGACGCGATATTCCGGTGCTCGGCGTGTGCCGAGGGGCGCAGGTGCTCAACGCTGCGCTGGGCGGCACCCTGCACCAGCATCTGCCCGAGGTGATCGGGCACACCCACCACCAGAGGGGCAACGCGGTGTTCGGCACGTCGGCGGTGCGCACAGTGCCCGACACCAGACTGGCAGATCTGGTCGGTGAGACATCCGACGCGCAGTGCTATCACCACCAGGCGATCGACCGGCTCGGCGAAGGACTGGTGGTGAGCGCCCGGGACGCCGATGGCGTGATCGAGGCGGTAGAACGTGACCCCGCACTGCCCGGCGATGTGTTTGTGCTGGGCGTGCAATGGCACCCTGAAGAAACCCTCGACGACCTACGGCTGTTCGCCGCGGTGGTCGAGGCGGCCAGAACCTACGCGACAGAGAGGGTTTCATGACTTCCAGCCAGGTCGTCAACCCGGCCACGGAAGAGGTGCTGACTACGGTCGACCTCCTGGACGTGGATGCCGTCGACGACGCGGTGGCGCGGGCCGCCGCGGCGCAACGGGCGTGGGCCCGGCTGGCGCCGGCCGAGCGGGCCGCGGCGCTACGTGCCTTCGCCGCTGTCGTCGACACCCACATCGATGAACTGGCCGCCCTCGAGGTGGCCAATTCCGGGCACCCGATCGGGCAGGCCGAGTGGGAGGCCGGGCACGTCCGGGATGTCCTGCAGTTCTATTCCGCCACCCCGGAACGGTTGAGCGGCAAGCAGATCCCGGTGGCCGGTGGCTTGGATGTCACGTTCAACGAACCGCTCGGTGTCGTCGGGATCATCACGCCGTGGAACTTCCCGATGACCATCGCCGCGTGGGGCTTCGCCCCGGCACTGGCCGCCGGCAACGCCGTGGTGCTCAAGCCCGCCGAGTGGACCCCGCTGACCACGATCCGGCTCGGTGAGCTTGCCGTCGAATCAGGTTTGCCGGCTGGGCTCTTCCAGGTGTTGCCGGGCAGGGGTTCGGTGGTGGGGGAACGGTTCGTCACCCACCCCGGTGTCCGCAAGGTGGTGTTCACCGGGTCCACCGAGGTGGGGATGCGGGTGATGGCCGGGGCGGCGGCTCAGGTCAAGCGGGTGACCCTGGAGCTGGGTGGCAAGAGCGCGAACATCGTGTTCGACGACTGCGATCTTGAGAAGGCCGCGGCCACCGCCCCGTACGGGGTGTTCGACAACGCCGGGCAGGACTGCTGCGCACGTAGCCGGATACTGGTGCAGCGCAATGTCTACGACCGATTCATGGAGCTGCTCGAACCGGCGGTCAAGGGCGTCGCCGTCGGAGATCCCACGGTGCGCGACACCGAGATGGGGCCGTTGGTATCGCGTCCGCACTGGGAGTCGGTGTCGTCCTACGTACCCGACGGTGCCCCGGTGGCGTTCCGGGGGACCGCACCGGACGGACCCGGGTTCTGGTTCCCGCCAACGGTGTTGACCCCGCAGCGCACCGACCGCACCGTGACCGACGAGATCTTCGGGCCGGTGGTGACCGTGCTGCCGTTCGATGACGAGGCCGATGCCATCTCGTTGGCCAACGACACTCCCTACGGTTTGTCGGGCTCGATCTGGACCGACAACCTCTCGCGCGCGATGCGGGTGTCCCGGGCGGTGGAAGCGGGCAACCTCAGTGTCAACTCACACTCCTCGGTGCGGTACAACACTCCGTTCGGTGGTTTCAAGCAGTCCGGCCTTGGACGCGAGTTGGGACCCGATGCGCCACTGTCTTTCACCGAAATGAAAAACGTCTTCATCGCCGTAGAAGATCGAGCAGAGGAGTCCTTTTAGATGGATCTGACCCAACGTCTGGCCGGCAAAGTCGCCGTCATCACCGGCGGCGCCGGCGGCATCGGCCTGGCCACCGGGCGGCGGCTGCGAGCCGAGGGCGCCACGATCGTGGTGGGAGATGTCGACCCCGCCGCGGGCGAGGCCGCAGCCGAGGAACTCGACGGGCTGTTCGTCGGTGTCGACGTGTCCGACCAGGATGCCGTCGACCATCTCTTCGACACTGCGGCAAGCACATTCGGCACCGTCGACATCGCGTTCAACAACGCCGGGATCTCGCCGCCCGAAGATGACCTGATCGAGACCACCGAGCTGCCGGCCTGGCAACGGGTGCAGGACGTCAACTTGAAGTCGGTCTATCTGTCCTGCCGGGCGGCGCTGCGCCACATGGTGCCCGCGGGCAAGGGTTCCATCATCAACACCGCGTCGTTCGTGGCGGTGATGGGTTCGGCCACCTCCCAGATCTCCTACACCGCATCCAAGGGCGGCGTGCTGGCGATGTCACGCGAACTGGGGGTGCAGTACGCGCGGCAGGGAATCCGGGTCAACGCCCTGTGTCCCGGCCCGGTGAACACCCCGTTGCTGCAGGAGTTGTTCGCGAAGGATCCCGAGCGGGCCGCACGTCGGCTCGTACACATCCCGTTGGGACGGTTCGCGCAGCCCGAAGAACTTGCGGCGGCTGTCGCTTTCCTGGCCAGTGACGACGCGTCGTTCATCACGGGTTCGACCTTCCTCGTCGACGGCGGCATCAGTTCCGCCTACGTCACGCCCCTGTGACACGCTGGTAGCGCGCCATGACAGCCGAACCCGATCCTCAGCAGCCGACCGCGGGTGCACTGTTGCGTCCCGTTCGGCTCGGCAATGCCTTCGAGGACACCGTCGGCCGGTTGTTGGAGACCATTCGCCTGGGAGTGTTGGGCCCAGGTGAGTCGTTGCCCCCCGAGCGTGAGCTGGCTGCCCGCCTGGGCGTCAGCCGTGACACGGTCCGGGAGGCGATCAAATCGCTGGCCGATGCCGGTTACCTGGTGTCCAAGCGGGGCCGGTACGGCGGTACCTTCCTGGCCGCTGAGTTGCCTGCACTTCCCGCGACCAGTCATCGGCCGACGCGCGAGGAGATCGACGACGCATTGCGACTGCGCGAGATCCTGGAGGTCGGTGCGGCACGGATGGCGGCCGGACGGACGTTGAGCGCAGCCGAGCGGGAGGGGCTGTGGTCCCGGCTGACAGATGTGCGCGCCGCTGAACCCGACGACTACCGCCGTCTGGATTCGCGGCTGCACCTCGCCATCGCGGAGGCCGCAGGGTCGCCGTCGCTGGTGCCGCTGGTCGCCGAGAATCGGATGCGGCTCAACGCGCTGCTGGATCAGATTCCGCTGTTGCCGCGCAACATCGCCCACTCCGACGAGCAGCACGAAGCGATCGTGATGGCGATCCTGGCCGGTGACAGTGAGCGAGCCGCCGAGGCCATGCTGGCCCACGTCGGCGGTTCATCGGCGTTGCTGCACGGCTTTCTGGATTAGATTCGTATCGTGGACCACCACGGTAAAGAGGTCCAGGTCGAACGCGCGTCGTCAGCCTTGGCCGACGTCGACACCCCAGGGTGGGCACAGCGCTTCGACCTGTTGTCGGATCCGCACCGGCTGGAGATCCTGCTCGGTCTGCACCGGGCACCGGGGATCTGCGTCAGCGATCTGGCCACCGCCCTCGGCCGTTCGGAGAACGCCGTCTCCCAGGCCCTGCGGGTGCTCCGTGACCAGGGGTGGGTCACCTCTACTCGGGTCGGCCGGACGGTCAACTACCGGCTCGGGGACGAGACCGTGCACGATCTGCTGCACTGGATCGGGGCCCGGCACGGCTGAAGCGCCATCTCATCTGTTCATCTGGACAGATATCAGCGCTCGCCTTACGCTCGGTCGATGACCATCGGTGCATCGCCGGCAACCGCCCGATCTGCCCGATTGGCAACCCGTTTCGACCGCTCCGACTGGACGTCGATCGTCGCGGTCACCGGATTCGTCCTGCTGCTGCATGTCCTCGGTTGGGGTGTACTCGTCTTCGGAGTGGTGCCGCAGCACATCACACTCGGCTCGGCCGGGGTGTTCGGGGTGGGCCTCGGCGTCACCGCCTATCTGCTGGGCGTGCGCCACGCGTTCGACGCCGACCACATCGCCGTCATCGACAACACCACGCGAAAGCTGGTCGGTGAGGGCACCAGGTCGGTGTCGGCGGGGTTCTGGTTCTCCCTCGGGCATTCCAGCGTGGTGTTCGGCCTGGCCCTGCTGCTGGCACTGGGAATCCGGGCGCTCGTCGGGCCGGTGCAGGACGAGGGGTCCGCGATGCTGCAGACCCTGGGGCTGATCGGCTCGCTCGTGGCCGGAACCTTCCTGATCCTGATCGGCGTCACGAATCTGCTTGCCGCGGTGGGTATCGCCAAGGTCTTCCGGTCCATGCGCAGCGGCGAGTACGACGAGGCAGAGCTCGAACGTCAACTCGACAGCCGGGGATTCGTGGCCCGCCTGTTGGGCCGGGTGATGCGGCGGGTCAACAAGCCCTGGCATCTGTACCCGGTCGGGTTCCTGATGGGGCTCGGGTTCGACACCGCCAGCCAGGTGGCGTTGCTGGTGCTGGCGGCCGGAACCGCGGCCTTCGCCCTGCCCTGGTACGCCATGCTGGTCCTGCCCGTGTTGTTCGCGGCGGGGATGAGCCTTTTCGACAGCCTGGATGGAATCTTCATGGCGCGGGCCTACGGCTGGGCGTTCCTGCAGCCGGTCCGCAAGGTCTACTACAACCTGACCGTGACGGTGCTCTCGGTGGTCGTGGCACTGGGGGTCGGGGTGATCGTGTTGAGCGGCCTGCTGGTGGAGCGCCTCGGCATCACCACGGGGCCGCTGGCCTTCGTCGGATCGGCCGATCTGGAGTTCGTCGGCTTCGCGATCGTGGGCCTTTTCGTGGTGAGCTGGGCTGTGGCCCTGGGGATCTGGCGGTTCGGTCGGATCGAGCAACGCTGGGCTGCACGGGCCTGACCGGCCCGTGCTCAGCGGTACGGCTTATTCGGCCAGTCCCAACAGCGCGTTTTCGATCACCTCGGCCAGTGCCGGGTGGATCCAGTACTGGCCCCTCGCAATCTCATGGGCGGTCTGTCCGAAGCTCATCGCCTGGATCAACGGCTGGATGAGCGACGATGCCTGATAGCCCATGATGTGGGCACCCAGGATCTTGCCGGTGTTGCGGTCACCGATCAGCTTGGCGATGCCGGTGGTGTCCTCCATCGCCCAGCCGTACGCGGTGTCGCCGTACGCCTGAACTTTGGTGACGAAGTCGTAGCCCTCGTCGAGGGCCTGAGCCTCGGTCAAACCGACCGTGGCGATCTGCGGTTCGGTGAACACCGCCGACGGCACGAACCGGTGATCGCTGCGCACCATCGCCTCGGTGTCATCCCAGTCGCGCAGCAGGTTCTCCTTCACCACCCGTGACTCGTGGTTGGCGACATGTTTGAGCTGATAATCCGAAGACACGTCGCCGAGTGCGAAAATGCCACGCGCGGTGGTGCGTTGATATTCGTCGACGATCACCAGGCCGTCCTCGTCCACCTCGACCCCGGCGAGTTCGGCGTCGAGCAGGTCCCCGTTGGGAATCCGGCCGGTGGCCACCAGCAGCATGTCGGCGTGCAAGGTCTTGCCGTCGTCGAGTTCGAGGACGATCTTGTCGCCGTCGTGATGGGAGCCGATCACGTTCTCATGCGTACGCAGGTCCCACTTCTCGGCGGCCAGTTCGCTGAAGCGATGACAGATCGTTTCGTCGCAATGGCTCAGAAGGCAGTCGCCACGCACCACTATGGTGACCCGCACGCCCAAAGCCGAGAACACGTGGGCGAACTCGGCCGAGACGAATCCGCCGCCCACGATCACCAGGTGCTCGGGCAGTTCGGGGATCCGCATGATGTCGTCGCTGGTGTAGTAGGTGACGCCGCAGTCCACGATGGCGGGCGGGATGAAGGTGCGGGATCCGGCAGCGATCACCACCTGATCGCTGCTGAACTCTTCACCGGCTTCGGTGCGCAGGGTGTAGCGGCCGTCGGCGGTTTTGGGGCCGAACCGAGTGTGGCTGGCGTACACCGTGATGTGGGGATCGTTGCGGCGGTAGTCCTTGCCGCCGGCGGCGATCGGATCGATGCGGCCGAACACCCGGGAGACGATGTCGGGCCAGCGCACCTTGTCGATGTGCGCGTCGACGCCGTACTCGGCGCCGGCCCGGATGGTGTCCGCGACGTCAGCGGCGTAGACGAACATCTTGGTGGGGATGCAGCCGACGTTCAGGCAGGTGCCACCGAAGGTGCCCTGCTCGCAGATCGCGACCTTCTTCCCGTCGTAGCGCTCGTCGAGAATGCTGTTGCCCGAGCCCGTGCCGATGATGGTCAGGTCGTAATGCTCCATGCGCGGTCCTATCCCGAAGATGTTGTGCTCGGCCGGGTTTGCAGATTGAGGTAGTAGTCCAACCACCGGTCGAGCTCGCGGTAGGCCGCCGCGCGGGCGTCGGCGACCGACAGGAAAACGTCGTGTTTGGCGTCGGTGACAGGGGCGATGGTCGTGTGGTTACCCACGCAACCGGACCACCGGGCGATCTGGGTGACATCGAGCACGGCATCACCGCGCTGCATCGAGGCGGGGTCGGATGTTTCGGTGACGCTGCGGTCCGACCGCAGGATCAGGTTCGGTACGCCGACGTCCAGGCCGCGGTGCAGCCGGGCCTGCCCGCGGCGGATGGCGTTGATCCATCCGATCGTCACCGGGAAGCCCCCCAACGGTTTCCAGTCCAGGTTGTAGTCGAACTCGCCGCCGTAATCGCGATGCAGGGTGGTGCCGTAACCGCCTTCGGTGGGTTTACGGATCACCGACAGCTTGCGTAAGCGGGCCAGGGCGATCAGGGCCGCCGACGTGGGTGCGGTTCGCAGGATCGCCGGTCCGTGCAGATCGAAGAACGGGCTGTTGAGGATCAGCCCCCCGACGCGAAGCTGGGCGAGCCGCCCGCTGCGGCGCAGGCGATCGGCGAACAACGTCAGGATCAGCCCGCCCGCCGAATGCCCGTACAGGCACACCGTGGCATCGCCGGTGTCGGCCGCGATCACCTCCAGTGCCCGCTGCAACTCGTTGTCGTACCGCGCCAGATCGGTGGTGAAATGCGCGGTCTGGCCGTCATGCCGGGAGCGTCCGCACTTGGGCAGATCCAGCGCATAGAACGCGAAGCCGCGCTCGACGAATCGATCGGCCAGTTCGGTGTGGAAGAAGTAGTCGGTGTAGCCGTGCAGTGCCAGCACGGCGTGGCCGGGCCGTGTCGCCCCGTTCGCTGTGGCGCCCGGACCCCGGCGTACCAGCGTGGCGACCAGGTCGCCTTCGCCGTCGGGATCGGGTCCTGAATCGATGGTCTGCTGCCAGAACCCCGGCAACACATCCGGCTCCCAAGCGGGCTCCCGTGACGTCACGGTTCCACCCTAGCTGCGCGCTGGAAACCGGCGTCGTAATGACGTAGCGGAGTCCGTTGCCGGCCCGAGGACCTGCAAGGTTGCTGGGCCACGCACCAGATCGGGGGTGGTTGGCGGACTGTCGTGGCGCTGAGGAGGACGGATGGGTGACGGATCGCACTACCATGCCTGGCCAACTGGGATTCGTCGCGCGATAACCTTGGAATAACAGAAAGCCCGTCGACGGCGACGGGCCGCGCAATGCAAAGGACGAGCGATCAGGGTGTCTGAGTCAAACGTGGGTACGACCGTGAAGACTGACGTCGTGCTGGTTGGGGCCGGCATCATGAGCGCAACCCTCGGCGCTCTGATCCGCATGCTGGAACCGGACTGGTCCATCACCATGATCGAGCGTCTCGACGGCGCTGCCGCCGAGAGCAGCGATCCGTGGAACAACGCAGGCACCGGACACTCGGCGCTGTGTGAGCTGAACTACACCCCCGAACTGTCCGACGGCTCGATCGACACCGCCAAGGCCATCAACGTCAACGAGCAGTTTCAGGTGTCGCGGCAGTTCTGGGCCTATGCGGCCGAGAACGGCGTGCTGCCCGATGTGCGCGGCTTCCTCAATCCGGTCCCGCACGTCAGTTTTGTCCACGGTGCCGGCAACGTGGACTACCTCAAGCGTCGGCACCAGGCGCTCGTCGGCAATCCGCTGTTCGCCTCGATGGAATTCATCGACGACAAGGACGAGTTCGCCCGCCGGCTGCCGTTCATGGCGGCCAAGCGTGATTTCTCCGATCCGGTCGGGCTGAACTGGTCGCAGCACGGTACCGATGTCGACTTCGGCGCGCTCTCGCGCCAGTTGATCGGCTTTACTGCGCAGCGCGGGATGGACACCCTTTTCGGCCACGAGGTGCGCAATCTGCGCAAGGAATCGGACGGCACCTGGACGCTCAAGGTGACCAACCGGCGCACCGGCCTCAAGCGCAAGTTCAATGCCAAGTTCGTGTTCGTCGGCGCCGGTGGCGGTGCGCTGCCACTGCTGCAGAAGGCGGGCATCCCGGAGGCCAAGGGCTTCGGCGGATTCCCGGTCGGCGGCGCATTCCTGCGGACCAACAATCAGGCGCTGACCGCAGGCCACCAGGCCAAGGTGTACGGGTTGCCGCCGCTGGGTGCGCCGCCGATGTCGGTGCCGCACCTGGATACCCGCGTGATCAACGGTAAATCGTGGTTGTTGTTCGGCCCGTTCGCCGGTTGGACGCCGAAGTTCCTCAAGCAGGGCAAGTTCACCGACCTGCCGTTGTCGGTCAAGCCCAACAACATCATGTCCATGCTCGGTGTCGGTCTCACCGAGATGGGTCTGGTGAACTACCTGGTCGGCCAGCTGCTGCTGAGCGAGGCCGCGCGCGTCGATACGTTGCGCGAATTCGCGCCCAGCGCAGTCGATTCCGATTGGGAACTCGACATCGCCGGGCAGCGCGTACAGGTGATCCGGCGCAAGGGCGCTGGCGGCGTGCTGGAGTTCGGCACCACCGTGCTCACGGCGGCCGACGGCAGCATCGCCGGTCTGCTGGGCGCCTCGCCGGGCGCCTCCACTGCGGTGCCGGCCATGCTCGACGTGCTGGAGCGCTGCTTCACCGATCGCTACCAGAGCTGGCTACCCAAGCTCAAGGAGATGGTGCCGTCGCTGGGCACCAAGTTGTCCGACGAACCGGGCTTGTTCGAGGAGGTCTGGGCGTGGGGCAGTAAGGCGCTCCTACTGGACGCCCCTGTGACAGCGTGACCGGGGCGGGCGGATGACGGTCGCGCTACGCCGGAGCTGGGCCAAAGACCTCGACGTACCAACGCTTTACGAGCTGCTCAAGCTCCGTGTCGAGGTGTTCGTGGTGGAGCAGGCGACCCCCTACCCGGAGCTCGACGGCCGCGATCTGCTCGCTGAGACCCGCCACTTCTGGCTGGAAACACCCGACGGAGAAGTCATTTCGACACTGCGTTTGATGGAGGAGCATCCCGGGGGAGAGAAGGCGTTCCGGATCGGCCGGGTGTGCACCAAACGCAGCGCTCGCGGTAGCGGGCACACCACCCGGCTGATGCAGGCCGCGCTGGCCGAGGTCGGCGACTACCCGTGCCGCATCAACGCCCAGACCTACCTGGTCGACATGTACGGCCGGCACGGATTCGTCCGCGACGGCGACGAATTCCTTGACGACGGTATCCCTCATGTGCCGATGGTGCGGCCCGGAGCCGATGTGACGCGAGAGCGAGTCTGATGACGGCGGAGACCCAGACCTACCCGTTCAGCGCACTGGTGGGGCAGGACCGGCTGCGCCTGGCCCTGCTGCTGTGCGCGGTTCACCCTGAGATCGGCGGCGTTCTGATCCGCGGTGAGAAGGGGACCGCGAAATCCACCGCGGTCCGTGGCCTGGCCGCGGTGCTTTCCGCAGTCGACGACGATGCCCGACTGGTGGAACTGCCGATCGGCGCGACCGAGGACCGGGTGGTCGGATCGCTGGACTTGCAGAAGGTGCTCCGCGACGGCGAACACGCCTTCTCGCCGGGCCTGCTGGCCCGCGCCCACGGCGGCGTCCTCTACGTCGACGAGGTCAACCTGCTGCACGACCACCTGGTGGACGTGCTGCTCGACGCCGCTGCCATGGGCCGGGTCCATGTTGAGCGCGAAGGGATTTCGCACTCACACGAGTCCCGATTCGTCCTGATCGGCACGATGAACCCCGAGGAAGGTGAACTGCGTCCCCAGCTGTTGGATCGGTTCGGGCTGACCGTCGACGTCGCCGCCTCACGCGATGTCGACGTCCGCGTCGAGGTGATCCGCGCCCGCATGGCGTTCGAAGCCGACCCGCGGGGTTTCGTCGATCGACACGCGGCTGCCGACGCCGAACTGGCCGGGCGTATCACCGCGGCCCGGGCAGCGATCGGCTCGGTGGTCCTGCCCGACAGCGAACTGCGCCGTATTGCCGCCCTGTGCGCGGCGTTCGACGTCGACGGGATGCGCGCCGACCTGGTGGTGGCGCGCACCGCTGTCGCCCATGCCGCCTGGCGCGGTGCCACCACGGTCGCCGAAGAAGACATCCGGGTGGCTGCTGAACTGGCCTTGCCGCACCGGCGCCGTCGTGACCCGTTCGACGATCCGGGGCTGGACCCCGAACGCCTCGAAGAGGCGATGCAGCAGGCAGGGGAGTCGGCCGCGCAAGCCGGACAGGATCCCGAGCCGTCAGACCCGGACTTCGATCCCGACTTCGATCCGCCCGGTGGTGGAGCAGATTCCGGCTCGGAAAGTGGCGCGCCACAGGGCAGTTCGAAACAACCCTCGACGCGGCCGAGTGCCCCGCCGTCGTCGGTATTCCGGACCAGGGCGCTGGTGGTGCCCGGTGTCGGGGAGGGCGCCCCAGGCCGCCGCTCACGCGCACGCAATCGCACCGGCACTCCCATCGCGGCCACCGCGGAGCCCGGCGCCGGGCACGGGTTGCACATGTTCGCCACCCTGCTCGCCACTGCAGGCCGCCAACAGGGCGCCGGCCTGCCGCGCCCCCGGCCCGAAGACATCCGCCGTGCGGTACGCGAAGGCCGCGAGGGCAATCTGGTGATCTTCGTCGTCGACGCCTCCGGGTCCATGGCCGCCCGCGACCGGATGTCGGCGGTCACCGGCGCGACGTTGTCCCTGCTGCGCGATGCCTACCAGCGGCGGGACAAGGTCGCGGTGATCACGTTCCGCCAACAGGACGCGCGGGTGCTGCTGCCGCCCACCACCTCGGTGCACATCGCCAGTCGGCGGCTGGCGCGGTTCGACACCGGAGGCAAGACCCCGCTGGCCCAAGGCCTGCTGGCCGCCCGTGACCTGGTGATCCGCGAGAAGGCCCGCGACCGCGCCAGGCGCAGCCTGGTGGTGGTGCTCACCGACGGTCGCGCCACGGGTGGCCCGGATCCGCTGGGCCGCACCAGACAAGCCGCGGCCGCTCTGGTGGCCGAGGGTGCTGCCGCTGTGGTGGTCGACTGTGAAACATCGTTTGTGCGACTCGGATTGGCCGGGCAACTGGCCGAACAGCTGGGGTCGCCGGCAGTCCGGCTCGAGCAGTTGCGCGCGGCCGAACTGACCCGGCTCGTCCAGCACCAGACCGCCGCCTAGCGCGGCCCGAGACGCAGAAAGAGAGGACCGCCCAATGCCACAGGGACAGCCGCTGACCGTCCCCGACGACGGCCTCACCACCAAGGCCCGCCGCAACGCGCCGCTGCTCGCCGTGCACACCGGGCCAGGGAAGGGCAAGTCCACCGCGGCCTTCGGGATGGCTCTGCGGGCCTGGAACCAGGGCTTCTCGGTGGCGGTGTTCCAGTTCGTCAAGAGCGCGAAGTGGAAGGTCGGGGAAGAGGCCGTATTCGGTCAGCTCGGTCGGCTGCACGACGAGCACGGTGCGGGCGGCCCCGTCGAGTGGCACAAGATGGGCTCGGGCTGGTCCTGGACGCGTAAGCACGGCGATGACGTCGACCACGCGGCGGCCGCCGCCGACGGCTGGGCCGAGATCAAACGTCGGCTGGCCGAGGAACGTCACGACTTCTACGTGCTCGATGAGTTCACCTATCCGCTCAAGTGGGGCTGGGTTGCCGTAGAAGAAGTAGTCGAGGTACTGAATGCCCGCCCGGGCACCCAGCACGTGGTGATCACCGGCCGGGATGCCCCGCAGGCCCTGATCGACGCCGCGGACCTGGTGACCGAAATGACCAAGATCAAGCATCCGATGGATGCCGGCCGCAAAGGCCAGAAAGGCATCGAGTGGTAACTGTGCCCGCGGTGGTGATCGCTGCACCGGCCTCGGGCAGCGGGAAGACCACGGTGGCAACAGGTTTGGTAGGTGCACTGCGCCAGGCCGGTCACACTCCCGCGCCGTTCAAGGTGGGCCCGGACTTCATCGACCCCGGCTACCATGCGCTCGCAGCCGGCCGCCCGGGCCGCAATCTGGACCCGGTGCTGGTCGGTGAGGATCTGATCGGCCCGCTGTACCGGCACGGCTGCGCCGGTGCCGACATCGCGGTGGTCGAGGGTGTGATGGGCCTGTTCGACGGCCGCATCGAGTCGCAGATGACCGGTATCCCGCGAGGTTCGGCGGCCCAGGTCGCCGGGCTTCTGGGGGCCCCGGTGGTGCTGGTGGTCGACGCCCGCGGGCAGAGCCACAGCATCGCCGCGCTGATCCACGGCTTCGTCACCTTCGACCCCGCGGTGCGGATCGCCGGGGTCATCCTCAACCGGGTGGGCTCGGACCGGCACGAGGCGGTCCTGCGCCAGGCGTGTGAGCATGCCGGTGTGGCGGTGCTCGGCGCGATTCCTCGGAATGACGAATTATCCGTCCCGTCAAGACATCTCGGTCTCATCACCGCAGTGGAGCACGGCCGTCAGGCGCGCGACGCGGTGGCCGCGATGACCGCGCTGGTGGCCCGCCACGTCGATCTCGAGGCCCTGGTATCCGCATCCGCGGCCCACGTCACCGCCGAGTCGTGGAGCCCGGTCGCCGAATCGGTGACCAATGTCACGGTGGCCCTGGCTGCCGGTAAGGCGTTCAGCTTCAGCTATGCCGAACACGCCGAACTGTTACGCGGGGCCGGCGCGCAGGTCGCCGAGTTCGACCCGCTGTCCGAAGCTCTGCCTGCCGGTGCGGATGCGCTGGTACTGCCCGGCGGATTCCCCGAACAGTTCACCGCCGAGCTGTCGGCCAACGATCTTGTCCGCCAGCAGATCAGGGATCTCGCCACCCGGGGCGCCCCTGTGCATGCCGAATGCGCGGGCCTGACGTATCTGGTCGACGATCTCGACGGCGTGCCGATGTGCGGTGTGCTCGCCGGCTCGGCACGCTTCACCGAACGCCTCACGCTGGGCTACCGCGACGCCGTCGCGGTTGTCGACTCCAGCCTGCACGCGGCAGGCAATCGGGTTACCGGCCACGAATTCCACCGAACTGCAGTGGAATTCGTCGACGATCAACCGCCGGCCTGGGCATTCGCGACCGCGGGCCAGGCAGCCCGGCGGGACGGCGCGGTGCAGCTCGGTGTGCACGCCGGATATCTGCACACCCACCCCGCCGCGCACCCTGAGGCCATCACCCGCTTCGTGACCACGGCAGCAACCTCTAAGCTCGGCGGGTGACCGAGAATGCCTACCTCGTCGGCCTGCGCCTGTCGGGCAAGAAGGTCGTCGTTGTCGGCGGCGGAACCGTCGCGCAACGTCGGCTGCCCCTGCTGATCGCCCACGGCGCCGACGTACATGTCATCGCCCGAGCGGCGAGCCCTGCGGTGGAGGCACTGTCGCACGACGAACCGGGGATCACCCTGCAGCTGCGCGACTTCCGCCCCGGGGATCTTGACGGCGCCTGGTATGTGCTCGCCGCCACCGACGATTCCGAGGTCAACGCGGCCATCGCCGCCGAAGCCGACGAGCGGCGCATCTTCTGCGTCCGCGCCGACGTGGCTCGCGAAGGATCCGCGGTGACCCCGGCGACATTCGACTCCGATGGACTCTCGGTGGGCGTCCTGGCCGGCGGTGAGCACCGCCGGTCGGCGGCCATCCGCACCGCCATCCACGAAGCGCTGCAACGCGGTCTGCTCACCACAGACGCCGGTAGCGAGCCGGGGGAGACTCCCAGCGGGGTGGCCCTCGTCGGCGGTGGTCCGGGCGACCCCGAGCTGATCACCGTGCGCGGACGACGCCTGCTGGCCCGCGCCGACGTCGTGGTCGCCGACCGGCTGGCTCCGCAGGAGTTGCTGGCCGAACTCGGCCCCCATGTCGAGGTGATCGACGCGGCCAAGATCCCGTACGGGCGGGCGATGGCTCAGGACGCGATCAACCAGGTGCTGGTGGACCGGGCCCGCGCCGGAAAGTTCGTCGTCCGCCTCAAGGGCGGCGATCCGTTCGTCTTCGCGCGCGGATATGAAGAGGTCCTGGCGTGCACCGAGGCCGGTATCCCGGTCACTGTCGTCCCGGGTGTGACGAGTGCCATATCGGTACCCGCACTGGCCGGGGTTCCGGTCACGCACCGGGGCATGACCCACGAGTTCGTGGTGGTCAGCGGCCATGTTGCGCCCGGCCACCCCGAATCGTTAGTGAATTGGAACGCACTGGCAGCGATGACGGGCACCATCGTGCTGCTGATGGCCGTCGAGCGCATCGAACTGTTCACCAAGGCCCTTCTGGAGGGCGGCCGACCTGCGGATACGCCCGTTCTGGTGGTGCAGCACGGCACGACTGTCGCTCAGCGCACGCTGCGGGCCACGCTCGGCGACGCGCCCGAGCGGATCCGCGCGGACGGCATTCGACCTCCGGCGATCATCGTGATCGGACCGGTGGCGGCCTTCGCCGGTTAAAGGATTCTTAAGATTCCGGTAAGGTGACCCGCTATGACGGCACTCAACGACGCCGAGCGCCAGGGCCTCGCTGCCCGCCTCCCGTCCTGGTTCCCGTCCTGGGGCTTCCTTTCCGCGGTCATCGCGATCGGTGGCATGCAGCTGCTGGCCACCATGGACAGCACGGTCGCGATCGTGGCACTTCCGAAGATCCAGGACGAGCTCGGCCTTTCCGACGCGGGACGTAGCTGGGTCATCACCGCCTACGTCCTCACCTTCGGTGGCTTGATGCTGCTCGGCGGACGGCTCGGCGACACCATCGGTCGTAAGCGCACCTTCATCGTCGGCGTCGCGTTGTTCATCATCGCCTCGATCCTGTGCGGCATCGCCTGGAACGAGACCACCCTGGTCGTCGCCCGGCTGCTGCAGGGCGTCGGCGCCGCGATCGCGGCACCCACAGGGCTCGCGCTCGTCGCGACGACGTTCCCCAAAGGCCCGGCCCGCAACGCCGCCACCGCAGTGTTCGGAGCAATGACCGCCATCGGCTCGGTGATGGGCCTGGTGGTCGGCGGAGCTCTCACCGAGGTGTCCTGGCGACTCGCGTTCCTGGTCAACGTGCCCATCGGTCTGGTGATGCTGTACCTGGCCCGTACCTCGCTGCAGGAAACGCACCGCGAGCGGATGAAGTTGGACGCCGCTGGCGCGCTGCTGGCCACGCTGGCCTGTACGGCCGCGGTGTTCGCATTCACCCAGGGCCCCGAGAGCGGCTGGTTGTCCCCGATCACGCTGGGCTCCGGCGCCGCGGCAGCAGTCTTCGGCATTGCCTTCCTCATCGCCGAACGCAGCGCCGAGAACCCGGTGGTGCCGTTCGACCTGTTCCACGAGCGCAACCGGGTCGCCACGTTCGCGGCGATCTTCCTGGCCGGCGGCGTTCTGTTCACCTTGACCGTGCTGATCGGCCTGTACGTGCAGGACATCCTGGGCTACAGCGCCCTGCACGCCGGTGTCGGCTTCATCCCGTTCGTGATCGGGATGGGCATCGGCCTGGGGGTCTCCTCCCAGATCGTGCGGTTCTTCCAGCCGCGCATCGTGGTCATAGCGGGTGGCGTCCTCGTGCTGGGCGCGATGCTCTACGGCTCCACGCTGCACGCGGGCATCCCGTATTTCCCGAACTTGGTGCTGCCGATCACCATCGGCGGTATCGGCATCGGCATGATCGTGGTGCCCCTGACCCTGTCGGCCATCGCCGGTGTCGACATCGACCGTATCGGTCCGGCCTCGGCCATCGCGCTGATGCTGCAGAATCTCGGCGGTCCGCTGGTGCTGGCCATCATCCAGGCCGTCATCACGTCGCGCACCCTGTACCTCGGTGGGATCACCGGCCCGGTCAAGGACATGAACGGGCCGCAGCTGGCGGCGCTCGACGCGGGTTATACCTATGGGTTGTTGTGGGTGGCCGCGGTCGCGGTGCTGGTCGGCCTTGCGGCGTTGTTCATCGGTTACACCTCCAAACAGGTAGCCCACGCCCAGGACGTCAAGGAAGCCATCGACGCCGGAGAAATCGATGTCGACCAATCGACCCGTGAGCGCTCTGACACGTAAGCAGATCTCCGAGGCCGTCGGTCCGCTGGGCTGGCGGCTGGTACTGGGGGCCATCTACACCGAGGTCTTGGTCCCGTCGATGGCCGATGCCGCCTCGGCGGCCGCCCACGCAGTGCGCGCGGCCGGTTCCGATGCGTCCGGCCATCTTTCGATCGACATCCGCAGTGACCGGGCCATACTTCGTCTGCGCACTCAGGACGCCCATGCGGCGACCGAGCGGGACCTCGCGCTGGCCGGCGCGGTGTCACAGGCGCTTGCTGCCCATGGCTTCGAGCTGTCCACCGGACCGGGTGCCATCCAGGCATTCGAGATCGCGATCGACGCCCTCGACATCGGCGCCGTACGCCCCTTCTGGAAGGCCGTCACGGGCTACATCGACGAGCCGGGCAACATCGACCTCAACGCGGGACTCGTCGATCCGTTCGGCCGCGGCCCGGCCATCTGGTTTCAGCAGATGGATGCGCCCCGCTCGCAACGTAATCGGATCCACCTCGACATCGATGTCACCCACGATGCGGCGCAGGCCCGCGTCGACGCAGCACTCGCCGCCGGCGGCACATTGGTCAACGACCGGGTCGCGCCGCGCTTCTGGGTACTAGCCGACGCGGAGGGGAACGAGGCCTGCATCTGTACCTGGCAGGGCCGTGACTGAAGACACGCCTTAAGGTTGTCGCCTGTGATCACCCGCATGTCCGAGCTGTTCCTGAGAACCCTGCGCGACGACCCCGCTGATGCCGAGGTGCCCAGCCACAAGCTGCTGATCCGGGCGGGCTATGTCCGGCCGGTAGGCCCTGGTATCTACAGCTGGCTGCCGCTGGGCCTGCGGGTGCTGCGCCGCATCGAGGGCATCGTGCGGGACGAGATGAACGCGATCGGCGGCCAGGAGATCCTGCTGCCCGCGCTGCTGCCGCGTGGCGCCTATGAGACCACCAACAGGTGGACCGAGTACGGCGACACCCTGTTCCGTTTGCAGGACCGGCGAGGCAACGACTATCTGCTCGGGCCGACCCACGAGGAGATCTTCACGCTGACCGTCAAGGGGGAGTACTCGTCCTACAAAGATTTCCCGACGATTCTGTACCAGGTTCAGACCAAGTACCGCGACGAGGCACGGCCGCGCGCAGGCATTCTGCGTGGCCGCGAGTTCGTCATGAAGGACTCGTACTCCTTCGATGTGGACGACGACGGTCTCAAGAACGCGTACCACGCCCATCGTGAGGCGTACCAGAAGATCTTCGGCCGCCTGGGCGTGCGCTACGTGATCGTGTCGGCGGTCTCGGGCGCAATGGGCGGCAGTGCCTCCGAGGAGTTCCTGGCCGAGAGCGAGGTCGGTGAGGACACCTTCGTGCGCTGCCTGGATTCCGGGTACGCGGCCAATGTCGAAGCGGTGATCACCCGGGCGCCGGAGCCGCTGCCGATCGAGGGTCTGCCCGAGGCACAGGTGCACGAGACCCCGGACACCCCGACCATCGCGACCCTGGTGGATTGGGCCAATTCGGTTGGCTTGGAACAGTTCTCGGATCGTGAGGTGACCGCGGCAGACACCCTGAAGAACGTCCTGCTCAAGACCCGCGTGCCCGGTGGCGAGTGGGAGCTGCTGGCAGTGGGGGTGCCCGGTGACCGTGAGGTCGACGAGAAGCGCCTGGGTGCCGCGCTGGAGCCGGCCGAGTTCGCCCTTCTCGATGACGCGGACTTCGCCAAGAATCCATTCCTGGTCAAGGGCTACGTCGGTCCGAAGGCATTGTTGGACAACGGGGTTCGCTACCTCGTCGATCCGCGCGTGGTGGACGGCACGGCGTGGATCACCGGTGCCGACGCGCCGAACAGGCACGTGGTCGGACTGGTGGCCGGCCGCGACTTCACGCCTGACGGCACGATCGAGGCTGCCGAGGTCCGCGACGGTGACCCGTCACCCGACGGCGCCGGTGTGCTGACCTCGGCGCGTGGGATCGAGATCGGCCACATCTTCCAGCTGGGCCGCAAATACGCCGATGCCTTCACCGCCGACGTACTCGGCGAGGACGGCAAGCCGGTGCGGCTCACGATGGGCTCGTACGGGATCGGGGTGTCCCGCATGGTCGCGGTGATCGCCGAGCAGCAGCACGACGAGCTGGGCCTGCGCTGGCCGGCGTCGGTCGCGCCATTCGACGTGCACGTGGTGGTGGCCAACAAGGACGACGCCGCGCGGACCGGGGCGACCGAACTCGTCGCGGCGCTGGACCGGCTGGGCCATGAGGTGCTGTTCGACGACCGCAAGGCGTCACCCGGGGTGAAGTTCAAGGACGCCGAGCTGCTGGGCATGCCGTGGATCGTGGTGGTCGGCCGCGGTTTCGCCAACGGTGTGGTGGAGCTTCGCAACCGGTTTACCGGCGAGAACCGCGAGATCGCCGTCGACGACGCTGCCACCGAGATCTCAGCGGCACTGACCGCCGGCTGAGGCTGCCGCTTTCTGCACCAGGGCGGCTGCGGGTCGCGAGCGGCCGCCCTCCGGTAGAAATCGGCGGAAACGGGTGACGTGGCGTCAGCGCAATACCGCAGCGTGGGGCTATTCACCGCCGCCCGGGAACGCGACCGTCACCGGCCAGGCATTCACGATCGCGCGCCACTTGGCCGCGCTGACGGCAGTCTGGGTCAGTGCGGTCACCGCAAAGGTGCGGTCGTCGGCGCTGGTCGCCTGTTCGAGCACCGCACGCCAGGCGACCGAGGTGTCTTCCTCCATGCGAATCGCGAGGTTGGCGGCGTCGGTCGGGTCGGTTACCGGCGCCGGCAACTGATACCCGGCGGCCGGCAGCGGCGGCGTGACCGAGCGTGCTTCGAGCATGGCCATGGCGGCCTCGCGCCGGGCCCGGTGTTCGGCCATCGCCGTGGCCACCAGGGCGTTGTCCTCGGCCGTCGAATGGGCCGATACCAGCCCGTAGCCGTAGATGGCCCCGTGTTCCACGGCCACCGCATCGAACAGCGCGGCGTCGGCGGCCGTGGTCGGCCGGGCGGGCGAGGTGGTCGAACGTGGTCCGGGTGAGGTCACTGTGCACCTCCCAGCGCGACGGTGTAGCCGGCCGTGCACGAGGCGGCGATCGATCCGAGCAGGCCGGCGCGATAACCGGACAGCCTGCGGGCCACGCCGGCGGCCTTGTCGGCGGACTCCTTTAGCGCGTCGACCACGTCATCGACACTGGGCGCCGACGCGTCTGCCCCGGCGCCGGGCGGGGCCTTGGCCGTGCTTCCGGTGGTGGAGGTGGCGGCGTTCGCTGGGGCGGCACCCGTCATCCGGGTCAACTCGTCAGACAGGGCCTTGGCGTGCGCGGTGCGATCGGCCGCCACCGCGTTCAGCGCCCGGGTGACCTGCGCCTGCGGAGGCTGTGCGGCGGCCGCGTCGGCGGCCAGCGCGCTGTCGGCGCGCGCCCGATCCCACTGCGCGGTCAGGTCATCCACTTCAGGTTGAGACGTCGACGTACTGCAGGCGGCGGTGGCGCCCAGCAGGGCAAGGGCCGCGGCCGAGAGCAGTACGCGCCGCCGGCTGATGTCTGCATGGGCGCTCGGCACGTGAACATCCTGCCATTGCTCAGGTACTCGCCTGACGGGGCGCTGACTGGCCGCCCGGCACCGGTGCGACGGCATTCGCCACGCACCGAACTTCGATTGGCGGTTGCTGCCGGGGGCCTGGCGTATCGTAGATAGGCAATTCCGGGGCTGATCCAGGTGGCTGGCCCTGGGATTTGTGTCGGAGACAATTCAAGATGAGGAGCTCGCCGTGGCACCGGATCCAAAGTTGCGGTCTGCGGATTTGCCGTCGCAGACGAAGGTGATCGAGCTACTTGACGGCGAGTTCGCGCGCGCCGGTTACGAAATCGACGATGTCGTCATCGACGCATCGACTCGTCCGCCCCGCATCACCGTGATCGCCGATGGCGACGAGGGTCTCGATCTCGATTCCCTGGCTGCGCTGTCGCGGAGGTCCTCGGAATTGCTCGACCAGCTTGCGCAGGGCGACAAGCCGTATGTGCTCGACGTCACCTCGCCGGGTGTGGACCGGCCGCTGACCCAGGCCAAGCATTTCCGCCGCGCCCGCGGGCGCAAGGCCGAACTCGCGCTGACCGACGGTTCGGTGCTCACCGGAAGGATCGGGCAAACCGACGGCACCGTACTGGAGGTCGTGGTGCCGGATGGCCGCGATCTGGCCGTCCGTGAGATCGCCCTGGTTGATATCGCCAAAGCTGTTGTCCAAGTGGAGTTTTCACCTCCGAACCGACGTGAATTGGAACTGTCGGGAGAAACCGGGAAGGGGGCCGGCGAATGAACATCGACATGGCGGCGCTGCATGCCATCGAGGCCGACAAGGGCATCACGGTCGACGTGGTCGTCGAGACCATCAAATCGGCGCTGCTCACCGCGTATCGCCACACCGAGGGGCATGAGCCCGACGCGCACATCGACATCGACCGTAAGACCGGTGTGGTCAAGGTGATCGCCCGTCAGACCGATGCCGACGGCAATGTCCTGCACGAATGGGATGACACGCCCGAGGGATTCGGCCGGATCGCGGCGACGACGGCTCGCCAGGTGATCCTGCAGCGGTTGCGCGACGCCGAGAACGAGAAGACCTATGGGGAGTTCGCGGCTCACGAGGGCGACATCGTGGCCGGGGTCATCCAGCGCGATGCGCGGGCCAACGCTCGAGGCCTGGTCATCGTACGGATCGGCAGCGAGACCAAGGGATCCGAAGGGGTGATCCCCAGCGCCGAGCAGGTGCCGGGGGAGCGCTACGAGCACGGCGACCGGCTGCGCTGCTACGTCGTCGGCGTCACCCGCGGTGCCCGCGAGCCGATGATCACGCTGTCACGCACCCACCCGAACCTGGTTCGCAAGCTGTTCTCATTGGAAGTACCCGAGATCGCCGACGAGTCGGTGGAGATCGTGGCGGTCGCCCGGGAGGCCGGGCACCGGTCCAAGATCGCGGTCGCCTCACGGGTGCCCGGACTGAACGCCAAGGGCGCGTGTATCGGCCCTATGGGCCAGCGCGTGCGCAATGTGATGAGCGAACTGTCCGGCGAGAAGATCGACATCATCGACTACGACGAGGACCCCGCCCGGTTCGTCGCCAACGCCCTTTCGCCGGCCAAGGTCGTATCGGTATCGGTGATCGATGAGGCCGCGCGCGCGGCGCGGGTGATCGTGCCGGACTTCCAGCTTTCCCTGGCGATCGGCAAAGAAGGGCAAAATGCCAGGTTGGCCGCCCGGCTGACCGGTTGGCGGATCGATATCCGCAGCGATGCGGCGCCGCAGCCGGACGCTGAAGTCCGGCCCGGGGCGGTGCGCGACTGACAGTAGTGACCGGCGTTTCGGAGCACAGCCCTCGGGGCGGTAGACTCAGCCGTGATCCAGCGCGAGACTCCGGCTCTGACGCATCGAAGCACCTCCGACTCCTCTGTCGGACCAGTGCGGACCTGCATCGGGTGCCGGAAGCGAGAGTTGGCCGCCGAGTTGCTCCGAGTGGTTGCGGTGACCGACGGGAACGGGACGAGTTCCGTAACCGTTGACCCCGCGGCAAGCCTGCCTGGGCGTGGTGCGTGGTTGCACCCCGACCAACAGTGCGCACAGATGGCAGTGCGGCGGCGAGCCTTCGTCCGAGCGTTGCGACTCACCGGTTCACCGGATACATCCGCGGTGATCGAGTACGTCGAGAGCTTCGGTGAAGATCACCGAGACTCTTGAAGCATTCGGACGCCCGGCAACAGAACAGGTAGCGAAGAACATGAGCACACCGTGAAGTCCCGATGACCATGCGTCATAGCTAAACCCGAGGCGCGGCGCCTACCACCGCTGTTGCCTCCAGACGAGGAGATGTAGTGGCAGCAGGTAAGGCCCGTGTGCACGAGTTGGCTAAGGAACTCGGTGTCACCAGCAAGGAACTACTGGCCAAGCTCAAGGAGCAAGGCGAGTTCGTAAAGTCGGCGTCCTCCACTGTGGAGGCGCCGGTCGCGCGTCGGTTGCGCGAAGCGCTCGGCTCACCGGCCGGCGGCAAGAAGACCGAAGACAAGCCCCGCCCCCAGGGTGGCGCTGCTCCGGCACCCAAGCCGGGCGCTCCGGCTCCCAGCCCCGCCACGGCGGCCAAGCCGGCACCGGCCAAGCCCGCCGCGCCCGCGGCCCCGGTGGCCGAACCTCAGGCTCCGGCGGCTGAGGCCGCACCGGTCGCCCCGGCTCGGCCCGCAGCACCCAAGCCCGCCGCTCCGCAGCCTCCGGCCGCGCCGAGTGAACCGGCTGCAGCTGCGCCCAGCGCCCCGGCAGCGCCGGCCCCGGGCACCACGCCCGGTCCCCGGCCTACCCCGGGTGCCACGCCCGGACCGCGTCCGGGTCCGGCATCGGGTGCCCCGAAGCCGGCTCCGCGCGCTCCGCGTGTCGGTAACAACCCGTTCTCCTCGCAGCAGCCTGTCGAGCGGCCCATCCCGCGTCCGCAGCCACGTCCCGGGGCCCCGCGTCCCGGTGGTGGCCCGCGTCCGTCGCCCGGCAACATGCCGCCGCGACCGGCCGGCGCCGGTGCGCCCGGACGGGGCGGCCCGCGTCCCGGCCCGCGTCCCGGTGGTGGCCCACGTCCCGGCGGTGCCGGTCAGGGCGCTCGCCCCGGTGGCGGCGGCGGTGGCGGTAACTACCGCGGCGGCGGTGCCGGCGCAGGTGGCGGCGCACCCGCAGGTGGCGGCGGTGGTTTCCGCGGTCGCCCCGGTGGTGGTGGCGGCGGTGGCCGTCCCGGTCAGCGCGGTGGCGCGGCCGGTGCGTTCGGTCGTCCCGGCGGTGCTCCCAAGCGCGGCCGCAAGTCGAAGCGCGCGAAACGCGCCGAATACGAGAACATGCAGGCACCGGTCGTCGGTGGTGTGCGGTTGCCGAAGGGCAATGGCGAGACCATCCGGCTGGCCCGCGGTGCATCGCTGAGCGACTTCGCCGAGAAGATCGACGCCAACCCGGCCGCATTGGTCCAGGCGCTGTTCAACCTCGGTGAGATGGTCACGGCAACCCAGTCGGTCGGTGACGACACGCTGGAGCTGCTCGGCAGCGAGATGAACTTCAAGGTGCAGGTCGTCTCGCCCGAGGACGAGGATCGCGAACTGCTGCAGTCCTTCGACCTCACCTACGGCGAGGACGAGGGCGACGAGGACGATCTCGAGTTCCGCCCGCCCGTGGTCACCGTCATGGGTCACGTCGACCACGGCAAGACCCGACTGCTGGACACCATCCGCAACGCCACCGTCCGCGAGGGCGAGGCCGGTGGAATCACCCAGCACATCGGCGCCTACCAGGTCGAGGTCGATCTGGACGGCAACGTCCGGCCGATCACCTTCATCGACACCCCGGGTCACGAGGCGTTCACCGCCATGCGTGCCCGTGGTGCCAAGGCCACCGATATCGCGATCCTGGTGGTCGCCGCCGACGACGGAGTCATGCCGCAGACGGTGGAGGCCATCAACCACGCGCAGGCCGCTGATGTGCCGATCGTGGTGGCGGTCAACAAGATCGACAAGGAGGGTGCCGACCCGGCCAAGATCCGGGCGCAGCTCACCGAGTACAACCTGGTGGCCGAGGAGTACGGCGGCGAGACCATGTTCGTCGATATCTCCGCCAAGCAGGGCACCAACATCGAGGCGCTGCTGGAAGCGGTCGTCCTGACCGCCGATGCATCCCTCGACCTGCGGGCCAACCCCGACATGGAGGCCCAGGGTGTGGCCATCGAGGCGCACCTGGACCGCGGTCGCGGTCCGGTCGCCACGGTGCTCATCCAGCGCGGCACCCTGCGTGTCGGCGACTCGGTGGTGGCCGGCGATGCCTATGGTCGCGTCCGCCGCATGGTCGACGAGCACGGCGCCGACGTCGAAGAGGCGCTGCCCTCGCGTCCGGTCCAGGTCATCGGCTTCACGTCGGTGCCCGGTGCCGGTGACAACTTCCTGGTTGTCGACGAGGACCGCATCGCCCGCCAGATCGCCGACCGGCGCAGCGCGCGCAAGCGCAACGCCCTGGCCGCACGCAGCCGCAAGCGGATCAGCCTGGAAGACCTGGATTCGGCGCTGAAGGAAACCAGCCAGCTGAACCTGATCCTCAAGGGCGACAACGCCGGTACGGTCGAAGCCCTCGAGGAAGCCTTGATGGGCATCGAGATCGACGACGAAGTGGAGCTGCGGGTCATCGACCGCGGTGTCGGTGGCGTCACCGAGACCAACGTCAACCTGGCTTCGGCTTCGGACGCGATCATCATCGGGTTCAACGTCCGTGCCGAGGGCAAGGCGACCGAACTGGCCAACCGCGAGGGTGTGGAGATCCGGTACTACTCGGTGATCTACCAGGCCATCGACGAGATCGAGAAGGCCCTCAAGGGCATGCTCAAGCCGGTGTACGAGGAGAAGGAGCTCGGCCGCGCCGAGATCCGGGCGATCTTCCGGTCGTCCAAGGTCGGCAACATCGCTGGTTGCCTGGTCACCTCGGGCATCATGCGTCGTAACGCCAAGGCCCGGCTGCTGCGTGACAACCTGGTGGTCGCGCAGAACCTCACGGTGTCCTCGCTCAAGCGGGAGAAGGACGATGCCACCGAGGTGCGCGAAGGTTACGAGTGCGGTCTGACTCTGACCTACAACGACATCAAGGAAGGCGACGTCATCGAGACGTACGAACTCGTCGAGAAGGTACGGACGTAAAGGTGTCCACATAAATGGCTGATCCTGCACGGGCCAAGCGGCTCGCCAAACGGATCTCCACCATCGTCGCCTCGGCGATCGAGTACGAGATCAAGGATCCGCGGCTGAACGGCGTGACGATCACCGATGCCAAGATGACCGGTGATCTGCACGACGCCACGCTGTACTACACCGTCATCGGGACCAGTCTCGATGAGGAACCGGATTATGCCGGTGTGGCGGCGGCGCTGGAGAGCGCCAAGGGTGTGTTGCGGACCAAGGTGGGCGCCGGGACCGGGGTGCGATTCACCCCGACCCTGGCGTTCGTCCGGGACACCGTGCCCGACGCGGCGCACCGGATGGAGGAGCTGCTGGCCCGGGCGCGGGCCGCCGACGAGGATCTGGCGAGAGTTCGGGAGGGCGCCAAGCATGCCGGTGATGAAGACCCGTACCGTGTGAGCGGGGCGGAAGACATGGACGGGCTTGCCGACGGGGCAGACACAGAGGATGCCGGTGACCGCGATCGAACGGATGACTGATACTGCTCATTCGGGGGCTCCCAACGGGCGCCCTTCCGGTCAGCGTGTCGACGCGCGTGCGGCAGCCGACCTCCTTTCCGACGCGGCGAGCATCAGCGTGGTGTGCCATGTCTACCCCGACGCCGACACCATCGGCGCCGGGCTGGCGCTTGCGCAGGTGCTCGACGACGCGGGCAAGCAGGTCGAGGTAGCCTTCGCGGCTCCCGATCAGCTGCCCGAATCGCTGCAGACGCTGCCGGGCGGCCACCTGATGGTCGCGCCGCATGCCATCCGGGATGACGCTGATCTGGTTGTCACAGTGGACATTCCGAGCGTCAACCGTCTTGGTGCGCTGGCGGGACTGGCCGTTGCCGGCCGCGAGGTTCTGGTCATCGACCACCATGCGTCCAATCAGCTGTTCGGTTCGGCCAACTACGTCGACCCGACGGCGGATTCCACCACGATGTTGGTGGCCGAACTGCTCGACGCCTGGGACAAGCCCATCGACAAACGTGTCGCGCACTGCTTGTACGCCGGGCTGACCACTGACACGGGCTCGTTCCGCTGGGCGACCGCGCGGGCACACCGGTTGGCGGCCCGGTTGGTCGAACTCGGGGTGGACAACGCCTCGATCAGCCGCGCGCTGCTCGACACCCACCCGTTCGCGTGGTTGCCGATGCTGTCACGGGTGCTGGCCTCGGCCCGGCTCCTGCCGGGCGCAGTCGGCGGCCGCGGACTCGTGTATGCCGTTGTGTCGCATGATGAATGGTCAAGCGCTCGGCCCGAGGAAGTGGAGAGCATCGTCGACATCGTGCGCACCACTGAACAGGCGGAGGTCGCCGCGGTGTTCAAAGAGATCGAGCCACAACACTGGTCGGTGTCGATGCGGGCGAAGTCGCTGAACCTCGCCACGGTCGCCAGCTCCTTCGGAGGCGGTGGACACCCGCACGCGGCCGGATACTCGGCAGCCGGGCCGGCCGACGATGTCGTGCAGGCGCTCGCGCAAGCTCTTGCCTGACGGCATGCGGAGCGCCTCTCCCAGGCGGTCACATGGTTGAACCCGAAGGCGATGTTCCCGTCACGCCGGCGACTACCCGCCGGATTGCGGGCCTGGCCTTTCCGGCACTGGGCGTGCTGGCCGCCGAGCCCATTTACCTGCTGTTCGACATTGCGATCGTCGGGCGGTTGGGCGCACTCAGTCTCGCCGGGCTCGCCATCGGCGGCCTGATCCTGGGCTTGGTCAACTCGCAGGGCACGTTCCTGTCCTACGGCACCACCGCGCGCTCGGCTCGCATGTTCGGGGCAGGTGACCGGCAGTCCGCCGTCGGCGAGGGCGTGCAGGCCACCTGGCTGGCGCTGGGTCTGGGGCTGCTGATCATCGCGGTGGTAGAGGCCGCCGCGGGACCGCTGCTGTCGGTGATCGCCGGGCGCTCCGACATCGCGGACGCCGCGCTGCCCTGGCTTCGCATCGCCATTCTGGCCGCCCCGGCGATCCTGGTGTCGTTGGCCGGTAACGGCTGGATGCGCGGGGTGCAGGACACCGTCCGGCCGCTGCGCTACGTGGTGTTCGGGTTCGCCGTGTCAGCGGTGCTGTGTCCGCTGCTGGTGTACGGCTGGCTGGGCTTGCCGCGATGGGAATTGGCCGGCTCGGCCGTGGCGAACCTGGTGGGGCAGTGGGTGGCGGCACTGTTGTTTCTGCGGGCCCTGCTGATCGAGAAGGTTGCGCTGCGCATAGAGCCGGCGGTGCTGCGGGCCCAATTGACCATGGGGCGCGATCTGCTGCTGCGGTCGTTGGCGTTCCAGGCCTGCTTCCTGTCGGCCGGGGCCGTCGCGGCGCGGTTCGGTGCGGCGGCGGTGGCGGCCCATCAGGTCGTTCTGCAGGTCTGGAGTTTCCTTGCGCTGGTGCTGGATTCACTCGCAATCGCCGCGCAGTCACTGGTCGGCGCAGCGTTGGGCGCGGGGCAACTCGCGCATGCCAAGAGCGTGGCCTGGCGGGTGACGCTGTTTTCCACGATGGCCGGTGTGGTGCTGGCGCTGGTATTCGCCGTCGGTTCCTCGGTGTTGCCGCCGGTGTTCACCGATGATCGATCGGTGCTTGCGGCGATCAGGGTGCCCTGGTGGTTCCTGGTGGCCCAATTGCCCGTGGCGGGAATCGTCTTCGCCCTCGACGGTGTGCTGTTGGGTGCGGGCGACGCGAAGTTCATGCGCAACGCCACGCTGACCAGTGCACTGGTCGGCTTCCTGCCTCTGATCTGGTTGTCGCTCATCTACGGCTGGGGCCTGTTCGGCATCTGGTCGGGGCTGAGCACCTTCATGGTGCTGAGACTGATCTTCGTCGGCTGGCGGGCGTTATCCGGTCGCTGGCTGGTGCCAGGGACCGGTTAGCGGCGCGAGCGTTCGGCGCGCCACTGTCCGATGTTGTTGCGGACCGCACGCCCGATCAGCCGGGGTGATGGTGCGAGATAGAGACTGTCGAGCAGACTCGTGCGCCGAAGAAACCATTCGGCCAGTACGGGGTCCGTCTCGGCTGCGCCGAGGAACTGATCGAACAGGCCGTACAGCGGCCGATACCACCATGGGCGGTCGCCTTGGGCGCCATGCTCGGCGTAATCGGCGACCGCGTTCATGAGCCACACCGGATATGTGGTCCGTGCCGTCGCATGTGCCAGTCGGGCAGCAACATCGTTCGGTCCGGTGTCGAGGACTGCACGTAGATTGCTGGCCTGGATAGCCGTCATCGTCACGCCCTGGCCGAAGGTGGGATTGAGGCTCGCGACGGCATCGCCGAACGGCACGATCCCACCGGGCAGGCTCGCCAGCTTGTCGTATCGGCGCCATTTGCTGGTGGGGTAGCGGTGAAACATCATGCTGCCGTGCGGTTCGCCGGCCTGCAGGGCCGAACTGATATGCGCCGGCAGTATGGCTTGGGCAAGCCGGCACATCCCGGCGAAGTCCCGTGGCGGTTCGGTATCGGCCACTCCGAAGGATGTCACCATCCAGGTGCCGTCCTCGTGGAACAACATGCCCATGCCGAGTTGCCGGTCTCGAGTTGCGCTGACCAGCACCATCTTCTCCGCGATCAGACCGGCGGGGATCCGGACCCGGTGCGAGGCGTAGGTGACCCCGATGTGGACTGTATCGACCCTCGGGCTTTCAAAGCCCCACTGCTGCATCCAGCCTGGCAGGCGGCTGCCCCGTCCGGAGGCGTCGACAACGAGGTCAGCGGCCACACGCTGGCCGTCGTCGAGGACCACGCCGGTGACCCGGTTGGTCTCAGGATCGAATTGCGGGTGCACGACCACCCGCTGTTCCAGTCCGACCGACGGGATGGCGTTGACGCGCTTGCGGATCTGCCATTCGAGTTGTCCGCGGCTCGGCACGTACGCGGTAAAGCTGTCGTGCAACCCGTGCCCGGTACCGAGGATATGGCCGGCGGCATCGAAATGAATCGACTCCGGCTGGTTGTGCACGACCGGAACGCCGGCGGCGGCCATGTCGTCCAGCAGTCCCGGAAAAACACCTTCGAGTTCCTGCGCTCCACGGGCCATCAGCAGGTGAACGTGCTGGCCCTGGGGTATCGCCGGGCGATTGACTGGTTCGTCGGGTAGTTCATCGCGTTCGTACAGGGTGACGCGGTCGAAATAGCCGGACAGCACACCAGCTGCGCAGAGGCCTGCGATGCTGCCGCCGATGACCACGGCGTGGCTCGACGCGGCGCTGTCCACCTGGCCCTCCTTGACCTGAATCCTCGTAATCGGCTCATGACGTCGACCTTTTCGGTCGGCTGCAGATAAACCAGTGCACTGGCGCGCTGATGTCACGGATGTCTCCACTCGTCTACAGATTGGCACTCAACGGCCACCTCAACTGACATTCGGAGCGATGCACCTCGCGGAGGGGACCGGGCGCGACGAAGTCGAGGTGATCCGCGAGGGCGTCGGCTCCGAATTACCTGCGCGGACCTGATGAACCGGCGCGCTCATCCGCACGTGTCAGAAAGGTGGATTCGACTATGTCCGGTTTGACCCCGTACTTCGAGGACGTTCGGACCCACTATGACCTGTCCGACGCCTTCTTCCGGCTGTTCCTGGACCCGACACAGACGTACAGCTGCGCATACTTCGAGCGTAGCGAAATGACTCTGGAGGAGGCGCAGCCGGCCAAGATCGACCTGGCACTCGGGGTGGCATCGCTGTACCGGAGACTAGTGAGTCCGACGCGTACCGCTGACCACCCAGGTGGCCTGCTTGCCCCTGCCGCGCTCGGCCACTGAGACGTCGTCGAATCCGGCGTCGCGACACAAGGTACCGAAGGCCTCGGCCTGCTGCTGCGTCCAGCCGTGACTGGCCAATCCGGTGGCCCCGTCAGGTGATTGGCGTTCGATCGCGATCAGCCGCCCGCCCGGCGTCAGTACGCGGCGGGCTTCGGCAACCGCCTTGTCGACGTCCTGCCAGTGGTGCACCGTTGCCAGCGCCCACACCACGGTCGCCGATCCGTCGGTCACCGGCAGGGCCTCGGCAGTGCCCTCACCCCAGGTGATCGGCGCGCGTTTCGGCGTGACCAGCCGCGCGATGCGCAACATGGTGGACGAGGGGTCGACGCCGGTCACTCGCGCACCGCGCCGGGCGGCCACTCGGGCAGCGGTACCAGGTCCGCAACCCACATCGACTACGTGGTCTGTGGCCGAGACCTGCGCGACATCCGCGGCCAGCCGGGCCTTCGCCCGGCCCACCAGCAGGAAGACCAAGCCGCACAACACCCCGGTGACCCCCGCGAACCCGGGGTGTTCGGCATGGTGATTGATCGCACGCGCGGCGTTCATAGGTAGACCTTGCCGGTTCAAGGCGGGTTGAAGTCAAATGGCGGCATGGACCTGATCCCGATCGGCGAGGCCGCGGCGAGGTTGCAGATGAGTCCGTCGGCGTTGCGGTACTACGACGAACGTGGGCTGGTGTCCCCGTGCCTGCGGCAGGCCGGGAAGCGCATGTACGGGCCCGAGGAGCTTCGCCGGCTCGCACTGCTCAAGATTGTGAACCGGTTGGGCCTTCCGCTCGACACCGCGGCCGCAGTGCTCGACGCGCCGAGTGAACAGTGGCGCGAGACGGTGCGCGAGCAGATCGCCGCGCTGGATCGGGTCATCGCGCAAGCGCAAGGGGCGCAGCAGTTTCTGACCCATGCGCTGCGATGCCCCAAAGACCACCCGGCACGCGAATGCGACACGATGATCGGCGCGCTGGACCGGCTCGTCGACGGGATGAGCGTCGAGGAACTCGCCAGCGGCCAGGCCGGGTGGGTCGTCGACTGATCAACCTGTCACCGCACCTGCGCGCGTCCCCGCTCGATCACGGAGCTGCGGCTGGCCGCGATGTCGTCGCCGGACGCCGTAGCCATCCAGGCGCGGGCCGATGCCGCTTCGATCCATAGGCCTTGATTGGTCTGGGACTCGTCGATCCGGTGATACGAGGCGAGCAGGGCCCGGACAGCGGCCTGATTGTTGGCGACGATCGAGGTGGCCACCCGTCGAGCGGTAGGCAGCAGCTCGTCATGGGGGACCACCTCGGTGACCAGGCCGGCCCGTAACGCCTCGTCGGCTGAAAGGTAGTCGCCGGTCAGGCTCATCCGCCGGGCCAGGCCCACCCCGACCTTCTGCGGCAGCCGCACGCTCAGACCCCAGGTCGGCAGCAGCCCGACCCGCGCGTGGGTGTCGGCGAACTTGGCCTGCTCGGAGGCGATCAGGATGTCGCAGTAAAGCGCCAATTCCAGGCCTCCGGTGACCGCGGCACCGTTGATGGCACCGATCACCGGCTTGGTCATGGAAGGCCATTTGGGGGAGATGTCGGGCAACTCGGTGGTGTCGCCGAGTTCTTTGAGGTCCAGCCCTGCGCAGAACACCGGATCGGCCCCGGTGAGAATGACCACGTCGACATCGTCATCGGCCTGCGCGGTACGCAGCGCACTGTAGAACTCCGTGCGCAGCTGCGCCGAGAGGGCATTGCGCGATCGGGGCCGATTCAGGGTCAGAATGCGAACCCGGTCGGTGGTGTCGACGAGCAGTACGGGATCGGTCATGCGCTCACCGTAACCGCCGGGCCCAACGCGCCTATCGTGGGTGTCATGTGCCGCAACATCACTGAGCTGCGGGGGCTGCAGCCCGCCGCCACCGACGAAGAAATCGAGGCCGCGGCGCGCCAGTACGTGCGCAAGGTCAGCGGAATCACCCGTCCGACCGGGGCCAATATCGAGACGTTCGAGGCTGCCGTCGCCGAAGTCACCGAAACCACCACCAGGCTGCTCGACGGGCTGGCCCCGCGCCGGCAGCCACCAAAAACCGTTCCGCCACTGCGCCGTCCGGAGGTCCGCGCCCGGCTGGCCGCTCAGTGACGCAGCCTGGGCTCAAGGAGTGGGGCGCGGCCGTGCACGCCCTGCTCGACGGCCGCCAGACCGTGCTGCTGCGCAAGGGTGGCATCCACGAGAAGCGGTTCTCGGTGGCGGCGCCGGAGTTTGTGTTGTTCCCGACGATTGCACACAGCCACGCCGAGCGGGTGCGCCCCGAACATCAGCACCTGCTCGCTGCCGCGGCGGCCGACAGCACCGAGGACGCCGTGACCATCAGGGCCGGCGCGAAAGTTGTTGCAGCAGTGGAGGTGAACCGTCCTGAGGCGATCGAGGAACTCTCCGACCTGCACATCTGGACCGCCGAGTCGGTGCGCACCGACCGGCTCGATTTCCGCCCCAGGCACCGACTGACCGTCGTGATCGTCCAGGTGGCCCCGCTGCTGACGCCGATCCAGCTGATACGCACGCCCGAATTCGCCGGATGCAAGAGCTGGGTCGACCTGCCGGTGCCGGCGGTCCGGGGCCTGCCGGTGTGCGACGATGCGACGCTGCACGACGTCGCCGAGCGGGTGCGAACCTCAGTCGGCTGACGGCGGCTTCGGTCCGGCCGGCAGCAGCACCCGGGAAATCCCGCCCTGACCGTGGTGCACGGTGTGGGTGGCGCGCACCAGCTGGGAACCGGAGACCGGCGGCTCGCCGGTGCCCAGATTACGGGCGAAGCGTGGGTGTGAACCACCGGCGATCAGCACCCGGATCCGGGACCCGGCTCTGAACCGGTGCGCGACCGCATCGAGCTCGAGCCGAACCGGCCCGGTATGGCCGTTCAACCGGCGGAATCCGTCGGTTACGTTGCGGGACCGGCCTTTTGCATCCACCTCACTGATCCGGACGAAGATGTCGTGATACGGGTTGTCGCAGCTGTGGGCAAGCTCTGCGACGGGGCTGCCTGCCAGGTACAGGTCGGCCGGCAGCGGGTCGCCGGTGAACGTCAGGACATCGCTGCGCCGGGCCAGTCGGGTGTCGTCGCGGTAGCCGCCGCTGGCGGCCAAGAGCCGGCCGCCGATGGTCGGAGTGGGATCGGCCGGGTGATAGGTGAACGTCGATGAGCGCTCGCGCGAAGACCAACTGTCGTCTGACGGTGGGGCAGTGTCAGGCGGCGCAATCGCGCCCAGCCGCCCAGCCGGTTGCAGAAACAACTCGTGCTCCGGCATGACCGGCGGCCAGTCGGCCAGTTCCACCCAGCCGTGCCCGTTCACATGAATACGTACCGTGCTGCCGCGGTTGGTCTCACCCTGCTCGGCCAGATGGGCGCCCAGCCAGTCCAGCGATTCGCCGACCACGGTGGCGACTCCCTTGGTCATCAACTGGGTGTGCGTCCACGGGCCGACTGTCAACGCCACCGGGACGCCGCGCCGGTGGAGCTGCTCGTACTGCTTCAAGCTCTGGTCCAGGAACAGGTCCTGCCATCCACTGAGCAGCAGGATCGGTACCTCGGCCCGCTGCAATGCCTCGTCGAACCTCAGTTGGTCCCAGAACGGATCGTCGAGTTCGGGGTGTTCCAGCCAGGATTCGAACCACGGTGCACCGCTGCCCAGCAACTGACGGGCGGCCGTACCCATCGGCAGTCCGGCGGTAGCCTTGGCGAGCTCGGCGGGCCCGCGCAGCTGCCGGGAGAGGGCTTGCATCATGCCGGGCTCCTCCTGGCGGGCGACCATCGCGCTCCAGCCCAGGAAGTCGTTGAGGCTGAACGCTCCGGTGCCCCAGGATGACGTGCTGAAGTCGTGCGGGCCGACGGTGATGACGGCGGCCTTCATCTCCGGCGGCGGGTCGGCCAGCAGGGCCCACTGGGTGAAGCCGAGATAGGACAGGCCCACGGTGGCGAACGAACCGGTGAACCACGGCTGGTCCCGAAGCCAGGCCACGGTGTCGGCGCCGTCGGCCATCTCGTGGACCATCGGGGTGAACTGGCCGCCCGAGCCAAACGTGCCGCGCACGCTCTGCAACACCACGTGATAGCCGCGCGCCGCATATACCTGCGCGAACAGCGGTGAGAACGGGAAGCGACGGCCGTACGGTCCGCGCACCAGCAGGGTGCCTGCCGGTCGGTCGGTGAGGGGCGCGTAGTGGTCGGCGATGAGCTCGACGCCGTCGCGCATGGGGACCCGCAGTCCGTGCTGCACGGAGAAGTCGGTGGTGTGCGGCGGCAACCCGAGAACCCTGCTGACGGCCTTGCCGGCGTACCGGCGCAATGTGCTCACGCGACCAGGCTACGGATCGCCCGCTGTGCTTCTCGCAATGCGGCGCGACTCAGAACTTGTAGTACGGCGCCAGTTCGTGGGCCCGCTGCAGGTTGACAGCCAAGCAGTCCGGCCGGTCCGGGGAGTGGACGGGCGAGTAGAACAACGACTGCTGGATGACGCCGTAGCTGGTCTTGAACGCGATCATGCAGGTGACCCACCACCGGTCGTTCCAGTCGGTGGGCTTCATGATCCAGTACTGGGCGGCCCGGTGTCCGTCGACGTCCAGCTCGACCGCATCGGGCGGGATGGTCTGCTCGTAGGTGCGCCAGACGAACGCCTCGACGGCCATCTGGTAGTCGCCGGCGTCGTAGTGGCAGCGCAGGCTGTCCTCGGGCTCCGGCGGCGTGTAGGCCAGGCCGATCCGCTGGACCGCATCGAACGGGATGTCATTGCACGGATCGAAGGGCGACGGATCCGTGGTCTCGACGATCGGCCATTTGATCGTCGTGGACACGTTGGTCATCGGGAGGTCGGTGACGTCGAGGTGGAGCGGCCCGGCGGCCGCGCCCTCGGACGGGCCCGACTGCCACAGCACGATCACCGCCGAAACCAGTGCCGTCAATGCCGACAACAGGCGCAACTTGGCAGCCATCACACTCCCTCGCAGTTTGGTGGCAAAACGTTCCCCGGCTTGCGGGGAGTGTAGCGGTCCGCCGCGACCGACTCGACCATAAACGAGAACCTGTTCTAGTTGTCAATGCCTCGCGGTTCCGGCGCACCGTTAGGCTGGTCTGTTGTGGTGGTGCAACTGTGAATGATCACGAGTCGAGAGATCGGCAGCCTGTCCTCTGGGCGATCAGCGATCTGCATACCGGGCACAACGGGAACAAGCCGGTCACCGAGTCGTTGTACCCGGCCTCACCGGACGATTGGCTGATCGTCGCGGGTGATGTCGGTGAGCGCACCGATGAGATCCGATGGGCGCTGGATCTGCTGCGCAAACGGTTCGCGAAGGTCATCTGGGTTCCGGGCAACCACGAGCTGTGGACCACCAACAAGGACCCGATGCAGATCTTCGGCCGGTCGCGCTACGACTACCTGGTCGACATGTGCGACCAGATGGGTGTCATCACCCCCGAGCATCCGTTCCCGGTGTGGACCGAACAGGGTGGCCCGGCGACGATCGTGCCGATGTTCCTGCTCTACGACTACACATTCCTGCCCGAGGGTGCCTCCACCAAGGCCGAGGGGCTGGCCATCGCCCGCGACCGAAACGTCGTCGGCACCGACGAGTTCCTGCTGTCCAGTGAGCCCTACGCGACCCGCGACGCCTGGTGTCGTGACCGGGTGGCGGCCACCCGCAAGCGACTCGACGACCTGGACTGGATGACCCCGACAATCCTGGTCAACCACTTTCCGATGGTCCGCGAACCCTGCGATGCGATGTTCTATCCGGAATTCTCGTTGTGGTGCGGTACCACGGCCACCAGGGACTGGCACACCCGTTACAACGCGGTCTGCTCGGTGTACGGCCATCTGCACATTCCGCGGACCACGTGGTACGACGACGTGCGCTTCGAGGAGGTTTCGGTCGGTTATCCGCGGGAGTGGCGCCGCCGCAAGCCCTTCCGCTGGTTGCGTCAGATCCTGCCCGACCCCAACTACACGCCGGGCTATCTCAACGAGTTCGGCGGACACTTCCAGATCACCGATGAGATGCGGACTCACGCGCAGCAGGTGCAGGACCGGATCAAGGCCAGGCGCGGATGAGCGCTTGCGCGAAGAACAGAGTGGCACGATGAGCGACACGTTGCTGGGGCAGGTCCTGCCCGAGATGCCGGACAAGCTCGCCGCGGCCGAGTTGTACGACGACCCGCCGGGCCTGACTGCGCTGCCCGAGGAGGCGGCGCTGGTGGCCCGCGCAGTCGCGAAGCGACGCAACGAGTTCACCACGGTGCGCTACTGCGCCCGCCAGGCGCTGGGCGAACTGGGGGTGGGCCCGGTGCCGATCCTCAAGGGGGACAAGGGCGAGCCGTGCTGGCCTGACGGCATCGTCGGCAGCCTCACCCACTGCCAGGGCTTCCGCGGTGCGGTGGTCGGGCTTGTCGGCGGGGTGCGCTCGGTCGGCATCGACGCCGAACCGCATGACGTGCTGCCCGAGGGGGTATTGGGCGCCATCTCGCTGCCGCTGGAGCGCGTTGAACTCGGCGGACTTCCCGACGGCCTGCATTGGGATCGAATCCTGTTCTGCGCCAAGGAAGCCACCTACAAGGCGTGGTATCCGCTGACGCACCGCTGGCTCGGGTTCGAAGATGCCCACATCACGTTCGGGGTGGACGGGACGGGCGCGGCCGGAACATTCCGATCCCAGATACTCATCGATCCGGCTGCCGAACACGGGCCACCGCTGACGGCGCTGGACGGGCGATGGTCGGTGCGTGACGGTGTGACGCTGACGGCGATCGTGCTGTGAGTGGTCCAGAATCTGCGCACGCGAGGAGCAGTCCAAAACCCGGCCTGGTAATCGTCGACAAACCGGCCGGCATGACCAGTCACGATGTGGTGGGGCGCTGCCGGCGGTTGTTCGGCACCCGCAAGGTCGGTCACGCCGGCACCCTCGACCCGATGGCGACCGGGGTGCTGGTGGTCGGAATCGAACGTGCCACCAAGATCCTCGGTCTGCTCACCGCCACGGACAAGTCCTATGCCGCGACCATCCGGCTCGGTCAGACCACCACCACCGAAGATGCCGAAGGTGAAGTGCTGCAGTCGGTCTCGGCCGCGCATGTGACCGATGAGCAGATTGAGTCCACCGTCGCGGCACTGCGCGGAGACATCGAGCAGGTGCCGTCGGCGGTCAGCGCCATCAAGATCGCCGGACAGCGGGCCTACAAGCTGGCCCGCGAAGGGCAGACCGTCGAGCTGGCCGCCCGGCCGGTGCGCATCGGCCGATTCGACATCCTGGCTGTCCGTCGAGTGGACGAATTCGTCGACGTGGACGTCGATGTGGACTGTTCTTCGGGCACCTATATCCGCGCCCTGGCCCGCGACGTCGGCGTGGCACTCGGGGTGGGTGGCCACCTGACAGCGTTGCGCCGCACCAAGGTTGGCCGCTACGGCCTCGACGAGGCCCGCACGCTCGATGAACTTTCCGAGGAGGCGCGGCTGAGCTATTCGCTCGACGAGGCCTGCCTGGTCGGGTTCCCGCGCCGTGACCTGACCGCCGAGGAAACCGAGGACACCCGCCACGGGCGGGCGTTGGCGCCGGCCGGGATCGGCGGGATCTATGCCGCCACCGCACCGGACGGTCAGGTCATCGCACTGTTGCAGGACGGCTCGTCGCGCACCAAGAACGTGGTCGTACTGCGACCCGCGACGTTGTAGCGGCTACTCAAAGTTGGCCGTGGCGAGGCGGTTTCGTGCCCGAGAGGGTGTAGTTGCCGATGTGGCGGATCTTCCATCGGGTGGCGTCGTGCAGCGTGTGGGTGCGGGCATCACGCCAGTACCGCGACAGGTTGCCTGACGCCGAGGCGCTGCGGGTGCCGCCGAACTCGAACAGCGCGCTGCCGGCGTCCACCGCGGCCCGGGCCGCGGACACCTTGGCGACCGCCACCGCAATCGAGGCGGCCGCCGCGCTGTCTTCGGTGAGATCGCCGCGGGCCGCGTCGACCTGGCGGGCCGCCTCGGCGAGCAGTGCCACCGCACCGCGCACTGTCACGGTCAGCTCACCGGCCGCCTGCACCAGCGTGGGATCCTCGACGGCGCTCGGGACCGCCGCCTCGAAATGCGGCCGGGCCTTGCCCGCCTGGCGCACCCCTTCCTCCAGCGCGGCGGTGGCGATACCTACGTCCAGGGCGGCGTGAAGCAGCTGCGCCCGCGCCCCGTACACCGTGGGTCGTGTGAAGATCGGGCTGAACTCGACGACATGGGCCGTGGGTACCTCGACGGCATCGAGGGTGACGGTGCCCGAGGCCGTGGTCCGCTGTCCCATGCCGTCCCAGTCATCGACAACGTCGACCCCGTCGGTATCGCGCGGAACGAATGCGATCGCTTTCGGCGTGGCGGCCGTCGGCACCCCCGAACCATCGGAGAGCGAGGCCCGCACGATCAGCCAGTCGGCGAACAGCGCCCCGGTCGAGTAGTACTTGCGGCCGCGTAGGACATAGCCGATGTCGGACGCCGTGAGCGTGGTGGTGTCCACGTCGACGGGATGCGGCCCGCGTTCGGACTGGGCATTGGCGAACAACGCCCCATCCAGCACCAGGCCGTAGAAGTACGCCTGCTGCGCCGGCGTGCCCTGCAAGCGCAAGGCCTCCAGAAATGTGAAATGCGAGTGCGGGATCTGGCCGATCGACGGGTCGCCGTGTGCCAGCAGTCGCATCACCTCGGCGAGGACGGTGACCGGCACGTCGAGCCCACCGTGTTCGGCGGGCACGGTCAAGGCCAGCAGTCCTGACTCCTTCAGCGCCCGAACCTGCTCGTGCGGCGGTATCCGGTGCGCGTCGCGGGCTCCGGCGTCGGCGGCGAAGGCTTTCGACAGTCGTGCCGCGGCGGTCAGCGCGGTCTCCGCCGACGAGATGCGGGCGGCGCCGGCCAGATCGGTCATCGCGGCGTACCGACAAACGGGATCGAGGCGGGCGCACCGGCCTGCTCGCCGCCGCCGAACAGGCCGCGCTCGCGCAGGATCGGCACGACACCCTCGCCGAACCAGAACAGCTCCTCGAGGTGCGGATAGCCCGAGAAGATGAACTCGTCGATACCGATCTCGGCGTATTCGGCGATCCGGTCGGCCACCTCGGTGTGGCTGCCCACCAACGCGGTCCCTGCGCCGCCGCGCACCAGCCCGACACCCGACCACAGGTTCGGGGCGATCTCCAAGCTGCGGGCGTCGCTCCAGGTGCCGTTCACACGGTTGGCCTCGTGCAGTGCCCGCATACGTTGCTGGCCCTCGGACTGGCTGCGGGCCAGCCCGGCCTGCGCTGCGGCGACCGTCTCCTCGTCCAGCGCGGCGACCAGGCGGTCGGCCTGCGCCCACGCCTCCTCGGAGGTGTCCCGCGAAATGGTGTGCAGGCGGATACCGAAGCGCAGCTTGCGTCCCTGCTCCTCGCCGAGCGCGCGGATCCACTCGATCTTCTCGCGCACCGCCGCGGGCGGCTCACCCCAGGTCAGGTAGACATCGGAGTGCCGTGCGGCCACCGGGCCCGCCGCCTGCGAGCTGCCGCCGAAGTACAGCGGCGGCACCGGGGTCGGCGGGAGCGCCAGCGAGGCCTCTTCGACGTCGATGTACTCGCCCTTGTGCGTGACCGTCTCACCGGCCCACAGTCGCCGGACCACGTCGAGGAACTCGTCGCAACGCGCATACCGCGCGTCCTTGTCCAGGTGGTCGCCGAATGCCCGCTGCTCGTGGGCCTCGCCGCCGACGACGACATTGAGCAGGATCCGTCCGGGTGCGTGCCGGGCGAACGTCGCGGCCATCTGCGCCGACAGCGTCGGGCTCACCAGACCCGGGCGGAACGCCACCAGGAACGCCAGTGAGGTGGTCTCGCGGGCCAGCAGCGCGGCGGTGATGAACGCGTCCTCGCACCAGGCCCCGGTCGGGATCAGCGCGCCGGTGAACCCGAACCGCTCGGCCGAGCGGACGATCGACGCCAGGTAGTCGATCGAGGCTTCGCGGTCACCACCGGCAGAACCGGCGGGCGTGCCGTGGCCACCGCCGACGATGAGCCGGCTGTCGCCGTAGGTGGGCAGGAACCAGTGCAGAGAGACAGTCACGAACAGGACATGTTGGTGCCGATCCCGCTATGGCACACGGGTAAAAATCGCGATGATTCACTGATGATTCAGCTGGCGACAACCCAGATCGCCTCAGCCGCCGGATTGCCCAGCTCGACGAGAACGCTCGTGTCGTCGCGGCCGGACGGATCGTCGGGTTTGCCCGGTCGTCCTACGGCCACCGAGATCACGCCCGCGAAATCGCGCCGCGCGACCACCCGAACCCGGGAATCGAGGCTGATGCCGACGCTGTCGAAATAACGCAACATCTCCGGATCGGCATCGGAGATGCGGGCCACCGTGCCGGCGTCGCCGTCCTGGCATGCCGACAGCTGCCGGGCCGGTGGGGTGGGCACCTGACCGTCGGCGGCCGGGATGGGATCGCCGTGCGGGTCGCGGGTGGGGTGGCCCAGCTTGGCGTCGATGCGATCGAGCATCCGGTCGGAGACCGCGTGCTCGAGGATCTCGGCCTCGTCGTGCACCTCGTCCCAGCTGTAACCGAGCTCGGACACCAGGAAGGTCTCCATGAGCCGGTGCCGTCGCACCATCGCCAGCGCGGCACGCCGGCCCGCATCGGTCAGCGTCACCGCGCCGTACTTCTCGTGGTCGACCAGGCCCTGATCGGCGAGTTTGCGAATGGATTCCGACGCCGTGGAGGCGGACACGCCGATCCGCTCGGCCAGCAGTTTCGTGCTGACCTTTTCGCGAGACCACTCCTGGGCTGTCCAGATGACTTTCAGATAGTCCTGGGCAACCGTGGAGAGGTCTTGGTGGTTACCGTCTGGACTCACAGTAGGAAAGTTTAGGCAATCATCACCTGATCGGGGGATCTAGAGCAGACCGCGGCGCGTTCGGGTCGTAGGCTGATCGCGTGCAGCGCTGGCGTGGGCAGGACGAGATCCCCACGGACTGGGGCAGGTGTGTAGTCACCATCGGGGTGTTCGACGGGGTTCACCGTGGACACGCGGAGTTGATCAGCCATGCGGTGAAGTCGGGCCGATCACGCGGAGTACCGGTGGTTCTCATGACCTTCGACCCACATCCGATGGAGGTGGTATTTCCGGGGAGTCATCCGGCGCAGTTGACGACGCTGACCCGCCGGGCCGAACTGGTCGAGGAACTCGGCGTCGACGTCTTTCTGGTCATGCCGTTCACCTCGGACTTCATGAAGCTCACCCCCGAGCGGTACATCCATGAGCTGTTGGTGGAAGACCTGCATGTGGTCGAGGTCGTGGTGGGGGAGAACTTCACCTTCGGCAAGAAGGCGGCAGGCAACGTGGCAATGCTGCGTACGGCCGGGGAGCGGTTCGGATTCGCGGTCGAGAGCATGTCGCTGGTGACCGAAACGCTCGACGCCGAGCATCGCGACGAGCGGGTCACCTTCTCCTCGACCTACATCCGGTCCTGCGTCGACGCCGGTGACGTGGTGGCCGCCACCGAGGCCCTGGGCCGACCGCACCGCGTCGAGGGCGTGGTGGTCCGCGGTGACGGGCGGGGCCGGGTGCTGGGTTTCCCGACTGCGAACGTGGCGCCTCCGATGTTCTCGGCGATTCCCGCCGACGGCGTGTACGCCGCCTGGTTCACCGTGCTGGGGCACGGTCCGGTGATGGGCACCGTGATTCCGGGCGAGCGATATCAGGCCGCCGTCTCGGTGGGCACCAACCCGACCTTCTCCGGGCGTACCCGCACGGTCGAGGCGTTCGTGCTCGACACCAATGCCGACCTGTACGGGCAGCATGTCGCGGTCGATTTCGTCTCCCGGATTCGCGGGCAGGAGAAGTTCGATTCGGTGAAGGATCTGGTGGTGGCCATGGAGGCCGATACCGACCGGGCCCGCGCGATTCTGGCTGCGCACTCGCAAAGCTGAATTCGCGGCTCGCCGCGGTCCTGCTAGACTTTGCCCCGATCCGGTGCATGCTGCAGTCCGCGGTGGCTGTGCCGAGAATATGTTCGCGGGACTGAAATGATGGAGTTACTTTCGTGGCGCTTACTGCCGAGCAGAAAAAAGAAATCCTGACCAGCTACGGTCTGCACGAGACCGACACCGGTTCGCCGGAGGCCCAGGTCGCCCTCCTGACCAAGCGGATCACGGATCTGACCGAGCACCTCAAGCAGCACAAGCATGACCACCACTCGCGGCGCGGTCTGCTGCTGCTCGTCGGCCGTCGTCGCCGGCTGCTCAAGTACGTCGCCCAGGTTGATGTGGCGCGTTACCGCTCCCTGATCGAGCGCCTCGGGCTGCGTCGCTGACGCGGCGTCGATGCCACCACTTTCCGCGGCTGCCCCTCTCGGGGCAGCCGCGATACTTTTCGTCGGCGGATTGACCGCATGCTCGTCCGCGGCGGCCGCGGACATGAAGGCAGGGGACTGCCTGAAGATGAGCGGCACCTACGAGCGCCCGGACTCCAGCCGGGCGGAGTGCGGCAGCGACGCGTCGAACTACAAGGTGATCTCCACGGTCACCGACAGCGACCAGTGCCCGGGCGACGTCGACACCTACTACTCGGTGCGCAGTGCATTCAGTGAGGAGACCCAGACGCTCTGTCTGGACATCGACTGGATCACCGGCGGCTGCATGAGCATCGACCCCGCGAACGACAAAGACCCGTATCGGGTGGACTGCGCGGATTCTTCTGCGCCGCACCGGCAACGGGCCACCGAGGTTCTACGCGGGGTGTCGAACGTCGATCAGTGCGCCAGCGGGGTGGGCTACGCCTACCCGGAACGCCAGTTCACCGTATGTGTGGAGGACGTGTCCTAGCTGGCACGGATGGCTGTTGGGCCGTTGCTGCCGTGTAACATGAGGGCGTTCAGTGGCTCAATTCTGCGCTGAACTCAGGTGCGGCATCCGCGATCCGGCGGGCGCTGTTCCTGCGAGTCATATCGGGCCCGCCTGGACGGGCGGTCTTCGGTAGTGGCTGCCGGACCCCGACACAGGGACTATCTCTGGGGGGCCATCCGGCCGCTTCGATCGACGGCCGTAGCCGTATCCAGGGCCCGTGGCGTATCGCCACCGTGACGCCGCGAAAACAGTTGAATGAATCGAAAGAGGCCAACGGACTCTATGTCTGTAGTTGAACTTGAAGACGGTGTGTTCGAATCCACCGCAATCCTCGACAACGGGAGCTTCGGCACCCGCACCATCCGATTCGAGGCCGGCCGGCTGGCCCAGCAGGCCGCCGGCTCCGTCGTCGCCTACCTCGACGACGAGACCATGCTGCTGAGCGCCACCACCGCCAGCAAGACGCCGAAGGACCACTTCGACTTCTTCCCGCTGACCATCGACGTCGAGGAGCGGATGTACGCCGCGGGTCGTATCCCCGGCTCGTTCTTCCGGCGTGAGGGCCGTCCGTCGACCGACGCGATCCTCACCTGTCGCCTGATCGACCGGCCGCTGCGCCCGTCGTTCGTCAGCGGTCTGCGTAACGAGATCCAGGTCGTGGTGACCGTGCTGAGCCTGGATCCGAAGGATCTGTACGACGTGCTCGCCATCAATGCCGCCTCTGCGTCGACGCAGATTTCCGGCCTGCCGTTCTCCGGCCCGGTCGGCGGCGTGCGCGTTGCCCTGATCGATGGCCAGTGGGTCGCCTTCCCGACCGTCGAGCAGCTGGAGAAGGCTGTCTTCGACATGGTCGTCGCGGGCCGCAAGGTGGGCGACGACGTCGCGATCATGATGGTCGAGGCCGAAGCCACCGAGAACGTCATCGAGCTGATCGCCGGCGGCGCCGGTGCGCCGACCGAGGCCGTTGTGGCCGAGGGCCTTGAGGCGGCCAAGCCGTTCATCTCGGTGCTGTGCGACGCTCAGGCCGAGCTGGCCGAGAAGGCCGCCAAGGAGATCGCCGAGTACCCGTTGTTCCCCGACTACGCCGACGACGTCTACGACGCCGTGGCCGCGGTGGCCACCGAGGCGCTGTCGGAGGCGCTGACCATCGCCGGTAAGCACGAGCGCGACGACCGCACCAACGAGATCAAGGTCGAGGTGCTCGAGCGCCTGGGCGAGACCTACGCCGGGCGCGAGAAGGAGATCGGCGCGGCCTACCGCTCGCTGACCAAAAAGCTTGTGCGCCAGCGCATCCTGACCGATCACTTCCGTATCGACGGCCGTGGTGTGACCGACATCCGCGCGCTCTCGGCCGAGGTGGCTATCATTCCGCGGGCGCACGGCAGCGCGCTGTTCGAGCGCGGCGAGACCCAGATCATGGGTGTCACCACACTCGACATGGTCAAGATGGCCCAGCAGATCGACTCGCTGGGACCGGAGACCTCCAAGCGCTACATGCATCACTACAACTTCCCGCCGTTCTCGACCGGTGAGACCGGCCGAGTGGGTTCGCCCAAGCGCCGCGAGATCGGCCACGGCGCGCTGGCCGAGCGGGCACTGGTTCCCGTGCTGCCCAGCGTGGAGGAGTTCCCCTACGCGATCCGTCAGGTGTCCGAGGCCCTGAGCTCCAACGGTTCGACCTCGATGGGCTCGGTGTGCGCCTCGACGCTGTCGCTGCTGAACGCCGGTGTGCCGCTCAAGGCGCCGGTCGCCGGTATCGCCATGGGCCTGGTGTCCGATCAGGTGGACGGCGAGACCCGCTACGTCACCCTCACCGACATCCTCGGCGCTGAGGATGCCTTCGGCGACATGGACTTCAAGTGCGCAGGCACCAAGGACTTCGTCACCGCGCTTCAGCTCGACACCAAGCTGGACGGCATCCCGTCCAAGGTGCTCGCCGGTGCGCTGAGCCAGGCCAAGGACGCACGGCTGACCATCCTGGACGTGATGGCCGAGGCCATCGACGCGCCGGACGAGATGAGCCCGTACGCACCGCGGATCACCACCATCAAGGTTCCGGTCGACAAGATCGGTGAGGTCATCGGACCCAAGGGCAAGATGATCAACTCGATCACCGAGGAGACCGGCGCGTCGATCTCGATCGAGGATGACGGCACGGTGTTCGTCGGAGCCTCCAACGGCGAAGCGGCGCAGGCCGCGATCGACAAGATCAACGCCATCGCGAACCCGCAGCTGCCCAAGATCGGTGAGCGGTTCCTCGGAACCGTGGTCAAGACCACCGATTTCGGCGCATTCGTGTCGCTGCTGCCGGGCCGTGACGGCCTGGTCCACATCTCGAAGCTGGGCCGCGGCAAGCGGATCAACAAGGTCGAGGACGTGGTGAAGGTCGGCGACAAGCTGCGCGTCGAGATCGCCGATATCGACAACCGCGGCAAGATCTCGCTGGTGCTCGTCGAAGAGGAGTCGGCGGATCAGGCCGCCGGTGCAGTGGACGGTGCCCCGGCGCCGGCCGAAGCTGCCTCGGCTGCCGAGTCCTGATCGCCTCAGCTCGACATAAGGCGTTTGCACTGAATACCACTGATGTCCGCCGGACAGATCTGCCCGGCGGACTCCGGGTGGTCACTGAGTACATCCCGTCGGTGCGTTCGGCATCGGTCGGGGTCTGGGTAGGTGTCGGTTCCCGTGACGAAGGACGAAGCGTCGCGGGCGCCGCACACTTCCTGGAACACCTGTTGTTCAAGGCCACCCCGACGCGTAGCGCAGTCGACATAGCGCAGGCTGTCGATGCCGTCGGAGGTGAGCTGAACGCGTTCACCACGCGTGAGCACACCTGCTATTACGCGCATGTGCTCGACTCCGATCTGGAGCTCGCGGTCGACCTGGTCGCCGACGTCGTGCTGCGAGGCCGTTGCGCCACCGAGGATGTCGAGGTGGAACGCGACGTCGTCCTCGAAGAGATCGCCATGCGCGACGACGATCCCGAGGACAGTCTCGGCGACGTCTTCCTCTCGGCGATGTTCGGCGATCACCCGGTGGGACGCCCGGTGATCGGCAGCGTCGAGTCGATCGAGACGATGACGCGCGCGCAGCTGCATTCGTTCCACGTCCGTCGCTACACCCCCGAACGGATGATCGTGGCGGTCGCGGGCAACATCGACCACGACGTGGTCGTGTCGTTGGTGCGGCAGCATTTCGGTCCGCGGCTCGAAGCCGGTCGCACCGCGGTGGCTCCGCGTAAGGGTGCAGGCCGGGTCGGGGGCAAGCCGTCGTTGCTCGTGGTCGACCGCGACGGAGAACAGACCCACGTGTCACTGGGCGTTCGCACGCCCGGCCGGCACTGGGAACACCGGTGGGCTCTGTCGGTGCTCAACACCGCACTCGGCGGTGGCCTGAGTTCGCGCCTGTTCCAGCAGATTCGGGAATCTCGTGGTCTGGCCTACTCGGTGTACTCGACGGTGGACACCTTCGCCGACAGCGGGGCGCTCTCGGTGTATGCCGGGTGCCAGCCGGAACGATTCGACGAAGTGATCCGGGTGACCACCGACGTTCTGGAAGGCGTTGCCAGAGACGGGATCACCGCCGACGAATGCCGGATCGCGAAGGGCTCGTTGCGCGGTGGGCTCGTGCTCGGGCTGGAAGATTCCGGTTCGCGCATGCACCGGATAGGGCGCAGCGAGCTCAATTACGGTGAGCACCGGACCATCGACCACACGCTGGCTCAGATCGAGGCGGTCACGCTCGAAGAGGTCAACGCTATCGCTCACCAGTTGCTGTCCCGCGAGTACGGTGCTGCGGTGCTCGGCCCATATAGGTCGAAAAAGGCTCTGCCGCAACAGCTTCTAACCATCGCCGGCTGACCCGCTAGGGTGGGTCCGATGACGGGACTCTCACGGCGCAATGTTCTGATCGGTTCGCTCGCGGCGGCAGCGGCCGTCGGTGCCGGTGTGGGGGCCGCCGCACCGGCGTTTGCCGCCCCGATCGATGACCAGATTGCTGAGCTGGAACGTCGGGACAATGCCCTGATCGGCTTGTACGCGGCCAATCTGGACTCCGGGCAGGCCCTCACCCATCGGCCCGACGAGATGTTCGCGATGTGCTCGACATTCAAGGGTTACGCCGCTGCGCGGGTACTGCAGATGGTCGGGCGCGGACAGCTGTCGCTGGACAACCGCGTCTTCGTCGACCGGAACGCGATCGTGCCGAACTCACCGGTCACCGAGACCCACGCCGGTGCCGAGATGACGCTGGCGCAGTTGTGTCAGGCAGCGCTGCAGCGCAGTGACAACACTGCGGGCAACCTGCTGCTGAAAACCATTGACGGGCCGTCAGGAATTACCGCGTTCGCCCGCAGCGTCGGTGACGAGCGCACCCGGCTTGACCGCTGGGAAGTCGAGTTGAACTCGGCGATTCCAGGCGATCCGAGGGATACCTCCACCCCGGCTGCGCTGGCTTCCGGGTACCGCGCGGTGCTGACCGGTGACGCTTTGAGCCCGCCGCAGCGCCGCCAGTTGGAGGACTGGATGCGGGCCAATCAGACATCGAGCGTGCGAGCCGGACTTCCCGAGGGCTGGACCACGGCCGACAAGACGGGCAGCGGCGATTACGGCAGCACCAACGATGTCGGGATCGCCTACGGGCCCGCCGGTCAAAGGCTGTTGTTGGCGGTGATGACGCGGTCGCAGGCCGATGACCCGAAGGCCGACAACCTGCGTCCGCTCATCGGTGAGTTGACGGGGCTCGTGGTGCCGTCGTTACTCTGAGTGCTCCGCGGATCCGATTGCGGCCGAGCCGTTCTCGGTGTTCTGGATCTCGATCTGGCGGGCTCCGGCGGGGTTCTGCGACAACGGCACGCGCACGGTGAGAATGCCGCGCTCGTAACCGGCGGTGATGTTGTCTTCGTCAGCCTCTGCAGGCAGCGTCACGGTGCGCAGGAACGAACCGTAGGAGAACTCCGACCGTGCCGTGGTGTCGGCGCGTTCGGAGCGCTCGGCCTTCACGGTCAGCTGGCCGTCGGCCACGGTGATCTGAACATCGGCGGCCGGATCGATGCCGGGGATTTCGGCGCGCAGTTCGTAGTGATCCTCGGTGACCTCGTCCTCGATGCGCATGAGGTTGCGCTCGAAGATGGGGCGCAGGCCGGCGAACGGCGTGATCCCGGCGAAGAACTCCGAAAGCTCGGGCAGCAACGGGCGGGGCTGGTGCGCGACGGGCAGGTTGACCATGGGTGACTCCTCAGTCTTGGAACGTAGATCGGAGGAAAAGGCCTTGTAACGCTTGCCCTTTCGATCCAAGCACTGGCGTGGAGCCGCCGGTCGAATGCGCGGTGAACAGCACGGGTACGTGCGGCTGCTAAGTCACCTGCAGCGAGTCGTCGCGCTGCAGAACGAAGAAATAGGGCTTACCCGAGTTGCGTAGGTCCATGGCCCCGATCACGGCGTCGTCGGCCAGTCGCCGGAACACGTCGTTGATGGGCAGCTGGTCGTAGATCATGGTCGCGGTGTCGATGCCGCGGTAGCGGGTGGTGCGCAACCTGGCTTTGGGTGCGCGGGTTTGCAGCACGGGGCGCAATGCTGCGATCGGCGCCACCATCGACCGATTCCGAAGCAGTGGGATCTTGGTCGACACCGCGAGGCCGCCGAAGGCCAGAGTCGGGTTGAGGGCCCACAGCGATGCGCCGTCGCTCGCGGGGAACAGCAGCGGATGGACGGTCTCGCCGTCGACGAACTGTTTGCCCCACCAGCCGCTGGCCGCTAGTAGGCCGTCCATCGGATGTCCGGTGGGCAGTTCGGCGCCGTGCCAGGTGCCGACCATGAATTCCGGTTCGACCGCCTCGGCCGCGTCGAACACGTCGAGCGCCTCGGTTGTGGTCGACGGGACGGTGGGGAACAGCTGCTGCAACATGGACGCCACCATACTTGACACGTGTCAAGAATGGCTACGGGCCGGAATGCGCGATCGCCCGGCCGGAGCCAACTCCAGCCGGGCGATCGTGTTTGGTATCAGGCCAGGAGGGCGGCCGGATCGGTGAACGGCATGTCGAGGTCGGAGGCGACCTGCTCGGACAGCAGCCCGCCTTCGTGTGTCGACAGGCCCTTGGCCAGCGCCGGGTCATCCGCGCAGGCTGCCTGCCAGCCCTTGTCTGCCAGCTTGAGCACGTACGGCATGGTCGCGTTGGTCAGCGCGAATGTTGACGTACGCGGCACCGAGCCCGGCATGTTGGCCACGCAGTAGAACACGGTGTCGTGCACGGCGAACGTCGGATCGTCGTGGGTGGTGGGCCGTGAATCCTCGAAGCAGCCGCCCTGGTCGATGGCGATGTCCACCAGCACCGCGCCGGGCTTCATGTGGGACACCATCGAATTGGTGACCAATTTGGGGGCCTTGGCGCCCGGGATCAGCACGGCGCCGATCACCAGGTCTGCCTTCTTGACGGCCTCTTCGAGCTCCAGTGACGACGAGTAACGGGTCTCGATGCTGCTGTTCGCCTCGTTGTCGATCTTGCGCAGCGTGTTGATGTTCAGGTCGAACACCGTGACGTGCGCGCCCATGCCCTTGGCGATGCGGGCGGCGTTGTAACCCGCCACGCCACCGCCGATGACGACGACCTCGGCCGGTGCGACTCCGGGGACGCCACCCATGAGCACGCCGCGGCCGCCCTGGGTGCGCATCAGGTGGTACGAGCCGACCTGTGCAGACAACCGGCCGGCGACCTCGCTCATCGGGGCCAAGAGGGGGAGGGACACCGACCCGTCTGGTCCAGTGGTCTGCACCGTCTCATAGGCGATCGAGGTGGTGCCCGATGCCAGCAGGGCGTCGGTGCATTCCTTGGACGCTGCCAGGTGCAGGTAGGTGAACAGCGTCTGGCCCTTGCGCATGCGCGAGTACTCCGCCGCGATGGGCTCTTTGACCTTGAGGAGCAGTTCGGCCTCGGCCCACACCTGGTCGGCCGTGGTGACGATCTCGGCTCCGGCGGCCTTGAAGTCGTTGTCGGTGATGGCCGAGCCCTCGCCCGCGCCGGCCTGGATGATCACGTCGTGGCCGCGTCGGGTCAGCTCCGCCACGCCCGCCGGGGTGATCGCCACTCGGTACTCGTTGTTCTTGATCTCGGTCGGGATACCGACGAGCATGCTGGCTCCTTCAAAGTTGATGTGCTGAAATAATTGTGAAGAACCTTCGATTAATGAGCAATATCTCGGATGAAGATTCGCTAGGCTCCGTGCATGGCAGAAGAATCATCAATCTCAGCCGTGCGTGCGACCCGTTCACCGAAGGATGTTCGGCCGGATCTCGACGAGGTGGACCGTCGCATCCTGCTCGCGTTGCATGCCGATGCCCGCATGTCCAACAGTGCGCTGGCCGACGCGGTCGGTGTCGCCGCGTCGACGTGCCACGGCCGGGTGCGCAGGCTGCAGGAGATCGGGGTGATCCGCGGCTTCTACACCGACATCGATCCGGCGGCCGTCGGACTGAGCCTGCAGGCGATGATCTCGGTGAGTCTGCAATCGAACGCGCGGGGCAAGATCCGCAACTTCATCGCCCATATCCGCACCCGGCCACAGGTGATGGACGTCTACTTCCTGGCCGGGGGAGACGACTTCATCCTGCATGTGGCCGCGCGCGACACCGATGACCTCCGAGCCTTCGTGGTGGAGAACCTCAACGCCGACGCCGATGTCGCCGGAACACAGACCTCGCTGATCTTCGAGCATCTGCGGGGGGCGTCACCGCTCTGAGCTCACTGTGCCTGCAGGACCAATCCATTGCCGTCTGCGCCGACGAGCTTCAGTTGATCGGCGTCGACGGTGGTCTGCACCGTGCCCTTGAGGACTCCCAGGACGGCCTGTTCGATCTCGTCGACCTCCGGTGGGCAGGCCATCCTGGTGGTGGCCAGCGGGCCGAACTCGAGGCTCGATCCGGAAACGGTTGCGTGGCCGGTGATTCGATTGCAGCCCGTCGAACCGCTCACGGCGCCGTCGTCGGCGATGGTCAAGGTGGGCTTGGACTTCTCAAGTGCGACCGAGGTGGTGACCGCCTGCGCGGATACCAGGCTGGTGACGCGCCACGTGGTACCCGTGATCGGGCGGTTGGGATCGGCCACCTTCTTGTCTCGCAACGTGACGGTCGCGGCGTCGGTACGCAACGTGAGATCGTCGCCCGCCAGAGACCAGGTTGGCTTGGCGTCGAAGAACTTCGACACCCACGCGTCCGAATCGCCGACTGGTGGCGGGCAGGCCATCATGGTCATGGCCAACGCGGTGGTGGCGATCCGCCCTCCGGACAGGTCGACGGTGCCCGAACCGTGGTTGCAGCCCGCGAAAGTGCTGATCCGGTTCCCGTCGAAACCGACCGTCAGCGGCCCGTTTCCGGGGATCTGATCGCCCTCAACCTGCACCGACACGAACGTGCGACCGTTGAGGTCGGCATCGTCGGCGGCGGCATCGTCGGAGCACCCCACGAACGCGAGAACAGCGATGGCGAATGGTGTCAGCGAGATCAGGCGCATGGTTCCACCCTAGAGACCGGTTGTCGGTGTGGTCTCTACTGTGTGCAATCAGCCTGGGCGGCAGTCGGTTTCGTCGTCGCCTTTGCTGTTGGTTTCGGTGAAGTAGCGCTGGGGGTGGTGGTGCGTGTTGATGCGAGCCTGGCCGGTATCCAGGAGTGGAGGCGGGACCCACTCACATTGGCCGCGGTGGTTGATGTGGGTGGTCCATTTGCCGGGGCCGACGAGGCGTTGATCTGGCCCGCAGCCGAGGGTACAGCGCCTCGTTGGCCGCTTGCTGCAGAGTCTCCGGGGAGTTGGTGGCGGCGACGGCGACCAGTTTCTCCTCGAACCTGGCCCGGCCGACCGCGTCGACCCAGGGCGGGCATTTGCGGAAGAACGATTCCAGGATCTCGATGTGGTCGGCGCTGACCCAGCCGCCGGCTTGGGCGGCTGCAGTCGCCGACCGCAACGGCGGCAACGACTCTCCGGTTGTCGAGATGCGTGGCGCGAAGTTGAGGGCGTCGCGGTAGCGCCGACGGGCCTCGGTCCCAGGGATCCGCAACCGGATACGCAGTGCTTCGGGCCAGGACTTCGCGCCTATGCGCGCCGCGGTGCCTTGCTCGGCCAATGCGGCGATCGCCGGGTGTTCGATGGTGGGAATGAGGTTGCGGGCCTGCTGCATCCCCGAGCGCACGTCCAGCAACTGCGCGGTGGACAGGGCGGTGAAAGGCAGAGACTGCAGGTTGGCGACCGCGGCCGCCAACGCGACCAGCTTGGCAGCCACTCCGTCGTCCATGATTCGAACACTAGTTCGATGCCCCGACACGTTTGCGTGATTTGGGGCTGTAGTGACAAACGAGACCAGTGTTTTCCTTGCACCGGCCCCAATACCCGCACAACCCCGGGCAGTAGGCTCCCAATCATGCGAGTTGGTGTTCTCGGAGCTAAGGGCAAAGTCGGCGCGACCATGGTGCATGCGGTCGAATCCGCAGAAGACCTGACATTTTCGACGGGAGTCGATGTGGGTGATCCGCTGACCTTGCTCACCGACACCAAGACCGACGTCGTCATCGACTTCACTCATCCCGACGTGGTGATGGACAACCTGAAGTTCCTCATCGACAACGGTATTCACGCCGTCGTCGGGACCACCGGATTCACCTGGGACCGCATCGAACAGGTGGAGGCCTGGCTCAAGGCGAAGCCCGAAGCCGCTGTGCTGATCGCGCCGAACTTCGCCATCGGCGCGGTGCTGTCCATGCACTTCGCTCAGCAGGCGGCACGCTATTTCGAGTCCGTCGAGATCATCGAACTGCACCACCCGCACAAGGCCGACGCGCCGTCCGGCACGGCCGCTCGCACAGCGAAGCTCATCGCCGAGGCGCGGAAAGGCATGCCGCCCAACCCGGACGCCACCAGCACCGGCCTGGAGGGAGCTCGCGGTGCCGATGTGGACGGCGTGCCGGTGCACTCAGTGCGGGTAGCCGGGCTGGTCGCCCATCAAGAGGTGTTGTTCGGAACGCAGGGGGAGACGCTGACGATCCGGCACGACAGCCTGGACCGGTCATCGTTCGTGCCGGGCGTGCTGCTGGCCGTGCGCAAGATCGCCGAGCGGCCGGGCCTGACCATCGGCATTGAACCGCTGCTCGACCTGTCGTGAACGACGGCGCGCGGTCGCTGCGCATCCAACTGGTGATCGGCTTCATGTGCCTGGCGCTGATCGCCTACTTCCTGATGCTCGGTCGTACCGCGTGGATCTTCATCACCTCGGGTGAGCCGGCCGCCATCGGACTGGGCCTGGCGCTGCTGGTATTCCCGCTGATCGGCATCTGGGTACTGGTCACCACGCTGCGGGCCGGGCTGGCGCATCAACGGTTGGCCCGCCTTGCCCGTGAACAGGGCATGGAACTGGACGTCAGCGCGCTGCCGACGCGGCCGTCCGGTCGTATCGAACGGGACGCCGCCGATGAACTGTTCGGGACGGTGAAGGCCGAATTGGAAGCCGATCCCGACAATTGGGTTCGCTGGTACCGGCTGGCGCGTGCCTACGACTTCGCCGGTGATCGGGGCCGCGCGCGCGAGACCATGCGCACGGCGGTGCGGATGCAGGAACAGCAGGCCTCATGACCAAGACGCTGCTGGTGGTGCATCACACGCCGTCGCCGGCAACGCGAGAGCTCCTGGAAGCGGTGCTGGCCGGGGCAAACGATCCGGACATCTCAGGGGTCACAGTCGAACTCAAGCCGGCGTTAGCTGCGACTGTCCCGGACATGCTGGCCGCCGACGGCTATTTGTTCGGAACCACAGCCAATTTCGGCTACATGAGCGGTGCGCTCAAGCACTTCTTCGATACGGTGTACTACCCGAGCCTCGACCATGTGGCCGGGCGTCCCTACGGACTGTGGGTGCATGGCAACAACGACACCGTGGGTGCGGCGAATGCGGTCGACAAGATCGTGACGGGACTGGCGTTGGTCAAGGCAGCGGACGTGCTCGAAGTCGTGGGCGCAGTCGATGCCGGGATCCGGGAACGGGCCTACGAGCTGGGTGGCACCCTGGCCGCAACGCTGATGGAGTGATGGAGGGACGTAATGCCAGGAATTGCCGAACTTGCGCTGGGGGCGGCGCCCATTGCCGGTGGTGCCCTGCTGGGAGCGGCTGCAGGCAACCTCAAACCACCAGACGTACGCGGTTTGATCACCAAGGATCTCGATCTGCTGGCCCGCATTCCGGCGGACCAGGTCGATCGGCGCGCCAGAATGCAGGCCAGCATCGACCGCCGGATCGACGAATTGATCGATGCCGGTGAACGGACCCGTGAGCTCCGTGAAGCCGCGTTGTCCTATCGGGGAAATTGGCGCGACATTCTGGTGTTCGTCTGCGCGTTGCTGTTCACGTTCATCTGGTGGAACGTCAGCCACAGCCGGCCCAACTGGACGTTGACCTTCGTGTTGATGATCGTGGTCTCGGTGGCCGCGGGAATCTACGCGGGCCGCGGTATCGCCCGCGCCGTCAACAGCTTCATGCACCGCAACGACGACAAACCGCAGGCCTGAGCCGGCGTCAGTAGTGGTAGGTGTCGGACGGGGCCGGCACGTGATCCGGGTCGTCGCTGTACTCCGGCTCGTGGATGCCGTACGCCCGCGCCAAATCGAGGATCTTGTTGGCCCGGGCGATGCGGGGCAGGTCTGACCCGTTGCGGATCTCCCCGCCATCGCGCTGGAATTCGGCGAAAAACTCCCTGGCCCAGCTGATCTCGTCCTGAGAGGGCGCCAAGCCTTCGTTGACCGTCGCGCACTGGTCGGGCGTCAGGCAGATCTTCCCGGTCATGCCGAACTCGGCCGAGACTGCGGTGGCCTCTGACAGCCGCAACGCGCTGGATCCCACCGTGGGTCCGTCGATGGCCCCCGGCAGTCCAGCGGCCTTGGCTGCGATGGTGAACCGCGACCGCGCGTACGCCAGCGTCGCCGGGCTGTCGCCGAAGCCGGTGTCGCGCCGGAAGTCGCCGATGCCGAACGCCAGCCGGAACGCGCCCTTGGCCGAGGCGATCTCGGTGATCCGCTCGAGGCCACGGGCAGTCTCGACCAGCGCGACAATCGGCACGTTGGGCAGCCGCCGGGCGGTCTCGGTGACGTGGTCCACCGACTCGACCATGGCGAGCATGACGCCGCCCACCGAGGTGCCGGCCAGCATCTCCAGGTCGTCGGCCCACCACGGGGTGCCGAAGCCGTTGATCCGGACCCAGTCACTGTTGCCGTCGGCCAGCCAGCGGGTCACCTTTTCGCGCGCGGCGACCTTGTCCTTGGGTGCCACCGCATCCTCGATGTCGAGAACGACGATGTCGGCGCGGGAGCGGGCTGCGGGGGTGAAGCGCTCATACTGCGCGCCATTGACCAGCAACCAGCTCCGGGCCAGTACCGGGTCGATGCGGAACCCGGGTTCGCTGGAATGGGACTCGTCGGAGAAAGGCTGGTCGTACACGCCGTCAATCGTCGCTCACGGCCTATACCGGGGCAAAAGCGGCCCCGAACACCCGCTCGGTGTTCTCCCAATGCCGTTTCGCGGCTGCCTCGTCGTACACCGCCGCATGATCGGGCACCGCGAAACCGTGCGCAGCGGGGTAGAACTCGATGGTGTGCTCGACGGCGGCGCCGGCCAGCGCGTCCTCCAACCTCTTGCTGTCGTCCTCGGTGAACGAGGCGTCGTTCTCGGCGGCGCCCACATAGACCACCGCCTGGATCTTGTCGGCCAGCAGGTGCGGGCTGTCCGGATCGTCTTCGACGGCGAGTCTGCCGCCGTGGAAGGACAACGCGGCCGCGACCCGCTTCGGGACGCGGGTTGCGACGATGAGGGACGCCCGACCGCCCATGCAGTAACCGGTGGTGCCGAATGTCTCACCGTCGACATCGTCCCGGGCGGCGAGGTAATCGAAGAACGCCTCGGCGTCGGAGGCGATGATCTCGGGGGTGAGCGTGCCCATCAGCTCGAAGAGCTGCTTGCGCTGCTCCTGATCGGTGAACACGGTGTTGAGGTCGAACGGGCCCCAGCCCGGAGTGCGGTAATAGACGTCGGGTACCAGTACGACGTAACCGAATCCGGCCAGCTTGTCCGCCATCTGTTCCATGGTGGGGCGCAGGCCGCCGGCGTCGGGGAACAGCACGACACCGGGCCAGGGGCCGTCACCCTCCGGCGTGGCGACGGTGACGGGGCAGGTGCCATCAGATGTGGTGATTGTGTCTGTGGTGGTCGGCATGGCTACCGTTTTACTCCCAGGGCCGGCACGTAAGCTGACTGTGTGCTGATCCAGACGCCCTACGAGGACCTGCTGCGGAAGGTGACCGAGCAGGGGGTGTCGAAATCCGATCGCACCGGTACCGGCACCCGCAGCCTGTTCGGGCATCAGCTGCGTTACGACCTGGCCGCTGGTTTTCCGTTGATCACCACGAAGAAGGTGCACACCAAATCGGTGATCTACGAGTTGCTGTGGTTCTTGCGCGGCGATTCCAACGTGCGATGGCTGCAAGACCACGGTGTCACAATCTGGGATGAATGGGCCAGCGAGACAGGCGATCTCGGTCCGGTCTACGGGGTGCAGTGGCGGTCGTGGCCGACCCCGTCGGGTGAGCACATCGATCAGATCTCGAATGCCCTCGAGTTGCTCAAACGCGACCCTGACTCACGCCGAAATATCGTCTCGGCGTGGAATGTCGGCGAGATTCCGCAGATGGCACTGCCGCCGTGCCACGCCTTCTTCCAGTTCTACGTCGCCGACGAGAAGTTGTCCTGCCAGCTGTATCAGCGCAGTGCGGACCTGTTTCTCGGTGTGCCGTTCAACATTGCCAGCTATGCCCTGCTGACCCACATGATGGCCGCGCAGGCCGGGTTGGGCGTCGGTGAGTTCGTCTGGACCGGTGGCGATTGCCACATCTATGACAATCACGTCGAGCAGGTGGCCACCCAGCTCGGCAGAGAACCCAGACCGTACCCGGAACTTGTTCTGGCTGAACGTGATTCGATTTTCGACTACGAGTACGAGGATATTGCGATTCTGAACTACGACCCACACCCGGCGATCAAGGCGCCCGTCGCGGTATGACCGGTGATCTTCGAGCGCTGGCGATGATCTGGGCACAGTCGACCTCGGGCATCATCGGCCGCGACAACGGTATCCCCTGGAATCTCCCGGAAGACCAGGCCCGGTTCAAACAACTCACCCTCGGACAAACCGTGGTGATGGGCCGGCTGACGTGGGAGTCGCTGCCGGCCAAGGTCCGTCCGTTGCCGGAGCGGCGCAACGTCGTCATCACTCGCAACCCTGGGTACGTCGCCGACGGTGCCGAGGTGCTGAGCGGACTCGACGACGTCTTCCGCGGCTGGGTGATCGGCGGAGCGCAGATCTATGCGCAGGCCCTTCCGTTCGCGGTCAGGTGTGAGGTGACCGAGGTCGACATCGACCTGGCCCCGGCCGAGGGCGACGCGTTGGCGCCGGTGCTCGACGACTCCTGGAGCAAAACCACGGGTGAGTGGCTGACCAGCGGTTCGGGACTTCGGTACCGATTTTCCAGCTACGTGCGAGCGCGGTAACCGGCCAGCCTGCGTACTTCGCTGTCCGGGTCTGCAGCGGCAAGCTCGTCGATCCGCTTTTCCAGCGCCGCGACGTCGTCGCTGTCGAGATCGCTCGGCCCCATGGGCCCGATCAGATCACCGATGACGATGACCGCGTGGCGACGGATCAGCGGCTCGGGATGCTTGAGGCCGGGCCGGACACCCGGGAGGTCGGCGGCGTCGAGCGTGCAGAATCCGCGCCCCGGTTTCAGGTCCTCGGCCAGGAGCGCCGCGACGGCCGGGTCTGCGAGGCCGGCGGCCAGCAACGTGTAGTCCAGCGGCAGGTGCCCGCGCCCATGATCGCGAAACGAACGGTACGGTGCGGCGACGGCGGCCGATCTGCTGTCGGCCGGTAGGTCACGGCGTGCCAGCACCTCCAGCCCGGCGCCGAGGCGGCCCAGGGCCGTTGCCACCCAGTCGTGGGCGTTGCCGCGCAGAGGTAGTGCAGCCCACAATGCGTCCAACACCTCGGGCGTCGCGATGTTGAGGTCGGCGAGGAGTTTGGCGCCGGTCCAGGCGTTCTCGGAGTGCCCGAGCGCCGCGATTCCGACCGGTACCGCGGCCGCACCGGTATCGAGCAGAAGCTCGATCGCCCGTTCACGGCCGAGTGCGTTGTCCGGTCCGGCGGCCAGACCCGCCGCTACGGCGAGGGCTGTCACGCGTTGCTCGACCGGCATGGCTAGGAGGTCTCGTTCGGCTTCCGCCACGGCGACGTAGTAGGGGAAGTGACGGCGCAGTTCCTCCTCGGTCACCGACCGAACCAGAAGATCCGCGTCCTCGTCATCGAGGTAGACGACCGCATCGTCGGGCAGGGTCCCGTCGGCGACCAAAGCGATCCGAGTCCCGGCGGCGATGTTCAGCATCGCCAGGGCGAACCGGTCCCACTCCTGCTCCCACTGTGCGCGGGGAAGGCCTGTCACGGCGGCGCTCAGCCGGGTGCCCCACTGCGAATCGGTTTCGCCCCACTCGTAGTCCTGGTACCCCCAGTCCGGTGGACTGAACCGGCAATCCGGATCCTCGACCGACTCCTCGGTGGCCAGCGCCAGGTTGGGGAGGTAGATCACGCCGGTGGTCTCGGCATAGAACTCGCTGAACGCCACGGCATAGGGCCTCTCTGCGGCGGCCGCAGCGACCAGCGCACGTACCGATTCCGCCGCGGCCAGGGTCAACTCGGTCTCGAACGCATCCCAGTCCAACGTCACGCGGACCAGTATCGGCCAACCGGGGCGGGGGACCTGTCGGTCACCTCGCTCCAATCCGCTCCGCTACTTGTCGGTCTGTTCGCTCCAATCCGCTCCGCTACTTGTCGGTGGCATAGGGAACGATGGCCAAGTGGCCACCCTCACGATCGCGCAGGCCCGCCGCGTCGCCGTCTCCGCACAGGGGTTTCACGCACCCAAACCCCGCGGCCCGGTGACCCGCGCGCATCTGCGCAAGCTGATCTCCCGGATTCAGGTGCTGCAGCTGGATTCGGTGTCGGTGGCGGTGCGGGCGCACTACGCGCCGGTGTTCAGTCGGCTGGGTCCGTATGACCGGGATGCGCTGGACCGGGCCGCGTGGTCGCACAGTGCGCGTTCGCCGCGGCTTCTGGTGGAGTACTGGGCGCACGAGGCCGCGCTGATGGCGGTCGAGGATTGGCCGCTGCTGCGATGGCGGATGCGGGAGTACACCCACGGCCGGTGGGGCACCGAGATCGTCCGGAAGAACCCCAAGCTGGCGGAGGACATCGTGGCCGCCGTCGCCGAGCTCGGGCCGTCGACCGCCGGCCAGATCGAGGCACATCTGGAGTCCGAGCCGCGCGGCCGCAAAGGACCGTGGTGGGACCGCAGCGAGACCAAGTGGGTGGCCGAGGCACTGTGGTCCTCTGGTGTCCTGACGACGGCGACGCGCGTCGGCTTCGCCCGGCACTACGACCTCACCGAGCGCGTACTGCCACCGGAGGTCGTGGCCCGGCAGGTCGACGACGAGGAGGCGGTTCGGGAGCTGGCCCTACGCGCGGCCTCGGCGCTGGGCGTCGGCACCGAAGCCGACATCCGCGACTACTTCCGGATGGGAGCCAGACAGGTCAAGCCGGCGCTCGCCAAGCTGGTGGCGGACGGCGAACTTGAGCCCGTCGACGTCGAGGGCACCCCCGCCTACCTGCGCGCGGGCCAGACGGTGCCGAGCCGGGACCGTGGCACCGCCCTGCTGTGCCCGTTCGACCCGTTGGTCTTCTTCCGGCCCCGGGTGGAGCGGTGGTTCGACTTTCACTACCGCATCGAGATCTACGTGCCCGCGCCCAAACGCCAATTCGGTTACTACGTATGGCCGTTTCTGCTCGACGGGGAGCTGGTGGCGCGGGTGGATCTCAAACGCTCCGATGCCGCGTTGCAGGTGTTGGGCGCTTTCACCGAAGACGGCCGCGACCGTTCTCGGGTGGCAGACGCCTTGGCGGGGGAGTTGCGCTCGATGGCCTCGTGGCTCGGGGCCGATGACGTGACGGTCGCCCGGCGGGGCGATCTCGCCACATCATTGGTCCGGAGCCTGCGGGGATAACCTGTGCGCCCCGACATTGGGTAGCCGTCTAGTCGTGCGCCCCGGTGCTCACCACCAATCGTCCGGTGGTTTCGCGGGCGGCCATCCGCGCCAATGCATGCGGCAGTTGATCCCACGCCACGTTGTCGCCCACCACGGTCTGTAGCCGGCCGGTGCGCATCAGCTCGAGAATCTGCACGTGGGCGTCGAGGCCTTCGGAGCGGGCCGGCCAGTTGAACCCTAGTGTGCGGCGTACGGCCAGGGGATCGGTCACATAGACCAGACACACCCCGCACACGTCGAAGTTGCCGTAGGCGATGGGTCGCGGTGAGATGTAGTCACCGTCCTCCAGGGCGATGTCCTCGGCGAACCCGGCCATCAGGTGACGTCCGTTGAATCCCATGCAACGGAACGTATCTGTCGTCACGCTGCCGCCCACCGCGTCGAACGCAACGTCCACGCCCCGGCCGTAGGTGAGGTCCATGACCTGCTCGACCCAGTCGCTCTCGCGGTAGTTGATGGCATGGTCGGCGCCGAGTTTGCGACAGAGCTCGAGCTTCTCTTCACTGCCGGCGGTGGCGATCACCTTGGCGCCCAGCGCCTTTCCGAGAACCAGGGCGCCCGATCCGGTTCCGCCCGCAGCCGCGTGCACCAGCAGCGTTTCGCCGGGCTTCAGGCGACCGCGTTCGCGTAATGCGAACCAGCCCAGATGGAACGGATAGTGCAGGGCGGCGCCCTCGACGTCGCTGACCCACTCCGGCAGATCGAGCACCGTTGCGGCGTCGACGATGGCGTAGGACGCATACCCGCCGAACGCCATCACCGGGATCCCGACCACGCGGCGGCCGATCAAGTGTTCGGCGCCCAGGCCCGCGCTTTCGACCACACCGACCGCTTCCATACCCGGCACGAACGGCGGCTGCAGGGGCAGCGTGGTGTAACGCCCCTTGATGATGTCGATGTCGTTGAAGTTCAGGCAGAACGCGCGGACCGCCACCCGGACTTCGTTGGGGCCGGGCGCCCGCACCTCCACGGTCTGGCGCTCCAGCACCTCGGTGGGCTCACCGAGCGCGGTGGCAACCCACGCCCCGCCGAGATTGGCTGTGGTGCAGTGTGATTCACTTGTCCTCCGTGGTGGTGAGAAAGCGTTCCCGGTAGGCGCGGAATCGCTCGGCCAAGGAGCCCGGATCGAGCCCTAGGGGGGCAGGGTCGTAGATGACGCCCCCGTAGCGTCCACGGGGATGTTCGGTGAGGAAGTCCGTCATTGCCGCGCGAACATCGTCGCCGAACGGCTGGTCGGCGAGCCGGTAGATGCCGGCCAGCGTGGCCCGCTCGTCGGCCATGAAATCGTCGAACCGGACGTCGATGGATTGCCCGGCCGGCAACGCGTCGCGATCGCGGATACAGCCGGCGAGCAGATCGTCGACACGGTTCAGCCAGTGCCCGGTCACTTTTGCCACATCGGGACGGTCCACCGTCATCCGCGCCGCATAGCAGATCATCGTCATCATCGATAGCGTCACTTCGACTGGATCACGATGGGTGACAACGAAAGTCGCATCCGGGAATGTGGCGGCCAGGGTCGGGAACTGTTCCAGGTGCTGGGGTGATTTGAGTACCCAGCGGTTTCCGCCGCGCAGCCATTGCATCGCCTGCAGGCTACGCTTGACGTACGCGTAGGACGCCGCCTGATCGTGCGCCTTGTAGTGGGCGGCGAAACTCGGTACGTAATAGGAAGTTTCGAACAGCATGCCGGAGATGTCGTTGGCCAGCAGCTGGATCTCCTCGTGAGCATGCTCGACGGTCATGTCGTGCATCCGCCGGAACTCCGGCATCGAGGAGTGCACCAGTTCCAGGCCGGTGGCGCAGCGCTCCTGACGCGGTGCCGGTGAGTCTTCGCCGGGGCCGGCCACGGGTTCTAGGCTTTCCCAGTAGGGCAGGTAACGCAGTGCGGGATCCGCGGCGAGCAGGTTGTGCAGGTGCGTGGTCCCGGTGCGGGGGAGACCGCAGATGATGATCGGCCGTTCGATCTCGATGGCCTCGATCTCGGGATGGTCGGTGATCAACGCCTCCAGGCGCAACCGATTGACCAGATGTCCCACCACCTGTTCGAACGCCATCGCCACGCCGGTGCCGGAAAGGTTCGCCTCATCGCGAAATGCGGTACAGAGCACATCGAGACGTTCCCGGAACGCGGCGTCGCCGAAATCGTCCAGCCCGGACCGCTCGGTCGCGGCCGTCAGCAGTGCTTCCGGGTTCAACTCCAGATTCGCACCGTAGGCAGTCAGCCCCTCGCGGAACGCCTGGGCGGCCGGCGGATACGCGGGGTTGGCGAGGTCATCGAACCGGATCGGCGCCGGACGTTGCAGGTTGGTGGTCACAGGGCCGCGACCTCGGCCACGTCGACGACCCGGCACTGTGGGTGCGCCGGGGTTTCGGCCGGCAGGAACCAGCGCAGCCAGATGAGGCCCTTGGATCGGCCGGCCGTCGACACCCAGTTCGGGTGGCCCGGGTCCTTGTCGCTGATGACGATGCGCCAGGATCCGTCGGGTTCGTAGGTGACATGGGCGCCGTTGATGGTGACCCGCTCATGGGTGTAATCGAAGGTGTGCAAGAACGGATTCCACAGGCAGAGGTTCCAGAACTCGCACTCCGGTGAGGTGCCTTCGATGATCAGGGCCTGATCCGGCGCCAGGTCGTAGGCGCCCATGGCGTACGCCGCGTCACCGGCGGACCACCCGTAGGCGTTCTGGGGGACCGGGAACGGTGGGTGCAGCTGGTTGGCGGGCTCCACCTTGGTGGGCAGGAAGGAAACCTGTTCGTGCAGCCAGTTCTTGGCGTAGCGGAAGCGGCGGGCCAGGTCCGCGGCACTGTCTGAACGCCGGGCGGGCGGATTGAGGGTCTCGATCCGCCACACCGGCCGGCGCCCGGTGGCCGTATCGTTCAGATAGTCACGGGTCAAGGCGAATTCGGCATCGGCTTCCAATTTGAGCCAGGCGCCCGGGTGGGTGTCCGGGCTCATGATGAACTCGAAGTTGCCTTCCTCGTCGAATTCCAGGTCGTGATCGTTGATGGTGCCGACGATGCGGTCGCTGTAGCGGCCCTCGCCCGGCCCGCCGTAGACGGTCATCGACAGGTACACCGCGTCACCGCGATTGCCTGTGACGCGGAAGGTGCGGTCCGGGTTCAGCGGGGCGAGCTGATAGAAGGCGTCCGCGTTGTCCCCGCCCCATTTGAGATACGGGCTGGTGACGTCGATCAGCATCGGCTTGTCGCGGTCGCCCCGCACGTAGGCGTCGACGCTGACCTGCAGCACGCTGAACGCCAGGCGATATCCGTCGAGCAGATCGGGTTCGCTCAGTGCAGGTTCGGCGGTGAGCAACTTCTGCTCGATGCTGCGCACCTCGTCGAGAAGCGCATTGAACGCCTCGGACAGCTCGGCCTTGTCGGTCATGGTTGGTCCTTCCTGGGTGGGTTGGTACGTCCTGCTCCTTCGATCAGCAAGGAGCACAATCGATCTGCGGTGTTTTCGACATCGATCTCGGGTTCCATATGGGCGGTGAAGAACGCGGTACCGATCACCGCCTGGTAAACCATGTCGACGTCGACATCGGGACGGACCCGGCCCAGCTCCACGCCGGTGGCGACGAGGGAGCGGAAAGCGCCCTTGGTCTGCTCGTCGAGCAGCTGCTGGGTCTTGATGTGCAGTTCCGGGTCGCGGCGACGTTCGGTCAGGATGCCGAGCGCGGCGGCCTCGACCACCGGATCACGCCAGAAGGTGAGTACCGCGGAAGTGAAGCCCCGCAGGTCGGACTCGAAATCTCCTGAGACCGTGAGGAGTTCACCGCCGGGTGGCTGGCCGAATGCGGCATCGAAGACCAGATGGGCCTTCGAGGGCCAACGCCGGTAGATGGTGGGCCGGCTGACACCGGCCTCACGGGCAATGGCCTCAATGGACAGTTGGTCATAACCATCACGTGCCAGCAAGGCACGGGTGGCACGCATGATGTCGCGCTGGGTTTGTGGATCACGCGGCCGTCCGGGGCCTGTGAGTGAGGACACACGATTACGTTACGATACGTCACGTAATTAGGTCAAGGGTTGCGCTGAAGTCGCTTTTCTCGGCCGTTTCGACACCTGAATCGTGGTCGTCGTCGGTCAACGGCCGTCGGGTCGGAAACGGCGAGGCGTGTGGGGCGCGGACCGTTCACGTTCCGCGATCGATCAGGTCGAACACCATCACTGCATGTGCAAAACGATGTGGGGTCACGCCGATCTCGCCATAAGGATGGTCGAGCGTGAAGACCAGGTAGAGCAGCAACGCCAGTAGAACGGTCACCGAACTCACCAGGACCATGTGGGCGCGGTTGTTCTCGAGCCGCATGAAGCTGGCCAGGCTGATCAAGACCAGGCTGCCGAAGACCAGGGCGCCCCACAACAAAGGAGGTATTCGCGGACTCGAGTTGAGGATCCGGGCGCTGCGGTCCGAGGTCAGGACGGCCAATTGACTGAGGAACTGGCTGTTGATCGCGCTCGCGGCGGGGTCCGGTTTGGCGGTGCCGACGATGCGGTACATCTCGGTGAGCGCGTATCGGCCATTGTTGCTGATGGTGCCGAACTCCTCCTTGCCCCACTCGGGCCCCTGTACCGCGGCTGCATAGCTGCGGAGTTGTTCGCGCACCTGAGCCTGTTCCGGCTGCGGCATGGCCACGGTCTGGCGATACATGGTTACCAACGTCGAGGCTTCGTTGGACACATTGGTCTCAGCCGAAAGGTATTGCTGCCAACCGACGACCACGGTGAACCCGAGAAGCGCGCCATAGACGAGTCCGACAACCGTGAGGAACGGCGACAGTATCCCGTTGTGTTCTGGTCGCGTGTCACGGGCAATGACCCGACTGGCCAGCAGCACACTGCCGACAGCCAGCGCCACCGCCCCGATGACAACGACAGCAAGCATGATCCACGCGCCGACCATCCCAAAGTCGCCCATAGCTGACCAGGATGGCAGCAAACTTCTCGTCGCGGAGGCTGATCGTTCGGTTTCGGGGCGGCGGCTACGGATCAGATCATCTGCAGGGCCGCGAGGCAGACATCAGTCGAGGCGAACGCTCTCGCGGGCTTGACGCGCTTGTGGGTGACCCCGCCGCGTCGCCTCTCGGAGAAGATGATGCGACCGTCGGGGCTGAACCCGATTTCCAGCTCCGTCACCACGCCGGTTGCGCTGAGCAGCGGGTGTTCCCACACCATCGTGCGGTACTCGGCGTTGGGTCCGCTGTCAAAGATCAGATCCCAGTCCTTCTCGTTGGCGCGTTCGGTGACCAGATCCAGCATCTCGTAGTGCACGGTGGTTCCTCTCATGATCGTTCTCGATCGTCGTTTGGTGGAGATGTATTGCGAGACAGGGCTATCGACATGGTGTTGAGCTTGGTTCAATCGGCGTCCGGCGTCTGTCCGCTGATCGGACCACCGCCAGGGCCAACTCCCGATCAGCCGATCGGGGGACAAAGTTGGACGGATCGGTCGCTGCCCCTCGATCAGCGACCGATCCATCGGTCTGGGTGGCTCAGCGCCCGGGCAGAATCTGAGTGACGGTGGCTTGCAGGTCAGCACCTTCGGGGCCGGTGATGCCGGTCTCCCGGTCGAAGGTCGCGGTTCCGTCCGCGTCGATGGTGAAGTTGCCCACCTGATCCTGATCGCCCCCGGTCACCTTGAAGACCACGGTCGTCTTGTCCGGCAATGGCTTTGCACTGATGTATTGCGGGTTGATGGTGTACCGGTAGTTGCATCCCGCCGAGCCGTAGCACTTCTGCTGGGTGACGACGACGCCGATGACGAAATCGGCTGCGGTGGGTGACGGTGCGGCCGGTGACGGCGTCGAGGACGACGACAACCCCGCGCCCCACTTCGGTGTGTCAGTCGGGTTCGTCGAGACCCGGTCTGGCGACACGCAGCCCGCCAACGCGAGTGATGTGCCAAGTATGCACAGGGCCAGAGTGATTCGGTGCTTGTTGCCGGCAGCGGCAATGGCCTTGCCGGTGATTTTGCGTAGCATCGATCGACCTTCCTTTTCAGGTGGGCGGGCCGGGTGGCGGGGCAGGGTCCAAGCTGTGAACCTGCCACCCGGTGTCCGGGGAACAGGACAGTAAAGAGGAGGGGACCGACAAGTTCGGTCAGGCGAGGGTGCGGGGTGAGAACTCCGGGCGTCAGATGACTTCGAGGAATTCCTCGAGCACGGTGACGACCGCTTCGGTATTGCCCTGCGGATCCATGAACTCCACCTCATAGGCGGGTGGGAGGTCGGACTGCCCATATTTGGTGTGGTCCATCACGACGGTCCCGACCGCCCCGGCCGGCAGGTTGTGTTCGGGCATCGGCCGTCTCAGTCGGACCTGTCCGTATTCCTCCGGCTTCATCGGCTCGCCCCGGCGGGAACCCTGCGCCTGCTCGTACTCGGCGGCGCTGGAAACCGCGAGCGCGACGGCTCCGCCCACGGCTGCGATGAAGGCGATGACCACCAGAGCGCCGTATCCCGGCCGGGAAACATCACCCAGCAGAACCACGCCGACGATGCCGGGCACCACGGTTTCGCCCACCACCAATGCCGCAGCCACGCCGTTCACCGACCCCACCTGCAGGGCAACGGTGAAGAGGTAGAAACCACCGAGACCGGCGACCACCACGGCCCATGTCGCCGGGTCGGCGACCAGCACCCGGAGGTTCAGGGGATCGAGACCGTCGACGAGTCGTATCGCCACCGCCATCGCCCCGTAGAGGACACCGGCGATGAGGCCCGCAGGCACGGCAGCACGCCGTCCGAGAAACCCGACCAGTGCGGCGCCCAGGCCCAGGATGATCGCGGACACCACCAGCACACCCCAGTGCATCATTGCGCCCGGATCGCGGTCGCCCAGACGCCCGGCAGTCGCGCCCAGGATGCACAGCGCCACAAGAACAATGGCGATCGCGGTCCAGTCGCGCCGGTGCAGTCGAACGTGGAGAACGAAGATGCTCAACACCGCGGTCACCACGAGATTGGCGCTGATGATCGTCTGCGACAGGAACAGCGGAATCAACCGAGCCGAGACCAGGCTGCCCACGAAGCCGAGAAGGTCGAGCGCTATTCCCGCGATGAAGACCGGTGCCAGCATCGCGCCGATGGTCGACCGCAGGGTGGGGCCGCTGTCCGTGGTGCCGGCCACCGTCGCGCCCGAACGTCCCGCGGCATACGACTGCAACACAGAGGCCGTTCCATAACCGACACACGCCAGCAGCGCGGCGGCCACGCCGATCAGCACTGTGAACCGTCGTGGTGTGCCGATGGCGAGGGGACGGCGCAGAACATCAGGAAAGTCTAGGAGCGATACCGATCGCGTTGGGTCGAACGGTTGCCGATTTCTGCAGCGGGGTCGTGGCGCCGTCCGACCAACCGCCCTGGCGTAGATGTCGGCGCGCTGCCATGCCGCTGCAAACGGCTCGACAGTAGGGTGGGCGAGTGGCCGAGATCGCGCCGCTGCGCGTGCAGCTGATCGCCCAGACGGAATTCCAGGCACCGCCGGACGTGCCGTGGAGCACCGATGCCGCGGGCGGGCCCGCGCTCACCGAGTTCGCGGGCCGGGCCTGTTACCAGAGTTGGTCGAAGCCCAATCCCCGGACGGCGACCAACGCGAGCTACATCCGCCACATCATCGACGTCGGCCATTTCTCGGTCCTCGAACACGCGTCGGTGTCCTTCTACATCAGCGGCATCTCCCGGTCGGCCACCCACGAACTCATCCGGCACCGGCACTTCTCCTACTCGCAGCTCTCCCAGCGCTACGTCCCGGAGAACGACGCCGAGGTGGTGGTTCCGCCCGGGTTCGAGGACGACCCGGAATTGGTGGAGCTCTTCACCGCTGCCGTCGATGCCAGCCGCGCGACCTACATCGACCTGCTGGCACGGCTGGAAGCCAAGTTCGCAGACCAGCCCAACGCTGTCCTGCGTCGCAAGCAGGCCCGGCAAGCCGCCCGCGCGGTGCTGCCCAACGCCACCGAGACCCGCATCGTGGTCACCGGCAACTACCGCGCCTGGCGCCACTTCATCGCGATGCGGGCCAGCGAACATGCCGATGTGGAGATCCGCAGGCTGGCGATCGCGTGCCTGCGTGAGCTCGTCGAAGCGGCCCCAGCGGTGTTCTCCGATTTCGAGATTTCGACGCTCGCGGACGGCAGTGAGGTGGCAACGTCGCCTTTGGCCACGGAGGCTTGACGGAGTGGCCGGTCAACACCGCGACGGAGGTCCGATCGACCCGGGGTAATCTTGGCGCGTGAGCACGAGCGGAATCGATGTAACAGCCCAGTTGGGCACGGTGTTGACCGCAATGGCAACTCCGTTCAAGCCCGACGGTTCGCTCGATCTCGAAACTGCCGCTCGCCTGGCCAATCGCCTGGTCGACGCCGGCTGCGATGGTCTTGTGCTCTCGGGTACCACGGGCGAATCGCCCACCACCACCGACGACGAGAAGCTGGCGCTTCTGCGCGCCGTGCTGGAGGCCGTGGGGGACCGGGCCCGTATCGTCGCCGGAGCGGGCAGCTATGACACCGCGCACAGCGTGCACCTGGCCAAGGCCTCCGCAGCCGAGGGGGCACACGGTCTGCTCGTGGTGACGCCGTACTACTCACGTCCTCCGCAGGCCGGTCTCGTTGCGCACTTCAATGCGGTCGCCGACGCCACCGATCTGCCGAACCTGCTCTACGACATTCCACCGAGATCCTCGATCCCGATCGCCTGGGAGACCATCCGCATTTTGGCCGCGCACCCGAACATCGTGGGCGTCAAGGACGCCAAGGGCGATTTGCACGGCGGTGGCCAGATCCTCGCCGAGACCGGGTTGGCGTACTACTCCGGTGACGACACTTTGAACCTGCCCTGGCTGGCCATGGGTGCGGTCGGTTTCGTCAGCGTCTGGGGGCATCTGGCCGCAGGTCAGTTGCGAGACATGTTGACCGCGTTCAACTCCGGTGACATCGCGACGGCCCGCAAGATCAACCTCTCACTGGCCCCACTGGCCCGTGCCCAGGCCCACCTGGGCGGGGTCACCATGTCCAAGGAGGGCCTGCGGTTGCAGGGATTCGACGCCGGCGTGCCACGGCTGCCGCAGATCCCAGCCACGCCCGCTGAAATCGAGGCGCTGGCTATCGATATGCGTGCGGCGGCGGTGTTGCGATAGTGAGCACCGAACTCGCGCCCCCCAAGCCACTGGTCCCCGGCGGTCTGCGAGTTACCGCGCTGGGTGGAATCAGTGAAATCGGCCGCAACATGACGGTGTTCGAGCACCTGGGCAAATTGCTGATCGTGGACTGCGGGGTGCTCTTCCCGGGACACGACGAACCCGGCGTCGACCTGATCCTGCCGGACCTGCGTCACGTGGAGAACCGGCTCGACGATGTCGAGGCACTGGTCGTCACCCACGCCCACGAGGACCACATCGGGGCGATCCCGTTCCTGCTCAAGCAGCGTCCGGACATTCCGGTGGTCGGCTCGAAGTTCACCATCGCGCTGATCCGGGAGAAGTGCCGCGAGCACCGCATCAAACCGGTGTTCGTCGAGGTCGCCGAGCGGCAGAGCAGCCAGCACGGCGTCTTCGAATGCGAGTACTTCGCGGTCAACCACTCCATCCCGGGATGCTTGGCCGTCGCGATCCACACCGGCGCCGGCACCGTCCTGCACACCGGAGACATCAAGCTCGACCAGCAACCGCTCGACGGCCGCCCGACGGACCTGCCCGGCATGTCCCGGCTCGGTGACGCCGGCGTCGACCTTTTCCTGTGTGACTCGACCAATTCCGAACACCCGGGCGTCAGCCCGTCCGAGAGTGAGGTCGGTCCGACACTGCACCGGCTGATCCGCGGTGCCGAGGGCCGCGTGATCGTGGCCTGCTTTGCTTCGAACGTCGATCGCGTGCAACAGATCGTCGACGCCGCGGTGGCGTTGGGTCGACGGGTCTCGTTCGTCGGGCGCTCGATGGTGCGCAACATGGGTATCGCCCGTGAGCTCGGCCTCCTACGGGTGACCGATGCCGACATCCTCGACATCGGCGCGGCGGAGATGATGCCGGCCGAGAAGGTCGTCCTGATCACCACCGGTACCCAGGGTGAGCCGATGGCCGCGCTGTCGCGGATGTCGCGCGGCGAGCATCGCAGCATCACGCTGACGGCGGGCGATCTGATCATCCTGTCCTCATCGCTGATTCCGGGTAATGAGGAAGCGGTCTACGGCGTCATCGACGCGCTGGCCAAGATCGGTGCTCGTGTCGTCACCAATGCCCAAGCGCGCGTTCATGTTTCCGGCCACGCCTACGCAGGTGAGCTGCTGTTCCTCTACAACGGGGTGCGGCCACGCAATGTAATGCCGGTGCACGGCACCTGGCGTCACATGCGCGCCAACGCGGCGCTGGCCGCCAGTACCGGGGTGCCGCCGGAGAACATCGTCCTGGCTGAGAACGGTGTGAGTGTGGACCTGGTGGCGGGTAAGGCGTCGATCTCCGGCGCGGTGACCGTCGGCAAGATGTTCGTCGACGGATTGGTGACGGGGGATGTCGGCGACGCCACGCTCGGTGAACGCCTCATCCTGTCTTCGGGTTTCGTGGCGGTGACAGTGGTCGTGCACCGTGAAACCGGAAAGCCCGCCGCGCCGGCCCATCTGTCTTCCCGTGGATTCTCCGAGGATCCGAAGGCGCTGGAGTCAGTCGCCCGCAATGTCGAGCGGGAGCTGGAAACCCTTGCCGCAGATAACATCACCGACCCGACCCGAATCGCCCAGGCTGTCCGGCGCACCGTGGGCAAGTGGGTGGGCGAGACCTACCGGCGCCAGCCGATGATCGTTCCGACCGTCATCGAGATCTAGCCGAATTGGTGCGCTGAGCCATCTGCCGGTGCGGTTAGATTGGGGCGGTGAGCCGCCCCGCACCTGAGGTGCCATTCGCACGACGTCGTCCGATGCCCCCGCACAGTTCGGCGGAAGAGATCAAGCGTGCTGTGGAGTACCCCTACTTTCTTCGATATCTGCTCGTCGTAGGTGGCGTCTTGTGCGCGCTCATGTTCCCTTGGGCGCTGTATGCGGTCGTCGTCCGAGAGCACGGACCCGACACAATCGTCACCATCGTCTTCGTGGTGGCGCTTGCCACTGTCCTGGTGGGGTCGAGGCTCATGCCGTCCGTCCTGATGCGGCGCTTCTACGACCGGGTGATGCAGGGTGGCGTGCTGTGTGACGTGTACCGGGCGGGTTTCCCCGATGCCAAAGCCGCGATCCTGATCGACACCCGGCTGTCCGACGCGCAGGCGGCGTATGTCCACGACGCGATCGCCACCTGGCTCGCGCGGTCAGCCGCGGACCCGGCGGGGCAGGCTCAGGCCGGCGGTCTGTTCGCAGACGGTCCGATTCGCAGTGCCGACGAACTCGCCGGCCCGGGCGCCCGGGGTGGGTTCCTGGTGGCCCGGGACAAGAACCCGGACAAGGGGTGGCGCCTGATACTTCCCGAGACGAATCCGCGCGACCCGCACCGGCCGTATACGAACGGTGTTGTGGTCCAGGTAAATACGCCCAGCCCGGAGTCAGCCGGCCAGTAGCAGGACCCCGCCGACCAGTAGTGCGATCGCCTTGATGAGCTCGAACCCGACGTAGTAGTAGTGCGCGTGCGAACGTGGCGCCGCCTCTTCGCCCGGGGCGAGGGCCAGCACGGCGTCGGACCGCTGAATCAGCTTGGGCCGCACCGCGATCAATTGCACCGCCAGTGCCGCGATGGCAACTGCGAAGGCCGCGATCACCGCTGCCGACGGGCGGTGCATGGCGAAGGTCACGATGATGACGACGGCGAATGCGGTCTCCACCGCGTTGAGCGCGCGGAAAACCCTGCGTCCGATGCCGAGTCCGATCTGTAGCGTCACACCCGGGGCACCGAACTTCAGCGGCGCCTCGAGGAACGAGATCGCCAGCACCATGCCCAGCCAGCAGAAGGCGATTGCAACCGCCACGGCCAAACCGGCGTTCATCACATACCTCCCAGTGGGCCGACTGCTCGGCCGGTTTTCCTGTCGGCGGGCGCCTGCCAGCTTTCCAAAAGTCCCTGCATCGATCCGAGGTGGATCGGCGCGGTGATCACGGCTAGAGTTTATACAAGAATTAATTGTAAAAACTATGTGTCACCGCCTGGAAAGGGGTCCGTCCGATGGCTGAAGACCTGGCAGGACGCGACGACGTGGAGCTGTTGCTGTGGCGGTTCTACAGCAAGGCGCTGTCCGACCCCGTGCTTGCCGAGCCGTTCGCCGAGCTGCGCGCCAAAGGGCTGCGGTCCCACATCCCGGTCATGGGCGACTTCTGGGAGACCGTGCTGTTCCGTGCCGGGCTCTACCGGGGCAGCGCCCTGACTGTTCATCGTGAACTGCATGCTCGTCATCCGCTGGCGGCACAGCATTTCGTGCGCTGGCTGACCCTGTGGACCGATACCGTCGACGAGCTCTTCGAGGGCCCGCATGCCGAGCGGGCCAAGCTCCAGGCCGGCCGCATCGCCAGGGCCATGCACCGGAGACTGGCCGGTTCTGATGCCGCTGAACTCGACGCTCTGGCCTGCTAACGCTTTTCGGCGTAAGCGGTCCATTCCACCTGCGAGGCGGTCAGCTTCCGGCCAGATGGCGAAATGTAGTGCTCGGTGAGGTAATCGGGCCCGGCCTGCTCGATCAACTGCCAACCGTAGGGCTCGATGAACCCTGCCACCCGGTCTGGGTCCAACCCGAACTGCCACAGTTGGCTCCGAACGCGGAACCGGCGATACAGCGATTCGGCCCCGTAGCGGTTGGTGCCGTCGATGAAATCGCTGCGGACGTAGGTGAATGCCAATCGGCTGCCCGGCGCTGCCGAACGAAGGAACTGGAACGTCGCCTCGACGCCGTCGGCGCTCAGATACTGAGTCACGCCTTCCCAGACGAAGAAGGTGCGGTGTTCACCGCGGTGGCCGTGCCGCTCGAGTTCGGCCGCCAGATCGTCGCGTTCGAAATCCACCGGCACCAGGTGTACCGAGTCCGGCACGGCTCCCAGCGCGCTGTGCACCACCGAGCGTTTGCGCTCGATGTTGACGGGCAGGTCCACCTCGAACACTGGCATCGCACTGTGCCGTGCCAGCCGGTAAGCCTTGGTGTCCAGGCCTGCGCCGAGAATCACCACGGCGTCGATATCGGGCAGCGCCTGCGTGAGCTTGTCCCCGATGTATCGCTTGCGGCCGGTCAGATTCGCCCACAGTCCCGGGCCGGAGCGCTCGGTGGCCAGGATCAGAAGCCTGCGGGCAACTGACCAGCGTGTGGTCCGGGTGAACGCGCGCAGCCCGGCCGGCAGGAAGGACAACGCCATGTCGTCGTCGACGAGCCGTTGCTGCACCGGTTCGTATTGCTCGACGGCGGCCAGCACCATCGGGCCGAGTGCGGTTGCGGCGACGGGGTTGCTCATCGTTTGTTGACGATGCCGGCGTCCACCGGAAGTGTCACGCCGGTGATGTAGCGCGCCTGATCGGACACCAGCCAGGCCACCGCATTCGCAACGTCTTCCGATTGGATGACCTGCACCGGTAGGGCATTGCTGAAATCGGTCGGCGCGTTCAACTCCTCGGCGATGTGTTTCAGCCACCCACGGGTGAACTCGTTGTTGATCATCGGGGTGTCCACCCCGGTGGGGTGGATTGTGTTGACCCGAATACTGTGTGGAGCAAGGAAATTGGCGTAGGCCCGCATCAGTCCGACCACACCGTGCTTCGCTGCGGTGTAACCCAGCGAGCCGCGGTCGCCGCCACCCACACCGATCAGTCCGGCCGCCGAACTGATCAATACGATCGACCCGCCGTCACCCTGGGAGACCATGATCGGAATCGCCGCCTCGACGGTGTGGTGCACACCCGACAGGTTGACGTCGATGACGTCGCGCCAGCCGTCGGGGCCCGACTGCATCGGCGCGATCCCGGCATTGGCGACGACGATGTCGAGCCGGCCGAGCTGGTCCACACCTGTCTGTAGCGCCGCCCCTAGGGCTTGCTCGTCACGGACATCGGCCTGCAGCGCGATGATCCGGCCACCCGCGTCCTCGACGAGCTTGACCGTGGCAGCCAGATCATCGGGTGTGGCCAGGGGATAGGGCACCGACTCGATCTGTTCGCACAGATCGATCGCGATGATGTCGGCCCCGTCGGTGGCCAGCCGCAGAGCCTCGGCCCGACCCTGGCCGCGCGCGGCGCCCGTGATGAATGCGACCTTCCCGGCCAGGGGAGCCTCGCTGCTCATTAGGCGCGCAACTGGCCCTTGGCCGGGTCACCGGCGACGACGGGCTGCAACATTTTGATATCGGGAGCGCCGTCGAGCAGCTCGCCGATCGAGCCGAACAGCGTGCCGATGGCCGGCGCGGTGCTGTGGGTCTTGAGGGCATCGGCGTCGGCCCACTGCTCGACGAAGACGAACGTGCCGTCGGACTCGTGCAGTGAATACAGCTGGCAGCCTGGCTCGTCGTGCACGGTCGCGACGGCGTTGGTGCAGGCCTCGCGCACGGCGTCGACGGACTCGGGCTTGGCCTTCATGGTGGCGACGACGACAACAGGCATAGGTGCAGAACTCCTCGATGAGTGCCGAAACTGGACGAGTGTCCACCTTAAGCGATGGGCCGGTGGATTCGGTTCGTATGGCTAAGTGTCATTCGATACCGTCTTGTGACCCGTGTGGCAGATGGTGATTGTGGGGCATATGCGACTAGGCTTGCGGGCATGGCTAACAAGACCGCCGGCCGATCCGGACCGCGTTCGAGCAGGTCGAACGCCAGCTCGCGGGGCGGTTCGCGGCGTCAGGCGCCGGCCCGTAAGGGCCGCCCGGCAGCGCCACGGCGCAAGCCCGCACGCCGGCCACAGGCCTCACCTGTTTCCGCCGCCGGACAGAAGCTCGGTCAGGGAGCCCGCGCGGGTTGGCTGATGCTCGCCAAGGGCGCCGGTTCGACCGCCCGTTCGGTGGGCCGCGCCCGTGATATCGAACCCGGACATCGTCGGGACGGCCTGGCATTGGCACTGCTCGGAATCGCGGTCGTCGTCGCCGCGAGTTCGTGGTTCCACGCGGCCGGTCCGGTGGGGCAGTGGATCGACACGGCGCTGCGCACCCTCATCGGAGGCCCGGTTGTCCTGGTTCCCGTCGTCCTGGGTGCCGTCGCCGTCGTCCTGATGCGCACCGAGCCGGATCCGGAGTCGCGACCCCGGCTGATCCTGGGATCGGCAATGATCGCGCTGCCGTTGCTCGGCCTGTGGCACCTGTGGTCGGGATCGCCGCAGGATCCCATCGCTCGTCAGCACGCCGCCGGATTCGTCGGCTTTGCCATCGGCGGGCCCCTCTCGGACGGCCTGACCGAGTGGATCGCCGCGCCCCTGCTGTTCATGGGCGCGCTGTTCGGTCTGTTGCTCGTCACCGGCACGACGATCCGCGAGGTGCCCTCGACCCTGCGGACCATGTTCAGCACGCGGGCGTTCCACGACGATGACTACGACGACGAATACGACGGCGATTACGTCGACGAATTCGATGACGAGGACGGCTACGACGACCTGTCCGACGGCTACTACGACGACGACACCGCACGCGGTGACACGCAGGCTCAGACCTGGCCGACAGCCGCCATCGAGGCACCCAAGGCTCCGACCGGCACGCCGTTGGACAACTACCCGTTGGTCGAGGACGCGCCCACCGTCCCCGAGCCCGCGGTCAAATCCCGGCGCAAGAAGGCTGAAGCCAAATCGGAGCCGAAGCCCAAACCCGACGACACCCTGGTGATGGACCGGGTGGTCGAGGGGCCCTACATGCTGCCCTCGCTGGATCTGCTGATCGCCGGTGATCCACCGAAACTGCGCACCGCCGCCAACGATCAGATGGCCGACTCCATCACCTCGGTATTGGACCAGTTCAAGGTCGACGCCGCCGTCACCGGCTGCACGCGCGGGCCCACCGTCACCCGTTACGAAGTCGAGCTCGGCCCGGGTGTCAAGGTCGAGAAGATCACTGCCCTGCAGCGCAACATCGCCTACGCGGTGGCTACCGAGAGCGTCCGCATGCTCGCGCCGATCCCCGGCAAGTCCGCCGTCGGCATCGAGGTGCCCAACACCGACCGCGAGATGGTCAGGCTGGCCGACGTGCTGACCGCAGCCTCGACAAGGCGCGATCACCACCCGTTGGTCATCGGGCTGGGCAAAGACATCGAGGGCGACTTCGTCTCGGCCAACCTGGCAAAGATGCCGCACCTGCTGGTGGCCGGTTCCACCGGTTCGGGTAAGTCCAGCTTCGTCAACTCGATGCTGGTCTCACTGCTGGCACGGGCCACCCCGGAAGAGGTCAGGATGATCCTGATCGACCCTAAGATGGTGGAACTCACGCCCTACGAAGGCATTCCGCACCTCATCACGCCGATCATCACCGAGCCCAAGAAGGCTGCGGCAGCGCTGGCCTGGCTGGTCGAGGAGATGGAACAGCGCTACCAGGACATGAAGGCGTCCCGGGTGCGTCACATCAACGACTTCAACGACAAGGTGCGTTCCGGGGAGATCAGCACCCCGCTCGGCAGTGAGCGGGTCTACAAGCCTTACCCGTACATCCTCGCGGTCGTCGACGAGCTCGCCGACCTGATGATGACCGCGCCGCGTGACGTCGAGGACGCCATCGTGCGGATCACCCAGAAGGCCCGCGCCGCCGGTATCCACCTGGTGCTGGCAACCCAGCGACCGTCGGTGGACGTCGTCACCGGTCTGATCAAGACCAATGTGCCCTCGCGGCTGGCCTTCGCCACCTCGTCGCTCACCGACTCCCGCGTCATCCTGGACCAGCCGGGCGCCGAGAAGCTGATCGGCATGGGCGACGGCCTGTTCCTGCCGATGGGCGCCAACAAGCCCAAGCGCATGCAGGGCGCTTTCATCACCGACGAGGAGATCCACGCCGTCGTCGAGGCCACCAAGACCCAGGCCGAGCCGGAGTTCGTCGAGGGCGTCACCGCCGTGAAGGCCGGGGAACGCAAGGACGTCGACCCCGACATCGGCGACGACATGGACGTCCTCCTGCAGGCCGTCGAACTGGTGGTGTCCTCGCAATTCGGTTCCACCTCGATGCTGCAGCGCAAGCTGCGGGTCGGGTTCGCCAAAGCGGGCCGGTTGATGGACCTGATGGAGACGCGCCAGATCGTCGGGCCGTCCGAGGGCTCGAAGGCGCGCGAGGTGCTCGTCAAGCCCGACGAGCTGGCCGGCACGCTGGCGTTGATCCGCGGCGGGGCCGACGCCAACGGTGCCGATGCCGACGACGATCCGGACGAGTTCTAGCCCGGGATTTGTGGAGTCCTACCCGTGACCAGTACGGGTAAGACTCCACAAATCGCCTAGAGCGTCAACAGCATTCGGGTGTTGCCCAAGGTATTGGGCTTGACGTAGGACAGGTCGAGGAACTCCGCCACGCCGGTGTCGTACGAGCGGCACATCTCCTCGTACACCTCGGCGGTCACCGGAGTCCCGTCGATCTCCTCGAATCCGTGTTTGCCGAAGAAGTCGACTTCGAAGGTCAGCACGAAGATGCGGCTCAGATGCAGATCGCGCGCGACGTCGAGCAGCCGCTCGACCAGAACGTGCCCGACGCCGGTGCCGCGGACTTTCGGATGTACCGCCACGGTGCGCACCTCGCCCAGATCGGCCCACAGCACATGGAGCGCACCGCATCCGACGAGTTCGCCGTCGAGTTCGGCGACCCAGAATTCCTGGACCGCCTCGTACAGCGTGACCAGGTTCTTCTCCAACAGGATCCTGCCGGCGTAGACGTCAACCAAGCTCTTGATGGCCGGGACATCGGACGTGCTGGCGCGGCGAACCACGGGGTGCGGGGCCGGCTCGGCACTGCCTGGGGTCACAGGCGCAAGAGTATCCGTTACGGCAACCGATATTCTGTTGCGGTGCCGGGCCAACCTTCAACCGATCCGGTGGTCCCGCGTGCGCGCGTGGCCAACCTCGCCAACGTGCTCACCGGTGTACGGATGGTGCTCGTTCCGGTCTTCCTCGTATTCCTGTTCGTCGGCGACGGTCATGAATCCGTCTGGCGGATCGCCGCTTTCACGGTGTTCACGGTGGCGGTGATCACCGACCATCTCGATGGCGCGTTGGCCCGCAGCTACGGCATGATCACCGAATTCGGCACCCTGGCCGACCCGATCGCCGACAAGGCGCTGATCGGGGCGGCGCTGATCGGCCTGTCGATGCTTCACGACCTGCCGTGGTGGATCACCGCGGTGGTGTTGACCCGTGAGATCGGAATCACTGTGCTGCGATTCGCGGTGCTCCGTCACGGGGTGATCCCGGCCAGTCGCGGTGGCAAGCTCAAGACCCTGGTGCAGGCCGTGGCGATCGGGCTGTTCGTGCTGCCGCTGCATTCGTGGCCCGACATCTGGCTCGACGTGGCCTGGGTGATCATGTGGGCCGCTGTGGTGCTGACCGTGCTCACCGGCGCCGATTACGTCATATCCGCGATCAGGGATTCCCGTGGACGATCCGCTGCTCAGTGACGACGCCAGGGTGCTGGTCGCCGACCTGACGGTGCGTTCACAGAGCGTGGCGACCGCCGAGTCGCTGACCGGCGGACTGCTCGCGGCGACGCTGGCCGGCGTCACCGGTGCCAGCGCGGTCCTGCAGGGCGGACTGATCACCTACAACGAGGACACCAAGATCTGGCTGGCAGGAGTGGCTCCGCAGGTGCTGGACGCGGTGGGCCCGGTCGCGGCGCCCACGGCGCGGGCACTGGCCGTCGGCGCCAGGCAGCGTTGCGCAGCTACGTGGGGCGTCGGCCTCACGGGCGTGGCCGGCCCGGAGCCACACGGCGGACACCCGGTGGGCAAGGTGTTCATCGGGCTGGCCGGGCCGGTCGATACCGAGGTAGTCGAGCTGTCCCTGTCCGGCTCGCGCTGGGACATCCGCCGCGCCGCCGTCGACGCGGCGATCGCCCGGCTGCGTTTCCTGGTCGAGAACCAGTAGCCACATTCAGCAGCCGGACCTTTCGGGAACCATGCGGTGTTCCGCGGCGTTGGTCAGTAAGCGGACTTGCGACCCGCCAGTCGAAGGAGGGCACGATGACGGCATTGCTGCGTGAGGTGATCGGCGACGTGCTGCGTCACGCCCGCACCGAACAGGGACGGACGTTGCGTGAAGTGTCCGACTCGGCCCGGGTCAGCCTCGGGTATCTCTCCGAAGTCGAGCGGGGCCGCAAGGAGGCCTCCAGCGAGCTGCTCAGCGCCATCTGCGACGCGCTGGATGTCCCGCTGTCGCAGGTGCTCACCGATGCGGGTGAGAACCTGGCCGAGCGCGAACACGCATCCGCAGCGGTTGAGGTGCCGGCGCACGCCCATCTCGCCCACATCGATGCCGCGACCAAGGTGGTCATTCCGCAGGTCGTGTCGATGGCCGTTGCGTGACATGAGTGCGGTTTCGACGCCGGCCTGATTGTGCTGTTCGTGCCGGAGGCGCGAATTTTCGCAAAACGCCCAGACGAACAGGCTGCGGGGCTGTGGCTGCATGTCCAGAACCGATAAGTTGGCATCAGAGGAATTGCGGCAACCTGAACGACATGGCCCGATTAGGGGCCTGGCAGACAAGCCCGACAGATAAGGCGGAACGAACCCATGGCCAATCCGTTCGTCAAGGCGTGGAAGTACCTGATGGCGCTGTTCAGCTCCAAGGTTGACGAATACGCCGACCCGAAGGTGCAGATCCAGCAGGCCATCGAGGACGCGCAACGTCAGCACCAGGCGCTCACCCAGCAGGCCGCGCAGGTCATCGGCAACCAGCGCCAGCTGGAGATGCGGCTCAGCCGCCAGCTCGCCGACATCGAGAAGCTGCAGGTCAACGTCCGGCAGGCGCTGAACCTGGCCGACCAGGCCACAGCTGCCGGTGACGCGGCCAAGGCCACCGAGTACACCAACGCCGCCGAAGCATTCGCCGCCCAGCTCGTCACCAGCGAGCAGAGCGTCGAGGACCTCAAGGGTCTGCACGACCAGGCCCTGCAGGCTGCCGGCCAGGCCAAGAAGGCCGTCGAGCAGAACGCGATGATGCTGCAGCAGAAGATCGCCGAGCGCACCAAGCTGTTGTCGCAGCTGGAGCAGGCCAAGATGCAGGAGCAGGTCAGTTCCTCGCTGCGGTCGATGAGTGAGGTCGCCGCGCCGGGTAACACCCCGAGCCTCGACGAAGTGCGCCAGAAGATCGAACGCCGCTACGCCAACGCCATGGGCGAGGCCGAGCTCGCGCAGAACTCGGTGCAGGGCCGCATGATGGAGGTGCAGCAGGCCAGCGTCCAGATGGCCGGCCATTCCCGCCTCGAGCAGATCCGGGCGTCGATGCGCGGTGATTCCCTGCCCAGCGGCGGTGCCTCCCCGGCCACACCGGCCTCCCCGGCGGCCAACCAAACCCCTGCCACCCCTGAAAACCCGCTCGGCCAGTAGAGATTCGAGTGTCCCAGATCATGGCTACCAAGACCGGTCGACCCGACGCCTGGAAGTCGTTGGTGCAACGGGGGATTGACACCGCGGCAGACCTGTCCGGGGCCCTCACCGAAAAGCTCAGCGCTGCCGCCGATCCGCGCGCAAAGCTGCTGCGCAAGCGGCGGTGGGCGTTGCGCTTCGGGGTGTTCTTCACCCTTTCGAGTGGGTTCTGGGTGCTGGTGACGGCGCTGCTGGCGTCGTGGAGCACACCGGTCTGGGGCCTGATCATCACCGGCACGATCGCGGCGGGCGCGGCGTTCCCGGCGACGCTGTTCTGGTTGCGCTACCGGTGGCTGCGTGCCGAGCCGCTCCCGGCGGAGCGGCCGGCCTCGGGACGCCGGCTGCCGCCCTGGGGCTCGGCGGCCCGTCAGCCCATGGCGGCGCTGATGGCTTCTGAGCGGGGGATGTTCTCGCTACTCGGCGTGCTGGAGCGCGGGCGGGTTCTGCCCGCCGGCGAACTGCGGGAGTTGACCTCGGTGGCCAACCAGACCGCGCGGACGATGGCGGCCACCGCCACCGAGGTGGTCTCGATGGAGCGCGCGATCAGCAATGCTCCGCAGTCGCGCCAGCATCTGGTGCCCACCATCAACGCGTTCGCCGCCCAGCTCGGCCAGGGCGTGCGGCAGTACAACGAGATGGTCACTGCCGCAGCGCAACTCGTGTCAACGGTGAACAGTGGTCAGGCCGCGGCGTCGCCACTGTCGCAACAGCGCTACCGCAACGAACTGACCAGCGCCACCGATCGTCTGGTGGGCTGGGCGCAGGCGTTCGACGAGCTCGGTCAGCTGCGCCGCGCCTGAATCGCTACATCGAGCTACGCAGCGACGGCACGACCGCGCCGGCCAAGCCACGCAGAGTTGCCTTGAACATGTCCAAGAAGTCGAAGTAGTCCCGCCAGAGGGTGATTCGGCCTTCGTGCACCTCGAAAACACCGCATACCCAGAACTGCAGGCGTACCGGCCCGAAAACCAGGGCATCGGTGCGTTCGGTCAGCACGGCGGCGCCGTCGGCGGCGATCCGGTGGATCTTCACCTCGAATCCGGTCTTGCCCTGCATCGACCGGAACAGCTTCATCGCACGTTGGCGTCCGTAGATGGTCGGAAGGCCCACGTTCTGGTAGACGAGGTTCTGCGCCAGCGCGTTCTCGGCGGTGTCGAAGTCCTGCTCCTGCAGCGCGTTGAGGAACGTCTCGACCGTCGCGGTCGGGGTCTGCGTTGCGGTGGTGGATTGGTCAGACATGCCCGAAGCCTAGTGGGCACGGCTGTGGCAAGGTAGGCCGGTGCGCGTAGCCGTCGTCGCCGGACCCGATCCCGGACATGCCTTCCCGGCCCTTGCGTTGTGCCTGAAGTTCCTGGCTGCGGGCGATATCCCGACGCTGCTGACCGGGGTGGAATGGCTCGACACCGCGCGGGCCGCCGGCATCGATGCGGTGGAGCTCGTCGGTCTCGATCCGACCGATGTCGACGACGATGCCGACGCCGGGTCCAAGATCCACCAGCGCGCCGGGCGGATGGCGCAGCTCAACGTCCCCGGGCTGGCGGAGCTGCACCCGGATCTCGTGGTCTCCGACGTGATCACCGCCTGTGGCGGGCTGGCTGCCGAGCTGCTCGGGTTGCCGTGGGTAGAGCTCAGCCCACACCCGCTGTACCTGCCGTCGAAGGGGCTCCCGCCGCTCGGCAGCGGGCTGGCCGCCGGTGTCGGCATCCGGGGACGACTGCGCGACGGTGTGATGCGGGCGCTGACCGCACGGTCCGTGCGGGCAGGGCTGGCTGAGCGGGCCGCGGTGCGGGCCGCGATCGGCCTGCCCGCGCAGGACCCCGGGCCCTTGCGCCGGTTGATCGCCACGCTGCCGGCATTGGAGGTGCCCCGTCCGGATTGGCCGGCCGAGGCCGTGGTGGTGGGCCCGCTGCATTTCGAGCCGACCGACGCGGTGCTGACCGTGCCGCCGGGTTCGGGGCCGGTCGTGATGGTGGCGCCCTCCACCGCGACCACCGGGACGCAGGGGATGGCCGAACTGGTTCTCGATTCGTTGCGCCCGGGCCAGACGCTGCCGGAAGGGGCCCGCGTGGTGGTGTCGCGGCTGGGCGGGGCCGATGTCGACGTGCCCCCGTGGGCGGCGGTGGGCCTCGGCCGCCAGGACGAGTTGTTGTCGCACGCCGACCTGGTGATCTGCGGTGGCGGGCACGGCCTGGTGTCCAAGGCGCTGCTCGCGGGTGTACCGATGGTGGTGGTGCCCGGCGGCGGTGATCAGTGGGAGATCGCCAATCGTGTTGTGCGCCAAGGTAGTGCGCAGCTGGTGCGGCCGCTGTCCGGAGAGGCGTTGACGGCCGCGGTCGGCACCGTGCTCGGGTCTTCCTCCTACCGGGTGGCTGCGCAGCGCGCCGGCGCCTCGCTGGCCGAGGTGGCAGATCCGGTACGGGTGTGCCAAGACGCTCTCACCGGAACTGGGTAGGTTTGAGCTCGTGCGGTTGACGGAATTCAATGAGCTCGTAGACGGCCAGTTCGGCGAGATGCGGGGTCGTTCGCTGCTCGTCGACCACGTGCTCACTGCTCTCGACGGCCGCACGGCCGTACAGGCCATCGAGGACGGGGTGGACCCGCGCAATGTGTGGCGGGCGCTGTGCGCCGACTTCGATGTCCCGCGCGAATTGTGGTGAATCCGCGGTGAGCCGACCGGCTTCCACTATGTGAATTTTCGGCGTATACCGGAGTCATGGGTCTCGGTGACCATCCGATGCGGACGCCCCTCTACGGTGTCCTGCTGGTGATCGCAGCAGTGCTGCTGTGCTGGTTGGTCGCGTCAACTCTGGCTGGATGGCAGGCCGCTCTCGGATATTTCGTGGCCATCGCCGTTGGCGCATTCGGGTTCGTCATGACGCTGCGGGATCTCGACAACTTTCCCAACTGGCGTCGCTGACCGGGGCCATCTCCGGCGTGTCCTCTTGAATCGAACAGATGTTCGTCTAGTGTGGGCGGTGTTCGGCTGGAAAACCGAGGTTGTCGGTGGCTTGCTTTAGCGTCACGGCCAACCGATCGGAACACCGGTCAGCACGACTACTCGGAGAGGCACCATCATGGCGCAACAGGCCCCTGATCGCGAAAAAGCGCTCGAACTGGCGATGGCCCAGATCGACAAGAACTTCGGTAAAGGCTCGGTGATGCGCCTCGGCGAGGAGGTGCGCCAGCCGATCTCGGTGATCCCCACCGGTTCGATTTCCCTGGACGTGGCACTCGGTATCGGCGGCCTGCCGCGTGGCCGCGTGGTCGAGATCTACGGCCCGGAATCCTCGGGTAAGACCACTGTGGCGCTGCACGCGGTGGCCAACGCCCAGGCCGCCGGCGGTATCGCGGCGTTCATCGACGCCGAGCACGCCCTGGATCCCGAGTACGCCAAGAAGCTCGGTGTGGACACCGATTCGCTGCTGGTGAGTCAGCCCGATACCGGTGAGCAGGCGCTGGAGATCGCCGACATGCTGGTGCGCTCGGGCGCCCTGGACATCCTCGTGATCGACTCGGTGGCGGCGCTGGTGCCCCGCGCCGAGATCGAAGGCGAGATGGGTGACAGCCACGTCGGTCTGCAGGCCCGCCTGATGAGCCAGGCCCTTCGCAAGATGACCGGTGCGCTGAACAACTCGGGTACCACCGCGATCTTCATCAACCAGCTTCGCGAGAAGATCGGTGTGATGTTCGGCTCACCCGAAACCACCACGGGTGGTAAGGCTTTGAAGTTCTACGCCTCGGTCCGTCTGGACGTTCGTCGTATCGAGACGCTCAAGGACGGTACCGACGCGGTCGGTAACCGGACCCGTGTCAAGGTTGTCAAGAACAAGGTCTCGCCGCCCTTCAAGCAGGCTGAGTTCGACATCCTGTACGGCCACGGCATCAGCCGCGAAGGTTCGCTCATCGACATGGGCGTCGAGCACGGCTTCATCCGCAAGTCCGGATCCTGGTTCACCTATGAGGGTGAGCAGTTGGGTCAGGGCAAGGAGAACGCCCGGAAGTTCATGTTGGAGAACGGCGATGTCGCCAACGAGATCGAGAAGAAGATCAAGGAAAAGCTCGGTATCGGTGCTGTCGTGACCGCCGAGGTGAAGGCTGATGACGTCCTTCCCGCCCCGGTTGACTTCTGAGCCGTCGGGTAAGCCCGAGGGGGAGCAGGCGGAGGATCCTCGTAAACGCGAGGAGCAGGCCAAGAATGTCTGCCTGCGCCTGCTCACCGTGCGGGCCCGCACCCGCGCCGAGTTGACCGAACAGCTCACCAAACGGGGCTATGACGAGCACCTCAGTGCCACCGTGCTCAGCAGGCTGACCGAGGTCGGGCTGATCAATGACGAGGACTTCGCCGAGCAGTGGGTGCGGTCCCGGCACGCCAACTCAGGAAAAGGCAAGCGCGCCTTGGCCGTCGAGCTTCGCAAGAAGGGCGTCGACAAGGAGGTCATCGACGCCGCGCTGGCTGACCTGGATCCGGCGGCCGAACGGCAACGGGCCGAACAGTTGGTTCGGGACAAGCTGCGTCGCGAGCGGCTCACTGACGATGACGGCGATGTGAAGGTGACGCGTCGGCTCGTCGGCATGTTGGCGCGACGCGGCTACAACCAGTCGATGGCCTTCGACGTCGTCAGCGTCGAGCTAGCCGGCGAGCGGGAGCGCCGCCGGGTGTAGGTCAGTCTTTACGTCCGGTGGCGGCGACGGTATCGCCCAGTCCGATCAAGGCGAGGTCTGAGCCCGTCAATCGCGTTGTGTGTGCAGCACCTGCGCGCCCGGTGCACCTTCCTGTTCGACGGCCTCGGCCTCCATCGGGGCGGGGCCGCGAGCAGATTGGCGCAGGCGCCGTTCCAGCCAGGTCGCGAACCAGGACAGCGTGAAGTTCACCGTGATCATCAAGATGGCGATAACGATCAGCGCCGGGAGGTAGTTGCCGTATGCCGACCCGATGACCGTGCCTTGGCGCACCATCTCGACAAAGGTGATCTGATAGCCGATCGCGGTGTCCTTGAGTACCACCACCAGTTGGGATACCAGGACCGGCAGCATGGCGGTGACCGCCTGCGGTAGCAGGATCAACCGCATTGTCTGTCCCCAGGACATGCCGAGCGACGCGGCGGCCTCATGCTGACCGCGGGGCAGGGTATTGATGCCGGCCCGTACGATCTCGGCGATCACGGCACCGTTGTAGAGCGTCAGCCCCGTGATGACACCGGCGAGCGCCAGCTGCTTCGACGGAAACACGTCGTAAACGGCGAACAGGAAATACGCGAAGATCATCATGATCAGCACGGGAACCGCGCGGAAGAACTCCACGATCACCGCGCACGCCCAACGGATCGGCGCAATCGGGGTCAGTCGGCCTACCCCGAGCAGCACACCCAGGATCAACGCCAACACGATGGAGACCGCCGCGGCGGTCAGCGTGCCCTGCACGCCGGGCAGGACGTACGTCTGCCACAGGTCGGCCGTCAGGAACGGCTCCCACTTCTGACTGGTGAGCTGGCCCTTGGCCGACATCCGCCAGATCACGAAACCCAGCAGCACAGCAGCGACGGCCACAGTCAGCAGGGTGAGAAGACGATTGCGGATTCGGGCCCGTGGGCCGGGTGCGTCGAAGAGAACCGATGCGCTGCTCACTGTGTCTGTCCGTTCTTCGCGCAAGCGCTCATCACCTGGCCACCGCCAGTCTCTTACCCAACCATCCGAAGACCAGCCCCAGTGGCAGGGTCAGGATCACGAACCCGGTCGCGAAGATCACGCCGATCGTCAACAGGGCGGCGGTGTTCTCGATCATCTCCTTCATCAAGAGTGCGGCCTCGGCCACCCCGATCGCAGAGGCGATGGTGGTGTTCTTCGCCAATGCGATGAGCACCGATCCCAGCGGGATGATCACCGACCGAAAAGCCTGTGGCAACAGGATGATCCTCAGATTCTGGCCGAAACTCAGGCCCAGTGAGCGGGCCGCCTCGGCCTGGCCCAGCGGAACCGTGTTGACCCCGGACCGCACCGTCTCACACACGAAAGACGCGGTGTAGACGGTCAACCCGAGCACGGCCAGACGAAAGTTGCTGTCTGCGATCGAAGTCGGTGAATGAGGGTCGACCAGGGTGATGCCCAGCGTCTGGCCCACCCCGAACGAGCAGAACAGGATGATCAGCGTCAACGGTGTGTTGCGCACGATATTCACGTAGGTGGTGCCCAGCCAGTTCATCACCGGCGTCGGTGCCAGCCGCATCGCGGCCAGCACCGTGCCCAGGATCAGCGCACCGATCGCGGAGTACACCGTCAGCTGGATCGTGGTCCAGAACGCCGCGAATATCTGGTCGCGGTGTGCGTCGAAAATCTCCACGGTCGGTGTGCTGTCTCCGGCTCAGTTTCGGTCGACGGCGGGTGGCGCCGGGGTCTGGATACCGGCCGGTGCGAGATTGCGCTCGAACGCTTCCTTCCAGGCGCCGCTGGACTCCATCTTCTCGAGCGCGTCGTTGATCTTCTTGCGCAGCTCGGTGTCGCCCTTCTTCAGGCCGATGCCGTAACGCTCCTCGGAGAACGTGTCACCGACGATCTTGAAGGTGCCCGGGCTCTGCGCGGCGAAGCCGGCCAGGATCACCTCGTCGGTGGTCACCGCGTCGATGATGCCGTTCTTGAGCGCATCGACGCACGCCGAGTAGGTGTCGAACTGCTGCAGCTGCACCTTCGGGTACTTGTCCTTGATGTTCTGCGCCGGGGTGGATCCCGATACCGAGCACAGCTTCTTGTTGTTCTCCAGCGATGCTGCCCCGGTGATGTCGGTGTTGTCGGCGCGGACCAGGAGGCTCTGCCCGGTCAGCAGGTACGGGCCGGCGAAGTCGACCTTCTCCTTGCGGGCATCGGTGATCGAGTAGGTACCGACGATGTATTCGACCTGACCGTTCTGGATCAGCGTCTCGCGCTGCGGCGAGGGGGCTTCCTTCCACTCGATCTTGTCCTCGGGGTAGCCGAGTTCGTTCGCCACATACTTGGCCACGTCGACGTCGAACCCGGACATGGTGCCGTCAGGCTTCTTCTGGCCGAGGCCGGGCTGGTCGTACTTGCTGCCGATGATGATCTTGCTGGAGTCGCCACCGCCGCCGCATGCGGTCGCGGTGAAGGGGAGTGCGATCGCGAGCGCGAGGGTACCGACCAACTTGAACGGCACGGAGGGCATTTGCGGGTTCCTTTCGGCGGAGCGTCAGTGGTGAAGGATCTTGCCGAGAAAATCTTTTGCGCGGTCCGATTTCGGGTTGTCGAAGAACTCGGCTGGTGGTGAGTCCTCGACGATGGCGCCGTCGGCCATGAACACCACGCGGTCAGACGCCCGGCGGGCGAAGCCCATCTCGTGGGTGACCACCACCATCGTCATTCCCTCGCCGGCCAGCGACGTCATGACGGCCAGAACCTCGTTGATCATCTCGGGATCGAGTGCGCTGGTGGGCTCGTCGAACAGCATGACTTTCGGGTTCATCGCCAGTGAGCGCGCGATGGCGACGCGTTGCTGCTGACCGCCCGACAGTTGAGCCGGGTACTTGTCGGCCTGGTTGGCCACCCCGACGCGATCCAGCAGGGCCATCGCGCTCTCGCGGGCCTGCGCCTTGGACTTCCTGCGCACCTTCAACGGTGCGAGCATGACGTTCTCCAGAATTGTCTTGTGCGCGAACAGGTTGAAGGACTGGAACACCATGCCGACATCCGAACGCAGTTGGGCCAACTTTCGGCCCTCGGCCGGCAGCGCCTGACCGTCGATCGCGATCTGCCCGGAGTCGATGGTCTCCAGCCGGTTGATGGTGCGGCACAACGTGGACTTGCCAGAACCTGACGGGCCGAGCACCACCACCACCTGGCCGCGGGCCACATCGAGGTTGATGTCGTTGAGAACATGCAGGGGTCCGAAGTGTTTGTTGACTCCCGACAGTGAGATCATCGGCACATCTGGTGCTGCTGCGTCGTCGACCTGCGGCTGCTCGCCGGGGCTACCCATGGCAGGTGACCTTACCCAGGGAACGCCCTGCCTGCCCGGATCTCGTGAATCCGCCGCGTTAACGTTTCCGGGGGCTCCGTACCATTGAGGCCGTGACGACGATGGTGAACCGGGACGCATCGGCTGACCCGGCCCTCGGCTGCGCACGCACCTATCAGGTCCGCACCTACGGCTGCCAGATGAATGTGCATGACTCCGAGCGGCTGTCGGGCCTACTCGAGGACGCCGGATACCGGCGGGCCCCCGACGGAGCCGACGCCGACATCGTGGTGTTCAACACCTGTGCGGTGCGCGAGAACGCCGACAACAAGCTCTACGGCAATCTCAGTCACCTGGCTCCGCGTAAACAGGCCGATCCGAATATGCAGATCGCCGTCGGCGGGTGCCTGGCCCAGAAAGACCGCGATGCGGTCCTGCGCCGCGCCCCGTGGGTCGACGTGGTCTTCGGCACCCACAACATCGGGTCACTGCCCACGCTGCTGGAGCGGGCCCGCCACAACCGCGCCGCCCAGGTCGAGATCGTCGAAGCGCTCCAGGAGTTTCCGTCCACTCTGCCCGCGACGCGGGAGTCCGCCTATGCGGCATGGGTGTCGATCTCAGTGGGCTGCAACAACACCTGCACGTTCTGCATCGTGCCGTCGCTGCGCGGCAAGGAGGTCGACCGCCGCCCCGGGGACATCCTGGCCGAGGTACAGACCCTCGCCTCCCAGGGCGTGCTCGAGGTCACCCTGCTGGGCCAGAACGTCAACGCCTACGGCGTGTCTTTTGCCGCGGACGAGCGCTTGCGCGAGGACCCGATGAACTGGTCCGAAGTGTCCCGCGACCGCAGTGCATTCGCCAAGCTGCTGCGCGCCTGCGGCCAGGTCGAAGGGTTGGAGCGGGTGCGGTTCACCTCACCGCACCCGGCCGAGTTCACCGACGACGTGATCGAGGCGATGGCGCAGACCCCCAACGTCTGCCCGACACTGCACATGCCGCTGCAGTCCGGGTCGGACCGCATCCTCAAGGCAATGCGCCGCTCGTACCGGGCCGAGCGCTACCTGGGCATCATCGACAAGGTCCGCGCCGCGATCCCGCACGCCGCGATCACCACCGACCTCATCGTCGGCTTCCCGGGCGAGACCGAGGAAGACTTCCAGGCCACGCTCGACGTCGTGGAGCGGTCGCGGTTCGCCACCGCGTTCACGTTCCAGTACTCCATCCGGCCCGGTACCCCGGCCGGCGAGATGCCCGATCAGTTGCCGAAAGCGGTTGTCACCGAACGCTATCAACGGCTGATCGAGCTACAGGAGCGAATTTCCCTGGAGGAGAACCAAGCTCAGATCGGCCGGGCGGTGGAACTGTTGGTCGCCACGGGCGAGGGCCGCAAGGACGCCAGCACCGCCCGCATGTCGGGCCGGGCACGTGACGGCAGGCTGGTGCATTTCAGCCCCGGCGCCGACGCGGAGCGGATCCGGCCCGGCGACATCGTCACCACGACCGTGACCGGCGCCGCGCCGCACCATCTGATCGCCGACGCCCCGTTGGCCACCCATCGGCGCACCCGCGCCGGTGACGCCCACGAGGCGGGGCAGCGCCCGCGTACCGGCGTCGGTCTCGGGTTGCCGCGGATCGGTGCGCCGGAATCCCTGCCGTCATCAGGAGGATGTGGCTGTTGAACAACGAAAGCGACTTCGACCGGTTCAAGGACGACCTGGCTGCCGTCGAACGCAAGGTCACCCGCGAGTTCGACTCGGGTCCGCGGGCGATGGTCGTGGCCATCCTGGTGTTCGTGGTACTGCTGTCGTTCGTGCTGCCGCACACGGGCTCCACCAAGGGGTTCGACGTCCTGGTCGGTGACGCCACGGCGATCAACGACGGCATCTCACTGCCGTCGCGGGTGTTCACCTGGTTGGCGCTGGTGTTCTCGGTGGGGTTCTCGACCCTGGCGCTGATCACTCGCCGCTGGGCGCTGGCCTGGACCGCGCTGGCCGGTTCGGCCGTGGCAAGTGCGCTCGGGATGCTTGCGGTGTGGTCGCGTCAGACCGCTGCAGGCCATCCGGGCCCCGGAATCGGGCTGATCATCGGCTGGCTGGCCGTGATCGTGCTGACTTTCCATTGGGCCCGCGTGGTGTGGTCGCGTACCGCACTGCAGTTGGCGGCCGAGGCGGATCGGCGCCGCGAAGCCGCGCAGCATCAGCAGCGCAACGTGCTCGGCATCCCTATGCCCGGCGGCGACACCGGAACCGACGTCACCACCACCGACGTCACCAAGCCCGATACGGCCGGCGAGAAGCCGGACCAGCCGGATCAGACCTAGTTTCGCCTAGTTGCGCTCTCCGAGCGTGGCGGCCGCGGCATCTGCCCACTGACGCCACTGTTCGGCACTCGCCCTGGCGTCGGCTGCGTCCTTGGCGCGGCCGGCGGCCTCGGCCTTCTCGGCCTGCTTCTCGAACTGCTCGGCACGTGAGCGGAACTGGTCGGCACGAGCCTTGGCCTCGGGGTCGACACCGCCCGTCGGAGCGTCGCGGACCTTCTTTTCCACGGCACGCAGGCGTCGCTCCAGATCGGTGGCTCGCTCGCGGGGAACCTTGCCGATCGCGTCCCACTTGTCGCCGATCGTGCGCAAAGCCGCGCGGGCCGCATCCAGATCGGTCGTGTCGATCTTCTCCGCCTCGACCAGCAACGCCTCCTTGGCGGCGGCATTCGCCTTGAACTCGGCGTCACGTTCGGCGTGGGCGGCGTTTCGGGCCCCGAAGAACGTGTCCTGAGCGGCCTTGAACCGGTGCCACAACGCGTCGTCGACGTCCTTGGCGGCGCGCCCGGCGGCCTTCCACTGGGCCAGCAGGTCACGGAACGCGGCACCGGTGGCGCCCCAATCGGTCGAGCCGGACAGTTGCTCGGCCTGCTCGCACAGCGCCTCTTTGACCTGACGGGCGCCCACGCGGCCGCGGTCCAGTTCGGCGAAGTGCGACCCGCGACGGCGGTTGAAAGTCTCGCGAGCCGACGAGTAGCGCTTCCACAGCGCGTCGTCGAGCTTGCGGTCCAGCCCGGTGATGGTGCGCCACTCATCGAGGATCTCGCGCAGCCGGTCACCGGCGGCCTTCCACTGGGTGGCGTTGGCAGCCAGATCCTCGGCCTCGGCGGCGAGCGCTTCCTTGCGTGCGGTTTGGGCGGCGCGATGCTCGTCACGCTGGGCGCGCTCGGTCGCCGCAGCCGCGTCGGCGTGCTCCAGAATTGCGGCCAGGCGTGCGCTCAACGCATCAACGTCGCCCAGAACCGCTGCGGTGGGCAGACTTTCAGCCAGCGTGGCGGCCGCCGACTTGATCTTGCGGGCATCGCCGGTGCCGGAGGACAGCCGGTGTTCCAGCAGAGCGACCTCGGTGTGCAGATCATCGAAGCGCCGGCCGAAGTGCGCGTACGCCGATTCGGTGTCACCGGCCTGCCACGAGCCGATGACACGTTCGCCGGATCCGTTGACCAGCCACACCGTGCCGTCGGCATCCACTCGACCGAATTCGTGCGGATCGCCCGTCGGTGCCACCGCGACCACCGGCGCGACCCGGCTCGGGCGGGGAACGGGGCGGGGTGGTCCGGGCCTTGGGATAGATGAAGGCGTTGGCTTCGGCGCGGGCCCGGAGGTGGTCGGGGGGGTGGCTTCGCCTGGCTCACTGGTTGTCATATCCGCTCCTCGTACTCCGCACGGTTACCCGCGCATCTGCCGCGCGACGCGGCGCCTGATGCTGTCGCTTTGTCCGCTATTGAAGCAGGTCGTGCTGTGCCGTGCCCACGGCTTTCGGCGCAATGCCCTGACAAACTCGGATGCGCGGTGCCCGCGACGGGCCGTTCTTGAGCGTCCTACCGGCCCTCGGCGCGCAGCGCAGCCGTGGCCGCGCACTAGTTTGGTGAGGTGCTGAGCGCCATCGCGATCGTCCCCGCCACACCGGTTCTGGTGCCCCAACTGGTGGGCGCGGCCACGGTCGAGGTCGCCGGGTTACGTGAGGCCGTCATTGCCGCCGCGGGCTCGTTGCCGCCGAAGTGGCTGGCGATCGGCGCCGGCCCCCGCGACGCGGTGTACGGGCCGGACTGTGCCGGGACTTTCGCCGGCTACGGCGTCGACGTCCCGGTGGCACTCGGTCCCGGGCCCGTGGGGGAGCCGGTTGAGCTACCGCTGTGTGCGCTGGTCGCCGGCTGGATCCGCGGACAGGCCACACCCGGTGTCGGCATCGAAGTGCACGCCTACGCTGCCTCACACCCCGTCGGTGAGGCGCTGGCCCGCGGCCGGGTCCTGCGCGCCCGACTCGAAGAATCGCCGGATCCGGTCGGTGTCCTCGTGGTCGCCGACGGCCTGAACACGCTCACCCCGACGGCCCCCGGCGGCCATGATCCGGACTCGGTTCCGGTCCAACAGCAGCTCGACGACGCATTGGCCACCGGAGACCTGTCAGCGCTGGCCGAACAGCCCGGGACCGTCCTCGGCCGGGTCGCCTACCAGGTGCTGGCCGGGCTGACCGAACCCGAGCCGGGCTCGGCCCGTGAGCTCTACCGTGGAGCGCCGTACGGCGTCGGCTACTTCGTCGGCGAATGGCTCCCGTGACCAGGCCCATCGCGGTCATCGGGCCGACCGGCACGGGGAAGTCGGCACTGGCGCTGGCCCTGGCCGAGAATCTGGGCGGGGCACGAGGCGCCGAAATAGTGAACGCCGATGCGATGCAGTTGTACCGCGGGATGGACATCGGCACCGCGAAGCTGCCGGTCGCCGAGCGGCGCGGCATCCCGCACCACCAACTCGATGTCCTCGACGTCACCGAGACCGCCACGGTGGCCCGTTACCAACGGGATGCCGCGGCTGACGTGGAGGCCATCGCGGCTCGCGGCGCGGTTCCGGTGATCGTGGGCGGTTCCATGCTCTACATCCAGTCACTGCTGGACGAATGGACGTTCCCCGCCACCGACCCGCAGGTACGGGCCCGGTGGGAGGCCCGGTTGGCCGAGGTGGGGGTGGCCGCCCTGCATGTCGAGCTGACCCGGGTGGACCCAGCGGCGGGGGCGTCGATCCTGCCGACCGACGGTCGGCGAATCGTGCGGGCCCTGGAAGTCGTGGAGCTCACCGGTCAGCCCTTCGCGGCGTCGGCGCCGAGCATCGGCGCACCCCGATGGGACACCGTGATCATCGGGTTGGACTGGGACACAGCCATTCTCGATGAACGTCTGCAGCGACGCACGGACCTGATGTTCGACGCCGGACTGGTGGACGAAGTGCGCGGGCTCATCGACAGCGGACTGCGCGACGGGGTCACCGCGGCGCGGGCACTCGGATACGCGCAGGTGCTGGCTGACCTCGATGCCGGGGGCGATGGTTCGGATTTCCGTGAGGCCCGACGTGCCACGTTTATAGGCACCCGGCGCTATGTGCGCCGGCAACGGTCCTGGTTCCGGCGTGACCACCGGGTGGTGTGGCTGGACGGCGCAGCCGACGGGCTGGTGCACGACGCACTGCGAGTGTGGCGGCACGTATCCTGATCAGGTGATCTTCGACGGCGTGGGCTTTGTGAAAGGGCACGGCACCCAGAACGATTTCGTGGTGCTGCCCGACCTCGACGCTGCGGTGTCACTGACACCGGCCGCCGTGGCCGCACTGTGCGACCGGCGCCGTGGCCTGGGCGCAGACGGCGTGCTGCGGGTGACGACGGCCGGTGCCGCACATGCTGCCGGAGTATTCGAGAGGCTGCCTGACGGGGTTGCGGCCAACGACTGGTACATGGACTACCGCAATGCCGACGGGTCGATCGCGCAGATGTGCGGCAACGGGGTGCGGGTATTCGCGCACTACCTGAGGGCCTCGGGGTTGGAATCCGCCGACGAGTTCGTGGTCGGATCGCTGGCCGGGCCGCGTCCGGTGGTGCTGCACAGCGTCGGCGCCACCACTGCGGACGTCACGGTCGAGATGGGCAAGGCCAACCAATTCGGGGCGGGGACCGCGGTGGTCGGGGGCCGCAGTGTCAGCGGGCTGGCCGTCGACGTGGGCAATCCGCACCTGGCATGTGTCGGCCTGACCGAGGACGAGTTGGCCGACCTGGATGTGGGTGCGCCCGTGTCCTTCGACACGCACCTGTTCCCCGAGGGCGTCAACGTCGAGGTCCTCACGGTTCCGCTCGACGGCGCAGTGTCAATGCGCGTGCATGAGCGTGGCGTCGGCGAGACCCGCTCCTGCGGCACCGGCACCGTCGCGGCCACGCTGGCTGCCCTGGCCCACCAGGGTGTCGATACCGGGACGTTGCGGGTGCGCATCCCGGGCGGCGAGGTCACCGTGACCATCACCGACTCCACCAGCTATCTGCGCGGCCCCTCCGTACTGGTGGCACGCGGTGACCTGTCCGAGCAGTGGTGGAACGCTGCGCACGCCTAATTGGGGTGCGCGCGGCCCGATCCACGTGACACCCTGTAAGTACATATGACTCATCCACAACACCCCGTCACCCCCAGCACCGGTGAGCTTGCCCTCGAAGACCGCGCCTCGTTGCGCCGCGTCGCAGGGCTCTCCACCGAACTCGCCGACGTCACCGAGGTCGAATACCGCCAGCTGCGGCTGGAGCGGGTGGTCCTGGTCGGAGTGTGGACCGAGGGCAGTGCGGCCGACGCCGACGCCAGCCTGGCCGAGTTGGCGGCCCTCGCCGAGACCGCCGGCTCGGAAGTACTCGAGGGGCTCATCCAGCGCCGAGACAAACCCGACCCGTCCACCTACATCGGCTCGGGCAAGGCCATCGAACTGCGCGAGGTGGTGCTGGCGACCGGCGCGGACACCGTCATCTGCGATGGCGAACTCTCGCCTGCCCAGCTCAACTCGCTGGAGAAGGTCGTCAAGGTCAAGGTCATCGACCGCACCGCACTGATCCTGGACATCTTCGCCCAGCACGCCACCAGCCGGGAAGGCAAGGCGCAGGTGTCGCTGGCCCAGATGGAGTACATGCTGCCCCGGCTGCGCGGTTGGGGTGAATCGATGTCGCGCCAGGCCGGCGGTCGCGCCGGCGGCGCCGGTGGTGGTGTGGGCACCCGCGGACCCGGCGAAACCAAGATCGAGACCGACCGTCGCCGCATCCGTGAGCGGATGGCCAAGCTGCGCCGCGAGATTCGCGATATGAAGAAGATCCGCGACACCCAGCGCAGCCGACGGCTGGGCTCGGATTCCGCTTCGGTGGCCATCGTCGGCTACACCAACGCCGGCAAGTCCAGCCTGCTCAACGCATTGACCGGGGCCGGCGTGCTGGTCGAGAATGCCCTGTTCGCCACCCTCGAACCCACCACGCGGCGTGGCGAATTCGACGACGGGCGGCCGTTCGTGCTGACCGATACCGTCGGCTTCGTCCGGCACCTGCCCACCCAATTGGTCGAGGCGTTCCGGTCGACGCTCGAAGAAGTGGTCGACGCCGACCTGCTGGTGCACGTCGTGGACGGCTCCGACGAGCATCCGCTGGCGCAGGTCAACGCGGTCCGGCAGGTGGTCAATGAGGTGGTTGTCGAATACAACATCACCCCACCGCCGGAGTTGTTGGTAGTCAACAAGATCGACGCGGCCACCGATCTCGGGCTCGCCGCGCTGCGGCGTGCCCTGCCCGACGCGGTGTTCGTCTCCGCGCACACCGGTGACGGGCTGGACCGGTTGCGGGCCCGCATGGCGGAGATGATTCCGCCAACCGACGCCACGGTGGACGTGACCATTCCCTACGACCGTGGGGATCTGGTGGCGCGGGTGCACGCCGAGGGCCGGGTGGACGCCACCGAACACACCGCCGATGGCACCCGCATCAAGGCGCGGGTACCCATGGCGCTGGCCGCCGGCCTGAGCGAGTTCGCCACCTTCTGAGCACGAGCGTCAGGCGGCCGGTTTCTTCTTGGCGTTGGCGCGGGCGGGCTTGGCGTCGTCTTTTGCCGTGTCCTGACCCAGGGCCTTACGCACCGTGCTGCCGATGGACTTCGCCGCGTCGCGCGCCGGATGTCCCTTGATGCCAAGGGTTTTACGCAACGACGGACGGGCCGGCTCGGGAACTGTGGTCTGGTCGTCATCGGGTGTGCTCAGCGCGGTCTCCGGCTTGGCGACCGTGCTCACCCGGACCACCGGTTTGCGGTCGGACGTCGCGGCGATCTTCGTGGTGGCGAGAACGGCGTCGTCGGGGGTGCCCTGCACCGTGACGGTATCGCCGGACTGGGTCGGGTCGGTCCAGCCGGGCAGTGGGTCGAGTCCGGGGTCGAGCGCCGCCCGGACGCCCTCGGGGATGTCGTTGATGAGGTCGCCGGCCAACTTCACCGGGTTGACCCGGGGCAGCAGCTGGAACGGCGTCGGCGTGCTGTAGTCGGTTCTGGTGTAACCGGTTTCGATCAGGGTCTGCGCGATCGGGGAAACCAGGTCGACCAGCGGAACCACCAGGGCCGACGTGCCGGTCGCGGCACCCAGGTCGAGGAAGGGCTGCATGATCGGCAAGGTCTTCGCCGGCAGGGTGACGTAGTACGTGTCGCTGCCGTCGACTTTCTGGCAGTGGGTTTCGGTGGTGCAGCTCGCCTTGGCGTTCTCGATCGCGGCCTGCACCTGCTCCGGCGTGTAGCCGTACGGGGTTGCGGTGTCGGGGTCATCGCCCCTGGGATCCAGATAGGTGCCGTGCACGTATTGGAATCCGGCCAGCGCGTTTGCCAAGGCGAGCGGATTGAGCACCCAGGAGGGAGCATCGGCGACACCGTCGTACTGCAGCGCGATGTCGTAGGTCTCGATGCCCGTGTCCGTCGGGGTCGGTTGGCCGAACGTCGCATCGAGGATGGGGACGGTACCCAGGATCGCCAGCCGTTCGAAGAGCCCGCCGTCGGGGCGGTTCGGGTTACCGATCAGGACGAAGCTCAGGTTCTGTTTCTGCTCGTCGGTCAGGTCAGCGAGATTGCCTTTGACGATGCTGGCCACGGTGGCGCCCTGCGAATAGCCGAAGACCGCCACCGGGTGCGCCGCGCTGGGATTGTTGGCGCCTACGAGTTCGCTGGTCAGCCGGCTGACACCGCTGGCAACGGACACGTTCCACTTGGCGCCCTCCAACCCGCCCCAGCCCGCGAGCGGGATCGGCCAGAACTGAGCGATATAGGGGATTGCCACCGGGGCGGCACAGTCCTGGGCACCGCAACTGCCGCTCGGCTGTACGTAATACGCGACTGCGTTGGCCAGGTAGTTGTTGGAGTCCTGCGGATTCGGGGTTCCCGTGCCGGGCACGACCAGCGGGGTCACGGCCACGACCAGGCCGACCGCCGCAGTGCCGATGGGCGTCAGGCCGATGACCACCGAGCCGGATACCGCGACGGCGCCGACCAGCACTGACCTGGCAGCAGAACGGGGTGAGAATCGCATCGGCCGGGATCTCCTTCTGCTGACGACGCCGTCAGCGCTGAGGGGATCTTTGCACCGGCACGTATGCGCCATCGGGCAAACGGCGGAACTGCCTGCCGCCCAATGATTTCAGCGTGCCCGGATCACCGGCGGCTCGTGTGCCCGGACCGGGGGGAGTGCTGCGTCGAACTTCTCCACCTGCACCAGCACATGGGCTCCCGTGCAGCCGCGGGCCAGCGAGGAGGTACCGACATCGTCGGTGAGCATATTGGGATTGCCGTGTACGCACATCGAGTCGGGGTCGGCCGGATCGGCCGGGTCGAACCAGGCCCCGGTCGACAGTTGCAACACCGCCGGACGCAGTCGGTCGTCGATCACCACCCCGGCCAGGCAGGCTCCGCGATCGTTGAACACCCGCACCACGTCGCCATCGGTGAGCCCGCGGGCCGCGGCGTCGGTCGGGTGGATCCGGATAGGTTCGCGCCCTCGCACTTTCGACGCCTGACTGACTGCGCCGCCGTCGAGTTGGCTGTGCAACCGGGCCGCAGGTTGATTGGCCAGCAGATGTAACGGATATGCCTGGGCACGCTCACCTCCCAGCCACTCGGTCGGCTCGTACCAGCGAGGATGACCGGCACAGTCGTCGTAGCCGAATCCGTCGATGGTGTCCGAGAAGATCTCGATGCGGCCGCTCGGGGTGGCCAACCGGCGCCCGAGGGGATCCGCCCGGAAATCGGCCAGCAGCGTCAGTCCCGGCTCGGTGGGCAGCCGCAACTGTCCTGCGGCCCAGAACTCCTCGAACCCGGGAACCTCGAAATCCAGTCCGGTGGACCACTTTTCATACATGTGGACCAGCCACTCGCGCGCCGTGCGACCCTCGGTGAACTGCGGGCCGAAGCCGAGCTGCTCGGCCAACGCCGAGAACGTGGTGTAGTCGTCGCGGGAGTCGGCGTACGGCTGGGTCAGCGCGGGCATGGCGACCAGGAGTGGGTCGTTGCGCGAACCCGAGTAGTCCTCGCGCTCATAGGCGGTGGTCGAGGGCACCACGATGTCGGCATGCTTGGCCATCGCCGTCCAATACGGGTCGTGCACGACGATGGTGTCCACCCGGGACAGGGCCCGGCGCAACCTCGGAATGTTCTGGTGATGGTGAAATGGATTGCCGCCGGACCAGTACACGCATTTGATGTCGGGGTAGGTCAGTTGCAGGCCGTTGTAATCGAACGGCTGACCCGGGTGCAGCAACATGTCGGTGACGGCCGCGACCGGGATGAACGTCTGCACCGGGTTGAGGCCCTGCGGCAGCACAGGCAGCCCGCACCGCAGCGGTGGCAACCCCGGCTCGTTCATCGACCCGTAGCCGTGCCCGAAACCTCCTCCGGGAATACCGATCTGGCCCAACATGGCGGCCAGGGTCAGCCCCATCCACGGCGCCTGTTCGCCGTACCTGATGCGCTGCAACGACCAACTGACGGTGACCAGGGTGCGTGAGGCGGCCATCCGCCGGGCCAGCGCCGTGAGCTCGTCGGCAGGTAGACCGCTGAGTCGAGACGCCCACTGTGGAGTCTTGGCAACGCCGTCATCGCCGCCCAGCAGGTAGCGCTCGAACCGTTGGTATCCGGTGCAGTACGTGTCGAGAAAATCCCGGTCGGCCAGCCCTTCGGTGGCCAGGACATAGGCCAGCGCGAGCATCACCGCGACATCGGTACCCGGCACCGGAGCCAGCCATCGACAGTCGCCGTCGACATCGTCGCGCAGCGGGCTCAGCGACACGATCTGTCCGCCGCGTGCACGCATCCGGTGCAGCGCGCCGCGGGCCGGATGTGCCGTGGTGCCACCGTGATTGATACCTGTGTTCTTCATCGCGACACCGCCGAAACACACCAGCAGGTCGGTGTGTTCGGCGATGACGTCCCAATCGGTGGAGCGCTTGAACAGGTCGTCGTGGGTGCCGACCACTCGCGGCATGATCGCTCCGGTGGCACCCAGGCTGTAGGAGTGGCGGGAAAACGTATAGCCGCCGAGCATTTTCAGAAACCGATGCACCTGGCTCTGGGCGTGGTGGAAGCGTCCCGCGCTGGCCCAGCCGTAGGAGCCGCCGTAGATCGCCTCGTTGCCGTAGGTGTCGACGACCCGGCGTAGCTCGCCGGCCAGCAGGTCGGTGAGCTCATCCCAGGTCACCGAGACGTACTCGTCGACGCCCCGCTCGGTACTGGGGCCGGGGCCGTCGCGCAGCCAGCCGCGTCGCACCGCCGGTCCGGCGATCCGCGAGCGGTGTCGGATCGAGCCCGCGAGGTTGCCGAGCAACGGAGATGGATCGGCGTCACCGTCCAGTGGGGTGACGGCGGCGATGTCGCCGTCTGCGATGTCCGTGGTGAAGGCACCCCAGTGCGCGAGGCTCACGGGCGACCTGGGCATGACCGGAGTCTACGGCCGGTCCCCACCCCTCCCCGGGCTGACCAACCACCCGGTTGGTATAGGTTGGCCCAAATCCGTAACCAGTACCGGAGGTCACACCATGGGCAGTGTCGTGAAGTACGACCGCACGTTGTTCGAGCCCGAGCACGAGTTGTTCCGCGAGTCATACCGGGGATTCCTGGACAAACACGTCGCGCCGTTCCACGACCAGTGGGAGAAGGACAAGATCGTCGACCGCGGGGTCTGGCTGGAGGCGGGTAAGCAGGGCTTTCTCGGGATGGCGGTGCCCGAGGAGTACGGCGGCGGCGGCAACGACGACTTCCGGTACAACACGATCGTCTGCGAAGAGACCGTGGCCGGCCGCTACAGCGGCATCGGTTTCAGCCTGCACAACGATGTCGTCGCGCCCTATCTGCTCCGGCTGGCCAACGAAGAGCAGAAGCAGCGCTGGCTGCCCAAGTTCTGCACGGGTGAATTGATCTCGGCGATCGCAATGACCGAACCGGGTACCGGTAGCGACCTGCAGGGCATCAAGACCCGCGCGGTCCGCGACGGTGACCACTACGTCCTCAACGGATCCAAGACCTTCATCACCAACGGCATCAACGCTGACCTGGTGATCGTCGTTGCACAGACCGACCCCGAAAAGGGGGCTCTGGGATTCTCGCTGCTGGTGGTCGAACGCGGCATGGAGGGCTTCGAGCGGGGCCGCCACCTCGACAAGATCGGTTTGGAGGCCCAGGACACCGCGGAACTGTCGTTTACCGATGTCAGGGTGCCGGTCGAGAACCTGCTCGGCGAGGAGGGCCAGGGCTTTGTCTACCTGATGCAGAACCTGCCGCAGGAACGCATCTCGATCGCCATCATGGCCGCCGCGGCGATGGAGGCGGTGCTCGAGCAGACGTTGCAGTACACCAAGGAACGCAAGGCCTTCGGTAAGCCGATCGGCAGCTTCCAGAACAGCCGGTTCCTGTTGGCCGAACTGGCGACCGAGGCCACCGTGGTGCGGATGATGGTCGACGAGTTCATCCGGTTGCACCTCGACGAGAAACTCACCGTGGAGCAGGCCGCGATGGCCAAGTGGTACTCCAGCGAGAAGCAGGTGGAGCTCATCGACCGCTGCTTGCAGTTGCACGGTGGTTACGGCTATATGCGTGAGTACCCGGTCGCCCGGGCTTACCTGGATGCGCGGGTTCAGACCATTTACGGCGGCACCACCGAGATCATGAAGGAGATCATCGGACGCAGTCTGGGTGTCTGATCGCCCCAATTTTGGCCAGGTGACGCCTCCGGAAGCCCATATCTGGGCCAACGGATCCAGATATTGGGCCTTTTTTGGTCATGATCGGCCACGTTCCTTGGTTATCGTCACGTGCTGACGCAAAGTTGTCCGGGCGGGACATTTCTAAGGAAACTTTGCCGAACGAGCGGGGAGGGCGCATGACTAGGCCGGGAGCGAGGCTGAACGCAGCCGTGTGGCGGTTGGGGGTCGGCCTGCTCGCACTCGTAGTCGCTTGTTTGGTGGTGCCGGCGGTGGCTTCGGCCACCCCGGAGGCGGATGCCGACGCGGCTGTCACCTCCGCGTGGGAGGCCACCGGTGGCGACGGCGGCCCGCTGGGGCCGCGGCAGGGCGACGTGTACGCGGTGGGTTCTGGCTTCGCGCAGAACTTCGCCGGGGGCAAGATGTTCTTCACCCAGCCGACCGGCGCTCATTTCATGCAGGGCGCAATCCTGGAGAAGTACGAGTCGTTGGGCGGTCCGGCCGACGGCGACATGGGATTCCCCACGATCGATGAGGGCGCCGGACGGGCGGCCGACAGTCGCAACTCGACCCTGAGCGCGCCCGACAACCCGGTCATCTTCTGGACTCCGTCCACCGGCGCCCGGGTGGTGCGGGGTGCCATCAATGCTGCGTGGGACAAGCTCGGTGGCTCCGCCGGATTGCTGGGCGTCCCCGCTGACGACGAGATGTTCGACGGCGATGTCATCTCACAGAAGTTCACCGGCGGCGAGATTTCGTGGAACCGCAAAACCAAGGCATTCACCACGGAGCCGCCGGAACTCGCCGACCAGCTTGCCGGCCTGGACGTACCGATGGATCCTGCTTCGGCGATCGCCGCCGCGCGTCGCGAAGCAGGTGGCGTGATGGGACCACTGGGAGCCAAGGACGGCGACCAGTATCCGATCGGCGACGGCGGGTTCGGCCAGAAGTACGCCGGCGGCAAGATCTTCTACAGTCCGGCCACCGGAGCCAACGCCATCACCGGCCAGCTGCTCGAGAAGTACGAAAGCGTCGGTGGCCCCGAGGGTGATCTGGGCTTCCCGACCACCAGCGAGTCCGAGGGCGGGTTGGGTCCCAACAGCCGGATCAGCACCTTCGCCGCTGCCGACAACCCCGTCATCTTCTGGACTCCGGACTACGGCGCGGTGATCGTGCGGGGCGCGATGAACGCGGCCTGGGAGAAGCTCGGCGGGGCGAAGGGCGCATTGGGCGCCCCCATGGCCGACCAGACCGAAGACGGCAGTGTCGTCAGCCAGCGGTTCAGCGGGGGAGTCATCTCGTGGGACCGCGACGCCAACAAGTTCACCACCGAGCCGTCGAAACTCGCCTCCGAATTGAGTGGCCTGCAGGTTCCGGGACTCGGTCAGACCCCGGCCTCGGGGCCGCAGCCTTCCGGTGCGGACACCAAGAAGCCGTTCGCCTGGCATTGGAGCTGGTGGTGGCTGATCGCGGTGGTCCCGGTTGTGCTGCTCGCCGGGCTGATCGTGGGGGCCGCGCTGTGGCACCGTCGGCGCGCCGGTGGCGACGACGACTTCGACCACGACCCGTTCGACGATGACTACGACGGCGGACCCGGGGATTCGTCGTACGACGACGAGCGGTACGACGAGGCCCGCTACGGCTCGCGTGGGTATGACCACGACGAGTACCGCGATGATCGCGGCTCCGATGCGGCGAACGTTCATGGGCCGAGCGCCGCCTATGGCGGCGAGGCCGCGACGGCGCGGTTCGCCGGGCCGGGCGCGGAACCGGCAGGGGCGGCGTCTCCGTACGACGGGCCAACCGATATCGCCATCCCGGTCAGTCAATGGGCCGCCCCGAACGGAGCGGCGGGTGTTTACGGGGCACCTGGCGAGGACGAGGAACCACCGGAGGATTCCTCGCAGCTGGCCGGCCCGGAACAGGGATTCGACGACTACGACGACGATGACGACTTCGAAAACGACTATGAAGAGTCCGATTTCGAGGACGACGACTTCGACGACGAGGACCTCGATACGCCCATCGACGCCGACTTCGAGGAAGTTGCCGAGGGCGACGACGACGACATCGAAGCGGAGCTCGAAGAGGAGGAACTGGCGGACACCGGGTCACTGAGCGGTCCGGCCGGCGGAGTGCACGGGGCGCAGGGATTCTCGGCGCTGAGCGGCCTGGCAGTGCCCAGCGATCAGGACAACGTCGACACCGCACCGACCCGCGTCATCACCGAGGCCGAGGCCTACAGCAATGAGGCTTACAGCGGTGAGGCCTACAGCAGTGAGACCCACGGCGGTGACGCTCACAGCGGGCGCCACGCCGCCATCGAACTCGACGAGATACCCAGTGCCACCGCCATTCATCTACCGCTGGAGGACCCGCACCGCGCACCGGAGGGGTATCCGATCAAAGCGGACACCCAGTCGGGCCGGTACTGGGCACCAGACAGCAGTGAGTATGACGACGCAGTGGCGGAGATTTGGTTCGCCAGTGAGGAATTCGCCCGCACGAACGGCTTCGTGCGCACGGACTGAGCGGCAGGACCCGGCAACCATCTGGTGCAGCCGGGTCCGCCTCCGGTCGGTCAGATCTTGCGGATCACGGTGACTACTTTGCCGAGCACCGCGGCGTCATTGCCCGGGATCGGGTCGTATGCCGGGTTGTGCGGCATCAGCCAGACCTGACCGCGGGTCCGCTTGAACGTCTTGACGGTGGCTTCGCCGTCGATCATGGCTGCCACGATGTCTCCGTTGTCGGCCACGCTCTGCTGGCGTACCACCACCCAGTCGCCGTCACAGATGGCGGCATCGACCATCGAGTCGCCCACGACCTTGAGCAGGAACAGCGACCCCTCGCCGACCAGTTCGCGGGGCAGCGGGAAGACGTCCTCGACAGCCTGCTCGGCCAGGATCGGGCCGCCTGCGGCGATACGCCCGAGCACCGGCACGAACGTCGGTTCGGGTAGCGCGTCGGAGCCGGCCACGTCGGTCGACACCAGCGCCGCGGCCGCCGGATCGTCGGCGCCGCGTACGTCGACCGCGCGCGGGCGGTTGGGATCCCGGCGCAGGTAACCCTTGCGTTCCAGGGTGCGCAACTGATGGGCGACCGACGAGGTCGAGGTCAAACCGACCGCATCGCCGATCTCGCGGATGCTCGGCGGGTAGCCGCGACTGTTCACCGACGCGCGGATCACGTCGAGAATGGTGCGTTGCCGGTCGGTGAGCCCCTCGGCCCGGCGTGGACCCGCGCCATCCGATCCGGCCGGGCTGTCGGTCTTGCCGTCCCTGCTGCGGTCGTCGCTCATGGGGCCGAATGTAGTCGTTGATCCGACATTAATCAAACATGTGTTCGACGCGTGTTGCGGCGTGTCTGCTGGTGGGGCGGGCTGGGGGGCGGTTGCCGGCCGTGCGTCGGGTTGGCGGGCCGAACTTGTCGGTGCCCTGTTCTATCGTTTGGCAACAGTTCGATCACATGTTCTATCCATCGAACACTTGAGCGAGTATGTTCGAACACAAGAGCGAAACCGTCCCACCGAAAGGCAGTCAGATGGCGATCATCGATATCCCCGCCGATAGTCGTTCCCGCGCTGTTCGGGCCGTGCCGCAGTCCCCATCGCAGCGCGTCCGGGCCAGAGGCGGTGCCGGCACCAGGGGCAGCGCCACCTTCGGTACCGGTACGGCACGGCCGGTGCGCCGGGTGCAGCGGCCGGCCCCCGACCGACCCGCCGCCGGGACGGTCCGCTACCGCGGAACCGGAGTGCTCATGTCGCGGGCATCGCATCGCAGCCGGCCCATCACGCCGCTCACTACGGTGTTGCTGGCCCTGGTCGCCGCGGGTATCACGGTGTGGCTCGGCCTGGTGGCCCAATTCGGTGGGGTGATGGGGGCCGAGACCCCGACCCCGACCGAGCTCGCGGTGGTCCAGGTGAAATCGGGGGAGACGCTGCAACAGGTGGCGCGTCGGGTCGCCCCGGACGCCCCGGTAGCCCGGGTCGTCGAGCAGATCCGTGACCTCAACCAACTCGAATCCGTGGCGGTCGACTCCGGGCAGACATTGCTCGCGCCGGTTGGCTGAGCAGTGCAATGTCCGCTGAATCGTCCTGGCCGACAGCCACACTGGCCGGTGTCGGAGTGAGCACCTACTCGCCACTGGACCCGGCGGTGAGTCTCCCGCGGGCATCGCGGGTACGCTCAAGGGCGCTCGAACTAGTTGTCCGGCGGCATGACGAAGGAGCGGTAATGCATTGTCCGTTCTGTCGTCACCCTGATTCGCGCGTGGTCGATTCCCGCGAGACCGACGAGGGCCAGGCCATCCGGCGCCGGCGATCATGCCCGGAGTGCGGGCGTCGGTTCACCACCGTGGAGACCGCGGTGCTGGCTGTGGTGAAGCGCAGCGGGGTTACCGAGCCCTTCAGCCGGGAGAAGGTCATCCGTGGTGTGCGCCGGTCCTGTCAGGGCAGACAGGTCGACGACGATGCACTCAACGTTTTGGCGCAGAAGGTCGAGGATGCGGTCCGCGGCCTCGGCACGCCGGAGATCCCCAGCAATGAGGTCGGCTTGGCGATCCTCGGACCGCTCCGTGAACTGGACGAGGTCGCCTACCTGAGATTCGCCTCGGTGTACCGGTCGTTCTCCTCAGCCGAGGACTTCGAGCGCGAGATCGAGGCGCTGCGCGCGCACCGCGCCGAGGCGTAATTCAGTCCAGGTTCAATCCAGTCGGGTAGGCCCGTCGTTGACCACACGGCCGGCCAGACGAACCCAGCCCTCCGGGCTCCAGCGTGTCTCGATCACCGACCCCTTGCCCTGGATGATCGTGAGGTCCTGGCTGAGATAGTCGGTCATCCGCACCGCGGCAGCGCCGGTCGCCTCGTCTTCGGGAATCCCCAGATGGGGGGCGAACGACCTGGCGCGCACCGTGCCGTTCGCCTTGTCGATCCAGGCCCACAGGTAGTTCTCATCGGCGTCGTCGAAATCGTTGGGGTCGGCGGCGAACAACTCCTCCACCGAACTCAGGTCATAGATGGCGAACTCCGGTGCCCACTCGGACCGCGCGTTGACGACGGCACGATCTCCGTCGTACTCGACCTGGAGTATCCCGGCGGGCACCCGCAGGGTACGGACCGGCGATCCCACCTCACGCAGCCACCACGACGCCCCCACCGTGGGGTGCCCTGCGAACGGCAATTCCGCGACCGGGGTGAAGATGTGGGCGTTGGCCGAGTTGCCGCCCGGCTGCGGCAGATCGATGAATACCGTTTCGCTGTAACCCAATTCGGTGGCGATCCGCTGGCGGTCGTCCGGGGCGACAGTGCTGTTGTCCACCACGCCCAGCGGATTGCCGTACTTGCCGTCTGAGTCGGTGAACACCCGTAACACGGTGACGTCGATGGCCATGACCCGATGCTACGTCGCATCATGCGCTCGTCGGGCGGGCTGTCTCCGACCCGGTGCGGTCAGCGGATCAGGTTGCGCTGCGCTCGTCCGCGTCCATCGCGTCGAGCACGGCGATCTGAGTGTCGAAGGTCCCGCTCATCGCCGAATCGGTCCGCCCGGTACGCAGCAGGGTGCGCAGGCGCTCCTGGTCGTAGACCGACGGCTCGGTGGTGTCGATGAAGCGTTCGACCACCTCGACGAAGCGGTCGGGATCGTCATGGAACGGGAAATGCCCGGACCCGGAGAAGATCTCCAACCGGGAACCGGGCATTGCGGCGTGCGCCATCTCGGCATGGCTGACGGGGATGACCGAATCGCTTTCACCCCAGATCAACTGGACCGGAACCGATTCGGTCAAGTAACAGCGGTCGAGCATCGTCACCACCTGGCCACGCCAGTCCACGACGGCGCGCAGGGTACGGGCGAACGCCGACGATGCTGTCGGCTCCGGCAGATCGGCCAGGATGCGCAGCATGTCCGGGATATCGCGGCCGAGGCCGGTTGAGCCCAACACCGTGCCCGCGGCCCGGCCGGCCAACTGCAACGCCGGCAGCACCAGGGGCAGGCGCAGCAGTGCCAGCGCCTCACTTCCCATCGGGAGTGAGGCGACCCGCAACGCCATATTGACGTCCTTGGTGACCCCGCCGGAGCCCACGAGGATGAGACGCTCCACCAGCTGTGGGAATTGGTAGGCAAACTGCATGGCGACGCCACCGCCCAGCGAATGACCGACCACTGTCACCCCGTCGATGTCGAGCACACTGAGCAGGTCGCGCATGCCGTTGGCGTAGGCCGCAACCGAATAGTCCGCACGCGGCTTGTCGGAGCTGCCGTGCCCCAGCAGATCCGGGGCGATCACGGTGAACCGTTGCGCCAGCGCCGATTGCACGGTGTGCCAGGTGGTGGAGTTGTCACCGATGCCGTGGATCAGCAGGATCGCCGGCCCTGACCCGGCGACCCGGAACGCCCGCCGGTATCCGTGGATCGTGCGGTATTCGAGCGTCGGGGTGAGCTCGCGAACAGTCCGCAGATGCGGTTTGCGCTCGGTCATGCTGGTCAACCTCGCCCTCGGCCCGGCGTCGGGCTGTTATGAGTGGTTGTCGCCGTTCGGGAAGCCGTCGCCGAAGCCGTCCCGTCCGTCTTTGTACTTGTCGTCTTTGAACTTGTCACCGGCCTGCTGGGCGAGGAACCGTTCGAACTCGGCTCCCAGCTCGTCACCACTGGGTAGTTCCTCGTCGCGTGCCAGCAGAGACCGATTTTCCTGTGCGGCAACGAATGCATCGTACTGGCGCTCCAGCCCGGTCACCACCTGAGCCACCTCAGCGCTGGCCTCCACCTGCTCGTTGATCTTGCTGTACACCTCGGCTCCGGCCTCGGACAGTTTCTCCAGCGGCAGTTGTAGCGAACCGGTCCGGGCCACTTCGGTCAGCAGCGCCTCGGCGGCCGGCGGGTAGGCCGTCTGGGCCAGGTAGTGCGGCACGTGCACGGTGTATCCCACCACCTCGTGTCCGTGCTGGGCCATGCGGAACTCCAGCAGGTTGGAAACGCTCGCCGGAACCTGGACTTCGCCGACCCACGGGGTGTGGTCGGCGATCAGCTCCTTGTTGTTGGCGTGCGCGGTGAGCATGACCGGGCGGGTGTGGGGCACCGCCATCGGAATGGTGCCCAGCCCGATCACCTGTCGCACTCCCAGCTGCTCGCCGAGCAGGCGAACCGCGGTGATGAACCGCTCCCACCGCAGGTCCGGCTCCAGGCCGGCCAGCAGCAGAAACGGCGTGCCTGCGCCGTCGTGCAGCGCGTACAGGTTCAGTTCGGGTTCCTCGTAGCTGGTGAAATGGTCGGTCTTGAACGTCATCAGCGGCCGCCGCGACCGGTAGTCGAGCAGCTCGTCGATGGCGAAGGAAGCCACCAGTTCGGTGTCGAGGGTGTCCTTGAGGTGCTCGGCGGCCAGCCGGATCGCGTGACCGGCATCGGAGAAACCCTCCAGGGCGTGGACCAGCACCGGGCCGCGGCCGTCCGAAGACGACAGCTGCGGCGCCGGGAACTCAAGCTCGTACATGCCGCTCTGATCGGGCTGGTAGTGCTGCTCGGGGGTGTCGCTGCTGTCGGTCATCTCGCTTCGTCTCCTCGCTGCGGTAGCACGCTGTGACGGCGCCTACCACCGTGTCATCTAGTGTCCCGCATACCCGGGTTCCGGGTGTATTCCGCCCCGCCTGTGCATGCGAACGCGCTGGGCCGGGGCCGGCATTCCGGCGGGTATCCCCGCGATCAGGCAAAATCATGATGATGTACGTGACCCGGATGGTGAAATTCACAGTCGCGGCAGCCGTGCTGGTTGCCGGGGCCGCGGCGTGCACCGCTCCGGGCACCACGACCGGTGGACCGTCCGGCCGCCCCGAGCCGGCCCCGCCGATCAGTTCAGCGGCTGCGGCCAGCGCGTTGTCGCAGGCCGGGGCGGAGTCGGTGACGCCGGATCGGCGGGTGGGGGCGTTGTTCCTGGGCGACACCACGACGCACACCTGTAGCGGCTCGGTGTTGGCGAGCCCGTCGGCGGATCTCATCCTGACGGCCGCGCACTGCCTGCTCGACGGTGTCGACACCACCTTCGTCCCCGGTTTCGGTGCGGGTGCGGGTGATACCTGGCACGTGAGCAAGGTGTACCTGGACTCACGTTGGCTCGCTGAACAGGACCCCCAGGCGGACTACGCGATCGTGCAGGTGACCGGGGATTCCGGCGTGAGCCTGCCGTCCGCGGCCGGTGGCGGATTGACCCTCGGGTCGGCGCCTGCGGCGGGCAGTCCGGTGACGGTGACCGGTTACCCGATGGGTGAGGGCGGCAGCCCGCTGGCCTGTCGCGGCGCGACCGAGTCGTCACCGCAGGGGTTCCCGTCCCTGGCCTGTGGGGGCCTGACCGATGGATTCAGTGGCGCCCCATGGGTTTCGGGGTCGACGATCACCGGGTTGGTGGGCGGACTCGATGGCGGTGGCTGCGATGACGACGTGTCCTATTCGCCGCGCTTCGATGACCGGATCGCCCGGTTGCTGATCCGCGCCGAAGCCGGCGGCCCGGGCGACGCGGCACCCGCGGCGCTCGAATCCGACTGCTAGTAGCGGAACTGGTTGAGCGCGCGCAGCTTGTTCATCACGTCCAGCGCCGCGACCTTGTAGGCCTCCGAGAATGTCGGATAGTTGAACACTGCGTCGACGAGATATTCGACGGTGCCCCCGCAACCCATCACGGCCTGGCCGATGTGCACCATCTCGGTGGCGTTCGTGCCGAAGATGTGCACGCCGAGCACCCGCAGGTCCTCGGTGGACACCAACAGCTTGAGCATTCCGTAGGAGTCACCGGCGATCTTGCCGCGGGCCAGTTCGCGGTAGCGTGACACCCCCACTTCGTAGGGAATCGAGTCTTTGGTCAGCTCGAATTCGGTGGCCCCGACGAAGGACACCTCCGGGATCGAGTAGATGCCGATCGGCTGGATGCTCATCATGCCCTTGGTGGGCTCGCCGAAGGCGTGACAGGCGGCCAGGCGGCCCTGCTCCATGGAGGTGGCCGCCAACGCCGGGAAGCCGACGACGTCGCCCACCGCATAGATGTGATCGACCTTGGTGGTGAAGTTGTCGTCGACGTAGATGCGGCCGCGGTGGTCCGCTTCGAGGCCGGCGTTGGCCAGATCGAGGTGATCGGTCTGCCCTTGTCTTCCGGCCGAATACATCACGGTCTCGGCGGGGATCTGCTTGCCGCTGGCCAGAGTGGTGATCGTTCCGGAAGCTCCGACGTCGACGGCGGTCACCTCTTCGCCGAAGCGGAATGTCACTGCGAGGTCGCGTAGATGGAAGCGCAGCGATTCGATGATCTCGGGATCGCAGAACTCCAACATGCTGTCGCGTTTCTCGATCACGGTGACTCTGGTGCCCAGTGCGGCGAACGTCGAGGCGTACTCGATACCGATGACCCCGGCTCCGACCACCACCATCGAGCTGGGCAGCGTCGTGAGGTTGAGGATGCCATCGGAGTCGAGCACTCGCGCCTCGTCGAATTGCACCCCCGCGGGCCGGGCCGGTTTGGTTCCGGTGGCGATGACGATGAAAGTGCCACGGATAGTGACGAGTTCGGCTCGGCTGGGGTCCTCGACGACGACCGTGTGCTCGTCCTTGAACCGGCCGTGCCCGGTGTACAGCTCGATGCCGTTGCGCATCAACTGGGACCGGACGACGTCGATTTCCCTGCCGATGACGTGCTGGGTCCACGACAGTAGATCGGCGGGGGTGATTTTTTCTTTGACGCGGTAGCTGGTCCCGTAAAGCTCGCGCTGGCTCATCCCGGTCAGGTAGACGACCGCCTCGCGCAGTGTCTTGGACGGAATGGTGCCGGTGTTGACGCACACGCCACCGAGCATCATGTCCCGCTCGATCACCGCAACGGTCTTGCCGAGCTTTGCCGCGGCGATGGCGGCACGTTGCCCGCCGGGACCCGAACCAATGACGATGAGGTCGAATTCCTGCACTGAACCCACGGTACAACTGTGTACGCGGCTCGCCGGCCCGGCGCATGTACCTCATGCCGAATACCTAGTGAACAGATGCCACCGCTTATCCCCAGCGTCGAATTCATCCACAGCTCCAGCGGTTTCACCGCAACGGCCGGGTTCGGGCGGCGGTTCGTGACGGCGCAGGTTGGCACCGTTGGGCCATGACAACACCATCGCCCTCCTCGCCAGACTTCGACTTCCACCTCAACCGGCCCGGAGCGCTGATCGCCGCGCTGCCCGCGGTACTCGGCTTCGTCCCGCACCAGAGCCTCGTCCTGGTCACCGTCGACCGGGGCGAGCTGGGCTGCGTCATGCGCGCCGATCTGGCCGATGACATGACCGAACGCATCGAGCACCTGGTCGATCTCGTGGCCGGCGCCGGCGCGGACGCGGTGATCGCCGTGGTGGTGGACGATCACAGTAGGGACTGCAGGGCGTGCGATGACCGCTACCGCGGCCTGGCGGCGGACCTCGACCAGGCCCTTGCCGCCGACGGCATCGAGCTCTACGCCGCGCACGTGGTGGACAAGGTGGCCGCCGGCGGATCCTGGCACTGCGCCGACGGTTGTGGCGAACAGGGGTGGGTGGACGATCCGGGTGCGTCACCGCTGGCGGCAGCTGCGGTGCTGGACGGTCGCCGGCTCTATGCCAGCCGTGACGAACTGTTGCAGGTCATCCGGCCGGATCCGGTCGCCAGTGCGGCGATGAAACGGCCGTTGGCTCTCGTGGCGCAGCGTCCCGGGTATCCGGATACCCGGGACGACGCCGAGGTGCGCGGTGATGTCGAGGCCGCGATGCGGGCGGCGGTGCAAGCTGCCGAGGGGGATCCACCCGGTATCGCCGTGTTGGCGCAGTTGGCCGTGGGGTTGGCCGATCCCAGGGTCCGCGACACGCTCTATGCGCTGGCGGTCGGCGAGTGCGCCGAGCAGGCCGAAGCGTTGTGGGCGCTGTTGGCCCGTAGTCTGCCGGACCCATGGCGCGCCGAAGCGCTTGTCCTACTGGCCTTTTCCGCGTATGCGCGAGGTGACGGGCCGCTGGCCGGGGTTTCGCTCGACGCTGCGTTGGAGGCGCGCCCCACGCACCGAATGGCCGGCATGCTCGACACCGCGCTGCAAGCAGGCATGCGGCCGGAGCGAATCCGGGAGTTGGCGGTCACCGGCTATCGGCTCGCCGAACAGCTCGGCGTTCAACTGCCGCCTCGACGGACGTGGCGGCGCCGGGTGGGTTGAGTGGCTAGACCTTCTCGACGCGGACCGCGTGCGCCATGTGATGGGGGAGTTCCACCTGCTCGTGCCCCGGAATCACGATCATCACGCCGCCGTGGTCGTTGGCCTCGACGGTGACCCGCGCATTCGGCACCACGCCGGCATCCTTGAGCCGGCCGATGAGCTCGATGTCACCCTGCACGTGTTCGGTGAGCTGGCGGACGACGACGGCGACCGGCAACCCGACCGGAAGTTCGGTGAGCCGGACCAGGCTGACATCGTCGAAGCCCGCCCCACCGACGCCGAGGTCCGACAGGCCCGGGATGGGGTTGCCGAACGGCGAGGTGGTGGGGTTGTCGAGCACCTGCACCAGGCGCCGCTCCACGTCCTCGCTCATGACGTGCTCCCAGCGGCATGCCTCCGCGTGGACTTCTTCCCACGGCAACCCGATCACATCAACGAGCAACCGTTCGGCCAGCCGGTGCTTGCGCATCACGGCAACCGCCAGGGCGCGGCCCTTGTCGGTCAGTTCCAGGTGGCGGTCGCCGGCGACATGCAGCAGACCATCGCGTTCCATGCGCGACACCGTCTGGCTGACCGTCGGACCGCTTTGGTCGAGCCGTTCGGCGATGCGTGCACGCAACGGCACCACGCCCTCTTCTTCGAGGTCGTAGATCGTCCGCAGGTACATCTCGGTGGTGTCGACCAGATCGTTCATGCGCGCCTTCCCAGCCCCAACGTCACCGCACAGTCTACCGTTTCCGGCTCTTGAACTGCGGCGCAACATCGGGGCGTCGGACACCTCACACAACGGGGCAAAACCCCAGGACAGGGACCCGGAACGGGCTGGCGGGGCCCCGGAAACACCCCGACATGGCCCGGATACGCAATGTGCCCCGCCGGAAACCGGCGGGGCACATCGTCCAGGGAGGCCTAGCTTGCGTAGGAGCGGAGGCGGTCGGCACGCTCGCCGTTGCGGAGCTTGGACATCACTTCACGCTCGATCTGGCGGACCCGCTCGCGGGACAGACCGAACAGCTTGCCGATCTGATCCAGGGTGCGCGGCTGCCCGTCGTCGAGGCCGAACCGCAGCCGGATCACCTGCTGCTCACGCTCGTCGAGCGTGGCCAGCACGTGGCGGATGTCGGTGTGCAGCAGTTCGGAGATGACGGCGTTCTCGGCAGACATCGCGTTCTCGTCCTCGATGAAGTCGCCCAGCGGGGCTTCCTCGTCGGTGCCGACCGGCATGTCCAGGCTCACCGGGTCACGGCTGTGCTCCAGCAGGTCGTTGATCTTCTCGACCGGGATGCCGGACTCCTCGGCCAGTTCCTCGTCGGTGGCCTCGCGGCCCAGGTTCTGATGCATCTCACGCTTGATGCGGGCCAGCTTGTTGACCTGCTCGACCAGGTGGACGGGGAGCCGGATGGTGCGGCTCTGATCCGCCATCCCGCGGGTGATGGCCTGACGGATCCACCAGGTGGCATACGTCGAGAACTTGAAGCCCTTGGAGTAGTCGAACTTCTCCATGGCGCGAATGAGACCCAGGTTGCCTTCCTGGATCAGGTCCAGCAGCGGCATGCCGCGTCCCGTGTAGCGCTTGGCCAGCGACACCACCAGGCGGAGGTTGGCCTCCAACAGATGCCGGCGCGCTGCCTCACCGTCGCGCACCACTGCGGCCAGGTCGCGTTTACGGTTCTCGCCCAGGCGCTTCTTGGTGTTCAACACGTGCTGGGCGTACAAGCCCGCCTCGATGCGCTTTGCGAGCTCTACCTCATCGGCGGCGTTGAGCAACGCCGTTTTGCCAATGCCGTTCAGATACACGCGCACGAGGTCGGCGGCAGGGCTCTGGGCGTCCAGATCACTGTCGACGCGGCTTGTGGTGGCATTTGCCATGACGGCCTCCTGATCAGCTCGAACTGTCATGATCTACAACGTCGCAGACCCCATGAGAGTTCCCGCTGATCTCCGGATTCATACCCGTTGAGCTGGGGTTTTTCCGAAACGACCTGAGAATGTCCTGAGAATGGCTAAAGAAGCCGCTCAGCTGGGCTCATCGCCGTCGGGCCGCGCTGCGTCCGGTTGCGGTGGCATAAACGGGTCCTTCTGTAACGCCGGCCGCTCCGCGGTGGGGAACAGCGGGATCCGCTCGCCGTGACCGGCATAACGCCGTGGCTCCTCGGCGCTACGCGGGGGACGATCGTTGGCGATCAGCACCGCCATCCAGGGCAGCGGTATCGACACCACGATGATCGCGAGCGAGATGAGCCCGTTCTGCCAGATGTTGTAGGCGACCGCGGCGAGGATCAGCGCCGGGATGCGGAAGGCCATCAGCGTCAGATACTTCCTGACACGCTGACGGTGCTGCACTTCGTAGGCGGGTGCGGCTTTGGTGATGAGAACCGGGCGGGCTTCCTTGCCGAAATCGTCGCCGAAATCGTCGTCGAAACTCAGCTCGTGGCTTTGTTTCATGCCTCTACTGTTCCACACCTGGACCGGGTCGTGGCATGCGGATTTCCCTATGCCCCGCAGCCAGGCACAATAAAACCATGCAGACCCAGACCATCGAGCGCCCGGACACCGACGAACGCGTCGACGACGGGACCGACGACGACACCCCGAAGTTTTTCCACTACGTCAAGAAGAACAAGATCGCCGAAAGTGCAGTCATGGGCACGCATGTGGTTGCGCTGTGCGGCGAGGTGTTCCCGGTGACGAAATCGGCCAAGCCGGGCTCTCCGGTGTGCCCGGATTGCAAGAAGATCTACGAATCGCTCAAGAAGTAGGCCGCTCTCCGGGCGGTTCGACGGCCTCGGGCGCGGGTGTTTCCGCCGGTGCCTGAGCGCCGCCGTTGTGGGCCTTGTCCTCCAGCCATTCCCGCAGTCTCCTGGCGTGCGTGTCCGACGCCGGCCACTCCTCTTGTATCGCCGCATTCAGTTCGGCGCCGAGCATGATGGCAAAACCCAGGAAGAACGCGAACAGCAGAAACGCGATCGGCGTGGCGAGTGCGCCGTAGGTGTAGCCCGTGCTGGTGATCCAGGTCAGGTAGATCCGCAGCCCGAACGTGGCGACCAGGAACACCACGGTCGCCAGGACGGCGCCGAGCACCAGGCGGTGCGTCGGAATCGGAGCCGGAAGCGAGACCCGGTAGAGCACAGTCACGCCCACCAGCACCGCGAGGAACAACGCCGGGTAGTAGCCGTACCGCAGCACGTTGTCCCAGCTCTCGGGGATGTGCTCGGAGATCGCCCGCGGCCCCAGGGCCAGGAGCGGAGCCACCCCGATGGCAGACACCAGCATGATGACGTACAGGCCCAGCGCGTAGAACCGCTGGCGTACCGGGTGCCGCAGCGGTGTCTGATCGTGCGCCTCCACGATGGAGTCCACGAAGGCCGATACCGCCGACGACCCGGCCCACAGCGAGATCACGAAGCCCACCGACACCACCTCGCCGCGGGCGCCCCTGACGATGTCGCGGATGGTCGGTTCGATGATCTCGTTGACGACGTTGGGGGAGAAGAAGCTGTTCGCCGCGTTGATCAGCTGATCCTGGATTGTCGGCAGCGTGTCCGGGCCGAACATCGGTGCGATGTACGCCAGGCTGCCGAGCATCCCCAGTAGTAGGGGAGGCAATGACAACGCGCACCAGAACGCCGCCTGTGCCGACTCCGAGAAGATGGAATCGTCCCAGCTCTTCGACAATGTGCGTCGAGTGATGTGCCAGATGTGGTGGCGTGATGGTGGTACTGGAAGTGGCTGGCCAGTCATGACCAGTCAAGCATTACTGACGAAACGTGCTCCTGCCCAGGCGGGTGGTGCCGGCCGGTGGCGGTCAGGCGTCTGCCGCGCTGGTCTCCAGCACAGCGGCAAGCTCGACCAACTTTGCTTCGTGCTCATTGGCGTGATGCTGGCAGAAGAGCAGTTCGGCCCCCGAAGGCAGCTTCGCGCGTACGCGTGCGGCCGCACCGCAACGATCGCAGCGATCGGCTCTGGTTAGCTCCGGGCTTGTCAGAGTTGCGTTCATGGCTCCTCCGTCTTCTGCTCTTCGAATCTCGGCAAAGGCGCCTTGATTGCGTATGTCTACTGTGTCAGACGTTTTGGATTCCGGCCTTGTTCCCCAAGGGTTCACCGGTGTGTCGTGTCTCACTTGGCTGCCGTGTTGCTGGCCGGGCAAGCTGACGCTATGCATCCATCGCCGCGGATCCTGGTCCACTTGTGCAGTGTCGAGGATTGGCTGACGGCCCAGCGTAGCGGGGAGCATCGTCCGGACTCGCTGAGTGTGCAGGGCTTCGTCCACCTTTCGGCTCCTGAGCAGGTGCATCTGCCGGCGAACCGGCTCTACTCCGGTCGCGGTGACATGGTGCTGCTGCACATCGATCCGGCCAAGCTGGCCGACCCGGTGCGCTGGGAACCCGGTGTACCGACGGACCCCGACGCGATGTTGTTCCCGCATCTGTACGGTCCGCTGCCGGTGAACGCAGTGATGACCACCACCACCTATGCGCCTGACGCCGAGGGACGGTTCGCCCCGATCGCCGGCGACACGCCGTCGTCGTAGAGCGCAGCTCAGCAGCCCGCTCGGCGCGTGACATGCTCGTCGGGTGTCCGTCGCCGCCCAGAACCGGCAGGGCGCGGCCACGAGGCTGCGCTTGGTGAAGGCCGCCGAACGATTGTTCGCCGCCCAGGGAGTGGATGCGGTGTCGGTCCGGGCGGTCAACGCGGCCGCCGGGCTCGGCGCGGCCTCCGTGCACTACCACTTCGGGTCCAAGGACGACCTGCTGCGCGCGGTGCTCACCGATGTCGGTGCGCCGGTGCGTGACGAGATCGCGGCCAATGTGGCGCTGCTCGCGGCCGACGCCGTTGCGCCGAGTGCCGACGCCCTTGTCCGCGCGGTCACCGAGCCCTATCTGAAACTGTTGCTCCGCCACCGGGTCCGCGGGATGCGGTGGATCAAGATCATCGCGCAGATCTCGCAGGAGAACCATCCGGTGATGCTCGAAACCGAACAGCATCTGCCCGACGAACTTTTCGCTCAGGTACAGCGAGCCTTTCCCGATTCGGACCCGGCGCGCCTGGAGCTGCGCTGGGCCATCTCGATCATGAACTTCATCCAGGCGCTGAGCCGGGCCGACGAATGGCGCCGTAACGGGAGCCGCCTGGACGAGGCCGAGTTGCGGGACTTCTACGAAGACCTGGTGAGTTTCGTCGTCGGCGGGGTCGATCGGCTGCTCGGGGGCTGACCGGTCATGGCAGTACGGCGGGGGCTTGGCACGCCCAAATTTATGGATCACTTGATCCAATCAGTCGATCCAGATAATGTGCCGGACATGTGGAACTCGAGTTCGATCAGGTTCGGGGCGTTCCTGGCGCCCTATCACCCCCTCAACGCTGATCCCGCGCTGCAGCTGCGCCGCGACATCGACCTGATGGAGCACCTCGACCATCTCGGATTCGAGGAGGCCTGGATGGGCGAGCATCACTCGACCGGGTCCGAAATCGTCCCTGCCCCAGACGTGTTCATTGCGGCAGCAGCCGAGCGCACCGAGCGGATCCGATTCGGTACCGGCGTGATGTCGTTGCCGTATCACCACCCGCTGGTCACCGCCGACCGCATCACCCAGCTCGATCTGCAGACCCGTGGGCGGCTGATCGTCGGCACCGGGCCGGGCAAGATCCCGCTCGACGCGCACATGATGGGAATCAACCCGATCGACCAGCGCCGCATGCAGGGCGAAGCACTCGAGGCGGTGCTGCGGCTGCTGCGCGGCGAGGTCGTCGACATGGAGACCGACTGGTTCACTCTGCGCGATGCGCGGGCGCAGCTGCCGACCTATGATCCCGCGGGCATCGAGGTGGCGACCGCCTCGACCATCTCGCCGAACGGATCGGTGCTCGCCGGCACGCACGGATTGTCGCTGCTGTCGCTGGCTGCCAGCTCGCCGAGCGGATTCGACGTGCTCGACCGCAACTGGGGTGTGTACGAGAAGGTTTCGGCCGAGAACGGCCATCAGGCGGACCGCGCCACCTGGCGCCTGGTCAATCCGATGTTCATCGCCGAGACCCGGGCCGAGGCCGAACGGGCCGTCAGCCGCCGGATACATGCCATCGCCGAATACGTCAACCGGCAACAGGGCATCAACCCCGAGTGGGCCCAGACTCCCGAGGGCATCATCAACCAGTGGCGCACTGACAATCTCGGCGAGTTCGGCCAGGCGATCATCGGTACGCCGGAGGATGCGATCGCCCAGATCGAGCGTCTCGTCGAGAAGACCGGCGGATTCGGCACGCTGCTGATCATGCATGTGGACATGGCCGGCTGGGATGACACCTTGCGCAGCTACGAACTCTTCGCTTCCGAGGTGGTCCCGCACTTCAAGAACCGCAACGCGGGCCGGCAGGCCAGCCTGCAGTTCGCCGAGGACAACAGCGAATATCTTCTCGGCGGTCTCATCGGCGCGATCACCAAGGCGCACACCGACTATTACGGCCAGCCTGCCGAGCAGCTCGCCGGCAAGGTTGCGGACGCGAGGAGCAATCGGGCATGGGCATGATGCGCGCAGCGGAATACTTCGAGGGTCAGTTCACGGTCACCGAGGTCGAGGAACCACCCGCGACCGGGCCCGGTCAACTACGCATCAAGGTCGCCGCCTGTGGCATCTGCGGCAGTGATCTGAGTATGTCGAAGGACCCGTGCCGGTTCGTCTCGGTCGCGGCGGCCGGAGGGTTTCCCCTCGCGGTCTTCGATCACAGCAAGCCCATCGTGCTCGGACACGAGTACGCCGGAACAGTGGTCGAATGCGGCTCGGGTGTCACCGATTTCGAGGTGGGCGATCGGGTGGCGGGTATCGGGGTGGCGACCGAGGCCGGCACCGGGATCCCGACGATCATCGGGTACTCGAACGAGTACCACGGGGCCTTCGGCGAATACATCGTCGTCGACGGGTTCTGGGTACGCAAGGTTCCCGCCGGCCTGTCGCTCGAGCACGCCACCCTGGCCGAGCCGCTGCATGTGGGCGAGATGCACGTTCAGCAGTCCGGGCTCACCGAGCAGGACGCAGCGCTCGTGATCGGTTGTGGTTCAATCGGTCTCGGCACGATACTGGCGGCCAAGGCGCACGGTGCACATACTGTGATCGCCGCTGAGCCGTCACCCAAGCGTCGGGAACTGGCCCTCAAGATGGGCGCCGACATCGTGGTTGACCCCAATGAGCAGGACCCGATCGACCTGTGGAACTCGATGCTCGCGCAGGGACGGGGCAGTTCGGGCATACTCATCGCCTACGACTGCAGCGGGCGCGTCGGCACCCTCAACACTCTGACCCACACGTTGCCCTTCGGCTCCCGGATCCAGGTCGTGGCCTCACCTTTCGGTGACGAGACGATCATCCCGGTGGTGGCACAGTTCCGGCAGATCGCCATCAACTTCGGTCACGGTCCGTACCACGAGGCGTACGAGACGGTGCTGAAGCGACTCGCCGACGGCGAGATCGACGCCGAGGCGATCATCACCGGGCGAGTCGGCCTCGACGGCTTGGGTGACGCATTCGAGGCGTTGCGCGACCCGGAGGCGCACGTGAAGATCCTGGTGCTGCCGCAGGGTTGAGCCAGTTCCGAGCGCAGGGGTGGCCAGGGCTGCCATAGGATCGCTGTAGATCACAGCCCTGGTTACCCCATCTTGCGAGGAATCATCTTCAACCCCGATCCCTATCACGCCTTTCCCCCGGGTGTCCGAGCGGACCGGGAAGGCGGCTACTTCGAATGGGATACCGGTCAGGCGTACAGGTTCGCGATTCTCACTGCGATCCGTTTTCTCGATGAGCGTGCCTGTGCCCTGATCGACCGCACCGGCACATCCATCGCCGAATGGTATCCGGAGATCGCCGTCCTCGGCCGGGCACCGCGCGATCACACCATGTGGCTCTACAAGCTTGAGGTCTTCACGGTGGACAAACAGTTCGCCGGTGACGCGGTGTCGATCGCGGACAACGCGCAGGACTTTCGAGCACGGGTTTTCGACTCGTTCGACGACCTCGAACTCGAGTGCGCGCAGGAGTTCGGCATTCGCCCGGAAGACTTCGTCCCGCGCGCGGAAACCAACTACCCGAGCGATTGATCGTCAGGCGGTGTGAACCGGAGTCACCGGGATCCGGCCCGCACTGGCGCCACCGTCGACGGTCAGATCGGCGCCGGTGATGTACGACGACGCGTCCGAGGCGAGGAACGCGACGACTTCGGCGACCTCGTCAGGGGTGCCGACGCGGGTGAGTGGCGCACCGGGATGGCCGCCGAGCCCGCGTTCCACTCCGAGATGAGCGATCATCGGCGTGTCGATCATGCCGGGATAGACCGTGTTGACCCGAATGCCCAACGGGCCCAGCTCGATTGCCGCTACCTTCGACATGCCACGCAAGCCCCACTTGGATGCTCCGTATGCGGTGTAGCCGGCGAGTCCCTGCACTCCGGCCTGCGACGAAATGTTGACGATCGAGCCGCCACCGGCGGCCTTCATCGGTTCGGTGACGGCCTGCATGCCGAGGAACGCGCCGATGAGATTCACCCGCAGCATCCGCTCGAATCCGTCGGCGTCCTGCTCGGCCAGCGGCACCACCTTGCAGATGGCGGCGTTGTTGACCAACACATCGACGCGTCCGAAGTCGGTCATCGCGATATCGACGGCCGCGTGCCAGTCGGTTTCGCTGCCGACATCGTGCTGGACGAAACGTGCTGCGGGACCGATGGATTCGGCCACCCGCTCACCCTCCTCGTCGAGGACGTCGGTCATCACCACCTTGGCGCCGAGCGCGGCGAACAGCCGCGCCTCGGCTTCACCCTGGCCGCGGGCGGCGCCGGTGACGATCGCGACCTTGCCGGACAGATCCATGAGCTTCGCGCCGGCCATCGCTACTTCTCGTTCTGGTCGATGCCGGTCAGCAGGATCTCTGACATGCGTCGCGGGAACTCGGTGACCTTGGCCATCGCCACGATCTGGCGCGGCATGACGACGTGGCGCTTGTTGCGTTCGACGGCGTCGGCGATCGCGGTGGCCACCACCTCGGGCTCCAGTGCCGACGAGGGCAACATGCGCAGCCGTTCGAACCGCTCGATGGTCTTGCGGGCGGGCGTGAATTCCCGGATGTGATCGATCATGTCGGTCCGCACCTCGCCGAGCTGGACGAGTGTGGTGCCCACGGGCTTGCCGCGCAGCTCGGCGCGGATACCGGCGGTGAAATGGCTCAGGCCGGCCTTGGAGGTGCCGTACAAGGTCACCCCGGGGCCCTGCGCGATCGCCCCGTAGGACGACACGTTGACGATGTGACCGCGGCCCCGTTGCACCATCCGCGGCATGGCCTGGCGGCACAGCTCCAAAGGTGCGGCGAGGTTGACCTGCAGGAGGTTCTGCACGTCGGCGGAGCTGGCATCGGGGAACAGGCCGACCCGGTCGATTCCGGCATTGTTGACCAGGATGTCGACCGGACCGTCGGCCTCGACCCGGTCCAGGAGCGCCTCGACAGTGGCCGGATCGGTGAGGTCGGTGGGATAGGCCTTGCCGTCGATCTCCTTGGCAAGCAGGTTCAGGGACTCTGCGTCGCGCGCCACCACCGCGACGTCGACGCCGCGTGCGGCGAGCACCTCGGCGATGCTCTTGCCCAGGCCGCGGCTCGCGCCGGTGACCAGAGCGCGGGAGTTCCTCAGCTTCATGGGTTGCCTTTCAGTGGGTTTGAGGTGTGGTCGGGTTTGTTCAGGCCGGGCTGTTCAGGGCGTCGCGAACGACGGCGCACACGTCTTCGGTGGCCTCGGCCGCGGCGGGGAGGTGATCGGCGAGGTTGAAGAATCCGTGGAAGCCGCGCTCGTAGCGCCGGACACTGACCTTCGCGCCACCGGCGGCGAGCATCCGGGCGTACTCCTCACCCTCATCGCACAGCGGATCGAGGGCACCGGTCAGCACGTGCCCGTCCGGAAGTCCGGTCATGTCACCGAGAATCGGCGATGCCGAGACGTCGGTCTGTGCGCCGCTGTCGCCGAGGTACTGCGCGGTGAACCACTGCATGTGCTCGGCGGTCAGCACCCCGCTGCGGGTGTGCGGGCTGGACAGCGACGATTTGCGACGCTGATCCACCACCGGGTAGATCAGCACCTGGAATGCGATGGCCGGGCCACCGTGGTCCCGGGCTGTCATCGCCACCACGGCAGCCAGATTGCCGCCCGCGCTGTCACCGGCGATGACGAGTCGGGCCGGGTCACCGCCGAGCTCGACGGCATGGGCAGCCACCCATTCGGTTGCCGCCCAGGCGTCATCGACCGCGGCAGGATACGGATGCTCGGGAGCGAGCCGGTAGTCGACCGAAACCACAATTGCACCAATGCCGTTGGCAAGCCTGCGGCAACACGAGTCGTGTGAGTCGAGATCGCACAGCACGAATCCGCCGCCGTGGAAATACACGAGCACCGGCAGACCGGTGCCGGACTCTGAGGGGTCGAGCGGATGGTAGATCCGCACCGGAACGTCACCGGCCGGCCCGGGGACGGTCCGGTCCGTGATGTCGGCCACCGGCACGGGTTTGGCGGGCCGGCGGCTGGCCTTGAGCCGGGCGCGTACCTCGGCAGCGGCAGCGATGGGGTCGAGTTCACCGGAGAGGATCGGCGCGAACGCGTCGCCCATCCGGCCGGCAACCTCATGCTTCATGTTGTCTTCTTGGATGCTTGAGCCGCTCACTTGGCACCCCCGGTCAGCTGGCCGCGCAGCACCTTGCCGGTGGCGTTGCGGGGCAGCGTGTTCACAAACTCGACGTCGCGGGGAATCTTGTACCGGGCCAGGTTCGCCCGTACGTAGTCCTTGATCTCGTCGGCGCCCAGAGAGGCCCCGTCGACCAGCACCACATACGCGTTGAGCCGTTGACCGAAATCCGCGTCACTGACCCCGATCACGGCCACTTCGTCGACCTCGGGATGGCTGGTGATCAAATTCTCGACCTCCAGCGGGTAGACGTTCTCGCCACCGCAGATCACCATGTCGTCGTCCCGACCGTCGATGTAGAGCCGACCGGTGTCGTCGAAATGGCCGACGTCGCCGCTGCTCTGCAGCCCGTCGATCGACTCTTTGGTTCGACCGTCGGTGTACCCGGCGAAGCTCACGTCGCTGCCGGCGAAAACCCGCCCGATCACACCCGGTTCGGTGATCTGCCGGCCCGCCGAGTCGTACAGGCGGACCGCGCATCCGACCGGGGCCCGGCCCGCGGTGCGCGGATCGTGCTTCAGATCTTCGGGCATCGCCACGGTCATGACCGCGAGTTCGGTTGAGCCGTAGAGGTTGTAGAGGACGGGGCCGAACTCGGCGAGGGTGCGCTCGACCAAATCGGGTGGCATCGCCGAGCCCGAGACGAAGATGATCTTCAGCGACGAGGTGTCGTAGCTGTCGCGAACATCCTTGGGCAGAGCCAGGATTCGCTGCAGCATCGTGGGTACCACCACGAGCACGTCACAGTGGTGGTTCTGCACGGCGCGCAGGGTCTCTTCCGGGTTGAACTTGCGTCGCAGCACCAGGCGGTTGCCCAATGCCAGTGACAGCACGGCCTGGCCGAGCCCGGTCCCGTGGAACATCGGTGCGGCGAGCATGCAGGTCTGACCGCGGCGGCGCGGCACCCGGTCCAGCAGCTGCGCGGAGAACAGGGGAGAAGTCTTGCCGCGCGGCGCGCCCTTGGGAGTGCCGGTGGTGCCGCTGGTCAGCAGCGTCGTGCCGCCTGGCTTGGCGGGTGCGGCGACCGGAGCCGGTGAGGTGGCGGCGATCAGGCCCTCCAGTGAGCCCTCGACGTCGGTGCTCGAGCGCTCGTCGGTCCAGGCCAGGAAGCGGCGCACGCCCGGATCGATGGCGCTGACCAGGTCGGTGAACTCCTCGTCGTGGATCAGCACGTCGACCTTCTCGCGGGTCGCGACATCGGCGAATTGCGGTTTGGCGAAGCCGGTGTTCATCAGCAGTAGCTGCGCCCCGACCTTGCCGGCCGCGGCCAGGATGGTGACCAGCCCGCGGTGGTCCCGGCACAGCGCCGCGATGACCGAGCCCGCTCCGATTCCCCGGCAGTTCCAGGCCCGGGCGAGTGCATTCACCCGGTCGTTCAGTTGGGCGAACGTCACGTCGCCCCATTCGTCGGTGATGGCGATGGCGTGGGGATCGCGGGTGGCGGCGCTGTCGATGACGGCGGCGAAACCGCCGAACTGGCGGACCAGCTTCGCCTGCCGGATGCCGTCGGACGCTCCGCCGGACAGGCCGGACTCGCGCAGCACGGCGATGCTGCGGGCGATCACCCGCAACCGGTTGACCCTGGCGGCGAGGCTGGCAGGGCGCGGAATGGCTCGCTTCATGGCGCAAACCGTAGGTCGCACCGGTCCGGCAGCGGGCCCCGAAGTCTCGCTGGGCGGGACAGCTTGTCTGGTGGGACACACGATTCGATAAGAGTGATGGCAGCCACAGAAAGAGCCGTGTCGGCGGCCGGACAAGCGAGGTTGAGAATGCGGCGTTTGAAGGGTGAGGACAACAGCTTCCTGGCATGGGAAAGCTCGGTCCAACCGCAGCACACGATGAAGGCCGTCGTGCTGGACCCCAACCAGATTTCGGAACCGCTCACCTTCGATCGGGTCAAGACCGCCGTGCAGGGCTGGGTCGATCAGATCGAACCGTTGCAGTGGCAGTTGCTGTCCCCGCGAGTGGGGTTCGGCCGGCCGTGGTGGGTGTCGCGGCCGCAGATCGACATCGAGCACCACGTCCAGCGGACGACCGCGCCCGCACCCGGCGGTGACGAGGAACTCGCCGCGACCATCGGCGAGATCTTCGAGGTGGCGCTCGACCGCGACCGACCGGCGTGGCAGCTGTGGTACGTCGACGGCCTCAAAGACGGCCGGGTCGCCCTGGTGCTCAAGATTCACCACGCCGTCGCGGACGGCACCGCATCGCTGCGCCTGCTCGAAACCCTGTACAGCACCGATCCGGCGACACCGCTCCCGCAGCCCGGACAGACCCGACTGCGCAACGAGCAACGTCCCGCGCCGTGGGTCTGGTGGCCGCTGGTACTGCGTCACCAGATTGCGGCGCTCGCCCGTTTTCCCGGCATCATCGCCCGTACCGCGGCGGTGACCCGGGTGATCCGCCGCCGGCAGAAGGCCGGAAAGCCCGGCTACGCAGAAGCTTTCGCCGCTCCGGCGATGCCGTTCAACGAGCCGTTCTCGGCCAGCCGCCGATTCGCCTACCGGCGCTGCGACGTCACGGAGATCAAGCGGGTGTCGAAGGCATTCGGAGTCACCATCAACGACGTTTTCCTGACCATCTGCGGCGGCGCCCTGCGTGACTACCTGGTCGAGAGCGGGCAGGCCGGTGAGGAGAGCTTGACCGCTGTCGTGCCCGTCTCGATGCGCCCGACGGAAACCGAGGCCGAGTGGGGCAACAAGGTGGCGAGATGGAACGTCGAACTCGCGACGCACATCGCCGATCCGGTGGAGAGATTGACGGCGGTCGCGTCGGCGACCCGGGCCGCACGCGAGGTGCAGGCAGAGCGGGATGCCTGGCTGCAGCACGACTGGATGGAGTACTGGCCGCTGTTCTGGTTGTACTCGCGGGTACTGCCGATCCTCGGGGCCAAGATGAAGCGCCGCCCGATGTTCAGCCTGATCGCGTCCAACATGCGCGGCCCGCAGGAAACGCTGTACTGGGGTGGTGCCCCGATCGAGCAGCTGATCTCGTCCGGGCCGATCGTGTTCCCGATGGGGTTGAACTTCACCGGGTGGAGCTACCGCGACGAGATGGCGATCTGTGTGCTCACCTGCGGTGATCAGGTGTCGGACCCGTACGGTATCGCCGACCGTGTGCCGCAGGTTCTGGCCGAGTTGTCGGCGCGGGCGGGTTCAGCCGCCGGCGGGCCGGTCGATGCTTCGGATCGTCAGGCGGTATCCGGCTAGGACGTCGAGCCAGAGGCGGGCCACCGGGTCCGTTGCGTCGAGCGCGTGCCGGCTGCCGCTGCTGAGCAGTTGGTCGGCGGCGTTGCGCGCGCGGGTGACGGCCTGTCGCAGTGCTGTGGCGGCGCCGTCGTCATCGGCGCTCAGTGCTGCGGTGAGTTGCAGTCGGGCGGCATCGATGTCGGATTCCGCCGTGGCCACCAGTACCGCCGAGGCGGTCAGTTCGGTGGTGTCCTCACTGCCGTAGGAGGTGGCCAGCCGCCGGCGGACCTGACCGACGTGCGCCTGCCACACACCGGACGCTGCGCCGACGACGGCAGCGGCCTGTCCGGCTCCGGCAAGGATCCGGTAGGGCAGCGGTTTCTGATCGAATTCGCCGGTGCCCCAAAGATTGTCATCGGATGGCGAAAACACGGAGCTCTCGTCGACAACCGCGTCCGACACCGTGATGTCGCCGATTCCCGCTGCGTCCAGGCCACGCCGGTCGACGCCGCCGTCCACCTGCGCGACACGACGGGGGAGAAGGACATGGCGCACGGAATCCCCGGCATCCCCTTCCAAGGCGCTGAGCAGCAGCCAGTCTGCGACGTCGGCACCGGTCACCGATTCCCAGCGACCGGTCAGCCGAAACTGCCCGCGCACGGGAGCCAACCGTCCCGTCGGTGCTGCGCACGCGGTCACCAACGCTCCGGCGTCGGCGTTCCACACCCGTTCGGCGGCATCGTCGCCCAGTGCGGTCACCGCATGAGCCGCGGCGTTGACGGCCGCGGCGAACCATCCCGCCGATCCGTCGCGCGAGGCGAGGTCGGCCACCGCCGCGACGTATTCGCCCGGTGACACCGCGCGTCCGCCGTACCGCACCGGCTGCAGCAACCGACCCGATTCTGAATTACGCACGACGGCAATCGATTCAACGGCCGAGATGCTGGGCTCGACGCCGGGTACACCGGGCGGCTCGGCCATATGACCTCCTGGGAGGGGCGACGAATGGTATTCACGATGGTGACACACTCCGACGGGCAGAACAGGGCGGCAGCGATGACGCAGAATGTGCGCGGCGCGGTGCGCCAGGCACTGCCGGCGATCGCCGCGGCGGCAGCCGATGTCGACCGCGCCGCGGCCGTCGACCCCTCGGTGATCTCCGGCCTGCATGATGCCGGCTTCTTTGCGATGCTGCGGCCCAAGGCGTTCGGCGGGATGGAGGCCGACCCGGCCGAGTACCTGGCGGTCACCCGTGACCTGTCCGCGGCCTGTACCTCCACGGGCTGGCTCGCCGGGTGGTTGGGTGTCAACACCTGGCATCTCTCGCTGTTCGATCACCGTGCCCAGCGCGATGTGTGGGGCCGGGATCCGCGGACCCTGCTCTGTGAGTCATACGCCCCGACCGGTCGGCTCGAACGCGTGGGTGACGCATTCCGGTTGTCGGGCCGGTGGAGCAGATGCACCGGAATCCTCCATTCGTCGTGGCTGATGGCCGCTGCGGTGCTGGTCGGTGAGGATGGTGCGGCCCAGGATTTCCTGGTGGCACTGGTACCGCGTGAGGACTACGTCGTGGAATCCACTTGGGACAGCGTGGGATTGCGCGGTATCGGCGCGCACGACGTCGTCGTCTCGGGTGCGGTGGTGCCGCGGTACCGCACGTTCGGCTGGGTCAGCGGTGACCAGCTCAGCTCATTGGCTCCGCTGTACCGGTTGCCGCAGCCGACCATGTACACCCACACGGGCACGGTTCCCCTGCTCGGAGCGGCCGAGAACATCCTCGGCGCGTTGCGGCCCCGGGCCGGTTCGTCGGTCGATCCGGTGGCCATGGCGTGTAGCGATCTGGAGTTGTCGATCCAGCAGATCGAACGCAACCTCGGCGACCTCATGGACTGTGTGCGTGCCGACCTTGCCCCGGACAACGACCTGGTGCTTCGATCGCGCCGCGACCAGGTACTGGCCTCCGAACGTGCCGTCGCGGCCGTCCGGACATTCATGGCGCACTCGGGAGGTGGCGACACCGGGGACTCGCTGGTGGAACGGGTGTGGCGCGACATCCAGACCGCGCAGACCCACGTTGCCAGCAATGTGCAGCAGGTGCTGGCGCTCGTCGGCCGCCACTCATTCGGCATGGAGGTCGACGAGATCATCTGGTAGCCGATGGGAAGTCACACCCACGCGTCGGAGGTGAGCGTCCGCAGCACGCGGGACAGCATGTTGTCGGTCGCCTGCGCTTGTGACGTCGCTGTCGATGCGGAGTCGCGCGCGCTGGATTGCCGGGAGCCGAGTTGCTGGGATATGTGCCGGGCCGCCCGGATGACGAACGGTGCGGTGCGCTGCAGTCGGTGCAACGGAACCGCGCCCGTCAGCGACAGGCCGGCCACCTCGCCGTCGGCCGAGCGCAGCGGGGCCGCGACACTGGTCAGGCCGATCGCCAGTTCCTCGTTGTCGTAGGCGAGCCCGTGCCGGGACCGGATCCGTGCCAGTTCGCGGTGCAGCGTCTCCAGATCGGCGATGGTGGACCGGGTGTGCCGTGCCAGCCGTTGGCCCAGGACGGCGTCGACCTCTTCGGCGGGCAGCTGGGCCAGCATGGTCTTTCCCAGTGCGCTGGCATGTGCGGGTGTGTGCCCGGCGACGCGGGTGGGCACCACCGCGCTGTTGCGTCCCGCCACCTTGTCGAGGTAGACGACGTCGCCGCCGAACAGCACCCCGAGGTGAACCACCAAACCGGTGTCCGCGTGCAGACGGGACAGGGTCGGCGATGCCACGCTGCGCAACTGCGAGTGGTCGACCATCCTGGTCACCGGCAGCGGGGAGGCGGCAAGCGCATAGCCGTCGGGGCGGTGCTGCAGGAGCCCGGCGCTGTGCAGCTGTTTGAGGATCCGGTGTACCGAGGACCGGGGCAGGCAGGTCCGGCCGGCGATCTGGTCCAGCCTCAGATGCTTGCCCGGTTCGTCGAAGGTGTTGAGGATCAGGGCGACGCGATCCACCATCGACACAGCGGTGTCACGCTGCTCGGCGGGTGGCGGTGAGGCCGCCTTGCTGATGGAATCCGGCACCAGTTGATGCTCCTCGGACGTCGAACACTGAGTCACCCACGATCCCACTCAGTGAGATCCGGCCGCAAGCATTTGGCGCGGTACCTGACCATGGTCGAGGGCAGACAAGGGAGTTCTGGATGCGTGGTGTTGAAATGACCAGGGACGTTCTGGACGGCATCAACGAAAATGCCGATCGGATACAGGCGCTCGGACCCGTCAACGAGAAGCTCGGCCGGCTCGAGAAGCGGGCCGTCGAGGCGCTGCGCGAGTCCGGCGTGATGCACATGCTGCAGCCCGAGGAGTTCGGCGGAATCGAGACCCATCCGGGCGACTTCGCCGAAGCCGTGCTCGAGATCGCCCGGCTGGACGGGGCGGCGGGCTGGGTTGCCGGTTCGGTCGGTGTGCCGCCGTGGGCATTGGCCTCTGCCGACCGGCGCCTGCGCGACGAGGTGTGGGAGGCCGACTCCGACGTCTGGATCGCCTCGGCGCACGCGCCGGCCGGACTGCTCCTGCCCGTCGACGGCGGCTACCGGCTCTCCGGTGAGTGGCGATCGGTGGCGGCCATCGACCATTGCGAGTGGGTTGTCGTCGGCGCCCGCGTGGTCGGTGCCGGCGACACCGACGGACTCGGGTATTCGCTTGTGCCGAGGGAAGATCTGCGCATCGACGACGAATCCTGGAATGCCATCGGATTGATCGGCACCGGAAGTAAGAACATCACGATTGATGACGTGTACATCCCGGGGCATCGCCTGCTGAACCACAACAGCATCGTCGACGGCACCGCGGCAGGACACGCGGGCCTGCGCAATCCCATTTACCACATTCCGCTCAGCACCATTGCGCCGCTGGGAATCACGGCCGCGGTGATCGGCATGGCCGAGGGCGCACTGGGTCACCATCTCGAGGCCGCCGGCGCACCCGGTCCGGTCGAAGAACACGCGGCCGCCGAGATCAGGGCGTCGCGGCTGGTCCTGCTCGACACGCTCACGGCGTCCTTCAACCGGGTGCTCGACGGGCCGATCGACACGGGGATGCGGGCACGTGCACGCCGCGACCAGATCGCCGCGGCCCGCCGGGCGGTGCGGGCGATCGATGAGATCGTCTGTCACTCAAACGTTGACGCCCTGCGCCGCGGCAACCCGGTGCAGCGGTTGTGGCGGGACGCCCACGTCGGTCTGGCGGCTGTCGTCACCGAGTCGAAGGTCGTCGCGCCGTAACCGAACGGTACGACGACCTTCGTCACCTTGATCAGGCGTGGGTACCGCCGTCGATGCGGATCTCGGTGCCGCTGATGAACGCACCGTCGTCGGACACCAGCATCGCGATCACCCCGGCGACCGCGGACGGGTCACCCATTCCGGCCCCACCGGAAGCCAGGGTGGTCGGCATGATCGGCGACAACTTTGCGAACAACGACCAGTCGCTGTCAGCGGGGACGAGTCCCGGTGTGGCATCGGTGATTCCGGATTTGATGCTGCCCGGTGCCACACTGACCGCCCGCAGACCCTGCTTGCCGTACTCGAGCGCGAGTGCGTGCGTCATGGCCTGGATCCCGCCCTTGCTCGCTGCATAGGCCGCCATGTAGGGATGGGCGAACGCCGCCGAGGTCGAACTGAAGTTCACGATGACACTCTGCGGGTTCTCCAGCAGCGCCGGCAGCGCCTCGCGGATCACCAGGAATGTCCCGGTGAGATTGACGCCGATGATCTGGTTCCAGGCCTGCAGGCTCATCTCGTGGGTGTGCACCGCGCGCAGCATGCCCGCGGCGTTGACCACCGAGTCGAGGCCGCCGAGCGCCTCGACCGCGGTGCGCGCGCCCTCGATCACCGATGCCTCGTCGCCGATGTCCATCGTGAGCGGGGTGAGCCGGTCAGCGGTGCCGGCCTGCTGCGCGCTCTGCCGGGTGGCTTCCAGGCCTTCGGCAGAGATGTCGGCGCCCACCACGGCGGCGCCCTCGTCGAGCAGTCGCAGCGCGGTGGCCTGACCGATTCCGGATCCTGCACCGGTCACCAGGATCCGGCGGCCCTCAAGTCGCTTCATGATTGTCACTGTCCCATCACGTATTTGACGGTCGGCCCGGCGGTCCAGCCGCCGTCGACGGCGATCTCGGCACCGGTGACGTAGGTAGAGGCACCGGACAGTAGGTAACCTACGGCCCCGGAGATCTCATCGGCCTCACCGACGCGGCCCATCGGGGTGTTGGGGTAGTTGCCCTCACCTTGCGCGATGCCGATCTGTGCGGTCATCGGCGTGTAGGTCATGCCGGGATGCACCGAGTTCACCCGGATCCGGTCGGGCGCCAATTCCACCGCGGCGATCTTGCTCAGTCCGCGCACGCCCCACTTGGACGCGCCGTACCCGGCCGTCAGCGCCAGGCCCATGAGGCCGGCGGCAGACGAGATATTGACGATGGAGCCGCCGCCCGCGGCGCGCATCGGCGCGATGACGGCCTGCAGGCCGTTGAAGACGCCCACGAGGTTCACCTCGAGCACCGTGCGGAAATGATCCAGCGGCTCGTGCTCGATGAACTGCCCGGTTGAGACGCCGGCGTTGTTCACCAGGCCGTTCACTGCACCGAATTCGGCAGTGGTGAGTGCGACTGCCGATTGCCACTGCGCCGGGTCGGTCACGTCGAGGTGGGCGAAGCGGGCGTTGCCGCCCAACTCGGATGCCAATTTCGCGCCGTCGTCGTCCAGCACATCGGCGATGACGACCTTGCCGCCGTGCGCGACGATGTGCCGGGCGAAGGCCTCGCCGAGGCCGCGTGCACCGCCGGTGACGATCGCCACCACATCCGACAAGGCATCCGGACCTGCCTGCATCCCAACAACTTCCTTTCGTGTGGATCGGCTTTCGTGTGGATCGCGGCGGAAGTCGATCTCAGCGTCGCCCCTGACCCGAACGCCACCATATTCCCGGCGTTCACGTCGGCCTGAGTTTGTGCCGGTGAGTGAGACAACGGCAGCCAGTGGCACATCGTCGTTCGTAACGTGACGAACCGAAGCGCCAAGCGAAAGGCATTGATTGTGACAGCCCGACCGACACCTTCCGATATCGCCGACAACACCCCGGACGTGGTGGACGTGGTGGTGGTGGGCGCGGGCTTCGCGGGCCTGTACGCACTGCACCGCCTTCGCGACCAAGGACTTTCGGTCCGGGTGTTCGAGGCCGCGGCAGGCGTGGGCGGCGTCTGGTACTGGAACCGCTATCCAGGTGCTCGGTGCGACGTCGAGAGCGTCGACTACTCCTACTCGTTCGACCCCGAGCTTGAGCAGGAGTGGAACTGGACCGAGAAGTACGCCACCCAGCCGGAGATCCTGGCCTACCTCAACCATGTCGCCGACCGGTTCGACCTGCGGCACGACATCTCGTTGCAGACCCGGGTCACCGATATGGTGCTCGACGAGAAGACGCTGCGCTGGGAGGTCCGCACGGATCGGGGCGATGTGGTGTCCGCCCGCTTCTGCATCCTGGCGGTCGGACCGCTGTCGAACGCGAACATCCCGGCGATCGACGGATTCGACTCGTTCGCCGGCGATGTCTTCCACACCGCGCACTGGCCGCACGAGGGCGTTGATTTCACCGGCAAGCGGGTGGGAGTGATCGGTACCGGATCCTCGGGCATCCAGGCGATCCCGTGCATCGCGAAAGAGGCCGAACAGCTCTACGTCTTCCAGCGCACCCCGAACTACAGCGTGCCCGCCGGCAACATGCCGCTCGACGAAGAGACGCGCGCCGCGCAGAAAGCCGACTATGCCGAGCGGCGCAGGCTGTCGCGGCTCAGTGGCGGTGGCTCACCACATCAGCCCCACCCCAAGTCCGCACTGGCCGTCTCCGATGACGAACTCCGCGAGACCTACGAGCGCCGTTGGCAGTTGGGCGGGGTCCTGTTCTCGAAGGCTTTCCCGGATCAGCTCGTCACCATCGAAGCCAACGACACGGCACGGCGGTTCTGGGAAGGCAAGGTGCGGGCCGTCATCGACGACCCGGCCGTCGCAGACCTGCTGATCCCCAAGGACCACCCGATCGGTGCCAAGCGAATCTGCACCGACGACAACTATTTCCAGACCTTCAACGCCGATCATGTGCAACTGGTGAACCTGCGGGCAACGCCGATCGAGCGGATCGACGCTGCCGGTATCGAAACCGCCGACGCGCACTACGACCTCGACGCGCTCGTCCTGGCCACCGGATTCGACGCGATGACCGGCTCGGTCCAGAAGCTCAACATCGTGGGCCGCGGCGGCCGCACCCTCAACGAGGCGTGGGCAGAGGGACCGGCCACCTATCTGGGGCTCGGCGTCGCCGGTTTCCCGAACCTGTTCAACATCGCCGGTCCGGGCGCCCCTTCGGTGCTGGCGAACATGGTGCTGCACTCGGAGCTGCACGTGGACTGGGTGGCCGATGCGATCACCTACCTCGACGCCCAGGGTGCCCCCGCAATCGAGGCGCGCGAGGACTCGGCCGCCGAGTGGGTGCAGGAGTGCACCCGCCGTGCTGCCGGAACACTTATGCCGCAGGCGAATTCGTGGTACCTGGGGGCCAACATCCCCGGCAAGCCCCGGGTGTTCATGCCGTTCGTCGGCGGCTTCGGGGTGTACAGCGAGATCATCGCCGATGTCGCCGCGGCCGGTTACAAGGGCTTCGACATCCACCGTGAGTTGCCGGCCTAACCGGCCGGCGGCAACAACGCGCCGATCTCGGCGCGCAGGCTCTCACCTCGCACCGACCTGTACCGCTGAGCGAGACTCCCACCTCCCGGCCCTGACGGCAGTGGGCACCATCACAGCGCGCCGGATGATGCGTCCGTCGTCACACCCGTTCGTGGATGAGGTCCAGAGGAGAGGGAATGGCCGAAAGCAACCAGTCCGACAACGACATTGCGTATCCCAGGAAACACCGTCCGAGGAGGAGACGGACCCGCGGAAGATGGAAAGGCCTCGGTGTCGTACTGACCGCCATGGCCTTCTTCTTCATGTCGGCACTGCCCGCATGGGCGGCCGAGACGATGAGGGTCACCTTCGTGCGTCACGGCCAGTCCGCGGGCAACACGTCGGGCAACATCGACACCTCGACGCCGGGTCCGTCGCTCACCCCGCTCGGCCGGGAGCAGGCGCAGGCCGTGGTCGACAAGCTGGGGGACAACAACTACGACGCCATCTATGCGTCGCAGATGATCCGTACCCAGCAGACCGCAGGGCCGATGTCGGCCTACCTCGGTCTGCCCATCCAGGTGCTGCCCGGACTGCAGGAGATCGAGGCCGGCGACTACGAGGGCACGCCTGAGAGCGGCGCGCTCGGCGGCTACTTGAAGGCCCCGATCGCCTGGGCGTTCCAAGGTGCCCTCGATGAGCGGATCCCGGGATCGATCGACGGCCATGAGTTCGATGCGCGTGTCGATGGTGCGCTGAAGACCATGTACGACAAGGGCGACCGCAACGTCATCGTGTTTTCGCACGGCGGCACCATGATGTTCTGGACCATGATGAACGCCACGAATCTGAGCACGCCGGAGAAGATCGGGCTGCTGACCAACCATGCGCTGGGCAACACCGATTATGTGGTCGTCGAAGGTAATCCCGAGGACGGCTGGGTGCTGACCGATTGGAACGGTCAGCGGTTCACCCCGGAGCCGTCGTTCGAGCACGAGATCGGACTCCAGGTGCGGACGCTCACGCGGCAACTCGATGCGGCCGCGCGGCAGGTGACCGACGCGTTCGGCACCGGTGACGTGACGAAGATCGTCACCGCGATCAACCACAGCGTCGCCGAAGCCTCGTTCTCGGTCACGAAGTTCAATCGCGCGTTCAGCGCCGAGGTGATCAAGCGGGTCGACAAGGCGTTCGGGCACCAGTCCGATCCCGATTCCGGCAGCACCGAGAAGGTGCCGGACGCCCCCGTGGTGAAATCGGTTGCGTCCAACACCGGGTCGGCGGCCGACATGCTCAAGCCGCTCGCCGCTCCCGTTGCCGACAGTGGCGCGGCCAAGGCCGCCGCCGATTCCGAGACCGCCCGCAGTGCCGAGTCCGCCCTCGGTTCCCGGTCGATTGCCGATTCCAGGGTCGACCGCGCGAAGTCGGCCGGGTCCCTCAACCGTGGGGCCCATCTCAAGGACGGCAACATGGCCAGGCCGGGTAAGGCGTGGTCGGGCACCCACCGTGCGGGAGACGAAGTGCGCGAGGCTGTTTCGGGTGCGGCTGAGAAGATCGCGTCGTCGGTGAAGTCGTCGATCCGCAAGCCGGGCGCCGACAAGGAGAAGGCGACCGCGAAGGCCGGTGCCCCGAGCGCATCGGGTGCCGGGTCCGCCGATTCCGACAGCTGATCAACAGACATCGGCCCCCTCCGTTCATCCGGAGGGGGCCGATGTCGTCAGGCGATGTTGTGGCGCTAGTCCAGGTAGTCCCGCAGCACCTGCGAGCGCGACGGGTGGCGCAGCTTGCTCATGGTCTTGGACTCGATCTGGCGGATGCGCTCACGCGTGACGCCGTAGACCTGGCCGATCTCGTCGAGCGTGCGGGGCTGGCCGTCGGTGAGCCCGAACCGCAGCCGGACGACGCCGGCCTCGCGCTCGGACAGGGTCTCCAGCACCGACTGCAGCTGATCCTGCAGCAGCGTGAACGACACGGCGTCCACGGCCACGACGGCTTCACTGTCCTCGATGAAGTCACCGAGCTGGCTGTCGCCCTCGTCGCCGATGGTCTGGTCCAGCGAGATGGGCTCACGCGCGTACTGCTGGATCTCCAGCACCTTCTCCGGCGTGATGTCCATTTCCTTGGCCAGCTCTTCGGGCGTGGGTTCGCGACCCAGATCCTGAAGCAGCTCACGCTGAATGCGACCGAGCTTGTTGATGACCTCGACCATGTGCACCGGGATGCGGATGGTGCGGGCCTGATCGGCCATGGCGCGGGTGATGGCCTGACGGATCCACCAGGTGGCGTACGTCGAGAACTTGTAGCCCTTGGTGTAGTCGAACTTCTCGACCGCGCGGATCAGGCCCAGGTTGCCTTCCTGGATGAGGTCCAGGAACGCCATGCCGCGGCCGGTGTAGCGCTTGGCCAGCGACACCACCAGACGCAGGTTCGCTTCCAACAGATGGTTTTTCGCGCGGTCGCCGTCACGGCAGATCCACTGGAAGTCGCGCCGCACCTGAGTGGTGAGTTTCTCGCCCTTCTCGGCGAACTCGGCCATCTTCTGGGTGGCGAACAGCCCGGCCTCGATGCGCTTGGCGAGCTCGACCTCTTCCTCGGCATTGAGGAGGGCGACCTTACCGATCTGCTTCAGGTAGGCGCGGACGGAGTCGGCCGAGGCCGTCAGCTCCGCGTCCTTGCGTGCCTGTCGCAGCGCTTCGGACTCTTCCTCATCCCACACGAAGTCGCCGGAGGCCTTGTCCTTCTCGGACGGCTCGGGGTGGTCTTCGTCGGACTTGGCCGCCTTGGCCGTCGCCGGCGCGGAGGCCTTGGCGTCCTTGCCTTCCTCCGCCTCGTCGTCCTCGTCGTCGGCGGCATCCTCGACGTCGTCGTCGGTGTCGAGATCCTCGTCGAGTACGAGTTCGGTGTCCTCGACGTCGAGATCCTCGCCCGGACCTGCCTCCAGGTCGTCGGTGGTCTCCGCGTCGTCGTTGACGTCCTCGGGCTTGCCCGCCGCGGCCTTGGTCGCCTTCTTTGCGGGCGCCTTCTTGGCAGGAGCGCGCTTGGTGGCGCTGCCGCCCTCGGCCTTGGCCGCCGTGCTCTTGGCTGCCCGCTTGGCCGGGGCCTTCTTGGCGGGAGTCTTGGTAGCGGTGCGCTTCACCGGCTCTTCGGTCGCCGGGCTTGCTTTTGTCGCTGCCACGTACACCCTTTCGGTCTCACGAAATTCTCGGTGGATATGGGCATACTCCACCGAATGCGTCTGCTATCGAATGTTGGCGTTCTTATCGGCTGGGATATTCACCGCTATTCGGTAGGCGGCCGCCGAGGACCATTGTAACGACAGTGTGAGGGTTCGCCGTGCCGAGCGGCGAATTTTGCCACCGGACCAACCCGACACGGCAAAGTTACCCGGCGGTAGCTTGGGCGCCGGCCGGTCCCGGATCCTGACTGGCCATGGCCGCCCCCACGATGCCGGCGGAGTTGAGCAACGTCGCGGGCACGATCGGGGTGCGGATCTTCAGCAGCGGTAGCCACTTGTCCGACTTGCGGCTGATGCCGCCGCCGACGATGAACAGGTCCGGCCAGATCGCGTTCTCGATGGTCACGAGAACCTTGTTCACCTCTTCGCTCCAGCGCGCGTAACTCCATTCCTTGCGCTCCTTGACCGACGACGCGGCGCGGTGCTCGGCCTCCTTGCCGTCCACCTCAAGGTGGCCAAATTCGGTGTTGGGCAACAACACACCGTTATGGATCACCGCAGAGCCGATGCCGGTGCCGAAGGTCAGCAGGACCACGACACCGGAGTTGTCCTTGCCCGCCCCGTAGTGCTCCTCGGCCAGGCCTGCCGCGTCGGCGTCGTTGAGGACCCGCACCGGCAGGCCGCCGAGCGCGGTGCTGATCACCTCGGAGGCGTTCACGCCGATCCAGCCCTTGTCGACGTTGGCCGCGGTACGCACGATGCCTTCGGTGACCACGCCCGGGTAGGTGACGCCCACCCTGCCGGTCCAGCCGAACTCGGCCACCACCGCAGCCACCGACTTCGCCACCGATTCCGGGGTGGCCGGCTGCGGCGTGTCGAGTTTGAACCGGTCGCCGACGAGTTGCCCGGTGTCGAGGTCGACGATGCCGCCCTTGATGCCGCTGCCGCCGACATCGACACCGAATCCCCGGCGTTGGGGCGCTGCGGCGGGTACCGGATCCGCGGCGGGCGCGTCGGGTGCGGTCATGGGTGCTCCTTTGTGGGACAGGCGGTGAGGAGGCTGTCGGACAGCTGAGGGACGAACCAAGGCGCGCCCCCACCCTAGTAGTTCGCCAACGCCTGCGCGTGCGGTCCGACATCCCGGTCCGGCGTCTTGTGAAGCGACTTTTCGGTCAGAAGGTGTTGCGATAGAGCGGTGACCGACAACAGTTTCGATGCTCCCGCCCTGAGGGTCGTGGCCGAGCAACTCGCCACCGAAGCGGCAGAGTTCGTCGCGCGCCGGCGTGCCGAGGTGTTCGGCACCGTCGCGAACCCCGACGGTGACGGGGTACGTGACGATGCGCCGACCGTCAGATCCAAGAGCACCCCGACCGACCCCGTCACGATCGTCGACACCGAGACCGAACGGCGGCTGCGCGAGCGACTGGCGGTGTTGCGACCGTCAGAGGCGATCCTGGGGGAGGAGGAGGGCGGTCAGGTGGAGGGCCGTGACGGACTGAGTTGGGTGATCGACCCGATCGACGGCACGGTGAACTTCGTCTATGGGATCCCGGCCTATGCGGTGTCGGTGGCCGTGCAGTACGACGGCCGGTCGGTGGCCGGAGCCGTGGCGAATGTGCCTGCCGGTGAGGTGTACTCGGCCGCCCTCGGACACGGCGCGGACGTCGTGCGGGGCGGGGTGCGGACCCCGCTGCGGTGCAGTGCCGTCGAGGAACTGTCGATGGCGCTGTTGGGCACCGGGTTCGCCTATGAGCCCGCCCGGCGGGCGAGGCAGGCCGGTGTGTTGGCACGGGTTCTGCCCTCTGTGCGCGACGTGCGCCGTATCGGCTCGTGTGCCCTCGACCTGTGCATGGTCGCTGCCGGCAGGTTGGACGCCTATTACGAAGAGGGTGTCCAGGTATGGGACTGGGCCGCGGCGGCGCTCATCGCCGCCGAAGCCGGTGCGACGGTCTGGTTGCCGGACGCTCCGGGTGCCGAGTTCGCGGCGGCATCGGCGCCGGGCGTCGCCGATGCCCTGCGCGACGCCCTAGCAGGTGCCGGTATGGATCTTTGACAGCAGCGCGGAATCCGACGGGGCGGTGGCGTCGGGCCGAAGGCTGGCCAGCACGGCCTTGATGTCGTCGTTGCTGGTGAGTTCGCTGAACTCGGTGCCCAGGGACAGGTCGACCGTGGCGTCCGGCCTTTCGTCCTGGAACAGTTCGGTGCACGGGGCCACCAGCCATACCGCTGCGGCGGCGGCGCGGCCGGACGGGCCGAACCGGATCTGGCCCTGGCATTCCAGCCGGGTGTTGGCGTAGATCGGGTCGTTTGCCGCCTCAGGTTGGGCAAAGCCCAGATCGCGCAGCGCGCCGGCCACCTCGCCGGCCTGGCCGCCCTGGCCGCTGGCGTTGAGCACCCGGATCCGGGCCTCGGCCAGCGGTGCCGGCGTGACTTCGGTCATCGCCGAGCCGGCCACCTGTTCGCCGAGCTTGGGGGCTGCCGGATCGGTGGCGGGCGGGTTGTTGCACACCGTGGCCTCGTGCACATCTGTCGGCTGGTTGAGCGCGATGATCCACACGATCATCGTCACCACCGCCAGTGCGACGAACAGCACAATGCCGGGAACGAAACTGCGCCGACGGAACGGTCGACCGTGACGGTCGAAGGCAGCGCCATCGGTGATTTGTGCGACCACACCTGCACTCTAAGGCCAACCGCGTTCGCCGACGCAGCAGAGCTCAGACGCTATTGTGATGTAAATCACAGTGAAACGTGTGGCAATACGGGCACGAATCATTTGGGGAATGCGTTCGACGCTGGTACAAAGCTCTGCTGCAAGGTAAGGGAGGGGACACAGACGATGGCTACCGACTACGACGCTCCGCGGCGTTCCGAAGCAGACGAGGTTTCTGAGGATTCGCTCGAGGAGCTCAAGGCGCGGCGCAACGAGGCGCAGTCCGCAGTGGTGGATGTTGACGAAACAGAATCTGCCGAGTCGTTCGAGCTGCCCGGCGCAGACCTGTCCGGCGAGGAATTGTCGGTTCGGGTGGTCCCGAAGCAGGCCGACGAGTTCACGTGCTCCAGCTGTTTTCTGGTGCATCACCGGAGCCGGCTGGCAAGCGAGAAGAACGGCGTGATGATCTGCACGGACTGCGCCGCCTGAGGGCGGCTCGATTCGCGGCTCAGTCGCTGCTGAGCGCAGCGAGGACACGATCCGGATGCCTGGAACTGATCAACCAGTACGGGGTGGGGTCATCCGGATCGTCCAGCACCACCAGGACCATCGGGCCGACCCAGGCCCGGTGCACCACGTAGGCAGCGGGATCGAGTTGGCGGCCGAGTGCGGCGGACTTCGCTGACCGCGGCACCTCCGCGGCGCGGGAGATGACGCTCGTCGGCAGGTGTGCGTCACCGATCCACAATTCGGTGTCGCCCGCGCTGTCGCGTGCCACCTTCAATTCGGTCTTGCTGAACCACATCAGCACGGCCGCCGCCACGCCGAAGAGCAGCACGTACGGCAACCATGCCGGAATGGCCGGGGCGGCCAGGCCGATCTCGAATGCGATCACCCCTGCCAGCACCGCAGCGGGTAGCGACCACCACCACGGCACCCACAAACGTTCGCGGTAGTGAACGCTTTGGGCGGTTGCGCGCGTGTCTGACACGCGGCTCAGAGTAATCTGTGACGTCGTGTCCACCTCTCTGGCGGTCGTCCGATTGGACCGCGAACTACCGATGCCCAGCCGGGCGCACGATGGTGACGCGGGCGTAGACCTCTACAGCGCGCTCGATGTCGAGCTGGCCCCCGGCCGGCGGGAGCTCGTGCCCACGGGCGTCGCGGTGGCCATCCCGCACGGAATGGTGGGCCTGATCCACCCGCGCTCGGGTTTGGCTGCACGCGTGGGTCTTTCGATCGTCAACAGTCCGGGCACGGTCGACGCCGGCTACCGCGGCGAGATCAAGGTTTCGCTGATCAACCTCGATCCCGACACTCCGATCGTGATCAACCGCGGTGACCGGATTGCCCAGCTGTTGGTTCAGCGGGTAGAACTGCCCGAGTTGGTCGAGGTGACCTCGTTCGACGAGGCGGGCCTGGCTGACACCTCCCGTGGCGACGGCGGCCACGGTTCCTCCGGCGGACATGCGAGTTTGTGATGGCATTCGGAAAACGCAAGAACGATGCAGCTGATGACAAGGCTGATCAGAACGACGACGAGCGGGTTGAGCAGCCGGCTCCGGCAGACACGGCTGACGAGGACCTGAGCGAGGACTGGCCTGACGACCAGGGCCCGTTCGACGTCGAGGACTTCGACGACCCCGCCGTTGCGGTGCAGGGTCGGCTCGACCTCGGCTCGGTGCTGATCCCCATGCCCGACGGCGGCCAGGTGCAGGTTGAGCTCAACGAGGCCGGGGCGCCGAGTGCGGTGTGGGTGGTGACTCCCAGCGGGCGTTTCACCATCGCCGCCTACGCCGCGCCCAAGAGCGCCGGCCTGTGGCGTGAGGTGGCCGGTGAGCTCGCCGAGTCGCTGCGCAAGGACGCCAGCTCGGTGGTCATCCAGGACGGCCCGTGGGGTCGTGAGGTGGTCGGCGCGGGTAATGGCGGTGTAGTGCGCTTCATCGGCGTCGACGGCTACCGCTGGATGGTGCGCTGTGTGGTCAACGGCGCACCGGAGACCATCGATGCGTTGGCCGACGAGGCGCGGGCGTCTTTGGCCGACACCGTGATTCGTCGCGGGGACACGCCGCTCCCGGTGCGTACGCCGCTGCAGGTGGAGCTGCCCGAGCCGATGGCGGCCCAACTTCGTACCGCGGCGCAGCAGGCCGCGATGCAGCAGGCGGCCCAGCAGCAGGCCGCTGCGTCACCCGACCTGCCGCAGGACCAGCCGCCGGCCGAACCGGTGGCGCGGCGCAGTGTGCAGGGCTCGGCGATGCAGCAGCTGCGCACCATCACCGGGGGCTAGCCGGTCCGCCCCTCAGGTCGCGACGCTGTCGCTGGCGGCCTCCTGTAGCGCCGCCACACATGCGGCACCCAAGACACCGGTATCGAGCCCCATCTGTTCGAGCGTGACCGACCGCAGCGCTGCCTGCGGCGCGGCGGCCACCCACTCGTAGCCGACCTCGGCCGGGTGCACGGGATCGTCGGTTGCGACTGCGACGCCCATCGGTACCCGAAGCTGTTCGAGGTCGGCACTGCCGGGCGCGCGGTAACCGGCCGCTTCCTCCATCGCGTCGGGCAGAGTGGGCCACTGGCCGACCCAGGAGCGGGCCAACTCGTCGGCCAGCCACGGCGGGCTGGAAGCCCGCATCTGTGCCACTGTGGCCGCCAGTCCCTCCCGCCGCAGCAGGTCCGCCGACTGCCGGGCCAACAGCGCGGCGGGGGCATGCTGGGAGGTGCCCGTCCACGGCGGCAGGGCGGCCAGTACGGCCACGCTGCGGCCGGGATGGTCCAACGCCCACCGCACTGCCACGACTGCGCCGATGGACACCCCGCCGACCGCGATGGGGCCCGACCGAGCGGCGTCGTCAAGCGCCTGCAGGTAGCCCTCGACGAGCCGGTCCGGAGTCGGCGGCGGGGTCACCACCAGTGCGCCCGCGTCATGCAGCGCATCGGAAAATGCCCGGTAGACGTAGTTGTCGTCGGACCCGGTGCCGGGCAGCAGAACGGTTGGGACACCGCGCAGGATGACGCTCATCACATGATCGTGCCTGCCCCGTCAAATCGTCGGCGTGCCGACCCGCACCCCACGTGGCATTCGGTGAACAAGAGGTCTACGGTGGCGTTGGTTGGGCGGATTCACAGAGGATCCGCAGAAGGTCAGGAGAGGCCATGGCTACGGCCGAAGGGTATCTGCGCCGGCTTACGCGACGCCTGACGGAAGACCCCGAACAGCTTGATGTCGAAGAGCTCAGCGAAGAGGCCGCCAACACCGGCGCGCTGAAGGCGATCGACGCCCAGCGCGGCCAGGAAGTGACCATGGTCGGCACTCTGCGCAGCGTGGAATGTAACGGCAAGGGGTGTTCCGGCGGCATCAAAGCCGAGTTGTTCGACGGTACTGACACGGTGTTGTTGGTGTGGCTAGGACAGCGCCGCATTCCAGGCATCGAATCCGGTTGCACCCTGAGGGTGCACGGCCGGGTGGGCAAACTGGAGAACGGCGCCAAGGCGATTTACAACCCCCGCTACGAAATACAGAAGTGAGTCAGGCCGAAGAGAACAGAGGCAGCGCACCTCAACCACCCGACAGTGATCCGGCGCCGGCCCCTGCCCATGGCGGCGGACGTGCAGTGCTGGACCAGATGGGTGGCATCAGCGGCCTGATCTATTCGTCGCTGCCGGTGTTGGTGTTCGTCCCGGTGTCCACGGCCTTCGGGCTGATGCCGGCAATCGTTGCCGCGCTCGGCGTGGCGACACTGATCCTGATCTGGCGGTTGATCCGCCGCGAATCCGTTCAGCCCGCTGTGTCGGGATTCTTCGCCGTGGGCGTCAGCGCCCTGATCGCCTACGTGGTGGGGGAGTCGAAAGGCTATTTCCTGCTTGGCATCTGGAGCTCGCTGGTCTACGCCGTGCTGTTCGGGGTGTCGGTGATCGTCCGGCGCCCGGTGGTCGGCTACATCTGGGGCTGGGTCAACACCCACGACCGGGCCTGGCGTGACGTACGTAAGGCGGTGGCGGCATTCGACATCGCCACCCTCACCTGGGTCGCAGTGTTCGGGTCGAGGTTCCTGGTGCAGCAGTATCTGTACGACGCCGACGAGACGGGCTGGTTGGGCTTCGCGCGCATCGCGATGGGCTGGCCGCTGACCGCCGTCGCCGCCTTGGTGACGTATCTGGCCATCCGGGCCGCGCAGCGTGCCGTACATGCCCAGGACACCGACGGCCCCGACTGCGCCGGAGCGCCGTCTTAGCGCGGCGCTGCGCGCAAGAGCAGCTCGCGCAGTTCGTCCTCGGACTCGGTGACTGCGACGAACAGTAACTCGTCGCCACCCTCCAGAGGGTCGTCGGATTCGGGCACGATCACCCGGGATCCACGCAGAATCGTCACCAACGCGGTGTCGCGGGGCAGCTCGAGCCGCTTGACGGGCTTGCCGCCCCACGGGGTGTCGTCGGGCAGCGTGATCTCGACCAGGTTGGCCTGTCCCTTGCGGAACTCCATCAGGCGCACCAGATCGCCGACTGCGACGGCTTCCTCGACGAGCGAGGCGAGCATTCGCGGCGTCGACACCGCCACGTCCACGCCCCAGTTCTCGTCGAACAGCCACTCGTTGCGGGGATCGTTGACGCGGGCCACCACGCGTGGAACCGCGAACTCGGTCTTGGCCAGCAGGCTGACCACGACGTTGACCTTGTCGTCACCGGTGGCTGCGATCACCACGTCGAATTCCTCGAGCTTGACCGACTCCATCACGGTGAGCTCGCAGGCGTCGCCCAGCCGCCAGTGCGCGGCCGGGATGGCGTCGACGTCGATGTGGCCGGCGTTGCGCTCCAGCAGCGTCACGTCATGGTCGTTCTCAAGCAGCTCACGGGCGATGGAGCGGCCCACGGCCCCGGCCCCGGCGATGGCAACTTTCATCAGTGAGACTCCAAGTCCTCGCTCGGTGGCAGTGCGGCGATGGCCAGCGCCTCGGCGATGTGTCCGGATACCGCGGCGATGTACACCTGATCGCCGGCCTGGATCACGGTCTTGGGTTCGGGCAGGTAGCCGTTGCCGAACCGGATCATGAAGGCCACCCGGCCGCCCGTGGCAGCCTCCAGGTCGGTGGCCAGGTGCCCGGCCCAATCCTGGTGCAGCGGAAGTTCGGCCACGCCCACGTTGCCTGACGGGTCCCGCCACTTGGTGGTCTCGGTCTCCCTGGTCAACACATTGAGCAGACGATCGGTGGTCCACGGCACGGTGGCCACCGTGGGGATGCCCAGCCGCTCGTAGACCGCGGCACGCTTGGCGTCGTAGATACGCGCCACGACGCGCTCGACGCCGAACGTCTCGCGGGCCACCCGGGCCGAGATGATGTTGGAGTTGTCGCCAGAGGACACCGCCGCGAACGCACCGGCCTCCTCGATGCCCGCGCGCAGCAGCACGTCGCGGTCGAACCCCATACCGAGCACACGTTCACCGGCGAACTCCGGCGAGAGCCGGTGGAACGCGGTGCTGTCACGGTCGATGACCGCGACCTCGTGGCCGATCCGGGCCAGGCTGTCTGCGAGGGACGCGCCCACCCGGCCGCACCCCATGACGACTACACGCACCCGTTGGTCCTTTCCGGTGGCAGAAAAGCGCGGTTGCTCTCAATCCGTGCACCCGGAACGCTACCGCTTTGTCACGACTTTCCGCGTTCGGGCTTAGTCTTGGCTCTCGTGTCCAAGCTTTCGACGGCGACGCGCCGTCTGGTCCTCGGGCGGCCGTTCCGCAGCGACAAGCTCTCTCACACCCTGCTGCCCAAACGGATCGCCCTGCCGGTGTTCGCCTCCGATGCGTTGTCGTCGGTGGCCTATGCACCAGAGGAAATCTTTCTGGTGCTCTCGGTGGCAGGAGTCACGGCCTACTCACTGACTCCGTGGATCGGCTTGGCAGTGGCGGCCGTGATGCTGATCGTGATCGCCAGTTACCGGCAGAACGTGCATGCCTATCCGTCCGGCGGCGGTGACTACGAAGTTGTCACCACGAACCTCGGGCCGACCGCAGGCCTCACGGTGGCCAGCGCGCTGATGGTGGATTACGTGCTGACCGTTGCGGTGTCGATGTCCTCGGCGATGTCGAACATCGGTTCGGCGGTCCCGTTCGTCGCTCAGCACAAGGTGATGTTCGCGGTGGCGGCGATTCTGCTGCTGGCGTCGATGAACCTGCGCGGCTTGCGGGAATCGGGCACGGCGTTCGCGATTCCCACCTACGCGTTCATGGTCGGCATGTACATCATGCTGGGTTGGGGGCTGTTCCAGATCTACGTGCTGGACCATCCGCTCCGCGCGGAGTCCGCGGGTTTCGAGATACGTCCCGAACACGGCGAGGTACTCGGCTTTGCACTGGTGTTCCTGGTGGCCCGGGCGTTCTCGTCCGGGTCGGCGGCGCTGACCGGTGTCGAGGCGATCAGCAACGGCGTGCCGGCGTTCCGGAAACCCAAGTCGCGCAACGCCGCGTCCACCCTGCTGCTTCTCGGGGTGATCTCGGTCACGCTGTTCATGGGCATCATCCTGCTGTCCAAGGCCACCGGCGTGCAGATGGCCGAGCGGCCTCACGAGCAGCTGATCGGTGCACCACCGGACTATCACCAGAAGACCCTGATCGCCCAGCTTGCCGATGCGGTGTTCCACGACTTCCCGGTGGGTCTGTACCTGATCGCCGGCGTGACGGCGTTGATCCTGGTTTTGGCCGCCAACACCGCGTTCAACGGCTTCCCCGTGCTCGGTTCGATCCTGGCCCAGGACCGCTTCCTGCCGCGGCAGCTGCACACTCGCGGTGACCGGCTGGCGTTCTCCAACGGCATCCTGTTCCTGGCCTTCGCCGCGATCGCTTTCGTGGTGGCGTTCCGGGCCGAGGTGACCGCATTGATCCAGCTCTACATCGTCGGCGTGTTCGTGTCGTTCACGCTGAGTCAGATCGGCATGGTCCGCCACTGGACCCGATTGCTGCGCACCGAAACCGATCCGGCACAACGTCGCCACATGATGCGCTCGCGCGTCATCAATGCGGTCGGGCTCACCGCCACCGGCGCGGTGCTGGTGGTCGTGGTGGTGACCAAGTTCGTCGCCGGCGCCTGGATCGCGATCCTGGCGATGAGCGCCTTGTTCGTGACCATGAAGCTCATCCACAAGCATTACGACACCGTGGCCCGCGAACTCGAACGGGAAGACGAGGACGAGGGCGACGTGGTGTTGCCCAGCCGCAACCATGCGGTGGTGCTGGTGTCGAAGCTGCATCTGCCGACAAAACGGGCGCTGGCCTATGCGCGGGCCACCCGGCCGGATGTGCTGGAGGCCATCACGGTCAGTGTCGACGATGCCGAAACCCGCGCTCTGGTGCACCAGTGGGAGGACAGCGATATCAGCGTGCCGCTGAAGGTGATCGCCTCGCCCTATCGCGAAATCACCCGGCCGGTACTGGATTACGTCAAACGGGTGACCAAGGAATCGCCGCGCACCGTGGTCACGGTGTTCATCCCTGAATATGTGGTGGGGCACTGGTGGGAGCAGGTGCTGCACAATCAGAGCGCGTTGCGGCTCAAGGGCAGGCTGCTGTTCATGCCCAATGTGATGGTGACATCGGTTCCGTGGCAATTGAGTTCGTCGGAGCGGTTGAAGGCGCTGCAGCCTCGGGCCACTCCGGGTGACGCGCGCCGGGGATTCCTGGAATGACGGAACTGACGCTGACCACGGGTCCGGCGGCCAACGGTGGCAGTTGCGTGGCCCGCCACGACGGCCGGGTGGTGTTCGTCCGGTACGCACTACCCGGCGAGACGGTACGGGTCAGGGTGCTCGATGAGCGCGGATCATATTGGCACGCAGAGGTTGTCGAGGTGATCGCTCCTTCACCGGATCGGGTCGCTTCGCTGTGCCGTATCGCCGGCGTGGACGGTGCCGGGTGCTGCGATCTGGCATTCGCCGAGCCGGGTGCGGCGCGCCGGCTCAAGGGCTCGGTGGTGGCCAACCAGTTGGCCAGGTTGGGCGCATACACCTGGCGCGATGAGCAGTGCGACGAGCCTCCCGCGGCCGAACCGGTGGGTACCGGCGAGGTGACCGGCTGGCGCACCCGGGTGCGGCTGGACACGACCGCCGACGGCCGGGCCGGATTCCACCGCTACCACAGCGCCGAGTTGGTCACCGATATCGACTGCGCACAACTGCCTGCCGAGCTGACCGACGGACTGGCCGAGATGCGTTGGACCCCGGGCGCCCATGTGCATGCGGTGCTGGATTCCGACGGCCGCAGACACGTTGTGCAGTCCGGCCCCAAGACGACCGGCCGCAAAGGCAGCCGCGCGGGCGGTCCCAAGAATGCCACGCGCGTCATCGAGGGCGAGTACGAGACGGTGCAGCGCATCGGCGGGCGGCAGTGGATGCTGCCGGTGACGGCGTTCTGGCAGGCCCACCGTGGCGCAGCGGCCCTCTACAGCGGGCTGGTGGCCGATTGGTCCGGGCTGCAGCCGGGCATGACGGCATGGGACCTGTACGGCGGTGCCGGGGTCTTCGCCGCCGCGCTGGCCGAACAGGTCGGGCCGGACGGACGGGTGCTCACCGTGGACACGTCCCGGGGAGCATCGCGTGCGGCCCGCAGCGCGTTGGCAGACCTGCCCTGGGTATCGGTGGTCACCGACTCGGTGCGCCGGGCCCTGTCTGCCGAGTCAGGACGCCCCGACGTCGTGGTGCTCGATCCGCCGCGCACCGGTGCCGGCCGCGAGGTGATCGACGCGCTGGCGGCCACCGAGGTACCGAGGGTCGTCCACATCGGTTGCGAGGCGGCCTCCTTCGCACGTGACGTGGGGTTGTATCTACGGCAGGGTTACACCGTGGAGGAGTTGCGGGTGTTCGATTCCTTCCCGCTCACCCACCATGTGGAGTGCATCGCGGTGCTGACGCGCTGAGCCGATGGACCGGGCCCGGGTCACTCCTGCGTGTCGGGGCCCATGGTCGGGGTGGGGAAGTGTGCGTAGGTGGCACGGTTGCCGCCCTGGGCCTTCGACTGGTTCATCGCGGTATCGGCCAGTGCCACGAGGGCGTCGACGATCTGCTGGGTGGGCAGCTCCGTCAGCGGGCGCAGTTGGCTGCACGCCGTGCCGATGCTGGCCGTGAGCCGCATGGGCGTGGTGGTGATGGCCATGCGGATCCGGTTCACCAAAGGTGACGGATCGTTGGTCTTGAACACGTCGGCGATCAGGAATTCGCTGTCGGACACATGCGCCAGCGGGACCTTGTGGCGCACGGTCTCGCGGATGGCCTGGGCGACGGCGACGCGGGCGTGCAACGTGCTGTGGCTGCCGTCCATGTCGCTGAGCAGCGCCATGTCATCGATCCCGACCGCCACGACCACCAGGTATTGATCGTCGTGGCGACTGTGGGAGCCCAGCATCGTGGCGGTGTGCATGTCGAATGCCTCGCGGTTGAGCAGCCCGGTCAGCGGGTCGATCTCGCCCGGGTGCTGGACGCGGTCGGGTTCGATCAACTCGACGGCCATCCGGCACAACGCCGAGGTACTCAGGATCACCAGCACTGCCACCAGCGTGCCCACCACACCCAGCCAGACATCCGTCAGCGCGACCCGCACACCCAGGAAAGCCACTATCGCGCCGGAGGCCACCCAGGTGAGGTGCAGTACCCGGCGGCTGTGCAGGAATGCCGTGTAGGCGGTGATCAGGCTCAACGAACTGGAACCCATGAGGCCGACGACGGGGTCCACCAGCAGGATGCAGGTGGCGCCGATACAGGCCGTGCCGATGGAAACGACGGTCCACGACTGGGTGCGGCTGGGCCATTGCCGCCGCCACCACCACTGCGCCAGGGTCAGCCCGCCGATGGCCACGGCCACTGCCACGTACTGGAGGCCGCCGTGCGGACCTTTGGGGCTGACCAGCAACAGCAGTGGGACCAGGCTCAACCCGATGATGGTGACCCCGATGAGGCGCTGCATCCGGGTGCGCTTGCCCTGCGCAGCAAGCAGGGCGGTACGCGCGTAATAGTGATCGAATGGACTCAACCCGCACCCCGGAGTAATCGACTTCGTTTACACCTTACGTAATCATGATGGTCGGCGTTTTACTGCCCGTTTGAGGCGCTGCCACGGACTTCGTCGATATTTGCTCACGTACCGCACCTGTTAGCGTGAACCGCAGGTGTGCCGGGAAGTCTGGTCGGCGTTCAAGTCCATGCCGATTTCAGGGAGCCCGATGAGCAATCGCCGTGAACACAGCAGCCGACGTCTGCTGGCGCGCGGGTCATGGCCGGAGTTTCAGCGGGTCTCCGAACTGCTGCGCACCGAGACGGTCGGCGGGGCGTTGCTGCTGGCTGCCGCGGGCGCGGCGCTGGTGTGGGCCAATTCTCCGTGGTCGAGCGGCTATCACCGGCTCTCGGAATTCGTCGTCGGCCCGCAGTCGCTGCACCTCGATCTGAGCCTGTCGGCCTGGGCGGCCGACGGTCTGCTGGCGATCTTCTTCTTCGTCGTGGGTGTGGAACTCAAACGGGAATTCGTCGCGGGGGACCTGAGGGACCCGGCGCGTGCCGCGCTGCCCATCGCGGCAGCCGTCGGCGGCATGGTGGTGCCTGCGGCGATTTTCGTCGGGATCAACCTGTTCGCGGGCCATCCCGAGACCATCGACGGGTGGGCGGTACCGATCGCCACCGATATCGCGTTTGCGTTGGCGGTACTGGCCGTGGTGTCCACCCACCTGCCCGCCGCGCTGCGGATCTTCTTGTTGACGCTGGCGGTGGTGGACGATCTGCTGGCGATCACCGTGATCGCCGTCTTCTACACCGATCACGTGGCGCTCGGACCGTTGGCCGGGGCGCTGATCCCGATAGCGGTGTATGCGTTCGCGGTGCAGCGGGGTGCGCGTCAGTGGTGGATCCTGCTGCCACCGGCCATTCTCGCCTGGGCACTCGTGCATGCCAGTGGCGTCCACGCCACGGTGGCCGGTGTGGTGCTCGGTTTCACCGTCCCGGTGCTGGGCCGCCACGCGTCAGCCCAACACTTCGAACACATCGTCCGGCCGCTCTCGGCGGGATTCGCCGTGCCGGTGTTCGCGTTCTTCGCCGCCGGCGTGACGGTCGGCGGATGGTCGGGCTTCGCCGATGCCCTGTCGCATCCGGTGACCATCGGGGTGATCGCCGGCCTGGTGCTCGGCAAGCCCATCGGCGTGCTGGGGACCACGTATCTGTTGGCCCGCTTCACCCACGCGAGCCTCGACGAGGACATTGCCTGGCGCGACGTGCTCGGCGTCGCGTTGTTGGCCGGGATCGGATTCACGGTGTCGCTGCTCATCGGTGAGCTGGCATTCGGGCACGGCAGCGTTGCCGACGATGACGTGAAGATCGCGGTGGTCACCGGATCGGTGGTGGCCGGTCTGCTCGCGTCGGTGGTGCTGGTGTCGCGCAATGCCGCATATCGCCGCATTCACCAGCTGGAGAGCGTCGATGCCGACCATGACGGTGTGCCCGATGTCTATCAGCCTCGACAGGACTGACGCGGCATGCGTGCGTACACTGGCTGGATGCTTGAACAGGTCCGCGGTCCCGCTGATCTGCAGCACCTGTCACAGTCCGAGCTGACTGATTTGGCACAGGAAATCCGTCAGTTCCTGATCCACAAGGTCGCTGCAACCGGTGGACATCTCGGCCCCAACTTGGGGGTCGTCGAACTCACCTTGGCGCTGCACCGTGTGTTCGATTCGCCGCACGATCCGATCGTCTTCGACACGGGTCATCAGGCCTACGTCCACAAGATGCTGACCGGGCGCGTACAGGATTTCGACAGCTTGCGGATGAAGGGTGGCCTCTCGGGGTATCCGTCGCGCAGCGAGAGCGAGCACGACTGGGTGGAGTCCAGCCACGCCAGCACGGCGCTGTCCTATGCCGATGGTCTGTCCAAGGCGTTCGAGTTGACCGGGCACCGCAATCGCCACGTGGTGGCCGTCGTCGGTGACGGCGCTCTGACCGGCGGCATGTGCTGGGAGGCGTTGAACAACATCGCCACCGGTGGTCGCCCGGTGGTCATCGTCGTAAACGACAACGGCCGCAGTTACGCGCCCACCATCGGCGGCTTCGCCGACCACCTCGCCGGGTTGCGGCTGCAGCCGGCCTACGAGCGGATCCTGGAAGAGGGCCGCAAGGCCGTGCGCGGCCTGCCCGTCGTCGGGGAGTTCTGCTACCAGTGCATGCACAGCATCAAGGCCGGCATCAAGGACGCGGTCGCCCCGCAGGTGATGTTCACCGATCTGGGCATCAAGTACGTCGGCCCGATCGACGGTCACGATGAGTCTGCGGTGGAGAATGCGCTGCGCAACGCCCGGGGTTTCAATGCCCCGGTGATCGTGCACGTGGTGACCCGCAAGGGCATGGGCTACGCGCATGCCGAGAACGACGAGGCCGATCAGATGCACGCCTGCGGCGTCATCGACCCGGAGACGGGACTGCCGACGAAGGCTTCGGCCCCCGGTTGGACGTCGGTGTTCTCCGACGAGCTGGTCAAGGTCGGTGCCAAACGGCGTGACGTCGTGGCGATCACTGCGGCCATGCCGGGGCCGACGGGGCTGAGTGCGTTCCGGGATCGGTTCCCGGACAGGTTCTTTGACGTGGGTATCGCGGAGCAGCACGCCATGACGTCGGCGGCGGGCCTGGCCATGGGTGGCCTGCACCCGGTCGTGGCCCTCTACTCCACGTTCCTCAACCGCGCGTTCGACCAGCTGATGATGGATGTGGCGCTGCACAAGCTGCCGGTCACCATGGTGCTGGACCGAGCCGGTGTCACCGGGCCCGACGGGGCCAGCCACAACGGGGTCTGGGACCTGTCGGTCCTCGGCATCATCCCGGGTATCCGGGTCGCCGCCCCCCGTGACGGTGCCAGTCTGCGGGAGGAGCTCGGGGAGGCGCTGGCGGTCAACGACGGCCCTACGGCCCTCCGGTTCCCCAAAGGTGATGTGGGCGAAGATATTCCGGCGCTTCAGCGGCGCGGTGGAGTTGACGTGCTCGCCGTCCCCTCGGAGGGTTTGACCGAGGACGTGCTGCTCGTGGCAGTTGGCTCGTTCGCGTCGATGGCGCTTGCGGTCGCCGAGCGGCTACGCAATCAGGGCATCGGTGTCACGGTGGTGGATCCGCGCTGGGTGCTACCGGTTCCGGAAGCCGTCGGTCAGCTGGCCCGCCGTCACAAACTGGTGGTGACGATCGAGGACAACGGCGTGCACGGCGGCATCGGCTCGTCGGTGTCGGCCGCGCTGCGCCACGCTGAGATCGACGTGCCGTGCCGGGATCTCGGTGTCCCGCAGGTGTTCCAGGAGCACGCCTCGCGTGGGGAGGTGCTGGCCGCGGTCGGTCTGACCGACCAGCACATCGCTCGCCAGATCACCGGGTGGATCGCCGCGATCGGTGCACCGGTGGGCGAGCGGGAAGTCAGCCACCAGGTCGACTAGCAGTCGTCGTCCGGCTTGTCGCGCATGTGGTCGGCGCCGCGGTGCTGCAGCCGCAGTACGAAGATGGCGATTGCCAGGACGAGTACCAGGCCGCCGAGCACGCCGACCTGAACGATGGCGCGGGCGAACTCCGGCCCTTTGTCGAGCAACTTGGCCGCGTCCACCGACACCACCACGATTTCTTTGATGCAGGCCAAGATGCCGACAATCAGGAACGGCTCGGCGACGAGTTCGCGAGATCGCAGTGAGGTGCGCACCGCATAGAGCAGTTCCACAAAGATGAAGACCAGCAGCAGGCCGTCCAACAGTTCCAGCATGATGGGGGTGGCCGGGCTGCTACCCAGTCGCAGCAAGGTGTTGACCTGCGCGGCGATCAGCACGGCCGACCCGGCGAGTAGCAGGACGGCGATCGACCAGTAGACCGCGTCCTCGGCGATCCTCAGGACCCGGTCGGCGAAGCGCTCCCGCTCCTGCTCCGCTTCGGTTTCTTTCGACTGCGCCACTGTACTGACGTTATTCCGGTCCGGCTCCGAACACGCGCGAATTCACCGCGAACGTCCGCCACCGCCTAAGTTGCAGACATGGACGCCGAATTGCAGAACTGGAAGGACGCCGGGCAGTTCTTCGACTACCTGGGCTTCGACATCTTCTACCGGGTCGAGGGAAGCGGACCGAATCTCCTTCTCATCCACGGTTATCCGTTCAACTCCTGGGACTGGTCGCTGATCTGGCCCACGTTGACCGACCGGTTCACCGTCATCGCGCCGGACATGATCGGGATGGGGTTCTCCGACAAGCCGGTCGCCTACGGGTACACGGTGTCCGACCACGCCGACATGCACGAGGCGCTGCTGGATCACCTCGGTGTCGGTACTGCCCACATTCTGGCTCACGACCTGGGTGATTCGGTCGGTCAGGAAATGCTGGCCCGGCACGAATTCGGCGACCGGTCCTACGGGGCACTGGACATCGAGTCGATCACCTGGCTCAACGGCGGGCTGTTCAACGAGGCCTACACTCCTCGGCTGCTTCAGAAGGTGATGTCACGAACCCCGTTGGGCGACATCATGAGTCCGCTGCAGGGCAGCCGGTTGTCGCGCCGGCTCGTGGAGCCCACCATCAGGGAGATGTTTGGGGTGAGAACCAAACCGTCGCCGGAGCTGATGGAGAAGTTCCACCAGATCCTGGAATACAACGACGGCAAGCGGGTCGTCCACAAAGTCGGCCGGTTCGTCAACGACCGCTACACGCACCGCAATCGGTGGGTGCGGGCCATGCGGGAGACTGAAGTGTCGATGCGGCTGATCGACGGGCCGTCGGACCCGAACTCGGGGCGGCACATGGCCAAGCGTTACCTCGAGGTCATTCCCGATCCCGACATTGTGATGCTGCCTGAAGACATCGCGCACTGGCCGCAGATCGAGGATCCGCAGGGAGTCCTGACGCATTTCCTGGCCCACATCGACCGCGTGGGCGGGTGAATCGTCGGCGGTTCAGTCGGTACTGAGGGCGGCGGTCAGCACCGGCACCGTCAGTACCCGCTGCCACGGACGGACATTGGCCTCGACGAGGAACTCCTCCACTGCGGTGGCCACGTCGCCGACCGGATGCCAATCCCAGCACAGGCGGCGCACCACTTCCGGGGTGATGAGGTTTTCGGCGGGCACCGAGACCCGCTGCGACAGTTCGGCCAGGCCGGCCCGGGCGGCTTCGAGGCGGGCCGCGGCTTCCGGTTTGCGCCTGGCCCATCGCGCCGCCGGCGGCGGGCCGCTCTGAGCGTCATTGGCCTCGGGCGGGTCGGTGTTGTCCCTGGCCCGGGCCAGCGCGTCCAGCCACACCTTCGCGCTCTTGCGCTGTTTGGAGCCGCCGAACACCGGTAGTGCGGTCAGTTCGTCGATCGTCTTGGGGTCACTCGTGGCGGCGTTGATGATCGCGGCGTCGGGCAGGATCCGGCCGGGCGCGATGTCGCGACCGCGGGCGATCGTGTCGCGGGTGGTCCACAACTCGCGTACGGCAGACAGTGTCTGCGGGTTGCGCACCTTGTGGATACCGGAGGTGCGCCGCCAGCGGTCACGCCGCGTGGGTTGTGCGACATAGGTGCGCAGATACTCGAATTCCTGTGCTGCCCAATCGGTTTTGCCCTGCTCTTCGAGTACTGCGGCGATCGCGTCGCGCAGTTCCACCAGCACCTCGACGTCCAGGGCGGCATAGTTGAGCCATTCGGCCGGCAACGGGCGCTTGGACCAGTCGGCGGCACCGTGGCCCTTCATCAACTGCAGGCCGAGCAACCGCTGCACCATCGCGGCCAGGTTGACCCGCTCGAAACCGGCCAGCCGGCCGGCCAATTCGGTGTCGTACAGCTTGCCCGGGCGCAGGCCGATCTCCGACAGGCACGGCAGGTCCTGATCGGCGGCGTGTAGCACCCATTCGTCCTGCGACAGGGCATCGGCTACCGGCGCCATTGCGTCGATGGGTGAGCCGCCGTGGTTGACCGGATCGATCAGTGCGGTGCCGGAGCCGGAGCGGCGGATCTGCACCAGGTACGCGCGGTTGGAGTAGCGAAAGCCCGATGCGCGTTCCGCATCGATCGCGAACGGACCGCTGCCTTTCGCCAGAGACGCTGCTGCAGATGATATTTCACCGGCGGTGACGCAGAGCTCGGGTACCCCGTCGGCGGGGGAGAGCAGCGGGGTTGATTCGGCCTCTTCGCCCTCTTCGGGCTCGGCAGCTTCCAGGTCGGATGAGACTTGAGGGTCCTCGTTCATCATCTTTTATGCGCGCGTACGGGAGCTCAGGTCGGTGACGCCGCTGGGCGGTAACCCGGCGGCGTGCTCGAGAACTTCGCAGAATGCCTCCACGTGCGGACCCAACTCCAGATCGGTGGCGGTCCAGGAGGCCCGCAGCTCGAGCTGGTGTGCCCGTGGCGGGCCGGAGATGTCGCCGTAGCGCACCGAGGTGGTGGCGGTGACGGTGCCGCCCAGGGCGGTCACGTGCTCGGCGCGCGCTTCCAGGGCGTCCACCAGCCAGCTCCAGGCGACCTCGGGCAGGAGCGGGTCGACGGCTTCGGTGGAGTCCAGGTCGGCCTGGATATAGGCGACCAGCCGCATGGTGCCGTCCCAGGCCTCGGCGCCGTCGGGGTCGTGCAGCAGGATCAACCGCCCGAAGGCGTCACCCTCGGAACGCTCCGGGACAACCGTTGTCTCAGGGTGCCGAACCTCGGCGCCCAGCGCGTAGCTGTAGGGCGCCAGCCGCTGGGGCGGTCGTATCGGACCCAGCTCGATTTCCGGCCGTACGGTGGTGGCGCTCATCGCCGCCACCGCCGTCCGGAACTGGGCCGGTTCGGCAGAGGTCACGGCATCTGACGCTAGCTGATAAGGCCAGGACGGTTCGCAGGCGCGCCGGAGTGAGGCCGTCACGAACCGGCAACGGCCCGCGTCAGCGGGCTCGTGGCACCATAGGAGCCGATGAGTACCCGCCGGGAGCTGCCCGAATCCCCCTACCTTGCCGCCGCCAGTGGCCGCACCCCGCGCCGTGTGCCGGTGTGGTTCATGCGGCAGGCCGGCCGATCGTTGCCGGAATACCGGGCGCTGCGTGCCCAGCACCGCATGTTGGAGGCCTGCTTCGACCCCGAACTGGTCTGCGAGATCACGCTGCAGCCGGTGCGCAGGCACGGCGTGGATGCCGCGATCCTGTTCTCCGACATCGTGGTGCCTTTGAAGGCCGCCGGGATCGGCCTCGACATCGTCCCGGACGTCGGCCCGGTGATCGAACAGCCGATCCGGACGACGGCTGATGTCGAAGGCATGAAGCCCCTTGATCCGGCACAGGTTTCGCCCGTCACCGAAGCGGTCTCGATGCTGGTGCGCGAGCTGGGCGAGGTGCCGCTGATCGGCTTCGCGGGCGCCCCGTTCACGCTGGCCTCTTACCTGGTCGAGGGGGGTCCGAGCCGTCACCACGAACGCACCAAGGCCATGATGCTGGGGGAGTCGGCCACCTGGCACGCCCTGATGTCCTCGCTGACCGATCTGACCATCGCCTTCCTGCAGGCCCAGGTCGACGCGGGGGTGGATGCCGTTCAGGTGTTCGACTCCTGGGCCGGGACGCTGTCGCTGGCCGACTACCGCACCTACGTGCTTCCGCACACCACCCGGGTGTTCGCCACCATGGCCGCGGCCGGCGTGCCGATGACGCACTTCGGCGTCGGCACCGCAGAACTGCTGGGGGCGATGTCGGAGGCGTTGGGTTCGGTACCGGCCACCATGGTCGGGGTGGACTGGCGCACGTCGCTGGTGGATGCCGCGGCGCGGGTCAAGCCGGGCACCGCCCTGCAGGGCAACCTGGATCCGGTGGTGTTGTTGGCGGGCTGGCCGGTGGCCGAGGCGGCGGTGCGTCGGGTGGTCGACGACGGGCAGGCCGCGGTGGCCGCGGGAGCTGCCGGTCACGTCTTCAACCTGGGCCACGGTGTGCTGCCGGCGACCGACCCCGGCGTCATCACCGAGGCGGTGACCCTGGTGCACTCCCTGTGAGTGCTACCTATTGTGTTGTCGGCGGCGGTATTTCAGGGCTCGTCGCGGCGTATCGGTTGCGGCTCGCGGCCGGGCCCCGGGCGCAGATCACGCTGCTGGATCCCGCTGACCGGCTCGGCGGCGTGCTGCGCACCGAACGGGTCGGCGGGCAGCCGTTCGATGTCGGCGCCGAGGCATTCATCGTGCGCAGGCCCGAGATGCTCGATCTGCTGGGTGAACTGGGGCTGGCCGGGCGCCGGCTCAGTCCTACCGGCACCCGTCCGCTGATCTACAGCGGCGCGCGGCTCCATCAGTTGCCGCAAGGCACCGTGCAGGGCATTCCGGCGCAGGCGTCGTCGCTGCTCGGGCTCGTGGACGACGAGACCGTGGCGCGCATCCTGGACGAACGGGCCCGGCCACTGAACTGGACCCCGGGCGCCGATCCGTCAGTCGCCGAGCTGGTCGGTGACCGATTCGGCCCGCAGGTGGTGACGCGGTCCGTCGACCCGCTGCTCACCGGTGTGTACGCCGGGTCATCGGCCACGATCGGGATGCGTTCGGCGGTGCCGTCGGTGGCTGCCGCGTTGGACCGCGGGGCCCGCAGCCTCACCGAGGCGGTGCGCGAGGCGCTGCCGCCGCCGTCCACCGCACCGGTGTTCGGCGCGGTCGACGGCGGCTACACCGTGCTGCTCGAGGAGTTGCGCCGCCGGGCCGATGTGCGGTGGGCCCAGGTCACCGCGGTGCGGGTGGATCGCCGCGGACACGGCTGGTCGGTGCTCGACGACGAGGGGGCGAGCTGGTACGCCGACGGGGTTCTGCTGGCGGTCCAGGCGCCGCACCTGCCCTCGCTGATCGAGCACATCGCGCCGCAGACGGCCGCTGCGGCCCGCCGCATCCGGGTGGCGTCGGCGGCGGTAGTGGCCCTCGCACTGCCGGGCGGGACACCGCTGCCGCAGCAATCCGGTGTGCTCGTGGCCGCGGGGGAGCGTCTCAACGCCAAGGCGATCACGATGTCCTCACGCAAGTGGGGCCGGCGCGGGAACGTCGAGATGGTGCGGCTGTCCTTCGGCCGTTACGGCGACGGTATGGCGGCCAACACCGGCGATGAGGATCTGCTGGCGTGGTCGGCGCGCGATCTGAACACGCTGTTCGGTGTCACCGTGGATCCGGTGGACAGCCATGTGCACCGCTGGATCGACGCGATGCCGCAGTACGGGCCGGGCCATGGTGAATTGGTCGCCGAACTGCGCGCCGGGTTGCCCCCGACGCTCGCGGTGGCCGGCGGTTATCTCGACGGGATCGGGGTGCCGGCATGTGTGGGCACCGCCACTCGGGCGGCCGCGAAACTGGTGCGCAGCGGCGTGGCACGATAGGCGCATGGCCAAGCTCGACTACGACGAACTGAACTCCACCATCCGCTACCTGATGTTCTCGGTGTTCGCCGTGAACCCCGGGGAACTGGGCGAAGAACGCACCCAGGTGACCGACGAGGCGGCGTCGTTCTTCAAGACCCAGGAAGAGCGTGGTGTGGTCGTGCGCGGCGTGTACGACGTGGCCGGCCTGCGGGCCGACGCCGATTTCATGGTCTGGACCCACGCCGAGACCATCGAGGCGCTGCAGGCGACCTACTCGGACTTCCGGCGCACCACTGCGCTGGGCCGGATCAGCGACCCGGTGTGGAGCGGCGTGGCCCTGCACCGGCCGGCCGAGTTCAACAAGAGCCACGTGCCCGCGTTCATCGCCGGCGAGGACCCGGGCAACTACGTCTGCGTGTACCCGTTCGTGCGGTCATACGAGTGGTACCTGCTGCCTGACGAGGAGCGCCGCCGGATGCTGTCCGAGCACGGCATGGCCGCCCGCGGCTACAAGGACGTACGGGCCAACACGGTGCCGGCCTTCGCGCTCGGCGACTACGAGTGGATCCTGGCCTTCGAAGCGCCCGAGCTGCACCGCATCGTCGACCTGATGCGTGACCTGCGGGCCACCGATGCCCGTCGCCACACCCGCGAGGAGACGCCGTTCTTCACCGGCCCGCGGGTCAGCGTCGAGGATCTGGTCGCCAAACTGCCGTAGCTTCTCCCTTGCGCGAGCAGACACAAAACTGTCCATTTCCCCGCGAAAAAGGGCAGTTTTGTGTCTGCTCGGCATAGGAGTTGACCAGGGATTTCGGCTAGCGGGTCTACCCTCGCGGACATGACTGCTCCGCAAGAATCCGATCGCTTCGAAGAGATGTACCGCGACGAGCGGACGGCGCACGGACTGCCCGCCGCCACACCGTGGGACATCGGTGGGCCGCAGCCGGTCGTGCAGCAACTCGTCGCGCTGGGCGCCGTCAAGGGCGAAGTTCTCGATCCTGGCACCGGGCCCGGTCACCATGCCATCCACTACGCGTCAAAAGGCTTGTCGGCGACGGGTATCGACGCGTCCCCGGCCGCCATCGAGCGGGCTCGGCAGAACGCGCAGAACGCCGGCGTGACGGTGGACTTCCGGGTGGCCGATGCCACCAAGCTGGAGGGCCTGGAAGGGAAGTTCGACACTGTCGTCGACACCGCCTTCTATCACGTCTTCACCGATGAACCCGAGCTGCAGAACTCGTACGCGCGGGCATTGCACCGGGCCACCAAACCCGGTGCGCGGCTGTACATGTACGAGTTCGGTGAGCACACCGTCAACGGCTTCAAGATGCCGCGATCGATGACGGCCGACGATTTCCGCGGGGTGCTTCCCGATGCCGGTTGGGAGATCACCTATCTGGGCACGACCACTTACCAGGGCAACGTCAGCGTCGAGGTCTTCGAGATGATGGCGGCCCGCAATCCCGACATGGCCGACCAGATGACCCCGCTTCTGGAGCGGTTGCGGGTGATCGAGCCGTGGCTGGTCGACGGTCGGGTGCACATGCCGTTCTGGGAGGTGCACGCCACGCGCGCGGACTGAGGCCCGGCGTCATTCCGTCTTGGGCACCAGCTTCAGTGAGATGGAGTTGATGCAGTACCGCTGATCGGTCGGGGTGGGATAGCCCTCGCCCTCGAAAACATGCCCCAGGTGGCTGTGGCAGTTGGCGCAGAGCACCTCGACCCGGCGCATGCCCAGCGAGGTATCCGACCGCAGGATCACCGCCGCCGAATCGGCCGGGTCGAAGAACGACGGCCAGCCGCAGTGGGATTCGAACTTTTCGGTGCTGCGGAACAGCTCGGCGCCGCAGGCCCGGCACTCGTACACCCCTTCGGTCTTGGTGTCGGTGTACTCACCGACGCCAGGGCGCTCGGTGCCGGCCCGGCGCAGCACCGCGAACTCCTCGGGGGTGAGCTTTTCGCGCCACTCGTCGTCGGTCAGTTGCACCTTGGGGCCCTCGGTCGTCATATTCCCAAGCTACGTTCTGCCCGGTGGTCGGCGCCACTGGTCTCGCCCGCGGCGATCGGACAGATCGCCTTCTACGCCCACACCAGTTCTCGGCTGGCCTGGCTCGGTGCCATTCCGAACATCTCGTGACAGACCCGGTTGGCGTGCGCGCTGTCGGTGAAGCCGGCCGCATGGGCTGCGTCGGTGAGCGATGCCCCGTCGCGCAGGGCTTCCACCGCGCAGCGTAGGCGCGCCCAGCGCACGTACGTCGGAAACGACTGTCCCACCTGTCCATTGAACAGCCGACCGAGCCGGCTCGGTGACAGTCCGACCTGTTGTGCGACGTCGGTGAGCCGGACCGGGTCCGGAAGCAGGCGCGGGATCAACTCGACCGCGGCGAGCACGCTGGCGTGCCAGACGTCTGCCGTCGGCCGGGCGTATCCGGTGGGCGGGGCGGCCATCAGCTCGTCGAGCAGCTGTTCGGGTGGCAACGGGCTTGTCCAGCAGGGAAGTTCGCGACCGGTCGCCACCCATTCGGCCACGTCGTCACTGTCGGGGGCGGTACGGCTGAAGACGCTCGGGTCGAGGAAGACCAGCATCCCCGATGTGGGGGTGAGGATCCGTATCGAATGCTCACGCCCGGATGGGATGACCGCAGCGGAGGTCACCTCCCGGCGTCCGTGCGCATCGGCCAGCTCGAACGGACCTGCCCAGGCCCGCACCACCTGGGCGGCCGCGTGGTGATGTTGCTGCGCATCGGACAACGTGCCGGTGTAACACAGGGCACCAGCGACGACCGCCAATGCACCTGACCATGCGGCGCGGTCCTCGCTCATCACCTCAATCTCTCATACGACCGATCGGTACAAGCGTTGACGGCGACAACCGGTCAGGGTGGAGTATCAGCACATCGAGGACGGGAGCTCATATGCCGGCAATGTCACAGATCGAGCGCGCATTCTGCAAGACGGCGCTGTGGCGGGGCGGAACCGGGCAGGCCGTGCTCGGTAGCATCCCGGTCGATCGCCTGGGCCGTGATGCTCTCGAAATCGGTTCGGGCAGTGGCGATATCGCGGCCCGGCTGCGGCAGGCCAATCCGGAGCTGGCCATCACCGCCACCGACTTCGACCCGGCGATGGTGCGCACCGCGGCCCGCCGGCTGCAGGCGCTTCCAGGTGTGACCGTGCGTGGGGCCGACGCCACCGATCTGCCGTTCGCCGACGACTCGTTCGATTCGGTGCTCAGCTGCCTGATGCTGCACCACATCGTGGACTGGGAGAAGGCAATCGCCGAGATCGCCCGGGTGCTGCGGCCCGGCGGTGTGTTCACCGGCTATGACCTGACCCGCACGCCGGTGGCGACGGCGATCCATCGGCTCGACCGGTCGCCGTTCCGGCTGGTGAATCCCGATGAACTCGACGAGGTCTGCGCGCAGCACGGGCTGGCGATGCAGACCCGGACCCGGCTGGCGGGTCAGGTCATGCAGTTCACGTCAGACTGATTCGGCTTCCTTGGGACGGCTCAGCCACGGCGGGTCGATGCCCTCATCGAGCCTGCCGTCCTGCTTGGCGTCCAGGTAGCGGAAGTACAGCACGCAGAACACCACGACCAACAACAGTGACCAGCCGTAGGTGATCTTCATGTACTCCAGGAACCGGCCGGTGGTCGGCCAGCGCCACAACAGCCAGCGGTCCATCGTCATGAACCCATAGACCCCCAGCCAGGCCGGCCAGTTACGGATCACCGAGTTCGGCAGCACGACCGTCATCAGGAACGGGAACAGCATCATCGAGTAGTAGCCCTGGGCGAGCCCGAGCACCAGCCACCAGGCGATCAGCAGCACGCCCGACGAGGTCAGGATCCAGAACAGTTGGTCGCGCTCGCGGTAGTAGCGGTACAGCAGCCACAGGCTGACAACCGCAAGTACGGCCGCCGTCAGTCGCAGCACCAGGATCAGCCAGATCGGCAGGCCGTAGTAGACGCCGTTGCCCTGGATCGAGGAGTTGAAGTAATCACGGGTCTCGAAGATGTAGGGCACCGTGTTGCGCACGAAGCCCATCGGGTCAGCCGACAGTGGCCAGGCCACGGCGTTGAACACCAGGGGCACGCCGAACGCGGTGATCATGGTGCGCCACTGACGGTTGAGCAACGGCAACAGCAGCAGGGGCGCCAGTGACGGCTTCACCACCAGCGTCAGGCCGATCGCCGCCCCGGCCAGCAGTTCGTTGCGGGTGCCGCCCTTGAGCAGGAACCAGAAGAACAGCACCTCGCCTAGCAGGATGCAGCCGTTGATGTTGGTGAAAACCAGTGTGTTGGTGACCGATTCGGTGCAAAACATGGCCAGCAGCAGGGCCGGCAGCGCCACCGAGGTCAGGGAGAACTTGAACAGCCGTACCAGAAGGCAGGCGGCGATGATGACGGCCACCGTGTTGAACGCGACAAACCAGAAGCGCGACGCGAACTCCGGCAGGAACCCGAACGGAGACAGCAGCAGAGTGCCGCCGGGCGGGTACAGGTAGTGCGGATCGACGAAGTTGAAGTGCTCGTTGTAGATGGCCCAGTGCCGACGGAAATTCGAGACCGCGCGGTACACCGGACCGAAGTCATCGGTGATGTAACCGTTGGTGGCCAGCACGTAACTGCGGTGGATGATCGACATGATCGCGATCGGCCACAACACCGAGCGCAGCACCGAACCGGTGCTCGGCGCTGAGGTGCGGGGACGGAAGGAGTTCAGAAGACCGACTCTGACTGAATTGGTCGGGGGTTCTGCTTCGGCCACCAGCGAACCGTACACCGACGCCGATCGAGCCCGGCGTCAGGCAGGACAGTACGTGTCGGTCTCGGGCAGTTTGCCGCTGTCGAGGTAACTCGTCAGGGGCGGGAGCGCACACGCGGTGTAGATGCTGGCACCGTGGCCGATGCCCTGCCACATCACCCGCCGGTTGTTGGCGCCGGCGTTGATGATGGTCGCGGCAACGGCGGCGACGCCCTCATTGCCGACGATCGGATCGTTGTGTACGCCGAGCAGCAGCACCGGAATCTTGAGGTTCTGCGGGTCTTTCGGTGCGGTGCCGCTTGGCCAGTTGAGGCATTTGACGAGGTTCAGCGCACCGACCGTGCCGAACTGCGGGTAGAGCTTGCCCCAGGCGACCACCAGTTCGCGGACGCGGTCCGGGGTGGGCCGGTTGAGTGCGTCGCTGCACGAGTTGACGAATTGCCCGTCGGATTGGCGCAGGTTGTCGGCCTGGGTGATGAGGCCCGAGATCGGGCCGGCGTCACCGGCGCGCGCCGCGGCCAGGGCGCCCGCCAGGTTGTTGGTGGCCGCCACCCGGTCACCTTGTGGGAAACCCAGCCCCGTGGTGATCGCGTCGGCCAGGGTGGCCACCGAGGCCCCACCGGGGCCGCGGCCGGCCCGGGCTTCGGCCAGCAGTGCGTCGACGGCCCCCTTCGGATCCGGCGCCAGCGGGCAGTTGGTGGCCACGCACTGCGCGGCGAACGCGTCCAGTGCGGCCTGCTGACCCTTGACGCGTTGCTCGGCCGCGGCCTCGGCGCCGATTGCCAACGGTAGCGGGGAGTCCAGGATCAGCCGGGACACTTTGTTGGGGTGCGAACCGGCGTAGGCAAGTGCCACCTGGGCACCGTTGCCGACGCCCAGCAGCGCGAGAGTGGGCACGTCCCAGGTGCTGCGCAGCCGTTCCAGATCTTCGGCGGTGTGCGAATTGTCGTAGGCCGAGTCGCCGGGGGCGATCGTGTCGGTGCAACTGGTGGTCGCGGTCATGGTGACCGCACCGAGGTTGGCCACCGCATCGTCGCCGGCCTGAAACTGTGTCTGGTCCAGCATTTCCTGACGGTCGTAGACGTCGCGGCAATCCACCGCGCCGGACATGCCGATGCCGCGCCGGTCCACCGCGACGATGGGATGCGATTTGAGGATGTCGGTTCCCGAGCGCGCCAGCCACGTCGGCAGCTGCACCGAAGTGGGGATATCGGATCCGGTGGTCATCACCAGCGGGCCGGCATCGGGCGGGGTCTGCGAGGAGCGCGCCCGCACCACGCCGATGCTGAGCGTGCCGGTGGCTCCGTTGATCGAGTCGAGGTCTGCATCGTAGGTCGCGCAGTCCAGCGTGATGTCAGGTAGCGGCTGGATGCCGGCGCCGTTGAACACCCGCGGGGTGCAGTCCCGCCACGACAGGTCGTTCTTGGGTGCTTCGATGCCTGGGGGCCCGGGTGGGGCTGCCGAGGTGGTCTCGGGCTGTCCCTGCGGGTGAGCGCCGGAGTTGGTGGCATAGCGCGGATCAGCGGCAAGCAGAGGTGAACATGCGGTGAGCAGTAGTGACAGGACGGGAGCGGCGACCGCCGACCTCCTCAGGGCTTTCACCAGCTGATGACGCATGCTGACCACAGTAGCGACAGTTGTGATGCTCCTCGCGCGAGCGCTCGTCGGTTTCGATGCTCCTCGCGCGAGCGTTCGTCGGCGTCTTTACCCGCGGACGTAGCGGGTGTACAGGTAGCCGTCGTCGTCGGTGAGCAGGTGTGCGGGCCGCATCCGGGTGTGCGCCTGGCCCGGACCCGTCGCGATGCGCCGGGCCACCCCGCCGACCATGATCGGTGCCACGGTCAGGCACAACTCGTCGAGTAGATCGCTTTCGATCAGCAGGCTCAGCAGCGACGGGCCGCCCTCGGTCAGCACCCGGAAGAGCTTGCGTTGGGCGAGGATTCGCAATGCCACGGCCGGGTCGACGCGCGTCGGGTCCGCTCCGGACGCGTCGAGCACCTCGGCGACCGCGCCGAGCCGGCGGCGCGCGTCGGCGACGGTCTTTGTGGCGGTGAGGATCAGCGGTGGCGTCTCGGTGCGGGTGAAGAACTTGGCGTCGTGGTCGAACGCGGCTGAGGCGGTGACGACGGCGATCGGCGGCACTTCGCCCTGTCCGCGTCGTTGGCGTTCCTGCCGTTGTGCCACTGACAGCTGCACACCGGAGTAGTTCTCGATCCGCACCGTCGCCGCGCCCATCAGGATGACGTCGGCGGTCTGGCGCATGAGATTGAACACAGCCCGGTCGCCCGGCCCGCCCAGACCACCGGACTTACCGTCCTCGGTGGCGCCGCCGTCGAGGCTGCTGATCATGTTGCCTCGGACCCAACATCGTTGCAGGTCATCGGGGTAGGCGTAGTAGTCGGCCAGCTGTCCGTCGGCGATTTTGTCGACGTTTCCCAGCACGGTCAGGTCTGTCCCGGCGGTGTGATCGGACATGAACTGAATTGGAGCACGTCGTTACGCTGCCTGAATGCACGGGTCCAGCGGCGTCGCTCATCTCGCCGATCGTCATCCCACCGTCACGCCGGAGCGGTTGGTCGCACAGTTGATTCCGCCGCCGACGTTCGCCGACGTCAGCTACGACAGTTACCGCCCTGATCCGGCCGAACCGTCCCAGGCCGCGGCGGTGCAATCCTGCCGCAGTTTCTGTGAACAGGCCGCAGTTCGGCGGGCCGGAAAGAAGAAGCTGTTCGGCAAGCGTGAGGTGCTGCCCGGGGTTGGCCTGTACCTGGACGGTGGGTTCGGTGTCGGCAAGACCCACCTGCTGGCCTCCACGTATTACACGCTGTCGCAGGGCGATGCCCCGACCGCGTTCGCCACCTTCGGGGAGCTGACCCAGCTGGCCGGTGTGTTCGGTTACAACGAGTGCATCGACCTGCTCTCCGACTACTCGGTGGTGTGCATCGACGAGTTCGAGCTCGACGACCCGGGCAACACCACGTTGATCTCGCGGTTGCTCTCGGCGTTGGTGGAGCGCGGCGTGTCGATCGCGGCCACCTCGAACACACTGCCCGAGCAGCTGGGTGAGGGCCGGTTCGCCGCCCAGGACTTCTTGCGCGAGATCAACACGCTGGCCCAGATCTTCACCACCGTCCGGATCGAGGGCCCCGACTACCGGCATCGTGACCTGCCGCCGGCCCCCGAGCCGTTGTCCGACGAGGACGTGGCGCAGCGGGCCGATGGTGTCACCGCCGCGACCCTCGACGACTTCGACGTGCTGTGTGCGCATCTGGCAACCATGCATCCGTCGCGCTATCACGCGCTGATCGAGGGTGTCACCGAGGTCTTCATCACCGGGGTGCACCCGATCGAGGATCAGAGCGTGGCGCTGCGGTTGGTGGCGCTGACCGACCGGCTCTACGACGCGGGCATCCCGGTGCTGGCGTCAGGGACCAAGCTGGACACCATCTTCAGCCCGGAGATGATGGCCGGCGGTTTCCGGAAGAAGTACCTGCGGGCTACCTCGCGCCTGCTGGCGTTGACCGCCGCCGCGCAGAAGACGGCCTAGTTCGGCGGTGCGACCGGCCGCACCATCACGTAGTCGTTCTCCACACCGGTCCCGAGCCGGAAGGACTTGGTGCCGCTGACGGTGAAACCGTTCTTGGCGTAGAAGCGCAGGGCACGCCGGTTCTCCTGGTTGACCCCCAGCCATACACAGCCGACGCCGGAATCGGCGGCGGTCTGCAGGATCTCGGCCATCAGGGCCCGGGCCGCACCGCCGCCGTGGCGATCGGGCAGCACGTAGAGCTTGGACAGTTCGAGCGCGGGGCGTTGCCTCACCGCCCGCTGCACATCGGCGTCCTCGGGAACACCGTGAATCAGCATGGCGTAGCCGGTGATCGAGGTGTCGCGGGCCACCAGCACGATCCGGTTCGGATCGGTGAGGTAGTCGCCGAAGTGTTCCTCGGACAGGGTTTCAGCGATGAATGCGGCGATGTTGTCCGGTGTCACCGAGGGGGGACAGGCCAGTGGAAAAGTGGCGGCCGCGACCGCGGCGAGTTCCGCGAGGTCGCTCGCCGTGGCACGCGCTATCTCCATGGGTCCTCGCGCGAGCGCTCGTCGGTTATCAGGGCAGGGGCGCGCCCGGCTGCCACAGATTCCACTGCGCCAGGTGTGCGCCGGTCTTGGTGTCGGTCAACACCACGTTGGTGACCAGTGCCCGGTAGACGTCCCAGTAGACGTCGCCGTTGACGGTGGCACCAGGCGGTGCGTTGCGCAGTGCTGCTTCGAGTCGGTTGGGCGCATCGGTGTGTTTGGGCGCATACGCGTCGGCGTAGGGCGTGACGCCGTTGAACGTGAACGCCAGCGCCATCGCGTACGGGTTGGGTGCCGCGACGGTGGTCACCGTGATCGGAGCCCGCCACGGGCCGCCCTGCGCGCGCCACCGCGGCGAACCGTTCCAGCCCCAGCCGGGCGGTACGTCGCTGGCGAGCACGTCGTGCACGGTGACGTCGGCGACGATGCCGTTGGCGGTCTCGACGCGCAGCGTGTCGCCGATGTTGCCGATCGGTGTGCTTTCGGCCGAGGCCGCCGTCGGGGTAACCAGGGCGGTGGCCGCCACCACCAAGGCCGTGAACATGAGCGCAAACCAGCGAGGCATGCCAGGCATGATCGCACAGACTGAAACGTGTTACAGCCGGATGGGCTCAGGACACCCAGGGACCGACGCCGCCGACCTTGTCGATCCGGATGCGGGTGAGCCAACCGGGCGGCGCGTCCTCGGGTGGGAACGGAACGCCGGGGGCGGCCAGGATCTGCGCGAGTCCCCTGAGGAGTTCCGGTGCGCCGCCCTCGACGACGCGGGCGGTGCCGGTGATCGACAGGTACGGGCGCATCGCCTCGCCCACCCGACCCGGATCGACGATCGTCAGGGCGACACGTGGGTCCCGGCGGACGTTACGGACCTTTTTGTGTTCGGCCAGGTGCGCGGTGACGAGCTCGTCGCCGTCCGGGGTGGACTGCAGCGCCACCCAGACCAGGGTGACCTGCGGGCTGCCGTCCGGGTTCAGGGTCACGAGCGTGGCGTCGGCCCCTGCGCCGATGAAATCGCGTGCGGCGTCGTTGAGTAACACGTCAGGTTCTACGGTTGCGCCGGCGGTTTCATTCCCCGCTCAGTCCTCGGTGTTGTCCTGACTGGCGGTGGTGAACTGTGCCAGGGCCGCGGTCAGCTCGGTCTCGAACCGGTCGGGGTCGGCGCCGAGCCGGTGCAGTGGGCCGTCTTCGCCTTCGGCCTCGGCCAGGGCGAGCAGGATGTGCTCGGTGCCGATGTAGTTGTGGCCGAGTCGAAGTGCTTGGCGGAATGTCAGTTCGAGCGCCTTCTTGGCACCCGCATTGAACGGGATCAGAGCCGGGACAGTCCCCGCGGGCGGGGGGAGCGTGATGGCTGCCCGGGCGGTTTCGGCGGTGATGCCTTGGTTGGCAAGGAGTTTGGCGGCGAGTCCGTCGGGTTCGGCGAACAGTGCCAGCAGCAGGTGCTCGGGGGTGATCTCGGCGTTGCCGGCTCCGTGCGCGGTGTTCTGGGAGACCACGACGACATTGCGGGCTCGCGGGGTGAACCGGCCGAAACCGGCGTTGGGGTCGAGTGTGGCCGGGTCGAAATCGGGAACCTTTGGCACGAACCGCTTCTGGGCTGCCTGTTTGGTGACGCCCATGGCTGTGCCGATGTCGGTCCAGGAGGCGCCCGAGCGCCGGGCCTGGTCGACGAAATGACCGATCAGGTGGTCGGCGATCTCGCCGAGGGCGTCGGCGGCGATCACGGCGTCGATCAACTGCTCGAGCGGTTCGGTATGAGCCTTCTTGATCGCACCGATGAGGTCGTCGAGGCGGACGGGGTTGGAGATGGTGACGGGTTTGCTCATGCGTCAACTGTAGGTTGACGGTTGACCATCGTCAACCGTGAGTTGACGCTGATTTCGTCGGTGGCACGATGCTGGGGACGCCGGCCCGCGCGGATCGGGCAAGATAGCGCCGGTGAATCTCGAAGATCGCGTGCTTGCGCTGCTGCGGCCCGTGCTGCGGCCGGTGATGCGCGTGCTGTCGTTGCGCACGATCGTCATCGTGGGCGCGTTGTCGGTGGTGGTCACCGTCATCACCCTCGGTACCTGGGTGTGGATCGGCGTCACCAACGACCAGTACAGCCAGCTGGACCGGCGTCTGGATTCACTGAGCAGTCTCGGTGATGTCAGCACGCTGCTGACCGCCACGAAGCAGGGGTCGGCGGACAAGGCCATGCCCGACGATGGCGGTCTGGTCCGCACCGCGCACATCGGCGGCGTGAGCGTCTCGGTACCCAGCGACATCGTCCTGCCGAAGCTGGAGAACGGTTACACCAACACCACCATCGACGGGGTCGAGTACCGCGTGCGGACGTTCACGGCGGGCCCGGCGACCATCGCCCTGGGGGCGCCGCTGGCCGAGACGCAGCGCCGGATCGATGAACTGCACCTGCGGGTGTTGCTGATCTGTGGCGGCGTGATCGGCAGCACCATCGTGGTCGGTTGGATGATCTCGTTGGTGATGATCACGCCGTTCCGCCTGCTGGCTCAACAGGCCCGCGCCATCAATGCCCAGTCCAAACCGGACGAGGTGCAGGTGCGCGGTGTGCGTGAGGCGGTGGAGATCGCCGAGGCGGTCGAGGGCATGCTCGCGCGCATCGGCAACGAGCAGGAGCGCACCAAGGCCGCACTCGAATCGGCTCGCGATTTCGCCGCAGTGGCTTCCCACGAGCTGCGGACCCCGCTCACCGCGATGCGCACCAACCTGGAAGTGCTTTCGACCCTGGATATGACCGACGACCAGCGCCAGGAGGTGATCGGGGACGTCATGCGCACGCAGAGCCGCATCGAAGGCACCCTGACCGCCCTGGAGCGGCTGGCTCAGGGGGAGTTGACCACGGTCGAGGATTTCGTGCCGATGGATGTCACGGAGTTGCTCGACCGCGCGGCGCACGACGCTCTGCGGACCTATCCGGGCTTGCGGACCACGCTGATGCCCTCGCCGACGGTGCTGATGCTGGGTATGCCCGCGGGTCTGCGGTTGGTGATCGACAACGCCATCGCCAACGCCGTCAAGCACGGTGGGGCCACCGAAATCCGACTCAGCGCAGTCAGTTCGGCCGATGATGTGCAGATCGTGGTGGACGACAACGGGTCCGGGGTGCCCGAGGCTGAGCGGGCCGAGGTGTTCGAGCGGTTCGCCCGCGGATCGACGGCATCGCGGTCGGGATCCGGACTGGGCCTGGCGCTGGTCGCTCAACAAGCCGAATTGCACGGGGGCACAGCTGCTTTGACCGAGAGCCCGCTGGGGGGTGCGCGGTTGTTGCTCCAACTGCCGTTGACCCGGGCGCGGGTGGAGGATGCGCCCTTCTGAGTCAGGGGTGTTCAGCGGCCCTGAGCCGGAGCCCGTTCCAGGAGTTCATCGAGGAACCCTGCGGCCTCCCGCCCGGCACGGTCGACATCGCCGTCGGCGATCGCTTCGACCAGATCGTCATGCGGGAACATCCCGCCGGGGCCCGCGCTTGCCGTCGCGACGCTGGCGGTGATCGCCTCCAGGAGTCCGCGGTAGATCTCGATGAGTACCGGATTGTGCGACGCGCGCACGACGGCCAGGTGGAATTCGGTGTCGGAGTGGGTGAATCGTGCGTGGTCAGTGGTGTCGGTGTGGGCCAGGTGGGCACGCAGCTCGGTCAGGTCCTCTTCGGTGCGGGCGACGGCGGCCAGCCGGGCCCCCTCCACCTCGAGGCAGCGTCGGACCTGAAGCACGTCGCGCAGTTCGGATCCGCACAGTCGGCGCAAGGCTGCGGATACCTCGCTGGTAGCACGCACGTAGGTGCCGTCGCCCTGTCGTACTTCGAAGATGCCGTTGTGGGCCAGGGCTCGGACCGCCTCGCGCACCGTGTTGCGCCCGACGCCGAGGGCTTCCACCAGTTCGGACTCGGTGGGGATGCGGCTGTCGACCGGCCATTCGCCCGAGGTGACCAGGGTGCGCAGTTGCTCGATCACCTGGTCGACCAGGCCCGTGCGTCGCGTTGTGGCGAGCGGCACTCTAAAATCCTTTCATCCAATCATAGGATGTATGGCATCATAACCGGGTGAGTAGGACCCTGCGCAACAAAACCCCGAACAGTTACGAGCATGATCTGGAGCTCGAGCTCGACGGTGCCGTAGAGGTCCGCCCCGCCCAGATGGCGGCGGGCGGTGCGCTGCTGGTCGTTGCGGTGGTCCTGACTGCGCTGAACCTGCGCCCGGCGATCACCAGCATCGGACCGGTTCTCGGCGAGATGCGTGAGTCGCTCGGCGCCTCGGCCGTCTGGGCCGGCGTGCTGACCACGCTGCCCGGGCTGTGCTTCGCCGCCGCGGGCCTGACCGCGCCGTGGCTGGCACGGCGGATCGGATTGGGCCGGGCGATCTCGGTTGCCCTGGTAATCCTGAGCATCGGCCTCGTCGTCCGCGTGTTGGACGGACCGTACGTGGTGATCGGCGGAACGCTGGTGGCCACCGGCGGTATCGCGCTGGTCAATGTCCTGATCCCGGTCGTGATCAAGGGTTCGTTCCCGGCCCAGATCGGTCTGATGACCGGTGTCTACACCGCGGCACTGCAGGGCGGTGGAGCGCTGGGTTCAGCGGTCACCCCGCCGCTGGAGCCGCTGCTCGGCGGCTGGCGGGGGGCGTTGGGCTCCTGGGCCCTGGTCGCCATTCTTGCGCTGCTGTTCTGGCTGATCGGCGCGCGGGGAATCAGCACGGCCCGCACCGAAGCGGCCGCGGCGGGGACGGCCGGTCGCTCACTGCTGCGCAGTCCGTTGGCGTGGACCATCACGTTGTTCTTCGGCTGCCAGTCGTTCCTGGCCTACATCATCATGGGCTGGCTGCCCGAGGTGTTCATCGACAGCGGGGTCGCGAAAACCGACGCCGGCCTGCTGCTCGGGTTGGTGTCCATCCTGGCCGTGCCGATCAGCCTGATCGTTCCGCCGCTGGCGGCCAAGCAGAAGAACCAGAGTGGCTGGATCGTGGGGCTCGGTGTGGTCGGCATGATCGGCATGATCGGTCTGCTCGTCGATCCCGGCGCGGCGCCGCTGCTGTGGAGCTTCTTCGTGGGCATCGGGATGAGCGTGTTCTCGTTGGCGCTCACGGTGATTGCTCTGCGCGCGCGCAACGCCGAGGACACCGCGCGGCTGTCCGGGATGGCGCAGGGCTTCGGCTATCTGCTGGCGGGCGTGGGTCCGTTCTCGTTCGGGTTGCTTCACGATATGACCGCCGGCTGGATGGCGCCGTTTGCCATGGTGCTCGTCATCTACCTGGTGCAAATGGTGGCGGGTGCGCTGGCCGGCCGGAACCGATACGTGTGAGTCACAAGCTCGATTTGTGACGCCACAACGTTGTGGTGCCTACCGGTGATCGGTCGCAGCCACCAGCATGGGTGAGGTGACCACCTACATCGCGCCGAGGCCGTTCCACACCGCCCTGCTGGCCGAACTGGACGGCGCCGGTTCGGCCTTCCGTCACATCACGCCGAACTGGTTCGCGTCGGTCATGGGCACCGGAATCGTTGCGACGGCCGCGGCCACGCTGCCGCTGCACCTGCCGGGACTGCACGAATTTGCCACTGCGGTATGGATTCTCGCCGCTATCGTGCTGGTGATCCTGACCGTGGCGTTTGCCATGCACTGGATCCGGCACCGGGAACAGGCGAAAGCCTATGCCGCCCACGAGGTGGTGGGGCAGTTCTACGGCGCGCCGGCCATGGCGCTGCTGACCGTCGGAGCGGGCGCGCTGCTGTTCGGACCGGGCGTCATCGGCCCGTCCGCGGCGCTGGCCCTCGACGTGGCGCTGTGGATCGCCGGCACGGTGCTGGGATTGGTTGTCAGCCTGTGGCTTCCGTTCGCGATGATCACCCGTGAAGATCACACCGATGTGGAGGCGGTGCCGGCCTGGATGATGCCGGTGGTCTCGCCCATGGTCTCGGCCTCCACCGGTGCCCTGCTGCTGTCGCACCTCGGGCCCGGGCAGGCGGGGATGACCTTGCTGGTGGCCTGTTACGGGATGTTCGGGTTGAGCCTGCTGGCCGGCCTGATCACCACCACCATGGTGTATTCGCGGCTCATGCACGGCGGCTTCAGTCAGGTGCAGGCGATTCCCACGGTGTGGATCGTGCTCGGCGTTGTCGGCCAGTCGATCACCGCGGCCAATCTGCTGGCGTCCCATGCCGGGTCGGTGCTCACCGATGCGGCCACGGTGTCCGCGCTGCACGCCTTCGGCGTCGTGTACGGCCTGGTGATGGGTGGCTTCGGTGCGTTCGTGTTCTGCCTCGCGACGGCACTCACGGTGCACGGTGCGCGCCGTGGACTGTCATTCAGCCTGACCTGGTGGAGCTTCACCTTCCCGGTCGGAACCTGCGTCACGGGTGCGTCTGCTCTGGGTGCGGCCACCGGTGCGGTAGTGATCTCCTGGCTCGCCGTCGTGCTGTACGTGGTGCTGCTGGGCGCCTGGGGAACCGTTGCCACCAACACATTGCGTGGTGTGCGGTCGGGCCGGCTCCTGCGCGGCTGACCGTTCACAGCTGCGTCGAGTGTGACGCAGATGTCGTAAATCGTTCCGGGATCGAACCTTTGCGTCACTCTCGGCGGTACTGATGCGACGCGATGTGACTGAGCAGATCTCGCACCGCACCCGCCGGCGGAGTGCGGCCTCCCGACCAGATGGCGCGCAACTCGCGGCGCAGGTCCAGCCCGGCCACGGGCACCTCACGTAGCCGGCCCAGGATGAGATCGTCCTCGACGGCCAGCCGGCTCATCACCGCCGGCCCGGCGCCGGCCAGCACCGCGGCGCGCATCGCGGTTGCCGAGGACAATTCGATCGCGGGGTCGGCCTGGCTGCTCGACGGTCCCAGTGCGGCGCGCAGCGCAGAACTGAGGGCATCCCTTGTTCCCGAACCGGTTTCGCGCGATACCAGCGGGGTTTCGTTGAGCTCGTCGGGGCTGACCGGCGCCGATCGGCGCGCCCACTTGTGATCCGGGGGCACGACGGTGACCAGCTCGTCATGGGCGATCACCCGGCTGTGCAGTCCGGTTGGTGCGCCGGGTGATTCGATGAATCCGAGGTCGGCCGAACCGCCTTGTACGGAAGCGATCACCTGATCGCTGTTGGCGGCGGTAAGGATGACCTCGGGTGTGCGCGCGCCGCGGCGTGCCGCATCGGCCTGCAGCGATACCAGCCAGCGTGGCATGAGTTGTTCGGCGATGGTGAGGCTGGCCGCGACGGTGACGCGACCGTGGCTCTCGGTGCGCAGCGAGGCCAGCCCGGCATCCACCCGCCCTGCGACGTCGAGCAATTGGTCGGCCCACTCGGCGACCACCGCGCCGGCCGCGGTGAGTTGGGATCCACGCGGGCTGCGCTGTACCAGCCGCACCCCGGTCTGCGATTCGATCGACGCCAGCCGCGCGGATACCGCCTGCTGGGTGAGACCCAGCTCACGTCCGGCTGCTCCGAGGCTGCCGGCCCGCGCGATTGCCAGCAGCACTTCGAACGCTGCCAGCTCGGGCATCCGGGGGCTGAGCGGCATGCCCAGGATCGTAGGGCGTGGTCACAATTCGCGGTTGTGAACGCACCGGTTGTGGCGCTGCACGGGACGTGGTGTAGCCTGGCCGACGTGACTATCGGTGTGTGTGCCAGCTATTGGCGCTTTATCGAGGCTCCGGGCGGAGCCGATAAAGCGCAGCACTAAGCACGCATCCACCCGGAGCCCAGGCAGTGACCATCGGTCGCTGCCTTTCGTCGTTACAGGGCGCCGGAACCTTTGCCAGGTGCCCACCACCAGGAAGGCACCTGAAGATGAACTTGGCGCAGATCGCCAAAGCCCCCGCCACATCCGACCGTCGGGTCCGCAGTTTCAGCGCGATACCCAGCCCGCACGATGTGTTGACCGAATTCCCGCTGGGGGAGCGCCGTGCGGAGCGGGTGGCCCGCGACCGCGATGAGATCGCTGACATCCTGGCCGGTCGTGACGACCGCCTGCTGGTCGTCGTCGGCCCGTGTTCGGTACACGACCCGGCGGCCGCGCTGGAGTACGCCAGCCGCCTGGTGAAGGTGGCCGATGAGCTCAAAGACCGGCTCAAGATCGTGATGCGGGTGTACTTCGAGAAGCCGCGCACCACCATCGGCTGGAAGGGCCTGATCAACGATCCGGGAATGGACGGCACCTTCGATGTGGCCCGCGGGCTGCGTATCGCCCGTCAACTGCTGCTCGACATCATCGACATCGGCCTGCCCGTCGGGTGCGAGTTCCTGGAACCGACCAGCCCGCAGTACATTGCCGATGCCGTGGCGTGGGGGGCCATCGGGGCCCGGACCACCGAGTCTCAGGTGCACCGCCAGTTGGCATCGGGCCTGTCGATGCCGGTCGGGTTCAAGAACGGTACCGACGGCAACATCCAGGTCGCGGTCGACGGGGTGAAAGCCGCTGCCGCCGAGCATGTTTTCTTCGGCATGGATGATCTGGGCCGTGGCGCTGTGGTGAGCACCGAAGGCAACGAGGACTGCCACGTCATCCTGCGCGGTGGAACCGACGGACCCAACTACGGGGCCGACGCAGTGGCCGAGGCCGCCGCCAAGCTGACCGGCGCCGGGCTGCCCGGTCGGGTTGTGATCGATTGCAGCCATGCCAATTCCGGTAAGGATCATGTCCGCCAGGCATCGGTGGCCGCGGAAGTGGCCCAGCTGGTGCGCGACGGGCTGCCGATCAGTGGTGTGATGCTGGAGAGCTTCCTGGTCGCCGGTGCGCAGTCGCCCGAGGCCCGGCCGCTCACCTACGGCCAGTCGGTCACCGACAAGTGCATGGATTGGGACGCAACCGACCTGGTGCTGCGAGAGCTGGCCAAGCGCGAGGGCTAATTCCCGGTCGGCTTGCGGTACCGGCCGCTGGGATCACGGTCGAAGTGGGGCGGATCAGTGGGGTCGAGTTCGATGAGGACGTCGTCGCCGGTGTCGTGCGGCGCACCGAAGACGACGAGGCGTGACCCCGCCAGCGGAACGCGAGCGTGATTGGCGACCATGTTCGCGATCACCGTCCGCCGTCCGGTCGAACCCTCGAATGCGACGGTGACGGTGAATTCGGGCTCGTCGCCGGTCCAGCGGTTCAGGAATTTCACGTTGCGCAGTACACCCGGCGAACGCACACCGTGCCGGCGCAGCGCCGCCAACCGGTCCTGGCGGCGACGGGTGTACCGGACGCCCCGCCACGCCGCGATTGTGGCGATCGCCGCGCCGGCCGAGCACACCACGCTGACCACCGCCAGCACCCCGCCGGTGAAATCTCTGAACCAGATCGCGGCGCCGAGCAACCCGACTGCGGCACCGGACAAGGCTGGTATCCATGCGATCCAATTGCCGGTCCTGCGTTGCCCAAACGTATCGCGGGCCTCGTCGGCGACGATGCTCGCGAGGATGGCGGGGAGAAACGAACCGACGATCGAGGCGACGCCCACCCACGTCGACGGATTGTGAGTCTGCATGCTGTGAAACCAGAAAGCCGCTCCGACGGCGACCGGAATCCACAGGATGAAGGTGAGCACGGCGAAGAATCGCAGTGTCTCCGACGGTTTGGTGATCGGCACCGTGATGCGACCGTGCTTCTCGATGGCGGAGAAGTGTGGGAGCGTGCTCTCCCACGTGGAGGACTGGGTGATGTCACTGGTCACGTGGTGCTCCCTACTTCCCGGAATCACCAGTATTGCCGTGAGCTCCGGAGTATCGCGCCCCGTGGACGGCTGATTCCGCCGGTTCTCACGAATTGTTCACAGCCTCAACATGGATCGGTTAGGCATCGCCTTCGCGGTCGGCTCCCAGTGGCGTGCCGGTGTCGACCTGCCAGCTTCCCGGCATCATCGGGATCGTGGTGCCGTTTCCGAAGGTGTCGTCGGCCAACGTGGTCATGCCGGCCGGTTCGGCAACGGTGGACTTCACTGCGGTGCCGGTGAATCCGAGGTTTCCGGCGCCGCTGTCGGAGGCGCTCGTGGTGACGGGCTGCTCGGGCGGCGCTGCGGCAGTGGCACCGTCGGCCGTCATGAACTCATAGCGGTAACCGCGGTCCTTTGCTGTCCCCGCGCGCCGCTTGCGGGCCTGAGCCCTTCGCTTGTTGATGGCGGCGGCGGTCGCCGCGGCTGCCGCAGAGGCCCCGACGGAGTCCGAGGCCTGGGCAGTGGCGCTGTATTTCGACGTCGAGCCGAATCCGAATCCTGCGCCCCCGCCCGGCACGGCATAGAGGGCGGTCTCGGCCCCGGCGGGCATCGGAGTGGGAGTTGACGGTGCAGGGGCGGCAGGCGCCGAGGTAGGCGCCGTCGTTGGTGCGGCGCCCGCAGCCACCGATGCCGGTGCCGAGGAGCCGGGAAGCGCGGCGACCGCGGGTTGCTCGGCGGGGGTGGCCGCCTCGGTGGGCGTGTCGATCGGAATGTCGTAAGCCTGTGCCAGCCCCACGATCCCGAGCAGGCCGAGCATCGCCGGGGAGGCCGCGGCGACCGCCGCGGCGTACAGCGGGGTGCCCAGTACGGCGAACACTGCCGTGTAGGCACCGAGGAAGAACACGTTGATATATGTGCTGAACAACAAGGACGGATCGGCGATGATCTCGGCGAGGACCTGCGGGATTCGCCAAGGCTCGAGAATGAATTGCCTGAGCTGGTCGTACATTCCGTAGAAGTGCTCAGATTGCCCGGCCAGCCAGTTCCCGATCGGGTCGTTGGCTTTGATCCACTCGATGAACTCCTCGTACGAACTGATCACGTCGCTCAAGCTGAGGGAAGAGCCCGATTCGCCGGCCCGGGCCACGGCGGCAGACTGCATCATCGTGGCCGATGCGGAACCTGCTTCCCCAACCCCCGGTGCGAGCAGTACCGGTGCCGCCGTGGACGGCGGTGCGGTCGCCACCGCAACCTCGGTGGACGACTGGTAGACGGTCATCGTGGTCGCGGCCTGAATCCACATCCGGACGTAGTCGGCCTCATTGACCGCGATGGGTACGGTGTTGATCCCGAAGAAGTTGGTGGCCACCAGCACACCGAGGGTCGCGCGATTGGCGGCCAGCTCCGCCAGTGTCGGCATGGCCGCCAGGGCGGCGGTGTACGAGGCCGCCGCGGTCTCGATCTGGGCGGCCACCCGTGCGCTACTTGCACTCGAGGCGCCCAGCCAGGCCAGGTAGGGGAGGTGTGCCGCCGTGTACCGCTCGGCGCTGGCACCTTCCCACGCCCCGGCCTGCACGGCGCCCACTAATGTAGTTAATTCGGTTGCAGCCGAGGAGTATTCGGTACTCAGCGAGCTCCATGCCCCCGCCGCCGCCAGCAGTGGTCCGGCGCCAGGACCACTGCTGAGCAGCGCTGAATGCACTTCGGGTGGCAGCGCCATCCACACCGGGGCGGTCATCGCAGACCACCGAAGACGGGCGAAGTGGCGTCGTTTGCCGAAGTGGGGATGGGGGTGCAGATAGTCATCGCATTGTCCGGGCAGTGCGTGCAGGTGGCCCGGTTCTCCTCTCGATCGCTTTGCCCCCCGGTGGCTAAGTATGGTTAGCATAAGCTAACTTTTGCCGATTTGGGGTATGAACTTGCTATGTACTTGCCGTAATCGTCAATTTGGGGCGGGCGAGATCAGCGGCGGTAAGCGGGCAGGTTGGCGGTGAGTTCGTCGAACAACGCCTGGTTCAGCGCGAAGGCCACCTTGACCTCATCGACGACGCGGTCGATGTCGTCCTGATCGAGGTCGAGGCCGTCGAGGCGGGCCCGGTAGGCATCCTTGTACGGCTTGGGGCGCATCGGAAATTCGTAGAAGGACAGGCCGGCGCCCTCTAGGTCGAAGGACCGGTCGAGCACCCGTCCGATGGCCTGGCCGCCCGACAGGTCACCGAGGTAGCGGGTGTAGTGGTGGGCCAGAAGGGCGCCACCCCAAGCAGATTCGGCGATCCGGGTGCAGTAGGCCTGGGCGGCGGGGGAGGAGACTTCGCGTGCTGAGTCCGGTGCCCAATGGTCGAGGTCGGCCTCGATGGTGCCCGACCGTTCCAGCATCGGGTCGTGGAAAGCGCCGATGACGGGGTCGGTCCGCCGGGCCCGGACCGTGTCCTCCAACGTGCGATAGACCGCGCGCAGTCGCAGCAGATAGTCGACGTAGCCCTGGCTGTTGAGCCGCCCGTTGAGCAACTCCGACATGAACGACGACTGCTCGGCGGCGGCGTGTTCGCTTCGCGAGTCCTCGCGCATCGCGACGGACAGCGATCGGACGGTCTCGGGGGCAACGGCGCTCGGCATACTCTGGCTCCAGGTGTTTTAACGACAGGTTGTCAACATCATGCCGACAATCTGTCAGGAAACCTAGCACCGGGTCGCGCGGCGTGGGGTCCTACGTTTTCGCGGACAGTGCGCGCAGGACAAACTGCTCGATGGCCGTCACCGGAAGGTGGCGTGGCGCCAGGCACGCATGAATCAGCGACATCGTGGCGGCCTCGTCGTCGATGGCGAACTGCCCGGAAGCCACGCCCTGGGACAGGATCTCGCGCAGCACGTCCTCGACGGCGACCACGTGGTCGCGGATGGCCAGCATGGTCTCGGTCGACAACGCACCGTAGAGCTGCATGCCCATGCCCATGTGGAATTCCTGCCCGGCCTCCAGCTGGTGACGGATGTAGACCTTCAGACGCTCGGCGGGGTCGTCGACCTCGGACAGGACGGCCCGCAATCCGTCGAGGTAACGGGTCGTCTCATGCGAGGCGAACGCGATCACCACCGATTCCTTGTCGGGGAAGTGGTGATAGATGGCCGTCCGCCCGATCCCGGCCTCGGCCGCGAGCTTGGCCATCGTGATCGCGTCGAAGCTGTGGTCGGCCATCAGTGCCGCGAAAGCCTCGAAGATGCGCTGTTGGACCAGCTCGCGGTGTTCTTCGACCGATGAGGCGCTGATCCTGGGCACGCTCGACTCTAACGCCGGCTCTGCCAGCGGATTCTGTTAGTCCAGGCTTAGCTGCCGGGCGGTGCCCGGGTGGTCCACTACAGTCTCGATACCCCAACCAATCGAAGGGCGGTACTTCGTGCTGCGTGCCCTGCGGGATTTTCCCCTCCGTGGGCGCGTGGTGACCGCCGCTCGCGCCCTGCATCCGGTCGGATTGTCGGTCGCGCTGCTGTTCTTCGCCTGGTCGATGAGCCCGTCACTGCTGCCGCGGGCCTGGTATCTGCAGGGGGTCGCGACGGGCATCAGCGTCGGGATCGGATACGGGCTGGGGTGCGCGACGGCGTGGGTGGTGCGGCGTTGCGGCATCAGTCCGCCATGGTCCTCGCGCACCCGACGGATCGGGTGGTGGACGCTGGCCGGTGCCGCCGTCGTGGTCGTCCCGACGTTTCTGGTGCTCGGGTCGTGGTGGCAGCAGATCCTGCGCGACCTGATCGGTATGCCGCGTGCTGAGCGGTCGTTCTACATCGTGGTGCTGTTCCTCGCCCTGGCGATTGCGCTGGCGCTCGTGGCTGCCGGGCGTGGATTACGGTGGGCCACCAATCGTTTGACCGATCTCGGCGGCCGGGTCGTACCCGGCCCGGTGGCTCGGTTGGCCGCGGTGGTGGTCGTGGTGGCGCTGGTGGTGATGGGGCTCGACGGAGCGCTACATCGCGGCCTGCTGAGCATGGCTGAACGTTCGGCCAAAGTGGCCGACAAGACCACGGCGCAGGGAGTGGTGCGGCCGACCGCGCCCGAACGCTCGGGTTCGCCGGCCTCGGCGCAGGCGTGGGACACCCTGGGGCGCGAAGGCCGTACGTTCGTGGCCGACGGACCTGGCGCCGAACAGATCTCGAAGGTCACGGGCGCCCCGGCGCGTACCCCGATCCGGGTGTACGCCGGACGCACCTCCTCCGACAGCGTCGAGGGCATCGCCGCGCAGGTGGTCGCCGAACTACGTCGTACACATGCCTTCGAGCGCAAGGTGCTGGCCGTGGTGACCACCACCGGGCGGGGCTGGGTGAACCCGAACGTGGCGGCTGCCCTCGAATACGTCAACGGCGGGGACACCGCGATCGCGTCCATGCAGTATTCGTTCCTGCCGAGCGCGCTCTCCTTCATCGCCGACCGGGAGACTCCGTCCTTGGCCGGCCAGGCGTTGTTCGAAGCGGTGCACCGGGTTTGGGCAGCGCTGCCGGAAGCCAAGCGGCCGAAACTGGTTGTGTTCGGTGAGAGCCTGGGTTCCTTCGGCGGCCAGTCGGCGTTCGCCTCCGGCGCCGATATCGTCAGCCGCACCGATGGCGCGTTGTTGGTGGGAACGCCCAACTTCGCGCAGCCGTGGGGCAGGCTCACCGCCAGCCGGGACCCCGGCTCGCCCGAACGCCTCCCGGTGATCGACGGAGGCCGCCACATCCGCTTTGCCTCCCGGACCTCTGATGTGAATCTGGCTGGACCCTGGGATTTTCCGCGCGTGGTGTTCTGGCAGCACGCCAGCGATCCGATCACGTGGTGGTCGTTCGACCTGTTGCTGCACCGCCCGGACTGGTTGCGGGAACCGCTGGGACCCGATGTGGACCCGGGGATGCGGTGGCTGCCGTTGGTCACCTTCTGGCAGGTGACGCTCGACATGATTTTCTCCGCCGACGTGCCCTACGGGTACGGACATGCCTTCGGTCCGGATGCCGCTGACCTGTGGGTCGACATCCTGGCACCGCGCGGATGGGACCCGGCGCTGACCCAGCGGATCCAGGACGCGATCGTGGGGGCCGCGCTGCCCGAGTGACCCAATTGTCCGGCGGACTTCGCATAGGCTGCGCATCCGTGGATGGACTGTTCGGGTGGGTCATCGGTGTGGTGTTTTTGTTCTGGCCGGTCTTGCTCGCGATCGGTGCTGTTGCGTGGCGCAACGAAGTGCTCGCCAAGCGGATTCGCGTGAACCAGGCTCAGCTCGGGATCCTCGTCGGACAGGCGATGGAGGAGGCTGCGCGCGGTCGCGAGCTGGGTACGGAGAAATCGTTCGTCGCATGGCGCGTCGACTGGGCCGAAGACGGTGTCATGCGAGTGCAGAACACCGGACGTGACAAGGCTCGCTCGGTCACAGCCAAGACGTCGAATTCCTCCGGGTCGGCCGAAAAGACCGTGAGTTCGGTGGGTCCGGGGGACTCCGTCAGCCTGGGTGTTGTGTTGGCCGCTGCAGGCGACACCGAGGTTGAGCTGACGTGGCGCACAGAGCTGGGCCGATGGACGACCGAGCGGTACGCGGTCAAGCGTTGATCGCACCTTTGAGCGGATGACGGGATTCGAACCCGCGACCCTCACCTTGGCAAGGTGATGCGCTACCAACTGCGCTACATCCGCGCGCCACGAGCGAGATCGTCGCCCGTCGCGAAGCCGAACACTAGCCCACCGATGCGCGCAGGCACAAATTCGTCGGTCTGACTTGCATTGTGGGGCAAGGAGAAAAGTGCGCACCGCGCCGAGGACCTCGGTGATAGGGATGCCGGCGGCAGGCGTCGGAGGGCAGTTCGTAGGATTCCTGGATGCCGCTCAACGTCGGTGAGACGTTCTCCGTGTTCCGGATCGTTCGACCGCTGGAGTCAGGTGGGACGGGGGAGGTCTACCTCGCCCAGCATCCCAGGCGTGGTGGCCGTGAGGTGTTGACGGTGCTGCCCGAGGACTGGTGCACCGAGCCCGGCTACCGGGAGCGGTTTCACCGCGAGGCGGATGGGGCCGCCACGTTGTGGCACCCGATCATCGCCAGGGTTCGTGGTCGCGGGGAACACGACGGTCAGTTCTGGATATCGACGGACTTCGTCGATGGCGCGGATCTCGCGGGTCTCCTCGATCAGCGGTACCCGAACGGCTTGCCGCGCGAGCAGGTTTTCCGCATCGTCATCGCGGTGGCCGGGGCGCTCGACTACGCACACAAGCACGGTTTGCTGCATCGCGACGTCGGGCCGGCCAACATCATCCTCACCGACATCGAGGGTGATGCCGAGTCGTGCGCCGTTCTGGTCGGTCTTGGTATCGCTCGCGACCTCCGGGCCGAGGACGGGCCCGGCTACCGCGCACCCGAACAGCTGATGGGGGAGGACGTCGACGGCCGTGCAGACCAGTACGCCCTGGCCTGCACCGCGTACCACCTATTGACCGGTACGCAACTGTTCGCCCACGCCAATCCCGCCGTCGTGGTCAGCCGCCACGTCAACTCCAAGCCGCCGGCGTTGGCCGAGATCCGGCCCGAGTTGGCCGATCTCGACCCCGTGCTGGCCAAAGCTCTGGCCAAGAACCCGGCTGACCGGTTCGCCAGCTGCGGTGCGTTCGCACATGCCCTGGCCGATGAAACCCCGTTGCCCGCGTTGACTTTGGTGCCTGCGCCGGCCGCCCCGACGCCCGCGCCCGAGTTTCGGTTACCTCAGAAACCAGGCTGGGTGCCCATCGCGGTGACCGCCGCCGTCTGTGTCATCGCCGGCGTCGGCATGTGGCAGCTCTGGCCGTCCGCCGACGCCGCAGCGAGTGAGCAGGCGAGCCCGCCGCCGAGCACAGCCGTTGCGAGCGCCACGAACGCGGTGGCGACCCCGGCGCCCAGCAGTCCGGTCTTCGACGGCCTCTACCGACTCGACTACGACAACCCCCACGCGACCCTCAACGGCAATCCGTGGCCGGCGGCCGGCAATCAAATCGCAAGCTACTGGTGGGCTTCCCGATCGACGTGCAAACCCTCGGGATGTGTTGCGACGTCGACGCGTATGGACAGCACCAACCATGCCGTCCCCTACCTCGAGGGCGGCGGCATGACGGCCGTGTTCCGCTTCGTCAACAATTCCTGGTTGGGCGATCCGGGGCGGGGTTCACTGCCCTGCGAGGCGCCGAACGCCGGCCAGGCGCAGGCAATGGACACGGCGTTGGCATTGACGCCGCAGCCGGACGGCGGGCTGGCCGGCGCTCAAACCACCACCATCCAATCCAACGAGTGCGGGTTGCAAGGCGCGGTGATCACCGTGCCCGTTCGTGCCACCCGGCTCGAGGATGTTCCACCCGGCAACCCGGTCGCCGACCCTGCCGCGGTCGCCGAATTGCCGCCACCCGCTCCTCAATTGCCCCCGCCGGTACCGGCTGGCCCGCCACCGCCGCTTGCGCCGCCTCCGCCACCGCTGCCGGCCGCCCCTCCGTTGGCGCCGCCGCCGGCGATCGGCGCGATCTTGCCGAACCCCATGCCACCCGCCGCTCCGCCACTCCCGCCGGCGTAGATGCCGGGGCCGGGCGGCAACAGGAATTCAGCCGCTCTGCCGAAAAGCGCCGCCCGGGTGCTACTTACGTGCTGGCCGACGCTCTTGCCCCCGGTCCCTCATAAGGCTTGAGTGTCCATGCGGGGATCCAGTGGGTCACTGTCTTCTCGTTCGCGCCAAAGCGAATGGGGTACGTGACGAGGCCCCACCATTGGCCTTGTTCACACAGCGCCCAGCAGGTCAACGTGCCTTCGACAACTTTGTTCATCTGGATCCCCAGCGGGTGGTAGCGGCCCGTGAGGTGTGGTTCGCGGGGGAACAGAGCGACCAGATCGACCAGGACGGGCGCGGGTGGCCGTACGACGCGGAACGCGTCACGGACGGGTTGCCCGCCGTAGCCGATCGCCTGCATGTCACCCACATATCGATCATATGTTCGAAGGTGATCGAACGAGATGCCATCGCGTATGACGTCGGCCCATCAGTCTGTGTGTTCGCGAATTATCGAGGGCTGCAGGGAAGTCGAACTTGTGCAGACAAACAAGAAAGGCCCGGAATACCGGGCCTGACCTGCGAAGATATGGTGCGCGATACTGGGATTGAACCAGTGACCTCTTCCGTGTCAGGGAAGCGCTCTCCCGCTGAGCTAATCGCGCGGGTTGAATCTCTTTCTTGGAGGTGGAGACGGGAATCGAACCCGTGTGCACGGCTTTGCAGGCCGTTGCCTCACCACTCGGCCACTCCACCAATGGGGTTGATGCCACAAATCGCACCTTCGAGCGGATGACGGGATTCGAACCCGCGACCCTCACCTTGGCAAGGTGATGCGCTACCAACTGCGCTACATCCGCGCGCCACGAGCGAGATCGTCGCCCGTCGCGATGCAGAACATTAGTCCACCGAAGTGCGCAGACACAAATCCCCATTACGAGCGGGCAACGTGCGGCCAAAAACGGTGTTTCAGAACAGGTGATAAGCCGCCTGCGAGAGGGTGAATCCATGGCGGGTCTTGGTGTCGACACATGTGATGCCGGTCCCAGCGCTCTCGCAGCGGAGCGTGCCGGCGGTGATCGAGTCTCGGTAGCCCAGTTGGACACCCGCACTCGGCGTGGTGTCGCCGGCGCAGACGAATTGCGCGGGACGCCCCGGGCTGAGCGTGATCCCGTGGCCGTAGTCGAACGCACAGCTGGCCGGTCGCAGTGGTGGGGCCCAGTTACGTTCGGCGATGTCGCAGCGCGCCGTCGTGGCATCAAGGTGGCACCGCACGTTGCCCGAGGGTGAGCTGAAGCCGGTCGGCCCCGTGACCTGCCGGTTCACCAGGTCGGCGACGCTCTGGATGTTGGGCGTTACGGCCGGAACTCGATCTGTCATGGGGTCTGGGGCGCTGTGGCAGCCCGAAAACAGTGCACTAGCAGCAAAAACGGCGCCGCCGACCGCCGGCCAGCGGACCTGCAGGTGAACCATGACGGGTGACCATACGCCCGCATCGGCGTGCATATTTGGCAAATCAAACAAGTCGAATGCGTGGGCGCCGATTCGGGGCTGACCGCCCACGCGTGCTAGTGTTCGACGTCGTTCCCACGGTCTCGTAGCTCAGTGGGAGAGCGTCCGCCTCACACGCGGAAGGTCGCTGGTTCGATACCAGCCGGGACCACCATCATCACAAACGGCTTCGGAGAAATCCGGGGCCGTTTTTTAGTGGCCGGACACACACGTCGGCGTGACCGAGTGTTGTCCGTCCGATTCGGTAGGGTCCTCCGACGTGACTCAGAGCGTGACCGTCGGAACCATCAAATCCGTAACTGCCCGTCTGGCCGAGGAACTCGCCGTGCGTGAGGGGCAGGTCGTCGCCACAGTGGCCCTGCTGGACGAGGGCGCAACGGTGCCGTTCATCGCCCGGTACCGCAAGGAGGTCACCGGCAGCCTCGACGACGGCCAGCTGCGCCTCCTGGAGGAGCGCCTGGGTTACCTGCGTGAGCTCGACCAGCGTCGAGAGGCAGTGCTGGCCTCCATCGAGGAGCAGGGCAAGCTCACCGACGAGCTGCGGACGGCTCTGATGGCCGCCGACACCAAGGCTCGGGTCGAGGACATCTACCTGCCCTACAAGCCCAAACGTCGCACCAAGGCGCAGATCGCGAAGGAAGCCGGCCTGGAACCGCTGGCAGAGCGGCTGCTGGCCGATCCGACGCTGGTGCCCGACGAGGTTGCCGGCGAGTTCCTCAACGACGAGATCGCCGACGCGCCGGCGGCGCTCGAAGGGGCTCGCCACATCATCATCGAGCGGGCCTCCGAGGACGCCGAGTTGGTCGGCGCGACTCGCGAGAAGTTCTGGGCCGACGGATCGCTGCGCACTGCGCCGTGGTCCGAGGAAGCGGCGAAAAGCCCCGCCGCGCAAAAATTCCGGGACTACTTCGAGTTCTCCGAACCGCTGGAGAACATGCCGTCGCACCGGGTGCTCGCCGTGCTGCGCGGCGAGAAGGAACAGGCACTGTCACTGAACTTCGACGGTGGCGAGGACGAGCTGTACCAGGCGATGATCGCCCAATCGCTCGGCATCGACATGGCCGCCAAGGCCCCGGCCACTCCGTGGTTGACCACCACCGTGCGGCTGGCCTGGCGCGCGAAGCTGATGATCTCGGCCGCGGTGGACGCCCGCATCCGGCTCCGTCAGCGCGCCGAGGAGGAGGCGGTGGCGGTGTTCGCCCGCAACCTCAAGGACCTGCTGCTGGCCGCACCGGCCGGCACCCGCACCACCCTGGGCTTGGACCCGGGTTTCCGCACCGGGGTCAAGGTCGCCGTAGTCGACGCGACCGGCAAGGTCGTCGACACCTGCGCGATCTTCCCGCACCAGCCGCAGAAGCAGTGGGACCAGTCGAAAGCCGTCCTGGCGGCGCTGATCGCCCGGCACAACGTCGAGTTGATCGCCGTCGGCAACGGGACGGCCTCGCGTGAGACCGATGCCCTGGCCAGTGAGCTGATCGCCGACATCCGGTCCGCGGGGGCGAAGGCGCCGGTGACGGCCATGGTCAGCGAGGCGGGTGCGTCGGTGTACTCGGCGTCGGAATACGCGGCCCGCGAGATGCCGAACCTCGATGTGACGCTGCGCGGCGCGGTCTCGATCGCCCGCCGGCTGCAGGATCCGCTGGCGGAGCTGGTGAAGATCGATCCGAAGTCGATCGGGGTGGGGCAGTACCAGCACGACGTGACGCCGGGCTCGTTGGCGCGCAGCCTCAATGCGGTTGTCGAAGATGCGGTGAACGCGGTGGGAGTGGATCTCAACACCGCTTCGGTGCCGCTGCTGGCCCGGGTCTCGGGGGTTACCGAATCCTTGGCCGAGGCCATCGTGGCGCACCGCGAGAGCGCCGGCGCGTTCCGTAGCCGTAAGGCGCTGCTGGATGTTCCGCGCCTGGGCCCCAAGGCCTTCGAGCAGTGCGCGGGCTTCCTGCGGATCCGCGACGGTGAGGACCCACTGGACGCTTCCGGGGTGCACCCCGAGTCCTACCCGGTGGTGCGGCGCATCCTGGACCGCTCCAACGTGACGCTGGCCGAGTTGATCGGTGACGAGCGCACCCTGCGGAAGCTCAAGCCTGCCGAGTTCGCCGACGAGCGGTTCGGTGTGCCCACGGTGACCGACATCCTGGCCGAACTGGAGAAGCCGGGGCGTGATCCGCGTCCGGCGTTCTCCACGGCCACCTTCGCTGCCGGTGTCGAGAAGGTCGGGGACCTCAAGCCCGGCATGGTCCTGGAGGGTGTGGTGACCAACGTGGCGGCCTTCGGTGCATTCGTCGACGTGGGTGTGCACCAGGACGGGCTCGTGCACGTCTCGGCCATGGCCGACCGGTTCGTCTCCGACCCACACGAGGTGGTGAAGTCCGGACAGGTGGTCAAGGTCAAGGTTGTCGAAGTCGACGTGGAGCGGCAGCGCATCGGCTTGACCCTGAGGCTCAACGACACCCCGCAGCAGGGCAAGCGGCCCGACCGGGGCGGCCAAGGCGCCCAGGGTGGTCAGGGAGGCCAGAACCGCGGCGGAAATCAGAGCCGGGGCGGGGATCGGCGAAACCAGAACCGCGGCAACAACTCCGGGCGTCGCGAGACCAGCCAACCGACGGGGTCGATGGCCGAGGCGCTGCGTAACGCCGGTTTCGGAAAGTAGCGGTTACGACGTCTGCTCCGGGGCCTGGTCGGCCCCGGAGTGGTGGCGACGCCACGAGCGGTAGCCGCGGTGGGCGGCGAACGCCCCGATGACGGCGGTGACACACCACACGCCGATCGCGGTGTAGGCCAACGGTGCCGAAAGGTCACCGATGGACGCGCCCAGTGCGGTGTAGACGAATGCGCGCGGCACCGAGCCGATGAAGGCCCCGGCCGCCATCTGCCACAACGGCACACCGAATGCCCCGAAGGCGTAGGAGGCCAGGGCGTCGGACAGGCCTGGAACAAAACGCTGCCCGACGACCGCCCACAGGCCGCCCCGCTGGATCTGGTGGTCCAGCCGGTCCGCCCGCTGCGCCCCGAGTAGGGCCCGGGCACTGTCACGGCCGGCGCGCCGACCAACGAGGCTGGCCACTACGGCCGTGCCCACCGTGGCGCCCAAGGTCACGAAGGTGCCCAGGACCGGGCCGAACAGCACACCGCTTCCCGCGGCCAAGATCGGGCCGGGGACGAACAGCGCGCCGAGACAGGCCGAGACCACGACGTAGGCCAGTGGTGCAGCGGGTCCCGTCGAGGCGACCAGGGCCCGGATGTCGTCGACATCGATGACGCGGGCCACGGCCACCAGGTAGAACAGGCCGAACAGAAATGCCGCGAAGGCGACGAGCCGCAGTATGTGCGGTCGCCGGTTGATGGCGGGGGGATTGGCGTCAGTCATGTCGGCCACGATTGTTCCGCATCGTGCGACATCTCGACGCGTAGCGTGAGGTCAGATGCGGGTGCGACGAGAGGACGGAAGGAATAGGAGATGGACATCGCATTGGTGACCACCACAAGAGGGCCGTTCGACGAGGCTGTCGCTCGCACGAGAGAAGCGCTGGCCGGCCAGGGGTTCGGGGTGTTGACCGAGATCGATATCAGGGCGACGCTGAATGCCAAACTAGGCGGTGGTGCCGGCGAGGCCTTGGGGGACTATCTGATCCTGGGTGCCTGCAACCCTCAGTTCGCGCAGCAGGCGCTCAACGCGTTTCCGCAGATCGGCGTGCTGTTGCCGTGCAATGTGGTGCTGCGCGCCGGTCCTGGTGATGACGCGGTGATCGTCGTCGAGGCGATGAATCCCAGCCTGATGCCCGAGGTGACTGACGCGCCGGCCCTGGTCGATATCGCGGCCGAAGTCGGCCGACGCCTGCAGGCAGCACTCGACACTCTGTAGGAGCCGAGTCACCCCGACGCCGCGTCGATCACCCCGTCGAGAATCTCGCGTGACGTCGACAAGTCCCGGATCGCCTGCTCGAGCCGGTTGCGTTCGGCGGAAAGCTCGCTCAGTAGGCGGGGTGTGGCCTCCGGGGCAGGTCCGCCGTCGGCATCGCGCATACACGGCAGGAGCGATGAGATGGTGCGGCTGTGCAACCCTGCCGCGTAGAGCTCCTGGATGCGTATCACGCGGTCGACGGCATTCTCCAGATACTCGCGTTGCCCGCCCGGGGTGCGGTCGGACACCAACAGGCCCTGCTCCTCGTAATAGCGCAGCGACCGTTGGCTGACCCCGGTGCGGTGCGCGAGTTCGCCTATACGCATATGCCAGTTATACCGACGTGACTTGACCCTGACATCGGTGTCAGCTCGTACCGTTCGTCATGACCACGTCGCAGCCGCCTTTCACCTACAGCCCCATCACTGAACGCGCGCCGATCCATTGGCCCGGTGGCGCGCGTGTCGCGGTGTACATCGGACTCAACGTCGAACACTTCCTCGCCGACCGGCCCTCGACGAGTATCTGGCCGGGCACCGCGGAGCTGACCCCGGATGCGCTCAACTACGGCTGGCGCGATTACGGCGCCCGAGTGGGGATTTGGCGCATGATCGAGGCCCTCGACCGGTACGGTGTACAACCCAGTGTGCTGCTGAATTCGGCTGTCATCGAACACCATCCGCAGATCGTGGCCGCCGGTGTGGAACGCAATTGGACATGGCTGGCGCACGGGCAGACCAATTCGATACTGCACACCGGTTTCGGCGTCGGGGAGGAGCGTCGGATTCTCGCCAGGATCGCGGACGACATCACGGATGCGACGGGCCGGCGCCCGCGCGGCTGGATGGGGCCGGGCTTGACCGAAACCGCTCACACCCCGGAATTGTTGGCCGAACTCGGTTTTCACTATGTCCTCGACTGGACCAACGATGACCAGCCGTACCCGCTGATAGTCCCAGACATGCTCAGCGTGCCGTATTCGGTGGAACTCAACGACCTTCTGATTTTCGGAAAAGGTTTCACCGGGCCCGAGTTCGTGCAGATGGTGATCGACCAGTACGAGCAGCTGCATGCGGACTCCGCTACCAGTGGTCGGGTAATGGCGTTGGCGCTGCATCCGTTCGTGATCGGACAACCCTTCCGGCACAAGTACCTCGAGCAGGTCCTGGAGTACCTTGCCGCGCAACCTGATGCGTGGTTGACGACCAGCGACGAGATCGCGGCAACCCAACGGATTGATTGCGAACGCCAGTAACCGCAGCACGATTGGGCTCACAATGCTGGACCCGCGCTGTGGTGGATGTCACACTGCGGATAAGCGGCGGGGCCGATAATCGCTGGTTCGTGTCGCCAGGTAACGCGGAGAGGACCACGATGACAGCAATCACCGGCATCGCCCACCGCACCAACGGCGCCACGCCACCGTCGGTGCCGCTCGCCGAGATCGACCTCGGATCGCTCGACTTCTGGGGGCGTGACGACGATGTCAGGGATGGAGCCTTCGCCACCCTCCGGCGCGACGCCCCGATCTCGTTTTTCGAGGTGGCTGAGTACGCCGGATTCCCCGGTGGCTCCGGGCACTGGGCGCTGACCCGCCATGACGACGTGCACTTCGTCAGCCGGCATCCGGAGCTGTTCAGCTCCAGTCCCACGAGCACGACCCTCAACGACGTCCCCGCCGAGATCGCAGAGTTCTTCGGGTCGATGATCACGCTGGACGACCCCCGCCACACCCGGCTGCGGTGCATCGTCAACCGTGCCTTCACACCCAAGGTGATCGCGCGGATCGAGCAGAGTGTGCGGGACCGCGCGCATCGCCTGGTCTCGGAGATGGTGGACGCACATCCGGGCGGCACCGCAGACTTTGTCGAGGCGGTGGCTTCGCCTCTGCCACTGCAGATCATCTGCGACATGATGGGCGTCCCCGAAGAAGATCAGGCCAAGCTCTTCCACTGGACATCGGTCCTCATGGGGGCCGGGGACGACGAGGTGTCCACCGACGAATTCAGCTCGTATCTGCAGGTGGCCACCGAGCTGGCCGGCTACGGCGTCGCATTGGCCGAACAGCGCCGTGAACACCCCGGCGACGACCTGACGACCAGTCTCGTCGAGGCCGAAGTCGACGGAGAACGGTTGTCGTCCAACGAGATCGCGTCGTTCTTCATCTTGTTGACCGCCGCGGGCAACGATACGACGCGCAACGCGATCAGCCACGGCATGGTGGCGCTCAGCCGTTATCCCGACGAACGTGCCACGTGGTGGAACGACTTCGACGCGGTATCGCCGACGGCAGTCGAAGAGATCGTGCGTTGGGCGACACCGATCATCTTCATGCGGCGCACGCTCACCGGGGACGTGGAGCGCAGCGGCGTCCAGATGAAGGCGGGCGACAAGGTCTCGATGTGGTACAACTCGGCCAACCGTGACGAGCAGACCTTCGCTGACCCGTGGCGGTTCGACGTGTTGCGAAACCCCAATCCGCACATCGGATTCGGTGGGGGTGGCGTGCACTTCTGTCTGGGAGCCAATCTCGCCCGGCGGGAGATCCGGGTGGCCTTCGACGAACTGCGCCGCCAGGTGCCCGACATCGTGGCGATCGGTGAACCCGCCATCCTGCGGTCGGCATTCGTGCACGGTGTCAAACACCTGCCGGTCGCCTGGACCACGGCTGTCTAGGCCGACGCGATAGGGATGCCGTTGGGGCGCGATGGGATCGTGGCGGCCCCGAGTTTCTTGAGCGCGGCGGCGGCGTCGAGTGAACGCACCGGACGCCCTACCCGGGCATGGTCGGCGGTGACCCGCTGGATCAGCTCGTTGACGGGTGCGCGCAAACCGTGCAGGCGGGCCTGCAACACGATCTCGCCGTTGAACCAGTCGGTTTCGACCTGAGTGTGACCCCGGGCCACGCTCTGCCAAGTGGAGCTCAAGTAGTCGCCGTTGACCCGGCCTTGCAGCAGGTCTCCGCGGCGCAGTGCGTCCTGTTCGGCAGTGACGAAGGGAATCCCGGCGGCGGTGAGTACATGTTCGGCCTCTGAGTGGGCGCGGGCGACCAATTCGTCAGCGTCGGGTCCCGGACGGTACACCGCGATCACCCCGTTACCGAGATTGGCGATCAGCTTGCGGTATTTCCAGGCCACGATGTCATCGCGAACCAGCGAATGGAACCGGGCCTCGCGCAGCGTCGCGGCCGTCTGTTCGGCCAGCCTGTCATGGCCGGTGGGGTAGCGGCCGAGATCGAGAATCCCCGCCACCGGATGGCTCTGTTGGATGACCACACCGGGTTCGAGGTGGGCGGCCGGGAGCATCACCGTCACGCCGTACACGTTGGCGAACCTCCGGAGGGCGGCAGCCTCGTTGGTGACGCCGTTCTGAGCGATGAGCACCGGCGTTTCCGGCCGGGCGTGCGCACTGAGATCGTCCAGGGCCGAGGCAGTTTGGTGACTCTTGACCGCCAGTATCACCACTGGGTCGGTCGACCAGTCGACCTCGCCGGCGCCCGCCGCGGTCGGTATTGCCACGGTGTCCGCCCCGGCTTGCGTCACCAGAGTGAGGCCGCGGGAGCGGATTGCGTCGAGGTGCTCGCCCCGGGCGACGGCGGTAACGTCGAAACCGGCCAGCCACAGTCGGGCGGCGATCACACCGCCGATCGCGCCGACTCCGTACACCACGAGTGGTCGAGGCGTTGTCACGATGCGACGCCCAGCGACTCGGCGGACTGCCCGGGTAGCGCCTGATCCGCGATCGTCCGCAGGGTGCGCAGGATCAGTGCGATGTTGGGATCGCGCTGCCGGCCGGCGCGGACCACAGCACTGATGGTGCGTCCGCCGAGCGCGAGGCCATCCACGATCAGTCCGTGCAGCTTGGACGGAACAGACAACCTGGGCACGATGGCCGACGCTACCTCGGTGGCCGCCAGCTCGCAGATGTTCTGGGCGCCGATCAGCCGATGCTTGACCTGCGGGGTGAAACCGGCCTTCTCGCATGCCTTTGTGGCGGCGATGTCCAGGCCGGAACTCTGCGGGCCGGTCACCCAGAACCCGTCGGCAAGTGCGGACAGGCCCTGCGTGCGGATACGCAGGTGCGACTGGGTGGGAGCGAGCAGCACGAACGGCTCGAACAGCAACGGCACCGTGGTCAGGCCGCCGGTGGAATCAGGCCCGAGGAAGTCGTATTGGCACGTGATCGCGACGTCGACCTCGCTCTGACGCAGCAACCGTATTGCGGCCACGCTCGTGTCCTGTCGAACCTGCACCCGCAGATTCGGCTCCTCGGCACCGAGCTGCTGCATCAGGGGAACAGCCAGGGTCGGGATCCCCATGTTGAACGTGGCGATCGCAACCTGCCCCGCCACCCGATCCCTGGTTTCGGCGACCGCGCTCATGGCTTCGTCGACGGCGGCCAGAACGCGGCGCACGTGTTCGGCGAGGACCTGACCGCTACGGGTGAGTCCGAGGGTTCGCCCGTCCCGGCGGAACAGCACCGCACCCACTTCCTCTTCGAGGACGCGAAGCTGTTGGGATACCGCAGAACTCGTGATGTTGCGGTGTTCGGCCACGGCGGTCACCGAGCCGAGGTCTGCGAGATCGGACAACAACATCATCCGACGTAAGTCCAGCATCTCTTACCTCCTGCGAGGTGATGGTCGCAGACCGGCGGAGGGGTACGGCCGTTGTGTCGCGTCCTCTGACCAGCGCCGAGGCTCTGATCAGGGCTTTGTGCGGCGTGGAGCGTAGGAATCACGGCGGTTGTAATTCTCGTGCCTGCCGGCATCGCCTGAGATGTTAAGTCGCACTGAAAGGTTCCGGTAGCGAAAGACGCTTGTTCAGGGTCGCCTCCGCGCTGACGCTGACGAGAGCGAGGCGGGCAATGCCGCCTCGCTCGGCCCACGATCACACCACCACAAGGGAGCCCACAGATGACCGACGTCACCGAAAAGCGACTCACCGACACCGGTCTGGACGTCGTTCCACAAGCCGGATACATCGGTGCCGAGATCCGCGGAGTCGACCTGCGTAACACGCTGGAGCCCAGCGTGATCGAGGAGATCCGCACTGCGCTGCACACCTACAAGGTGATTTTCTTCCGCGATCAGGAGATCGGTCACGCCGAGCAGATCGCCTTCGCCCGGCACTTCGGTAAGGTGACCCCGGCCCACCCGCACGAGGAGGAGCCGCCGGAGGGTTTCCCCGAGATCCTTCCGATCGACAGCCGCCGCTACGAGCGTCATCTCGGCCGTAAGCGCACGTCGTACGACAGCAGCTGGCACACCGATGTGACCGCACTGGTGAATCCGCCGGCTGCCTCGATTCTGCGGGCCCACATCCTGCCGCCGTACGGAGGTGACACCGCGTGGACCAACCTTGTCGCGGCCTACGAGAACCTGCCCAAGGAGCTCCGTGACTTCGCCGACAAGCTCGACATCAAGCACCAGTTCAACACTCAGGCCGTCGAGGGCAGCCAGCGCGATCGCAAGGTGCGTGAGGCGAATCTCGTGTCGTACCACCCTGCCGTCCGGGTACATCCCGTCACGGGGGAGCGCGCCCTGTTCGTGAGCCCTGGCTTCACCCGGGGTGCGCGCAAGATCCGGGGTTACACCCCGTCGCAGAGCGAGGCGATCCTGAAACTGCTGTGGGACGAGGCCACCCGCACCGAGTACACCGTCCGGTTCCGTTGGGCCCCGGGCAGTATCGCGTTCTGGGACAACCGGGCGACCGCACACCTGGCAATTCCCGACGCCGGGCACCTCGACTACGACCGGGTGCTCTACCGCGTCACCCTCGAAGGCGACATCCCCAAGGGTGTCGACGGCCGCGAGTCCGAATCGGTCTCCGGCGTGCCGTTCCTGGGATCCTGATGACGGTTATCGCGCGCTACGGCGATGTCGATGCGACGCTCGACGTCCACAACCCCACGCTGGCACTGCAACTGGCGCACCGTTCGGTACGCAAGTTCACCGCGCAACCCGTGGGCGATGAGCAACTGGCGGCGCTGGTCGCCGCGGCTCAGTCCGCGGCGACCTCGTCGAACCTGCAACCGTGGAGCGTGATCGCCGTGCGGGACCCGCTGCGCAAAGCCCGGTTGGCCGCTCTGGCCAACAACCAGCAGTTCGTCAACGAGGCCCCGCTGTTCCTGGTCTGGGTGGCCGATCTGGGGCGGGCCCGCCGGTTGGCGCAGCGGTTCCGCGTGGCCTTGGACGGCGCGGACTACCTCGAAACCACGATCACCGGGTTCGTCGACACCGCGCAGAACGCCGTCGTGGCGGCCGAATCGCAGGGTCTCGGAACAGTTTTCGTCGGTGCCGTCCGCAACCATCCGGAGGAGGTGGCGGCAGAGCTGAGTCTGCCGCCGCACGCCGTGGCGACGTTCGGGCTGGCCGTCGGCAACCCCGATCCGACGGAGAACGCCGGGATCAAACCGCGGCTGCCCCAGGCTGCGGTACTGCACCAAGAGCAGTACGACGCAGGCTCCGCCGACTCGCATCTGTCCGCCTATGACGAGCGGTTGGCCGTCTACAACACGCGCTACGGACTGTCGGGCAGCTGGAGCGAACGGGTGCTGAGCCGGTTGGCCGGCCCGCACTCCCTGTCCGGACGACACCGCCTGCGTGAGCAGCTCGAACGCCTCGGCCTGCCCCTCGCGGTGACCGGTCGGGTCCAATCGCCGGGTTTACGCACGGGCGCGGAACTGCCACGCTCGAGAGATGACCGACCTGGTTGTACGCAAGATCCGCTGGGAGTTCGACCCGACGGTGCCGTTCCTGTGGCAACCGTGCAACCCGAATTTCGGCATGTTCTGCAATGTGTCACCTTCATCGCGGTCCCGTTCGAGCGGTATCTGATCAAGGCGCTGCGTACGGCGCAGGACAGGCTCGATGAGTCGCCCGAGGTCGCCGTCGAGGCGGACGCGTTCCTGCGCCAGGAGGGGCAGCACGCCGCGGCGCATCGCAAGCACATGGCTGCACTGATCGCGCAATACCCGGGGCTGCAGCGGGCCTACGATGCGGCGACGCGGTCCTTCGACAATCTCATCGCTGCCCACCCCGTCGAGTTCCACGCCGCCTATATCGCCAACCTGGAAGCCACCTTTACCCCGCTGTTCAAAGTCATACTGGACAACCGCAATTCGCTGTTCGACGGATCGGACGGGCGCGTGGCCGCCTTGATGACGTGGCATTTCGTCGAGGAGATCGAGCACCGTAGCTCCGGGCTCCTGCTGTACCGGCACCTCAGCGACGACGCGTGGTACCGCGTTCGTCACGTGCGCGCCACGTTCCGCCACATCGGTGAGGTGGCCGCGGCGATCGCGCGGGTCGTCGACGAGGTCGTCCCCTTCGAACAACGCGCCGTATCGGCCGAGGAACTGATGTCGATCCGCCTCCTGGTCGACGAGTTCTCCTACCGCGGTCCCGGTGGCAGTCGCCGCAAGGCGCGGCAACGGGGTCCCGCGACCCTGTTCGGCACGGTGCCGACCGGAGACCTGGCCAAGATGGTGTGGCGGCTGGCGTTGTCCCAGATGCCCAACCACAACCCGGCCGCTCAGCCGCTGCCCGCGTGGGCCGATACCTGGATGGCCGAATACGAACGCGGCACCGACATGACGTCCTTCACGCACACGAGAAACGGCGCACCGTAGGTTGGACCCTGTGGATACACCGGTTGCCGTCGTCACGGGAGGAAGCCGCGGGGCTGGCCGCGGGATTGCCACGGCCTTGATCGCGAAGGGGTGGCGGGTATACGTCACCGGCCGCACCGTGACAGATGCCGATGGCGGCATCCCGGTGCAGCTCGACCATTCCGACGACGCCGCCGTGGGAGCGCTGTTCGAGCGGATCGGAGAGCAGGAGGGTCGGCTCGATCTCCTGGTCAACAACGCTGCCTCGGTCCACGACGATCTGGTCAACCCGAAACCCTTCTGGGAGAAGCCGATCGAGCTGGCTGATGTCCTCGACGTGGGCTTGCGGTCGTCGTACGTGGCGTCCTGGTATGCCGCACCGCTGCTGCTGGCCGCCGAGCACGGCCTGATCGCGTTCACGTCGTCACCCGGATCGGTGGCCTACATGCACGGACCCGCCTACGGAGCCCAAAAGGCCGGCGTGGACAAGCTCGCCGCGGATATGGCGGTCGATTTCGCCGACACCGGGGTGTCGACGGTGTCGATCTGGATGGGCATCCTGCTCACCGAGAAGTTCAAGGCTGCGTTCGCCGGACACCCCGATGCGCTGGCCAAGACCGCCGAGCACGCGGAAACCCCTGAGTTCACCGGGTATCTGATCGACGCGCTGTATCGGGACCCGGAGCTGGCGCAGCTGTCCGGTCACACCGTGATCGGTGCCGAACTGGCGACCCGCTACGGCATCACCGACGAAGGCGGGCGGGTGCCGCCGTCCCACCGCGACATGCTGGGGGCGCCGAGGGAACCCAGCTCGGCCATCGTCAGGTAATCAGCGCCGCCGAAAACCGGTGTGGCTGCGGATCAGTGGCAGCGTCGCGAGCGTCGCGAAACCGGGCTCGGCGTCGCACACCTCGGGTACCGCGTTGAGGACCTGCATCGCCGTGGCGACGTTGGCCGACCGCACGTGCTCGGCCATCGTGGCCTCACGGGTGAAGCTCGCCAGGCTGACGAAGTGGGTCTGCATGGACGGGTCACCTTCGATGGTCAGCGTCCAACCGTGCTTGGGCCGCGGCCAATGATCGGGGTACTCGTTGCCGACGGTCCACAGCGCCTCGATCTCGATCAGCGGTTCACCGTCACGCACTCCCACCCAGTTCCACCGTTGCCCGGCAGTGGTTCCGGCGGCCAGCACGTGGTCGAAGATCTGGTGGTCGTGGCGCGCGGCGACAGCATCCACCGACGTGGTGACCTCGTCGATGCCGGCGCCCAGCGCATCGGCCAGCAGCCACACCTGCTGGGAGAAGATCTCGTTGTTGAACGCCAGGAACTCGGTGGCGTCCGCTCCGATGTCGGAGACGGGCTTCCCGAACGACATGTTGTCGAACGTGATGTGGGTGCTGTCGTAGTCCGACCAGTCGGCACGTTCCTGCAGCGTGACCTTGTCGATCGTGCGGCTCATCCCCGACAGCACCAACGGCAACGCGCCCGAGAGATTGCCCGGGTTGATACCGCTGCCGTGCACAGTGGTGCCCCCTGCCGTGCAGGCCGCCAGCAGTCGGTCGCGGTCGGTCTCGGGCAGACGCCGCGGGTGGAACAGGAATGCCGTCGTCACCACGTTCTTGCCGCTGGCCAGGATCGCGCACACGTCATCCAGAACGGCGATCCGCGGGGTGTAGACGACACAGTCGGCGTCCAGCGCGAGGATCGCCTGCACATCGGTGGTGGCGCGGATACCGATCGGCTCCCGGCCCAGCAGGTCGCCGACGTCGACGCCGTCCTTCGATGCCGAGTACACCCGGACCCCGGCCAGCTCCAGGTCAGGGCGGTCGTCGAGGGTCGCCCCCAGCGTCTCCACGCCCACCGCGCCGGTACCCCATTGAATTACCCGGTATGCCATACGTTTTCCGCCTTCGATTTCGCCGCAGTGCGATGGTTCGACAGGCTAGCCATTTTGCGTCCCGGTGTACGGCGGTCGGAGAAATCGGGCTACGTCAGCAGCCCCTCGGCGATCAGCCACTCGCGCGCCACGATGGCCGGATCGTCGCCGTCGCTGTCCACTTTCGCGTTGAGCATCATCATGGTCTCGTTGGTGAGCCGCGGATTGAGCTGGGCGAAGATCTCGGCGAGCTCGGGATGGGCGTCGAGCAGGTCGGTGGCGATGACCTCGGTGAGGTTGTAGAGCGGGAAGAACTGCTTGTCGTCCTCCAGCACCCGCAGATTCAGGGTGGGGATGCGGCCGTCGGTGGTGAACACCTCTCCGAAGTTGCAGTCACCGTTGGCGGTTGCGGTGTAGATGACGCCGGTGTCCAGATGGGTCACCCGGCCCAGGTCGCCGCGGGTCAGCCCGTAGGTCTGCAGCATGGGCACGAATCCGTCATTGCGGTTGGCGAATTCGCTTTCCACACAGAACGTCAGGTCGTGCCGGGGGAGCCGCTTGAGGTCGGAGAGTTTGGTCACCCCGAGCCGCTGGGCCTCCGATTCGCGGATCGCGAAGGCATAGGTGTTGTTCATCGGTGCCGGCGGCAGCCAGGTCAGGTTGTTGGCCTTGTCGGCCTCGTTGACGGCCTGCCATTGCGCCACCGGGTCCTTGATGGGTTGCTCGTTACCCAGGTAGTTGATCCATCCGGTGCCGGTGTATTCCGGTGAGACATTCGCGGTGCCGTCCAGCATGGCTTGGCGCACACCGAAACTGCCCGGAGTGTTGGTCATGTTGGTGACATCGGCGCCGGCCGCGTTGAGGATGATGGACACCATGTTGCCCAGGATCAGCTGCTCGGTGAAATCCTTCGCGGTGACCGTGATCGACACGCCCTCCAGCGAGTCGTAATGCTGGATGGTTCCCGGTTTCGCTTCGAGCACCGCGCCGCTCGCCGACCGCAGCCCGCACCCCGCCGCCACCGCAACCACCACGGCCACGGCGAGAAGAAGGCGCAGGGGACCTCGCATCAGAGTCCCTTTGGTGCGGCGACGATTTCGACGATGCGCGCCAACCAGTCGATGAACAGCGCCAGCGCCGCCACCAGGATCGCGCCCACTACCAGGGTCACGGTCTGCTGCAGTTTGATGCCGGTGGTGATGAGCTGGCCCAGCCCGCCGCCGCCGGTGAACGCGGCCAGCGCCGCGGTGCCGACGATGAGCACCAGCGCCGTGCGGACACCCGCGACGATCACCCGCAGCGCCAGCGGCAGCTCCACCTTGACGAGCGTGGCGAACGCTGACATACCCATGCCACGCGCCGCCTCGACCAGTCGACGATCGACGCCGTCGAGTCCGATGACGGTGTTGGCGACGATCGGCAGCGCGCCGTAGACCGTCAGCGCGACAATGGCGCCCAGGCTGCCGATCCCGAACAGCACCGCGCCCAGCGCGATCAATCCGATTGCCGGTGCGGCCTGCCCGAACCCGGCGACGGTGATGATCGGTTTGGCGTAGCGCCGCATCGGGCCGCGGGTCAGCGCGATCCCGAGCGGGATCGCCACCAGGCACGTCAGCACCGTGGCGGCCACGCTGATCATCATGTGCTGGCGCAGCAGCGTCAGTAGCTGGCTGATGCCGAGTGACCGCTGCTCGGATTCCGACACGTGCGCGACGTTGACGTAAACGAGTGAACCCACCACGGCCGCAATGCAGGCCAGCGGCTGCACCAGCCAGCGTCCGAGCCCCAACCGTGCGGATGGCTCGGCCGGCAGGGCCGAGGCCTCGAATTCCGGTGTGGCGGTGGTCATGTGGTCGGCTCCGCGGGGTGTGCCGCGCTGCGCACGTCGGCCATCGCGTCCATGATGGTCTCCACCCGGATCACGCCTTTGTAGACATTGCGCCGCCCGGTCACCACCACCACGCCGTGCGACGAGGTCAGCATGACATCGAGCGCATCGTTGAGTGTCGAAGCGAGACTGACCTTTTCGAGATCCTCGTCCCGGCGCACCTGCTGAAGGGATCGCGGGTCTTCCAGCTCTGCCAGCGACATCCAGCGCAGCGGGCGATCTTGGCTGTCCAAAACGATGACGTGTTCACGCTCGATGGCCCGCGCGGCACGGATCGCTTCGGCTGGATCACCGCCGACGTGGGCGACGGCCGCCTCGTGCAACTCGACATCGCGGACCCGGGTCAGGGTGAGCTGCTTGAGCGCCGCACCGTGTCCGACGAAGCCGCGGACGAAGTCGTTGGCCGGATTGGCCAGGATCTGTTCGGGTGTGTCGTACTGAACGACTTCCGAACCCTGCTGCAGGATCGCGATCTTGTCGCCGAGTTTGACCGCCTCGTCGAAATCGTGGGTGACGAAGACGATTGTCTTGCGCAGCTCATCCTGCAGGCGCAGCAGTTCGTCCTGCAGTCGCTGGCGGGTGATGGGGTCGACCGCGCCGAACGGCTCGTCCATCAGCAGCACCGGCGGGTCGGCGGCCAGCGCCCGTGCCACGCCCACGCGTTGCTGCTGGCCGCCGGACAGCTCGCGCGGGTAGCGGTCGCGGTACTGGGCCGGATCGAGATTCACCAGCTCGAGCAGCTCGTCGATACGGGCGGAGATCCGCTCCTTGTCCCATTTCAGCAACCTCGGGACGATCGCGATGTTCTCCCCGACGGTGTAATGCGGGAACAATCCCGCGCCCTGGATCACGTAGCCGATGTGGCGCCGGAGTTGGTCGGGGTCGTGACGGGTGACGTCGTCGTCGCCGATCAGGATGCGTCCGCTGGTCGGCTCGATCAGCCGGTTGATCATCTTCATCGTGGTGGTCTTGCCGCAACCGGACGGGCCGACGAGCATCACGATCTCGCCGGCAGGGAACTCCATCGTGATGTTGTCCACTGCCGGAGCGGATTTCGCGTCGTAGCGCTTGCTCACGCCGTCGAGCAGGATCCGCACGCCACTTGTCTCGACGGTTTCGGAATCATTGGTGGCCGGGTCAGACACGGATCCCCCTCGGTGTGGTCAGGCGGGTGATGACGTTGAGGACGGTGTCCAAGATGACTGCCAGGATGAGGATGCCGACAGTGCCGGCCACGATCGAGTTGGTCGCGTTGGCGCCTCCGGTGCGGGAGATGCCGGAGAAGATGTAGCCGCCCAGGCCAGGGCCGAGGGCATATGCGGCGATGGCGGCGATGCCCATCAGCATCTGCGCGGACACCCGTACCCCGGTCATGATCACCGGCCAGGCCAGTGGCAGTTCGAGGCGGACGAGGGTGGCCAGTCGGCCCATGCCCATCCCGCGGGCGGACTCGATGAGGGCGCGGTCCACGCCGGCCAGGCCGACCAGCACGTTCCGCAGGATCGGCAGGAAGCCGAAGAACACCAGCATGAGGACCGACGGCAGCACCCCGATACCGACGATGCCGACGAGCACGCCGAGCAATGCGTACGAGGGGATCGTCAGGCCGACCGACGTCAGGGTGTTTCCGAGCGCGCTGCCCCAAGGCGAGCGATAGATCAATACCCCGACCAACAGTGCTGCCACGGTTGCGATGAGCAGCGTCTGCACCACCAGGCTCATGTGCTGATAGGCGAGAAAGGACAGGACCGACCAGCGGTCTCGTACAAACTCGAAAAAGCCCATGAACGACGCAGCGCCTCCAGTCGGTTACCCGGGGACAGCAGCTCCCCGTCGCCGGGCAAATAGGAGCCTAGTCAAGGCCGGGCGGTCGCCGGCGCATTACGGGCGGCGTCGGCACGCCGTCAGACCGCTTTCAGATATCGGCCGGTGACGACCCGCTGGAGCAGCCGGGTCACCGGCCCGCCCAACCGGCTCCACCAGGTGGCGGGACGGGAGAACGCAACCACTTCGGCGTGCACGGTGTCGGTCGCCGGGTCGTACCGGACCGAGAAGAGCTCCTCACCGGACTCGGGATGTCCGGCCAGCGTGCCGTAGGCGAAACCCCGCCGGTCGGCTTCGTCGAGCACGTAGACCACCCGGCATGGCGCCGGTACCGGGCCCAGCCGGACGATCAGTTCGGTGCCCTGCTCGGCGGCTTCAGAAGTGGCCCGCACCCGCAAGCCCGCGCCGTGTTGCATACCCCATCGCAACACGTCCGCGCCCGCCCGCTCGAAGCGATCGCGGCCGGTGCCGATCTCCGCCGACGCCCGGATGTGGTGGTAACCCGCGGGCAGGTCACCCGCTGTGGCGCCCACCTCCGGATAAGTCAAAGACAGCCGTGCCAGGTCGTGCAGTTTCACGTCACCACCATGACACCAATACGGTGGCGGTGTGGCCCCAGACATCGACACCGCCGGCAACCACCCCGGCGGTGGGTTCAACCCGCCAGATCCCACCGATCGCGGCGGCCCCGATTACGGCCGGTTCATCGAAGCGGTGCGCACGCTTGGCGACCATGCACGCAGCGCCGACGCACCCGACGAGGTGATCACCGAGGCCGCCGACCTGATCGAGAAGGTGTCGGCGCTGCTGGCGCCGTATGAAGCAGACGAATGGAATTCACCGTCCGGTCGCCGAATGGACCTGCCCAACCGTGGCAACGTCAACAACGTGCCGGTGCATCTGGAACGGACCGCCGACAACCGGATCGCCGGAACCGCCCACTTCCGGCGCTTTCACCTGGGGCGCAACGGTGCGGTACACGGCGGTTCGCTGGCCCTGCTGTTCGATTCGCTGCTCGGCTACACCGCCGCCAAGCTGACCGGCAGCATGTATCAGCGCACCGCGTATCTGCATGTCAACTACCGCAAGATCGCCCCGATCGAGAAGGACTTACAGGTGCAGGCAGGCATCGACCGGATCGAGGGACGCAAGATCTTCGTCGAGGGCCGCCTGCTCGACGGCGACGACGTGCTCGCGGACGCTGAAGCGTTGTTCGTCCGGCTCAAGCCGGGGCAGCCATGAGCCTGGCCGCCAATCTCACCGCGGTGAAGCAGCGTTGGACGCGCTGGCGGGAGCGTTTGCGGTCACGCCCGGCCGCCGAATTCACCTACCGCATCGTCGTCGGTGTCGTCGGCACGCTCGTGCTGGCGGTGGGCATCGTGGCGATCCCGTATCCGGGTCCCGGCTGGGCCATCGTGTTTCTCGGCTTGGCGATCCTGGCCAGCGAATTCGACTTCGCGAAACGCGCGCTGCGTTACGTCCGGGCCCGCTACGACGCCGTGATGGCTTGGTTCGATCGCCAGCACATCGCGGTCAAGGGGCTCAGCGCGGCGTTCACCGGACTGGTCGTGGTGGGCACACTGTGGCTGTTCGGCGTCATCGGCTGGAGCGCCGGACTGGTCGGACTGGAGCAACAGTGGCTCGAGAGCCCTATCGGGCTGGGGTCCTGATCAGGGCCACCGATAGCATGACAGCGTTCGCACTAGCCCTCGCATGGTAGGAGACTCCCCGATGAGCGCCGCCCCCAGCCCAGCCCCCGCTGCCCCGATCCGGGTCGCGGCCGGGACTACCGCCGGCGCGGCGGTGCGCGAGGCGGATCTGCCCAGTCGGGGGACCCCCGACGCGATCGTGGTGGTGCGTGACGGCGAGGGGCGCCTGCGTGATCTTTCCTGGACCCCGGACACCGATGTCGAGGTGACGCCGGTGGCCGCCAACACCGACGACGGGCGCAGCGTGATCCGGCACTCGTGTGCCCACGTGCTGGCTCAGGCCGTGCAGGACCTGTTTCCGCAGGCCAAGCTGGGTATCGGGCCGCCGATCACCGATGGCTTCTACTACGATTTCGACGTCGCCGAGCCGTTCACCCCAGAGGACCTGGAAAAGCTCGAGAAGCGGATGCAGAAGATCGTCAAGGACGGTCAGCTGTTCTCCCGGCGCGTCTACGAATCCAAGGATCAGGCGCGCGAGGAACTGGCTGGTGAGCCGTACAAGCTCGAGCTGGTCGACGACAAGTCGGGCGCGGACGATCCCGAGGTCATGGAAGTCGGTGGAGACGAGCTCACCGCCTACGACAACCTCAACGCCCGCACCAAGGAACGGGTCTGGGGCGATCTGTGCCGCGGCCCGCACATCCCGACCACCAGGTACATCCCGGCGTTCAAGTTGACCCGTAGCAGCGCCGCCTACTGGCGCGGTGACCAGAACAACGCCAGCCTCCAGCGCGTCTACGGCACGGCCTGGGAGTCCCAGGAGGCCCTCGACCGTCACCTCGAGCTCATCGAGGAGGCGCAGCGCCGGGACCACCGAAAGCTCGGCGTGGAGCTGGACCTGTTCAGCTTCCCCGACGAGCTCGGCTCCGGTCTGCCGGTCTTCCATCCCAAGGGCGGTGTGATCCGTAAGGAGCTGGAGGACTACTCGCGGCGCAAGCACTCCGAGGCCGGCTACGAGTTCGTCAACACCCCGCACATCACCAAAGAACAGCTCTACATCACGTCGGGTCACCTGGAGTGGTACGCCGACGGCATGTACCCGCCGATGCACATCGACGCGGAGTACAACGACGACGGCACCGTGCGCAAGCCCGGGCAGGACTACTACCTCAAGCCGATGAACTGCCCCATGCACCACCTGATCTACCGGGCGCGGGGCCGCTCGTACCGCGAACTTCCGTTGCGGCTCTTCGAGTTCGGCTCGGTGTACCGCTACGAGAAGTCCGGTGTGGTGCACGGCCTGACCCGCGTGCGCGGCATGACGCAGGACGATGCGCACATCTACACCACGCGTGAGCAGATGCGCGACGAGCTGACCTCCCTGCTGCAGTTCGTGCTCGACCTGCTCTCGGACTATGGGATGGACGACTACTACCTGGAGCTGTCCACCAAGGATCCCGAGAAGTATGTCGGCGACGACGACGTCTGGGAGGAGGCGACTCAGACGCTACGTGAGGTGGCCGAGGCCTCTGGTCTGGATCTGGTGCCGGATCCGGGCGGCGCGGCGTTCTACGGACCCAAGATCTCGGTTCAGGTCAAGGACGCGCTGGGTCGTAACTGGCAGATGTCGACCATCCAGCTTGACTTCAACATGCCCGACCGGTTCGAGCTGGAGTACACGGCGGCAGACGGCAGCAGGCAGCGTCCGGTGCTGATCCACCGCGCCCTGTTCGGCTCGATCGAACGCTTCTTCGGGGTGCTCACCGAGCACTACGCCGGTGCGTTCCCGGCCTGGCTGGCGCCGGTGCAGGTGGTCGGTATCCCGGTCGCCGATGCCCACCTGGACTACCTGTATGACGTTGCCGCCCAACTGAAGTCGCGCGGCGTGCGGGTCGAGGTCGACGGCAGCGACGACCGGATGGCGAAGAAGATCGTCAACCACACCAACCAGAAGATCCCGTTCATGCTGCTGGCCGGGGGCAAGGACCTTGAAGCCGGAGCCGTCAGCTTCCGGTTCGGTGACCGCACCCAGATCAACGGAGTGCCTCTCGACGACGCCGTGGAAGCGATCGTGAAGTGGATCGCCGACCGCAACAATGCGGTGCCGACGGCCGATCTGGTCAAAGTGGGAACCAGCCAGTGACCGACGACGAGCGGTCGTTCGTCGACCACGGCGGCGGAGACGCCAACACGGACCACGGCGGCGGAGACGCCATCATCGACCATGGTGTGGGTGAACCCGACCACCTGCAGCGGTTGTGGACCCCGCACCGGATGAGCTACATCGTCGATGCGGTCAAGAGCGACAACAAGATCGGCTCGGCCGGTTCGTCGCAGCCGTTCACCGACATCCCCGAGATGTCCGACGAGGACGGGCTCATGGTGGCCCGCGGCGAACTGGTGTACGCCGTGCTCAACCTCTACCCGTACAACCCGGGCCATCTCATGGTGGTGCCGTACCGGCGGGTGTCGGAACTGGAGGACCTCACCGAGGCCGAGAGCGCCGAGCTGATGGCGTTCACGCAGAAGGCGATTCGCGTGATCAAGGCCGTCTCGCGCCCCCACGGATTCAACGTCGGCCTGAACCTGGGCACGTCGGCCGGGGGATCGCTGGCCGAGCACCTGCACATGCACGTGGTGCCGCGCTGGGGTGGCGACGCGAACTTCATCACGATCATCGGCGGCGCCAAGGTCATTCCGCAGCTCCTGAGCGAGACCCGGGAACTGCTGGCGACAGAATGGGCCCGTCGGCCGTGAGCAATCTGTTCCTGATGAGCCGGGCGGCCTACGCCAAGCTGTCGCGGCCGGTGGCCAAGGCGGCGCTGCGCGCAGGCCTGACCCCGGACATCGTCACCATCGTCGGCACCGCCGGGTCGGTCACCGCCGCGCTGACCCTCTTCCCGATGGGCCAGTTGTGGTGGGGCGCGTTCGCGGTGTTCGTCTTCGTCCTGGCCGACATGCTCGACGGGGCAATGGCCCGAGAACGCGGTGGCGGCACCCGGTTCGGCGCCGTGCTGGACGCGACGTGTGACCGGATAGCCGACGGTGCCATCTTCGCCGGCCTGCTGTGGTGGGCTGCATTCGGCCTCCACAGCGCCACGCTGGTGGTGGCGATCCTGATCTGCCTGGTCACCTCACAGGTGATCTCGTACATCAAGGCACGCGCGGAGGCCAGCGGCCTGCGCGGCGACGGCGGCATCATCGAGCGCCCGGAGCGGCTGGTCATCGTGCTGGTCGGAGCCGGACTGTCCGGTGTGCCGATCCTGCATGTGCCGTGGCTGCTGCACGTCGCCGCGTGGCTGCTTGCCGTGGCCAGCGTCATCACCGTGGCGCAGCGGCTGCACGCGGTGCGTACTTCGGCGGGCGCCATGGACCTGCTGCAACCACTGCAGCCCTCACAGCCCGAAGGTAGCGACACAACGGATCCGGGAGACTCGTGAACATTCCGCTGTCCGGGCAGGTGACCGATCTGGGTTATGCGGCAGGTTGGCAGCTCGTCCGCGCGATGCCGGAGATCGTGGCGCGCAACGTGTTCGACGCGGGTGCCTTGTACGCCTCCCGCGGTGGCGGCCCGAAGCAGCTGCGCAAGAACCTGGCACGAGTGGTCGGCGTGGCCCCGGCCGAGGTCCCGGATGAGCTGATGCGCGCCGCGTTGGCCTCCTACGCCCGGTACTGGCGGGAGGCGTTCCGGTTGCCGTCGATGGATTTGATCGCCGTGGCCGAGCGCGTGGATGAGGTGTTCATCGGCGCCGACAAACTGCGGGCCGACCACGCGGCGGGCCGCGGCGCGGTGCTGGCACTGCCGCACAGCGGCAATTGGGACATGGCCGGGGTGTGGCTGGCTCAGCAGTTCGGCACCTTCGCCACTGTCGCCGAACGGCTCAAGCCAGAGTCGCTGTACCGGCGTTTCATCGACTATCGGGAGAGCCTGGGATTCGAGGTGTTCCCGTTGTCCGGTGGCGAGCGTCCACCGTTCGAGGTGCTCTCGGAGCGGTTGCGGGACAACAAGTTCGTCTGCTTGATGGCCGACCGGGATCTCACCCGCAACGGTGTGGAGGTCGACTTCTTCGGTGAGCCCACCCGGATGCCCGCGGGGCCGGCCAAACTGGCGATCGAAACCGGGTCCCCACTCCACCCGGCACATGTTCACTATGACGGGGACGATTGTGTGGTCGAGATTTTCGACGCCCTCGACACTTCTTCGGGGGATGTCGCCGCGGTGACCCAGGCGTTGGCCGACCGGTTCGCGGCGAACATCGCCGCGCATCCGGCTGACTGGCACATGCTGCAGCCGCAGTGGTTGGCCGATCTGTCCCACGAGCGTCGTGCCCGACTGGGTACCACCTGATGAGCGCTTGCGCGAAGAGGCGACGGAGCTAGCCATGCGTATCGGGATGGTCTGCCCGTACTCGTTCGATGTCCCGGGCGGTGTGCAATCCCATGTGCTGCAACTGGCCGAGGTGATGCGCGCGGGCGGGCATCACGTCAGCGTCCTGGCGCCGTCGTCGCCGCATGTGAAGCTGCCCGATTACGTGGTGTCGGGCGGAAAGGCCGTACCGATCCCGTACAACGGCTCGGTGGCCCGGCTGCGGTTCGGTCCGGCCACCCACCGCAAGGTCAAGAAGTGGATCGCCGAGGGTGAGTTTGACGTACTGCACCTGCACGAGCCCAATGCACCCAGCCTCTCCATGCTGGCACTGCAGGCCGCCGAAGGGCCGATTGTGGCGACCTTTCACACGTCGACGACAAAATCGTTGACGCTCAGCGTTTTTCAGGGGATTCTGCGTCCCTATCACGAGAAGATCGTCGGCCGGATCGCGGTGTCGGACCTGGCGCGGCGCTGGCAGATGGAGGCTCTCGGCTCGGATGCGGTCGAGATCCCCAACGGTGTCGATGTGCCGTCGTTCGCGAATGCGCCCCGGCTCGAAGGCTATCCGCGGCCCGGCCGCAGCGTGTTGTTCCTCGGGCGCTTCGACGAACCCAGAAAGGGGATGCCGGTTCTGCTCGGCGCCCTGCCGAAACTGGTGCGGCGGTTCGCCGACATCGAGATTCTGGTCGTGGGGCGCGGCGATGAGGACGCGCTCCGTGCGGAGGCCGGTGAGCTCGCCGGGCACCTGCATTTCTTGGGGCAGGTCGACGACGACGCCAAGGCCGCGGCCATGCGCAGCGCCGATGTCTACTGCGCACCCAACCTCGGCGGGGAGAGCTTCGGCATCGTTCTGGTCGAGGCGATGGCAGCCGGGACGCCCGTGGTGGCCAGTGAATTGGATGCCTTTGCCCGCGTTCTCGATCAGGGTCAGGCCGGGCGCCTGGTGCCGGTCGGTGACCCCGACGCCCTGGCCGACGCGCTCATCGAGGTCCTCGGCGACGATGCACAGCGCGAGCGGTACATCGAGGCGGCCTCCGGGCGGGTGGCACGATACGACTGGTCGGTGGTGGCCGGCCAGATCCTGCGGGTCTATGAGACGGTGGCAAGCCCCGGGGTGAAAGTGCAGGTGGGCGACTAACCATGTTGACCTGGATTGTGATCGCGGCAGTGGCCCTGGTGGTCGTTCTGCTGCTCGTCGGCGGATGGGCGTACCAGACTGCCAACCGGCTCGACCGGCTCCACGTGCGCTACGACCTGTCGTGGCTGGCGCTGGACGGCGCACTGGCCCGTCGTGCCGTCGTGGCTCGTGCCGTCGCGGTCGATGCCTATGCCGGCGCTCCCGAGGGCAAACGTCTGGCGAAGCTGGCGGACGTCGCCGAGCGGGCGCCCCGTGCGGCGCGTGAGGCGGCCGAGAACGATCTGTCGGCGGCACTGACGGCAGTCGACCCGGCCGATCTGCCGGTGGCGCTGGTCGCCGAACTCGCCGATGCCGAAGCCCGGGTGCTGCTGGCCCGACGCTTCCACAACGACGCCGTCCGCGACACCCTGGCGCTGCGGGAGCGTCCGATGGTGCGGGCGCTCCGGCTCGGTGGAACAGCCGCGTTGCCAACCTATTTCGAGATCGTGGAACGCCCGGACTCTCAAGCCGAGATGAACCCGGTGAGCCGCCGGACCTCCGCCCGTGTGGTGCTTCTCGACGAGACCGGCGCGGTGTTGCTGCTGCACGGCAGCGACCCCGCGATCGACAATCCGGACAATCCGGCGCCGCGGTGGTGGTTCACCGTCGGCGGCGCCGTCCGCCCCGGGGAGGACATGGCGGCCGCGGCGGTGCGTGAGCTCGCCGAGGAGACCGGGTTGCAGGCGGCGCCGGCCCAGCTGGTGGGGCCGGTGTGGCGGCGCGAGGCCGTCATCGACTTCAACGCCTCGGTGATCCGCAGCGAGGAGTTCTTCTTCATCCACCGGACCGCCCGGTTCGAACCGTCGGTAACGGGGCGCACGACGCTGGAACGGCACTACATTCACGGCCACCGCTGGTGCGATGCAACAATGATCGCCGAGTTGGTTGCCGGCGGGGAGGCCGTGTATCCGCTTCAACTGGGTGAGCTGCTGGCTCAGGCCAATGAACTGGCCGAACAGTCGACAGCGCCGCCGGCGAATACGCGTGGAAACGCGCATCGGGAGCTGCAAGCCATCCGGTGATTGCGGATTTAATGGATTTGGCGGCTTTACTAGACTGAATCAGTGGGAATTTGGAGGTAATTGCGATGGATATCGGTGGGCAGGAGCGCAGCGACCGGGGAATCGTTGCCGCAGCGCAGAACGGTTCGAGCAACCAGACCGGTACCGCACGCGTGAAGCGGGGGATGGCTGAGATGCTCAAGGGCGGCGTGATCATGGACGTCGTCACCCCCGAGCAGGCAAAGATTGCCGAAGGCGCGGGAGCCGTCGCCGTCATGGCGCTGGAGCGCGTCCCCGCCGATATCCGGGCCCAGGGCGGGGTGTCGCGGATGAGCGATCCCGACATGATCGAGGGCATCATCTCCGCGGTCACCATCCCGGTGATGGCCAAGGCGCGCATCGGCCACTTCGTCGAGGCGCAGATCCTGCAGAGCCTGGGTGTGGATTACATCGACGAGTCCGAGGTGCTGACCCCGGCCGATTACACCAACCACATCGACAAGTGGAAGTTCACCGTGCCGTTCGTGTGTGGTGCCACCAACCTGGGCGAGGCCCTGCGTCGTCTCACCGAGGGCGCGGCGATGATCCGCTCCAAGGGCGAGGCCGGCACCGGGGATGTCTCCAACGCCACCACCCACATGCGCAAGATCGGCGGCGAGATCCGTCGGCTCACCTCGATGAGCGAGGACGAGTTGTACGTCGCGGCCAAGGAGCTGCAGGCACCCTATGACCTGGTGGTCGAGGTGGCCCGGGCCGGGAAGCTGCCGGTCACGATGTTCACCGCGGGCGGCATCGCCACCCCCGCCGACGCGGCGATGATGATGCAGCTCGGTGCTGAGGGTGTGTTCGTGGGATCGGGCATCTTCAAGTCGGGCAACCCGGCGCAGCGTGCCGCGGCCATCGTGAAGGCCACCACGTTCTACGACGATCCCGATGTGTTGGCCAAGGTGTCGCGTGGTCTCGGTGAGGCCATGGTCGGCATCAATGTCGAGGAGATCGCCGCACCGCATCGGCTCGCCGAACGCGGTTGGTGATGAGCCGCTTGCGCGAAGGGCAAAGTTAACTGCATGGCGATTGAAGAGATCCTCGATCTGGAGCAGCTCGAGGTCAACATCTATCGCGGCGGGGTGTTCAGCCCCGAGTCGGGCTTCCTGCAGCGCACCTTCGGCGGCCACGTAGCGGGCCAATCGCTGGTCTCGGCGGTGCGCACGGTGGATCCGAGGTTTCAGGTGCACTCCCTGCACGGTTACTTTCTGCGGCCCGGCGACGCCAGGGCACCGTCGGTCTACATCGTCGAACGCATCCGCGACGGCGGTTCGTTCGCCACGCGCCGGGTGAGTGCGATCCAGCACGGCGAGACGATCTTCACGATGTCGGCGTCTTTCCAGACGGACCAGACCGGCATCGAACACCAGGACGCGATGCCGGAGGCCCCGGCGCCGGACGACCTGCCGGGATTCCGGTCCGGTGGAGCGTTCGATGACGCCGGCTTCGCCCAGTTCGACGAATGGGACGTCCGGATCGTTCCGCGGGATCGGGTGACGCGCATTCCCGGCAAGGCCTCCCAGCAGCAGGTGTGGTTCCGCCACCGTGACCCGCTGCCCGACGATCACGTCTTGCACATCTGCGCACTGGCCTACATGAGCGATCTCACCCTGCTGGGTTCGGCCCAGGTCAGCCATCTCGATGTACGTAAGCATCTGATGGTGGCGTCCCTCGACCATGCGATGTGGTTCATGCGGCCGTTCCGGGCCGACGAATGGCTGCTCTACGACCAGTCCTCACCTTCGGCGTGTGGGGGGCGTTCACTGACCCAGGGCAAGATCTTCAACCGCTACGGCGAGATGGTGGCCGCGGTGATGCAGGAGGGTCTGACCCGCTTCCAACGCAATTTCGTCCCGCCGGAGGGCTCATGACCCTCCGGGTCGGAGTGGGGTCGTGAGCCCCCGGGTCGGGGTGCTCGCGTTGCAGGGTGACACTCGCGAGCACCTGGCCGCGCTGCGTGCGGCGGGTGCCGAAGCGGGCACTGTGCGGCGACTTTCCGAACTCGACGCGGTCGACGCCCTGGTGATCCCCGGTGGGGAATCCACTGCGATGAGCCACCTGCTGCGCGAGTTCGAACTTCTCGAACCGTTGCGGGCACGGATCGCTGCGGGGCTGCCCTGCTACGGCTCCTGCGCGGGCATGATCCTGCTGGCCGGTGAGATCGCCGATGCCGGTGTGCCGGGCCGGGCCGCGCTGCCTCTCGGCGGTATCGATATGACGGTGCGGCGCAACGCTTTTGGTCGTCAGGTCGATTCCTTCGAGGGTGACATCGACTTCGAGGGGCTCGACACCCCGGTGCATGCGGTGTTCATCCGGGCACCGTGGGTCGAGCGGGTCGGCCCCGACGTCAAGGTGCTGGCCCGTGCCGCCGATCACATCGTCGCGGTGCGCCAGGGCTCGATGCTGGCGACGTCTTTTCATCCGGAGATGACCGGGGACCGTCGCATCCACAAACTGTTCGTCGATTCGCTCTGACCCCAGCAAACCCACGGCGGCCGCATAGCTCAGTCATAGCCGGCGCCGACTTAATGGACGTGTGACGACGACGTTGGAGGATGCCTCCACTGAGCCTGCGATCGAAGCCCCGCCCAGTGCCCCGCGAGTCGATCGTGAGCGCCTGGCGTTCGCAGCGCTGCTGATCGCCACGGCCGCGGCCTACCTGTGGAACATCACCGTCAACGGGATGGGCAACGACTTCTACGCCGCCGCGGTACAGGCCGGATCGACCAACTGGGAGGCACTGCTCTTCGGGTCGCTGGATCCGAACAACTTCATCACCGTGGACAAGCCACCGGTATCGCAGTGGGTGATGGCGTTCTCGGGTCAGTTGTTCGGATTCAGCAGCGCCAGCATGCTCATCCCGGAAGCGTTGATGGCCGTCGGCGCCGTCGCGCTGATCTACGGGGCCGTGCGCTGGATTTGCGGCCCGCGCGCCGCGCTGCTGGCCGGTGCCGCGCTGGCCGTCACGCCGGTGACGGCGCTGATGTTCCGGTTCAACAATCCCGATGCGGTGATGGTCCTGTTGATGACGGCCGCCGCCTACTTCGCGGTGCGTGCACTGGAGCAGAACGGCGGACGCTGGATGGCGCTGGCCGGTGTCGCGCTCGGGTTCGCGTTCCTGGCCAAGATGCTCGAAGGGCTGATGGTCATGCCTGCCATCGGGCTGGTCTACCTGTTCGCCGCACCCGTCACGGTCCGGCGCCGGCTGCTGCACCTGCTGGGCTCACTGGCCGCGTTCCTCGCGTCGTCGGGCTGGTTCGTGCTGCTCACCCTCGTGTGGCCGGCCTCGTCGCGGCCTTACCTCGCAGGGTCCACCGACAACAACTTCATGAATCTCGTGTTGGGCTACAACGGGTTCGGCCGGGTCCTCGGTCACAACCACTACGGCACGCACGTGGACGTCGATCCGGTGGCCCACGCCGCCGAGCGGAATGGTTTCGGCGGGTTCGGCAACCAGACCCAGGGCCTGCCGCGATTGTTCACCGGCGAGTTCGGTTTCGAGATCGGCTGGCTGGTGCCTGCCGCCCTGCTGGCGGTGGTGCTGGTGCTGGTGTCACGCGGTCGAGCGCCGCGCACCGACATCGTGCGGGCCGGGGCCATCTTGTTCGGCACCTGGCTGGTGATCGACGGTCTGGTGCTGAGCTTCATGAAGACCAGCGTGCACGCCTACTACTGCCTGTCTCTGGTGCCCGCGGTGGCGGCAATGTTTGCGATCGGCATCCACGAGATGTGGCGGCGGCGCGACGACCGGCTGGGTCAGATCGGTTTGATCACGATGCTTCTGGGCACGGGAGTGTGGAGCTTCTGGATTCTGGGCCGCAATGCGTCGTGGCTTCCACCCCTGCGGTGGTCGATCCTGATCGTGACCGTGGTGGCCACTGCCGGCCTGCTGTGGGCGCTGCGTGGCGGAAACCGTACCGCGGCGACCGTCGCGCTGGTGGCGGCGCTGATCGGTGGACTGAGCGGCACGACGGGATACACGGTGGCCACCCTGGGGCAGCCGCACACCGGAGGCGGGCCGAGCGTCGGACCGGCCGATCCCGACGACGGCCACGGGCACGGTTGGCATTCCGACAATCCCGAGGTGAATGCGATGCTGCGGGCCACCACCACCAAGTGGTCGGCGGCCATCAACCGGTCCGGGGCCGCGGCCGGCCTCGAATTGTCCACCGGCACAGCAGTCATGGCGATCGGTGGCTTCACCGGCAGTGATCCGGTGCCCACGCTGGCGCAGTTCCAGACCTACGTCGCCGACCGGCAGGTCAGCTACTACATCCTGCCCGAGCCCAAGGACAAGGACCACGGCGGTTTCTTCACCAACAATTCGCACACCGATATCTCCGACTGGGTGAAGGCGAACTTCACCTCGACCAAGGTGGGCTCGGACACGGTGTACGACTTGAGCGCGCCGCTTAGGAAATAGCCGTCGCGCACAGGGATTCCGAAACCTCCCAGAGCTTTTCGGCCCGGTCCGGATCCGTGGCATAGGGCTCGGCATCGGTGCGCACCGCGCAGTCGGACAGGTACAGCCCGCCACGGCCGTCGAGGTCGGTGCTGACCGCCGCCCACACCTGGGTGGCCGCGCCCTGCTCGGGCGTGGACACCTCGATGGCCCGTGAGCGGGCCTGCCCGCTGACCGCGATCACATCCTCGCGCGACATGTGCCTGGCCAGGTTCGTGGCGACCATTCCCGGATGCACGGCGAACGCACGGATACCCCGACCACGAAGCCGCCGGTCGAGCTCGACGGCATGCAGGATGTTGGCGGTCTTGGCCGCGCCGTACGCGGCGAACTTGTCGTAATCGCGGCGCTCCCAGTTCGGATCGCCCAGATCGATGCCACCGAGACGATGGCCCTCGGAGGAGAGATTGACGATGCGGGTGCCCTCGACGAACTGCGGCTGCAATAGGTTTGTCAGCGCGAAATGTCCCAGATGGTTTGTCCCGAACTGTGTTTCGAAGCCGTCCTGGGTGCGGCCGAACGGGGTGAACATCACCCCGGCGTTGTTCATCAGCACGTCGATCACCGGGGCGATGTCGGCGATCTGCGATGCGGCCGTGCGAACACTGGCCACTGAGGCGAGATCGACGACGACGACGGAGAGGTGTGCCTCGGGCATTTCGGTGAGGATCCCGTCACGGGTCTGCGAGAGTGTGTCGGCGTTGCGGGACGCCAACACCACGTGCGCACCGGCCGAAGCCAGGGCCCGGGCGGACTCACGGCCCAGTCCGGAGGTTGCTCCGGTGATCACGCACGTCTTCCCACGGATGCTCATCGGTGTTGTCCCTCGACCACGACGCCGGCGGCCTCCTCCATCGGTTTGATGACGGAGGTGAAGTCGGATTCGGCGCCTTCGGTGCGCAGTGTCTGCTCCCAGATCCGTTGCACGGTAGTGGCCATCTCGACCGGCAGGCCCAGGGAGGCGGCCTCATCGAGGTACAGTCCGACGTCCTTGGCCATCAAGCCGGTGGCAAACCCGTAGTCGAAGGTGCGGGGGAGTACGGCGCGCGGAAACTTGTCTCGGCTGGCGTGTGTCCCGCCCGACCCGGCATTGAGCACATCGATCATCACGTCGGCGTCCAGTCCGGCCTTGACGCCCATCACCATCACCTCGGCGGTCGCGGCCAGGGTGGTGGCGGCCATCAGGTTGTTGATCAGCTTCATGGTTTGCGCGGCGCCGGGCTGTTCGGAGACGAAGATCGCCCGACCGAGGGTCTCGAAAACCGTTTCCAGTGCGTCGAATTCGTGGCGCGGACCGGACACCATCACCGCCAGGGTGCCGGCCTGGGCGCCGTGCATCCCGCCGCTGACCGGGCTGTCCAGCGCGGCGATGCCGTGTGCGGCCAGAACGGCGTGATTGCGTTGCGCGGCGGCGCCTCCGACCGTGGACAGGTCGACGAAGCGTTTGACCCGGGACCCGGCCGCGACGTCGGCCACCACGGACTCGGAGACCTGCGGGGTCGGCAGGCTGGCCAGTACCGTCTCACCCCGGTCTGCCACATCGCGTACCGAGTGGGCCGGCTGGGCACCCAGCGCGGTCGCCTTGGCGAGCACGTCCTCGCGGACGTCGAAGGCGACCACCGGGTGGCCGGCTCTCAGCAGCCGGCCCATCATCGGAAACCCCATGTTGCCCAAGCCGATGAAGCCGATCGGCTCACTCATCGGCCGGGCTCTCGTCGAGCTCGGCGAACACGGCGCGGGCCAGCCGGAAGCTGTCGACGGCGGCCGGGATACCCGCGTAGATGCCGACCTGCAGGAATATCTCGCAGATCTCCTCGCGGGTGACGCCGTTGGTGAGCGCGCCCCGGATGTGGGTGCTCAATTCGTTGGGTCGATTGAGTATCGCGATCATCGCCAGGTTCAGCATGCTGCGGGTCTTCAGTTCCAGGCCTTCGCGACCCCACACCGCGCCCCAGCAGTATTCGGTGACCAGGTCCTGTAGCGGTTTGGAGAAGGCGTCGACGTTGCCGGCCGCCTTACGGACATAGTCCTCGCCCAGGACGGCGGTGCGGATCGCCAATCCCTTGTCGTACGTGTCTTGATCCATGGCGTGCCTTTCAGAGGTTCGGGCAGTTGTCGTACTGCCGCGTTCCGGTCATCGCGGTCGTACCCCGTCGAGGAACAGCCGCACCAAGATCCGCATGCGCTTCTCAAGGTCGTCAGGATCCCAGGACACACCCCAGAGTGCGCCGGTGGCGGGCCCGCCGACGACCATGCTCAAGAACGCGCCGCCGACCACCGCGGGGTCGTCGATCTCGATGATTCCGGCCTCGGCGTGGCGGGCGAGGACCTCGGCGATGAATGTCAGCGCCGGCAGGGTGCCCTGTTCGTACACGAGCCGGAACAGTCGTGGGAAGCGGTTGCCCTCGGCATTGAGGATGCGCTGCAACGCGATACCGGCCGGACTGGTGATACCGGCCAACCGGATCCGGCCGATCGCGAGCAGGGTTTCCTCCAGGTCGTCGGTCTCGGCCGCACGTAGCGTCTCGATCGGGACCAGCCACCGGTCCACCGCGCGTTGCACCGAGGCTTCGAACAATGCGGCCTTGTCGGGATACAGGCCGTAGATGGTGCGCTTTGCCATGCCGGCGGCCGCCGCGATTCCGTCGATGCTGGAGCGCTCGAATCCGTTCTCCAAGAACATTTCCAGCGCGCAGTCGAGCAACTCGACGTGGCGCTGCGCAGCCTGCTCCCGGGTGGGGCGGCCCACTTGACGAATTCGGTCCACCACGTCACAGTAGCAGTAATGAAACGCATTAGGTGCTATTAAATGCGGGTTCGCCCCTTTCTCTCAGGAGTCGCCATGACCGCGGTCGATCAACTACTTGCTCTGCAGACGGCGCCCGATCGCTACGACATCGCACCCGCCGACGTGCGGCAGCTGCAGCTCGATGCGGTCAACGAGCGGTTCTCCGCGCACGTCGACCAGATCCCGTTGCTGCGCAACCGCTCTCAGTCTGCCGAGATCACCAAGGTGGTCGAGTATCAAGAGCTGGTTCCACTACTCTTCGCGCACGGCGCCTACAAGAGCTACGCACAGAACTGGCTGACCGAGGGCAGGTGGGACCGGATGGCCAAGTGGGTCGGCACGGTATCGGCCTGCGATCCGTCCGGTGTCGACGTCGACGGCGTGGCCGGGCTCGACGACTTCGTGGCCAGGATGGAGTCCGTGGGGTGCTACCTGACCTGCTCCAGTGGTACCAGCGGAAAACCGGCCATGATCGCCTGCTCGGAGTCCGACCTGGAGGTTGCCTCGCGCGCCAATGTCACCGGATTGACCTGGGCCACCGGCATACCGGCCGACGGCAGCCGGAAGATGTTCGGCCTGGGGCCACGCACCAATGTCGAGCGGAACGAACGTACCCGTATCGCGCTGGTGGGGGCATTCTCGTCCGAGGCCGACAGCTATCAGCTGCCCGTCGAGCCCATCTCGGTCGGCTCCATCATGGCGATGATCGACCTGCGCCGCCGCATCGCCGACGGCAGCGCAGGCCCTTCGGAGATCGCCTCCTTCGAAACCACCAGTGCCGGCCGGCAGAGCGCGATGGACACTGCGACCGCCGCAGCGGTCGATGAGCTGATCGCCGGGCGCGACCGGCAATTGCTGCTTACCGGAATGTTCGCCTCGCTCTATCAGGTGGCGCAGGGGGTGCGGGCAAAAGGATTCTCCGGTAATGACTTCCGCGACGATACGGCGCTGCTGGTGGCCGGCGGTCTCAAAGGTGCGGCACTGCCGCCGGACTACCGGGAGTTCATCTTCGGCACCTTCAACATCGCCGACGAGCGGGTGTATCACTTCTACACGATGCAGGAACTGAACACCCCGTTCCCGAAGTGCCGGGCCGGGCGTTACCACGTGCCGCCGTGGGTGTTGTTGCTGCCGTTGGACGAACCCGGCGAGAATCTCATCGACACCTCGGCGGGGCCGGTGCAGGCGCGAGGCGCGTTCTTCGACCTGTCGCTGGACGGCCGCTGGGGTGGAGTCATCTCCGGTGATCGCATCGACGCCGATTTCGGGCCGTGCGGCTGCGGGCACCAGGGGCCGACCGTCGGTCCCGACATCACCCGCTATGCCGATCTGGGTGGGGACAAGATCACCTGCTCGGGCACCATCGACGCCTACGTGCGGGGCGAGGCATGAGCGTGCTGCGGGCCCCGTTCATCATCCGAGGGGCGCTGGTGGATGCGCCGGAGGACGGTGCCATCCCGCACAGCTCGCGTGACCTCGGCATCGACTTCGTCACGCCGGCAATCGATCTCGATGCCCTGATCACTCCCCGGGCGGAGCTTCCCCCGCTGCTGAACGTGCCGCTGGCCGAGATCGTCGACTTCCTCGTCGAAACCGGCAAGCGCCTGGCGCTCGACGACAACGCGCACCTGCAGCGTTGTCTGGATCTGGTGGCCGAGACCAATCCGCTACCGCGCCGGGTGGTGGAGAATCTCTACCGGAGCGCGCCGGCGTTGTTGAGCCGGAACAGTCTGTGGGCACAGGTCGAGTCGAACTTCGCCGACCCGGCGGTGCTCGACGGCTGGGTGAGCCGGACGGATGCGGCCGGCAACGCCGGTGCGATTCGGGCTTTCCCGCCCCGCATGGTGCACATGCTGGCCGGCAACGCCCCGGCAGGCTGCATCGCCTCGATCGCCCAAGGCGCTCTCGTCAAGGCTGTCAGCCTGTTCAAGATGCCCTCCTCGGATCCCTTCACCACCGTGGCGGTGCTGCGCACCATGGCCGAGGTCGATCCGAATCATCCTGTGGTGCAGTCGATGTCGGCGGTGTACTGGGCCGGCGGTGACGAGGCGGTCGAGCGCGCCATCTACCGCCCCCAGTACTTCGACAAGATCGTGGCCTGGGGCGGCGGTCCGGCCATCAACAACGTCATCAAATACCTCGGCCCCGGCATCCAACTGGTGTCCTTCGACCCCAAGAGCTCGATCTCGATGATCGGCCGTGAGGTGTTCGCCTCCGACGAGGCGCTCGCCGAGGTGGCCGAGCGGGTCGCGGCCGACACCTGTGTCTTCAACCAGGAGGCCTGTCTGGCCAGCCGTTTCGTGTTCCTCGAGACCACCGATCGGGCCGAGGCTCGCCGGTTCTGCGCCACGCTGCTGCCACGTCTGGGCGTTGACCGACTGTTCGGATCGGCCGAGGCGCCGCTGCCGCCCACCGACATCCGGGACGAGATCGAGGTGATGGGCGCGATGGGTGACGAACTCGAGGTGTTCGGCCGCTTCGACGGCCGCGGCATGGTGCTGCTGTCCGACGCGCCGGTGGACTTTCATCCGTCGAACAAGATCTCCAACGTGGTGATGGTGGGATCGCTGGACGACGCGGTCCGCCATGTCAACGTCGCAACCCAGACCGTCGGTGTATACCCGTTCGACCGCAAGGCGCAGTTGCGTGACGCCTTGGCCGGCGCGGGTGGTCAGCGGGTGTGCCGGGTGGGCACCGCCAATGGTCACGTCGCCGGTGGCCCGCACGACGCCATGTACCCGCTGGCCCGTTTGGTGCACTGGATGGGGGACGATGACATTTGCGGCTCGGACGCCAATGCGGCGCTGCCGGCAAGTGCCGGGTGACGCCCACGTGTCGGCGTACGCTGCCTGCATGTCTGCGTCGTCGCCAGCGTCCGTCCGGCGCCGGCCTGGTGTCGCGGAGTCGGTGATCAGCTGGGCCGCATGGGTCGTCGTCGGTCTGCTTGCCGTGTTGCTGGCGTTCGCCGCGATCTTTCCGATGGGCTTCAGTGGCGCGTATCCCGAGCACGCCGACGAGGCGTCGACGATGGCCGGATGGGCGGTGCTGACCCTCGCGACCGTCGTCCTCGCCCCGATCGGCATGGCGATCGGGCACTGGCGGCGTTGGCACATCTGGTACTGGCCGGTGCTGTGTACCGCCGCGGCGGGCACGACATTCGTCTTGCTGAAGGCCTTGTAGACGTCGTATCGAGCGCGTGAGGGCCCGCCACGTAAACTGGAGGGCCGGAGTTTTAACCGGAAGAGGGGCGTACCTGCATGAGCGGCCATTCCAAGTGGGCCACCACCAAGCACAAGAAGGCCGTCGTCGACGCCAAGCGCGGCAAAATGTTCGCCAAGTTGATCAAGAACATCGAGGTCGCGGCGCGTGTCGGCGGGGGAGACCCGGCTGGTAACCCGACCCTCTACGACGCCATTCAGAAGGCCAAGAAGAGCTCGGTGCCAAACGACAACATCGAGCGCGCCCGCAAGCGTGGCGGTGGTGAAGAGGCCGGCGGGGCCGACTGGCAGAACATCACCTATGAGGGCTACGGACCGAACGGTGTCGCGGTGCTCATCGAGTGCCTGACCGACAACCGCAACCGGGCAGCCGGCGAGGTGCGGGTCGCGATGACCCGCAACGGCGGCAACATGGCGGACCCTGGCTCGGTGGCCTACCTGTTCTCCCGCAAGGGCGTGGTGACGCTGGAGAAGAACGGTCTGACCGAGGACGACGTGCTGATGGCCGTCCTGGAGGCCGGCGCCGAAGAGGTGAATGATCTCGGCGACTCGTTCGAGATCATCTCCGAGCCCACTGACCTGGTCGCGGTGCGCACCGCGCTGCAGGATGCCGGCATCGACTACGACTCGGCCGAGGCCAGCTTCCAGCCGTCGGTGAGCGTGCCGGTCGACCTGGAGGGCGCCCGGAAGGTGTTCAAGCTCGTGGATGCGCTGGAGGACAGCGACGACGTGCAAGACGTGTACACCAACATCGACATCCCCGATGATGTCGCCGCACTGCTCGACGAAGAGTAGTGGCGAGCGTCCTCGACTCTGAGGGTGTCAAGTGGACGGTGCGCCGGCGTTGGTTGCCGTGGCGGCCGCGCCGAAAGATGCCCGACGACTGGGGTTTTGGCGACGCATCCTTCACCGATGGGGACGACATCATCAGCATCGTGCTGAACATCGCCCTTGTGGTGCTGTTGATCCCTGTGCTGGTGTTGGCGCTGCTGGTGGCCGCGGAGTTCCTGCTGTTGCTGCTCCTGCTGCCGCTGTGGGTGTTGGCCCGCTCGCTGTTCGGCACGCCGTGGATCATCGTGATTCGCCGTGACCACAGGACTCTCGGTGAGGAAGCCGTGCGCGGCTGGGGCGCGACCAACGCCCGTATCGATCAGATCACGTCGTTCATCGCGTCGGGTGCAGCGCTGCGTCGATAGGCGTCTCGCCCGAGATCACCTCAAAGGTCCGTCCGGCAGTCTCGGGTTCGTGTAGCACGGCGAGCAGCACGCGTGCCACGTCCTCGCGCGGAATGCTTCCCCGGCCGGTCGACTCCGCGATCGTCACGTTTCCGGTACCCGGATCATCGGTGAGCCCGCCCGGGCGCACGATGGTGGTCCGCAATCCGGCGCGGCCCCGCACGTCGGCGTCGGCCTCGGACTTGGCCCGGATATAGGCCCGGAAGACGTCGTCGTAGTTGTCGTCCAGTGAACGGTCGTCGGCGGAGATCGCCGACACCATCACGTAGCGGTCCACACCCGCGGCTTCGGCGGCGTCCGCCAGCAGGATGGCGGCATCGCGGTCCACGGTCTGCTTGCGGGCCGCCCCGCTGCCGGGTCCGGCGCCGGCGGCGAACACCACGGCATCGGCGTCGCGTACCGCGTCGGCTACCTCGGAGACCGACGCCTGCTCCAGGTCGAGCACGATGGCGGTGGCGCCGGCAGCCTGGAGGTCGGCCGCCTGGGCGGCGTTGCGGATCAGCCCGGCCACTTCGTCGCCGCGCTCGGTGAGCAGGCGTTCCAGGATGAGGGCGATCTTGCCGTGTCCGCCGGCTATCACTACGCGCATGGTTTCGACCCTACGGATGTCTGCGTGTCCCTGCCGCAGGCTGTCGCCGGATCACGCTAGGCTCTCGAACAGATGTTCTGACGAAGGGGTTCGTGTGCGGGTGATGGGAGTGGATCCCGGGTTGACGCGCTGCGGCTTGTCGGTGGTCCAGAGCGGCCGTGGTCGGCAGGTCACGGCGCTGGATGTGGACGTGGTCCGCACCCCGGCCGACGCACCGCTGCAGAAACGGTTGCTGGAGATCAGCGATGTGGCCGAGTACTGGATGGACACCCACCGGCCCGACGTGATCGCGATCGAGCGGGTCTTCGCCCAACAGAATGTCTCGACCGTGATGGGTACCGCCCAGGCAGGCGGAGTGATCGCACTGGCCGCCGCCCGGCGCGACATCGAGGTGCACTTTCACACCCCCTCAGAGGTCAAGGCGGCGGTCACCGGCAACGGCCGCGCCGACAAGGCGCAGGTCACCGAGATGATCACCAGAATCCTTGCGCTGCAGGCCAAGCCGACCCCGGCGGACGCCGCGGACGCGCTGGCCCTCGCCATCTGTCACTGTTGGCGCGCCCCCATGATCGAGCGTATGGCAGCCGCCGAGGCCATGGCCGCCGAGCAGCGCCGCAAGTATCAGGCCAAGCTGAAATCCACCGCGAAGGCGGCGCGGGCATGATCGCGTCGGTTCGCGGTGAGGTCATCGACATCGCCCTCGACCATGCCGTGATCGAGGCCGCCGGCGTCGGCTACAAGGTGATGGCCACCCCGTCGACTCTGGCCAACCTGCGCCGTGGCACCGAATCACGGCTGATCACCGCGATGATCGTCCGCGAGGATTCGATGACGCTCTACGGGTTCGCCGACGGCGAGGCCCGGGACCTGTTCCTCACCCTGCTGGGGGTATCCGGCGTCGGCCCCAAGATCGCATTGGCGACCCTGGCGGTCTACGACCCGCAGCACCTGCGTCAGGCCCTGGCCGACGGTGACGTGACGGCCTTGACCCGGGTTCCCGGTATCGGCAAACGCGGAGCCGAGCGCATGGTGCTCGAACTGCGCGACAAGATCGGGCCGGTCACCCCAGGGGCCATCGGCGGGTCCGTCGGTCACGCGGTACGCGCACCGGTGGTGGAAGCCCTTGTCGGACTTGGCTTTGCGGCCAAACAAGCCGAGGAGGCCACCGACAAGGTTCTGGCCAACGATCCCGAGGCGACGACGGCTTCCGCACTGCGGGCGGCGCTGTCCATGTTGGGTAAGAAGTAATGGGTCGCTTCGACGACGCCGACGAGCCCGAGGATCGGGAGGTCTCACCCGCCCTGACGGTCGGTGAGGGTGATGTCGACGCCAGCCTGCGCCCGCGCTCACTGGGGGAGTTCATCGGTCAGCCGCGGGTGCGTGAGCAGTTGTCGCTGGTGCTCGAAGGCGCCAAGAATCGCGGTGGCACACCGGATCACATCCTGCTGTCCGGCCCACCGGGGCTGGGCAAGACATCGCTCGCGATGATCATCGCGGCTGAGCTCGGCTCCTCACTGCGGCTCACCTCGGGGCCGGCCCTGGAACGGGCGGGGGACCTGGCCGCGATGCTGTCCAACCTCGTCGAACACGACGTGCTGTTCATCGACGAGATCCACCGCATCGCTCGGCCGGCAGAGGAGATGCTGTACCTGGCGATGGAGGATTTCCGTGTCGACGTGGTGGTCGGCAAAGGCCCTGGCGCCACGTCGATCCCGCTCGAGGTCGCACCCTTCACCTTGGTGGGGGCGACCACGCGGTCCGGCGCGCTGACCGGCCCACTGCGGGACCGGTTCGGATTCACCGCGCATATGGACTTCTATGAACCTGTCGAACTCGAGCGGGTGCTGGCCCGGTCGGCCGGCATCCTCGGAATCGACTTGGGCAGTGAGGCCGGTACTGAGATCGCCCGGCGCTCCCGTGGCACGCCCCGCATCGCCAACCGGCTGCTGCGCCGGGTTCGCGACTACGCCGAGGTCCGCGCCGATGGGGTGATCACGTGCGATATCGCCAAGGCCGCGCTGGAGGTCTACGACGTCGACGAGCTCGGGCTGGATCGCCTCGACCGTGCCGTGCTGTCGGCGCTCACCCGCAGTTTCGGTGGCGGTCCGGTCGGGGTGTCGACCCTGGCAGTGGCCGTGGGCGAGGAAGCCACCACCGTCGAGGAAGTCTGCGAACCTTTCCTGGTGCGCGCGGGCATGGTGGCCCGCACCCCACGAGGCCGGGTGGCCACGCCGCTGGCATGGACGCATCTTGGCATGCAACCGCCGATTACCGGACTTGGACAGACCGGGCTGTTTGAATAGACCACATGGTCATCGCCGGTTTGGTGTTTGCCGCACTCGCGGCGGCTCTGCATGTCTATATCTTTGTGATGGAGTCGCTCACCTGGACTTCACCACGCACCCGCGCCACCTTCGGGATCAGTGCGGAGGAGGCTCAGGCAACCAAAGAGCTGGCGTTCAACCAGGGCTTCTACAACCTGTTCCTGGCGATCGTCACCGTGGTGGGCATCGTCGCGATGAGCCTGGGGCACAACGGGGTTGGGGCTGCTCTGGTGTTCGCCGGGGTGGGGTCGATGCTGGCCGCTGCGGCGGTGCTGCTGATCACCTCGCCGGACAAGGCGCGGGCAGCGATCACCCAGGGCGTTTTCCCGCTGATCGCGGTTGTGCTGCTGGTCGCGGCGTTGCTGATCTAAGCGGCGCCCCTGTTGATCACCACGTGGATTTCGCGGGTGAGTCTTCGGATCCCCCCGGGCAGTGGCGGCGCGGTCGAGCGGTAGACGGCGCCGGTGGGGGTGATGTGTTCGGTGCAGTGGCGGCCGAACTCGTCGACGGCGGCCACGACGCGCCAGCCGGGTGCTTCTTTGACGTAGTTGCAACGCTCACACAATCCTTCGCCGTTGGCAGCGCTGGTCGGCCCATGGCGGTGATGCGGGGTGACGTGGTCGATGTGTCTTATCGGGGCATTGCAGTACGGGGTCCGACAGATGTCGTCGCGCAATGCGATGAATTGGGCGAGGCGCTTCGGAAAGCGCCGTGAGCGGGATTCCATGGCGACCAAGGCTCCCGTGTCGGGGGCGGCGTACAGCCGCCGCAAGGTGGCCCAGGAATCGTCGTTGGCGACGGCGTCTCTGATCAGTCGGCGCGCCATGGAGGCGGGAATGGGTCCGTAGCCCTCCAGCCGCGCGGGTTGGGCTGACCCGGCGAACAGGGTTTCGTCGGAGAGCACGAGGTTGGCCGAGACAGGAACTGGCGTTGTGGTGTCGCGTCCTGTGGTGCGTGCTACCAACGTATCGGCCATGGCCTGGCCACGGCTGCGACCGTCGGTGCAACGGTCGGCGGCATCGTTGAGCGCGCCGTGGACAGTCGCCGCCTCGGCGGCAGGTAGCAGGGCGGTCATGATGGCCATGTTGTCGGCGGTGGGCCGGAAGGTGACGGTGCGGTCTTCTGGAGCACGGGTGGCCCGGTCGATGACGGCTTGTGGATCAAGTTGATAGGCAATGGTTTTGGCGTCGCCCCTGATGCGTTTGTCGCCAAGGCCGATCAGCGTCGTGGGGTCGGCGCAGAGTTGTTCGTCGAGGCGGTGCCGGTCGGCGGGGGAGAGGCAAGCGGCTTCCCGAGCGATCAATCCGGCTCGCCACTCGGTGAGCACCCCACGCTCCAGGGCTGCCAGGGTGCACGGCAGGTCGTGGACCAGAATGCGGGCGTCGGTGAGGTATTGGTGACCACGGGTCGGGGATTCTTGGCGGGCCAGCCCGATCTCGGAACTCAGCCCGCGGCCCCGTCGGGCGATGGGTACCCCGGCCGCAGATTCTGCGGCGCGGCGGGCGATATCCAGAGCGGCGGTGGCGCGCGCCTGGCCGGCTGCGGCGGCCGATTTGAGGCGTTCGAGTTCGGTGATGCGATCCCGCAGCTCGGCCTCACCGGCATCGGGGTCGACATACGAGAATGTTTCGAACATGTGTTCGAGTCTACGCGCGGGCGGTGACAATCCTGAATAGGTGGCCCGGCCAGCGCCATCAATTGCCGGTCCCGTTGTCGGCTGGATTCCCTGCATCTGGGATTTGCGCCACCTCACGAATTTGCCGCAGGCTGGCGCCGTTGTCGGCCCTTAAAATTGGCCGATGTCCGAGGACTCCGCAGCTGACCGCCCGTGGTATCGATCCCCGCGCCGGCCGTTGGCCAGCGTGGCCGTTGGTGCCTCGGTCGCGGCTGCGATCGCGGCGATCGTAAGCGCATTGGCGATGTGGACGATCCGTTCCTCGACGGATGTCATGTCGTACTCGCAGACCGCCATGGGCGTGGTGGCCATCATCATCGGACTTTGCGTATGCGTTCTTGTGCTGCTGTGCGTCGGGCTGCGAAGTCGGCGCTCTTGGCGCAAACCCCTGATCGCACTCGTTGGATTCACTGCCGCGGCGCTGGCCATCTGGAGCATCCTCCGGCTCGTCGATCTGTACGAATCGCGTGACGCCGTAGCGTTTGTCGACTCCACCGGGGCGACGGTGCTCAGTGCTGCCGCGTTGGCGTCCGCGGTCGCAGCGGCGGTCCTGGGCGTGGTGGGGGTGGCATTCGCGCACGATGTCAGCACGCGAATCGCGTTGAGCGCCTTTCTGGTCGTTGTGCTCGTGACCACTTTGCCGACCTATCGGTCGGTTCAGGATCACCGCGCCGCAGTGTGGCATCCTGACCTCACCGCAGCCGCGGCGACACCTGCGCCGGTGCCTGACGAGATCGGTTCTGTCCGTTACCGGGCGCCGTTGGTGGGCGGCGATCAAATTCTCCGGATCTACTCGGTCGGTAACGGCTTCGTCGTCGACACCCGCACCGGGGTGACCGCCTATGACGGTGTGACTGGCAAGAAACGTTGGCATGCAGGTGACTTCGGGACCAGTGGACGGCTTCTAGTGGTGCGGCGTGATGGTGACGACGAGGCAGGGATCGTTGTTCTGTTCCTCTACGGCGCGATCGTTGCGTTCGACGGCAGTACCGGCGAGGTGCTGTGGCGCCGCGAACACAGCCCAGGTGGCAAGGTGACCGCGGCGACCGGATCCATCGACGCCCTCGGCGTGGTCGTATTCACGGCGGACGCACCAGAAATCGACAACAGTCGCACGCGCCTTCACTCTCTAGATCCCGCGACCGGCGCGGAGCGCTGGAGCGACCTCATCGACTGCAGCAATCCGACATTGGATCCAGGGACGCCCGGCCAGTTCTCCTACCGCTGCACCGGCAAGCCCGCAGTCATCGATGCACATACCGGGCACCGCACCGATATGCCCGGCGAATATGCCCCGGACGCGGGCTCGGACGTGTACGTGGTGTCCGACCCTCGGCCACACCAGGATCCGACCGAATCAGACGTGACTCGTGTGGTGAGCCCGGACGGCCGCATGATCGACGAGGTCCCCGCAACCTATCCCATGTCTGAGGCGCGCGATGGAATGCTGCTGGTCTACGGCGGCGGTGACTCCTGGCTGTTACGGGACTACCGCAACCACCGCTCGTCACCGCTACCGCTTCGGATCGAAACGCGCTACGGACTGGACACCATCGAAACTGCCTGGCTCAATCAGCGCCTGGTCATCACCACCCGATATGAGTACCCGCAACGCCTGCAGATCGTGGACCCGGCCCGGCCGTCCGATAACCCGGTCAGCGTCGAATCACCGTGCCCGCGCGATGAAAGGCTGCGCGAACTAGACGCGGTCGCCGGCGCCGTCATCGCACAATGTGGCAACAGCTACGTCGCCGGCCTGGTACCAGCACACGCCTGAGTCCGCACATACTGATTGGCCGCGGTCCTGGTGGGGACCGCGGCCGCTCAGGGGATCTTCCCTTGTGGGGAAGTCTGTTACAGCAATCCGAGCAGTTTCAGATCACTGATGTACTTGACGATGATCTCCGGGGCGACATGTGGAATGTCCTTGTCCGGACCGATCTTCGCGTCCTGCACCGCGGTGCGGAACACGTCGGTCGGTGCCATCGCACCGTTCACCGGCACACCGGGCTGCTGGTAGTTGTGCAGCAGCGGCAGCAGTGAGGCCTGCCGTTGCCGGTCCGGCAGGGACCGCAGCGTGGTCTCGAAGCGGGACAGCCACCCTTGGTAATCCGCGACGCGCTGGATCGGGTAACCGGCCTCGATGAGCAAGTCGACGAACTCGTCCATGCCGAGGCCGTCATCGTGCGGGTTCATCACGTGGTACGTCTCGAAGCCGTCCTGAACATGGGAGCCCAGGGTGGAGATGGCCTCGGCGATGAACTCGACGGGCAGGCCGTCGTAGTGCGAACGCTGGCGGTTGCCGTCCGCGTCGAGCTGGTTGAACGAGCGCGGCGCGACACCGGTGGCGACGAGGCTGAACATCATGCGGGTGAACATGTCCGGCAGGTTCAGCTGTCCGGCATAGGTGGTGTCGGCCAGGATCATGTCGCAGCGGAACACCGTCACCGGCAGACCGGCGAGGTCGTGGGCCTCGCGCAACAGGACCTCGCCGGCCCACTTGCTGTTGCCGTAGCCGTTGGCGTAGCTGTCGTCCACGCGACGGGTCGCGCTGATTTCGCGGATATCGGCATCCTCGACGAACTTTCCGGGCTCGATGCCCCCACCCACGCCGATTGTCGACACGTAGGCGAACGGCTTGATCCGCGTGGTGAGTGCGATGCGGATGAGCTCGGCAGTACCGAGTGCGTTGGGACCGAACAGTTCGCTGTAGGGCAGCACGTGGTTGACCAGGGCGGCCGGGTCGACGATGAAATCGACGGTGTCGGCAAGGCGCTGCCAGGTCTCGGGCTCGAGTCCGAGATCGGCTTCACCCTTGTCGCCGGCCAACACTTCGAGGTGGTCGGCGGCGAGTTCGCGGTAGTGGGCAAGCAGTTTCGCGTCGCCGCTGTCGAACGTGGCGTCGAGGCGGACCCGCGCTTCCTCGTCCGACTTCGCGCGGACCAGGCAGATCACCTTGCCGTCGACCAGGTCCATGCGCTCGAGCCACTCGAGGGCCAGGTAACGCCCCAGGAAACCGGTTGCGCCGGTGAGCAATACGGTGCGGATCTCACTGGCTGGGCCCGGCAGGCTCGGTGCGGCGGCCAACGTTGCGGCGTCGATGAACTTGTCCAGCGTCAGATCGGACGCGTGGACTTCGGTCGCGTTGCGACCGTGCACCGAGGTGAAGGTCGGCCGCACATTGGTACCGGAGCGCTGAGCCTCGATGTACTCGGCGATGGTCCGCAGATCCGACGCCGGGCTGACGATGGCCGACACGGGAACCTCGACGTCGAAGATCTCCTGCAGCAGGTTTCCGAAGGTCAACGCCGACAACGAGTCTCCGCCAAGATCGGTGAAATGCGCATCCGGTCCGACATCGGAGCTCGCGGCGCCCAGCAGGGCGGTGGCGGCACGGCCGACGGTGTCCAGAACCGGAGCCTGCGCGCCGTTGCGCCGCAGTTCACTCAGCTCGTGGGCCTGGCCGTCGGCCAGCTCGGTGTAGAGCTGTTCCAACTGCTCGCCGTAGTGGGCCTTCAGGTTGGGCCGCGCCAGCTTGCGGATGCCGGTCAGCAGGCCGTTCTCCAGGCTGAACGGTGTTGTCTCCACGATGAAATCCCGCGGGATCTCGTAGGACTGCAGGCCGGCGATACGCGCCGCGTCCTGGAGTGAATCGTTGATCGCCTGCTTCGACGCGGACGGATCGGTGGGCACCACCACGGCCAACAGATACGAACGGGCGCTGTTGCCGTAGACGAAGATCTGCCGCACCAGCGGGCTGTCGCCGAACACTGCCTCCAGCTTGGACACGGTGACGAACTCGCCCTGCGAAAGCTTGAGCACGTTGTTGCGCCGATCGAGGTATTCGACGTGGTCCGGGCCGAGCTCGGCGACGATGTCACCGGTGCGGTAATACCCGTCCTCGTCGAACATCTCGGCGGTGATCTCCGGGCGCTTGTAGTACCCGGGGAACATCTGCTCGGACTTCACCAGCAGCTCACCACGCGGGTGCGGCCGGTCGGTACGGAAGTACCCCAGGTCCGGGACGTCGACCAGCTTGTAGTCGATCACCGGCGGACGCTGGATATGGCCGTCGACGAAGACGGAACCGGCCTCGGTCGAGCCGTATCCCTCCAGCAGGTGCATGTCGAGCAGGCGCTCCACCCAGGTCTTCATCTCGGCAGAGATCGGTGCAGAACCGGTCATCGCGGAGACGAACCGTCCGCCCAGCAGGTCGTTGCGTACCTCGGCGAGGACTGCGTCCTCGGATCCTGCTCCGGCACGGTCGACACGGCTCTGGTACTCCTGGAACAGCATGTCCCAGATCCGCGGCACGAAGCTGAGCTGGGTGGGCCGGACCAGGGCGAGATCGTCCAGGAAGGTCGACAGATCGCTGCGTGCGGCGAAGTATGCGGTGCCGCCCGAACTCAGCGTGCCGATCAGGATGCCGCGGCCCATGACGTGGCTCATCGGCATGAAGTTGAGGGTGATCGCGGGCAGCGCAGCCTGGTTCTCGTCCCACGTGGCCTTCGACGCGAGCTGCCACATGTTGGCGACCTTGCTCTCCGGGTACATCGCGCCCTTGGGGGTGCCGGTGCTGCCGGAGGTGTAGATCAGCATGGTCAGCGGGTCGGCCAGGCCCGGGGTGTAGAGCGGGGCATCGGCCAGCGACCGTCCGCGGTCGAGGACGTCGGCCAGCGGTTCGACGACCACGCCGCTATCCGCCAGGGCGGCCTTGGCCGCTTCGAAGGTCTCACGCTGAGCGTCCACCTGGGGCCGGTAATCGAACACCACCAGGCGCTGAGGCGCGGGTCCGGAGCGGACCAATTCCACTGCGTCGCTGAGGAAGTCGATGCTTGCCGCGATCACGGTCGGTTCTGTTTCGGTGACGATGGGACGCAGCGTGGTGAGCGGGGCGCTGGTCTGCAGCGGAACCGACACGGCGCCCAGCTCGATGAGGGCGGTGTCGACGGTGGTGTAGTCCACGCTGGTGAACCCGAGGATGGCGACGCGGTCGCCGGGCTTCACCGGATGGTTGTGCCAGGCGTTGGTCACCGCCTGGACGCGGTCGCCCAGCTGCCGGTACGTGATGGTGTCAAAACGGGGGAGCAGCGCGGCCGACGTGCGGCCATCGGCGTCGGTGACGAATTCGACGGCGCGCTGTCCGAGCGCGGGGCGGTCGGCGTAGCCGGCGAACACACCCTTGACGACGGCGGGCAGTCGCAGGTCGGGCTGGGCGACGGCGGTGTTGACGGCGTCGCTGGGGCGCGCGCCGGCGAATTGGGTATCGGATTCGTAGAGCTTGGCGATCCGGCGTCCGAGCCGGTCCTCGCGTGTTTCGGTGGTCATATCGGTCCCCTGAGCAATCAAAATAAATCGGTCGGCGCGTTTGCCGCGCCTACTAATTACTACGTTAGTAAAACTAATTATATTTCGAGATGCCAGTCCCGCGGCTGCGAGATTCGTCACGCCCGACGTGCGCCCGTCCCACTCCGATGTGGGACGGGCGCACGGGGGACCTCACGGGGGACTTAGAGCAACCCGAGCTGCTGCAGGTCGGTGATGTACTTGACGACGATCGCCGGGCTGACGTGCGGGATGTCCTTGTCGGGCCCGATCTTGGCTTCCTGCACCGCGGCCCGGAAGTGGTCCGTCGGGGCCAGCGCGCCCAGCATCGGCCTTTCGGGCTTCTGGTAGTTGTGCAGCAGCGGCAGCAGGGAGGCCTGGCGCTGCTTGTCCGGCAACGCCCGCAGGGTGCTCTCGAACCGCTGGATCCACTGGCCGTAGTCGGCGATGCGCTCGATTGCATAGCCGGCCTCGATCAACCAGTCGACGAACTCGTCCATGCCGAGGCCATCGTCGTAGGGGTTCATCACGTGGTACGTCTCGAAGCTCTCCACCGATTGCCCGCCCAGCGTCGAGATCGACTCGGCGATGAACTCCACCGGCAGCCCGTCGTAGTGCGAGCGCTGGCGGTTGCCTTCGGAGTCCAGTTCGTAGAACGAGCCGGGCGCGATACCACTGGCCACCAGGCTGAACATCATCCGGGTGAACATGTCGGGCAGGTTCAGCTGGCCCGAGTAGCTGGTGTCCGCGAGGATCATGTCGCAGCGGAACACCGCCACCGGCAGCCCGCAGAGATCGTTGGCCTCGCGCAGCAGGACCTCACCGGCCCACTTGCTGTTGCCGTAGCCGTTGGCATAGCCGTCGTTGATCTTGCGGATGGGACTCATCTCCCGGACGTCCACCTTCTCGACGAACTTCCCGGGTTCGATCTGATCTCCCACGCCGATGGTCGACACATAGGTGTACGGCTTGATCTTCGTGGTGAGCGCGATCTTGATCAGCTCGGCCGTGCCCAGGGCGTTGGGCCCGAACAGCTCGCTGTAGGGCAGCACGTGGTTGACCAGGGCAGCGGGGTCGACGATCAAATCGACCTCGTCGGCCAGTCGCTGCCAGGTCTGCTGATCAAGGCCGAGGTTCTCCTCGCCCTTGTCGCCGGCGATCACTTCGAGGTGGTCGGCGGCCAGATCCTGGTAGTGGGCAAGCAGTTTCGCGTCACCGCTGTCGAAGGTGGCGTCGAGCCGGGCCCGGGCCTCCTCGTCGGACTTGGCACGCACGAGGGCGATGACCTTCCCGTCGACGAGGTCCATGCGCTCCAGCCATTCCAGGGCCAGATAGCGGCCCAGGAAGCCGGTGGCGCCGGTCAGCAGCACGGTGCGGACCTCGGCCGGAGCCTTGGGCAGCGACGGTGCGGCGGCCAGGGTGTCGGCGTCGAGGAACTTGTCCAACGACAGGTCGGCAGCACCGACCTCGGCAGCGTGCCTGCCGTGCACCGATGCGAAGGTGGGACGCTTCGATCCGCTGCGCTGCGTTTCGATGTAGCCGGCGATGCCGGCCAGATCGGTGGCCGGGCTGACAATCACGCCGACGGGCACGTCCACGTCGAAGATCTCGCGCAGCAGGTTTCCGAAGGTCAACGCCGACAAGGAATCTCCACCCAGGTCGGTGAAGTGGGCGTCGGGGGCGAGATCGGACGCCGCGGCACCCAGGAGGGCGCCGGCAGCCCGGCTCACGGTCTCCAGGACGGGAGTGTCGGCACTCGAGGAGCGCAGCGCCTTGAGCTCAGCGGCCTGAGTCTCGGCCAGATCGGTGTACAGCTGCTCCAGCCGATCCCCGTAGTGTGCCTTCAACTTCGGCCACGCCAGCTTGCGGATGCCGGTCAGCAGGCCGTTCTCCAGGCTGAACGGTGTGGTCTCTACAAGAAAGTCACGAGGAGTTTCGTAGCTTTGCAGACCGGCATCTCTGGCGACCTCTTGCAGGGATTCGCTGATCGCTTCTTTTGAGATGCTTGCGTCGGTAGGCACCACCACGGCCAGCAGGTACGGCTGCGCGCTGTTGCCGTAGACGTAGATCTGTTGCACCAGAGGGCTGTTGCCGAAGACTGCTTCCAGCTTGGCCAGCGTGACGAACTCGCCCTGGGCGAGCTTGAGCACATTGTTGCGCCGGTCGACGTAGCGAAGTTGATCCGGGCCGATCTCTGCGACGACGTCGCCGGTCCGGTAGAAGCCGTCCTCGTCGAACACCGACGCGGTGACCTCGGGACGCTTGTAGTAGCCGGGGAACAGATTCTCGGTCTTGATCAGCAGCTCTCCGCGTGGGTGCGGCTGGTCGGTGCCGAAGTACCCGAGATCAGGGACGTCGACGAGCTTGTAGTCGATCACCGGCGGATGCTGGACGACACCGTCGAACAACGCCATTCCGGCCTCGGTGGAGCCATAACCCTCGAGCAGGTGAATGCCCAGCATGTCCTGGGTCCAGGTCTTCAGCTCGGCCGAGATGGGTGCCGATCCGGTCATCGCCGCGACGAACCGTCCGCCGAGAACCCCGTCGCGCACCTCGGCCAGCACCTCGGCCTCGACCGCGTCATGGTCCTGGCCTCCTTCGGCCAGGCGCTGATCGACCCGGCTCTGGTACTCGCTGTGGATCATCTCCCACACCCGGGGGACGAAGTTCAGCTCGGTGGGCCGCACCAGGGCGAGGTCTTCCAGAAGCGTCGACAGATCGCTGCGGGCAGCGAAGTAGCAGGTGCCGCCCGCGGCCAGTGAGGCGTACAGGATGCCCCGGCCCATGACATGGCTCATCGGCATGAAGCTCAGGTTGATCGCCGAACTGGTCGGTGCGAGCCAGGCCTTGCTGTTGCGGCGCCAGAACTTGGCGACCGCGCTCTGCAGGTACATCGCGCCCTTGGGTGCGCCGGTGCTGCCGGAGGTGTAGATCAGCAACGCGAGCGGATCGGTGCCGTCATGTTCGGGGGCCGGAGGCGTGGGCAGCTCGCTGCCGCGGGCCAGCAGGTCGGCCAGGGTCTCGACCGCGACGCCGGCCCCGGCCAGTCGCTGGGCAGCTGATGCCACGGCATCGCGATGGTCGTCGATCTGCGCATGGTGGTCGAAGGCGACCACGCGGGCCGGAGCGTGGGCGGTGAGCGCCAGCTCGACGGCATCGGCGAGGTGGTCGACACTTGCGGCGATCACCCGCGGCTCGGTTTCGGTCACGATGGGCACCAGCGCCTCGGGCGAAGAGCTGGTCTGCAACGGGACCGACACCGCACCGATCTGGCCCAGTGCAGTATCGATCACGGTGTAGTCGGCGCTGGTGAATCCCAGGATGGCCACCCGGTCGCCGGCCGCCACACCCGAGGCGTGCAGGGCCGCGGCGACGGCGCGGACGCGGTCGGCGAGCTGGCCATAGCTGATGGTGTCGAATCGGGGGAGCAGGCGGGCCGTGGTCCGACCGGTTGCCGGGTCGGTGACGAATTCTTGGGCGCGTTCCCCGAGGGCCGGCCGGTCGGCGTATCCCTGCAGGAGGGTCTCGACGATCTCGGGTAACAAGAGGCCGGGGGCGTCGACGGCGGCGGTGACGGTGTCGCTGGGTATCGCGGCGGCGAACTGCGGATCGGTGGCGGTCAGATCGGCGATACGGATCGCCAGTTGTTCATCGCGAGTGTCAAACGACATCAAAAACCCTCTTTACAGATAGCGGAAATTATCACCGGCGCGACGTTGCGCTACCGAACTACTACGTTAGTGAAGCTAAACTTATTTCCGGAAAACCAGCTTCTCAGCTGTCAATGTGCTGTGAGTTTCATCGTTCCGTCGTACGGCCCAACGGCCTGCGGTAGGGCCCAGCGGGTCGCGTCATCGGATTGCTGGAATCGCCGATCGTGGAGTGGTTCGCCCGGCGAGGACCTCCACCGCCGCAGTGGGATCGGGCACTGCGATCAGAAGGTCGCGCGTCGCAGCCACGGCGAGCGCCGATGGCGCGATGCCGCCGACGGCATCGGCCAGGTCCAGCAGATGCACGGTGGCTTCCGCCAGCGCGACTTCGGCAACCACCGCGAACGTGGCGCTGCCGACGACCGGGTAGCGGATCACGATCTCGCCGGCGCGGTCCATCTCGGGCATGCGACGCATCCGCTCGGCCGCTTCGGCGAATCGCGCCGCCGCTGCTGCCGAGGTCAGGGTCGGAGCCTGTGCCGCGGCCTGTTCGGCGATCCGGTCCGCCGTCGTATTGGCGACACCGTCGGGTTGGTTGAAGATGCGCAGCAACTCGGCCGCGTCCGTCACTGCCGCCGGCCCGTCTACCCGAGCACTTGCCAGGGAGTCGAATGTGGCGGCCTCCGGGCACACATGAGCGACCAGAGCCTGCACATCCCAGGCCTCACACCGGGTAGCGGTGCGCCACTGAGACGCGGTGAGTTCGGTGCACCGCTGCGACCACCGTTCCCAGGCGTCGGCCAATGTGTCGCGCAGAGCACCGTCGACGAGACGCATCTCCTCAGGTTAGGAGCGTTACTCCCGCTCGGTTTGGGGTACCCACCGGTGTGTCAAAGGAGGCATCATGACCGAATTCGATAGCCGGGGCAGTCGGCTGCGCATGCCCCGCAGCCGCGGAGCGGCCAGTGGGTTCTTGCTGGTGCTACTGGGAATCTGGGGTGCGCTGATCCCGTTCGTCGGGCCGTACTTCGACTTTGCGTTCACGCCGGATCAGAGCTGGTTCTGGACGTCCGCGCGTGGTTGGTTGGAGGTGCTTCCGGGCGCGGCGACGGCGTTGGGCGGCCTACTGCTGCTGGGTTCGGGGAACCGTGCCACGGCGGTATTCGGTGGGTGGCTGGCGGTGGCGGGCGGAGCCTGGTTCGTGGTGGGCCGTGCGCTGGCCGGACCGCTGGGCATCGGCGACGCCGGGATGCCGATAGCCGTCACCGACGCCAAGCGCGTCAGCCTCGAGCTGGCCTACTTCTCGGGACTGGGCGCGTTGATCGTGTTCCTCGGAGCCGTCGCGGTGGGCCGGCTGTCGGTCCGCAGCGTGCGTGACGTCGAGTACCTGCAACGGCCCGTCGCATCGTCTGCGTCAGCCGAGCCCGAAGCGGTCGCCGACGCTCAGCCGACCGACGTGGTGGACGCGCATGAACGCCGGCCCTGGGGCGGCATGTTCGGCCGGCGTCACACACACGCGCATTGACGCGTCAGAGGTCGCGCAGGATCAGTTCGAGCACGTCGAGCCCCTCGACGAGCAGCTGGTCGCTGATGGTCAGCGGCGGCAGGAAGCGCAGCACGTTGCCGTAGGTACCGCAGGACAGCACGATCACCCCAGCCGCATGGGCACCGGCGCACAGTGCCTTGGTCAGCTCCGGGTCGGGCGCCGTGGTGCCGGACTTGACCAGTTCGACGGCGATCATCGCGCCCCGGCCGCGCACGTCGCCGATCCGATCGTCCTCGGCCTGCAACCGGCCCAGCCGGTCCTTCATCAACACCTCGATATGGGCTGCCCGCTGGACCAGGCCGTCGGTCTCGATGGTCTCGATGGTGGCCAGCGCCGCGGCACACGCGACGGGGTTGCCGCCGTAGGTGCCGCCCAACCCGGAGACGTGCGGCGAGTCCATGATCTCGGCACGACCGGTCACCGCCGACAACGGCAGGCCGTCGGCGATTCCCTTTGCGGTGACGATGAGATCGGGATCGATGCCCTCGTGCTCGCAGGCGAACATGGCGCCGGTCCGGGCAAACCCGGTCTGCACCTCGTCCGCGATGAACACCACGTTGTTGTCGCGGCACCATCCCAACAGCGCGGGCAGGAACCCGTCGGCCGGGACGATGAACCCGCCCTCGCCCTGGATGGGTTCGATGATGACCGCGGCCAGGTTGTCCGCGCCGATCTGTTTGTCCATCACATCGATGGCCCGCTCGGCCGCCAGAGCGCCGTCGGTGGCCAACTCCTTGCCGAACTCGGCGTCGCGATACGGGTAGGACAACGGCGCCCGGTAGATCTCGGGCGCGAACGGGCCGAAGCCGTGCTTGTACGGCATGGCCTTGGCGGTCAGCGCCATCGTGAGGTTGGTGCGCCCGTGATAGGCGTGGTCGAACGCGACGACGGCGGTCTTGTGGGTGTAGGACCGGGCGATCTTGACCGCGTTCTCCACGGCCTCGGAACCCGAATTGAACAAGGCCGACCGCGTCTCGCCGCGCACCGGCGTGAGCCGGTTGAGATGCTCGCAGACCGCGACGTACTGCTCGTACGGCGTCACCATGAAGCACGTGTGGGTGAACTCGCCGGCCTGCGCGGCCACCGCCTCGACCACGCGCGGCGACGAATTGCCGATGGTGGTGACGGCGATGCCCGAGCCCAGGTCGATGAGCCTGTTGCCGTCGACGTCCTCGACGATGCCGCCCCCGGCGCGGGCGGCGTACACCGGCATGGTCGTGCCGACGCCCCGGGCGACGGCGGCCTTTTTCCGGCCGATCAACGCCTCGGATTTCGGGCCCGGAATCGCGGTGGCCAGATGGCGGCTCTGCTCGGGATGGCTCAACACTGCCTCCTGAAAACTGGAACGGCACTGCCGGTTACTGCAAGGGCGGCGTCGGAAAGAACGCGTTTCGAGCGTAGCCGTCTCACCCGCCTGTCGGCGGCGAATGGGGTCGCCCGGGTCGTCGGCGGTATCGTGGCCTCGGTCGCCCTGACATATGACACAACACGAAAGACATAGTTGACATGGATCTCGTCATTTTCCTGCCCCTGCTGATCGTCATGGGCGCGTTTATGTTCTTCGCGTCGCGTCGTCAGAAGAAGGCCATGCAGGCCACCATCGACCTGCACGAATCGCTGCAGATCGGCGATCGGGTGCACACCACCTCGGGCCTGCTGGCCACGATCACCGGTATCACCGACGACAACGTCGACCTGGAGATTGCTCCCGGCGTCGTCACCACCTGGATGAAGCTCGCCGTGCGCGACCGCATCGAGCCGGATGTCGACGAAGACGCCGATCCCGACGTCTCGACAGCGGCGACCGAATTGACCGAGAGCACCGGTGTCTCCGACACCGACAGCCTCAAAAAAGACTGACCGCAGAGCACCCAGGACAAGCACGTACCCTTTGCGGTGCTGACGAACTGATCTCGAGGAGACCCTAGAAACGTGGCATCGTCTTCGGCGCCGGTGCATCCTGCGCGCTACCTGACGCTTTTCCTGGTCCTTCTGATCGGCGTTTATCTGCTGGTGTTCCTCACCGGCGACAAGCAGGCCAAGCCGAAACTCGGCATTGACCTGCAGGGCGGTACGCGGGTGACGCTGACAGCGCGCACCCCGGACGGCTCGACGCCGACCAGAGACGCACTCAACCAGGCCCAGCAGATCATCAGTGCCCGCGTCGACGGTCTCGGCGTCTCGGGCTCCGAGGTCGTCATCGACGGCGACAACCTGGTGATCACCGTTCCCGGCAATGACAGCAGCGAGGCCCGCAACCTGGGCCAGACCGCCCGCCTGTACATCCGGCCGGTCGCCCGCGCCGTGCCGGTCGCACAGCTCAAGCAACTCGCACAAGGCGGGGCACCAGGTGCACCGGGCGCACCGGGCGCACCGGGAGCGGTGCCCGGCTCGCCTGGCGCGGTTCCGGGTCAGGCACCGGGTGCGCCTGCCGAGGCGCCCGCAGCGCCGCCGGTGAGTGCACCTGAGCCGGCGCCGCAGCCGCGGCCGTACCCGCTGGATCCGGCACCGACGCCAGGGGAACCCACCCCTGCACCGGCGCCCGCACCGGCACCGGGACCCGGTGAGCCGGCGCCACAACCAGCCCCGCAGCCTCCGGCGCAAGGTGCGCCCACAGAAGTCAGCGAGGCGCAGACTCGGGCCGCGTTGATCACGCTGGCGAAAGCGATTCGCCAGAGCACCAACCCGATGATGCAGATCCAGGCGATCATGGAGCGAGCCCAGAACTGCGACAAGGACGACGTGCTGGCCGGCAACGACGATCCGAAGTTGCCACTCGTGACCTGCTCCACCGACGGCCAGACGGTGTACCTGCTGAGCCCCTCGATCATGAGCGGTGAGGAGATCGAGAACGCCACCTCGGGCCTGAACCAGCAGCAGGGCCAGTACGTCGTCGACGTGACCTTCAAGAGTGGCGGAGCCAAGACCTGGGCCGACTTCACCGCGGCCAACGTGGGCACGCAGACAGCGTTCACCCTCGACTCGCAGGTGGTCAGCGCCCCTGAGATCCGGGAAGCCATTCCCGGTGGCAACACTCAGATCACCGGCCAGTTCAACTCGGACACGGCCAAGGAACTGGCCAACGTGCTCAAGTACGGGTCACTGCCGCTGTCGTTCGAGTCGTCTGAAGCCGAGACCGTCTCGGCGACCCTGGGCCTGTCCTCGATGCGGGCTGGTCTGATCGCAGGCGCGGTCGGCCTGGCGGCGGTGCTGCTGTACTCGTTGCTGTACTACCGGGTACTGGGTCTGTTGGTGGCCCTGTCGTTGGTCGCTGCCGGCGCAATGGTTTTCGCGATCCTCGTGCTGCTCGGCAGATACATCGGCTACACGCTGGACCTGGCCGGTATTGCCGGTCTGATCATCGGTATCGGCACCACCGCGGACTCCTTCGTGGTGTTCTTCGAGCGAATAAAGGACGAGATCCGCGAGGGCCGGTCCTTCCGGTCGGCGGTGCCCCGAGGCTGGGCGCGCGCCCGCAAGACGATCGTGTCCGGCAACGCAGTGACCTTCCTGGCCGCCGCGGTGCTGTACTTCCTGGCGATCGGTCAGGTCAAGGGCTTCGCGTTCACATTGGGGTTGACCACGATCCTGGACATCGTGGTGGTGTTCCTGGTGACCTGGCCGTTGGTGTACCTGGCGTCCAAGTCCCCGACGATGGCAAAACCTGCCCTCAACGGTCTCGGCGCGGTGCAGCAGATCGCGCGGGAACGCCGTGAGGCTTCGCATGCGACCGCGGGACGGGGATAAGCACATGGCAGATAAAGACGACACCACCGTCGAGGACGTGAAGGACACCTCGGTGGAGACGCCGAGCATCGAATCCACTTCTGCGGCAATGCCCAAGCACGGGTTCTTCGTCCGGCTCTACACCGGAACCGGCGCCTTCGAGGTGATCGGCCGTCGCAAGCTCTGGTACGCGGTCAGCGGCATCATGGTCGCGATCTGCATCGCCAGTATGGTGCTGCGTGGGTTCACGTTCGGGATCGACTTCGAGGGCGGCACGAAGGTGTCGATGCCGTCGGCCGGTTCCGGGGGGATCGTCTCGGTCCAACAGGTCGAGGACGTCTACAACAAGACCCTGAACCGGACGCCCGAGTCGGTCGTGTTGGTCGGCAGCGGCGCCTCGGCCACGGTCCAGATCCGTTCGGAGACGTTGTCCGAACCCGAGATCGAGCAGCTGCGGACCGCGCTGTTCGACGAGTTCCACCCCAAGGGCAGCGACGGCCAGCCCAGTAAGCAGGCAATCAGCGACTCGAAAGTGTCGGAGACCTGGGGCGGCCAGATCACCGACAAGGCACTGATCGCGCTCGTGGTGTTCATCGTGCTGGCCTCGATCTACATCGCCTGGCGCTATGAGCGCTACATGGCGATGGCCGCGATGGCCACCCTGGTCTTCGACCTCGTCGTGACCGCCGGCGTGTATTCGCTGGTCGGATTCGAGGTCAGCCCGGCCACCGTGATCGGCCTGCTCACGATTCTGGGCTTCTCGCTCTACGACACGGTGATCGTGTTCGACAAGGTCGAGGAGAACACCCACGGCTTCGAGCACACCACTCGCCGAACGTTCGCCGAACAGGCCAACCTTGCCGTCAATCAGACGTTCATGCGTTCGATCAACACCAGCTTGATCTCGGTTCTGCCGATCGTGGCGCTGATGGTCGTGGCGGTGTGGCTCCTGGGCGTCGGAACCCTGATGGACCTGGCTCTGGTCCAGCTGGTCGGCGTCATCGTGGGTACGTACTCGTCGATCTACTTCGCCACGCCGCTGCTCGTCACGTTGCGCGAGCGCACCGAGTTGGTCCGCAAGCACACCAAGCGGGTTCTCAACCGCCGGGAGAAGGGCGCCAAACCGGCGCCGGCCAAGGACGTCTCCGATGCCACCGAGGCGGAAGAGACCGCCGGCGAGACGGTGTCGGTGTCGGTCGCTGCCGAGCCGGCCCCGGCCAAGCCGGCCCCGGGCGCGCGTCCGGGACCGCGGACCGGACGTCCGTCGGGCAAGCGGAACACCCGGCGGTAAACGTCGATGGTGCAGTGGCGGGCCATGGCCCGGGGCCGGACAACGGCGACGGTGGCCGCGGTGTCCATGGTCGCCGGGATAGGACTGGCGGCATGCTCGGGCGGCTCGGCTGACGAGATCGACTACGCCGTGGACGGCACACTGACCACCTACAACACCAACACGGTGGCCGGAGCCGCGTCCGCCGGACCCCAGGCGTTCGCCCGGGCACTGACCGGGTTCGCCTATCACGGTCCCGAAGGCCAGGTGGTCGCCGACAACGACTTCGGTTCGGTGTCGGTGGTGGGCCGCGCCCCGTTGGTGCTCGACTACGTGATCAGCGACAAGGCCGTCTACTCCGACGGCAAGCCCGTCACCTGTGACGATCTGGTGTTGACCTGGGGCGCTCAGTCCGGCCGGTTCCCCGTGTTCGATGCCGCCAGCCAAGCGGGCTACCGCGACATCGCCTCGGTGGACTGCGCACCCGGCCAGAAGCGGGCCCGGGTGTCCTTCGCCCAGGACCGCGGATTCCTCGACTACGGCCAGCTGTTCGCGGCCACCGCGCTGATGCCCGCGCACGTGCTCGCCGACGAACTCGACCTTGGCGACGGAGGTGTGGCGACCGCGCTGCAGAACGGCGACCAGCCGACCATCGACCGCATCGCCAAGGCGTGGAACACCATCTGGGATCTCAAGCCGGACCTCGACCTCAAGCGGTTCCCGTCGTCGGGGCCCTACCGGATCGACTCGGTGTCCAAGGACGGCGTGGTGGTCCTGGTCGCCAACGACAAGTGGTGGGGCACCCCGCCCGTCACCAACCGGATCGCGGTATGGCCACGCGGGGCCGACATCCAGGAGCGGGTCAACCAGGGCTCCTTCGACGTCGTCGACATCGAGTCCGGATCCTCGGGCCTGCTCAACCTGCCCGACGACTACGTCAGCACCGAAAGCCCGTCCGCCGGTATCGAGCAGTTGATCTTCGCGCCGGGTGGTCCGCTGGCCGCCCCACCGGCCCGGCGGGCCGTCGCGCTGTGCACCCCGCGTGACGTGATCGCCCGTAACGCCGCGACGCCGATCGTCAACTCGCGGCTCAGCCCGGTCAGCGACGACGCGTTCAGCGCGGCCGAGAATGTCGGCGAGGCCGCGCAATACGCTGTGGCCAACCCTGGCGCGGCCCGCGCCGCCCTGAACAACAAGCCGTTGACCGTACGCATCGGGTACCAGACGCCCAACGCCAGACTGGCCGCGACCGTCGGCGCCATCGCGAAATCGTGCGCCGCCGCGGGCATCACCGTCCAGGACGCCGGATCAGCGACGGCCGGGCCGGTGGCCTTGCGCAACAACGAGATCGACGGATTGCTGGCGGGCACCGGCGGCGCGGCGGGCAGCGGTTCCTCGGGTTCTTCGGCGATCGATGCCTACGCCTTCCACTCCGGTAACGGCAACAACCTGCCCGCGTATTTCAACGAGCGGATCGACGGCATCATCGATGCGCAGGCCGTCACGAACGATCCGAAGGAACTCGCCCGATTGGCGGGGGAGGGCGCGCCGATCCTGTGGAACGACATGCCGACCCTGCCGCTGTATCGCCAGCAGCGCACCGTGCTGACATCGAACAAGATGTATGCCGTGAGCAGCAATCCGACGCGGTGGGGCGCGGGATGGAACATGGACCGCTGGAAGTTGTCCACGTGAGCCGGGATGTTTCCCGGCTGGTCGAGAAACTGATCAGGGAGGTCCCCGACTTTCCCGAGCCCGGCGTGCAGTTCAAAGACCTCACCCCGTTGCTGGCCGACGCCGAGGGCCTGAGCGCGGTGACCGACGCATTGGCCGCCACCGCGGCCGACGCCGATCTGGTCGCAGGCCTCGACGCGCGCGGTTTCCTGCTGGGTGCCGCCGTTGCGACCCGACTCGGTACCGGCGTCCTGGCCGTACGCAAGGGCGGGAAACTTCCGCCTCCGGTGCACAGCGTGACCTATCAGCTCGAGTACGGCAGCGCGACGCTGGAGATCCCCGCCGACGGGATTGACATCACCGGTCGCAACATCGTGATCATCGACGATGTCCTGGCCACCGGCGGGACACTGGCAGCAGCGACACGGCTGCTCGAGGCCGGCGGTGCCAACGTACTGAGTGCCGCCGTGGTGCTGGAATTGACGGCCCTGGGCGGCCGGGACGTGGTGGCACCGCTGAGGGTCAGCAGCCTGCACACCGTGTGAGGGATATCCTCGATATCTCAGGTCAACAGCGGGAGGTGAGGATGGCCAGCGAACCGGTTACGGACCCGGGCACGAGCCAGACGGCCCAGTTGCCCCCGGCGCTGCCCGGAGCCACCGGATCCGACCCCGCTCAAGTCCCCGATACGACCAAGTCCAGTGCTTCCCGTCGGGTGCGCGCGCGCCTGGCCCGCCGGATGACCGCGCAGCGCAGTGCGGTCAACCCGGTCCTGGAACCGCTTGTCGCGGTACACCGCGAGATCTACCCCAAGGCCGACCTGCAGTTGCTGCAGCGGGCCTACGACGTGGCCGACCAGCGCCACGCCGACCAATTGCGCAAATCGGGTGATCCCTACATCACCCATCCGCTGGCGGTGGCCAACATCCTGGCCGAGCTCGGCATGGACACCACCACGCTGGTGGCTGCCCTGCTGCACGACACGGTGGAGGACACCGGATACACCTTGGAGGCGTTGACCGCCGAGTTCGGGGCCGAGGTGGGTCACCTGGTCGACGGGGTCACCAAGCTGGACAAGGTGGTGCTCGGCTCGGCCGCCGAGGGCGAGACGATCCGCAAGATGATCATCGCGATGGCCCGCGACCCGCGGGTGCTGGTGATCAAGGTGGCCGACCGGCTGCACAACATGCGCACCATGCGGTTCCTGCCACCGGAGAAGCAGGCCCGCAAGGCCCGCGAGACACTGGAAGTGATTGCGCCGCTTGCCCATCGACTCGGCATGGCGACGGTCAAGTGGGAGCTTGAGGACCTGTCGTTCGCGATCCTGCATCCGAAGAAGTACGAGGAGATCGTGCGACTGGTCGCCGACCGGGCGCCGTCGCGTGACACGTACCTGGCCAAGGTGCGCGCCGAGATCGGCGTGGCACTGAGCGCGATGAAGATCAACGCGGTGGTCGAGGGCCGGCCCAAGCATTACTGGTCGATCTACCAGAAAATGATCGTCAAGGGCCGCGACTTCGACGATATCCACGACCTGGTCGGCGTGCGGATCCTGTGCGACGAGATCCGGGACTGCTACGCGGCTGTCGGCGTCGTGCACTCGCTGTGGCAACCGATGGCGGGCCGGTTCAAGGATTACATCGCCCAGCCTCGCTACGGCGTCTACCAGTCGCTGCACACCACGGTGGTGGGGCCAGAGGGCAAGCCGCTGGAGGTGCAGATCCGCACCCGCGACATGCACCGCACCGCTGAATACGGTATCGCGGCGCACTGGCGTTACAAAGAAGCCAAGGGCCGCAACGGAGTTCCGCACAGCCACGCCGCCACCGAGATCGACGACATGGCCTGGATGCGCCAGTTGCTCGACTGGCAGCGGGAGGCTGCGGACCCCGGCGAGTTCCTGGAGTCCCTGCGTTACGACCTTGCGGTCAAGGAGATCTTCGTCTTCACCCCCAAGGGCGACGTGATCAACCTGCCGACCGGGTCGACGCCGGTCGACTTCGCCTATGCAGTGCACACCGAGGTGGGGCACCGCTGTATCGGGGCCCGGGTCAACGGCAGGCTCGTCGCGCTGGAGCGCAAGCTGGAGAACGGCGAAGTCGTCGAGGTGTTCACCTCAAAGGCCCCCAACGCCGGACCGTCACGCGACTGGCAGACGTTCGTGGTGTCGCCGCGGGCCAAGGCCAAGATCCGGCAGTGGTTCGCCAAGGAACGCCGCGAAGAAGCCTTGGAGTCCGGTAAGGACGCCATCGCGCGGGAAGTCCGCCGGGGCGGACTTCCGTTGCAGCGCTTGATCAATGCCGATTCCATGGGCGCGCTGGCCCGCGAACTGCGCTACACCGACGTCTCCGCCCTCTACACCGCGGTCGGTGAGGGCCACGTCTCGGCGCGCCACCTCGTGCAGCGTCTGCTTGCCCAGTTCGGCGGCGACGACGCGGCCGAGGACGAACTCGCCGAGCGTTCCACACCTTTGACCATGCCGGTGCGTCAGCGCAGCACCGACGACACCGGCGTCGCGGTGCCGGGAGCACCCGGAACTCTGACCAAGCTCGCCAAGTGTTGCACCCCGGTGCCGGGCGACACCATCATGGGCTTCGTGACCCGCGGTGGCGGCGTCAGCGTGCACCGCACCGACTGTACGAATGCGGCTTCGCTGCAACAACAGTCGGAGCGCATCATCGAGGTGAACTGGGCGCCGTCGCCGTCGTCGGTGTTCCTGGTGGCCATCCAGGTCGAGGCGCTGGACCGGCACCGTCTGCTGTCCGACGTGACGCGGGTGCTGGCCGACGAGAAGGTCAACATCCTCTCGGCATCGGTGACCACCTCCAACGACCGGGTGGCGATCAGCCGGTTCACCTTCGAGATGGGCGATCCCAAGCACCTCGGCCACCTGCTGAGCGTGGTGCGCAATGTGGAAGGCGTCTACGACGTCTACCGCATCACCAGTGCGGCCTGATCGCGCCGCCGTGCCAGGTAGACCACCCCGGCCACGGTGATCGCCAGGACGCCCATCCCGACCACGATGATGAGCACGCGCAGCATCTTGGCGATCGCCGCCGCCGGCAGCGTCGCGTCCTGGGAGGTTTCCAGCGACAACGAGAACGGCAACGAGCCCGATTTCAGGACGCCGGCCAGTTCGCGCGCCGAATCGGCGGTGAAGTTACCCGTGATCTGAACCCGGCCGCCGGTGATGGCCTCACGGATCTCTGGTGCGCTGACCACTCGGGTGTCCAGGGTAAATGCGGTCTGGGTGCCGATGTTGGCGGAGGTGAAGTCGGCCCATGTCTTCGTTCCGGCGCCGCTGAGCGCCACATCGACGGCGTATTGTCCCGCGTCTCTGCGGTAGCCCGAATCGGCGTCGCTGATCTCCGCGCCGGTCATCACGGATTTGCCGAGCAGGTAGACGGTTTCCCCGTCGGTGGAGCAGGTGATCAGCGGCAGGTCGGGGTCGTCGTGGCCGGCGAGCACGTCGTCGTCATCGCCGCAGCGGCTGGCCTGGTACTGCAGCGCCAGGATCTGGATCGACGGGTTGGTGCTCTGCCGGAGTTCCTTCTCGTCGGAAATCCGTTGTGCCTGAGCGGGTTTCGTAACGCCGGGGGCGGGTGTCGCCGGGGGTGACGAGGATCCGGTCTTGGCGGCCATCGCGTGGACCACCGGACGAATCGTCAGCCGTCCCGGCATGGCGATGTCCCGGAGCGCGTCGGGGTCACGACTCGGGACCGTCACCACCAGGGTGTCTCCGTCGACACCCACTTCGGATCCGGAGAACCCGATCTCGTAGAGGCGCTTCTCGACGACCGCCCGCGCTCTCGCCACGGCGTCAGGTGACGATGGCGAGCCGTCTGCCGTCGCGGTCGAATACGTCATCCGGGTGGCTTCGCGGTTCTCCCAGATGTGCCGCGTCAGAAACACCGCTGTCGCGTAGCCGCACATCAGTACCGCCAGGAACAGCACCCCGAGCGTGCGGGTCAACGCGGTGGTGCCGTTGGGCTGGGGTGGCGGTGGGAACTGGGATGGAACTGGATAGGACACCGCAATCTCCTCGCCCGGGTCAGTCCACGCTCGCCGATGTGATCGTCACCGGCGCGGCGGGCCTGCCGTCGTCGCTGCCGTCGGCAACCCCGCCCGCGGCGATCGCGTCGAGTGTGGCCAGTCCGGTCTGGTCGACGGTGCCGAACACCGTGTATGTCGGCGGCAGGAACGAATCCTCGTACACGAGGAAGAACTGGCTGCCGTTGGTGCCCGGGCCGGAGTTGGCCATCGCGACGGTGCCACGCGGGTAGACCACCGGCCGCTGCACGGCTGGGTCGGAGAGCCGGTACTGGTTGGTCGGATACTCGTTGGGGAACCGGTAACCGGGCCCGCCGGTTCCACTGGCCGACGGGTCGCCGCACTGCAGTGTCGCGAGGTCGCCGGTGGTCAGCCGGTGGCACTGGGTACCGTCGAAGAATCCCTGCCCGGCCAGGCTCGCGAAGTTGTTCACCGTGCACGGCGCCTTGCCGTTGGCGAGCTTGAGGCCAATGCTGCCGCGGTCGGTGACGATGCCTGCGGGCACCGTGGCAGGTTCGGTCGACACCGTGCCGGTGCGCGGCGGGGTGGCCCGCTTGGTGGCAGGTTCGGTGGTGGCCGGGTACTGGCAGTTGGCGCCGAGGTTCTGTGGCGGTGCGAATTCGGGGAGTTCCTGGCCGGTACCCGGGGAGGCCGTGTAGCGGTCCTGGCGCGGCATGTTCTCCGCGGCCTTGACGACGATGACGGCGAAGACGACCGTCAGCACGACCGCCACGAGGGCCAGTGCCGTCATCACGTACCCGATGACGAGGCCCGTGATCGCGAGGCCGCGACCCTGCTCACCGCTGCGTTTGAGCTGCGACAGCGAGATGTGCCCGAACACGATGCCCAGTGGCGCGAACACGACCGAGCACACCAGTGCGGCGACCGCCATGCCGTTGGTGTGGGCAGGCGGGGGATACCCGGCCGGATATCCCACCGGGTATTCCGACGGGTAACTGGGATGCTCCGGCTGGTAACCGCCGTAGGGTGGCGGGAGAGTCAATGGGGGACTAATCCAGAGCCACAGACTTCAGCTGAACATCGAGCGTCGGCTTACCGTCGGCTCCGCCTCCGGCCACACCGGCCGCGGCGATCTTGTCGAGGGTGGCCAGGCCGGTGTCATCGATCTTGCCGAACACCGTGTAGTTCGGGGGCAGTTGGGAGTCCTGGTACACCAGGAAGAACTGGCTGCCGTTGGTGTTGGGCCCGGCGTTGGCCATCGCCACCGTTCCGCGCGGATACACGACCGGCTTCTGCAGCGCCGGGTCGTCCGGCTGGAACTGGTTGGTGGGGTACTCGTTGGCGAACTGGTAGCCGGGGCCACCGGTGCCCTGGCCGGTCGGGTCACCGCACTGCAGCACGGAGATACCGCTGGTGGTCAGCCGGTGGCACGGGGTGTCGTTGAAGTAATTCTGCCCGGCCAGGCTCGCGAAGCTGTTGACCGTGCACGGGGCCTTGCCGTTGTCGAGCTGGAGCCCGATATTGCCCTGGGTGGTGACCATGCTGACGCTGACCGTGGCCGGATCGGTGGGGACCTTTCCGGTGCGCGGCGGGGTGGCCGACTTGCTGGCAGCCGCGGCGGCCGGGTACTGGCAGTTGGCGCCCAGGTCGGCGGGTGCGGCGAAGGCCGGCAGCTGACCTTCGGCGGCAGGCTGGGCAGGCGTGCCCGACGTTGCGGTGGTGGTGGACGCCGAGGCGGTGGTACTGCCCGAGTCCTTGCTGGTGAAGACGAACGTGGCCACGACGGCCCCGACGACGACGAGGGCTGCGACCGCGGTCCCCGTGATGGTCAGGATGCGTCGTTTGCGTTCCTGGGCGGCGCGACGTTCCAGCTGGCGCTCCAGCTTGCGCTTGGCCGTCGCACGCCGTTGTTCGTTGGTCGGCACCGCGGCAGTCCTCCTTGTAGGCGGGTGAGGTTGGCCACGAGTCTGCCAGGCGAATCTGGATGCCGGTTCTGCGACCCGCGGGAACCGCAAGGTCGCGGCACATCGGGGAAGCGGCCACGTGGGAAACTGGGGCCGTGTTCATTACCGGATTTCCGGCCGGGATGCTGGCGTGCAACTGCTACGTCCTGGCCGAGCGACCAGGAGCCGACGCGATCGTCGTCGATCCGGGTCAGCGGGCGATGGACCGGCTGCGCCGGATTCTCGACGAAAACCGCCTGACCCCGGCGGCGGTCCTGCTGACCCACGGTCACATCGATCACATCTGGTCGGCCCAGAAGATCGCCGACACCTATGGCTGCCCCGCCTACATCCACCCCGAAGACCGCTTCATGCTGACCGATCCGATCAAGGGATTCGGGCCGCGCCTCGCCCAATTGGCGTTCGGTGTGCTGTTCTCCGAGCCCAGACAGGTTGTCGAGCTGGACCGCGACGGCCAGGTACTCGATCTCGGCGGCGTCTCGGTCACCGTCGACCACACGCCGGGCCACACCAGGGGATCGGTGGTGTTCCGGGTCTCGGGCGGGCCGGAGAAAGCATCGGACGCCCAGACCGTGTTCACGGGCGATACGCTGTTCCGGTCCTCGGTGGGCCGCACCGACCTGCCCGGTGGCAGCGGACGTGACCTTCTCGAGTCGATCGTGACAAAGCTGTTGGTACTCGACGACGACACCGTGGTATTACCAGGGCACGGCCCGCGCACGACCATCGGGCAAGAACGCCGTACCAACCCGTTTCTCGAAGGTTTGACTCTGTGACTTCTGCATTCCAGGCGCCCAAGGGCGTGCCCGACTATCTTCCGCCCGAGTCGGCACAGTTCGTGGCGGTGCGAGACGGTCTGTTGGCCTCGGCGCGTCGCGCCGGCTACGGCGACATCGAGCTGCCGATCTTCGAGGACACCGCGCTGTTCGCCCGCGGTGTGGGCGAGTCCACCGACGTCGTGTCCAAGGAGATGTACACGTTCGCCGACCGCGGTGACCGCTCGGTGACCCTGCGCCCCGAGGGCACCGCAGGGGTGATCCGCGCGGTGATCCAGCACCGGCTGGACCGGGGCGCGCTGCCGGTCAAGCTCTGCTACGCCGGCCCGTTCTTCCGCTACGAACGCCCCCAGGCCGGGCGTTACCGTCAGCTTCAGCAGGTCGGCGTCGAGGCCATCGGGATCGACGACCCGGCACTTGACGCCGAGGTGATCGCGGTGGCCGACGCCGGGTTCCGGTCGTTGGGCCTGGACGGGTTCCGGTTGGAGATCACCTCGCTGGGCGATGACTCCTGCCGGCCCGCGTACCGGGAGCTGCTGCAGGAATTCCTGTTCAAGCTGGATCTCGACGAAGACACTCGGCGACGCGCCGAGATCAACCCGCTGCGGGTGCTCGACGACAAGCGGCCGCACATACGGGAGATGACGGCCGACGCCCCGCTGATGCTCGACCATCTGTCGGACAGCGCCAAGGCTCACTTCGAGGTGGTGCTGGCACACCTCGACGCACTCGGCGTGCCTTATGTGATCAACCCGCGGATGGTGCGCGGGCTGGACTACTACACCAAGACCACCTTCGAGTTCGTGCACGACGGACTGGGCGCACAGTCCGGCATCGGCGGCGGTGGCCGTTATGACGGTCTGATGAGTCAGCTCGGTGGTCAGGACGTCTCGGGGATCGGCTTCGGCCTCGGTGTCGACCGCACGCTGTTGGCGCTGGAGGCCGAGGGCAAGACGGTGGCCGGGGTGGGGGGCATCGACGTGTTCGGTGTGCCGCTGGGCGATGCGGCCAAGCTCGAGCTCGCCAAGCTGGCCGCGCGGCTGCGGGCCGGCGGCGTGCGCGTCGACCTCGCCTACGGTGACCGCGGGCTCAAGGGCGCGATGAAGGCGGCCGACCGCTCCGGAGCCAAATACGCTCTGGTGGCCGGCGACCGCGACATCGAAGCCGGCACGGTCGGCCTCAAGGATCTCTCGACCGGCGAGCAGATCGATGTCGCCGCCGATTCCGTTGTGGCCGAGGTCCTTTCCCGCCTCGCCTGACCGTCACGGGGGATCAGATGGCCATGGCGGCGCGGACGTCGGCCTCCGAAGTCGAGCCACCGGCGCCGCTGGAGGTGACGCGGCCGGACTCCAGGATGTAGTAGCGCTGAGCGGATTCCAGTGCGAACCCGATGTGCTGCTCCACCAACAACACGCCCAGATCGCCGCCTGCTGTCAGCGAGGTGATCGCGGCTTCGATCTCGGCGACCACCGACGGCTGGATCCCCTCTGTCGGCTCGTCGAGGATCAGGCACTTGGGCGTGGTGATCAACGCCCTGGCGATCGCGAGCTGCTGCCGCTGTCCGCCCGAAAGGAGGCCGGCCCGCCGGTTGAGCAGCTCCTTCAGCGCGGGGAACAGGTCCAGTTGCTCGTCGATCAGCGCCTTGCCGTTTCGACGGCCGTCGGCGACCACCTGCAGGTTTTCCGCGGTGGTCAGCTGGCCGAACGACTGCTGTCCCTGGGGCACGTACGCCAGGCCGCGGGCCACGCGCGCGCTCGGTCGCAATCTGGTGATGTCCTCGCCATCGAAAAGGACTTTGCCCGCAGTGCATTTGAGTAGTCCTACAGCCGCCCTCAACAGCGTCGTCTTACCGGCGCCGTTGTGCCCCATCACCGCCGCGACACCGTCGGACGGCACTGCGATGCTGGCGCCGTGGATCACTTCGGAGCGACCGTAACCGGTCCGGACATCAAGCATTTCGAGCATCAGGCGATTCCTTCCACGCCGGCCGCGGCGGTGCCGAGGTAGACCTCTTGGACCTTCGGGTTGGCCTGTACCTCGGCAACTGACCCCTCGGCGATCACCTTGCCGCGGGCCAGCACCGTCACCGAGGTGGCGAATGCCCGCATGAAGTCCATGTCGTGCTCGACCACGACGACGGTGCGCTTTCCGCCGATGCGGCGCAACAGGTTTCCCGTCTCCTCACGTTCCTCGTGACTCATCCCGGCCACCGGCTCGTCGAGCAGTAGGACCTCGGCGTTCTGCACCAGCAGCATGCCGATCTCCAGCCACTGTTTCTGCCCGTGAGCCAGGACGCCGGCCGGCTGGTCCGCGAGATCTACCAGCCCGGTGGTTTCCAGGGCTTCTTCGATGGCGGGCAGGATGCCGCGCCGCCGGCGCAGCAGGGTCCAGGAGGAGCGACCGGCACCCGCGGCGATGTCGAGGTTCTGCAGCACAGTCAGTTGTTCGAACACGCTGGCGGTCTGGAATGTGCGGCCCACACCTGCCCGGGCGATCTGGTGCACCTTCTTGCCGAGCAGTTCCACCCCCGACTTGTTCACCGAACCGGTGGCGCCCACCAGTCCGGTGATGGCGTCGATGACGGTCGTCTTTCCCGCACCGTTGGGTCCGATCAGGAAGCGCAGATCTCCCTGGAACAGCGTGAGATCAACATCGCTGACCGCCTTGAATCCATCGAAATCGACCGTGAGGCCCCGGACTTCAAGGTATTCGGCACCCATGCCCGCGTTGCCGCCGGCCAACGGCTTCGGTGTGGATTCTGCCTCCTCGGTTTCCGTCACGATGCGGCACCTACTTTCTCGGCATCGGAATCGGTGTCCGGTGCCGTCTCAGGGTGGGAGTCGTCGGCATCGTTTTCGGCAGACCGCTTGCGCCGCCACCGGGAGAACAGCACACCGAGGCCGGCCAGGCCGGCGGGGAAGAAGCCGACCACGACGATGAAGAGCAGGCCCTGGGCGTAGATCCATCCGGACGGAAACCGTTCGGAGAACAGGGTTTGCGCCCAAGCGACGCCTATGGCGCCGAGGGCCGGGCCGAGCAGTGTCGTGCGTCCGCCGATCGCGACCCCGATCAGGAACGCGATGGATGGCACGATGCCGACTTGCGATGGCGCGATGAATCCGACGATCGGCACGAACAAGGCACCGGCGATGCTGGCGAACAATGCGGCCAGGGTGTACGCCACGACCTTGATGTTGGCCGGGTCGTAACCCAGGAACCGCACGCGCTCCTCACCGTCACGCACGGCAACCAGCAACTCGCCGTAGCGGCTGTACATCAGTTGACGGACCACGGCCACCACGATCAGCAGCGTGGCTGCCGCGATGAAGTACACCATCCGCTTGTTGGCCGGGTCATTGAGGTTGAACCCGAAGAAGGTCCGGAAATTGGTCAACCCGTTGCTTCCGCCGAGGCTCGTCTGGCCGACGAGCAGGATCGCCAGTGCCGCAGCCAGTGCCTGCGACAGGATCGCGAAATAGGCGCCCTTGACGCGTCTTTTGAACACGCCGAATCCCAGCAGCGCCGCGATACCCGCCGGGATCACCAGGATCGCGAACAGTGTGAAGGCCGGGGAGGCGAACGGTGCCCAGTAGCCGGGCAGTTGGCGCACCCCGGCGATCTGCATGAAGTCGGGCACATCATGGCCACGGATCTGGGCATCGGCGATCTTGAGGTGCATACCCATCAGGTAGCCACCGAGGCCGAAGAACACGCCCTGCCCAAGCACCAGCATTCCGCCACGGCCCCAAGCCAATCCGATACCCACCGCCACGATGGCAAAGCACAGGAACTTGCCGAGCAGGCTGAGCCGGAAGTCGGACAGCGCCACCGGTGCCACCCCGAACAGCACCACCGCGGCGAGCGCGAAACCTGCCCAGGTTTGCCAACGTCCCAAGAATCTCGTCACACCAGACTCCTCGTTCGAACGGTGAACAGCCCCTGCGGGCGCACCTGCAGGAAGATCACGATGATGACGAACACGATCACCTTGGCCAGCGACGCTGTGGTGCTGTACTCGATGAACGAGTTCAGGAAGCCCAGGGTCAGCGCCGCGATCACGGTGCCCTTGATCTGACCGAGACCGCCAACCACGACCACCAGGAACGCATCGATCAGGAAGCTCTGGCCGATGGTCGGACTGGTGGAGCCGATCAGCGTCAGTGCCACACCGGCCACCGCGGCCAGGCCGGACCCGATGAAGAAGGTGGTGATATCGGTTCTGCGCGAAGAGATGCCGCTGGTCTCCGCCAGATCCCGGTTCTGGACCACTGCCCGGATCCGCCGGCCCATCGGGCTGGTCTTGAGCACGGTGGCCAGCACCGCCACGCACACGACAGCCAGCACCAGGATGAATATGCGGGTCTTGGGCACCACGGCGCCGAGAATCTCGACCCCACCCGAGAGCCATTCCGGAGCAACGACATTGACCGCAGGCGCACCGAAGATGTCGCGGGCCACCTGTTGCAGGATCAGGCCGACACCGAATGTGACGAGTAGCGTGTCAAGCGGACGGCCGTACATCCGCTGGATGAGCGTCACCTCGAGGAGTGCGCCCATCGCACCGCCGACAAGGAAGCCGACCACGAGCGAGATCAGCAGTGAGGCACCTGCATTGGTGATGAGTTGCTGAACCACATAGGCGGTGTAGCAGCCGGCCATGATGAACTCGCCGTGCGCCATGTTGATGACGCCCATCTGGCCGAAGGTCAGGGACAGGCCGAGCGCGGCCAGCAACAGGATTGAGCCGAGGCTCAATCCTGTTGCCAGCTGGCCGATAAGGATATCCATCTAGCCGGACAGCCCCGCAGCCCACGGGTAGGACTTCAGGTACGGGTCCGGATCGATCGGGCCCTTGGACTCCCAGATCGTGTAAATCAGACCGTCAGGGCGGATCTCGCCGATCCGTGCGGTCTTGGTGATGTGGTGGTTCTCGCCGTCGATCGTGACCTTGCCTTCAGGGGCGTCGAAGCTGACACCGTTCGCGTTCTCCTGAATCGCCGCGACATCGAACGACTTGGCCTTCTCGACGGTGTTCTTCCACAGATAGACCGAGACGTAGGCGGCTTCCATGGGATCCGAGGTCGGTTTCTTGGGATCCTTGACGAAGTCCTTGTAGGCCTTGACGAAGGCGTTGTTCACCGGGGTGTCGATCGTCTGGTAGTAGTTCCATGCGGTCAGCTGGCCGGTGACGTTCTGCACACCGATCCCGCCGACTTCTTCCTCGGCGATCGAGACCGAGACCACCGGCATCTCCTGCGGGGTCAGCCCCACGTTCTTGTATTCGCGGAAGAACGCCACATTCGAGTCGCCGTTGAGCGTGTTGAACACGGCGTCGGCGTCGGCACTGCGGACCTTGTTGACGATGGTGGAGAAGTCGGTCGAGCCCAGCGGGGTGTAGTCCTCGCCTTTGATCTCGATGCCGTTCTCCTTGGCGTAGGCCTTGATGATCCGGTTGGCCGTCTGGGGGAACACATAGTCACTGCCCACGAGGTAGAGCGACTTGACGCCCTTCTCCTTGAGGTAGTCCAGCGCCGGGACGATCTGCTGATTGGTGGTGGCGCCGGTGTAGAAGATGTTCTTGCTCGACTCAAGGCCCTCGTATTGCACCGGGTAGTACAGCAGCGCGTTGGCGCTCTCGAACACCGGAAGCATTGCCTTGCGACTCGACGACGTCCAGCCGCCGAACACCGCCGCCACACAGTCGCTGCTGATCAGTTTCTCGGCCTTTTCGGCAAACACTGTGGGCTCCGAAGCGCCGTCCTCACCGATCAGCTCGATCTGTTTGCCCAGAACGCCGCCCTTGGCGTTGATCTCCTCGACCGCGAGCTTGATCGAGTCGCGCACCGTTACCTCGGAAATGGCCATCGTGCCCGACAGCGAGTTCAACGACCCGACCTTGATTTTCGGGCCGGATGTGTCCACACAGGATGCCGCGTTTGCTGTGTCGCTGTCGCTCGCCCGGCTGCCGCAGCCCGCCAGTAACAAACCGGCGACGGCAATCAAACTCCCTGCAGCCAACGTCGACCGGCGCAACGGGGCACGTCCTGGATCTCGCATGGGCGACCTTTCCCTTTGATTGCAGCGCTTCTCGGCCGATCACGGTCGGCGGCGTGCAAGAGCTTGAACACACGGTGCGTGGTGTCGAATCGGGACGTTAGAGCGCCGCTGTTACTGGGAAATGTCTGTGTGTGACAAACAAATTAACCTCAAGCTAGACCGAGTTGGTTTGCCGTTGGCGCGGTGTCACGAGACCCGTTGGTCGCACCTGTAACAAGGCGGTAGCCTGCGTCGATATGAGGAACATGCGAAAAGCGACAACCACGGTGGGTGCGGCGCTGGTTCTGGCGGCCGCGGGTATGGCGGTCTCCAACGCAACGTCGTATGCGGACCCGGCGGGCCAAGGCCATCAGGTCAAGTACACGCTCACGTCCGGCGCGCCTTACGAATTCGACCTCTATTACCTGACGACGCAGCCTGCGAGCAAAGACGCCTACAACGCTGACGCGTACAAGTACCTGCAGAAGGCGACGGTGAACGTCGGCCCTGACGCGCCCTGGGTCTTCGAGACCACGCTTGCCGACCCGCAGTGGGCGATCTTCACCGTCGCGAGCACGACGCACGGCGGCCAGGCCCAGCCGAACGCTCACTGTGAGATCGCCGTCGACGGTCAGATCGCCGTCCAGAACGATCATCCGTACAGCCCGCGGTGCCAGCTCGGCCAGTGGTGATCGGACCCGCCCGCGGGTGTGGTGATCTGACCCGCCCGCGGGTGTGGTGATCCGACCCGCGCTATCCGGTGAGGTACTCGCCGGATAACGCATACACCGCTTTCCCGCCGTGCGCGTCGTTGTAGTCCACCTCGATCACGACCTCGTCCTCGCGGTCACCGCCCTCGCTGCCCCATTCGCCGATAGTGATGTCGGCCTTGCCGCGGTCCACCAGATCGACGTCGTACCGGCGCATCGCGTCGTCACGCGAAGCGGTGACCACGTCTGCCGAGACGTCGGAGAACCGAAAGCGAGAGAAGACACCTTCCCCGATGAGGTCGTCGGGACTGGCGAACCTGCCGGCGTGTGCCCTGGTCCGGTAATACGGAGTGCCCCGGTAGAAGTCGAGGGTGAAGCCGTGGTCGGCGGAAAGCTCAAGCTCTTTGATCACCGCGGCGTCGGTGGCTACCCCTCTGGCGGCCAGTGCAGCCTCGACCTGGTGCAGTCCGGCCGCAACGTCGTCTTTTGGCCACCACGTCGCGATGGTGCCGTCCAGTTTTCCGTCGATCGGGATGCTCGGGTCGCCGAACGTGGCTTCGGCCAGGACCGGACGCGCGGCGCCGAAAATGTCGTCAGTGTTGCGTTCGATCTCCAAGCGGGATATCTCCCTTCGGTCAGGGGGGAGCATCGCGGCCGCACCGGTCAGGAAGTCGCGTGCGGAGAATCCCTGTAGGTCGTCGATGGTGAACGTGTCGCGACTGCGGGAGTTGGTGGACTGTTCGCTGGTCTCCCAACCGTCGATGTCGCCCTGATAGGCCCGCATCCGGTCGCCGCCCAGGTACACCTCTACGTCGACGCGGTTGTCGCGGATGTCGAAGCTCAGCAGGGAGTCGAGCGATTCGTGCGCCTCGGCGCGCAGATGGTCGAGTGCTTCGTCGTACCACTGCCACAGTGGTCGCGCGTCGGGGTCACCGGTGCTGACGGACGGTACCTCGGCCGAGGAGGCGCTCCGCGTCAGCGGCTTGAGGTCCCAGATGTCGGTCGGAGGCAGCAGCATCGTGGCCCACATCGCCGCGACCGCCGTCAGGGCCGCCGGTGCGTGTGCCCGCACGGCACGGTGTTCGGTGATGGCAGGGCTGCCGGGACTGCCGAGCGCTTCGGACGGCAACTCGCCCCGACCGTCGGCGACGATGCCGGCGATCTGCGAGCGCGAGAGGTTCGCGAGATTGTGAAACCGGAACGGTACGTCTCCGCGCGGGCGTGCCTCGCCGGCGACGAGGGTCGACGCGAACGCGGGACTCGGCGCCGACCGGTCGATCAGGTCGACGGTCACCGGGACCAGTTCACCGGCGGAACCGGCAGTGATCGATCGCGTGAACGCACCGGCGATCAGCCCGACCCCCATCGCGGCGAGAACGACCGCGAGCAGGAGGAACCAGCCCCCGGAATAGGCCCCAATTGCGATGCCGCTACCGACACACACGCCGCCCAGGATCGCGCGAACTATCGGATTCACCTCTGCCCAACCACCTTTCGGCGGTCAAACCTGGCCCGTCGGCGTTGCTGCAGGTCTTCAGGCATGGGTCAACCATACGCAGAGGCCACTGGCCAGTAGCTGCACGGTAGTGTCGTCGGGGTGCGTTGGATGGTTGCGGCAGCATGAGCGTTGACGCGCCGGCCGGTGAGAATCTCGCGCTGATCTCCCGCACCGAATACCTCGATACCCGGACTCGCGTCCGCAAGGGCGTCTGTGCGGCGCTGGTGCTTGCGGCGGTGCCGTTGCTCTTCGTCCTAGTCGTCAGTGGGGTCGCCCCTCAGCTCGTAATGCTCGTGGTGGGCGGCTCATTGACGGGTTCGGTGTTGTTCAGCATCGCCGGGCGCATGACCGGGCGGCGAGCCGCGGTGCGGCTCGCCCTGGTCGACGGGCAGGTTCTGATCGGCACCGAGGACAGCAAGGATGTGGTGCGCCCGCTGGCAGACCTCGTTGACGTCGGTCTGTCCGCCGACGTGTCGACGGAGACCCGCATCGCACCCGCTGACCGCGACCTTCGCGTCAAAGGCGCGCACTATCTGCAATTGACCTTCGGCGATGACGCCAGCTATCACGTCGCAGTCCTGGAGGCCGATCCTGTTGGCGCCGAAATCCTGCGGCGACTGCGGCGCGCGGTTCCCGACGAGCCGCGCAGGTACAAGCCGATGAGGCCGGCGGGTCCGCGCGGCACGTCCAAAGACTCTGCTACCGCGGAGGAACCACCGCCCGAGCCCGCCGCACCGGAGGTCGCGACGGCCGAGCCGTCTGTGTCCCCGGTGGCCGGGACCAGCGCGTCGCCGGCGGCCGATCTCCGGTTGTGGGAGGCCGCACGCGTCGTGCACCGGCGGGTGTTGTCCGAATACGGCACCTACGAGTTGGATCCCGCGTTGTACCTGCGTTATCCGGGAGTCACCGACATCACCCGCGATCACGTGATGGATTTCCACACTGCGTTGGAGGAGGCCCAGGCACTGGCCACCGATACCTACCCGGGCGACGCCGGATTCGCCGGGCGTTACCGCGCGGCGGTCGATGCACTGCGGCGCCAGTGGGCACGGTGCGAACGCGACGGCAAAGCCACGGGAACCAGTTACCTGGCCGACGACGACCGTGCGGACCTCGACACCGCCGCCAAGCTCTACAACCATGCGCAGGCCACCGACCAGCCGGGGGAGAAGACGTCCTACCTGCGCAAGGTGCAGCAGATAGTGGTCGACCTCGATGGGCGGGGCCGGGTGCACCTGCCTCGTCCGGTCGTCGCCGCGATCGAGTCGCAGGTTCGGCTGGCGCTCGAGCCTGGGTCCGGTTCGGCCTGATCCGGATCCCACGGATTGGGATCAAGGTTGCGATGATGTTCGAACTGTTGTTCGATGCACGTATGCGCCGAGACGGTTTCACTGCCGTCTGATTGCGCAACTGGCTGGGCGTTCGCCCACGGCGGGCGCCGGTGCCGTACCCGAAACCGCGGCACCGGCGCACCCAGTCTCCTTCGAGGTCGAACGTGGGAATCACCTTGACATTCATATCGAACAATTGTTCGATATGAATGTGCGATGGGACGGTCAGGCGGTGGGCGTTGACGACGGGTCGCTGCCCGGGCTGCAGCGGCTCGGTTTCGTCCGCAGCGTTCGTACACCTCAGTTCGACGGCGTCACATTTCACGAGGTGCTGTGCAAGTCGGCCCTGAACAAAGTGCCGGCGGCGTCGATGCTGCCCTTCCGGTACACCGTCAACGGCTATCGCGGCTGCAGCCACGCTTGCCGGTACTGTTTCGCCCGCCCCACCCATGAGTACCTCGACTTCGACAGCGGCACAGACTTCGACACCCAGGTGGTGGTGAAGACCAACGTCGCCGACGTATTGGCGCGAGAGGTGCGTCGCCGGTCCTGGACGCGCGAGACCGTCGCGCTCGGCACCAACACCGATCCCTATCAGCGCGCCGAAGGCCGATACGCTTTGATGCCGGGAATCATTGCGGCGTTGGCAGATTCGTGGACGCCGTTCTCGATCCTGACCAAGGGCACGCTGTTGCGGCGTGACCTTCCGCAGATCGTGGAGGCATCGCGTCGCGTCGAGGTGAGTGTTGCGGTGTCGCTGGCAGTCGGTGATCCGGAGCTGCACCGCACCGTCGAACCCGGCACTCCGTCCCCCGAAGCGCGGTTGGGCTTGATCGCCGCTATTCGCGACGCCGGGTTGCGCTGCCATGTCATGGTCGCGCCGGTGTTGCCGTATCTCACCGATTCGGCCGAACAACTCGACGGACTGCTCGGCCGCATCGCTGCGGCGGGGGCCACCGGAGTGACGGTGTTCGGATTGCATCTGCGGGGGTCGACCCGTGGCTGGTTCATGTCCTGGCTGCAGCGTGAACATCCTGAACTGCTTGCCGACTATCAGCGGTTGTACCGGCGGGGGGCGTATCTGCCACCGGACTATCGCGACATGCTTCGTACCCGCGTGGCACCGCTGGTTGCCCGGTACGGATTGACTGGGCCGGCGCCCATGGCGCGCATCGGTGCCGTACGTGAAATCGCGGCACCGACGCAACCAGCCCTCTTCTAGTGCTCCAGTGCCTTGGCGCAATTGGCGAGGATGACGCGGAAATTCCACGGGAGCAGCCGTGAGCTGATGGCCTCCATCGCCTTTCCACCGGCGCGTGCCGGGTGGGTGTAGCTCGTCGTCCAGTCGATATGCGTACGGTCGCCGCGGGGTGCGAAAGTCAGTGTGCCGCCGTCATGATCGAACGGCGGGAATGACCCGATGATCAGATACGAGTAACTGTTCGGGCGGTCGTACGCGGTGATCTCCTCCCGGAACCACATGCCGGCTCCGGTCACCGCCCGGACGGCCCCCACCGCAGGTTCCGACGAACCCGCCGCCCATCCCGCCCGCAGCACCAGCGGTGCGGTGGCCAGACCCGCCGGGTCGGCCATCCAGTCGAAAACCTGCTCGAGCGGTGCTGCGATCACTCGTTCCAAATGAATGGTCGGCATCAGGATTCCCCCTGCGTAGGCTGGTCCCCACCGTACGCGGCAAACCTGTCGAGATGACCGTGCCTCAGCGCCGAAAGACAGTCAGCTCTTGTTGCGCCTGACCTGATTGAACGGCACGCCGCGGTCGGCCGCTTGTTCGCGTGGGAAGCCAAGGATCCGCTCGCCGATGACGTTGCGCGCCATCTCCGAGCTGCCACCGCCCAGGGACCCGGTCTGCCGAGATAGATAGCGAACACCGATCTCCATCAAACCGGCCAACTCTGGGCTACCTTCCGAACCCTCGTCGACCACACCGGCCGTGCCTGCGATCGCCAGTGCGGTGTCCACCTCCAGCTCGGTGGTCTCGGCATGGAACAGCCGGATCAACGTGCCCGCATTCGGTGGCAGTGAACCGTTTCCGATCGCCTTGCCGACGTGATCGATGAGCTGCTTCTTGACGATGCGCCGGACCAGGGCGCGCCCGGCCAGATCCTGGACCCGGGCGTCGTCACCCTGCCCGGTGGCCTCGGCCAGCCCGACATGATCGGGCGGCATCTCGTTCGCGTTCTCGGCACCGGTCCCGCTGGCGAACTCGGAACCGCCACCGACAGCCCGACGCTCGTGGTGCAGCTGGCGAGAGGCGACGGTCCAGCCGTCGTTGACCTCGCCCAGGACGGCGTCCGCCGGAAGCTCCAAGTTGTCGAAGAATTCCTCGCAGAACTCCTCATTGCCGTTCACCTCGGTGATCCGGCGCATCGTGATCCCCGGTGCGTTCAGCGGGACGAGGAACATGGTCAGGCCCTCGTGTTTGGGCACGGCCCAGTCGGTACGGGCCAGCATCAATCCGTAGTCCGCGGCAAACGCGCTGGTACTCCACGTCTTGGCGCCGTTGATGATCCACGTGTCGCCCTTGAGCTCGGCGCGTGTGATCACGCCGGCGAGATCCGAGCCTCCGCTGGGCTCGGACAACAGCTGGCAGAGCACCTCGTCGCCTCGGACCGCAGCCGAAATGCGTTCGCGCTTCTGCTCTTCGCTGCCCATGTCGAGAATCGTTGCGCCGCAAATGGTGAACGAGGGGGTGTTGAGGATCAGCGGCATCTCGTAGTTTCGGCATTCGTCGTTGAATGCCTTCTGGTACGCGTAGTCCAGGCCGAGGCCGCCGTACTCGCGCGGGAAGCAGATTCCGGCGAATCCACCTTCGTAGAGGCGCTTCTGCAGTTCCTTTGCCCGTTCCCAGGATTCGGATTCCGCGCGTACCGCGAACGGAGGATTGCCCGGATCGATTGCCGGCATGTTCTCGGCCAGCCAGGTCCGGGCACGCAGTGCGAACTCCTCGACGGACTCTGTGGTTGCGGTGGTGCTCACGGTGTCGGTCATGCCCCGATCTCCTCGGCTGCGCGGGTCTTGCGGCTCAGCGCATATACGGCGCGGTGGTGGTCTTCGGGTGATCCGTACAACGCGCGATACAACGCAACCCGCCGCAGGTACAGGTGCAGATCGTGCTCCCAGGTCACGCCGATTCCGCCGTGTAACTGCACACAGTCCTGCAGCATCACGGGAGCACGTTCGGCCACATAGGCTTTCGCGACGCTGACGAGCTTGGGCGCTTCCGGGGAGCGTTGGGCCACCGCGGCGACGGCTCCCGCGGTGGTGGCGCGCGCGGCTTCGAACCACATCTTCATGTCAGCGGCACGATGTTTGAGGGCCTGGTATGAGGCCAGCGGGCGGCCGAAACTGTGCCGGTCTGCCAGCCATTGATTGGTCATGGTGAGCACCACGTCCAGAATTCCGACGATCTCGGCGCACTGCAGCACCAGGGCGACCTCGCGCTGGCGTTCGATGATCGCCGGTGTCTGCTCGGCGGTGCCGAGCACGGCGGTCTCGCCGACTGCGACGCCGTCGAATTGCACTCGGGCGTAACGCTTGACCAGGTCCACCGAGTTCTGGGGACTGACCGTTACCCCGGCGGCGTCGGTCGGCACCACGAACTGCCGGATCTGGCCGTCGCAGGCGGCCACCACCAGCAACGTGTCACTCTGGTCACCGGCTTCGACGCGGTCCTTGACGCCGTCGATGCGGTAGCCCGCGTCGGTCCGGGTGGCCGTGGTGCCGATCCCGGTGACGGCCTGCAGAGCTCCGAACGGCCGCTTGGGTTCATAGGCCGCCCAGGACCCCACGGTCTCGCCGGCGACCAGCGATTCGATCAGTTCCTCGTGCCCGCTGGGTGATTCGACGAGGCCGGCCAGCACGACACTGACCGGATGCAGGGGACCGGGGGCCACGGTGTGGCCGGCCTGCTCGGCGAGCAACGCCAGGTCGGTGACACCGTCCCCGGACGGGCTGCCGCCGCCGAGTTCCTCGGGTACCAGAAGGCTGGCCCACCCCAATTCGGCTGCGCGGCCCCACCATCCGGTGTCGAACGGAATGTGCGCGGCGTGTAGTTCACGCACTCGGCTCAGTGGCACCTCCTTTTCCAGGAAGGCCTGCGCGGTGGAGGTGAACAGCATCTGTTCGGGATTTGCCACATCTGTCATGTAGTCGGCCCAGCTTCGTAGGTAGAGGAGGGGACTGGATCAGTTCAGTACGAGTGCCGGGACATCGGGCCGGTAGACCTTCTTGTTCTCGACCTTGAAGAGGTCGACGAGGTTGCCGCCCATCACCTTTCGGACGCCCTCGTCGTCGAGGCCGTGCGCCTGCAGGTCGTCGACCAGGTTGATCGGATCGGCCAGGCCCTCTGGATGCGGCCAGTCGGAACCGAAGATCACCCTGTCGACGCCGCACAGGTCGGCCATCTTCTTGAAGTCGTCCTCCCAGAAGGGTGCCACGTACACGCAGCGCTTGAACGCCTCGATCGGATCCTCCGGGAATCCATCGGGCATCTTCGAGTAGACGTCCTTGAACTGGTAGTGCAGGTAAGGCACCCAGGAGGCGCCGTTCTCCACCGACAGGATGCGCAGGTCCGGGTTGCGGGTCAGCGCGCCGTGGCAGACCAGTGCGGCCATGGTGTCCTCGATCGGACGCTTGCCCATGGCGACCATCCGGAACGAGGTGGGCGCGAACGGCTTGAACTCGGTGGCCGGTTCCCAGTCGTTGAGGTAATTGGAATATCCGCTGTCCGAGGCGTGCATCGACACCGGGATACCTGCCTTCACGCAGGCGTCCCAGAACGGATCGAACTCCTCCACACCCATGGAGCGGCTACCGCGATAACCCGGCACCGGCGCGGGCCGGACCAGGACGGTCTTGGCGCCGCGCTCCAAGCACCATTCCAGTTCTTCGAGTGCGCGGTCGACGTTGCCCAGATTGATGACCGGGGTGGAGAAGATGCGGCCCTCGTAGTTGAACTGCCAGGTCTCGTACATCCACTCGTTGAGTGCGTGCACGATGTCGAGGATCAGGTCGGGATCGTCCTTGAGGCGCTCCTCGACGAGGCTGGCCAGCGTCGGGAACATCAGGGTGTAGTCCAGGCCGAGGCTGTCGAGAACCTCAAGGCGCGCTTGCGGATTGCGGAAGGCAGGGATGGCCTTCATCGGCTTGCCCATCACCTCGCGGTAACTCTTGCCGCCGCTGCCGTGCCGGAAGTAGTCCTCCTGTGCGCCGGGGCGGGCGACCACCTCGAACGTCGGGTTCGGGATGTAGTCGCTGACCACGTTGCGAACCATGATCTTGGTGCGGCCGCGGACATCGATGTAGTCGATGACGCCCTTGCGGTGCTCCGGCAGGAATTTCGTGAGCGCTTCCTTGGGCTCATAAAAGTGGTTGTCGGCGTCGAACACCGGATAGGGAAGCTCGCGTGAGGGCATCTTCGCCTCCTGGGAGAGTCGTGTTTTCGAAACTGGTAATGACGTTACCACGGGACGACCGGCGCGGACGAGGGCATTCGGGCGACCGCTCAGGAAGGTGGGAATTTGCTGGTCAGGCGGGGGATTCGGGTGCCAGTAGGCCGCGGACGCAGAACTCGTAGATGTGCTCGCCGTCGATCGGTGCGCCGTTGAGTTCGACGCCCAGCGATCGCAGCCTCATCGCACCCAGTACCGACTGCATGATCAAGGCTGAGGTGCTCTGGACATCGATGTCGGGCCGAAAGGCTCCCGAGTTCACTCCGCGCCGCAGGATGTCGCCGATGAGCTGGTGTAACGGTGTGAGCACCCGTGCGTATTCACGGGGCAGGGACTCGGCGAGATGGTCGTTGTAGAAAGTCAGGCCGCGGTTGATGCTGTCCTGAGTGCTCGAGGACGCCGGGACGGTGATGCGCTCGATGAGCGACCGCAGCGCCTCGGGTCCGGTCAGGCCGTCGGTGTCCGCGCGCCAACGCAGTGTGGACTCGGCCATGATCTTGTCGATGAGGGCCAGGAGCAGCTCGTCTTTGGTTGAAAAATGCTGGTAGAAGGACCGTAGTGAGGTCTTGGAGCGCTCCACGACCTCCAGCACGGTGAAGTCGGTGCGCCCCGTCTCGCCGAGGATGGCGAGTGCCGATTTCATGAACCGGCGGGCCCGGTCCGCCTGCGCCTCGGCGCGCGCGCCTTCGGTCGGTCGTCCGGCCGGACTGGCCATTGCGCCATCACCTCCGTCATGCTGCACTTGCGAGAATGACGTTACCGTTTCTGTAGAAGCAATAGGCGGCTTGTGATTACTGTGTTGGATCGACTGCGGGCGGTGCAGCGATGAGTCAGTGGTTTTTGTTCCTGCCCCAGGTGCGGCTCGGCGTCGATGACGTCGTTGAACGGGCGCGGGTGGCGGAGGCCAGTGGATTTGATGGCATCGCCTTCATCGACCATCTGGAAGCCCCGGGCGCGACCCACCAAAACATCTGGGAGGCAATGACTGTCGCCACCTGGGTGGCCGCCCGCACCGAGCGCTTGCGGATCGGGCATCTGGTGTTGTGCGATGCGTTCCGTCATCCGGCCGTGCTGGCCAAACAGGCCGTCACACTTTCGGCGGCCAGCGGCGGCCGGTTCGAGCTGGGGTTGGGCTCGGGGTCGTGGCCACAGGAGTTCGAGCGGTTCGGCATCGAGACGGGTGACGCCGCAGCGCGAGTAGGCAGGCTCGGCGAGAATCTGCAGTTGCTGCACCAGTATTGGGGTGGCGACGACGAAAAAGCCCAAACGCCTCGGCCTGCCCATCCAATTCCGTTGGTATTGGGTGGAACTGGCAAGCGCATGATGGACCTGGTACGCACCCATGCCGACTGGTGGAACATTCCCTCGCATCAGCTGGACCGGCTGCCCGCACTGCTTCCGACCGTCGGTACGGTGCGGGTTTCCCTGCAACAGATGGTCGGCTTCGTGGGGCGCGACTCCGACCGCGTTGCGGTGACCGAGCGCAGCGCCCGACTGTTCGGGCATCTCGGTGACGGCTTGGTGTGCGGCGACGCCGCGGAACTCTCCGCCCACTTCGCTGGATTGTCCGCGCAGGGTGTTGAGCGCTTCTACGTGTGGTTCGCCGACTTCGCTGCACCCCAAACCATTTCAGAATTCGCTGAGACAGTCATCAACGCGTGAAAGGAAGATGCTCATGACCGCAGAAGCTGAACCCAAAGAGGCAGAACCGACGCAGTGGACGCTGCAGATGTTGCTCGACCTGTTCGATGCCGAACCGGCGGGGGAGAACCGTTTCACGGTGCCGACCGGTATCGCCGGTGTGGACGAGCGCCAGGTGGTCGAAGGAACCCAGATCGTCGGTGCCGCGATCGTCGCGGCAGCGAAACGCTTCCCGGGCAAGTCGATCCGCTCGGCACACGCGGTATTCGCCCGCGCGGTCATGGTGGGTCCGCAGGTAGAGCTCGACATCGATGTGATCAGTGAGGGCCGCTCGACGGCCACCGCGGTGATCGCCGCCTCGCAGAACGGCAAGCGGTGCATCACCATCACGGTGTTCGCCGACGTGCCGTCCGGTGACGTCATCCGTCATCATCTGCCGCGGCCAGAGGTCGCCGGCCCCGGCGACTCGAACGTCTCGCCCATGCCGATGATCGGACGTGAGCTGCGACTGGTCGACGTGGTCGACGTCAACAGCCCCGACGAGGTCGGACCGCCGGAGCTGTACGCCTGGTTGCACTACGACCCCGTGCCGGTCCGCGACGACCTGGCCAAGGCGCTGATCGCGTATTTCACCGGACACCTTGGTATTTCGACCACCATGCGCGCGCATGAGGGCATCGGTACCGCCCAGGCCCACCTCACCGTCTCGACCGCGCCGATGACGGTCACGGTGAGTTTCCACGAGCCGGTCCGCTGGGATGGCTGGCTGCTCTACAGCCACGAGAGCACCCAGGTCGGCTCGGGCATGTCGTACGTGCGCGGTGCAGTGCACACCGAGGAAGGTGAACTGATCGCGTCGTTCAGCCAGGATGGGCTGATCCGCCCGCTGCGCACCACCGATACGAGTATCTCCGAGCACTCGCGGTTGTGAGTCCGGTGCCCGCCGCTCAGATCTTCAAATAGCCCTTGTCTGCGGGGATCTGGGCGGCGGTGACCAATGACGACGTGTCGCCGGCCAGCCACACCACGATGTCGGAGATCGTGTCGGGCGGGGCCAGCGAATCCGTCGGCAGCGCGCCTGGCGAGAAACTGTGGATGTAGGTCGGATGGTCGGCGAACATCTGATACATCGACAGGTCGTTGCCCATCGGGGTGTCGGTGCCGTACGGGTGGATCGAATTCACCCGGATGCCGAACTCACCCAGCTCGATGGCGAGTGAGTTGGTCAGCCCGACGACGCCGAACTTGCTGGCACAGTAGTGACCGCACCCCGGCACGGCTTTGATCCCGGCGGCCGAACTCACCGCGATGATGGATCCGCCGTTGCCCGCCGCGATCATGGCCGGCACCGTCGCCTGCACGGTGTTGAACACGCCGGTGAGGTTGATGTCGAGGATGTCCTGCCACTGCTGGGCCGAGATTTCCCACAATCGGCCCCAATTGAGCACGCCGGCATTGGCGACGACGATGTCGAGGCGGCCGAACTGCTCGACCGCGTCGGCCACGAGCCGCTGTTGGCCCTCGGCATCGCGCACGTCGATCTCACGGGCCAGGATCTTGCGTCCCTCGCCTTCGACCAATGCCACCGTCTCGGCGAGATCCTCCGGGGTGGCGGCGGCATATCCGTTGTGTTCGGCGACTGGTGCGCAAGCGTCGAGCGCGACGATGTCCGCGCCGGCGCGGGCCAGTCGCACGCAATGCGAGCGGCCCTGCCCGCGTGCGGCGCCGGTGACGTAGGCAACCCGGCCGGCCAATGGGGTAGTCATGCGAGCTGCTCCTCGGGTAATGCCGCGACGCGGACATTGGTGAATTCGTAGTCGGACAGTGGAGAGTGACGGGCGAACTGCCGTGATCCGGTGATCGTCTGCGGTCGGTAGTACGGGGTTTCGTACTGCGAGTTGACGAAATAGGTGTTCAGCCCGGAAGTCGCGGTGTAGTACAGGTGCGCGACACGGCCATCCCGGCGCATGCGCGCATTCCACCGGTTGAACGCATCCTGACTGACGGCGGCGGCCTGCGCGCCGCGGCGCCGGGTCTCATCGATGATCCGCACGGCATGTGCGGCCACGGTCTCGACATAGTCCAGCCAGGCGAACCCGACGAAGCCGAGCGGGCCGACGATCTCCCAGCGGTTGGGCAGGCGCGGATGGGCCGTGCCCGCGTAGCTGTGCAGACCGTGCGCGCGGTAGTACTGGGCGAGGTCGAAACCGCGCGCGCCCAGGACGGTATCCGGTCGGTAGGTTTCGGGGTCGATCCACAGTTCGTAGCCGGTGGCCAGCACCAGCAGGTCGGCTGGGTGCTCGACGCCGTCGGTGGTGCGGATCCCGGTCGCGGTGATCCGGTCGATCGGTGTGGTGATCAGGTTGGTGTTGGGATTGTTCAGCGCCGGTAGGAATGCGCTGGAGATCACCGGCCGCTTGGCCAGGATGCCGTAACGCGGCACCAGCTTTCGCCGCGTCGCCGCATCGTCGACGACGGCGCGCAGCAGCAGCCGGTACAGCAGTCGGGACCAGCCGTCGTAGAGCGGCATGATGCGGCGCAGCACTTTGTCGGGCAGTCGGGAGAAGATGTGCACGATGGGCGCCACCATGAAGACGTCCATCGCCAGCCGGCCGGCCGCGTTGACGAGTGGGACGAATCCAGGCAGCCGGAACAACCGGCGCATCCGCGGCGTGATGTCGAAGTCGATCTTGGGCAGCACCCACGCCGGGGTGCGTTGGTAGACGTCGAGATTGGCCGCTTCGGCGGACACGGCGGCGGTGATCTGGACGCCGGAGGATCCGGTGCCGATCACCGCGATGCGCTTCCCGTCGGTGTCGTAGCTGTCGTCCCAGGCGTTGGGGCGCAGGATCGTTCCGGTGAAGTCTTCGACGCCGTCGATGTCGACGGTGTTCTTGGCGTTGACGTATCCGCCTACCGAACTGACCACGAAACGTGCCGTCACCGGCGCGCCGCCGCGGATCTGGAGTCGCCACAAGCCGTGCTCGTCGTCCCACTGCTGGCGGATCACCTCGGAGTTGGGACGCAGGTGCTCGTAGAGCCCGAGACCGGCCGCCGTGTCCTGCAGGTAGCGATGGATCTCCGGGCCGGGCGCGAAGAACCTGCTCCAGTTCGGGTTGGGGGCGAACGACAGCTGATACCACAGGGTGGGGATGTCGACGGCCAGGCCGGGGTAGTGATTGTCGCGCCAGGTGCCGCCGAAGTCGGTTCCGCGTTCGATGATGACGAAGTCGTGAATACCTCTCTGGCGCAACAGGTGTGCCGTTGCGATGCCGCCGGGGCCGGCGCCGATGATCGCCACCTCGTAATCTGGCTCCGTCATGACTACCTTCCGGTCAGGCCGACGACGATGTGGTCGGACACGAATCGTTTCACCGCACGCGGACTGTCGAGGTTCACGCCGATCGGTGGGAGAAGTTCGAAGCTCAGCAGCAGGCGCACGATCCATTCACTGGCCCGCGCCGGGGTGACGCCCGCGCCGACCTCGCCGCGCTCCTGGGCGGCCCGGACCCGCGGTTTCCACAGCTCGATCGAGCGTCGCATCAGATCGTCACCGGTATTGCGCAGGAGCAACACCAGGATGCTCTCGTTGATGCCGCGCGGTGCCACGGAGTCCGACTGCTGACGGTGCGCGCAGATGACGGCCGCGGCCGCGGCGACCTGGCCGGCCAGGGTGTCGTGCCGGCCGGCCTCGGCGGCGATGGTCTCGATGAACGCGCCGGCCAGGTGATCGAGCCCGTTTCTGATCGCGTTGTCACGGCTGCCCAATGCATTGTGGACGGTGCCACGGGATACCCCCGCGTGTTCGGCGACCGCTGTCAGACTGAATTGTCTTGGGCCCAAACGCCTGAGCGTCTCAGCTGTGGCAGCGAGCAGCACGGGTGACACCGCTCGGTCCGCTTCGGGCATTTGAACACATTATCGAAATGTGTTCAATATGGTCAGCATTTGGACAAATCTGCCGCAGCGGCATCCAACACGTCGTTGAACACCCTGGTCAGCATCGGCCGGCCGACCCACCGGGTCAGTACCTCGCCGATGAGTGGAAACTTCACCCGGAACGTCGTGGTCCATACGACGCGGGTGCCTCCGTCCACGGCGGTGAAGCCGACGTGACCGTGCCGGTGTTCCGACGGCGGGAAACTGCGTTCGACCGTGTAGTCGAAGGAATGCGGCGCGTCGTAGGCGGTGATGCGTTCCCGGAACCAGCCGATGGTCCACAGCAGGATGCGCACCGCTCCTTGTCCGTAGGGAGCGTGCAGACCCGGTTCGGCCAGCCGCTGCCGGAGCACGAGCGGAGAGCGCGTGAAATTGCCTGCGTTGCTTATGAAGTCGAACACCTCATCCTGCGGTGCCGCGATGGTCCGTTCGACGGTGACGGTCTGCATCAGTCCTCCTGCTGTCTGGTCAGGGTGCGGGTTGCGGCGGCGCCGCGGAGTTTGTCGGGGTTGCGTATCGCATAGAGCGCAGTGATGAGTCCATCGGTCACATCGATGAGCAGGACCGAGTCCAAAACACCATGGCGGCCGAATAACACGGCCGGCATCGAGTTGTAGCTGCCGAACGAGACGTCGAACCCGGCCATGCCACCTTGGGCCAGTCCTGCCATGAACTGCGCGACTCGCTGTGGCCCGACGACTGGACGACGCGCAGCTGATACCTGTCCGCCACCGTCGGACAACGCAACGACCTCGGGCGCCATCACCGCGACGAGACCGTCGATGTCCCCGGTGCGGGCGGCCCGCAGGAATTTCGTCACAGTGGCCCGCGCCAGTTGCCTGTCCGGTGTATAGCGCCGTCGTCGAGCCTGCACGTGCTCGCGTGCACGATGGGCGATTTGGCGCACCGCGATGTCGGACTTACCCACCACGAGCGCAATCTCGGGTTGGCTGTAGCCGAACACCTCGTGCAGGACGAACACCACGCGCTCGTCGGGGCTGAGCGTCTCCAGGATGAGCAGCATCGCCATGGAAACGGATTCGGCCAGGACGGCGTCCTCGCTCACATCCGGGGCGGTCTGGATGGGCTCGGGAAGCCAGTTGCCGACATAATCTTCGCGTCGACGCCTGCTGGCGCGCAGTGCGTTGAGGGCCTGCCGCGTGACGATCTGCACGAGATAGGCGTGCGGATGGGTGACCTCGCCCGCCTTGATCCAGCGTAGGTAACTGTCCTGTACGACATCTTCGGCATCGGTCGCACTGCCCAGGATTTCGTAGGCAAGCGTGAACAGCAGGGGACGGTAGCCGGCGAATACCTCGGTCGTGTTCAGTGCAGCCCCCTTTCGGCGTCGGCACAGTCACACTCTCAGACACCGCCGATAGGCCGAACCGTGACAGCCTTCGGCTGTGAACCGCGTCACACAGTGGCTGTGTCACATATGTGAGACGTCGTGCGCATGGTTGGCCACGGTCCTCTCAGCCGGTCAATCCGCCGACAACGCCGATCTGAGCACATCGAGTGGTAGCCCGCCCAGATCGAGTGCCCGGCTGTGGAACTCCCGCAGCGAGGATCCACGGCGTAGGGCCTCGTCGCGGAGCTCGTGCCAGATCCGTTGACCGATGGCGTATGACGGCGCCTGGCCCGGCCAGCCCAGATAGCGATCCAGTTCGAAGCGCAGGTTCTCCTCGGCCATGGCTGAATGCGAGGTCAGGAAGTTCCATGCCCGTTCGGCATCCCACACCTCCCCGTCGGGAGCCGTGAGACCGCAGTGGACGCCGATGTCGATGACCACGCGGGCCGCGCGGAACCGTTGCGCGTCAAGCATTCCCATCCGGTCGCCGGCATCGTCGAGCCAGCCCAGCTCGGCCATCAACCGCTCGGCGTAGAGAGCCCAGCCCTCGCCGTGCCCCGATACCCAGCAGCCCATCCGGCGCCACCGGTTGAGCTCGTCGGCCAGGGCCACCGCGCGGCCGATCTGCAGATGATGGCCGGGGACACCTTCGTGGAACACCGTGGTGGTTTCCTGCCAGGTGTGGAACTCTTCGACGCCGGGTGGAACCGACCACCACATGCGTCCGGGTCGCGACCAGTCCTCGGACGGCCCGGTGTAGTAGATGCCGCCGGTCTGGGTCGGCGCGATCCGGCACTCCAGGGTGCGAAGCGGGCCGTCGATGTCGAAGTGGGTGCCGGCCAGCGCGTCCACGGTGCGATCGGAAAGGTCCTGCATCCAGGCCTGGAGTGCATCGGTGCCGGTGATGACGTATCGCGGTTCATCGTCCAACCGGCGGAGAGTCTCGGACACCGTGGCGCCCGGATAGAGCTGCTGGGCGATCGATTCCTGTTCGGCCACAACGGCATCGAGCAGCCCCAAACCCCACTCGTAGGCCTCGTCGAGGTCGACGGCGCTGCCCAGGAACAACCGTGACATCAGGCGGTAGGTGTCGCGCCCACAGGCGTCGGACTGGCGGGCACGCGGGGCGATGTCCTCACACAACACGTCGCCCAACTGCCGGTAGGCATCGGCCGCGGCTTCGGTGCGTTGCCGTAGCTGTGCCTGGAGCCGCCGGTTTCCGGGTGCCGCGCCGGTAGCCATCTCGGCGAACAACTGGGCGATCTGCCGGGCCTGGGTGACGCCGCGGGTCACCTGACGCAGGGCCGGGGCGTGACTGCCGCGGACCGCTGCACGGAGTGCATCCGCGTAGCCTGCGGCACGTTCGGGCACCTTCGCCAACCGCGCGGCGATCAGCGCCCAGTCGTCATCGGTGTCGGTGGCCATCAGGTCGAATACGTCGCGCATGGCTTGCAGCGGCGAGGCGATGACATTGATCTCACCCATATCCAGGCCGGCATCGTGCACGTCGACGGCCGCGCCGAGGCGTTCGCGCAGCGCGGCCACGGTGACCACGTCGACCTCGTCTGCGGGCTCGACCCCGTCGAGCTCCCGCAAGGTCGCGCGGGCAGCTTCGGCGCGGGCGGCCACCCCCTGCGGGGAGTAGTCGGTCACGTCATCGTCGTGGCCGGTGATGCCCAGTTCTGTTGCGGCGCACGGATCCAGCCGTGCATACGTATCGAGGTAGCGCTCTGCTACCGCGTCGACGGCAGTGGTTGCCCTAGCCAAGGTTGTTCGCGGCGAAGGTGTCGCACTTGTTCGGATCACCGGTCTGGTAGCCGATGGTGAACCACTTCTGCCGCTGCTCGGAGGAACCGTGGGTCCAGGCTTCCGGGTTGACCCGGCCGGTGGCCTGCTTCTGGATGCGGTCGTCGCCCACCGAGGAGGCCGCCGACAGCGCGTCGGTGATGTCCTTGTCGCTCAGTGGTTCCAGGAACGGCACGTCGGTGCCCTCCTGCCGGGTGATCGACGCGTAATGCGCCCAGACGCCGGCGTAGCAGTCGGCCTGCAGTTCGGTGCGGACACCGGCGCCGGTGGCGCCCTCAGGGTCGCGCTGGGCCCGGCCGAGAACACCCAGCAGGTCCTGCACGTGGTGGCCGAACTCGTGGGCGACGACGTACTCCTGCGCCAGCGGGCCTCCGCTGGAACCGAACTGGTCGACGAGCACCTGGAAGAAGTCGGTGTCGAAGTACGCCGTCTTGTCCACGGGGCAGTAGAACGGGCCGACGTCACTGGTGGCCGGACCACACCCGGTCTGGACCTGCCCCTTGAACAGCCGGACGTGCGGACGGGTGTATCCCTTCAACAGCTGCTGCCACACGCCGTCGACCGAGTTGCCGGTGGCGACCACTCGGCACTCGACCTTGCTGTTGGCGTCGGCACCGGTCTTGCACTGGTTCAGGTCGAATCCCTCGCCCCCGGCACTGCTGGTGTCTATCGGCTGCTGCTGTTGAGGCATGACGGTGCCGGGGTCGACGCCCAGGAACATCGCGAGCACAACGATCAACAGACCGCCGAGACCTCCGCCGATCGCGATGCCACGGCCGGGGCCGCGGCCACCGCCGGAACTGGAAGTGGTGCTCGTGTCGATCTGCATACCCTCGTTGAAGGTCATCCCGTCACTCCATCGCATTCGCCGGTAGGTGCGTGCTCAACAGCCCGTTAAGCTTTTCACACTACGATTCAGACGTGTCCGTCGTTGCGGAACATTCGACCATCGCCCACACCTCGCTGGGGCGGTTACGCGGCACCCGTGAAGGCGGGGTCAGCGTTTGGCGGGGTGTGGAGTACGCCCAGCAGCCCATCGGCGCGCTGCGCTTCCTGGCGCCGCAGCCCGTGGTGCCCTGGTCCGGGGTCCGCGACGCTGTGGAGCACGGCCCGTTGCCGCCACAAGGCCGTTCGTTCGTCGGGGGAGGCCGTGACGACCCCAAGGTGCGCGACGAGGCTTGCCTGACCGTCACCGTCTGGTCTCCGGATACGGGCGGGTCGCTGCCGGTGATGGTGTGGATCCCCGGCGGGGCGTTCGTCTACGGCGCCGGCCAGTTGCAGCTGTACAACGGTTCGCGGCTGGCCGAGAACGGCGACGTGGTGGTCGTCAATGTCACCTACCGGCTCGGCGTGTTCGGCGGATTCGAACTCGGTGACCTGGGTGAGGGATTCGACGACAACCTGTGTCTGCGGGACCAGATCGCCGCGTTGCAATGGGTACGCGACAACATCGCCGCGTTCGGCGGCGATCCCGAACAAGTGACGGTGTTCGGTGAATCAGCCGGTGCCACATCGGTATTGGCCCTGCTGGCCAGCCCCGCGGCCGACGGGCTGTTCGCCCGGGGCATCGCGCAGAGTCCGGCGTTGCCGCTGATCGCCGACCGGGAAGAGCGGGCCCGTCAGTCGCGCCGTTTCATGCAGCTCCTCGGGGTGGGGGCCGAGCAACTCAAAGTGCTGCCGCAACGGCAGCTGCGCCGCGCCGCCGGGCAGCTGCAACTGGAAAGCGCCCAGCGGACACCGACATTGGCCTACGGGCTGACGCACGGCGTCGAACTGTTGCCGCTGCACCCGATCGAGGCAGCACGCGCGGGTGCGGTGTCCGCGATTCCGTTGATCATCGGCACCAACAGTCACGAGGCGTCGATGTTCGCCTGGGGCAAGCCGCCGATGTTGCCGACCACGCTGGCGGGGGTCGAGGACTATCTCCGCCGCCACGACCCGCAGGCCAGGGATCGGGTGCTGGCCGCCTATCCCGCTTTCCCGCGCCGCCGGGCGCTGATCGCGTTCGGCTCTGACGTGATGTTCGGCGCACCGACCTGGGCGTTCGCCGACGCCTACAGCGGGCACGCGCCGACCCACGTGTACCGGTTCGACCACACCACCTGGACGCTCAAGGTGCTGGGGCTGGGCGCGACCCACGGCAGCGAGATCGTGCACATCCAGCACAGCTACGGGTCGTATCTGGGGCGCAAGCTTCACCCGTTGGGTCGCCGGGTGCAGCCGTCGGTCGGTCGGCGGATGCAACGCACCTGGCTCGATTTCGCCCGGGCCGAGGTTGCCGATTGGCCGGAATACGACGTCGGGCAGCGCCTGACCCGGGTGATCCGCTCCACGCGGGACGAGACCGTGGCCGATCCCGACGCGGTGCGACGCCAGGTGTGGGAAGGCCTGGGCTAGCGCCCTACTTGCCGAAGCGCTCGTTACTGTAACGGCGGAGGTTGTACAGGAATCGCTGGAACAGCCACGCCATCACCGGCTGGCCCATCGTCATCCCGAGCCGCCCGGCCAGCCCGCTGGGCTTCATGGCCATCACCCAGGTCAGGTGGCAACCGTCGGCCGTCTCCACCACGCGGTAGTCCTCGGCGAAGGCCGAGATCGCGTTCGAGGTGCTGGTGTTGAAGCGGAAAGCCATGTGGGAGAAAGGTTCCCAGGCCAGGAATTCCTCATCGCCGGTGATGTGCCCGCGCATCGTGACCGTCCGAGTGGTGCCCACGCCGCGGGGCTCGGGGCTGGTCCACTCCACTTTGGTGATAACCGTCGCCCAGTGCGGCCAGGAGGTCTCGTCGCTGAGCACCTCGAACAGCTGCTCGGGCGTGATGGCGAGGTCGACGGTGCTGACGAAACGGAACGGGGCGCGGTCGAAGAAGTCCAATTCGACGCGCTCACACGGGTAGGTCCGGGCCATGGGTAGACACCCTAGGGCAGAGTGTCTACTGGTGGGTCAGCCCGGGCCGTCGCCGGCGGCCGCCAAGAGCGGTACCACCACATCGCTGATCGGGGTGGGCAGCGCGTGTGCGGCTGCCTTGCGGGCGATGACACCGTTGCGCACATCCCACTCCAGCGGCCGGCCGGCCTGATGGTCGGTCAGCATCGAGGTGGTCAGGTCTTCCGGGGCCGAGGCGAGCATGCCGACGATCTCGTCGACCACCTCATCACCCAGATCCGCGCCGTCGGCCCGCGCCACCGCCAGACATTCGGTCAGATAGCGCCGGGCCAGTGCGGCCACATCGTCACGGCGGAACATTCCCGCGCGCCGATCGGCCAGCACCATGAACCCGACCACGGCATTGACCAGCAGCTTGCGCCAGGCCGCGCGGCGGAAGTCGGGATCGTGTTCGACGGTGATCGCGGTGCCGTGCACGGCGTCGGCCACGGTCGCGGCCGCCGGCGTGTCGGGCAGCACGAGTCTGGCCTCGCTGCGCAGCCGCACCCAGCCCTCGGGCTGCACTTCCGATGACATCCAGACCGCCGCGGGCACCACGTGAGCCGGGTCGGTGCACCGGCTGACGGCGCTGACGCGCTCGACCTGCTCGACGCCGTTCTGCAACGCGCACACCACGGTCTTCTCGTCACACAGCCGGTCCAGCCACGGCGCCGCCTGCGCGTTCTGGGTGTCCTTGACCGCGAGAAACACCACGTCGAGCGGGCCGTCGACGGCCGCCGGATCGGTGTGCACCGGGCCTGGCACCCGGATGGGCTGCCCGTCGTCGGGCCGGACTTCGATGCCGTCGCGCGGGGTGCGTCCACACAGCAGGACCGGCTGTCCGGCGGCATGCAACAGCGCCGCGACGGTGGACCCGATGGCGCCCGGGCCGATGACCGCGATGGGGGAGTTGTTCAGTGATGCCGGGTCTTCGCGCGAGCGCTCATCCACGCTGCCAAGTTACCGGGACAAGCGACTCTCTAGACTGTTCACTCGTCACCACCAGTCTCTTCCGACTCGACATTCAGGAGTTTTCGTGTTGCGCAGTCATGCCGCCGGTTCGTTGCGGGCCACCGATGCCGGACAGACGGTGACCCTGGCGGGTTGGGTGGCGCGTCGCCGTGACCACGGCGGTGTCATCTTCATCGATCTGCGCGACGCGTCGGGCGTGTCTCAGGTGGTGTTCCGCGAGGGCGACGTGCTCGCCGCCGCCCACCGGTTGCGCGCCGAGTTCTGCATCGCCGTCACCGGCCTCGTCGAGGTACGTCCCGAAGGCAACGAGAACGCCGAGATCCCGACCGGAGGGATCGAGGTCAACGCGACGTCGCTCACGGTGCTGGGCGAGAGCGCTCCGCTGCCGTTCCAGCTCGACGAGACCGCAGGCGAGGAAGCCCGGCTCAAGTACCGCTACCTGGATCTGCGCCGCGAAGGACCGGGCAACGCAATCCGGTTGCGCTCCAAGGTGAATGCCGCTGCCCGCAACGTGCTGGCCGAGCACGAGTTCGTCGAGATCGAGACCCCGACCCTGACGCGCTCCACCCCCGAGGGCGCCCGCGACTTCCTGGTGCCCGCGCGACTGCAGCCCGGCTCGTTCTACGCGCTGCCGCAGAGCCCCCAGCTGTTCAAGCAGCTGCTCATGGTGGCGGGCATGGAGCGTTACTACCAGATCGCGCGCTGCTACCGCGACGAGGATTTCCGTGCCGACCGCCAGCCGGAGTTCACCCAGCTGGACATGGAGCTCAGCTTCGTCGACGCCGACGACGTGATTGCCATCGCCGAGCAGGTGCTCAAGTCGGTCTGGTCGACCATCGGTTACGACCTGCCGCTGCCGTTGCCCCGGATCAGCTACGCCGACGCGATGCGCCGGTTCGGTTCCGACAAGCCCGACCTGCGATTCGGCGTCGAGCTCATCGAGTGCACCGAGTACTTCAAGGACACCCCGTTCCGGGTGTTCCAGGCGCCCTACGTGGGTGCTGTCGTCATGGCAGGCGGGGCATCGCAGCCGCGCCGCACCCTCGACGGCTGGCAGGAGTTCGCCAAGCAACGCGGTCACAAGGGGCTGGCCTACGTACTGGTCGCCGAGGACGGAACGTTGGGTGGTCCGGTGGCCAAGAACCTCACCGACGCCGAGCGGGACGGCCTGGCCGCCCACGTCGGCGCCAAGCCGGGTGACTGCGTGTTCTTCGCGGCCGGCCCGGTCAAGTCGGCGCGTTCGCTGCTCGGCGCCACCCGCATCGAGATCGCCAAGCGCCTCGACCTGATCGACCCGGCCGCCTGGGCATTCACCTGGGTGGTGGACTTCCCGATGTTCGAACCCGTCGACGAGGCGACCGCCTCGGGCGACGTCGCCGTGGGTTCGGGTGCCTGGACTGCCGTGCACCACGCCTTCACCGCGCCGAAGCCCGAATCGGAGGGGACCTTCGACACCGATCCCGGCAACGCGCTGTCCGATGCCTACGACATCGTCTGCAACGGCAACGAGATCGGCGGCGGTTCGATCCGTATCCATCGCCGCGACATCCAGGAGCGGGTGTTCGCGATGATGGGCATCGACCACGCCGAAGCCCAGGACAAGTTCGGATTCCTGTTGGACGCCTTCGCTTTTGGTGCACCACCGCACGGTGGGCTGGCCTTCGGCTGGGACCGCATCACCGCTCTGCTGGCCGGGGTCGACTCGATCCGTGAGGTGATCGCGTTCCCCAAGTCCGGCGGCGGCGTCGACCCGCTGACCGACGCGCCGGCTCCGATCACCGCGCAGCAGCGCAAGGAATCGGGAATAGACGCCAAGCCCGAGGAGCTCAAGAAGTCATGACCGAAACCGATCCGAACTTCGACAAGACCGAGCTGGTCGCCGATGTGGCGGCCCTGGACAACTTCAACCGCGGCGTCGTCGAGGAATTCCGGGCCAATGGCGGCAAGGTGGGTGGGCCTTTCGAGGGCGGCACGCTGCTGCTCCTCCACACCATCGGGGCCAAGTCGGGTCAGCCCCGGCTGTCGCCGCTGGCTTACCTGGAAGTCGACGGCAGGATGCTGATCGTCGGCTCCTACGCCGGTGGGCCCAAGGATCCGGCCTGGGTGCACAACCTGCGGGCCAACCCGAATGTGCGCATCGAGGTGGGCACCGATGCCTATGACGCGACGGCCCGGGAGCTGCCCGCCGACGAGCGCGATGCGGCGTACCCGAAGATCATCGAGCGCGCCCCGGTGTTCGCCGAATACCAGTCGAAGACCACTCGGGCCATCCCGCTGTTCGAACTGGTCCGCGCCTAGCCTCTTCGCGCCGAAACGGCATTCCAGCAGGGCCCTACTCGAACATTCTCTGCCGGAATGCCGTTTCGGCGGGGATCAGGTGGGCATCAGGCGGGGGTCAGGTGAGCCGTTCGATGATGGTGGCGTTGGCCATGCCGCCGCCCTCACACATCGTCTGCAGGCCGTAGCGTCCACCCCGCTGTGCCAGGGCATTGACCAGAGTGGTCATGATGCGCGCACCGCTGGCGCCGAGCGGATGGCCGATCGCGATGGCTCCGCCGTTGACGTTGGTCTTGGCGAGGTCTGCTCCGACATCGTGAGCCCAGGCCAGCACCACCGGCGCGAACGCCTCGTTGACCTCGAACAGGTCGATGTCGGCCAGCGTCAAACCTGCACGCGCCAGGACCTTTTCGGTGGCCGGAATGACACCGGTGAGCATGTAGAGCGGGTCCGACCCGACCACCGTGGTGGTGTGGATCCGGGCGAGCGGCTTGAGCCCGAGCTTCTTGGCCGTCGCACCGCTGGTGATCATCACGGCGGCACTGCCGTCGGACAGCGGTGACGAGTTACCGGGGGTGATCTCCCAGTTGATCTGAGGGAATCGGGCGGCGTAGGCCTCGTTGTAGAACGCCGGCTTCAACACGGACAGCGTGTCCACCGTCGTCCCCGGCCGGATGATCTCGTCGGTGCTCAGTCCGGCGATGGGGGCGAGTTCGGCCTCGAACAGTCCGTCCTTGGTGGCGCGGGCTGCCTTCTCGTGACTGCTCGCGGAGAACTCGTCGAGCTGGGCGCGGGAGAAGCCCCACTTGGCTGCGATCAGCTCTGCGCTGATCCCTTGCGGGACAAGGCCTTCGGAATATCGCTCGGCGAAGGCCAGGCCGAACGGGTCGCTGCCCGGCAATACCGAGCTGCCCATCGGTACCCGCGACATGGATTCCACGCCTGCGGCGATCACGATGTCGTAGGCGCCGGCCAGCACGCCTTGGGCGGCGAAGCTGATCGCCTGCTGGCTGCTGCCGCACTGCCGGTCCACCGTGGTTCCGGGAACGGTTTCCGGGAAGCCCGCGCCCAGCAGGGCGTTACGGGCGATGTTGACCGCCTGATCGCCTACTTGGGTGACGGCCCCGGCGATGACGTCGTCGACCAGTGCCGGGTCGACGCCGGTGCGGGTGATCAGCTCCCGCAGGCTGTGCGCCAGCAGGTCCGCAGGCAAGACGCCGTGCAGTGCGCCGCTGGCCTTGCCCTTGCCGATCGGGGTACGGACCGCTCCGACGATGACTGCGTCCCGGTCTGCATATCCGGTCATCTTGGCCTCCTGATGCTCCACGCTGAGTATTGTGATGGCTACCCAGATATAGCACCTGGGTATAGTTAGAACAACTCAGATAGGGAGTTTGATTCCGTGGGAATGCTGCAGGGCAAGCTGGCCGATCGCGACAGCTGGTCGGCGGTGGGGCACTGTCCGGTCGAGCGGACCATGGCGTTCGCAGGCACCAAGTCGGCGATGTTGATCATGCGCGAGGCCTTCTACGGCACCACTAGGTTCGACGACTTCGCCCGTCGGGTCGGGATCACCAAGGCGGCAACCTCGGCGCGGCTTTCTGACCTCGTGGCGGCCGGCCTGTTGGCAAAGCGGCCCTACCGCGAGCCGGGCCAGCGGGAGCGCGACGAGTACGTCCTCACCGCATCCGGTACCGACTTCATGCCGGTGGTGTGGGCGATGTTCGAGTGGGGTCGCAAGCATCTCGGCGACACTGGGCTGCGGCTCGCACACGACGGGTGTGGCGCGCTGGCCGGAGTCGAAATCCGTTGTGACGAAGGGCACCACGTGCCGGCCGACGAACTCGTCGTCCGCTTCGAACGTCCCACCTCGTGAGCCGGGCAGCCGAAGCGTTGCAGATCCTGGCCGAACACGGCCCATGGCGGATCGAGCCGGGGCTCACCGAGGCCGAACTGAACGCCCTCGAATCACGGTTTTCCTTGTGGTTCAGCGATGATCACCGCGGCTTTCTGTCGGCCGGGCTACCGGTGGGGTCCGGCTGGCCGGACTGGCGCAACGCCGACGAAGTGACGCTTCGGGCACACATCGGCCGGCCGGTGCGCGAGTTGCTGCACGCCGTGCGCGCGGGTGCGCTGTGGCATCCCGCATGGGGCGACAACCCCGGTGGCGACGCGGCGTGGAAGCTGGCCAGCGCGAAGCTCGCCGAAGAACCCAGGGTCATACCGGTTTACGGGGTGGCTTTTCTGAAGCAGGGTCCGGGTGATCCCACGGTGTGGGCCGTCGAAGACGGCGGTCACGGCATGGCCGTGACCGCCGTGGCCGCGGATCTGATCGGGCTGGCTCAACTGCTCACCGGCCGGCCCGTGACGCCACCCGCGTCCGCCGGTGACCCACCGTTCCTGCCGGCGCCGGCGGCCAGTCCGGGTGTCCCGGCGCTGGAGGCACCGCCTTTCGCGCCGGATCCGGTGATGGCGCCGCCGGTGGCGGTGGCCCCGCCCCGCGATCCCGCCGCGGCCCTCGCCGAGGCGGGGATAGTCGTGGGTGAACTGCAACGCCACGATGACGTGCTGGCCCACCGAGCGCCTATGTGGTCGGTACCTGTGCCGCCGGGTGTTCCGGCGACGGAGGCGTGGCTTGCGGCCCGGGCGCGGTTCCCAGCGACGGGGTTGTGGCCCGTGCTGCTCACCGACATGGCCTGGCACCGGATCGGGATGGACGGCATCGCCGACGAAACACCGTTGTTGGCAGCAGAACTCGACGGCGCCCGCTGGCTGGAACGAGAATTCGCCACCCGTACCGCCGAGTGCGACATCCCGCGCCATCCGTCCGGGTTCGACGGTGCAGACCCGGGGGACTGGCGGCAGCCGTTCGCCGACTTCGATTCCCGCGGTGAGTACTCACGGCTGGCGCTGATTCCCACGCCCGCGGATTGGCTGGTTCCCGGGCTGCTCCAGTGGTCGGGAGCAATCAATTCCGACGTCCTCGGCGTCGAACACGCGGCGATCTTGCGCCGCTGGTCCGCCCGCTATCGGACCGAAGTGTTGGCTCTCGACGACGAGTTTCTGGTGCTCGTGGCGAATCAGCCACCGTCCAGCCGGCCCGAGGCGCTCACCGCGGCCCTGGAGGCCTACCTGTACTGCGACGATTCGGTCAACACCGAGGCGGGTTCACTCGATGCGCTCGCGCGCAGGCTGGCGCACCCGTTGTGGGTCTTCTGGTGGGACTGAGCAACTGACGAACGCCGATCAGCGGGAACCGGCCGCACTGCCGATACTGTCGGATTGTGCTGCACTTACGCGTCATAGCGCCGGCAGATCTGCGCGAACCGATTCTCCATGTCCTGCACGCCCAGCCCGGTGTCGCCAACATCGTGTTGCTCGCCGACGCAGCGGTTGAACCCGCCGGTGACCAGATCACCGCCGATGTCGCCAGGGAGGCGGCCAACGACGTCGTCGAGCGGCTGAAATCCCTTGACGTGCACCACTTCGGCGCCATCACCCTGGAGCCGCTCGACACCGTGTTGTCCAGTCTGGCGTACCACGCGGAGGATGCCGCGGAAGGAGATGGTGCCGATGCGGTGGTGTGGGACGAACTCGTCTCCCGGACCCGCGAGGAATCTCATCTGAACGTCACCTACATGATGTTCCTCTGCATCGCTTGCATGCTGGCAGCGGTCGGCGTGCTCACCGATTCACCCGTCACCGTGGTCGGGGCGATGGTCGTCGGTCCCGAGTTCGGTCCGCTCGCCGCACTGGCCGTCGCTCTCGTCCAGCGGCGGACGTCATTGGCGCGACGCGCGTCGGCGGCATTGGCGATCGGGTTTCCGTTGGCAATGGTGGTGACCGCCGTGGCCACGCTCGGGTTCGAGGCGCTGGGCTGGGTCACGCTGACCAGCACGCGGGAACTGCAGGATGTCGACTTCATCTTCCAGGTCGGCCCGTTCTCCTTCGTCGTGGCGCTGCTGGCCGGAGCGGCCGGGATGCTGTCGCTGGTGTCGTCGAAGTCGGCAGCTCTGGTGGGCGTCTTCATCTCGGTCACGACCGTGCCTGCGGCTGGTTTCGCGGTGGTCGCGGCGACTGTCGGGGAGTGGGATGTGGCCGCCCAGTCCGTCCTGCAACTGGTGGTGAACCTGGTGGGTATCACGCTGGCAGGGTTGTTGGTGCTGTCGGTCTATCGTCGCGCCCAGGTGCGCCGCCGCGCCGTCACAGGTGGCTGATGCCGGTGGCCAGGAAGTACATGCCGACCGCGCCGGCGATCACGGCGACCACGAGTCGATGGTGGATTCCCATCCACTCGTAGATCCGCTCGACGCCGGACCTGGTGGCCGCCGGGGCGACCCAGAAACTGATTATCGGGATGATGGCCGCGAGGAAACCGACCAGATTGAACACGACCATCGCGGCCATCTGCTCGGCCACCGCGGCGCCCGATGTCAGGGCGGCAGCCATCGCGGCCAGGTAGTACGGGGTGGGAAAACCGTTGATCAGGCCCAGCAGTCCAGCTGCCCATGGCGCCTCGCCGCGCAACGCGGCCTGCATCCCGGCCGGCAGGTTCGACAGGCCCGGCACCGAGTCCGCCGTGGGTGCGGCCGGCACCGTCCGGCGCGTCCGTATTCGATTGACAAGGCGTTCGAGCACCCCGGTTATGGACAGCACGGCGATCGCCAGCGCCACGACACCGATGCCGATCTCCAGTCCTGGGGGCATGGTGCGTCCGCCGTCGCCGGTGACGTTCTTGAACACGAACACCACCGCGGCGCCCACCGCGACATTGGCGGTGAAGGCGAACAGAAAGAAGGGGAGTAACAACCGCACCGGCCGTGACCGCGACAGCATGAAGGCAACGACCCCGATTCTGAGCGGATCGACTGCCGCCACGACGGCCATCACCAGCACGGTGCTCCACATCGCGGGCGGCCACATCCCTTCGCTCGGTTACCTCACCGCTGAATTCAACCAGCGTCGGGCAAATCCGGCCGCATCTGGGCGGCGTGATCGTGCGCACGCGGGCCGACTGTCGCCGATTCACTCGGCCCGGTGCGCCAGCAAGCCCGGATCATCGTCGAGTGCGTACCGTTCTTCACTGATGGCTCTTCGCGCGAACGGCTCACCGGAGTCCGCTCAGGCCGCCGGTGTTGCCCTGGACACCGGTGCGAGTCGTGCTGCCTACGGGACAGACGTCGACGGTGTGCTGGCCGGCTACCGCCGTTCCAGGGCCCAACGAGCATTGTTCGACGTTCGGGACGACGGCGCCGGTGCCGGCTACGACGAGTTGGTCGACGGCTCGGGCAATGTCCGGCCGGCCTGGCGTGAGCTGGCCGCGGGCGTCGGCGAGCGGGGCCGTGACGGCCTGGACCGACTGCGTGTCATGGTGCGCAGCCTCGTCGACAACGACGGCATCACCTACATCGAGCTGGATCCCTACGGGGACGTGGTCACCGACGATGACGGCACCGCGGTGCCGGGCCCCTGGCATCTCGACGCCCTGCCCCTGGTGGTCTCCGCCGCGGACTGGGACTGCCTGGAATCAGGCCTGGTGCAGCGGTCCCGGCTGCTCGATGCGGTGCTGACCGATCTGTACGGGGCCCGCCGCTCGATCACCAGCGGGGTTCTGCCGTCCCGGCTGTTGTTCGCCCATCCCGGGTACCTGCGGGCCGCGCGCGGCATCGTGGTGCCCGGCCGTCACCAGCTGTTTCTCCACGGCTGCGACATCAGCCGCGGCGACGACGGCGCGTTCATGGTGAATGCCGACTGGACCCAGGCACCCTCGGGTGCCGGCTACGCGTTGGCTGATCGCCGCGTCATCGCGCACGCGGCCCCCGACCTGTACGAGCGGGTGGGTCCCCGGCCCTCCTCACCGTGGGCTCAGGCCTTGCGGCTCGCGCTGCTCGACGCGGCCCCCGAGGCCGCCGAAGAGCCGACGGTCGTCGTGCTCACCCCGGGAAGCCATTCCGAGACCGCCTTCGACCAGGCCTACCTGGCGGGGGTACTCGGCTTCCCATTGGTGGAGAGTGCCGACCTGGTGGTCCGGGACGGCAGGTTGTGGATGCGGTCGCTGGGCACGCTCAAACCTGTCGACGTGGTGTTACGCCGGGTCGACGCCGATTACGTGGATCCACTGGATCTGCGGCCCGATTCTCGGCTCGGCGTGGCGGGACTGGTCGAGGCGTTGCGTCGCGGGTCCGTGACGGTGGTCAACACCTTGGGCAGCGGCATTCTCGAAAGTCCCGGTCTGGCAAGGTTTCTGCCGCAGCTGGCCGATCTGTTGGTCGGTGAGACACCGCAATTGCCGACCGCGCCGATGTACTGGGGCGGCATCGACATCGAGCGTTCCCATCTGCTCACCAAACTGTCATCGTTGTTGATCCGGCCGGTGACCGGCGGCGCCACGATCGTCGGGCCCATGCTCTCGGGCGCGGATCGCGAGGAGTTGGCGGCGCGCATCGAGGCCGATCCCGCGCAGTGGGTGGGCCAGGAACTGCCCCAGTTCTCCACTGCACCGACCAGTTACCGGTCCAGAGGGTTTTCCGCAGGCAATGTCGGTATGCGGCTGTTCACCGTGGCCCAGCGCGGCGGGTACGCGCCGATGATCGGTGGACTGGGCTACGTCGTAGCTCCCGGAAACACTGCATACCGGATGAACACCCTTGCCGCCAAGGATGTCTGGGTGCGCAGCCCGCAACGCGTCACGGCCGAGCGCATCCCGACGGTCTCGGACGAGCTGGTCTCACCGGGCGCGGTTTCCAGCCCGACCCGGGCGGTCAGCTCGCCGCGGGTGCTCGCCGACCTGTTCTGGATGGGCCGGTACGCCGAACGTGCCGAGTGCATGGCGCGACTGCTCACCGTCACCCGGGAGCGCTACCACGAATACCGCTACCGTCGGGATCTTGAAGAGAGTCAGTGTGTTCCGGTGCTGCTGACCGCGCTCGGTTCGATCACCGGTACCGACACCGGTGACGCCGCGGATGTCCACGAGATGATCGCGATCGCCCCGACCACGCTGTGGTCGGCCACCGTCGACCGGCATCGGCCGGGATCGCTCACCCAATCGGTGGAACGGCTCGGGTTGGCCGCCCGGGCGGTCCGCGACCAGATGTCCAACGACACCTGGATGGTGCTGGCCGGTGTCGAACGTGCCGTGCTACGGCCATCGGCCGTCCCGCCCCAGTCGCCCAATGTCGCAGAGGCATACCTTGCCACCGCGCACAGCCAGACCCTGGCCGGGATGTTGGCGTTGTCCGGGGTGACCGCGGAATCGATGGTGCAGGACGTCGGCTGGACCACGATGGATCTCGGCAAGCGCATCGAGCGCGGGCTCACGCTGACTGCACTACTGCGAGCCACCTTGACGACGGTGCGTACTGCGGCAGCCGAACGCGCGGTGACCGAGTCGACCCTGGTGGTCTGTGAATCCGCGGTGATCTACCGGCGGCGTAACCCCGGACAGATCAGCATTGCCGCGGTGGCCGAACTGCTGTTGTTCGACGCCGAGAACCCCAGATCGCTGATCTACCAGTTGGAGCGCATCCGTTCGGACCTCAAGCCCCTGCCCGGAGCGTCGGGCTCGTCGCGCCCGGAACGCCTGATCGACGAACTGGCCACCCGATTGCGTCGTCTCGACCCGGCAGATCTGGAGGAGGTCGCCGAGGACGGGACCCGGGCCGCACTCGCCGGTCTGCTCGACGCCGTGCACGCCGGTCTCAGCGATCTCGCGGGTGTCATCACCGAGGCGCACCTGTCGCTGCCCGGTGGCATGCAACCGCTGTGGGGGCCCGACGAACGGCGGGTGGTGCCATGACCGGACCCACGGGCGCGGCGGGCAACCGGTGTTACGAGATCACCCATCGCACCGTCTATCGCTATTCGGACGATGTCACCAGCTCCTACGGGCGCGGCTTTCTCACACCGCGTGAGTTGCCATGGCAGCGGTGTCTGTCCCACCTCTTGGTGATCGACCCGGACGCGGCCGACCGTTCCACCAGCCGCGACGCCTACGGCAACATCAGTTCGTATTTTCATGTCACCGAACGCCACCGCACCCTGAGTATCACCAGCCGATCCGTGGTGGAGGTGGATCCGTTTGCACCCGAACACTATTCGGGCGCATCAGCCAGGGCGCCGTGGGAGTTGGCCCGCCCGATCGGCGGCGACGGCGCGCTGGCCGCGGAGTTCACCCTCGACCTCGCGCCGCCGGAGATCACCGACGCTGTGCGCGCGTACGCCGCACCCAGTTTCGTGCCCGGGCGACCGCTGATCGAGGTGCTTCGTGAGCTGACGTCGAGGATCTACCGCGATTTCACGTATCGGTCGGGATCGACGACGGTGTCCACCCAGGTGGCCGAGGTGCTGGCGGCGCGCGAGGGAGTCTGTCAGGACTTCGCCCGGCTGGCCATCGCCTGTCTGCGGGCCAACGGCCTGGCGGCCAGCTATGTCTCGGGTTACCTGGCCACCGATCCGCCGCCCGGTAAGGAACGCATGATCGGGGTCGACGCCACGCATGCCTGGGCGTCCGTGTGGACGCCGCAGAACGTCTGGCTGGGAATGGATCCCACCAACGATCAGATGGTCGACGAGCGCTACATCGTGGCCGGGTTCGGCCGCGATTACGCGGACATCCCCCCGGTCCGCGGCATCATCTACACGGACTCGGACAGCAGCGTGATCGAGGTGTCGGTCGACGTGGCGCCGTGCCCACCGGACCGAGGACGGTTGCTGCATGCGTGATTTCAACTGCCCCAACTGCGGCCAGCGGCTGGCATTCGAGAACAGCCTGTGTCTGTCGTGCCGCAGTGCGCTCGGCTTCTCACTCGGTGACATGGCGCTGCTGGTGATCACCGACTCCACCCGGAGCGGCCACGCCGGTGCCGTCGATGAGAATCAGTACCGGCTGTGCGCGAATCTTCATCTGGCCGAATGCAATTGGCTGGTACGCATCGGTGAACATCCGTTGTGCGCGTCGTGCCGGCTCACCAGGACCCGCCCCGCCGATGCCGATACCGCGGCGTTGGCGTCGTTCGCCGAGGCCGAACAGGCCAAGCGCCGGCTGATCGCCGAACTGCACGAACTGAAATTGCCGATCGTGGGCCGCGACGAGGACCCTCGGTTCGGGTTGGCGTTCGACCTGCTCTCCAGCGGGTTCGAGCAGGTGCTCACCGGCCATCACAACGGTGTCATCACCCTGGACCTGGCCGAGGGCGACGATGTACACCGTGAACAGCTACGCATCGCGATGGACGAGCCGTACCGCACGCTGCTGGGCCACTTCCGCCACGAGATCGGTCACTACTACTTCTATCGGCTGATCACCCCGTCAGCGGACTACCGCACGCGGTTCACCCGACTGTTCGGGGATGCCGACGCCGATTATCAGGCGGCGCTGGACCGCCACTACGCACAGGGTCCCCCGTCGGGATGGGAGGACCACTGCGTCTCGTCCTATGCGACCATGCACGCCGCCGAGGACTGGGCCGAGACCTTCGCGCACTACCTTCACATCCGCGACACCCTCGACACCGCTGCGGCTTTCGGGTTCGCCCCCGCCGGGGCGGCTTTCGGACGACGCTTTCTGGGGCCAGCCGGGTTCGACACCATCATCGAGATGTGGCTGCCGCTCGCCTGGTCGCTGAACATGGTGAACCGGTCGATGGGCCACGACGATCTGTACCCGTTCGTGCTGGCGCCCGCGGTGCTGGAGAAGATGCGCTTCGTCCATGCCGTCGTGGACGAGGTCACGGCCGGCTGAGTTCCCGGGCGATCGCGCTGAACATCAGCGATGTCTCCAGCGGCAGGGTGTTGAAGGCCGGTTCGGCCTGCGGCCATGTCGACCACTGGACCAGCACCAGGTTCTGCCGTTGGTCGACCATGATCACCTGCCCGAATATGCCGAGTGCCCAGAGATTTTCGTCCATCCCCGCAGTTCGTGGCGGGCTCACCTCACCCGCATCGGCCGCGATGCTGTTGTTCCACCACTGGTAGCCGTAGGTGCCCTCGGGATGGCTCGCGGTCACCGAACCCCGGGCTGTCGTCCACGTCCGCGCATCGCGCATCCAGCCGTCGGGCAGGGTCTCGGTGCCGTCGGGCAGTTCGCCGTTGCGCATGACGTACAGCCCGAAGCGTCCCCAGTCGGTGAGGGTGGCGTTGAACCCGTGCCCGCCCATGTCGTGACGACCCAGTTCGTAGGAATGCCAGACACCGTCGTCGGCCATGCCGAACGGCTTCCAGATCTTGTCCTGCAGATACGTGGCGATATTGGTTCCGGTGGCCTTCTCCAGGATGTCGCCGAGCAACCAGGCGCCGCCCGTGGTGTACGACCACACCTCACCCGGTTTGACGCCGGGTTTCCGACTGAGACCGTGGACGAGCGAGTACACGCACCGGTAGGTGTCGTCAGCAGCCTCGCACGCCGTGAGTTTGGCGAAATCCGAACCCGGGTCGGTGTAGTCCTCGTTCCATTCGACCCCGGAGGTGTGCGTGATGAGCTGTCGTAGCGTGACACCGTCGAAGGCGGTACCGGCGAAGTCGGGCTCGTATTCGGTGACGAGGTCGTCGAGAGAACCGATTGCACCGTCCTTGACCGCAACGCCGACCAGGGTGGACACCACGGACTTGCCGACCGAGCGCGACGTCCACAGCGTGGAAGGGTCGTTTCCGGCGCCGTAGTGCTCATAGGCGATCTTGCCGTCCTTGAGCACCAGCATCCCGGTGATACTCTGCCGTTCCAGATAGTCGTCGAGATCGTGGCTGACGCCGCCGACGGTGTAGGACGTGTCGGTCAATTGACGATCGGCGCTGGGCAGCGGAAACGGGTCGCCGTGGCGGAACAGATCACCGGGGTAGGCCCGGTAATCGTTGCGGAATCCGACCACCCGCTGCGTCTGATTCCAGGTGAGCATGTCCGCCACATTCGGCAGCTCATGATCGAGCGGCTTGGGACACACGGTCATTCCCGCGATCCCACAGGCGGGTTCAGTTCGCGGACTGCAGGCACCCGCCGAAGCCACCAGCATCAGCGCTGATGCGGCAGCCAGCGTGCGAGTTAACAGCACGATCACGATCGTATGTCGCAACCCCGCTATCGCCGCAGGCGTTTCTAGGATCGCGGCGTGACTGATCGCTACGGCTCCGACATCCTGTCCCGAAACCCGCACACGCCCAAGCTGACTCGATCGAAAGAACAGCCCGCGGAGAAGGGCCTGGTCGTCGAGGATGCCCAGAGCGGTTTCGTGGGTGCTGTGGTGCGGATCGAGGGCGGCCGCGTCGAGCTCGAAGACCGCCGCGGCAAAGTGCGGACTTTCCCGATGGGCCCGGGCTTCCTGATCGACGGCAAGCCGGTCAGCCTCGTGGTGCCCAAGCGGGCCGCAGCGCCGGCGCGCACGGCATCTGGATCGGTCGCGGTACCGAAGGCCAAGGCGCGGGTTGCGCTGGCCAGCCGGATCTACGTCGAGGGCCGGCACGACGCCGAGCTCGTCGAGCAGGTCTGGGGTGCCGATCTGCGCATCGAAGGCGTCGTCGTCGAATATCTGGGCGGTGTGGATGACCTGGCCGACATCGTGGCCGAGTTCGCACCCGGACCGGGCCGGCGGCTCGGCGTGCTGGTCGATCACCTCGTCACGGGTTCGAAGGAGGCGCGCATCGCCGAGGCGGTGCGCAGAGGCCCCGGAGGGGAGCACACGCTGGTGGTCGGGCACCCGTTCGTCGACATCTGGCAGTCCGTCAAGCCGGCCCGCCTCGGGATCAAAGCCTGGCCGACCATCCCGCGCAGCGTGGAGTGGAAACACGGCATCTGTGATGCGCTGGGCTGGCCGCACCAGGACCAGGCCGACATCGCGCGGGCATGGCAGCGGATCCGCGGCCGGGTTCGCGACTGGAATGATCTGGAGCCCGCGCTGATCGGCCGGGTCGAGGAACTGATCGACTTCGTCACCGCACCGGCGTAGGCCGTCGTGGCGGCGTGGTAAGCAGAAGGCGTGTCCGACGGATTGTTCGACGTGCCAGGTGACCCGGGGCCGGATGCCCCCGGTTCGCTCGCTGCGCCCGGCACGGGGTTGGTCGGCTCCTCGCGCGAGCGCTCGTCGGCGCCGTTGGCGGTGCGGATGCGTCCAGCCGGCCTCGATGAGGTCGTCGGCCAATCGCATCTGTTGCAGGCCGGTTCGCCCTTGCGCCGCCTGGTGGAGGGATCCGGCGCGGCATCGGTCATCCTGTACGGCCCGCCCGGCACCGGCAAGACCACCCTGGCGTCGTTGATCTCGCAGGCCACCGGCCGCCGGTTCGAGGCGCTCTCGGCACTGAGCGCCGGGGTCAAGGAGGTGCGCGCCGTCATCGAAAAGGCGCGGACGGCCCTCGTTCACCACGGCGAACAGACCGTGATGTTCATCGACGAGGTGCACCGCTTCTCCAAGACCCAGCAGGACGCGTTGCTGGCCGCGGTGGAGAACCGGGTCGTGCTGTTGGTGGCGGCCACCACGGAAAACCCGTCGTTCTCGGTGGTCGCGCCGCTGTTGTCGCGCTCGCTGATCTTGCAGTTGCAGCCGCTGGCCCCGCAGGACGTGGAGATGGTGCTACGCCGCGCGATCACCGACCCGCGGGGTCTGGGTGGCGCGGTCGAGGTCACCGATGACGCCGTGGACCTCATGGTGCAGCTCTCCGCCGGCGATGCCCGTCGGGCGTTGACGGCGTTGGAGGTGGCAACTGAAACAGCCGGAGCGCCGGGTGGCGTCGTCACCGTCGAGACCATCGAGCAGTCGCTGGACAAGGCCGCGGTGCGCTACGACCGCGACGGCGATCAGCACTACGACGTCGTCAGCGCCTTCATCAAGTCCGTGCGCGGATCCGATGTCGACGCCGCGTTGCACTACCTGGCCCGGATGCTGGTGGCGGGGGAGGACCCGCGGTTCGTGGCGCGCCGGCTGATGATCCTGGCCAGCGAGGACATCGGGATGGCCGATCCCACCGCGCTGCAGACCGCGGTCGCTGCGGCCCAGACTGTGCAGCTGATCGGCATGCCCGAGGCTCAGTTGACGTTGGCCCATGCGACCGTGCACCTGGCCACCGCGCCGAAGTCCAATGCGGTGACCACTGCGCTCGGCGCGGCGATGAACGACATCCGGGCGGGCAAGGCCGGGTTGGTGCCTCCGCATCTGCGGGATGGCCACTATTCGGGTGCACAGAAACTCGGCAACGCCGTGGGCTACAGATACGCCCACGATCATCCCGATGGTGTTGTGGCGCAGCAGTATCCGCCAGATGATCTGGTGGGGACGGACTATTACCAGCCGACCGGGCGCGGTTTCGAACGCGAGCTCGTCACCCGGGTGGGCAAGCTGCGGGCCATCATCCGCAACATCCGTCGCTGACGGCCCAATCGAAAACCACGGTCCCAGTTGAATATTCAACCGGGGCCGTGGTGTGGATTCGATGGTCAGCGCAGCAGGCCGGACCGTCGGGTACCGAAAATGCCTGTCCTTCCACGTCCCATGAAGGCGGACACGAGTGCCACGCCGATGGCGGCGACGATGACCTGGACGAGCAATTCGAGCCAGTCGATGCCGTTGGTCATCGTGGGGATGCCGAGTGCACGGGCGATGGCGCTGCCGATGAATGCCGACACGATGCCGACCAGGATCGTCACCAGAATGCCGATGGGTTGTCTGCCGGGGACGATCAGCCGGCCGATCAGGCCGACGACAATGCCGATCAAGATCGCGCTGATGATGCCGGTGATGGTCATTTCTCCTCCAGGCGGTATTGGGCTGGAGGGGAGATACCCCCGGCGACTACCGCCCAAACGGTGCCGTCAATTCTGGACGCGTTCTCGGTCAGGCCATCTCGGGTACGCGCAGGTGGGCCAGTACGAGTTCGAACTCACCGACGTCGATCTGATCGGCGCTCAGATCGCGTAGCCGGGCCGTGCGCAACGCCCTGGCCTGGTCGCGGTTGTGGTCCATCGCCTCGGCACTGTCGAAGGTGGCCGAGGACACTGCCCGGCCCGATCCGCGGTCGAGCATGAGGCTGGCGCTGCAGAAACCCTCGAGGTCCTCCATCGCCGGCAACACCGAGGTCCGGTAGAACTCCACGGCCCGGTCGAACAGTTCGGGGCGGGTCCGCAGCCAGGTCGCCCGCACACACGCGCCGGGTGCCGAGTACTGCTCGCGGTGAACCACCGCGATCTCCCATTCGTCGACGGTGGCGGTGCCGGCGAATGTCTCCACGACGCGATGGCGCATCGGCGCTATCGCGGCGGCGCTGGCATGCATGGCTTCTTCGGACCGCCATGCCGTCGTGAGGACACACTCGCCCGATTCCCGATTCGCCATCAGGGACAGGCCGACGCAGCCGTCGATGTCGTCGAGGGCCGGCATCACATCATCGCGGATATGGGCGATACCGGCGTCGATGGCCTGGTTGCGCGCCGCGATCGTGGTTGAACGTGCGAACACGATCCACCCCTTCCTGCCAGGGCGGCGCCCCGGTGGCGCCACCGGCTCCATCCCCACCTTCCTCCGGTACGTCGCAGGTGGCAATGGGTCGGCGGGTGCCTCGTAGGCTGGGCGGATGGATACCGACGTGATCGACGTGGACACCTCGCGGCGCCGCATCGTCGACCTCACCGACACCGTGCGGCAGTTCTGCGGTGAACACCGTGACGGCCTGTGCAACGTGTTCGTCCCGCACGCGACGGCAGGTGTGGCCATCATCGAGACCGGCGCCGGCTCCGACGACGACCTGCTCGATACCCTGGAACGGTTGTTGCCGCGTGACGATCGCTACCGGCACAGCCACGGGTCGAGGGGCCATGGCGCAGATCACGTCCTTCCCGCCCTGGTGTCGCCGTCGGTCACCCTGCCGGTCCAGGGTGGGAACCCGCTGCTGGGAACCTGGCAGAGCGTGGTGCTGGTCGATCTCAACCGCGACAACCCGCAACGTTCGGTGCGGCTGAGCTTCCTGGGCGCGTGAGGCTTGTCGCCCTGTTCGGGGCGAACGCGCAGAACGGTAATGTAAGGCGGTCGAACTGGTGGTTGCTCGCGCAACCTCAGCCACCCACGAACACGAGGACAGAGGCGACGTGCAGACACACGAGATCAGGAAGCGCTTCCTCGATCACTACGTGAAGGCGGGTCACACTGAGGTGCCCAGCGCCTCGGTGATCCTCGACGACCCGAACTTGCTGTTCGTCAATGCCGGCATGGTTCAGTTCGTGCCCTATTTCCTCGGCGCGCGTACCCCGCCGTGGGACCGGGCCACCAGCGTCCAGAAGTGCATCCGCACGCCCGATATCGACGAGGTGGGCATCACCACCCGGCACAACACCTTCTTCCAGATGGCCGGCAACTTCTCGTTCGGCGACTACTTCAAGAAGGGCGCCATCGAGCTCGCCTGGAGCTTGCTGACCAACCCGGTCAGCGAAGGTGGCTACGGATTCGACCCGGAAAAACTGTGGGCAACGGTCTATCTCGACGACGACGAGGCGATCGAGCTGTGGCAGGAAGTCGCCGGCCTGCCCGCCGAGCGCATCCAGCGCCGGGGCATGGCCGACAACTACTGGTCGATGGGCATCCCGGGGCCGTGCGGCCCCTCCTCGGAGATCTACTACGACCGCGGGCCGGAATACGGCGTCGACGGTGGCCCGGTGGCCAACGAGGACCGCTACATCGAGATCTGGAATCTCGTGTTCATGCAGAACGAGCGAGGTGAGGGCACCTCGAAAGAGGATTACGAGATACTCGGGCCGCTGCCCCGCAAGAACATCGACACCGGGATGGGTATCGAGCGCGTCGCCTGCCTGCTGCAGGGCGTGGACAATGTCTACGAGACGGATCTGCTGCGTCCCGTGATCGACGCCGTCGCCGCCGTGGCGCCCCGCGGATACGGCGAAGGCAGCCACGAGGACGACGTGCGCTACCGCATCATCGCCGACCACACGCGCACCGCGGCGATCATCATCGGCGACGGTGTCAGCCCCGGTAACGAGGGCCGCGGGTACGTGCTGCGCCGGCTGCTGCGGCGCATCATCCGCGCCGCCAAGCTGCTCGGTGTCGATCAGCCCATCATGGCCGACCTGATGGTCATCGTGCGCGACGCCATGGGCCCGTCCTACCCCGAGCTGGTCGCCGATTTCGAGCGGATCCAGCGCATCGCGGTGGCCGAGGAAACGGCGTTCAACCGCACCCTGGTGTCGGGTTCGCGGCTGTTCGACGACGCGGCCGCGGCGACGAAGAAATCTGGGGCCACCGTGCTGTCGGGGAGTGACGCGTTCACCCTGCACGACACCTATGGCTTCCCGATCGACCTCACCCTGGAGATGGCGGCCGAGGCCGGTCTGTCTGTCGACGAGCAGGGCTTCCGGTCGTTGATGGCCGAGCAGCGACAGCGCGCCAAGGCCGACGCCGCCGCGCGCAAACAGGCCCACACCGACCTGTCCGCGTACCGCGAGCTGGTCGATGCCGGCCCCACCGAGTTCACCGGATTCGACGAATTATCCACCGAGGCACGCATTCTCGGGATCTTCGTGGATGGCAAGCGGGTACCGGTGGTGACCCACGACGGGCTGGATGCCGAGCGGATCGAGCTCATCCTGGACCGCACCCCGTTCTATGCCGAGGCGGGTGGCCAGATCGCGGACGAAGGCACCATTGCCGGCACCGGGTCGTCGGCCACCGCCAAGGCCGCCGTGACCGATGTGCAGAAGATCGCCAAAACCCTGTGGGCGCATCGTGTTTCGGTTGAGTCCGGTGAGTTCGTCGAGGGCGACACCGTCACCGCCGCAGTGGACCCCAAGTGGCGCCACGGCGCAACCCAGGGCCACTCCGGTACTCACATGGTGCACGCCGCGCTGCGACAGGTGCTGGGCCCCACCGCCGTTCAGGCCGGTTCGCTGAACCGTCCCGGCTACCTGCGGTTCGATTTCAACTGGCAGGGCGCGCTCACCGACGACCAGCGCTCACAGATTGAAGAAGTGACCAACCAGGCCGTCGAGGCCGACTACCAGGTGAACACCTTCCTCACCGCACTGGACAAGGCCAAGGCGATGGGTGCGATGGCGATGTTCGGTGAGAACTATCCCGACGAGGTGCGGGTGGTCGAGATCGGCGGCCCGTTCTCGCTGGAGCTCTGCGGCGGCACCCACGTACACAACTCGGCCCAGATCGGCCCGGTCACCATCCTCGGGGAATCGTCGGTCGGCTCCGGTATCCGCCGGGTCGAGGCCTACGTCGGGCTGGAGTCCTTCCGCCATCTGGCCAAGGAACGCGCCCTGATGGCAGGACTCGCCTCGTCGCTCAAGGTGCCCTCCGAAGAGGTGCCCGCCCGGGTGGCGAACCTGGTGGAACGACTCAAGGCGGCCGAGAAGGAACTCGACAAGGCCCGGTTGGCCAACGCCCGCGCCGCGGCGGCCAACGCGGCCGCCGGTGCGGAGACCATCGGCAAGGTCCGACTGGTCGCACAACGCATGGCCGGCGGCATGTCGGCCGGTGACCTGCGCAGCCTCGTCGGCGACATCAAGGGCAAGCTCGGTTCCGACCCGGGAGTGGTCGCGCTGATCGCCGAGGGCGAGGACGACTCGGTGCCCTTCGTGGTGGCGGTCAACCCGGCCGCACAGGATCTGGGCCTACGCGCCAACGAACTCGTCAAGCAGTTCGGTGCGGCGGTCAACGGCCGCGGTGGCGGCAAGGCTGACATGGCACAAGGTTCCGGTAAGGGGGCGGCGGGTATCGACGCGGCATTGGCTGCGCTGCGCGCCGAGATCGGCCGAGGCTAAGCCTCGTGTCCGACACGGTCGACGATCGACTACCGGACCGCCCAGGGGACGATGACCCCGGACGGGGTCGGCGTATCGGCATCGATGTCGGAACCGTTCGGATCGGTGTGGCCAGTTGCGATCCCGACGGGATTCTGGCCACCCCGGTCGAGACCGTTCAGCGGGACAAGCGGGACAGGTCGGGTAGACACCTGCGCAGACTGGTGACGTTGATCGGCGAGTACGAGGCCGTCGAGGTCGTCGTCGGACTGCCACGCACACTCGCCGACCGGGCCGGCTCATCCGCAGTCGACGCCATCGAACTGGCGGATCTGGTGGCCCGTCGGATCGCCCCGATACCGGTGCGGTTGGCCGATGAGCGGCTCACTACTGTTTCGGCGCAGCGATCATTGCGTGAAGCGGGGGTTCGGGCAAAGGGACAAAAGGCGATGATCGATCAGGCCGCTGCGGTTGGCATTCTGCAGAGCTGGCTCGATCAGCGGCGTGCGGCACTGGCTGCGCGCGGAGAGGGCATGAATGGCTGAGAAGTGGGGCGCCGACAAGGCCAAGCCCGAGGTGGTCGGACCACCGCGCCGCGGGCTGAGCAAGGCCGAGCGGGCCCGCAAAGCCCGCAATGACCGGAAGCGACGCGTCACCAGGGGCTTCTCACTCACAGCGCTCATCGTGGTGGTGATCGGCGCGGTGTTCCTCGGGTCCAGGCTGTGGCACGGCATGTCAGGGTCCGCCGGCGACTACGCCGGGGACGGTGTCGCCGATGTCGTCATCCAGGTCCACGACGGCGATTCCACGACAGCCATCGCCAAGACCCTGCAGGAACAGAAGGTCGTCGCCACGATCAAGGTCTTCGTCGACGCGGCCCACAAGAACGAGGCGATCTCGGCGATCCAACCCGGGTTCTACAAGCTGCGCACCGAGATCCCGGCGGCGAACGCCGTTGAGCGCCTGACTGATCCGGAGAGCCGGGTGGGCAAGCTGACCATCCCGGAGGGTCGTCAGCTCGACGACACCGCGGATGTCAGGACCAAGGCCGTCACCGAAGGCATCTTCACGTTGATCTCGCAGGCCTCCTGCGTCGAACTCGACGGCGCGAAGCGCTGCGTACCCGTCGAGGAGCTACGGGCGGCCGCGCAGACGGCGCCCGCCGCAGCCTTGGCGGTACCCGACTGGGCCGCTGGTCCGGTTGCGGCAATGCCCAACGATCACCGGCGGCTCGAAGGGCTGATCGCGCCCGGCACCTGGAACGTCGACCCGGCCGGGAAGCCGCAGGACATCCTGTCCACCCTGATCGCCGGCAGCGCCACCATGTACACCCAGAGCGGACTGCTGGACACTGCCGCGGCCATGCAGATGTCGCCGTACGAGATCCTCACGGTCGGGTCTCTGGTGCAACGCGAGGCCAAGCCGCAGGACTTCGACAAGGTTGCCCGGGTGATCTACAACCGACTCGCCGAACACCGCAAGCTGGAGTTCGACTCGACGGTGAACTATCCGCTGGACCGCCAGGAGGTGGCGACCACCGACGACGACCGGGCAAAGACCACCCCGTGGAATACCTATATGAGTCAAGGGCTTCCGCAGACACCGATCTGCTCGCCCGGCACCGATGCACTCGCCGCGGCCGAGCATCCGGCGGCAGGGGACTGGTTGTACTTCGTGACCGTGGATCTGCAGGGCACCACCTTGTTCACCCGCGACTACGAACAACACCTGGCCAACATCGAACAGGCGCAGCACAACGGTGTCCTCGACAGTGCCAGATAGGCGGCCCGCCGCCGTGCCAGATCGGCCGCCCGCCGCCGTGCCAGATCGCCGGCCCGCCGCCGTGCCAGATAGCGGCCGCAAAGCCGCAGTCCTCGGCTCGCCGATCACCCATTCGCGTTCGCCGCAGCTGCATCTGGCCGCCTACCGCGCGCTGGGGCTGCCGTCATGGACCTATGAGCGCATCGAGTGCACGGCCGAACAACTGCCCGGCCTCGTCGGGACGCTGGGCCCGGAATGGGTCGGCCTGTCGGTCACCATGCCCGGCAAGTTCGCCGCCTTGGAGTTTGCCGATCAGCGCACCGACCGCGCCCAATTGGTGGGCTCGGCCAACACCCTGGTCCGGACGTCCACGGGTGGGTGGCGCGCCGACAACACCGATATCGACGGAGTGATCGGCGCGCTCGGCACGGCCGGCGACTCGGCACTGGTCATCGGATCCGGCGGTACGGCTCCGGCCGCTGTGGTCGCCCTGGCCGAACTCGGCGCGCGGCAGATCACCATCGTCGCCCGCGACGAGACCAAGGCATTGCGTTTGGTGGAGTTGGCCGGTCGGTGCGGAGCGCAGGGCAGCTGGTGCGACATCGGCGGCACGGCGCTGAGCGACACGGTGGCCACCGCGGATGCGGCGGTCAGCACCATCCCGGCCGACGTGGCGGCCGCCTACGCGGGCAAACTGGCCGCGGTGCCGCGGGTGCTCGACGCCATCTACGACCCCTGGCCGACCCCGCTGGCCGAGGCCGTCGAGGCGGCAGGCGGCGAGGCGATCAGCGGGCTGCAGATGCTCCTGAACCAGGCCTTCGCCCAAGTGGAGCAGTTCACCGGAATGCCTGCACCCAAAGAGGCGATGAGAGACGCGCTGCTCCGGCCTTAGCCTCGGTTGATGGGGGTAGGGGTAGCCGTCATCGTGGTGTGGCTGGTGACGTTGAGCGCGTTCGATATTCGGGAACGGCGGTTGCCGAACTGGCTGACGCTTCCCGGGGCGGCGCTGATTCTGGGTGCGGCGACACTGGGTGGACATGGCCCCGCCGCAGTGGCCGGCGCCGCGGCTTTGTCGGTGCTGTATCTGGTGGTGCATCTGGCATCGCCACGGGCCATGGGCGGTGGCGACGTCAAACTTGCGGTCGGGCTGGGTGCGATGACCGGCGCCTTCGGTGCCGATGTGTGGTTGTTGGCGGCGTTGGCCGCACCGTTGGTCACCGCATTCCTGGCACTCGGTGCGGCCGTGCGCGGGATCAGGACAGTGCCGCACGGACCGTCGATGTGTGCGGCCAGCGCGGCCGCGGTGGCGCTGGTTCTCGCCTAGCCGCACCGAGTTCCGGTTCGTGTTCGACCCTCGGCCGGAATCTCGCCCACAAGCCGACGTTCGTCGCCGAGGACCACGGATTTCGGGAGGCAAACCCCGACGTGGGAGAATGACAGCCGTGTTGCGATGGACCACAGCTGGTGAATCCCACGGCCGCGCCCTGGTGGCCATGCTCGAAGGGATGGTTGCCGGCGTGCCCATCACCTCTGAGGAGATCGGGGTACAGCTCAAGCGTCGTCGTCTCGGCTACGGCCGAGGCGCCCGGATGAAGTTCGAACAGGACCAGGTCACCATGCTGGCCGGGGTGCGGCACGGCACCACTTTGGGCGGGCCGATCGCGATCGAGATCGGCAACACCGAATGGCCCAAATGGGAGACCGTGATGTCGCCGGACCCGGTCGATCCGGCCGACCTCGATGTGGCACGCAATGCCCCGCTCACCCGTCCCCGCCCCGGGCATGCCGACTATGCCGGCATGCTCAAGTACGGCTTCGACGACGCCCGCCCGGTGCTGGAACGTGCCAGTGCCCGCGAGACCGCGGCACGCGTGGCGGCAGGCACCGTGGCCCGGGCCTTCCTGCGAGCGGCGCTCGGTGTCGAGGTGGTCTCCCACGTCATCTCCATCGGAGCGTCGGCGCCGTATGACGGCCCGCCGCCGCAGTTCTCCGATCTGGAGGCGATCGACGACAGCCCGGTCCGGGCGTTCGACAAGGACGCCGAGGCGTTGATGATCGCCGAGATCGAGGATGCCAAGAAGGACGGCGACACCCTCGGTGGTGTCGTCGAGGTCGTCGTGGCGGGTCTGCCGATCGGTTTGGGCTCGTTCACCAGCGGTGACAACCGCCTGGACAGCCAGTTGGCCGCCGCGGTGATGGGCATCCAGGCGATCAAAGGCGTGGAGATCGGCGACGGCTTCGAGACTGCACGCCGTCGCGGCAGCGTCGCACACGACGAGATGTACCCGGGCCCCGACGGAGTCCTGCGCTCGACCAACCGGGCCGGCGGCCTCGAAGGCGGCATGACCAACGGCCAGGCGCTGCGGGTCCGGGCCGCGATGAAGCCGATCTCGACCGTCCCTCGGGCACTGGCGACCGTCGACATGGCCACCGGCGAAGAAGCCGTCGCCATTCACCAGCGGTCCGACGTGTGCGCGGTGCCGGCGGCAGGTGTGGTGGTGGAGACCATGGTCGCCCTCGTGGTGGCCCGTGCCGTGCTGGAGAAGTTCGGCGGGGACTCGCTGGCCGAGACCCGCGCCAACATCGACGCCTACCTGCGGGCCGTCGCCGAGCGCGAGCCGGCGGCGCAGGCCCTGGGCTGATGGCCCCCAAGGCGGTACTGATCGGCCTGCCGGGTTCGGGCAAGTCGACCATCGGCCGCCGGCTTGCCAAGGCGCTGAACCTCACGATGCTCGACACCGACGCCGCGATCGAGGAGACCACCGGCCGCACGATCGCCGACATCTTCGCCACCGACGGTGAGGCGGAGTTCCGCCGTATCGAAGAAGAGGTCATCCGCTCGGCGCTGTCCAGCCACGACGGCGTGCTGTCGCTGGGCGGCGGCGCCGTCACCACCCCTGGAGTGCGTGCCGCCCTGGCCGGTCACACCGTGGTGTACCTGGAGATCAGCGCGGCCGAGGGGGTGCGCCGGACGGGCGGTTCCACGGTCCGGCCACTGCTGGCCGGGCCGGACCGGGCCGAGAAGTTCCGTGCCCTGATGTCCGAGCGGGTGCCGCTGTACCGGCGGGTGGCGACCATGCGGATCAACACCAACCGGCGCAATCCGGGCGCGGTGGTGCGCACGATCGTCACGCGACTGGAAGACTCCCCACCCCAGAAACAGGCCGAGCAGCCGCGGACCGGCAAGCGGCGGCGGCGTCGCCCGCCCTGGCGGCGCGGTCCGGCTTCGGGGGCGACATCTGGTTCTGAGTCCACCGGCGGCAAACCCCCAGCTACCTCTTCCGATACTGAATCGAAAGCCATACCCACCCCAGCGGCCCTGGCCGCTCGCAACGCGGAGCGACATGATGACTGACCCGGTAATCGTCGAGGTACTGGTGGACCGGCCCTACCCGGTCATCATCGGAACCGGCCTGCTGGGCGAGCTGGGAAACACGCTGGAGGGGCGCCACAAGGTGGCGATCCTGAATCAGCCGGTGCTGACCCAGACCGCCGAAGCCGTGCGGCAACACTTGGCCGACAAGGGAATTGAAGCCCACCGCATCGAGATTCCAGATGCCGAGGCGGGTAAGGAACTGCCCGTCGTCGGCTTCATCTGGGAAGTGCTGGGGCGCATCGGCATTGGCCGTAAAGACGCCGTCGTCAGCCTGGGCGGGGGAGCGGCCACTGATGTCGCAGGCTTTGCTGCGGCCACTTGGTTGCGCGGCGTCGACATCGTGCACGTACCCACCACGCTGCTGGGTATGGTCGACGCGGCGGTGGGCGGAAAGACCGGGATCAACACCGATGCCGGCAAGAACCTCGTCGGCGCGTTTCATCAGCCGGCCGCGGTGCTGGTGGATCTTGCGACCCTGGAAACCTTGCCGCGCAACGAGATTGTCGCCGGGATGGCCGAGATTGTGAAGGCCGGCTTCATCGCCGACCCCGTCATCCTCGATCTGATCGAGGCTGATCCGGAGGCGGCCGTCGATCCCACCGGAACCGTCCTGCCCGAACTGATCCGTCGCGCGATCACGGTGAAGGCTGAGGTAGTTGCTGCTGACGAACGCGAATCGCAGTTGCGTGAGATCCTCAATTACGGCCACACCCTCGCACACGCCATCGAGCGCCGCGAGCGGTACAAGTGGCGCCACGGCGCCGCCGTGTCGGTGGGATTGGTGTTCGCGGCCGAATTGGGCCGGCTGGCCGGGCGTCTCGACGACGAGACCGCCGACCGGCACCGTTCGGTGCTGACGGCGCTCGGATTGCCGGTCACCTACGACGCCGCAGCACTGCCCCAGTTGATGGACTACATGGCGGGCGACAAGAAGAACCGCTCGGGGATTCTGCGGTTCGTCGTGCTCGACGGACTGGCGAAGCCGGGCCGACTGGAAGGCCCTGACCCGTCGCTGTTGGCGGCCGCATACGCAGAAGTGGCGCGGGCCTGATCGCCCGCGCCACTTCTGACTGAGAATTCTGCTCTGCCCCTCACAGGCAGGGGATGGCTACTGCTTGGGCTGCTCGGGGTACTCGATGGTCTGAGTGGTGTCGTCGGTGGTCTCGGCGGCGCCGTTGGCGCTCACGGCGGCGAACACGTCGGTGTCGGCGCGATCGTCGGCGGCCAGGCCGTGGTGGCGTTGGCGGGGCTGCGGCGGGGCCTTGCGGTCCACCAGCCAGCGGCCCACGGTCACGCCTGCCACGCCGAGCAGGAACACCAGCAGCGCTGTGAACGCCGCGAACGTGGTGACCTCGTTCAACAGCGCATCGGTGTACAGGCTCTTGTAGAAGATCCCGATGAACCACGCCACCGCGCCGCTGACGATGCCGGCGAACAGGCCGGCGATCAGCCAGATCATCGCCATGTCGGCACGACGATCCGGATCCGGATTGTTACGCGCGTCGCTCTGGCCGTCAAGCAGACCCCAGATCAGCACTCCGATCCCGAACAACGTGACGAGCCCCAGGCTGAACCAGGTGGCATTACCCGGCGAGGCGTTGATCAGTGCTCCTTGCAGTAAGCGCACGATGACCATCGCTGTTGCGAACACCACTCCACGCAGTAACCACTTGCTCATGGGGGCACACTGTAGCGAGTAGCGTCACCGACCGTGACTATTTCCCAGCGCAGGGACCGGCTGCGGCGTCGACTAGCCGACTCGGGCCTGGACGCAATGTTGGTAACTGACCTGGTCAACGTGCGTTATCTGTCCGGATTCACGGGTTCGAACGCGGCCCTGCTGATCCTCGCCGAGAACGTCGTGCCGGTGCTGGCCACTGATGGGCGCTACCGCACGCAGGCCGCGCAGCAGTCGCCGGACGCCGAGGTGGTCATCGAGCGGGCCTGCGGGTCGCACTTGGCCGGGCGGGCCGCCCGAGCCGGAGCCGTGCGGTTGGGTTTCGAGAGCCACGTGGTGACCGTGGACGCCTACACGGCGCTTACGAAGGCGGCCGGCGACTCGGTCGAGTGGGTACGCGCGGCCGGCACGGTGGAGGCCCTGCGGGAGGTCAAGGACGCGGGCGAGATCGCGATGCTGCGGTTGGCGTGTGAGGCCGGCGACGCCGCGCTCACCGATCTGCTGGAACGCGGTGGTCTGCGGCCCGGCCGCACCGAACGGGAGGTCCGCAACGAGCTGGAGGCCCTGATGCTCGATCACGGCGCCGACGGGCCTTCCTTCGAGACGATCGTGGCGACGGGCGCGAATTCCGCCATCCCGCACCACCGGCCGACGGATGCGGTGCTGGCCGCCGGGGACTTCGTGAAGATCGATTTCGGTGCCCTGGTGGCCGGCTACCACTCCGACATGACGCGCACGTTCGTGCTGGGCCCGGCGGCGCAGTGGCAGCGCGACATCTATGACCTGGTCGCCACCGCGCAGCAGGCCGGGCGCGACGCGCTGGCCCCCGGCGTTGTGTTGAGCTCGGTCGATGCGGCATCGCGCCAGGTCATCGCCGATGCGGGCTACGGCGAGAACTTCGGTCACGGCCTCGGACACGGCGTCGGACTGCAGATCCACGAAGCACCGGGAATCAATGCCGCTGCCGCCGGTACACTGCTTGCTGGCTCTGCGGTGACCGTCGAGCCAGGTGTCTACTTGCCCGATCGCGGCGGTGTCCGCATCGAGGACACCCTGGTCGTCGGCGAGGCGGCGCCCGACCTGCTTACCCGGTTCCCCAAAGAACTGGCCATTTTGTGACAAAAGCTTAGGAGCTACACCCTCATGGCATCGACTGCCGACTTCAAGAACGGGCTCGTCCTGCAGATCGACGGACAGCTGTGGCAGATCGTCGAATTCCAGCACGTCAAGCCGGGCAAGGGCCCGGCCTTCGTGCGGACGAAGCTGAAGAACGTCGTGTCCGGCAAGGTCGTCGACAAGACCTACAACGCCGGTGTCAAGGTGGAGACCGCCACCGTGGACCGCCGCGACGCGACGTACCTGTACCGCGACGGCAACGACTTCGTCTTCATGGATTCCGAAGACTTCAACCAGCATCCGCTGTCCGAGGCGCTCGTCGGCCGTTTGGCCGACTTCCTGCTGGAGAGTCTGCCGGTGCAGATCGCCTTCCACGACGGCGTTCCGCTGTACCTGGAGCTGCCGGTGTCCGTCGAGCTCGTGGTTTCCCACACCGAGCCGGGCCTGCAGGGTGACCGTTCCAGCGCCGGCACCAAGCCCGCCACGATGGAGACCGGTGCCGAGATCCAGGTTCCGTTGTTCATCAACACCGGCGACAAGCTCAAGGTTGACACCCGTGACGGTAGCTACCTGGGCCGCGTGAATGGCTGACCATGCCTGACCGTCGTGGTGACCGGGGCCGTCACCAGGCCCGTAAGCGGGCCGTCGATCTGCTGTTCGAGGCCGAGGCCCGCGGTTTGACGGCTGAGGCGGTGGCCGATGGTCGTGCCGCGCTGGCCGAGGATCAGGACGACGTCAGCCCGCTGAACCCCTACACGGTGTTGGTGGCGCGCGGCGTCACGGAGCACGCCGCGCACATCGACGACCTCATCTCGGCGCACCTCCAGGGTTGGACGCTGGAGCGGCTGCCCGCCGTGGACCGGGCCATCCTGCGGGTGGCCGTGTGGGAACTGCTGCACGCCGAGGATGTTCCCGAGCCCGTGGCAGTGGACGAGGCCGTCGAACTGGCCAAGGAGTTGTCCACCGATGAATCGCCCGGGTTCGTCAACGGTGTGCTGGGCCAGGTGATGTTGGTGACGCCGCAGATCCGCGCGGCCGCCGCCGCCGTACAAGGCGTCCAGGACAACTCCGACCAGTAGGTACCTGTCCCGAACATCGGGATCACCGGTGCATTCGGTGCCACGATGCTGTTACGTGTGTTGGCACACGTAACAACATCGGAGGCCGCTGATGGGACACGAGCCGAGAAAAATCGCGGATATCGGCCAGGACGGCCTGCATCTGCACGCCTGTCCGCTGTGTGAGGCGATGTGCGGCTTGGAGATTCAGGTCTCCGACGGCAAGGTGGCGAGCGTTCGGCCGAACAAGGCCGACCAGTGGAGCGCGGGGCACATCTGCCCGAAAGGCGCCTCGCTGGCCGCGTTGCATGACGATCCCGACCGCATCCGCCGGCCGATGATCAAGGTCGACGGGCAGTGGCACGAGGTCGACTGGGATACCGCGTTCCGTCGCTGCACCGAACTGCTCGCGCCCGTCATCGAGAAGTACGGCATCGGCGCGGTCGCCGCGTACACCGGAAACCCACTGGCACACTCATTTTCGCTGTCCAGGTATGCGGCGATCCTGCTCGGCCTGTCCGGCATGCCGATCACCTATTCGCCGGGCACCATCGACCAGTGGCCCAAGAACCTGTCGTCGCACCTGATGTACGGCAGCTGGTGGGCGTTTCCGACACCGGACATCCAGCGCACCGACCTGTTGGTGGTCATGGGCGCCAACCCCGCTGCCTCGCAGGGCTCGTTGCTGGCCGCGCCTGACGTGATGGGCATCATCGGCGGTATCCGCAAGCGCGGCAAGGTGATCGTCATCGACCCGGTGCGCACCGCCACAGCGGCCAAGGCCGACGAATGGCTGCCGATCACCCCTGGCACCGATGCGGCCCTGCTGCTCGGGATCGTCCACACGGTGTTCGACGAAGGGTTGGTCAATCTCGGCGACCTGGAGCGCCACCTCGACGGGGTGTCGACGCTACAGCGGGTGGTTGCCGAATGGTCGCCCGAAAGGGTCTCTGCCGCAACGGGTATCGCTGCGGAGCGGATTCGCGGACTGGCCCGTGAACTGGCGGGCACACCGCGTGCGGTGGTCTACGGCCGGATCGGCACCTGCAACCAGGAGTTCGGCAGCCTGGCCAGCTGGCTGGTCGACGTGGTCAACATCGTCACCGGTCACTTCGACACCCCCGGCGGCGCGATGTTCGCCACCCCGACCGCGTGGACGGTCACCAGCCAGCCGATCCCGGGGCTGGAGGACGGGGCGCCGAACTTCGGCCGTTACCGCACGCGGGTCCGCGGGGCCAAAGAGGTGATGGGTCAGGTCCCGGTGTCGTGCATGCTCGAAGAGATCACCACCCCCGGCGAGGGACAGCTCAAGGCCCTCATCACGGTGGCCGGCAACCCGGTGCTGTCGACTCCGGGCGGCGACAAACTCGACGAGGCGCTGCCGCAGTTGGACGCCATGATCTCGGTGGACCTGTGGCTCAACGAGACCACCAAGCACGCCGATGTCATCCTGCCCGGTGCCTCGGCGCTCGAGCAGCCCCATTCCGCCGATCTGCTTTTGGGCGCGGCGATCAACAGCTTCGCGCGCTACTCGCCGCCGGTGTTCCATCGCGAGGATCCCGACGCACCGGAGGAATGGGAGATCCTGATCCGGCTGACCGGGTTGTGCACCGGCACCCCGGCCGAGGACGTCGACATCGCCGCGCTCGACGACGGCTGGTTCGACTACCTGTGCTTCACCCAGGGGCTCGACGGCGCCGAGATCCGCAAGCACTACGACGGCGGTGGTCCCGAACGGATGCTCGACCTGACGCTGCGCACCGCCGCGTTCGGCGACCGATACGGCGATAACCCGGACGGCCTGACCCTGGACAAGCTCAAGGCGCATCCGGACGGGATCAACTACGGCCCGATGGTGCCTCGAGTGCCCGAGGTACTCGGGACCTCCGATCAGAAGATCCGAGTGGCGCCGCAGTACCTGCTCGACGACCTGCCCCGGCTGTCCGAGCGACTCGACCGCGCTCCCGAGGATCTGGTGCTGGTCAGCCGCCGGCATCTGCGGTCCAACAACTCCTGGTTGCACAACGTCGGTTCGTTGATGAAGGGCCGCGATCGGTGCACCCTGCTGATGCACAGCCAGGATGCGGCGTCTCGCGGGATTGCCGATGGCGACAATGCGGAAGTGGCGTCGACCGCCGGAAAAATCGTGGTGCCCGTCGAGGTGACCGACGCGATCAAGCTGGGAGTGGTGTCGATGCCGCACGGCTGGGGGCACGGTCAGACCGGCACCCGGCTCGGCGTCGCCAACGCGGCACCGGGGGTGAACACCAACATCCTGTCGCTGCCGGACTTCATCGATGAACCGTCCGGAAACGGTGCACTCAACGGCATACCGGTGACAGTCAGCCGGACGCTGACCGAAGGTTAGGGCGGAACTCAATCGCGGTGCACGCCTGCGTGGTCGAGATGAGTCGAGGGGGCGTTCGTTGCGTCAAGAACTTTGTTCCGGTGCAACCAGTAGTTCCTCGGGATGGAAGTGGTGGTTGAGGGTGTCCTGCCCGGTATCCATCAGGGGTGGCGGGTGCCAGTGGATCCGGCCTGTGTCGGGATCGACGCTGGTGGTCCAGCCCAGTCCGACGAGGCGGTTGTCGGGTCCGCAACTCAGTGCGAGGTCGGGGGCGTCGGTGTGGCCGCCGTGTTGCCAGTCGGTCTTGGCGTGGTGGACTTGGCAGTGGTCGGCCGGTGCGGTGCATCCGGGGCGGGTGCAGCCGCGGTCACGGTTGTAGAGCAGGAGTCGTTGGGCTTTGGTGGCCAATCGTTTTGTGCGGGCCATGTAGAGCGGTTCGGCGGTGTGGTGTTCGTAGACGATGAGGTAGTGGAAGCTGTGCGATGCCAGCCGGATGAGGTCTGTCATCGGTATTCGGATGCCCGCCCCGGTGACGGCGACGCCGGCTCCGGCTTCCAGTTCGGCCAGTGTGGTGGAGACGACCACGGTGACCGGGAGCCCGCCATGTTGGCCGAGTCGTTTGGACATCAGTAGTTCGCGCAGCGCGGCCTTGAGTGCGTCGTGGTTGCGTTGAGCCTGGGTTCGGGTGTCGCGGTCGGCGGCGGTCTGCTGCTCTTGCTGAGCTTGCTGGTCTGGGGATGTGCCGGTGGCGCGGGCCTGTGGATCGGCCGAATCGATGCCGGTGTCCGGGATCTCGGTAGCAGCCGCCTCGGGCTCGGCCTCAACGTCAGCAGCCTCAACGTCAGCAGCCTCGGCGTCAGGGGCATCGGGAATATCTAGTGGGTTGGGTGTGGGGTTATGGACCGGTTGTTGGTCACTGGGGTTGTTGAGGCCGGGCGCGCCCCACACGCCGGTGACGGTTGTCAGATACGAAGCGGTCTCGGGATCCAGCCAGCCCTGCACGTGCACCAGTCCGTCTGGGTCCTGTTTGCCGATACTTAGCCCACGCAGATGTGCTGCGACGTCGGGGCTATCGCCGTCCTGGTTGAGCAGATACAGCAGCTTGTCGGCGGCGGCTTTCAGTGTTTCGGGAGTGTCTCGGGCCGCTGCGCTCACCAGGTCGGATTCGATCTGGGCGAGTTCAGCTGTGCTGACGTACTTTTCGGCTTTCGCCAGTGTGCCGCCGATGATCGTGATGTGTTCGGTGTTGATCGTTCCCGAGCCGAGCGCCTGGGCGCAGGCGGGCAGCGACGGTTCGAGCACCTCGCCGGTGAGGCCGTAGCGCGGCCCCAAGTCTGTTGCCGCGGCGACTCTGCGTGATGCTTCCTTGCGGCTGATCCGCATCCGGGTGGCAAGGGCATCGGTCCATGATTTGGCACCGATCTCGGCTGGGCTGGTCCGGGCCATCAGTGCGGACTGGATGCGGTGATCGATCATGGCCTGGGAGCGGGCCTGCCGTTCGCGTCCGGACTGGATCGCCAACAACTCCGCGGTGTCGAAACCGGTGAAATCAACATCGGCCAGCGTCGCGGTTGCTGCCAGGTGGCCGGCCAGCGCGGTCTGCGCTGCGTCCCGACTCTGCACCAACCCGATGTTCATGATTCGAACACTAGTTCGATACTCCGACAAGAAAACGCTGTTTGGGACTGGTGAGACCAAAGTGGCCAAAGTTTTTGAGCCGACCCAAACGACATTTCGATCATCGCGATTTGTAAATTCTCCTCGAGCGCGAGGTGGCGTAATAACGGTCGGCACGTCGGTTTCGCCAGGTACGGCACGTCCGTCGGCGGCGCAATCCGTTAACCTGCGCCGACGGTGAATTCGCGGCACTGCGCGGCGCCTGGATCGCCCCTTACCTTGAGTGCGTGTCGCAGCCCGAAGCCCATCCCTTATCGCTGCCGAGCCGGCGTGCGCGCGCCGATCAGGCCCGCCAGGTGGCTGACGTGCTCCGCCATCAGATCTACGAAGGCACCTATGACGGTGCCCTACCGGCCGAGGCGGACCTGGCCGCCGAATTCTTCGTCTCCCGCAACACCATCCGTGAAGCCCTCGCGGTGCTCAAGACCGAGGGTCTCATCGACCGCGGCACCAAGGTGGGCACGCACGTGGCGGCCCGCAAGTACGATCACGGCCTCGACGCGCTGGTGGGTCTGAAAGAGACCTTCAAGGACTACGGCGACGTGCGCAACGAAGTCCGTGCCGTCCAGCGACTCTCGGCCCCACCGGCAGTGGCTCGAAAGCTGGCGCTTGAGCCGGGAACGCAAGTGGTGTTCATCGAGCGCCTGCGCTACCTCGCCGATCTGCCGCTGTCGCTGGATCTGACCTACCTGGCTCCCGACATCGGTGAGGAGGTGATCGGCCATCCGCTGGAGAGCAATGACATCTTCGCGCTCATCGAGCGGGTCAGCGGGCGGCGCCTGGGTGGGGCGAGCCTTGCCCTGGAAGCGGTTTCGGCCGACCCGCATTCCGCAGCGACATTGCAGGTGCCGGCCGGATCGGCATTGCTGATGGCCGAACGGCTGACCAGTCTGGATGACGGAACGCCCGTCGACCTGGAGTACATCAGGATGCGTGGTGACCGAATCACCATGCGCGGCAACCTTATTAGGAGAGACGCATGACGCTGGTCAATCAACGCGCCGATGTCCCGGTGACCATCGACGAGTCCCTGTGTATCGAGGGCTGCACATTGTGTGTCGACGTGTGCCCGCTCGATTCACTGGCAATCAATCCTGAGAACGGTAAGGCCTTCATGCACGTCGACGAGTGCTGGTACTGCGGGCCCTGCGCGGCCCGCTGTCCCACCGGCGCCGTGACCGTCAACATGCCCTATCTCATCCGCTAGAGGACCCGACGTGAAAACAGCCCTGATCGCCCTCACCGCCGGTCTCACACTCGTGACCGCCGGCTGCTCCCTGGACTCGGCGACGAAATCTTCCGACACAGTCGATGTGGTCGTCGGCTACCAATCCAAGACCATCAACACCGTCACCGCCGGAACCTTGCTGCGCGCCCAGGGATACCTGGAACGCCGCCTGGCCGATATCACCACCCGTACCGGCACCAAGTACAACGTGACGTGGCAGGACTACGACACCGGCGCACCCATCACCGCGCAGATGGTCGCCGAGAAGATCGACATCGGTTCCATGGGCGACTATCCGATGCTCATCAACGGGTCCAAGACGCAGGCCAACGAACGCGCCAAGACCGAGATCGTCTCGGTCACCGGGTACAACCCGAAAGGCGCGCTGAACATGGTTGTGGTGGCACCTGATTCGCCGGCCAAGTCCTTGACCGACCTGGCCGGAAAGAAGGTCTCGGCCAGCGTCGGTTCGGCGGGCCACGGCATGCTGGTGCAAGCACTCGGCAAGACCGGTCTCGATGCCAAGACCGGGGTAGAGGTGCTCAACCAGCAGCCGCAGGTCGGCGCATCGTCGCTGGAATCGGGCCAGGTTCAGGCGCTTTCACAGTTCGTCGCGTGGCCGGGGTTGTTGGTCCAGCAGGGCAAGGCCAAGCTGCTCTACGACGGGGCCGAGCTGAACTATCCGACCTTGCACGGCGTGGTGGTGCGCCGGGCGTATGCGGCTGATCATCCGGAGGTCCTCGACGCCTTCCTGCAGGCCCAACTGGATGCCACCGACTTTCTCAACACCAAGCCGTTGGAGGCGGCCCGCCTCGTGGCCGAGGGCAGTGGGCTGCCACAGGAGGTCGTCTACCTGTACAACGGGCCGGGTGGCACCTCGTTCGACGCCACGCTCAAGCCATCGCTGGTCGATGCGCTCAAAGGTGATGTGCCCTACCTGAAGTCGATCGACAACTTCGCCGATCTCGATGTGCCCGGTTTCGTGCAAGACGCGCCGTTGCGTGCGGCGTTCGCCGCGCGGGGCCAGGATTACGAGAAAGCGCTGGCCTCGAACGCCAATCCGTCGGCGTTGAGCGGCACCGATCCGGTGTGCCACAGCACGGTCGACAATCCTGCCACCGCTGGTGAACTCTGGCTCGACGGATCTGATGCCACCACGGCGGCCGCGACCCCGGTCTGCCTGCTCAAGGCGATCCGCCAGGCACAAGGCGAGGGCAAGAAGGTCCGCGCCGCCTACATCTCCGACGCTGAACTGGGTACCCGTTGGTTCGCCGACAAGTCTGTGTGGGTGCGTCTGCCCGCTCCAGGTAGTGAGGGCTATCTGCCGTTCGGAACTCAGGCCGGTGCCGAGCGCTACACGGCGACGCATCCCGGTGCGGCGATCGTCGACTATCAGCAAGCACTCGCAGGTGCGGTGTGACCACCACCGACACCGCTCCGGCGGCGGTAAGCGACCCGCCGGCCGTGCCGGAGGATGTCCGTACCCGTCGCACGCCCTCTGCCTGGCCGCACCGCCTGGTGCGCCTGGCGTCGGTGGTCAGCGCGATCGTACTGTGGCAGCTGTTGACGGCCAACGACGTGCGCTTCGGTCTGCGGTTCGACACCCTGCCCACCGTCACCGAAATCGCTGCAGCCCTGGTGAACCGGTTGGGCACACCGGAGTACTGGCTGGACCTCGGCCAGTCGCTGATCCGGATTCTCACCGGGTTCGGTATCGCCGCAGTGGTCGGTGTGATCACCGGAATCTTGTTGGGACGCACCGCATGGTTCGCCGATATCTTCGGACCGCTCACTGAACTCGCGCGGCCCATCCCGGCGATCGCCATCGTGCCCGTGGCAATTCTGTTGTTCCCCAGCGATGAGGCGGGGATCGTGTTCATCACGTTCCTGGCGGCGTACTTCCCGATCATGGTCAGCGTCCGGCACGCGGTGCGCGCCCTACCGACCATCTGGGAAGACTCGGTTCGCACCCTGGGTGGTGGCCGCCTCGACGTGCTCCGCCAGGTGGTGCTGCCCGGCATCCTGCCGGGACTGTTCGGCGGGCTCTCGGTCGGAATGGGGGTGGCCTGGATCTGCGTGATCTCGGCCGAGATGATCTCGGGCCGTCTCGGTGTGGGCTATCGCACCTGGCAGGCCTACACGGTCCTGAACTATCCCGACGTGTTCGTGGGCATCATCACGATCGGTGTGCTCGGTTTCCTCACCGCCGCGGCGGTAGAGCTTATCGGCCGCCGGGCGACCAGATGGCTGCCGCGTGGTGAGGAGGTGACGCGATGACCACAACCTTGACCAGTACGGGGATGCGGCTGGAACTCGATCGAATCCGGTTGTCCTACACCGGTGCTCCGGTGATCGAGGACTTGAGCCTTACCGTCGAGCCCGGCGAGATCCTGGTGCTCACCGGTCCGTCGGGCTGCGGTAAGTCGACGGTGCTACGTGCGTTGACCGGACTGCTGCGGCCTGACGGTGGCCGAGTGCTTGCCGACGGCGACCCGGTCACCACCACCTCACGGGACCGCGGCATGGTGTTCCAGGACAGCGCGCTGCTGCCGTGGCGTACGGTGCGGTCCAATATCGAACTGGCACTGCAGCTCCGCGGGGAGCCGAAGGCCGGTCGCCGCGGCGAGCCGCGTAACAGCCGTAGGGAGCGGGCCGACCGCTGGATCGCCGAGGTAGGCCTGTCCGGCTTCGCCGACTTCCTGCCGAAGAATCTGTCCGGCGGTATGCGGCAGCGGGTTCAACTCGCGCGCGGTCTGGCGGGTGCACCGCGCGCGGTCATGATGGACGAGCCGTTCGCCGCCCTGGATACCCAGACCCGCTCGGCCATGCAGCGATTGCTGATCGACACCTGGAAGGCCCATCCGACCACGATCGTGTTCGTCACCCACGATGTCGATGAAGCGCTCACGCTCGGTGACCGCGTCGCGGTGCTCGGTCGTGCCGGGCAGCCGTTGCGTGCGCTCATCGAGGTGGCTCAGCCCCGAACCGACCATCCCGAACGATCCGCGCTGCGCGCCGAGATCATTGCCGCACTGGAGCAACCGTGACTGAATTGACCGAGCATTCAAACGCCGCCCCAGAAATTTCGCAGGCCGTCCGGATCGACTGCGACGTACTGGTGATCGGCGGTGGCACCGCGGGCACCATGGCGGCGCTGACCGCAGCCGAGAACGGTGCCCAGGTGCTGCTACTGGAGAAAGCCCACGTTCGGCATTCCGGTGCGCTGGCCATGGGGATGGACGGCGTGAACAACGCCGTCATCCCCGGCAAGGCCGAGCCTGAGGACTACGTCGCCGAGATCACCCGCGCCAACGACGGAATCGTCAACCAGCGCACCGTCTATCAGACGGCCACCCGTGGATTCGCCATGGTGCAGCGGCTCGAGCGGTACGGGGTCAAGTTCGAGAAGGACGAGCACGGTGAGTACGCGGTACGGCGCGTGCACCGATCGGGCTCCTATGTGTTGCCGATGCCCGAGGGCAAGGACGTCAAGAAGGCGCTGTACCGGGTGCTGCGCCAACGCTCGATGCGTGAGAAGATCCGCATCGAGAACCGGTTGATGCCGGTGCGTGTGCTCACCGATCAGGGCCGCGCGGTCGGCGCCGCGGCATTCAACACTCGCACAGGCGAATTCGTCACTGTGGCGGCGAAGGCTGTGATCCTGTCCACTGGGGCGTGCGGTCGACTCGGGCTTCCCGCGTCCGGTTATCTGTACGGCACGTACGAGAACCCGACGAACGCCGGTGACGGATACGCCATGGCCTATCACGCCGGCGCCGAACTCTCCGGAATCGAGTGCTTCCAGGTCAATCCGCTGATCAAGGACTACAACGGCCCGGCGTGCGCGTATGTGGCCAATCCGTTCGGCGGCTACCAGGTCAATGCACTGGGGGAGCGGTTCGTCGATTCCGACTACTGGTCGGGTCAGATGATGTCCGAGGTCAAGGAGGAGATCGAATCGGCCCGCGGACCGATCTACCTCAAGGTCAGCCATCTGCCCGATGAAACGCTGACCACGCTGGAGAACATCCTGCACACCACCGAACGTCCCACCCGGGGAACGTTCCACGCCAACCGGGGGCATGACTACCGGACCCACGACATCGAGATGCACATCTCCGAGATCGGTTTGTGCTCCGGGCATTCCGCGTCGGGTGTGTGGGTGGATGAGCATGCCCGCACCACGGTGCCCGGTCTGTACGCGGCCGGCGACCTGGCATGCGTTCCGCACAACTACATGATCGGCGCGTTCGTCTACGGGGATCTGGCCGGTGAGCACGCGGCTTCGACGCTGTCGGAACTTGCTGCACCCGAGCAACTACCGGATGATCAGATCGCCCAGGCCCACGAGCTCATCTACCGGCCGCTGCGGCACCCGGATGGCCCGCCGCAACCGCAGGTCGAGTTCAAGCTGCGGCGGTTCGTCAACGACTATGTGGCACCGCCGAAGACAGCCACCAAGCTGTCGATCGCAGTGCAGACCTTTGAGCGCATGGTCAGCGAGGTCGAGGGTATCGGCGCCCGGACCCCGCACGAGTTGATGCGTGCCGCCGAGGTGTCCTTCATCCGTGATTGCGCGGAGATGGCGGCCCGGTCCTCGTTGACCCGGACCGAATCACGTTGGGGCCTCTACCACGACCGTGCCGATCTGCCCCAGCGGGACGATCAGGAGTGGCGCTATCACCTCAACCTCTACAAGGACGCCGACGGTGTCATGCAGTTCGTGAAACGTCCCGTGGCACCGTATTTCGTCGCAGTGCCCGAGCTGGACCACCTGACGTCGCAGGATCCGGTGACCAGAGTCGAACAACCCCATCTGCACGGCGGCAGGGCTCCGTCGGCCGAGCACTCCCGGGTCCGCGCGGGATCGGCCCAGCCGCCGTCACCGCGTATCGCCGCGGTGCTGGCCTTGGAAGAACCCACGCTGGAGGATCTGAATACCTACCTGACCGACGCGGACGCCGGCGTGCGCCGTACCGCGGTCGCCACGCTCGTCGAGCATCTGCCCGACGGGTACCAGCCCGCGCTGGTGGCCGCACTGGCCGACGACGACGCCGGGGTGCGGCGGGAAACCTCGGATGCGGTTCGCGAACTCGTCGAAGTCCTGCCCGATCCGGTTGCGTTCGTCGACCGGCTGGGCTCCGTCGATCCGGTGGTTCGGGCGGCCACGGTGTACCTGTCGAGTTCCCGGCGCGTCGGCAGCGCCCAGGCGTACCGGGACGCGTCGACCGATGCCGACCACCGGGTCCGGATCGAAGCGGTGCGGGCCCTGGTATCGGTCGACGACCACGTGGGTGTGGCCGCGGCCACCACTGACGAGAACCGGGAAGTGCGGATCGCCGCGGTGGGAGGCCTGGCGACCCTGCGGGCCGGCGCGGAAGCGGTGCGGGTTGCGCTGGATGACCCCGACCCGCTCGTGCGGGCGGCGGCGCTGGCGTCTCTCGGCGCCGTCGGCTGCACCGATGATGACGTCGTCAGCGTCGAGAAGGCGTTCACCGAATCGGCCTGGCAGATCCGCCAGGGCGCGGCGCGGGCATTGGCCGGGGCGGTGCCCGCGGTCGCGGTACCCACCCTGTCGCGGGCGCTGGAGGACCAGCACCTCGATGTCCGCAAGGCGGCGGTACTGAGCCTGAGCAGGTGGGCGGGATCGGAATCGACGGCCCGTCAGGCCCTCACCGTGGCGTTGGACGACAGTGACGCCGACGTGCGCGCCTATGCGCGTCAGGCGCTGGCTGGATGAGCGGCACCGCCGCTGTGGCTGGTTGAGCGGCACCGCCGCTGTGGCTGGTTGAGCGGCACCGCCGCTGTGGCTGGTTGAGCGGCACCGCCGCTGTGGCCGGCTGAGCGGCACCTTGCCCGGACAGCAAGTTCCGTGCCGTGAGGCGCGATCACGCTGATACTGGGCATCGTGCACACCAGTCAGCAACGCAGGCGCGACAGCCCGCCGCCTGGGACGGGCAACAGCGAATCCGAGGTGCTGCGGGGATTTCTCGATTATCTCCGCACGTCCATCGCCGCAAAGGTCGACGGCGCGCCCGAGCCGGCGGCCCGGGCGTTCTCGGTGCCGTCGGGCACCACACTGCTCGGCCTTCTCAATCACCTGACCCACGTCGAACGGTGGATTTTTCTCGGCGAAGACGTCGCCGACTGGAAGGCCACGTTCTCGGTCGAACCGTCGGACAGCATGGCCGATGTGGTGGCCCGCTATCGCGATGCCGTCGAGCAGGCCAACGAGGTGCTCGACGACTGCACCGACCTCGCGGCACCGCTTCCGCGATCCCGGCCGGGGCGCCCCGCGGCCAGCGTCCGCTGGGCCATGGCCCACATGATCGAAGAGACCGGCCGCCATGCGGGTCACGCGGACATCTTGCGCGAACTGATCGACGGCACCACCGGTCGGTGAACACGCGGGCGCAATGCACTCGCGACTCCGCACGATCAATTCGTGCGGACGAGCTCGATCACCGCCCAAGTCGATTCAGACGTAGCCGAACTGATTTGGCTGTTCGCGTACCCGCACGACCTCGCCCTCCAGGCTCAGGCCGACCCACGTTTCATGTCGGGTGCTCACCTCGTGGCGGGCGACGATGCCGCGATCAGGAAGACGGACCTCGACAGGCACCGATTCCTCGGCGTCCGGTAGATCAACTTCAACGCCGGCGGCATAGCCCGTCTGCATTCGGGTCGTGGGGCGGCCGTCGTAGGCTCGCTTGCCGCCGACGGTGACCTCGACGAGATCGCCGCCCCACCCCTCCTGCAGTTCGATGTGCAGCTTCACGAGTCCCGCCGCTTCTGTGCTTGCCGATCCCCATTGCTGCCGTTGGCCCGTCGATTCTTCCCGGCCCCCCTCGAAGCCACGGCAGCGAGCGCTTTGGCTTTGTCGTCGACTGCCTCGACCACGGAAGGCAGAACGCCGCGTTGTCCCAGGATGTCGCCCAATGACTTCTGCATCGCCGCGGCGGGCTGGACTGCGCCACTGGATGCCAGAGCCTGGTTGATCGCCTCCACGTTGCGGCGGAAGGTTATGTGGCCAAAGGTTTCTGCAGCTTCAAGTGTCGGCACACTATCCCCGATCAGCTTCACCACATCATCGACACGCGCCGGTCGTTGCTCGACGATGCCGCCTGCCTCAGCCACGCGGTTCGTCGAGATCGGCGCCTCCGGGATCACCAGCAATTTGTAATCCTTTGCGAGCGGGGCCGCCAGAGCCGCCGCGGCATGGATGGCTGCCCGGCTCTGGGGCAACCGTTCGACGGTGTCACGCAGCACTTCGTTGGCCGACGTCAAGACTGCCGTACCGGTGAACGCCAGCGTGCGGCCCACATCCTCGGAGAAGAACTCCTGCGCAACGTCTTCCTCGTCCCAGGTTCGGGGCGGCGCGATTCTCAGCTGGAGCGGGGCGCTGGTAACCACCCGTCCGCCGACGTCGACCGCAACCTGAATCTGATAGACCCCGGGATCCGAAACGTCCCATCCGTTGAGCCCGGCGAAAACCGGCAGCGCTTGGTACATCGATTCACCCGGTTGCAGGACAGTCATGTCGAGCTTGAGGCACTGCCGTGAGTACGGCATCCATTGGCGCGCCGGCTTGCCCTTCTGTTTGAGGATTACGAGCACGTCCTGCGGGTCGATGGCAGTTGAGGGCAGAAGCTTTGGCTGGCTGTCGGTATTCGTGAGTTTGACTTCCAATATGACGGGCTCAAGGAACTCGAACACTGGCCTGTCCCGATTGACCCTCACCTCCACGCGATACGTCGACGGTGCATCGAGCTCGGCTTGCTCAAGCCCGTGGTGGTCGAACCAGTCGGCATTACCCATCTGTACGAAGCGAGCCGGCGCGTGGCGCATGAACAGCAACTCAGGATCGCTGAACCGGAATGGGAAGTCGGCAAAGAACGCCCCCTGTCCGCCCTGGACGTTGTAGGGGTAGTTCATGAACGAACGGGCCTCGGGCTCGTTGGAAAGCGGGATCCAGGGCGTGCCGAGAGCCTTCTGCCACGAATGGGCCAGATTGAAAGCATGACCCATCTCGTGCACCGCAGTCCAGAACCGCATACGCGCCACCCAGGCGTCGGGAGCCGCATCGCCGGTGGGTGGGTCTTTGATGAATGCTTCGGTGAAGATTGCCGTACCTTGGCGGTGGTTGGGGCCGATATCGTCGAACATGATCCCGCCCAGCGAAGTTCCCTGATCATGCAGTGCCGCCCAGAAGGTCCACATCGACCATTGCGGGGCATTCTTGAAACGCGACCAGTAGGTCTGCATGGCATCGTGCATCTCCGCGTCGCTCCACATTCCGTTGGCGCCGGCTCCACCGACGGGAACGACACTGTCGCCGCTTGACTTCGTCACACTGAAGCCCGCGCGGGCGAACACATCCTCGATCGACAAATTCTCCGACGGCAACGACACCGGCCGGTTCGGATGCGCATGGGTGTCAATGGCATACACCGGGTTGGCATCAGGCGTGTGGTCGAACTCGAACTCGACTGGGTGAAACGCTGACGATGTCCACCGGTAGATCCGAGTAAAGATTCTCTGCCCGCCGCCACTGAACGTGACCTTCGCCGACCGCTGATTGACAAAGGGACTCTTCACAGCCCTGACATCGACATTGGTGTATCCGAAGGCCGCAACATCGCCGTCCTTGAACCAAATCGGACCGGACCAATGGTTGACTCCGATCTTCGCCAGCGACGCTACCCAGTGATAGCGCTCTGTCACGGCGAACGATGTCCCACTCGCTGTCATCTGCGGGTACTGCCGATCGATGTCGAGACGTAATTCCTCGCGCCGCAAGAGAATCGGAGGCAGCGATGATTCTTGTCCGTTACCCCTCGCCTGTCCGTCCACCCCTGCATCGGTAGGAGGAAGATTCAGGACATCCACGAGCCGCCAGGTGTAGAGCCCGCTTGCGGCGGGGATGAGCCACGGCGGAATAGGAATTACCGGAGCGTCGAGCTCGTCAAGACTTTCTGTTGTCTCGCCGCCGGCAATGTCGATTTTGTCCCGGCTGCGGCTCTCGGGAATTTCGATGTAAGTCATCTCTTCGGCCCTCTCGACTCGCGCCGGATCCCTCATGGATCGACAGATCATCACCGTTCCACCGCAGGCCCAGAGGTGACGCGCGTACTGCACTACTTCAATTTCCCGGCAGACCCCGTGCCGACGCTCAAACGTATTGACTCGAAGTTCGTCGTTAACGCCGCTAACGACCGGACCTCGGCTTAATCTCGATGCGTGCGACTCGCCTGGCCGCTGACAGGGCGGTTGGAGGAGACCCGGCTGATCGGCGCCGCGCTGGCCTCCGCCGAGCTGTCCGGGGTCGTGATCTATGGAAGTGCGGGGGTCGGCAAGAGCCGTATCGCCCGTGAAGCGCTTTCGGCGGCGCACGCCAAGGGGGACGAAACGCGCTGGGCGGTAGGCACATCGGCTGCCCGTACCCTGCCCTTGGGAACGTTCGCCCGGTGGGTGGGAACCTCGGACGCCGACAGTGCGGAATTGGTGGGCCGGGTGATCGACGGACTGACCTCCGCGTCGAATGGCCGACCGGTGCTGGTGGGCGTCGATGATGCGCACCTGCTCGACGGGTTGTCGGGTTTCGTCTTGCAGCAGATCGTGCAGCGCCGCGCCGCCAAGCTCCTGCTGACGGTGCGCTCCGGTGCACCGCTACCGGCGGAGGTGATGGCGGCATGTGACGGCGGCCGGTTCGAGCGACTGGATCTGCAACCACTGTCCCGGGACGAGTCGACCCGGCTGCTGGCTGCGGCGCTCGGTGGCTCACTCGATGCCGAAGCGGCGCATCGGTTGTGGCGGCTTACCCGGGGCAACGTGCTCTATCTGCGCAACATCGTCGAGCAGGAGGTCACTCAGGGGCGGCTCGCCTGCCGCGACGGTGTCTGGCGGTGGACAGGAGATCCGGTGATGCCGCCCGGTTTGGTCGAACTGATCGAGACCCGGATCGGTGCGCTACCACCGGCGGTGGGCGAGGTCGTCGATGTGCTCGCCGTGGCTGAGCCGGTCCAGCTGGATCAGCTGACCGCGATCACCGATGCCGATTCGGTGGCCGCGGCCGAGACGCGTGGACTGATCACGATCGATACCGCCGACCACGAGGTCCGCGTCGCTCACCCGCTGTACGCCGAGGTGCGCCGCAACCGGCTGGCGGGCGCTCGATTGCGCCGGCTGCGCGGGCTGGTGGCCACCGCACTCGGAGATCGGAGAGATCGCGACGCGATGCCGGTGCTGGTACGGCGCGCCACACTGATGCTCGATTCCGATCTACCGGTCGATCCCGAGCTGCTGACCCGCGCGGCGCAAGGCGCGGTCTGGCTGTCCGATCTGGCACTGGCCGACCGGCTGGCCCAGGGGGCCATCACCGCCGGAGCCGACACCGAGGCGAATTTCATTCGCGCCCATGCCCTGTCGTGGCTCAGCCGCGGCGAGGAATCGGATGCGGTGCTCGATGCGATCGACTCCACCGGCCTCACCGACGACGGTCGCGCCCGGCTGGCGTTCCTACGTGCCTCCAACATGCTGTGGTCGCTTGCCGATCCCGCGGGCGCCAAGCGGCACGTCGACGATGCGGCGGCGGGCATCCCGGCGGACGCGCGGGGTGCGATCGACGCGTTCTACACGGTGCACTGGGCCGCGCACGGCGATCCTGAGCGCGCGAAGGCCGCATCCCGCGACCTGGATCTGGACGCGCTGCCTGCCATCGTCGGCGCGGTGACCGCGTGGGCGGTGGCCGCGTCGTGCGGCGACGCGGGGCGCACAGACGACGCAGTGGCCGCCGCGCATGTCGGTTACCGCATCACGGACAACTCCTTCGATGCCGCACATACGCGGTTCGTCATTGCCGACGCCCACATCGGCGCGCTGCTGCTGGCCGGGCGCATCCGTGAGGCGCGCGAGGAGGCCGAGCAGATGAGCCGTCGAGCCGCCGGGCGGCCGGGTGCGGCACAGGTATTCGGTGTCGCGCTGACAGGCCGTGCCGCCTTCGCAGCCGGTGACCTCGCTGTGGCATCCGGATTGCTGGACCCGGCGGTCGAGATGATGCGGGCCGCGGGGGAGTCGAACGGGTTCGGCTACCGGTTTCACCTGCCCAGGGTCACGGCATTGGCCATCGCGGGTCTGGCCGACGACGCCGCGCTGGCCGAACTCGATGATTGCCGTCACGCGAGCTGGCACTACCTCGCCTACGAACACTCCCTGGTGCGGGCATGGGTCGCTGCAACCCAGGGTGCGGTGTCGGAGGGTGTCCAGATCGCGCTCGCTGCCGCCGACACCGCCAGGGCCAACGGGCAATTGGCGGCGGAGGTGTGGTGCCTGCAGATCGCGGCGCAGTTCGGAGACCATGCCCGCAGGCACCGGCTCGATGACTTGGCCAGGCTGGTCGAGGGGCCACGGGTAGGCGCCGCGGCCGCGCTGTGCCGGGCCCTTGCCCGCGATGACGGCGATGGGTTGGCAAAGGCCTCAATCGAATTCGAGGTTTTAGGCGACCTGGTGGCCGCCGCCGACGCGGCGGGTCTGGCCGCGGTGGCGTTTCGGCGCAAGGACATGCGCGGCTCGGCGATGGCTGCGGCGGCGCGGGCCACGGCGCTGGCCGAGGCCTGCGGCGGTGCGGCCACGCCGGCGTTGCTCGCTGCGGCGGCGCATCTGCCCTTGACCCACCGCGAACGTGAGATCGCCATGCTGATCGGCACGGGGTTGTCCAGCCGGGCCATCGCGGACCGGTTACAACTCTCGGTGCGCACCGTCGAGGGACACATTTACCGCGCCATGGCGAAAACCGGTGTGTCCACCCGGGACGAGCTGATCGGCCTGCTACCCCGACGGCACCGATGATTCGGGTAGGGGGTTACTCGCTCCGGCTCCGCTGAGTAGTCCCATGCTGGATCGCATGGCCGACGAGGGCGAGCAACACGAACGGGCGCTGCGGCAGCTTCCGTTGCCGTACTCGCTGGCCTTGCGGCTGCGCGACGCCGGGGTCGCACGCGACGTCGTGTGCGAGTACCTCAGCATCGAAGAGCCCGCGCTCGACGGCTTCTACCGGATCGCCGAGGCCAAATTGGCCGCGGCGTCGGCGGACCGGGCGGACGCCTAGCGGCGCCTCAGCGCGACGGCAACGGGTAGTGCGGCAGGTCGACCGCGTCGGCGGTGGTGAACCATTTGCGCTCGGCGAACCCACGGAACGGCCGGCGCTGCATCCAGTTCATCACCTGAGCGGTCACCGCGACATCGCTGGACGACTTGGGGAGGTAGCCGTCAATGCCTTGCGACAGGGCCTGGCACCGGTCGATGTAGGGCCGCATCACTGCCTCGTACCGCGTCAGCGCATCCGGGATTTTGTCGGTATCAAGGGACTCGGCCGGACCGAGTTCGCCGGCCAGGACGTAAGCGCCGACCAGGGCCAGGCTGGTACCCATCCCGGACAACGGTGAGGCACAGTAGCCGGCATCACCTACGAGCGTCACGCGGCCGGTCGAGATGGTCGGCATCCGCACCTGTAGGAAGGCGTCGAAGTAGAAGTCGCCGGCGTCGGCCGCTGCGGCCAGCAGCGTTTCGCAATGCCACCCGGCGCCGGCGAAATGTCTTGCCAGCAAAGTCCGTTGCTCGTCGGGATCGCGGCGGTCGAACGACAGGGGCCCGGACCGGAACGCCAAACCGGCCTTGCAGAGTGCCGGGTCATGTGCCGGGCGCATCGACGCGTTGAGTCCGGGCGCCTGATACATCAGGTACCAGCCGTCCAGGCCGGCCGTGTCAGGAGCGGTGAACCAGGCGTTGTAGCCGCCGAGCAGTTTGACGAATTGCTCCTCGGGTCCGAACGCCAGCCGCCGGACCGCGGAGTGCGGCCCGTCGGCCCCGACCACCAGATCCGCGGTCACCATGGCGCCGTCGCTCAACGTGGCCTCGACTCGACCGCCGATCTGGCGCAGCGCGGTGATGCGGGTGTCGAACCGGAATTCGGTGCGTGCCCTTGTGTATTCGTACAGCGCGTCCACCAGATCACCGCGCAGGAACTCCAGTTTCGACACCACGCCGTTGCCGTGAAACGCCGTCACCGGCATCTCGGCGCGACGGGTGCCGTTGGCCCGGACCCACGCGATTCCCTTCTGATCGATCAATCGGCGCTGCATTTCGTCCATCAGGCCCATTCGGGTCACCACGTCGCGACCGGCGCCACGCAAGTCGACAGTCTGCCCGCCCGGCCGGATCCCGGGCGCGGATTCCACCACGACCACCCGGTAGCCGTAGTCGCTCAACCAATGGGCCAGTGCGGGTCCGGCGACCCCGGCGCCGCTGACAAGAACGGTGGGCTGCGTCATGCGCCACAGCGTATGCGCAGCGGCCGTGACTACGAGTCGATCAGATGGTCAGAGCTCGAGCGCCTGATACGTCCGTCGAACGAATTTGGGTTGCGCGGTCTGCAGTTTCGCCAGCGACGTGTTGCCACTGATGGCCGCGGCGTCCACGCCCAGGTTCGGATGGTTCTGGATCAGATAGATGAGAACCAGGTCCGCTGAGGGGTCGGCCTGCCACCAGGTGCCGTAGGCGCCGGGCCAACTGAAGGTGCCCAGCCCGCCCGGACCGAACAACTGTCGCGATTTCGCCGGATCCGTCACCACCGACAGGTTCAGGCCGAAGCCCCGGCCCACCCAGAAGGGAGCGCCGAGGAACTGGAATTGCTTCTGCTCGGGTGTCAGCCGGTCGGTACGCATCAACCGCACCGATTCCCCGGAAAGTACCCGCACGCCGTCGAGCATGCCGCCGCCCAACAACATTCGGGCGAACTTCAGATAGTCGTCGGCCGTGGAGAACAATCCTGCTCCACCGGTACAGAACGGGGGATCGGTGATCGGTGCCGGGCCCATCACATCGTGGGTGAGCTTGTTGTCGGCGGTCAGTTGGTACATCGTCGCGGTGCGCCGCCGGCCTGCCGCGTCGACCGAGAACCCGGTGTCGGCCATGCCCAGCGGCTGGAAGATCCGCTCATCGAGCACCTGGGCCAGCGGCTTGCCCTCGATGCGGGACAGCGCGATCCCCAGTACATCGGTGGAGTGGCTGTAGGTGAGGCGCTCGCCGGGCTGATGCGCCAGCGGCAATGCGGCCACCTCAGCCAGCCAGCGGTCCTGATCCTGGCGCAGCGACAGCTTGCCGTAGGCCGAGGCAAGCGGCCCGAGGACCGAGAACACATAGGCCAGCCCGCTGCGGTGGGTCATCAGGTCGTCGAAGGTGATGGGCCGCCGCGCCGGCTCGGTGCGGTCCAGCGGGCCGCGCGCGTCGCGCAGCACCCGCATGTCGGCCAGCTCGGGCAGCCATCGCGTGACCGGCTCGTTCAGCGCGAGCTTGCCTTCCTCGGCCAGCGCCAGCGCCGCCGCCACCGTGACAGGCTTTGTCATGGACGCGATCCGGAAGATGGTCTCCCGTTGCATCGGCAACTGGGCATCGACGTCGCGGTAACCCAGGGCATTCACCTGAAGCACTTTGCCCGCCTGCCACACCAGCGTGACCGCGCCGGCCAACAGCCCGGCATCGATCGCCTCACGGATGGACGTCTGATTGCCGTCGAGGTTCATCCGGAGCAGCCTATCCAGCGGCGGCATTGCCATCGGCCCTAGCCCGAATACCTCGACCCGGGCCAGGGGAGTTGGCGCCTTGCCTCTACGGTTCGAGTAGTGATCTACATCTCAGTTGATCCAATAGTGTGTCCGGCACCACGAGAAAAGAGATTCCCGTGAAGGTAAAGGCAGCTGTCGTCGAGGAGATCGACGCGCCGTGGACGATCTGTGAGGTCGAGCTCGGCGATCCTGTTGCCGGCGAGGTTCAGGTGCAGTTGGCGGCATCGGGCCTGTGCCACTCCGACGCACATGTCGTCGCAGGCAGCAGCCCGGTGCCCTTCATGCCGGTCCTCGGCGGCCACGAGGGGGCCGGCGTGATCACCAAGGTCGGCCCCGGAGTCACCGGGCTCGCTGAAGGCGATCACGTCGTGCTCGCCTTCGTCCCGGCCTGCGGCACGTGTCCGTCGTGTGCCACCGGGCTTCAGAACCTCTGCGACGAGGGCGCCGGCCTGCTGACCGGGCTGTCCGTCTCCGACAAGACCTATCGGGTCACCCGCGACGGTCAGCCCGTCATCCAGATGTGCCTGCTCGGCACCTTCGCGCCCTACGTCACGGTGAGCGAGGCGTCGGTGGTCAAGATCGAGAATGACGTGCCGCTGGAGGTGGCCGCGCTGCTCGGCTGCGGTGTCTCCACCGGTTGGGGCTCGGCGACCGAGATCGGTGACACCCGGCCGGGGGACACCGTCGTCGTGATGGGGATCGGCGGGGTCGGGATCAACGCCGTGCAGGGTGCGCGGTTCGCGGGTGCCCGTTTTGTCGTCGCGATCGACCCCGTCGACTTCAAACGGAAGAAGGCGCTCGAGTTCGGCGCCACCCATACCTTCGCGTCCGTCGAGGCGGCCGCAGCTGAACTACCCGATCTCACCTGGGGAAAGATGGCCCAGGTCTCGATCATCACGGTCGGTGAGATCAAAGGCGAACACATCCAGCAGGCGCTGAGCCTGACCGGAAAGGGCGGACAGGTGATCGTCACCGGCATGGGCGATTTCACCCAGTCGACCGTCGACCTCAACCTGTTCGAGCTGACGCTGCTGCAGAAGCGGGTGCAGGGTGCCGTGTTCGGAGGCGTCGGGCCCCGCACCCAGATACCCAAGCTGCTCGATCTCTACCGCTCCGGGAATCTCAAGCTCGATGAGCTCGTGACGACTCGCTACCGCCTGGAGGACATCAACCAGGGTTACCGAGACATGTTCGACGGCAAGAACCTTCGCGGTCTGATCGTCTACTCCGACGCCGACTACTGAACCGGAAAAGGGACACCATGCAGATCCACGACAGCAACTACATCGACGGCAAGTGGGCGGTTTCGAGTGGCACGGCCCGCATACCCGTGATCAACCCGGCGAACGACGAGGTGATCGCCGAGGTCGTGGCCGGCACCGCGGCCGATGTCGATGCCGCCGTCGCGGCCGCGCGCGCCGCCTTCGGGGCGTGGTCGGCGACCTCGGTCGGTGAACGTGCCGACTACCTCGCCGCGATCGCCGGAAAGCTGGCCGAGCGCGCCGAGGGCCTGGCCCGTACCGTCTCCTCCGAGATGGGTTGTCCCATCTCGATTTCCCGGGCGATCCAGTTGGGGCTGCCGCTCAACAGTTTCGCCGAGGCCGCCAACATCGTGCGCGAGTACGAGTTCGAAAGCGAGTACCGGGGATCGACGATCGTGCGCGAGCCGTTCGGGGTACTGGGTGCCATCACACCCTGGAACTACCCGCTGCACCAGATCGCTCTGAAGGTCGCCTACGGTCTGGCCGCCGGCAACACCGTCGTCGTCAAACCCAGCGAGATCACCCCGCTGTGCGCGATCAAGCTCGCCGAGATCATCGACGAGATCGGGCTTCCCCCAGGTGTTTTCAACATGGTGTTCGGTACCGGAACGGATGTCGGTGAGGCGATCGCCGGGCATGACGACGTAGACATCGTCAGCTTCACCGGCTCCACGCGGGCCGGCCGGCGGGTGCAGGAAGTCGCCTCCCGCACCATCAAGCGTGTCTCGCTGGAGCTGGGAGGCAAGAGCCCCAATGTCATTCTCGACGATGCCGACCTGGAATCGGTCGTACCCGCATCGGTCAAGACGATGATGCTCAACTCGGGACAGACCTGCTCGGCGCTGACCCGGATGATCGTCCCGCGCGACAAGCTGTCCGAGGTGGAGGCACTCGCGAAGGCGACTGCCGATGCGCTGCCGGTGGGCGATCCGGCCGACGAAGGCACCGCGCTGGGTCCGCTGTCGTCTCGGGCGCAGCAGGAACGGGTGCTCGGCCATATCCGCGCGGCGGTGACGGAAGGGGCGCGCCTGGTCACCGGTGGTGAGACCGAAACCGGCGGGCCGGGTGCCTTCGTGCGGCCGACGGTGTTCTCCGATGTCACCGAAGACATGACGATCCACAAGGAGGAGGTCTTCGGTCCGGTTCTGGTGATCGAGGCCTACGACTCCGAGGACGATGCGATACGCATCGCCAACGCCACGGATTACGGCCTGGCCGGCGCCGTCTGGTCCGGGTCGAAGGATCGGGCCGAGAAGATCGCCCGCCGGATCCGTGCCGGCCAGGTGCAGATCAACGCAGGTGCCTTCAACGTGAATGCACCGTTCGGCGGATACAAGCAGTCGGGCAACGGGCGTGAGGCAGGTGTGTACGGCCTCGAGGAGTTCCTGGAGATCAAGTCGATACAGCGGTGAGCGGCGCGGAAGTGAATACTTCTCTGGCGAATATCCCGGCGTGAGAAGAGACAGATGACCCAGCAGGATCAGGTCGAGGACGAACCGAGTTCGGCGCCCGGCAGCGAGCGCAATCCCATGAGGCGAGTGGCGTTCGCGAGTTTCGTCGGCACCGCCATCGAGTTCTACGACTTCTACATCTACGGCACCGCCGCCGCGCTGATCTTTCCCCACGTGTTCTTCCCGAACATGGGGCCGACCATGGCGACCATCTCCTCACTCGGCACGTTCGCGGTCGCGTTCCTGTCCCGCCCCATCGGTGCCGCGGTGTTCGGCCATTTCGGAGATCGACTGGGCCGCAAGAAGACTCTGATCGCGACGCTGTTGATCATGGGTCTGTCGACCGTCTGTGTCGGGTTGGTGCCCAGTGCGGCGACGATCGGAGTGGCCGCACCGATCATCCTGCTGGCGCTGCGGCTGTTGCAGGGCTTCGCCGTCGGCGGGGAGTGGGCCGGTTCGGCACTGCTGAGTGCCGAGTACGCACCGGCCGGGAAACGCGGCATGTACGGAATGTTCACCCAACTCGGTGCGGGTGCCGGGCTTGCGGTGAGCAACCTGGTGGTCTTCACGGTCAGTGTGACCATCGGCGAGAAGAGCGCGATGTTCCTGGACTGGGCCTGGCGGTTGCCGTTCCTGTTCAGCGCCGTACTGCTGATTGTGGCGCTGTATGTGCGGTTGAGCATCGACGAGACCCCGGTCTTCGCCCGGGAGCAGGTAACCGGTGGCGTGCCCAAGGCCCCGCTCGCCGAACTGTTCCGCGCCCAGACCAGGCAGGTGGCGCTGGCGGCTGGGTGCATGGTGGGCATCTTCACGATGAGCTTTCTGGGCGGCACCTACCTGATGAGCTACGCCAGCACCCGCATCGGGCACCCGCGCAGCCTGATCCTCGGTATCGGTGTGCTCGCCGGCGTCGCACTGATGATCTTCTCGGCGATATCGGCGGTGTTGTGTGACCGGTACGGCCGGCGACGCGTCATCCTGGCCGGCTTCGTCCTTGCCCTGCCGTGGGCGTTCGTGGTGATGCCACTGATCGACTCGGGTTCCGCGGTGGGCTTCGCGGTCGCGATCGCCGGAATCTTCTGCATCTTCGGGCTGTCCTACGGGCCGATCGCCTCATTCCTGCCTGAGATCTTCGCCACCCGCTACCGCTACACCGGCGCGGGTCTCGCGTTCAATCTGGCCGGCATCGTGGGCGGGGCCATTCCGCCGTTGGTCGCCGGAGTTCTGGTGGCCACGCTGGGTAGCTGGGCTGTTGGGGCGATGATGGCGGCATTCGTCGTCGTCAGCATCGTCTCGACCGTGCTGTTGCCCGAGACAAAGGGAACCGAATTGGACGCCGTCATCAGCGACTCTGCGAGGTGATCGTGGCGGGCTCGCGTTTGCGGCCTGCTAAGCTACGCGGCAGTTCGACGTCCTTTAACGATCCGTCCCGAGAGGCGGAGAAGGAGGTCAGGGTCACCTCATGGGCTCTTCAAGTGCCGACCGGGAATTGTTGTCTGCGGCGGACGTCGGCCGCACCATTTCCCGGATCGCCCATCAGATCATCGAAAAGACCGCTCTTGACGATCCCGCCGAACGTGAGCGGGTCGTCCTTCTCGGCATCCCCACGCGCGGTGTGACACTCGCCAGGCGGCTGGCCGACAAGATCAACGAATTCGCCGATGTGGCGTTGCCGGTCGGTGCGCTCGACATCACGCTCTATCGCGACGACCTCAACTTCAAGCCTCCGCGACCACTGGCCGCAACATCGATCCCGCCCGGTGGCATCGACGACGCGGTCGTGATCCTCGTCGACGACGTCCTGTACTCCGGGCGCTCGGTGCGCTCAGCGCTCGACGCACTGCGTGACATCGGCCGTCCGCGGGTGGTGCAACTGGCGGTGCTGGTCGACCGCGGGCACCGTGAGCTTCCGGTCCGCGCCGATTACGTCGGCAAGAATGTGCCGACCTCGCGGACCGAGAGCGTCCATGTGCTGCTGTCCGAGGACGATGACCGTGATGGGGTGGTGATTGCAAAATGACGACACGTCATCTTCTTTCGGCGCAGGACCTCACCCGTGACGACGCGACGGCGATCCTCGATGACGCCGACCGTTTCCGCGAGGCACTGCTGGGCCGTGAGGTCAAGAAGCTGCCCACGTTGCGCGGCCGCACCATCATCACGATGTTTTACGAGAACTCCACCCGGACCCGGGTGTCGTTCGAGGTCGCCGGCAAGTGGATGAGCGCCGACGTGATCAACGTCAGCTCGTCGGGATCTTCGGTGGCCAAAGGGGAGTCGCTGCGCGACACCGCGCTGACCTTGCGCGCTGCCGGAGCCGACGCACTGATCATCCGCCATCCGCATTCGGGTGCGGCGCAACAGCTCGCCGAGTGGACCACCGAGGAGAGCGGCGGCGGGCCCAGCGTGATCAACGCCGGTGACGGCACCCATGAGCATCCGACCCAGGCCCTGCTCGACGCGTTGACCATCCGTCAACGGCTGGGCTCTGTCGAGGGCCGACGGGTGGTGATCGTCGGGGACGTCCTGCACAGCCGGGTGGCGCGATCGAATGTGTCGCTGCTGAGCACACTGGGCGCAGAGGTGGTGCTGGTGGCGCCGCCGACACTGCTGCCGGTCGGGGTGTCCGGGTGGCCGGTCACGGTGTCGCACGATCTGGATGCCGAGTTGCCCGCCGCTGACGCGGTATTGATGCTGCGGGTCCAGGCCGAGCGCATGAACGGTGCGTTCTTCCCGTCCGCGCGTGAGTACTCGGTGCGCTACGGGCTGTCCGAGAAGCGTCAGGCGATGCTGCCCGGCAACGCCGTGGTACTGCATCCGGGCCCGATGCTGCGCGGCATGGAGATTGCGTTCCCGGTTGCCGATTCCTCGCAATCGGCTGTTCTGCAACAGGTTTCAAACGGTGTTCACGTGCGGATGGCGGTGCTGTTCCATCTGCTGGTGGGCGCGGATCGGGAGGCGATCAGCGTATGACGAACCAGGTACTCATTCGCGGGGTCCGGCTCTACGGCGAGGGCGAGCCGCTCGACGTGCTGATCGCCGACGGACAGATCGCCGAGATCGGTTCGGCTCTCACAGCTCCCAAGGACGCCGAGGTGATCGAGGCTTCCGGCCAGGTGCTGCTGCCGGGCTTTGTCGACCTGCACACCCATCTGCGTGAACCGGGTCGCGAGTACGCCGAGGACATCGAAACCGGTTCGGCGGCAGCGGCTCTGGGCGGTTACACCGCGGTGTTCGCGATGGCCAACACCGACCCCGTGGCCGACTCCGCGGTGATCACCGACCACGTGTGGAACCGCGGCCAGCAGGTCGGCCTGGTCGACGTGCACCCGGTGGGCGCGGTCACGGTCGGCCTGGAAGGCAAGCAGCTCACCGAGATGGGCCTGATGGCAGACGGTGTCGGCCAGGTGCGGATGTTCTCCGACGACGGTCTGTGCGTGGATGACCCGCTGGTGATGCGGCGGGCGCTGGAATACGCCACCGGCCTCGGGGTGCTCATCGCACAGCACGCCGAAGAGCCGCGCCTGACCGTCGGCGCCGTTGCGCACGAGGGGCCCAACGCCGCGAAGCTCGGCTTGGCGGGTTGGCCGCGTTCTGCCGAAGAGTCGATCGTGGCCCGCGACGCGATCCTGGCCCGCGATGCCGGGGCCCGGGTGCACATCTGCCACGCGTCCACCGCGGGAACCGTTGAGCTGCTGAAATGGGCCAAAGCGCAAGGTATTTCGATCACCGCCGAGGTCACCCCGCACCATCTGTTGCTCGATGACGGCCGGTTGGCGAGTTACGACGGGCGCAACCGGGTCAACCCGCCGTTGCGGGAATCCAGCGACGCCGTCGCACTGCGTCAGGCGCTGGCCGACGGAGTCATCGACTGCGTGGCCACCGACCATGCGCCGCACGCCGAGCACGAGAAGTGCTGCGAATTCTCGGTCGCCCGCCCGGGCATGCTCGGCCTGCAGACCGCGCTGTCGGTGGTGGCCGAGACCATGGTGCGCCCCGGCCTGCTGACCTGGCGCGGGGTCGCCAAGGTGATGAGCGAGGCCCCCGCGGCCATCGTCGGGCTGCCCGATCAGGGCCGGCCGTTGGAAGTGGGCGAGCCGGCCAACCTCACGGTGATCGATCCCGACGCGACCTGGACAGTCGAAGGCGATGAGCTGGCCAGCCGCTCGGACAACACGCCCTTCGAATCGATGACGCTGCCGGCGACCGTGACCGCCACACTGCTGCGGGGCAAGGTCACCGCGCTGCACGGGAAGTGTCTTCCGGCGGGCAGGAGCGCAGCGACCGGGGGATCGGCACCGGCGGGCAGGAGCGCAGCGACCGGGGGATCGGTACCGGCGGGCAGGAGCGCAGCGACCCGGGGATCGTCAGAGTGAACACCCCCACGCTGATCGCGTCGCTGGTCCTGGCCGCCGTGCTGGCCGTCCTGATCGCGTTCCTGATCCGCCAGATGATGCGCGGATGGCTGCACCGGGCACAGCGGCAGGCCGAATTGATCGGCACCCTGCCGTCGCTGCCCGACTCCGTCGGCGCGGCCATCATCCCGCCCGTCAAAGGCATGTATGTCGGCAGCACGGTGGTACCGCACTGGAACGACAAGGTGGCCGCAGCCAGTCTGGGCTTCCGGGCCAAGGCCGTGCTGACCCGCTACCCCGAGGGAATCATGATGCAGCGCAGCGGGGCCGGGCCGATCTGGATTCCCGCCGAGTCGGTCACTGCGATCAGGACCGAGCGTGGAATCGCAGGCAAGGCACTAACTTACGACGGAATCCTGGCCATCAGGTGGCGGCTGCCCTCGGGCACCGAGATCGACACCGGGTTCCGCGCCGACAATCGCGCAGAGTACGACCGCTGGCTGGAGGAAGAGGCATGACGAACAAGGCGAAAACGAGCAACGGCAAGGCGGTCCTGGTACTTGAGGACGGGCGCATCTTCACGGGTACGACATTCGGTGCGGTCGGGCAGACCCTCGGGGAAGCGGTGTTCTCCACCGGCATGTCGGGCTATCAGGAAACGCTCACCGATCCCAGCTACCACGGCCAGATCGTGGTCGCCACCGCGCCGCAGATCGGCAACACCGGGTGGAACAGCGAGGACGGCGAGAGCCGCGACGACAAGATCTGGGTCGCCGGTTATGCCGTGCGTGACCCCTCGCCGCGGGCGTCGAACTGGCGCGCCAGCGGGACGCTCGACGAAGAGTTGATCCGCCAGGGCATCGTGGGCATCGCGGGGATCGACACCCGGGCGGTGGTGCGCCACCTGCGCACCCGCGGGTCGATGAAGGCCGGGGTGTTCGGCGGAGCCGCGCTAGCGGCGACATCGGGCTCAGGTGCCGCGTCCTTGGACGAACTGGTGGCCCGGGTTCTCGACCAGCCGTCGATGCTGGGTGCCGATCTGGCCGGACAGGTCAGTACTGATAGCTCCTACATTGTGGAAGCCGAAGGCACCCAACGGTTTACCGTCGCAGCGATCGACCTGGGTATCAAGACCAACACTCCGCGCAACTTCGCGCGGCGTGGGATCCGCAGCCACGTGCTGCCATCATCGGTGACCTTCGATCAGATCGCCGATCTCAAACCCGACGGCGTGTTCCTGTCCAATGGACCCGGCGACCCGGCCACCGCCGACCACATTGTCGCGGTGACCCGGGAGGTGCTCGGCGCGGGCATCCCGCTGTTCGGCATCTGCTTCGGCAACCAGATTCTGGGCCGGGCACTGGGTCGGTCCACCTACAAGATGGTGTTCGGCCACCGGGGCATCAACATTCCGGTGATCGACCACATCACCGGTCGGGTGGCGATCACCGCCCAGAACCACGGTTTCGCCCTCGAAGGAGAAGCGGGGGAGAAGTTCGACACTCCCTTCGGCTCGGCCGAGGTCAGCCACACCTGCGCCAACGACGGTGTGGTGGAAGGCATCCGGCTGGCCGACGGCCGGGCGTTCTCGGTCCAGTACCACCCGGAGGCCGCGGCCGGCCCGCACGACGCCGAGTACCTGTTTGACCAGTTCGTCGACCTGATGGCAGGAGAGAAGTAATGCCACGCCGCTCTGACCTCAACCACGTTCTGGTGATCGGGTCCGGCCCGATCGTCATCGGCCAGGCCTGCGAGTTCGACTATTCGGGCACCCAGGCCTGCCGGGTGCTGCGTTCCGAGGGCATCCAGGTCAGCCTGATCAACTCGAACCCGGCGACGATCATGACCGACCCGGAGTACGCCGACCACACCTACGTGGAGCCGATCACGCCGGAGTTCGTCGAGAAGGTGCTGGCGCAGCAGGCCGAGCGAGGCAACAAGATCGACGCCGTGCTGGCCACGCTCGGCGGGCAGACCGCGCTGAACACCGCGGTCGGCCTCCACGACCGGGGAATCCTGGAGCGCTACGGGGTCGAGATGATCGGCGCCGATTTCGATGCCATCCAGCGCGGTGAGGACCGGCAGAAGTTCAAGGACATCGTTGCGAAGGTCGGTGGCGAGTCCGCGAAGTCGCGTGTCTGCTTCACGATGGACGAGGTCCGTGAGACGGTCGGCGAACTGGGCCTGCCCGTAGTGGTGCGTCCGTCCTTCACCATGGGCGGCCTGGGCTCGGGCATGGCGTACTCGGCCGAGGACGTCGATCGGATGGCCGGTGAGGGCCTGGCCGCCTCGCCGACCGCGAACGTGCTCATCGAGGAATCGATCTACGGCTGGAAGGAATTCGAGCTCGAGCTGATGCGCGATCACCGCGACAACGTGGTTGTGGTCTGTTCGATCGAGAACTTCGATCCGATGGGTGTGCACACCGGCGACTCGGTGACCGTGGCGCCGGCGATGACGCTGACCGATCGCGAATACCAGAAGATGCGTGACCTGGGGATCGCGATCTTGCGTGAGGTGGGTGTGGACACGGGTGGCTGCAACATCCAGTTCGCGATCAACCCGCGCGACGGCCGCCTCATCGTCATCGAGATGAACCCGCGGGTATCGCGGTCCTCGGCATTGGCGTCGAAAGCGACAGGCTTCCCGATCGCCAAGATCGCGGCCAAGCTGGCCATCGGCTACACCCTCGACGAGATCATCAACGACATCACCAAAGAGACCCCCGCCTGTTTCGAGCCCACGCTGGACTACGTGGTGGTCAAAGCGCCGCGCTTCGCCTTCGAGAAGTTCCCCGGCGCCGACGCCACGCTGACCACCACGATGAAGTCCGTCGGTGAGGCGATGTCCTTGGGCCGCAACTTCATCGAGGCACTCGGCAAGGTGATGCGGTCCCTCGAAACCAGCCGGGCCGGGTTCTGGACCGGCCCGGACCCCGATCTCACGGTCGAGCAGTTGCTGGCCGGGCTGCGTACCGCGGTCGACGGTCGGCTCTACGACATCGAACATGCGCTTCGGCTGGGTGCCGGCGTCGAACAGGTGGCCGAAGCGTCCGGCGTCGACCCGTGGTTCATCGAGCAGATCGCCAGTCTGGTCGCGCTGCGCGTCGAACTGCTGGAAGCGCCGGTGCTGGACGCTGAGTTGCTCCGGCGGGCCAAGCACAGTGGGCTCTCGGATCGCCAGATCGCCGCGCTGCGACCGGAACTGGCCGGAGAGAAGGGTGTACGTGCACTGCGTCGTCGGCTCGGTATCCACCCGGTGTACAAGACAGTCGACACCTGCGCCGCCGAGTTCGACGCCAAGACGCCCTACCACTACAGCAGCTACGAGCTCGACCCCGCTGCCGAGACCGAAGTGGCCCCGCAGACCGAGAAGCCCAAGGTACTGATCCTGGGCTCCGGTCCGAACCGGATCGGCCAGGGCATCGAGTTCGACTACAGCTGTGTGCATGCCGCGACCACGTTGAGTGCGGTCGGCTTCGAAACAGTGATGGTCAACTGCAACCCCGAGACGGTGTCTACCGACTACGACACCGCCGACCGGTTGTACTTCGAGCCGCTGACCTTCGAGGACGTGCTGGAGGTCTACTACGCCGAGGACACGTCGGGCAAGGGCGAGGACGGAGCCGGTCCCGGCGTCGTCGGTGTGATCGTTCAGCTCGGCGGCCAGACGCCGCTGGGCCTGGCCAAGCGCCTCGAAGAAGCCGGGGTTCCGATCGTGGGCACCGGGCCCGACGCCATCGACCTGGCCGAGGACCGTGGGCTTTTCGGCGAGGTCCTGGTCAACGCCGGCCTGCCCGCACCGCGGTTCGGTACCGCCACCAGCTTCGAGCAGGCCCGGCGGATCGCCTCCGACATCGGCTATCCCGTGCTGGTCCGGCCCTCCTACGTCCTGGGCGGACGCGGCATGGAGATCGTCTACGACGAAGCGACTCTGGAGGGCTACATCGCCCGTGCCACCCAATTGTCCCCGGAGCACCCGGTGCTGGTGGACCGGTTCCTCGAGGATGCGATCGAGATCGACGTCGACGCCCTGTGCGACGGCAACGAGGTGTACATCGGCGGCATCATGGAACACATCGAGGAAGCCGGTATCCACTCCGGCGACTCGGCGTGCGCGCTGCCCCCGGTGACGTTGGGCCGCAGCGACATCGAAGCCGTACGCCGCGCGACCGAGGCCATCGCCCACGGCATCGGCGTGGTCGGACTGCTCAACGTCCAGTACGCGCTCAAGGACGACGTGCTGTATGTGTTGGAGGCCAACCCGCGCGCCAGCCGCACGGTGCCGTTCGTCTCAAAAGCTACGGCAGTGCCACTCGCAAAAGCCTGTGCCCGGGTGATGCTGGGTGCCACCATCGCCGAGTTGCGTGCGGAGGGTGTTCTGAACAAGACCGGCGACGGGGCCAACATTGCCCGCAACGCGCCGGTGGCGGTCAAGGAAGCCGTGCTGCCGTTCCACCGGTTCCGCCGGGCCGACGGCGCCCAGGTCGACTCGCTGCTGGGACCCGAGATGAAGTCGACCGGTGAGGTCATGGGTATCGACCACGACTTCGGTACCGCGTTCGCCAAGAGCCAGACCGCGGCCTATGGGTCGCTGCCGACCTCGGGCACGGTCTTTGTGTCGGTGGCCAACCGCGACAAGCGTTCCCTCGTGTTCCCGGTCAAGCGGCTGGCTGATCTCGGATTCCGGGTGCTGGCTACTGAAGGCACCGCGGAGATGTTGCGCCGCAACGGTATTCCCTGCGACGAGGTGCGCAAGCATTCGGAGAAACCCAGTGGAACCGGCGATCTACCCTCCTCGGTGGATGCCATCAAGGCCGGTGAGGTCGACATGGTGATCAACACGCCGTACGGAAACTCGGGTCCGCGCGTCGACGGTTACGAGATCCGTTCGGCCGCAGTGGCGATGAGCATCCCGTGCGTGACGACGGTGCAGGGCGCCTCGGCCGCGGTACAGGGTATAGAAGCGGCTATCCGCGGCGACATCGGCGTGATGTCACTGCAGGAACTGCACAGCACGCTGGAATCGCGCTGACGATGGACGCTTTCGGGCAACGGCTGGCCGACGCGGTGTCGGAGCGGGGGCCTCTGTGCCCCGGCATCGACCCGCATCCCGAACTGCTGCGGGCGTGGGGTCTGTCCACCGACGCCGAGGGCCTGGCTGCGTTCAGCGACATCTGTGTGACAGCGTTCGCCGGATTCGCGATTGTCAAGCCGCAGGTGGCGTTCTTCGAGGCTTACGGCTCAGCGGGTTTCGCGGTGCTCGAACGCACGATGGCGGCTCTGCGCGAGGCCGGGGTACTGGTGTTGGCCGATGCCAAGCGCGGCGATATCGGCTCGACCATGGCGGCCTATGCCGCGGCGTGGGCCGGAGATTCGCCGCTGGCGGCAGATGCGGTCACCGCATCGCCGTATCTGGGCTTCGGGTCATTGCAGCCGCTGCTGGACACTGCCGCGGCCCATGGCCGTGGGGTGTTCGTGCTGGCTGCGACCTCCAACCCGGAGGGGCCGAGCGTGCAGCGCGCGATGGCCGGGTCACGCACCGTGGCACAGTCCATCGTCGATGACGTGGCCCGTATTAATCGAGCCGCTGTGAATCGGGCTGCCACCCCCTCCACTGGATCGGTCGGTGTCGTGGTGGGGGCGACGGTGACCGAACTGCCCGATCTCACTGCGCTGGGCGGGCCGGTGTTGGTTCCCGGTGTCGGAGCCCAGGGCGGGCGTGCCGACGCACTGCGTGGGTTCGGCGGTGCCCGATTGGTGCTGCCCGCAGTGTCACGTGAAGTGCTGCGTAAGGGCCCGGCGGTGGCCGATCTGCGCGCGGCGGCCGAACGGCTGCGCGACGAGGTCGCCTATCTCGCCTGAGCGCGGTGAAGCGTCGGCAGGCCCATGGTGCGGGCCCAGCCGACGCTTCCGTCGTGTCCCAGCGCCGTTTTCCACGCCTGGGCCGCGGTCGTCGCGCTGTCGCGAGCCGGGCGTGGAAAGCGATGACTCGAAAAGCCACTGAGCGGCAATCGGATTGGTCAGACGACCGTCAGAATCATTGCGGCGCAGCGGGTCACAGCGGGATCCAGATTCCGAAGAACCAGAAGCCCCATCCGTTGAAGTCCGGATTGAACAGCGGTGTCACCCACCTGCCGTTGTAGTTGAACGGCTGATGGTCGAACCTGCCCTGGTCCATCCCGCGCCAGGACAGATCGGGGGGTGGCGGGCCCCAGTGTCCGCCGCGGTCGTCAGGTCCGCCATGGTCACCCGGCCATCCCGGTCCGCCAGGGCCGCCAGGGCCGCGGTCACCCGGTCCTCCGGGGCCCCGGTCACCTGGTCCTCCCGGACCGCGGTCGCCGGGCCCACCAGGTCCGCCGTGGTCACCCTGCCAACCTGGTCCGCCACGGTCGCCCGGTCCACCCGGTCCACCCGGATGATCGGGGCCGCCCGGTCCACCCGGCCCGCCGGGGCCCTGGCAGTTGCCGAATCCGCATGGCGGCCCGGGTTGCGCGGCTGCCGCGCCGGCTCCCGCTGCCAAGGTGGCGGTTCCCAGAGCTATGGCGACGGCAGAAATGCAGGTCAGACGCTTGATGTTCATGTCCAGCTTCCCTTCGGGGTCATGGATACCCGACCTGGGGAGGCTATTTAGCCAAGCTGTGTAATCGCTATGTGGCAACTAGGCGCGGCTTAGGCGTCATGAAACGCATCGCCTTGACGTGCGTGTCAGGGGCTCCGACACGCCCGACACGCCGTGACCAGCGAAAATTTTCTCGAATACCCGGCGGTAACCGGGTGCGGGGGTGCCGGAACCACTGCTGGACGCCTGGCTAATTAGCTATCGGTCGCTCGAAACCCTTTGACTTGCAGGAATATCCGACCCTGTGCGGCGCCGGAGGCGATGCCAGGAGACGATTTCGCGGGGAAGTCGGGTGTCGTCTGCGCGCACTACACGCTGGGCTTTTGGCGTCGTAACCAGGGGGTGGCGTTCGCTTTAGTCAGCCAGCGTGGGTAGGTTCGTCGTCGCTGGCTGGTTTGCACTCCAGCCGTAAAAAACAAGAGATGGCCGAAGAGAAATCGCCAGGAGACGGAGGAAACCGTGGCCCTTCCCCAGTTGACCGACGAACAGCGCGCGGCAGCGTTGGAGAAGGCTGCTGCCGCACGTCGAGCGCGAGCCGAGCTCAAGGATCGGCTCAAGCGTGGCGGCACCAACCTCAAGCAGGTGCTCACCGATGCCGAGACCGATGAGGTCTTGGGCAAGATGAAGGTTTCCGCGCTGCTCGAGGCCCTGCCCAAGGTCGGCAAGGTCAAGGCACAGGAGATCATGACCGAGCTGGAGATCGCCCCGACCCGCCGTCTGCGCGGCCTCGGTGATCGTCAGCGCAAGGCCCTTCTGGAGAAGTTCGACCAGTAGAGGCTCCCGCATTGAGCGCTGGTAGGGGGGCTGGGCAACGCACAGCGACGGCTCCGGTCGTCGTGTTGTCCGGCCCCTCCGCCGTCGGGAAGTCCACCGTGGTCCGCTGTCTGCGGGAGCGGCTTCCCGACCTGTATTTCTCCGTCTCGGTCACGACCAGGGCACCGCGGCCGGGGGAGGTCGACGGAGTCGACTACACATTCGTGTCCAAAGAGCGGTTCCAGCAGCTGATCGATGACGGTGAGCTGCTCGAATGGGCCGACATCCACGGCGGATTGCACCGCTCGGGGACGCCGGCCCTGCCGGTTCGGGACGCCACCCGGGCCGGGCGCCCGGTGCTGATCGAGGTCGATCTGGCCGGAGCGCAGGCCGTCAAGAAGGCCATGCCCGAGGTGGTATCGGTGTTCCTGGCACCGCCGAGTTGGGACGAGCTGGTCAGCCGGCTGTCCGGCCGTGGGACCGAGACGCCCGAGGTCATGGCCAGGCGCTTGGAGACGGCGCGGGCCGAAATGGCCGCCAAATCTGATTTTGACCAGGTCGTGGTGAACCGCCAGTTGGATACTGCATGTGCTGAATTGGTATCCTTGCTGGTGGACAGTCGCTGACTCATCGTGGCGGGACCGACGCGATCGGATCCGCGAGCCACCAGCAGGCTGTTCTCAAAACGCATTTTCGCCATAACCGCCAGGAGACTTTTTAGTGAGCACCCCGCACGCCGATGCGCAGCTGGCCGCTGCGGACGACATCGATTCGTCCGCCGCCAGCGCCTACGACACTCCGCTGGGCATCACCAACCCGCCCATCGACGAGTTGTTGGACCGCGCGTCGAGCAAGTACGCGCTGGTGATCTACGCCGCCAAGCGCGCGCGTCAGATCAACGATTACTACAACCAGTTGGGCGACGGCATTCTTGAGTACGTCGGCCCCCTGGTCGAGCCCGGTCTGCAGGAGAAGCCGCTGTCGATCGCGATGCGGGAGATCCACGAGGACCTGCTCGAGCACACCGAGGGCGCCGAGTAGTCAGGCCAGGACTGGGCACGTGAGCGCTCGTAAGCGAGTCGTCGTCGGTGTGGCCGGCGGCATTGCCGCCTACAAGGCGTGCACCCTGGTCCGTCAGCTCACCGAGGCCGGCCACTCGGTGCGCGTGCTGCCCACCGAGTCGGCCCTGCGCTTCGTCGGGGCCGCCACGTTCGAAGCCCTGTCGGGCAATCCGGTGCACACCGGCGTCTTCACCGACGTCCACGAGGTACCGCATGTGCGTATCGGTCAGGAGGCCGATCTCGTCGTCGTCGCACCCGCCACGGCCGACCTGTTGGCGCGTGCCGTGGCCGGCCGCGCCGACGACCTGCTGACTGCCACGCTCCTCACGGCGCGATGTCCGGTGCTGTTCGCCCCGGCCATGCACACGGAGATGTGGTTCCACCCGGCCACGGTCGACAACGTCGCCACTCTGCGTCGTCGGGGCGCCGTGGTGCTGGAACCCGCGGCGGGACGGCTCACCGGGGCTGACAGCGGTGCGGGGCGGCTACCTGAGGCCGAAGAGATCGCAACGTTCGCGCATCTGTTGCTCGAGCGGAGCGACGCGCTGCCCTACGACTTGGCCGGGGTCAAGGCCCTGGTGACTGCCGGCGGTACACGTGAGCCCATCGATCCGGTGCGGTTCATCGGCAACCGCAGCTCCGGCAAGCAGGGATATGCGGTGGCCCGCGTCCTGGCTCAGCGGGGCGCAGAGGTGACCCTTGTCGCCGGTAACACCGCGGGTCTGGTCGACCCGGCCGGTGTCGACGTCGTACACATCGGTTCGGCCGCGCAATTGCGTGATGCGGTGTCCAAGTACGCCCCCGAGTCCAATGTCCTGGTGATGGCCGCGGCCGTCGCGGATTTCCGGCCTGCGCAGGTGGCGACCAGCAAGATCAAGAAGGGCAGCGCCTCGGAGCCCAATTCCATCGACCTCGTCCGCAATGACGACGTGCTCGCCGGAGCGGTGCGCGCCCGGACCGAGGGGCAGTTGCCGAACATGCGGGCCATCGTCGGCTTCGCCGCCGAGACCGGCGATGCCAATGGCGACGTCCTGTTCCACGCCAGGGCCAAACTCCGGCGCAAGGGATGTGACCTGCTGGTGGTGAACGCAGTGGGGGAGAACCGTGCGTTCGAGGTGGACAGCAACGACGGTTGGTTACTGAGCGCCGATGGCGCGGAGGCCGCCTTGGAACACGGTTCGAAGACTCTGATGGCCACCCGTATCGTGGACGCGATCGGGGCGTTTCTGGGCACGCACGACGGGTGACGCCACGCACGCATCGATGTGCGGATAAGGGTTGCGCTTCGGCGTCCCACGCGCTTGGGTGCAACAGGGCATAGATATCATTCGCCTAACTAAGTAGTTTGATACTGAAAACTTTTTCAGATCGGCAAGGAAGGAAGCAGACCGTGAGCCAAGGTCGCCTGTTTACCAGTGAGTCGGTAACCGAAGGACATCCCGACAAGATCTGTGACGCGATCAGCGACTCGGTGCTCGACGCGCTGCTGGAGCAGGATCCCAAGTCGCGCGTCGCGGTGGAGACCATGGTCACCACCGGTCAGGTACACGTCGCCGGAGAGGTCACGACCTCCGCCTACGCCGACATCCCCAAGATCGTGCGCGATCGCATCCTGGAGATCGGCTATGACTCGTCGACCAAGGGTTTCGACGGCGCCTCGTGCGGTGTGAACATCGCGATCGGCGCACAGTCGCCTGACATCGCCCAAGGTGTGGACACCGCCCACGAAGCGCGGGTCGAAGGCGCCGGTGATCCGCTGGACTCCCAGGGCGCCGGCGACCAGGGTCTGATGTTCGGCTACGCCATCGGTGACACCCCCGAGCTGATGCCGCTGCCCATCGCATTGGCCCACCGGCTGTCGCGGCGGCTGACCGAGGTGCGCAAGAACGGCGTGCTCGATTATCTGCGCCCGGACGGCAAGACGCAGGTCACCATCCAGTACGACGACAAGACGCCGGTGCGGCTCGACACCGTGGTGCTGTCCACCCAGCACGCCGACGGCATCGACCTGGACGGCACCCTGACCCCGGACATCCGGGAGAAGGTCGTCAACACGGTGCTGGCCGATCTCAACCACGAGACGCTGGACACCTCCGATTTCCGTCTGCTGGTCAACCCGACCGGCAAGTTCGTGCTCGGTGGCCCGATGGGTGATGCCGGTCTGACCGGCCGCAAGATCATCGTCGACACCTACGGCGGCTGGGCCCGCCACGGCGGCGGCGCCTTCTCCGGCAAGGATCCGTCAAAGGTGGACCGTTCCGCCGCGTACGCGATGCGCTGGGTGGCCAAGAACGTCGTCGCTGCCGGCCTGGCCGAGCGCGTCGAGGTGCAGGTCGCCTACGCGATCGGCAAGGCTGCCCCGGTCGGCCTGTTCGTCGAGACATTCGGCACCGAGACCGTCGACCCGGCCCGCATCGAGAAGGCCATCAGCAGCGTGTTCGATCTGCGCCCCGGCGCGATCATCCGCGACCTGGACCTGCTGCGGCCCATCTACGCCCAGACTGCGGCCTACGGCCACTTCGGGCGCACCGACATCGAGCTGCCCTGGGAGCAGCTCAACAAGGTCGACGACCTGAAGGCCTCGGTGTAACTTTTCCTGCGAACAGCCCCCGATCGCTGATCGGGGGCTGTTGTGTTGCCCGGGCGGCATCGCCGCGAGATCTACGCCATGGTTGTGATTCCTAGGGCGCAGCGACCATTGCGTTGATCTGGGCGGGGTCGATCAGGTGCGGTAGGGCTCGACAACGCGACCGGCGAGTATGCGTGCCCACTCCAGTCCGGCATCGGTGCCGAAAAGCTCGCGGCGAGTGTTGCCCGCAGTCAGGTAGGCATCGAACCGGAAGGCGTCTTCGCCGGGATCGGGTGAACCTGCCACGGAGAACTCGTTTTCCAGCAGATCCAGCCACTCCCGCTTCAGGTTTCGCACCGCATCGGCCACGGTGCCGGTGCGATGCCCGAACTCGACCGATGTCGCCGATACGAAGCAGCCGCCGGGGAACACCTCGGCACGCAGGTACGCCAACCAGGAATCGAGAAGGGCGTCGAGCCGCGCGGCTCCGGACGGACAGCTCAGCGCCGGACGGATTACGACGTCGATGTAGACCCGGCGCGCTTCAGCTACTGCGGCCAGCTGGATCGCCTCCCGGTTGTCGAAGACCGTGAGGATTCCGCTTTTGCTCACCCCGGTCGATGTGGACAAGCCACCCACGGTGATCCCGTCCAGGCCGTGTGTGGTGGCGATGTCTGCAGCGGTACGCGCGACCAGCCGCCTGGTGGCATCGCCACGCGCTCTCCGCCCGTCAGCTGCAGGCAAAACGGTCATCAGGTCACAGTAGCCACACTCTGGACGTAGGGCGGCCGAGTCGCGTACGGTCGGCGTTGACCAATATGCGACCGATCGGTCGTATAGATCGGAGGGGTAATGACCACCAGCTTCAAGGCGCTACTGGAACGCCGGATCACCATCGAGACAACACCTTCCGTGGTCTGGGACATCATCCGCGACATCCGACGCATGCCACAGTGGAGTCCGCAGGTGATATCAGTGAAGCTGCGCGAACCCGACGATGGAATCCGGCTCGGTTCCACGTTCACCAACCTCAACCGCCAGGGTGAGCTCGAGTGGGTCACGCACGGAGAGGTAGTGCGGTACGAGTCCGAGAAAGAGGTGGCCTTCCGCATCACCGAGAACTACGCGATCTGGTCGTTCTCGATCAGCGCTGACGGTGCTGCTGCCACGGTGCTCACACAACGGCGCGAGACCCCCGACGGAATATCGCAACTTTCGCTCGAACTGACCGAGTCGCACCTCGGTGGACAGCAGGCCTTCACCCAACTGCTGGAAGCCGGAATGGAGCAGACCCTCGCCGCGATCAAGGCATGCGCCGAGTCCTGAATGGCTACGAGGTGAACGCGTAATCGTCGAGGTCGAAAGTTCTGCTACGCCAGTAGGCTTCCACTGTGGTGGCGGGCCGCAACGGCACGTCGCCGTTGCGGTCGAAGTAGTAACTGTTGGCCTGTGAGCAGCTGTCCTGCCAGAAGATCTGGCGGTGACGCTTGCGCATCATCTCGGCGAAGTACCGGTCGTTGGCCTCCTGGCGGACCTCGACGCGACGGGCCTCACGCCGGTCGGCCTGGGCGATACAGCGCACCAGATGGCGGGTTTGGGCCTCGATCAACGCGAAATACGACGACCCGACATAGCCGTATGGGCCCATCACCGAGAAGAAGTTCGCGAAGCCGGGCACGCTCACGCCTTCGTAGGCCTGCATCCGGTGCTGCATCCAGAACTCGCTCAGTGACTGCCCGCCCGACCCCACGATGTCGAAGGTCAGCGCGTCCACATCCATCACCTTGAAACCGGTCGCCAGGATGAGCACGTCGACGTCGTGGCTGTCCCCGTCGGTGGTGGCGACACCGGAACCGGTGATCTTGTCGATCGGCTCGGTGACCAGCCGCACGTTGTCCCGGTTGAAGGTGGCCAGGTAGCTGTTGTGGAAGCCCGGTCGTTTACATCCCACCGCGTAGCGCGGGGTGAGCTTGTCGCGTACCTCCGGATCCCGCACTTGTTGGCGTAGGTAGGCCCGCCCGGCCGCGCCCGCCCGCTTGGCGAACGGATTGATCGTGAAGTACTGGGCGGCCAGCGGGAAGGTGAACTCCACGTACGCCTGGCTGATCAGCCGGTGCAGCGTCCTCCCGCCGGGGAGCCGCATCAGCCGCCGGGCGACCGGCGGGATCGGTACGTCGAATTTCGGGAAGCACCAGATGGGGGTGCGCTGAAACACGGTGAGCTGCTTTACTTTCGGCGCGATCTCGGGGATGACCTGGACCGCAGAGGCGCCGGTCCCGATGATCGCGACCCGCTTGCCCGTCAGATCCTGGGTATGGTCCCACCGGGCGGTGTGCACGGTGGTCCCGGCGAAGGAGTCCACGCCGTCGATCTCGGGCAACTTCGGGATGGTCAGCACCCCGCTGGCGTTGACCAGAAATCGGGCTGTGAGTGCGTCGCCGGAATCGAGTTCGAGCCGCCACATGCTCTCGTCGTCATCGAAGACCGCGCGGGCGACGGTGGCGTTGAACCGGATGCGGGGCCGCAGACCGTATTTGTCGACGCAGTCGTCGGCGTAGCCCCGCAGCTCGTTTCCTGGGGCGTAGGTACGGGACCACTTCTGTGACTGTGCGAACGAGAACTGATAGGAGAACGACGGGATATCCACGGCCACACCGGGATAGGTGTTCCAGTACCAGGTGCCGCCTGCTCCGTCCCCGGCTTCGAGGATCAGGTAATCGTGCAGGCCGGCCTTGTCCAGCGCGATGGCAGTGCCGATACCGGAGAATCCGGCGCCGACGATGAGGGTGTGAAAGTCGGGCATCAGGCCACCTCTCGGCTGCGTCCGACCATGTGGACGCCGTGTTTGGGTCGCAATGTCAACGTAGCCTCCATCTCCACCGAGTGGCCAGGATCGAGATCGAAAACAAACCGTTGGCTCATGATCGCGGCGATCAGCACCATCTCCATCAGCGCGAAACTCTGTCCGATGCAGATCCGGCGCCCGCCCCCGAACGGCAGGTACGCCGAGCGCGGCCGGCTCTTGGAAGCGTCACCGAGGAATCGGTTGGGGTCAAAGGTTTCCGGGTCGGGCCACCACCGTTTGTCGTGGTGGATCTGGTGGATCGGGATGATCACTGTCGTGCCTGGCCGGATGCGGTGGCCGTCGATGTCGTCGGGCTCGACGGCCTCGCGCGCGATGATCCACACGGCGGAGTAGTACCGCTGCGACTCCTGGAGGCACGCGGTGGTCCACGGGAGCCGGGTCAGGTCGGCGGCCGCCGGACGTCCCGCACCTACTACAGAGTCCACCTCGGCCAGCATCCGGTCCCGGGCGTCGGGATTGCGCGCCATCAGGTACCAGAACCACGACATTGCGTTGGCGGTCGTCTCGTGCCCAGCGAGCATGAACGTCAGCGCCTCGTCCCGGACGCGCTGGCGGGGCCAGCTTCCGTGGTCGGCGCCGAACAACACGTTGAGCAGGTCCGCCGATTCCGTGGGATGCGCGAGGCGCTCGTCGAGCACGGTGTTCACCGCTTCATCCAGGGCCAAGGCGATCCGCTGCCCTTCGCGCAGCGGTGGGGGCAGCGGGATCCCGGAGTACGTGCTCGCCGCCATGGCCTCGTAGACCGGGCGGGGGAGCAGGCCCAAAAGGCCCAGCCGGGCCAGCTTCTCGGTGCGCCTGAGCCCACGCGTGGTGAGATCGCGCATGCTGTGCACAATCGGTCCGAAATCCTGACTGAACAGGGCGTTGGAGACCACCCGTAGGGTCGTTTCCACCATCGCCGTGTGCATGTCGAACCGCACGCCATCGCCCTGTTCGGTGAGCTCGTCGGTAGCGCGCTGGACCGGATCGATCATGAGGTCGACCATCTCGTTGAGGTGACGGCGCGCGAACGTCGGGTTCAGCGCCGCCCGGTGGCCGGCCCAGGAGTCGCCCTCGTCAGTCAATAGGTTGATTCCGGCCGCGGCGCGGATCGGTTCGTATTCGTTGGACTTGACGTAGCGAAGGCGGGCCTGGTGCAGCACATGGTCGACGTAGTCGGGATGTGCGATCGACACGAAACGTCTTCCCGCGCAGCGGTATCTGGTGATGTTCCGGCCCTGTGTCCGGGTCAGGAAACCGCTGTCGGTGCTGAATCCGACCGTAATCGCCTCGCGGGTCATGGTCCAGGTGCTCAGTCGTGCCGCGGGTGCCGCCATGAATCCAGCGTATGAGTGACAGGACTGCCGAGGAATGGGACTATCGGACACAGAGTTGTGATTTTGGGACACAGGCTGGGGGCTGATGGCCAGGTCAGGATCGATCTCGGGATCAACTTGGACGGCCGATGTGTGCCATCCGATCCATGCCACCCGGGTGTTGTGTGAGGTGGCGGCCGAGCGGGGTGTCCCGGCGGCGCAGGTCCTGGCCGGAACCGGCGTCACGCCGGCGGACCTAGATGATCCCGACGGGGTGATCAGCGCGCACGACGAGATCCTCGCGGTCCGTCACCTGCAGGCTCGGCTGCCCGATGAACCCGGATTGGGGGTGGACGTCGGTGGCCGGTCGGCCCTGACGCACATGGGCCTCTTCGGGTTCGCGGTCATGTCCTGTGCCACGCTGCGAGAACTGTTCAGCATCGCGATGCGCTACTTCGCCCTGACCACGCTGCAGATCGACCTGCAGCTGTTCGACGGTGCCGACGAGTGCCTACTGGAAATCAACGCCGGCCATCTACCCAGCGATGTCCAGCGCTTCTTTGTCGAACGGGATATCGCCGGAATAGTAGCCACCACAACGAGTTTTGCGTATCCGGTGGTGTCGCAGTACGCCGACCGGATATCTGCCGAGGTGTCGATCGACGAGGAAGTGATGCAGCCGCTGCTGGTCTTGATGCCGCTACCGAATGTGGCGTTCGGCCGCGCACACTCCCGTTTGCACTTCCCCCGCGCGATGCTCGACGAGCAGTTGCCGCAAGCTGATCCGTACACCCTCGATCTGTGTATCGCGCAGTGCGATGTGTTGATGCAGCGATATGAACAACGTCGCGGTATCACAGCTGTGGTGCGCAGCAAGTTGTTTCGCGACCCCGGCCGGTTTCCAGCCTTGCCGGAGGTTGCCGCCGAACTGGGTGTCCACCCGCGAACCCTGCGGCGGCGGCTGGCCGACGAGGGCACCTCATTTCGGGCCCTGATCAACGAGGCGCGGTCAGCGTTGGCAGTCGATCTGTTGTGCAGCGTGGGACTTACCGTCGAGGAGGTTTCGCGACGTCTCGGCTACACCGAGATCTCGACGTTCTGCCATGCGTTCAAACGCTGGCACGGTGTGCCGCCGAGTGCATTCCACACTTGAATGCTCATGCGCACGCTCACGTTGCTGCGGAATGGTTGATGTCGGTGACCAGCAGGGGATTGGTCTTGGCCATCTTCTCGAGTATCTGCAATGTGCCGGCGGTACCGTTACCTAGCGATTGTGCGGCAGCGACAGTGTCATCGGTAACCCCGACGAGCTGGACGAAGCGCAGGCGACCGTATCCGGTGTCGATCGGAGCGAGTTGAGGATCCTCGCCGAACATGATTGCGGTCAGGTCGGTTTGGGGTTCGCCTAGTGTGATCGGGCCGCCGACTTTGATGCGGTGACCGATGTCGAGCGTATCTGTTCCGCTGAAAACCAGGTCGCCGAGCCGTTGCAGCAGCCGAAGGGACCACGTGGGGACTTGCGGTGCAAGTGGCTGAGTGACGTCGATGTCGGCAGCTACTCGGAAGGTCCACTCAAAGTCTGCCCAGGGTTCGTCCTCGTCGGGGGATGGGTGGGAAGCGAACACGTTGGAGAACCCGTAGGTGACCAGGTGCCAATGCGGCTGAGGGGCCGTGGTATTCGGGTAGGCGGTGATGCCCCAGATTCCCTCACCGGGCAGACGCGCATCGGTGCGTCCGAAATGAGGTGCGACATCACCGAGCCCTGGGTACAGCCGTGCGAAGGCGGAATCGATTGCGTCCCATCCGGGAGCCGAATCGTCGTCGTCGTCATCGTTGTCGTCATCGTAGACATCACGGCGGTCGAAACGTTCACCCAGCGGCTTTGCGGGTAGCACGCCGAAGACGATCGGGAACACGGATCCGATGTAGGGCAACAGGAATAGCAGGGACAGCCATCCTGACAAGTCGGCGTCGTGGAGTCGGCGGACCAGGAGTGCCCAGCTTGGAATCGCGCACCCCAGTACGAATACCGCCACGGGTACAAGGGACAGGCGCCCGAGCGCGCTGGCATCGCCGGCTACGGCGACGACGGCCAAGCAGAAAACGGCGGCTACTGCGACGGCCAGCTGGACCCACCAGTACTCGCTGCGCGACGCGCGTCCGGAGAAGCGGGCGTAGCTGCGGAAGAAGCGCGACACTGCCTGGCCGAAGGTGGCCCCGTACAGCGGCAGCGTGAGGTCGCGCGGATCGGTCGCGCCGAGTGGATCGGATGGGTACTCCGTGCCGGACGAGATTTCCTCGTTGCGGGTCATTGGTCCTCTGCTCGATTATTCGGTTGTGTACGGAACCGTTTGAGTTCCGCCGTCTCCTCCACTGACGGCTGAGATCACAGCGGACGCTAGCACCGTTGCGTCAACCAATGCATGCATCTAAGGGGGTAGAAGCCCCCGCAGACACCCGCACGGCATCGCATTCGCCCGATTGAACGGCGCGCAACGGCATACCGTTTCACACTGGACGGAGTCCGGTGGCGAGGAGAGGTGCGATCACGATGGAATCCGATGACGTTCCGGAGCTCAACCGCCGGAGGGCGTTGCTCGGTTTGGCCGCGGTCGGCGGAGTCGTCGCCGTCGGCGTGGGCGGCCTGGCCGAGGCAGCGGGCTGGCTGCGGCAGGACGCCCTGACACCGGCCCGGTTCACCGACCGCTTCGAGCAGATCTCCGGCCGCCACGACGGATTCCGGCGCAACCACGCCAAGGGTCTGGCCGCGACGGGAACGTTCACCAGCACCGGTGCGGGCACCCGGGTGAGCAAGGCCGCGGTGTTCAAACCCGGCACTGTGCCCGTCGTCGGACGGTTCTCGCTGTCCGGTGGGCTGCCCGACCAACCCGACAAACCCGACACGGTCCGGGGACTCGGTCTGATGTTCCGGCTGCCCGACGGCGAGCAGTGGCGCATCGCGATGGTGAATCTTCCGGTGTTCCCCGACAGCACGCCGCAGGGCTTCTTCGATCGCATGCTGGCCTCGCGGCCCGTACCCGAGACCGGAAAGCCGGACCCGGAGGCGATGGCGGCGTTTCTGGCCGCCCATCCGGAAACCGCAGCGGCGATGAAGATCATCAAGCAGGCTCCGCCCAGTGCAGGGTTCGCCGAGGATACGTACTGCGGTCTCAACGCTTTTCGCGCCACCAACGCCCAGGGCGAGACGGCGGCGATCCGGTGGGCGGCGGTGCCGGTCGCAGGGGAGCAGCCCGCCGGGCAGGCCCACGGCAACGACAAGAACGCTCTGTTCGACGCACTCATCGACACGGTTGCCCGCGGCCCCGTGAGCTGGAAGCTGATCCTCACCCTGGCCGATCCCGCCGATCCCACCCACGACGCCACGCTGCCGTGGCCGGCAGACCGCAAAACCATCGACGCAGGCACCATCACCATCGACGCCGTGCAGACCGAGGCTCCCGGCAACGCCCGCGACACCAACTTCGACCCGCTGGTGCTGCCCGACGGGTTGGCCCCCTCCGATGACCCGCTGCCGGCTGCGCGGTCGGCGGTATACGCCCGCTCGTTCAACCGGAGGGCCCGAGAACCCAAGTCGCCCAGCGCAGTCGTCGTCCCCGGGGATGCGCGATGACCACCGAGACGAAACCGCCGATCACGAAGTTCAACCTGGCCGCCAGGCTGCTGCACTGGTCGATGGCGATCATGGTGATCGCGCAGTTCTTCATAGGTGTGACGATGATCGCGGCGCTCAGTTACTACCCGTTGTTGCTCGCGATCCACCGCCCGCTGGGGATCGCGATCCTGGTGTTCGCGGTCGTGCGGCTGATCAACCGGCTCACCCGCCGGCTGCCGCCGTTCCTGACGACGATGGGACCGCTGGAACGTCGCGTCGCCAGCTACTCCGAATATCTGCTGTACACACTGCTTTTGGTGCAGCCCATGATCGGGTGGGCGATGCTGTCGGCTGCCCAGTCACCTGTCGTGTTGGTCGGGACGCTGCACCTTCCGGCGATCGCCCCGCACAACATCACCCTTTACGCGGTATTGCGCACCGCCCACACCGTGGCGGCCTACCTGCTGTTCGCGACGTTCACCGCGCACATCTGTGCCGTCGTGTTCCACACTCTGGCGCTACGCGATGGGATCATCCGTCGAATGTCGTTGTGGCCCGGCAGAACTGAGACGAAGCGCTAGCGGTCAGCCGTGCAGCGCCGCCTGCAGGGCAGCCATTGCCCGGTCGAACGATTCGGTGGCAGCCGGGACCACGCCGACGTAGCCGAGGTAGCCGTGCACCAAGGTCTCGGCGTTGTCCAGCTGCACGGGAACACCGGCGGCAGCCAACATTTCGGCGTAACGAATGCCGTCGTCGCGCAACGGGTCATGCCCGGCCACCGCAATGTAGGCCGGCGGCAGTCCGGACAGGTCCGCCGCGCGCGCCGGCACCAGCGTGCTCGGCGGATCGGAAAGGTCCACATGTCCGGCATACCAGCGGGAGAACCCCTGGACCGCGTCGAGCCCCAGGATCGGCGCCTCGGCGTTCTCGGTGAACGACGGCAGGCTGGTGTCCCAGGTGGTGGCGGGGTACCAGAGCAGCTGGAAGCGCAGCGCGGGAGCGCCGGTGTCGCGGGTCAGCTGCGCCACGACGGCGCTGAGGTTGCCGCCCGCCGAATCCCCGGCCACGGCCATCCGGTCGGCATCGACACCCAGTTCTTCCGCGTTGGCGGCCACCCACTGCGTCGCCGCCCACACATCGTCGACCGCGGCGGGGTAGGGATGCTCGGGGGCCAGCCGGTATTCCACCGACACCACGACCGCGTCGGCGGCCACGGCGTGCTGGCGCGCGGTGCCGTCGTAACTGTCCAGGTCACCCAGTGCCCAGCCGCCGCCGTGGATGAACACCACCACCGGCAGGGTCGTGCCGTCGGCGGTCGGTGGCCGGTACACCCGCACCGGGATGGGGCCGGCCGGGCCCGGGACCTCTCGGTCCTCGGTCTTCACCTCGGGATGGGCCGGCAGCCGCGGGATCTCGCTGAACTGGCGGCGGGCTTCCTCGACACTGATGTCGGTCGACAGTTGGAACGGCACCGCCTCCAGTACCTTCTGCAGGATGGCATCGACAGCTGGTTTCTCGTCAGCAACGGACATTCCGCAACCGTACGCACACCGTGTCACGGTGTGGATGTGGGTGGCGGCCGTGGCCGTCGCGGCGGGCTACGGGGTGTTTCTGATCGTCACGGCGATGCGGTTGCCGACGGGTGCCGATCTGACGGGTCAGTTCACCCTCCAACCTGCGGTGAAGGCGCTTGCAGCGATCCTGCTGGCGGTGGCCGCGTGCGCTCATCCGATCGTGCGGGAGCGGCGCTGGCTCGTCGGTGCGCTGGTGTTCTCGGCCCTCGGGGACTTTCTGCTGGCGATCCCGTGGTGGGAACCGTCGTTCGTGCTGGGGTTGGCCGCCTTCCTCGTCGCGCACCTGTGCTTTCTCGGCGCGCTGGTGCCGCTGGCGCGACGTTCGACGCCGCGGATGATCGCCGTCGCGCTCACCGTCCTCGCCTGTGTGGCGCTGCTGACCTGGTTCTGGCCCCGGCTCGTCGAGCAGGGGATGGCCGTCCCGGTGGTCGCGTACATCGCGGTGCTGGGGGCGATGGTGTGCGCCGCCCTCCTGGCCCGGCTGCCCACGCCGTGGACCGCGCTCGGGGCCGTGTGTTTCGCGGTGTCGGACGCGATGATCGGCATCAGCCAGTTCGTGCGTGGTGACCAACTGCTCGCCGTCCCGATCTGGTGGGGGTACGCGGCGTCACTGGTGCTGATCACGGCGGGTTTGTTCTTCGGCCGGACGTCGGACAAGTCTGCTAAAGCTGTGCAGTGACCATCACCCGTCGCGCCGCGGATCATGAACCCATCGCGCGGGTGCTTCCCCTTCTCACCGTTCCGCACCTGGACCGGAAGTTCGACTATCTGGTGTCGGAGGAACAGTCCGACGACGCCCAGCCCGGTGTGCGGGTCCGGGTGCGGTTCAACGGCAGGCTGGTCGACGCCTACGTGCTGGAGCGACGATCCGACACCGACCACACCGGCAAGCTCGGCTGGCTCGATCGCGTCGTCTCGCCTGAGCCGGTGCTCACCCCCGAGGTCCGCAGGCTCGTCGACGCCGTCGCCGCCCGCTATGCGGGGACACGTGCCGACGTTCTGCGCCTGGCGGTGCCACCGCGCCACGCCAGGGTCGAGAAGCAGACCTTGGAGGAGCCGGAACCGGTCTCGGTCGTTCCCGTCGACACCAGTGCCTGGGCCCGCTACGGCCGCGGTGAACAGTTCCTGACCGCAGTCGGTGAGGGCCGTGCGGCGCGGGCGGTGTGGCAGGCACTGCCGGGGGAGAACTGGGCACAGCGGTTGGCCGAGGCGGCCGCGGTGGCGGTGAATGCGGGGCTGGGCGTGGTTGCGGTGGTGCCCGATCAACGCGATGTGGACGCGCTGTATGCCGCGGCGATCGAACAGGTGGCCGAGTCACGCGTGGTGGCGCTGTCGGCCGGGCTGGGCCCGTCGGCGCGGTACCGCCGCTGGCTGGCGGCGCTGCGGGGACAGGCGCAGGTGGTGATCGGCACCCGCAGCGCAGTGTTCGCACCGGTGGCCAACCTCGGGCTGGTCCTGGTGTGGGACGACGGCGACGACAACCTCGCCGAGCCCCGTGCGCCCTATCCGCATGCCCGCGAGGTCGCCATGCTGCGGGCCCACCAGCTGCGCTGCGCCGCGATGATCGGCGGCTACGCGCGCACCGCCGAGGCGCAGGCGCTGGTGCGGACGCGCTGGGCCCACGACGTGGTGGCGCCCCGGCCGGTCGTCCGGGCCGCCGCACCGCGGGTGGTCGCCTTGGAAGACAGCGGGTACGCCCAGGAGCGCGATCCGGCAGCACACACCGCGCGGCTGCCGTCCATGGCGCTGCAGGCGGCCCGCTCGGCGTTGCAGGCGGAGCGCCCGGTGCTGATCCAGGTTCCGCGTCGCGGGTACGTGCCCGCGCTGGCCTGTGCGCGGTGCCGCGCGGTGACACGCTGCCGGCACTGCACCGGTCCGCTGGCCTTGCCGGACCGGGGCGGTGCGGCTGCGGAATGTCGGTGGTGCGGTCGGGTGGAGCCCGCATTGCGTTGTGCGCGTTGCGGTTCGGATGCGGTACGGGCGGTCGTGGTGGGGGCCAGGCGGACTGCGGAGGAGTTGGGTCGTGCCTTTGCCGGTACCTCGGTGATCACCTCTGGCGGCGACGCGATGGTCGATGCGGTGAAGGATGGCCCGGCCCTGGTGGTCTGCACGCCCGGCGCGGAGCCGATCGCCGAAGGCGGTTACGGCGCAGCCCTGCTGCTCGACGCGTGGGCGCTGCTGGGCCGGCAGGATCTGCGTGCCGCCGAGGACACGATGCGCCGATGGATGGCCGCGGCGGCCCTGGTGCGGCCGCGCACCGAAGGCGGCGTGGTGGCCGTGGTCGCCGAGTCGGGGATCGCCACCGTGCAGGCGCTGATCCGCTGGGATCCGGTCGCACATGCCGATGCCGAACTCGACAGCCGTGGTGAGGTGGGACTGCCGCCGGCGGTGCACATGGCAGCCATCGATGGTACGACCGCAGCGGTCGAGGCATTGCTCGAGACCGCCCAATTGCCCGACGTCGCGGAAACCCTCGGGCCGGTGGAACTGCCGCCCGGCGCGCGTCGCCCGCCGGGGCTGGAGCCCGACGCCGAGGTGAGCCGGATGCTCGTCCGGGTACCGCGCGATGCGGGTTTGGAGTTGGCGGCAGCACTGCGCCGGGCCACCGCGGTGCTCAGCGCGCGCAAGGATCAGCAACCATGTCGCATCCAAATCGACCCGTTGCACGTCGGGTGATCGGCGGCACCACATGATTCACAGCGGACGGCTGCGGCGGGTCATCACGTGCCATGCCGGGTGCCGGAGTGCCCGACATGCCCAGGTTGCCGATCGGCGCCCAGAAATGTCGACAGGTGGTCGAGCAGCAGTCTGAGGGTGCGCTCGAGGTGTTCTTGCTGTTGCCTCGGTAGGCCATCGAGTAGCTGACACTCGCGCGCCAGGACGGCGCCGACGAGGTCGTCGACTGTAGCCCGGCCAAGCGCGGTGAGTTCGACGTCAACCGCACGTGACTCGCGACGACCAGTTCGTTTGACCAGACCCTGTGCCTCCGCCCGATCCACGCGTTGCGTAATTGCCCCGGCAGTGATGAGTGAGGCAGTCGCCAGCTCGCGGGTGGTCATGCGGTACGGCTTTCCGTGGCGGCGCAACGTGGACAGCAGATCCAGGGTGGCCATGTCGGCGTCATGGTCGCGTAACAGGCGGGCCCGGTCGTCACCGAGAAGTTTCGCGAGGTGCCATATCCGCGTCACAATCCCGATGGAATGCACTGGAACATCGGGTAATTCACGCTTCCAGGCGGCCGCGATCGCATCGACGGCATCGTCTGGCGTTGCCTTCATGAGTTCTCCTGCTAGTGTGTTGTTTAGACCTAAACGATCTAGTCTGAACATAGCAGGAGATGCACCAATGCGCACTGTCGTAGTCACCGGTGGCGGCACGGGAATCGGCCGCGAGATTGCCGCCCAATTCGCTGCGGAGGGTTGCCATGTTGTCATCACCGGGCGCCGTGATGACGTTCTACAGATGGCGGTGGACGCGATTGACGGCTCGGTTCGCGCCATCGCCATGGACGGAACAGACCCCGAGAAAACTGCCGACGCGGCACGAGACATCGGAGCCGTCGACGTGTTGGTCAACAACGCCGGCGGTAACACCGACTTCGACCAGAATGAACCGCAGACATTGCGCGAAGTCGCCGACGCATGGCGTCTGAACGTGGAAAGCAACGTGATGACCGCGGTGCTCATGACGACGGCGCTGCTTCCAGCCATGCCCAGTGGGTCGGCTGTCATCACGATCGGTTCGATTGCCGCGGACAAAGGGGCTGGTTCATATGGAGCCGCCAAAGCGGCCGTCGCGTCCTGGAACGTCGACCTTGCCCGGCGGATCGGCGATCGAGGCATCACCGCAAATATCGTCTCACCGGGGTACATCGCCGATACGGAATTCTTCCGGGACAAGCTCACTGACGACCGTAAGAACGCTCTGATTGACGCAGCGATGACACGTCGGGCGGGGGCGCCGGGTGATATTGCGGCGACCGTACGGTTCCTTGCCTCGCCCGGCGCACGTCAAATAACTGGTCAGGCCATCGCCGTCAACGGCGGCGAGTGGACGACTCGTTAGACGTGCGAGTTTCGAACCAAATCGACCCGTTGCGCATAGGCTGAGGCCGATATTCACCCGTTATCGGTGAGTCCCGAACCAGGAGGCTGCCATGCGCCGGGTGTTGTCATGGTTGTTCACGTTGGGGCTCATCGCTTTTGGCCTACTGTGGCCGCTGATCTTCACCGGCGGTTCCGGGTCGGGGGCCGGGGGACCGGCCGATCCGGTGATCATCACCGATTACCGGGCCGATTTCACCGTCGACGCCGATGGGCGGATGACCGCGGTCGAGACCATCACCGGCAATTTTCCTTCCGGCCGGCACGGACTCTTCCGCTACTGGGATGTGGCAAACCAGAACAACTCCCGGCTCCGCCAGGTGCCGGAGATCTCGTCGATCACCGTGGATGGCGCATCCGTGCCGTATGAATTGCTGTGGGAGAACGGTAAGCGGTTCCGGGTGGCCAAGATCGGTGACCCCGACACCACGTTGGACTGGGGACCCCACGTCTTCGAGATCCGCTACACGATCGACGGTGTCCTCGATCCGGGCACCGTCGGTGCCAACCGGACGTTCGCCGCGAGCACCGGCAACCCCGACGCCCGCTCGGCCTTCTACTGGAACGTGATCGCTCCGGCCTGGAACAACACAATCGAGCGGGCCGATATCTCGGTCACCCTGCCCGGCGAGATGACCGGTGCGGGCTGCAGCGTGGGATCGGGCGTGGGCAGCGCCTGCACGGATCTGCGCACCGAAGGCAACACCGTGCGGTTCGGGGCCACCGATCTGGAGCCGCACACCCCGGTGACGGTGCGGGCCGGCGTCGACGTGGCCACGCCACCGCAGATCACCCTGCCATGGCCGTACACCTGGGACCGGATCCTCGGCCGCTCGGTGAGCGCATTGGTCTGGATGGCCGCGCTGACCGCCGGAATGGGGCTGCTCGCCTATTTCTGGTCGCGGACCACCGTCGAACAGTCACCGGGATTTCCGGTGCAGTACGCGCCGCCGGAAGGGTTGGGGCCGGTGCAGGTCGAGTACATCCGAACCGAAAACATCCCCAAGAACGGGCTGAGCGCGACGCTGTTCCACCTCGCCGAGCGTGGTCTCGTCGAGTTGCGGCAGGTCAGTGACAAGCACTGGGAGATCAAAGGTCTCGCGAAGCCGGCAGAGTGGGCCGATGTTGATCCGGTGGCCATCGACGTGGGGGCAGCGCTCAAGGTGATGTCGCCGGGTGCCGAATTCTCCGCCAAGAACACGGCGACGTCGGGAAAGAAGCTGGCCAAGGCCAGAGCTGACATGGCGGTCGCGGTGCGGAAATGGGCCTTCGACGGCGGCTTCATGGTCAAGCGCCGCAAGGAATGGTGGGTTCTCGTCGCCAACGTGGTGGCATTTCTGGCCGCGGTCGCCTGCTTCTGGCTGTGGTTCGGAATCCCGATCACGTTGTGGGGATTGCCTTTTGCGGCGTTCTTCGTGTGCTCGGTGAGTGTCTGGTCCGGCGGCGTGGGGACCCGCCGAACCGCCGCCGGCCGGGAACTGTGGTCGCGGGCGGAGGGATTCCACCGTCTGCTCTCCACCGATTCGGCCGAGTCGCGTTTTGACTTCGCGGCCCGCAAGGATCTCTACCTGGCCTACATTCCATTCGCGGTAGCCGGCGGTGCAGCCGCGCTCTGGGCCAAGAGGTACCAGGACACCATGGGCGCTGCCCCGCCCCAACCGGATTGGTACAACTCGTCGACTTCGTCGGACAGTGGCCACGGGTTCACGGGCGGTTCGGGCGGTGCGGACTTCGACAGTTTCGAATCGGCGCTGTCATCATCGATCGGGGCGTACACGGCCTCGCAATCGTCGTCATCATCGTCGAGCGGCGGGTCGTCGTCGTCCGGTGGCGGCGGTGGCGGCGGTGGTGGTGGAGGAGGCGGATCGTGGTGAGACTGCTGTTGGTTGTGGTGCTGGTACTCGCGGTGGCGGCATTGGTGGGATTCGTCGTCGGCTACAACAAGTTGAAGGCGGCCGACGTGCACGTCGCGGAGGCGCTCGGTGGCATCGACGTCGAGCTGACCCGCCGGGCTGCGCTGATCCCGGCGCTGGTGCACACCGTGGCGACCTTCGCCTCACACGAGACGGCGGTTCTCGGTCGGGTCAGCAGCGCCCAGGCCGCACTGGCCTCGGCCACCGGTGGCCCGTCGGTGGTGCAGCGCAGCGCGGCCGAACGCGATCTGGGCGACGCACTCACCGGCGTGATGGCGCTGGGATCGACCTACCCGCAACTCAATTCGTCCGACAACTTCCTGAACCTGCAGGAGAACCTGGCCGACACCGAGAACAAGCTCGCGTTCGCCCGGCAGTACTACAACGATGCGGTGGCCACCCTCAACCGGCTCGTCGGAACCATCCCGTGGGTGTACCTGGCGCCGCTGGCCGGCGTATCGGAACGGGAGTACTACCGCTCGCAGCATTAGGGATGTGACGGGCGGGATCCCTAAACTGGGGCGGTGCGTCTTGTCTTTGCCGGAACTCCAGAGCCAGCCCTCCCGTCGTTGCAGCGGCTGATCGACTCGTCCCGCCACGATGTGGTTGCGGTGCTGACCCGGCCCGACGCCGCTGCCGGTCGTCGTGGGAAACCTGCGCCGTCACCGGTCGCGCAGCTGGCGCTCGAGCACGACATCCCCGTTCTGAAACCGGCCAAGCCCAACTCCGACGAGTTCATCGCCGAGCTGTCAGAGCTGGCACCGGACTGCTGTGCCGTGGTCGCCTACGGTGCGCTGCTGAGCGAACGGCTGCTCGCCGTGCCGAAGCACGGCTGGATCAATCTGCACTTCTCGTTGCTGCCCGCCTGGCGCGGGGCGGCACCGGTACAGGCCTCCCTGGCGGCGGGCGAAGAGGTGACCGGAGCCACGACGTTCCTGATCGAACCGGCGCTCGATTCCGGCCCCGTCTACGGAGTGGTTACCGAGCGGGTACGCGACACCGACACCGCGGGCGAACTACTTGGGCGGCTTGCTGATTCGGGAGCCGCGTTGCTGGAGTCCACTCTGGACGGCATTGCCGAGGGAGCACTCACCGCGGTGCCACAGCCGGCCGATGGGGTGAGCCTGGCGCCCAAGATCACGGTGGAGTCGGCCCGGGTGCGCTGGGATCTCCCGGCCCACGTCATCGACCGGCGCATCCGCGCGGTCACCCCGAATCCCGGTGCCTGGACGACGATCGGGGACCTGCGGGTCAAGGTCGGTCCGGTCACGGTGGAGCAGTCGGAGGTTGCATTGGCCCCAGGCGAGATCCGGGTCGAACGCAACACGGTGCTGGTCGGTACGGGCTCGCAACCGGTACGGCTCGGGCAGATCCAGCCGCCCGGCAAGAAACTCATGAACGCCGCCGACTGGGCCCGCGGCGCACGGCTGGAGGAAACGGTGCGCGCATCATGAGCAGGCCATCACACCGCCCGAACCGGCCCGACCGGAAAACACAAGGCAAGCGCCCGACAAGGCGCACCCCGCTGGACCCGGCCCGCCGGGCGGCATTCGACGTCCTGCGTGCCGTATCGGAGCGTGACTCCTACGCCAACCTGGCGTTGCCCGCGTTGCTGCGCGAGCGGGGGATCGAGGGGCGTGACGCGGCCTTCGCCACCGAACTGACCTACGGCGCCTGCCGCACCCGCGGCCTGCTCGACGCGGTCATCGCCGCCGCGGCCGGGCGCCCGCCTGAACAGATCGATCCGGTGTTGCTCGACCTGTTGCGGCTGGGCACATACCAGCTGCTGCGCACCCGGGTCGAGCCGCACGCCGCGGTATCCACCACCGTTGAACAGGCCGGCATCGAATTCGACACGGCCCGAGCAGGTTTCGTCAACGGTGTGCTGCGCACGATTTCGCGCAGCAGCGAACAGGAGTGGATGGAGCAGCTCGCGCCACCGGCGGCCACCGACCCGGTCGGGCATGCGGCGTTCGTGCACGCCCACCCCCGGTGGATCGCCCAGGCGTTCACCGACGGGCTCGGCGCCAGGGCGGGTGAACTCGACGCCCTGTTGACCAGTGACGACGAGCGTCCCCTGGTGCACCTGGCGGCGCGGCCCCCCGCCCTGACCGCGGCCGAACTGGCAGCCCAGTGCAACGGCACGGTCGGCCGCTTCTCGCCGTACGCGGTGTACCTGCCCGGTGGTGATCCCGGACAGTTGCCGGCCGTGCGCGACGGCGGTGCCCAAGTTCAGGACGAGGGCAGCCAGCTGGTGGCCCGTGCGCTGACGCTGGCCGAACTCGACGGCCCCGACACCGGCCGCTGGCTCGATCTGTGCGCCGGACCGGGCGGCAAGACCGCCCTGCTGGCCGCCATGGGTGCGGCGTCGGGTGCGCGGGTCACCGCGGTCGAGCCCGCGCCGCGCCGCGCCGATCTGGTCGAGGAGAACGTTCGCGGGCTCTACGTCGACGTGCGCCGCGTGGACGGGCGGGAGTCCGGCCTGGAACCCGGATTCGACCGGGTGCTCGTCGATGCCCCCTGCACCGGGTTGGGTGCGCTGCGCCGTCGCCCGGAGGCGCGGTGGCGTCGCCAGCCGGGGGACGTGCCCGGGCTGGCGAAACTGCAGCGTGAGTTGCTTGCGGCGGCCATCAAGCTGACGCGCCCCGGTGGGGTGGTGCTCTACGCGACCTGTTCGCCGCACCTGGCCGAGACGGTCGGGGTGGTGGCCGACGCGGTGCGCCGGCATCCGGTGACTCAACTGGACGCGCGGGAGCTGTTTGCCCCGGCCGACGACCTCGGTGGCGGACCGCACGTCCAGCTGTGGCCGCACCGGCACGGGACCGATGCGATGTTCGCCGCCGCGCTAAAAGTAGGGTGATCGCCATGGCAGAACCCCTGATCGCCCCGTCCATTCTGTCCGCAGATTTCGCGCGGCTGGCCGATGAGGTCGCCGCGGTGGCCGGGGCCGACTGGTTGCATGTCGATGTCATGGACAACCACTTCGTGCCCAACCTCACGCTGGGCATGCCGGTGGTGGAGTCACTGCTCAAGGTGACCGACATCCCGATGGACTGCCACCTGATGATCGATCAGCCGGAGCGTTGGGCCCCGCCGTACGCCGAGGCGGGGGCCTACAACGTCACCTTCCATGCCGAGGCCACCGACAACCCGGTCGGCGTGGCCCGCGATATCCGCGCCGCCGGCGCCAAGGCCGGTCTGTCGGTGAAACCGGGCACGCCGCTGGAGCCGTATCTGGAGATCCTCAAGGAGTTCGACACCTTGCTGGTGATGTCGGTGGAGCCCGGGTTCGGTGGGCAGAAGTTCATCCCGGAGGTGCTCTCGAAGGTGAGCACGGTGCGCCGGCTCGTCGACGCCGGAGAATTGACCATCGTCGTCGAGATCGACGGCGGCATCAATGCCGACACCATCGAGCAGGCAGCCGAGGCCGGCGTGGACTGCTTCGTCGCCGGGTCCGCGGTCTACAGCGCGGCCGATCCGGCGGACGCGGTGAAATCCCTGCGCCGGCAGGCAGCGAGCGCCTCGAGACATCTGACGCTATGACACCCGAGTCCGCGATGCGGCTGGCCATCGAGCAAGCCGAACAGGTCAAGGGCTCGACCTATCCCAACCCGCCCGTCGGTGCCGTGATCCTGGACCGCGACGGTCAGATCGCCGGGGTCGGCGGGACGCAACCGGTCGGCGGCCCGCACGCCGAGGTGGTGGCATTGCAGGCGGCCGGAGACCGCGCCAAGGGCGGCACCGCCGTCGTCACGCTGGAGCCGTGCAATCACCACGGCCGCACCCCGCCATGCGTGGATGCGCTTCTGGCAGCAGGGATTTCGACTGTCAACTTTGCGGTGTCCGATCCCAATCCGGAAGCCGAAGGCGGGGCGCAGCGCCTCGCCGAAGCCGGCGTCACCGTCAGTGCCGGCGTGCTGGCCGATCAGGTCGAGCTGGGATCACTACGTGAGTGGCTGCACAAGCAGCGCACCGGGTTACCCCATGTCACATGGAAATTCGCCACCAGCGTGGACGGCCGTAGCGCCGCCGCCGACGGTTCGAGTCAGTGGATCACCAGTGAGGCCGCCCGGGCGGATGTTCATCGCAAGCGAGCGGCGGCCGATGCGATCGTGGTCGGCACCGGAACGGTGTTCGTCGATGATCCGACGCTGACGGCGCGGCGGGCCGACGGCTCACTTACCAGCCACCAGCCGCTGCGGGTGGTGGTGGGTATGCGCGAGGTATCACCGGATGCCAAGGTGCTCAACGAGGATTCGCACACGATGCTGATCCGTACTCATGATCCACACGAGGTGATGCGGTCCCTGGGCGATCGCACCGATGTGTTTCTCGAGGGCGGCCCGACTCTGGCCGGGGCGTTCCTGCGTGCGGGCGTGGTGAACCGGATCGTGGCCTATGTGGCGCCGATTTTGCTGGGCGGACCGATCACCGCGGTCGATGACATCGGGGTGCTCAGCATGGTGCACGCGCAGCGGTGGCGGTTCGACGGCATCAACGCCATCGGGCCGGATGTTCGCCTGAGCCTCGTACCCAACTGATAGCGGGCTCGCAGCAGATAGCCAGCGGAAGTTAGGGTGACCTAATTAACGCTGGTTGAATGCCGGGCCTTGTCGGTCGTAATCGGTACACTCGTACCAGAGCGCGTTCACTGCCGAATAAGCGCCGAGTGAACACGAGCAAAGGACGCGAGCATGACTGCACTGCAGGACTGGCTCCCCATCACACCGTGGACTCCCCGCACGATTCGGGCGCTGGTGCGTGTCCCGCTACGCATGGTGATGCCCGGCCGGCCCGTTGAGACCGACCGGGCACCACGATTGCTGACCCCCGGGGTCGAACGCTGCTGAGCTCGTCAGCCCGACCGGTGACGGCCTGGAGGTTCCTGGTTCTGCGGCGTCTCCACATCAGGATCCACCAGTTCGCCGGGTAGGTAAACGTGCCCGCCGCTGGTGTCGCCGCTCTCGGGAGAACCGGTCAACTCGTCAACCTCGTCGACGTGAACGTTGCGCGCGGCGATCAGCAGCCCGAGCACCGCACCCACCACGCAGACGATCGCGGTGATCCCGAAGATATCGCCGTACATCGACACATATGCCTCGCGGTAGCGGACCGCCTGCGACGCCAGCCGCTCCTGCAGTGACATCTGGCTGGTGTTCGCCGCGGCCGCCAAGCTGGCCAGGTGCTGATTGAAGCGGAACAGGCCCCAGGCAGACAGGGCCGCCATGCCGATCAGCATGCCGATCATCCGAGCCACGACCACGAATGCCGAGGCGATACCGTGCTGTGCGGCAGGCACCACGCGCAGCGCAGCGGAGGTGAGCGGGGCGATCACCAGCCCGAGCCCGAGCCCGACGATCGCGAGATCGGTGTCCAGTGCCGGCAGCCGGAACAGGATCAGGTCGTGGTACTCGTCGAGCACGGTGATCGACCATTTGGTGATCAGCCAGAAGCCGCCGGCCGCGACCATCAGGCCGACGAAGGTGACGATGCGGTCCCCGACGCGGGTGGCGATCCAGCCACCGATCAGCGCGCCGATCGGTAGCGCGATCAGGAACCGCAGCAACAGGAACGCGGCGTCGTACTTGTCCTTGCCGAGCACACCCTGACCGAACAGCTCGACATTGACCAGTGTGACCATCAGCGCCGCACCGGTACACAACGAGGCGGCCAGCGCGGCCAGGAACGGCCGGAACCGCACACCTGCGGGTTCGATCAGCCGGGTGCGGGCCATCTTTTCCCACACGAAGAACGCGACGGCTGCCACCAGCGCACCGATCAGGACCGGAAGGCCCCAGCTGGGCAGGATCTGCTTGCCGTCCGGTTCGGGGTTGTACAGGCCGACGACGGCCAGACCCAACGCGATCGCCAGCAGGATGCCGCCGACGACGTCGACCTTCTCGGGACGGTCGCTGGGCTGCTTGCCCGGAAGGCTGAAGTGGATCATCGCCATGGCGATGACGGCCAGCGGCACATTGATCCAGAACACGGCCTGCCAGTGATGGAACAGCGCTACCGCGCCGATGCCGTACAGCGGGCCCAGGACGCTGCCGAACTCCTGTGCGGCACCGACGCCGCCCAACACGGCCGCCCGGTTACGGGCAGCCCACAGATCGGCGGCCAGCGCCAGCGTCACCGGCAGTAGCGCGCCGCTCGCGGTGCCCTGCACCACGCGGCCGATGACCAGGGTGGTCAGGTCGCCGGACAGTGCGGTGATCACCGAGCCGACCGCGAAACCGGCCAGACCGACCTGGATCAGCATCTTGCGGCCGAACCGGTCCGAGGCCCGGCCCAGCAGTGGCATGGCGGCGATGTAGCCCAGCAGGTAGCCGGTGATGATCGGCGTGACCTGCTGGATCTTGTTTATCGCGATCCCGACGTCGGACATGATGTCGGTCATGATCGTGACCACGACGTAGGTGTCGAGGGCGCCGAGCAGCACGGCGAGGCTGCCCGCGCTGATCGCGATGTGGCGGCTGCGGCCGGTGCTCACCGCCTGCGCGGCCCGCATCAGGGTGCGGGCTTGGTGACGGTGACCTGCTTGCCCCAGTCAGTCAGGGTCATGGTGACGCTGTTTCCGGGGGTGGGCTCGAGCTTGGCCTGCAGCAGGGTGTGGTTCCCGTCCTCGGTGATCCAGGCGGTTCCCGGAACCGGGCCGGTGGCCTTGAGCTGCGGGGCGATCTTGTTGACCGCGTCGGCGCTGACATTGCCGGTCACGCGGACACCCTCGGTGCCGTTGATCGATTCCCGGCCGTCGGCCTTGGCGTCGCTGAAGTTCGCCAGCACGTTGGCCAGTCCGGTTTCGGGGTTCAGGATGGCCGAGATGTCGTAGATCTTCTCGGCCGGTCCGTAATTGGACAGCGGGTCGCCGGGCGTCAGCGCGGCATACAGGTCGCCACCGGAGACGACGAACTTGGCGTCAGCCAGTTTCTGACCCATGAAGATCAGATCGGCGGTGCCCTCGGCAGCGACATCGGGGGCATTGGTCAGGTCACCATCGAGTTTCTCGACGGGAAGGCCTTCGATCGTGCCCTGCACGGTCAGCAGCAGGTGCACGCTCTGCTGGGCCTTGGTGCTGGTCGCGGACTCCTGCAGGAGTTGGGTCGCATCGGGCAGCGGGGCGTTGGACGTCTCCGAGGAGGACGAGCAACCCGCGACGAGCGCGGCCGCTGCGAAGAGAACTGCGAGTAAGGACTGGACTGCGAAGCGTGGGCGCGTCTGCATGACTTGCATCGTAGAGGCTCGCGGCACCGGGGCGTTTTCTCTCGCCCACCATGGGGCCGAATAGTCTGGTCGGCGTGTTCACCGGAATCGTTGAAGAGCTGGGTGTCCTGGTCGACAAGGCGGAGCTGACGGATGCCGCCCGGTTCACCATCCGCGGCCCTGTGGTTACTGCCGATGCCGGTCACGGCGACTCGATCGCGGTGAACGGGGTCTGCCTGACCGTGGTCGACGTGCTGCCCGACGGCGCGTTCACCGCCGATGTCATGGGGGAGACGCTCAACCGGTCGAGCCTGGCCGGGGTCGGCGTCGGCAGCCAGGTCAATCTGGAGCGGGCTGCCGCAGTCAACAGCCGCCTCGGTGGCCACATCGTGCAGGGTCATGTGGACGGCACCGGCACTGTGATTTCCCGCACGCCCTTCGACCACTGGGAAGTGGTGCGTATCGGCCTGCCGGCCGCGCTGTCGCGCTACGTGGTGGAGAAGGGCTCGATCACCGTCGACGGAGTCTCACTGACGGTCTCCGCCGTGGCTGACGACTGGTTCGAGGTGTCGCTGATTCCCACCACGCGCGAGCTCACCACGTTGGGTCAGGCGATCGTGGGAACGACGGTCAACCTCGAGGTCGACATCATCGCCAAATACGTGGAACGGCTGATGGCCGGTCCCGGTGAGTAAGAGCTGGCAATAACCGCTGGATTTCGGTGGTTCATACTGGAGTGGCGTCGGGTCCAGCATCGGGACCTGGCATTCGAACAGGCAAGGTGGCGCAGATGACCAGGCTCGATTCCGTCGAGAGGGCGATAGCCGATATCGCGGCGGGCAAAGCCGTGGTGGTGATCGACGACGAGGACCGCGAGAACGAAGGCGACCTCATCTTCGCTGCCGAGAAGGCCACCCCCGAACTCGTGGCGTTCATGGTCCGCTACACCTCCGGTTACCTGTGCGTGCCGCTGGACGGTGAGATCTGCGACCGGTTGGGCCTGCTGCCGATGTACGCGGTGAACCAGGACAAGCACGGCACCGCCTACACCGTCACAGTGGATGCGAAAAAGGATGTGGGAACCGGCATTTCGGCGTCCGACCGGGCCACCACGATGCGTGCCCTCGCCGATCCCGGCTCCGCGATCGACGATTTCACCAAGCCCGGCCACGTGGTTCCGCTGCGGGCCAAGGACGGTGGCGTTCTGCGCCGCCCCGGACACACCGAGGCCGCCGTGGACCTGGCCCGCCTGGCCGGGCTGCAGCCCGCCGGGGCCATCTGCGAGATCGTCAGCCAGAAGGACGAAGGCGACATGGCGCGCACCGATGAGCTGCGGGTCTTCGCCGACGATCACGACCTGGCCCTGATTTCGATCGCGGATCTGATCGAGTGGCGGCGCAAGCACGAGAAGCACATCGAGCGCATCGCCGAGGCGCGGATCCCGACCCGGCACGGCGAGTTCGTCGCCGTCGGTTACAAGAGCATCTACGAGGATGTCGAACATGTCGCGTTGGTGCGCGGCGACATCTCCGGACCCGCCAGCGACGGCCACGACGTCCTGGTCCGGGTGCACTCCGAATGCCTGACGGGTGACGTGTTCGGCTCCCGGCGCTGTGACTGCGGGCCCCAGCTGGACGCTGCGATGGCGATGGTGGCCAGAGAAGGCCGCGGTGTGGTGCTGTACATGCGCGGGCACGAGGGCCGGGGTATCGGTCTGATGCACAAGCTGCAGGCGTACCAGCTGCAGGACGCCGGGGAGGACACCGTCGACGCGAACCTGAAGCTCGGCCTGCCTGCCGACGCTCGGGACTACGGCATCGGCGCGCAGATCCTGGTCGACCTGGGTATCCGGTCCATGCGACTGCTGACCAACAACCCCGCCAAGCGGGTCGGTCTGGACGGTTACGGGCTGCACATCATCGAGCGGGTTCCGCTGCCGGTGCGGGCGAACTCGGAGAACATCCGCTACCTGATGACCAAGAGGGACCGGATGGGTCACGACCTCGTCGGCCTCGAGGATTACGACGAAGCGGTGAGCATGGACGACTACGACGAGGCGGTGTACCTGCTCGGCGACCGTCGGCCGCCCAGCCCCACCGATTCGGGTTCGAGCCTGTGAGCGGCCACGGAGTCCCCGATCTGCCCCAGGTCGATGCCTCGAACGTGACGCTGGCGATCGTGGCCAGCACCTGGCACACGCAGATCTGTGATGCGCTGCTCGACGGTGCACGCAAGGTCGCCGCCGAGGCCGGCATCGACGAGCCGAAAGTGGTGCGTGTGCTCGGGGCCATCGAAATCCCGGTGGTGGCACAGGAATTGGCGGCCACCCACGATGCGGTGGTGGCATTGGGCGTGGTAATCCGTGGGCAGACCCCGCATTTCGACTACGTGTGCGATGCGGTGACGCAGGGCTTGACCCGGGTGTCGCTGGATGCGTCGACTCCTGTCGCCAACGGAGTGCTGACCACCGACAACGAGGCGCAGGCCCTGGATCGCGCCGGTCTGCCGGATTCCACCGAGGACAAGGGCGCCCAGGCGGCGGCAGCGGCGTTGTCCACGGCGCTGACCCTGCGGGAACTGCGCGCAAACGCATGACACGCCGATGACCAAAGACATGACGACGGATACCTGGGATCTCGATATCCGGCCTTACCGCACACCCTATTTCGCTTACGGGGCGGCACTGGTCATCTTTCTGGCGCACGTCGCGGTGGGCGTGCTGCTGAAGGTCGGTTCGACCGGAGTGCTCTTCCAAACCTCGGATCAGGTGGCCATCGCCTTGCTGGGAGCGATCATCGGCGGAGTGGTGCTGATGTTCGCGCGGCCTCGCCTGAAGGTCGGTCCCGCGGGTGTCGCGGTCCGGAATCTGATCGGGTTCAAGGTGATTCCCTGGTCCGACGTGATCGGCGTGTCCTTTCCGGTCGGAGCTCGTTGGGCCAGAGTGGATCTGCCCGACGACGAGTACATTCCGGTGATGGCGATCCAGGCGATCGACAAGGGGCGTGCAGTCGCGGCCATGGACGAGGTTCGTGACCTGATCGACCGGTACCGCTCGAATCTGGGCTGACCCCCGGCGATCAGCCGGCGTCGCCCAGCACCAGACCTTCGCGGCGGGGGTCGGCCCCGCCGATCCAGCCCGGCGACGTGCGCACGAGGGCTGAGAGCCCACTGGACTGATCGGCCAGCGAAACCTGATGTCCGAGTGCGCGCAGGCCCTCGACCAGTTGATCGCGGTCGCCGTTGGCGACGGTGTCGACCGACGGATGCTCGCCGCCCACGTTGGTGACGGGCGTGTTGGCCGCGCCGAAGTCGATCATCGAAACCGCCTGTTGCGGATCAAGGTTCCAATCCATGATGCCGACAAGGGTTTTCACGACGAACTGGATGATGACCGAGCCGCCGGGGGAACCCAGGACGGCATACAGGGCACCTCGCTGTGGCCCGGCCTTGTCGAAGACCAGGGTGGGCGCCATGGTGCTGCGTGGGCGCTTTCCGGGTTGAACCCGGTTGGGTACCGGCCTGCCTTCGGCGCTGGTCGGCTCGGCCGAGAAATCGGTGAGCTGGTTGTTGAGCAGGAATCCGTCGACCATGTGGAACGAACCGAACGCCGACTCGATCGTGGTGGTCAGGGACGCCGCATTGCCGAAACGGTCGATCACGCTGATCTGGCTGGTGCCGTGCTCCGGCGCCGGCGGCATGGTTATCGGTGGCGCGAAGTCCCCGGGCGCGGCCACGCCCATCGTGTGGTTGCGGGAGATCAGCGCGGCCCGGCCGGTGAGGTAGGCGCCGTCGAGCAGGGTTTCGGGTGATCCACCGGGTAGCGGGACGAAATCGGTGTCGGCGACGTAGCGGTCGCGATCGGCGTAGGCGAGCCGTTCGGCCTCTGAGATGAGGTGTACCCCCGTCACCGAAGGATGACCGCCGTTGCGATCGACGCGGGCCGGCTTGTAGTCGCTCATGGGGAAGTGCTCGAGCATCCCGAGGGTTGCCGCCACCGCCATGCCGCCCGATGACGGCGGCGGCATCCCGCAGACTTCGCGGCCACGGTAGGTGGTGCACACCGGGTCGCGCTGTTTGACGGCGTAGCCTGCGAGGTCCGGCTCGGTCATGGCACTTGGCGTGCGGCCACCGCTGGTATCGGTGGCCGCGGCCACGACAGCGCGAGCGATGTCGCCGGTGTAGAAGGCCTGGGCGCCCCCGGAAGCGATGGCACCCAAGGTTTTCGCGTAGGCCGGGTTGGTCATGCGGGTACCCACCGGCTTGGGGCTGCCGTCGGGATTGAGGAAGTAGCCGGCGGCGGCGGGGTCCAGCCGGAGTTGGCCGTCGGCATCGTCGATCGCGGCAGCCAGGCGCGGACTGACGTCGAATCCCTGATCGGACATCGACACTGCCGGGTCGAAGAGATCGCGCCAGGCCTTCTTACCGAACTGGCGGTGGACATCGTCGAGCAGCCGCACGATGCCGGGCACCCCGATCGAGCGGCCCGATGACCGTGCATCGGGTTTGGGGACGGTGCGGTCGGTGTCCGATACCCATCTCAGGTAGTTCTCGGTCGCCGCGGCCGGCGCCGTCTCACGCCCGTCGTACGTGTGCACCGCATTGCCCGCGGCGTCGTAGTACAACAGGAAGCCGCCGCCGCCGATCCCGGAGGACTGCGGTTCGACGAGGCCGAGTACTGCCTGCGCGGTCACCAGCGCGTCGGCCGCGGTGCCACCGTCGCGCAGCACCTTGCAGGCGGCTTCGGTGGCCAGCGGATTGGCGGTGGCCACCGCATAGGTGGAGGTGCGGACGGCCGTCATGTCGCTGCGATATCCGGTGCCGACCTCGGGGTTGGTGGCCAGGTCCCGGGTCGGTGTCGGGGCCTGCGGGGCCTTGGGTTCCGGGGTGCCGTTGGACAGGATCTGGCACGGCCCGGCGTCGGTCCTCGCCGGGCGCCGACTGCCATCTGCGCATCCGGCAAGAATCACAGCGACGACACTGAGCAGCGTGATGACCGAACGGGTGGACGCCAGCAACCGCACAGTTCGACGGTAGCGGAGTTCAGTCGGCGCGCGGCAGTAACCTGGAAACCGTGCCTGATCCAGCGACGTACCGGCCGGCGCCCGGATCGATACCAGTGGAGCCAGGCGTATACCGGTTCCGGGACCCGCACGGCCGGGTCATCTACGTCGGTAAGGCCAAGAGCCTGCGCAGCCGGCTGACGTCGTACTTCGCCGACATTGCGAGCCTGGCGCCGCGCACCCGGCAGATGGTGATGACAGCGGGCAGTGTCGAGTGGACCGTGGTCGCCACCGAGGTCGAGGCCCTGCAGCTCGAGTACAACTGGATCAAGGAGTTCGATCCACGCTTCAACATCCGCTACCGCGACGACAAGACGTACCCGGTGCTGGCGGTGACGCTCAACGAGGAGTATCCGCGGCTGATGGTGTACCGCGGGCCGCGGCGCAAGGGTGTGCGGTATTTCGGCCCCTATTCGCATGCCTGGGCCATCCGCGAGACACTCGACCTGCTGACCCGAGTTTTCCCGGCCAGAACCTGCTCGGCGGGAGTATTCAAGCGGCACAGGCAGATCGACCGTCCGTGCCTGCTCGGCTACATCGACAAGTGTTCGGCGCCATGCGTCGGTCGCGTCAGCGCCGAGGAACACCGACGGATCGTGCTCGATTTCTGCGACTTCCTGGCAGGCAAGACCGACCGGCTGGCCCGCGACATGGAACAGCAGATGACGGCTGCCGCCGAGGAGTTGGACTTCGAGCGCGCCGCCAGGCTGCGCGATGACATCGCGGCGCTCAAGCGTGCCCTGGAGAAGCAGGCCGTGGTGCTCGGTGACGGCACCGATGCCGATGTGGTGGCGTTCGCCGACGACGATCTTGAGGCGGCCGTGCAGGTGTTCCACGTGCGGGGTGGCCGGGTGCGGGGCCAGCGTGGCTGGATCGTCGAGAAGTCTTCGGAGCCGGAGGCGACCCGTGATTCGGAGCCGGAGGCGACCCATGATTCGGAGCCGGAGGCGACCCGTGATTCGGGTCCCGAACAGTCCGGGCGACAACAATTGGTCGAGCAGTTCCTCACCCAGTTCTACGGCGAGCAGGCCGAACTGGGCGGCGCGGCCGATGAGGCCACCAACCCGGTGCCGCGTGAGGTGCTGGTGCCGGTGCTGCCGCCCAATTCCGATGAACTCGCGGCATGGTTGTCGGGGCTCCGTGGTTCGCGGGTGAGTCTTCGGGTGCCGGTGCGCGGCGACAAACGCACCCTGGCCGAGACCGTCCAACGCAATGCGCACGAGGCGCTGGCCCAGCACAAGCTCAAGCGGGCCGGCGACTTCAACGCGAGATCGGAAGCACTGCAGAGCATTCAGGATTCCCTGGGACTGGCCGCTGCGCCGCTGCGGATCGAATGCGTGGATATCAGCCATGTGCAGGGCACCGATGTAGTGGCCTCACTGGTGGTGTTCGAGGATGGGTTGCCGCGCAAGTCGGACTACCGGCATTACGCGATCCGTGAGGCTGCCGGTGGCGGCCGCTCGGACGACGTCGCCTCGATCGCCGAGGTGACCCGACGTCGTTTCCTGCGGCATGTCAGCGATACACAGCCCGAGGTCGGTACCGATCAGCGTCCGCGCCGGTTCGCCTATCCGCCCAATCTGTTCGTGGTGGACGGCGGTGCCCCACAAGTCAACGCTGCGTCGGCGGTGCTCGAAGAGCTTGGTGTCACCGATGTCGCGGTGATCGGATTGGCGAAGAGATTGGAAGAGGTGTGGGTGCCGTCAGAACCTGATCCGGTGATCTTCCCGCGCAACAGTGAGGGCCTGTATCTGTTGCAGCGGGTGCGCGACGAGGCGCACCGGTTCGCGATCAGCTACCACCGGAGCAAGCGCTCCAAACGGATGACCGCCTCGGCACTCGATTCGGTACGTGGGCTGGGGGAACAGCGGCGCAAGGCATTGGTGACGCATTTCGGCTCGGTGGCGCGCCTCAAGGACGCCACCGTGGAGGAGATCACCGCGGTGCCGGGGATCGGGGTGGCGACGGCGAAGGCCGTCCTCGAGGCGCTCGGCGGCGAGCCGCCAATCAAGCACGGCGCGCCGCCATCACCTGAAAACAGGCAGCCCCCACTGGTCGAAAGTGGTGATCCGCGAAGCGAGAACAGCGCCGGACTGGGCGATTCAGGGACGCCTGCAACGGTTATCGAGGATGATCGACACAGGGTGTCGGGATGACAGGTAACGGGGATATGAGCAGCCAGGCGGATCGTGCATGAATGAACATCTGCGCGAGGGCGGCATGGTGGGTGGCGCGGACGCGGATTCTGGCATCGACGTGGTTCTCGTCACCGGCTTGTCGGGGGCGGGCCGCGGTACCGCGGCCAAGGTACTGGAGGACCTCGGTTGGTATGTGGCGGACAACCTGCCGCCGGAGCTGATCGCCCGCATGGTCGAGCTGGGGTTGGCCGCCGGATCGCGGATCACCCAGCTGGCCGTGGTGATGGATGTCCGGTCCCGGGGCTTCACCGGTGATCTGGATTGGGTGCGCAACGAATTGGCGGCGCGGAGCATCACACCCAGGGTGTTGTTCCTGGAGGCGTCCGACGACATTCTGGTGCGCCGTTACGAGCAGAACCGGCGTAGCCACCCGCTACAGGGCACGCAGACTCTGGCCGAGGGGATCGCCGCCGAGCGGGCGTTGCTGGCCCCGGTACGCGCGGCCGCCGATCTGGTGATCGACACCTCGGCACTGCCGGTGCCGGCCTTGCGTGAGAGCATCGAGCGGGCCTTCGGCGGCGAGACTGTCGCCTACACCAACGTGACCGTGGAGTCTTTCGGCTACAAGTACGGGCTGCCGATGGATGCGGACACCGTGATGGATGTGCGTTTTCTGCCGAACCCGCATTGGGTCGACGAATTGCGCCCGCACAGCGGTCAACATCCGGATGTGCGCGAGTACGTGCTGGGCCAACCGGGCGCCAGAGAGTTTCTCGACACCTACCATCGTCTGTTGGACGTGGTGATCGCCGGTTACCGCCGGGAGGGGAAGCGTTATATGACCGTCGCCATCGGGTGTACCGGCGGCAAACATCGCAGCGTGGCGATGGCCGAGGCACTGGCGGAACGGTTGCAGGGCGGTGATGGGCTCACCGTCCACGTGCTGCATCGAGATCTGGGTCGCGAATGACCCCGCGCATCGTCGCCCTCGGTGGAGGGCACGGGTTATACGCCACCTTGTCGGCGGCCCGGCGGCTCAGCCCGCATGTGACGGCTGTCGTGACGGTTGCCGACGACGGCGGTTCATCGGGTCGGCTGCGGAGCGAACTCGACGTGGTGCCGCCCGGTGACTTGCGAATGGCGTTGGCGGCCTTGGCTTCTGACAGTCCGCATGGTCGATTGTGGGCGACCATCATTCAGCACCGGTTCGGTGGCAGCGGCGCGCTGGCCGGGCATCCGATCGGCAATCTGATTCTGGCGGGCCTCAGCGAGGTACTGGCCGACCCCGTCGCGGCGCTCGACGAGCTCGGACGGATTCTGGGGGTGAAGGGCCGGGTGCTGCCGATGTGCCCGATCGCCCTGCAGATCGAAGCCGATGTCGCGGGCCTGGAGTCCGACCCTCGGATGAGCCGGGTGATCCGCGGTCAGGTGGCGATCGCCACCACCGTGGGCAAGGTGCGGCGGGTGCGGTTGCTGCCCGGGGATCCGCCGGCCACCAGGCAGGCGGTGGAGGCCATCATGAGTGCCGATCTTGTGGTGCTCGGTCCGGGGTCGTGGTTCACCAGTGTGATCCCGCACGTTTTGGTGCCGCAGTTGGCGGCGGCATTGCGGGCGACGACGGCACGGCGTGCGCTCGTGTTGAATCTGGCTGCGGAGCCGGGCGAAACGGCGGGGTTCTCCGCCGAGCGTCACATCCACGTTCTGGCCCAGCATGCTCCGGACTTCAGCGTGCATGACATCATCGTCGATGCCAGCCGAGTGCCGAGCGACCGTGAACGGGAGCAACTCAGCCGCACAGCCAACATCCTCAATGCCCGCGTTGAGTTTGCTGACGTGTCCCGACCTGGTACACCTTTACATGACCCGGCGAAGTTGGCCGCGGTGCTGGAGGGGGTCCGGTTGCGCGCGACGGGGCCTGGCCGGGGAGTGCAGGAGTCCACCGTTCCCACGCCCGCTGCGAGGTCGGTCGACGTTGCGCAGCAGGAGCCGGCGCCGAATACACCGAGAGGGGACGATCCGTGGCGATGACAGCCGAAGTGAAGGACGAGCTGAGCCGCCTGGTAGTGAACTCGGTGAGCGCTCGCCGCGCGGAGGTGGCGTCGTTGTTGCGTTTTGCCGGCGGCCTGCACATCGTGGCCGGCCGGGTGGTGGTGGAAGCCGAGGTGGATCTCGGGATCATCGCGCGCCGCCTGCGCAAGGACATCTACGACCTGTACGGGTACAACGCGGTGGTGCACGTGCTGTCGGCCAGCGGCATCCGCAAGAACACGCGCTACGTGGTGCGGGTGGCCGCCGACGGCGAGGCCTTGGCCAGGCAGACCGGATTGCTCGACCTTCGTGGACGCCCGGTGCGTGGCCTGCCCGCACAGGTGGTCGGCGGCAGCGTCGGTGACGCCGAGGCGGCCTGGCGTGGCGCTTTCCTCGCCCACGGCTCGTTGACCGAGCCGGGGCGGTCCTCGGCGCTCGAGGTCAGTTGCCCCGGTCCGGAGGCGGCCCTGGCCCTGGTCGGTGCGGCCAGGCGGCTCGGCGTCAGTGCCAAGGCCCGTGAGGTGCGTGGCGCTGACCGCGTTGTCGTGCGCGACGGGGAAGCGATCGGCGCGCTGCTCACCCGGATGGGCGCCCAGGACACGCGGCTGACATGGGAGGAGCGGCGCATGCGCCGCGAGGTCCGGGCCACGGCCAATCGCCTGGCCAATTTCGACGATGCGAACCTGCGCCGGTCGGCGCGGGCCGCGGTGGCGGCGGCCGCCCGGGTGGAGCGTGCGTTGTACATCCTCGGTGAGGGGGTGCCCGATCACCTCGCTGCGGCGGGCAAGTTGCGGGTCGAGCACCGGCAGGCGTCTCTGGAAGAGTTGGGCCGGCTCGCCGATCCGCCGATGACGAAAGATGCTGTGGCCGGCCGTATCCGGCGCCTGCTCTCGATGGCCGATCGCAAGGCCAAGCAGGAAGGGCTGCCCGACACCGAGTCGGCGGTGACCCCGGACCTGCTCGACGACGCCTGAGTCGCGCGAAATCACCAGCACTGCAAGCGATTGCGGTGACGGCAAAGTTCAGACGACGCTGAACACGGTGATCGGGGACACCGCGATCGACGGGATACTGGATGTCACAAACGTTCTCGCGGTGCACCCACCCGGGCGCATAGCCATCAAGTTGGACCGGTGTTGACGACGATCGTTCCAGTCCGATCGATCCCGTGAAGTTCACGAGAATGTTCCGGATCGGGGACCTGCCTGCCGTCATGGACGCCAGGGTGCGGATGACCATCACTGCTGCCACGACTGCCATGCGGCATTGACGACAACCGCCTGCTGCGCCGGGTCACGCCATTCGAATAGTGACTGTTATTCGAATAATAGTTACTATCTGAAATATGATCGATGACCGCAGTGACAAGGACGCGACGCCGGTACGGCTGACGCGGGCTGAGAATCAGGCACGGACCCGTGCGGCGCTGTTGGACGCAGCCGCCCAGACCTGTGCCCGGAAGGGCTACGCCGCTGCATCGGTGGACGAGATCGCCGCCGCAGCGGGGTATTCGGTCGGCGCGGTGTATTCCAACTTCTCCAGCAAGGAGCAGTTGTTCTCCGAGTTGATGGCAGAGCGTGCCTCCGGTCGGATCGACCAAGTGGTGCAGACCATCGAGGAGAACGCCGACCGGAGGCCATTGATGGCCCTGAGCCGCGTACTCGTCGAGATCGCGGACAATGACATCGAGTTCGAGGCGATCCAGGCCGAATTCTGGTTGCATGCCGTCCGCAACCCCGATGCCATGCAGATCCTGCGGGACCGCTCGGCGCGCACGCTGGCCTCACTACGCGAGATCCTCGCCGATGCGCTGGAGCGCAACAGCATCGACGACAGCGTCTCCGTGGAGGGGTTCACCGTTGTCGTTCTCGCCCTCTTCCAGGGTCTGATCCGGCAGCGGCGCATCGACCCCAACCGGGTGCCCGACGAACTTTTCGGCCAGGCATTGGCCTGGCAACTCGCTGGCATGCCGAAGGCGTCGGGCCGGAAATCGGCGTCGGCCAAGAACAGGTAGAGGGGAAGACACCGCCATGGATCCAATTCGGATCGGGCTCTACGCCATGCCCGCTTTCTTCGTCCTGATGGCGATCGAGTTCGTCAGCTACCGCTTCGACAAGGACAAAGCCAAGGATGACAACAGTTCAGCCCGGCCCCGGGCGGGGATCTCGTGGCGGGACAGTGCCACGAACGTCTCGATCTACGCACTGGGCATTGTCCTGCGCCCGTTGGGCAAATTCATCGCGGTTCCGATCGTCGCGATCGCCGCATCGCTGACGCCGCTGCATCTGTCGGCGTCGCACTGGTGGGTCTGGGTGCTGGCCATCGTGCTGGCCGATCTGGCCTACTACCTGCAACACCGGATGTCGCACCGCATCCGGATGTTCTGGGCCGCGCACAACGTGCACCACTCGAGCCAGTACTTCAACCTGTCCACGGCCCTGCGGTTGTCCTGGTTGATTCCCGGATCGTTCCTGGCCTCCATCGGTTATGTGGGGTTGGCCCTGATCGGTATCCCAGCCTGGTTGGTCTTCCTGTCGCAGGCGATCGTGCTGCTCTACCAATTCCCGATCCATACCGAGCGCATCGATCGGCTTCCCCGCGCGATCGAGTATGTGTTCAACACCCCGTCGCACCATCGTGTGCACCACGGAGCCAACAATCCCTACCTCGACAAGAACTATGCGGGCATCTTCATCCTGTGGGACCGGATGTTCGGCACCTTCGTCGCCGAGGGGGAGCCAGTCCGCTACGGCCTGACCAAGAACATCGACACTCACAACCCGATCAAGGTGAACTATCACGAGTTCGCCACCATGGTCGGCGACGTCTGGCGGGCACGGACCTGGCGCGGCAGGCTCGGCTACCTGTTCGGCCCGCCCGGGTGGAGTGAAAACGCCGACCCTGCAACGACTGTCGAGCGCAACGAACAGAAGCCCTCGGTCCAGAGCGTGATGACCTAGGCGCGTCGGTCGCCGTCGTTGCCGACACCTACCGGGATGTCACCCTTGCGGCGCACCGACGTCACCATGGCGTTGTAATGTGTGGCGACAAACTTCGACGTCAACACCAACAATCGAGGCGGCGCTCGCGATGAGACTGATTCTTGAGCTGATCCGCCCGTACCGGTTGCTGATCGCCGGAATCTTTGCCGTGCTGCTGCTGCAGATCGCCACCGGCCTGGCCGCGCCATGGCCGCTGAAGGTCGTGCTGGACAGCGTGGTCGGCCACCACCCGCTACCCGGATGGCTGCACGGACTGCTGCAGCCGTTGCTGGGCGGCGAAGGCAAGATGCACATCGCCGGCCTCGCGGCGATCATGGTGGTCATCATCGCCGTGGTGGCGGCAATCGCGACGTACGTGGCGAACTACCTGACCGAAACCGTCGGCCAGCGCATCGGCAACGACCTGCGAACCCGTGCCTACCACCACCTGCAGCAGTTGTCCCTCAACTACTTCGACACCCACCGCGTCGGCCCCATCTTGAGCACGCTCACCGACGACGTCGACACCATCCAGGGCTTCGCGTCGTCCTCGACCCTTGGCATCGCAACCGACCTGCTGACCATCGTGGGCATGTTGGCGATGATGTTGTGGCTGCAGTGGGACTTCACGCTCATCGCGCTCGCGGTGGCGCCGCTGCTGCTGTTGTTCGTGTCCCGGATCCGGAAGTCCGTCAAGGCCGCGACCCACGAAGTGCGCAGACGGGAATCCGACATCGTCGCGGTCGCGGAGGAGGGCCTGCAGTCCATCCGGGTGGTCAAGGCGTTCGATCGCGAGGACATGCAGGAACGTGAACTGGCGATCGCCGGCCAGCAGGCCGTCGACGCCGCACTCAACGCGCGGCGCGTGAAATCGGTGGTCTCGCCGATCGTCGGCGTCGTGGTGGCCGCCTGTACCGCGGTGGTCTTGTGGCGGGGTTCGGCGCTCATCCTCGCCGGTGCGATGACGGCAGGCACGTTGACGGTGTTCATCTCCTACCTGGCGTCGTTCTTCAAACCGGTGCAGGATCTCGCCAAGCTCACCAACACGATCGCCATGGCGTCCGTCGGGGTGGACCGCGTCAACGCCCTGCTCACAGCGGAGACGTCGGTCGAGGAGAAAACTGATGCGATCGATGCCGAGCGCATCAGGGGTGCGATCAGCTTCGAGCGGGTGGCGTTCAGCTACGACAGCGAGACGCCCGTGTTGCGCGATGTCACCTTCGAGGTGGAACCGGGCCAGCTCGTCGGCGTCGTCGGACACACCGGAAGCGGAAAATCCAGTCTGGTCAGCCTGATTCCGCGGTTCTACGACCCGAGCACGGGCACCGTCCGCGTCGACGGAGTCGATCTGCGCGACTACAAACTCCACGAACTCCGCCGCCAGATCGCCTACGTACTGCAGGACACGGTCCTGTTCCGAGGCACCATCCGTGACAACATCGCCTTCGGCCGGCCCGACGCCGACCATGACGAGATCGTCGAGATGGCCAAACTGGCCAACGCCCACGAGTTCATCTCCGCGATGCCGCAGGGCTACGACAGCCCGGTGGGCGAGCGCGGGCTCACCCTCTCCGGCGGTCAGCGTCAGCGCATCGGAATAGCGCGGGCCCTCATCCGGGACAGCCCGATCCTCATCCTCGACGAACCGACCGCGGCCCTCGACGCGGAGTCCGAGCGTCTGGTGATGTCCGCGCTGCAGCGGTTGATGAAAGACCGCACGGTGATCACGATTGCCCACCGGCTCAGCACAATTCGTGACGCGAACAAGATCGTCGTGCTCGAGGAGGGCCGGGTCGTCGAACAGGGCACGCACAGCGAGCTACTGACCGCGGGCGGCAGATATGCCGACCTGCACCGCATCCAATACGAGGACGAGCCATCGTGACACGTTCGCTGATCATCCTGCCCGACGACTCCGCACAGCCGGTGATCGATGCGATCGGCGAGTCCACGCGGTCGGTGCGCATCAAGATGTTCGCGTTCAACCACCTGCCGCTGCTGGAGGCCGTGGTGGCCGCCCACCGGCGCGGTGTGGACGTCAAGGTCATGCTCAATCCGGAGCGGCGCGACGGGGAGACCGATAACGACGTCGCCCGAGAGATGTTGCAGCGGTTCGGTATCGCGGTCCGCGAGAGCAACCCCGCCTTCGACCTGACGCACGAGAAGTCCATGGTCGTGGACGACGAGTGCGCGTTTGTCGAGTCCCTGAACTGGACCGAGGAGAACTTCACCGTGACGAGGGACTACGCCGTCGTCACGCCCAGCGCCTACGAGGTCGCCGAGATCATCGACTGCTTCGAGGCCGACTGGGCGCGGGAGGACTTTGATCCCGGTGGCGGGGCACACCTGATCTGGTGCCCGACCAACGGCAGGCATCGCATCGCCGAGTTCATCGACACCGCCAAACACACGTTGTTCGTCCAGAACGAGCGCTATCAGGACCCGGTGATCATCGAGCGTCTGGTCCGCGCGGCGCACCGCGGGGTGAAGGTTCACGTCATGGCCCGCGCGGCCCACCATCTCAAGTCGGGCAAGCTCCTCGAAGGCGTGAGCGGGATGCGCATCCTGGACGACGTGGGTATCAAGATTCACCGCCTCAAGCACATGAAGCTGCACGCGAAGATGATTCTCGCCGATCACGAACGGGCCATCGTCGGCTCGATCAACTTCTCCCCGGGCAGTTTCGACCATCGCCGTGAACTGGCCATCCAGGTGACCGACCACCACATCATCAAACGCCTGAACGAGGTGGCCCATCACGACTGGAAACACTCCGAACCGATGGACCTGTCGGACGACGGACTCATCGCCGATCTGGTCGGCCAGGACCCGCGCGAACTCGACCAACTCGCCCTACGCGACCCCGACATCTGATGCACTGACCAGGCCGCACGGAGAGTGAGCATCACCACTAGGCTGGCGGCGGGCAGTTACCGGCAACTGAGGGAGAATCACGTGACCATCCGGGTAGGCGTTAACGGCTTCGGCCGCATCGGGCGCAACTTCTACCGGGCCCTGGCAACGCAGCAGGCCGAGGGCAAGAACACTGACATCGAGATCGTGGCGGTCAACGACCTCACCGACAACGCCACCCTGGCTCACCTGCTGAAATTCGATTCGATCCTGGGCCGCCTGCCGCAGGACGTCAGCCTCGAGGGCGAAGACACCATCGTCATCGGCGACAAGAAGATCAAGTCACTGGAAGTTAAGGAAGGCCCGGCGGCACTGCCGTGGGGCGACCTCGGCGTCGACGTCGTCGTCGAATCCACCGGCATCTTCACCGCCCGCGCCAAGGCGCAGGGTCACCTCGACGCCGGAGCCAAGAAGGTCATCATCTCCGCGCCGGCCAGCGATGAGGACATCACCATCGTGCTGGGCGTCAACGACGACAAGTACGACGGCAGCCAGAACATCATCTCCAACGCCTCGTGCACCACGAACTGCCTCGGCCCGCTGGCCAAGGTCCTCAACGATGAGTTCGGCATCGTCAAGGGCCTGATGACCACCATCCACGCCTACACCCAGGACCAGAACCTGCAGGACGGTCCGCACAAGGATTTGCGCCGTGCCCGCGCCGCCGCGCTGAACATCGTGCCGACGTCTACCGGTGCCGCCAAGGCCATCGGCCTGGTCCTCCCGGAGCTCAAGGGCAAGCTGGACGGCTACGCCCTGCGAGTGCCGATCCCCACCGGCTCGGTCACCGACCTGACCGCCGAGCTGGCCAAGCCGGCGAGTGCCGCCGAGATCAACGCGGCCATGAAGGCCGCCGCCGAGGGCCCGATGAAGGGCATTCTCAAGTACTACGACGCACCGATCGTGTCGAGTGACATCGTCACCGACCCGCACAGCTCGATCTTCGACTCGGGCCTGACCAAGGTGATCGACAACCAGGCCAAGGTCGTCTCCTGGTACGACAACGAGTGGGGCTACTCCAACCGCCTCGCCGATCTGGTCGCGCTCGTCGGGAAGTCGCTCTAACCCATGGCTGTCGCAACGCTCGAAGATCTGCTGAAAGAGGGTGTTGAGGGCCGGGGCGTGCTCGTGCGCTCCGACCTGAACGTGCCCCTGGAGTACCAGGATGGCAACATCGCTCGAATTTCTGACCCGGGTCGCATCATCGCCTCGGTGCCGACGCTCAAAGCACTGGCCGAGGCCGGTGCCAAGGTCGTCGTCACCGCACATCTGGGCCGGCCCAAGGGCGGCCCGGATCCCAAGTTCTCACTCGCCCCGGTTGCCGCGGCGCTGGGGGAGAAGCTGGGACGTCACGTGCAGTTGGCCGGCGACGTCGTCGGCACCGATGCGCTGGCCCGCGCCGAAGGCCTGACCGACGGTGACGTGCTGCTGTTGGAGAACATCCGCTTCGATCCGCGCGAGACCAGCAAGGACGACGCCGAGCGGCTGGCACTGGCCAAGGCCCTGGCGGCCCTGGTCGAGGGTGCCGACGGCTCGCCGGGTGCCTTCGTCTCCGACGGCTTCGGGGTGGTGCACCGCAAGCAGGCCTCCGTCTACGACGTCGCCACCCTGCTGCCGCACTACGCGGGCACGCTCGTGGCGACCGAGGTCAAGGTGCTCGAGCAGCTGACCAGCTCGACCGAGCGCCCGTATGCGGTCGTCCTCGGCGGCTCCAAGGTCTCGGACAAGCTCGCGGTCATCGAGAACCTCGCCACCAAGGCCGACAGCATCGTCATCGGTGGCGGCATGTGCTTCACCTTCCTTGCTGCACAAGGGGTTTCGGTGGGAACCTCGCTGCTGCAGGAGGAGATGATCGACACGTGCAAGCGGCTGCTCGACACCTACGCCGATGTGATCCACCTGCCGGTGGACATCGTGGTGGCCGACAAGTTCGCCGCCGATGCCGAAGCGCAGACTGTGGCCTCTGATCGCATCCCCGAAGGCAAGATGGGCCTGGATATCGGTCCTGAGTCGGTCAAGCGTTTCACCGCGCTGCTGTCCAACGCCAAGACCGTGTTCTGGAACGGCCCGATGGGTGTGTTCGAGTTCCCGGCGTTCGCAGCGGGCACCAAGGGTGTGGCCGAGGCGATCATCGGTGCCACCGAAAAGGGCGCGTTCAGCGTCGTGGGCGGTGGCGATTCGGCAGCCGCGGTGCGTCAACTGGGCCTCGGCGAGGACGGCTTTTCCCATATCTCAACCGGTGGCGGTGCGTCGCTGGAATACCTTGAGGGCAAGACCCTGCCCGGCATTGAAATCCTGAAATAGTAGTACTGGACAAAGGTTACTTATGCCTCGTAAGCCGCTGATAGCCGGCAACTGGAAGATGAACCTCAATCATTTCGAGGCCATCGCCCTGGTGCAGAAGATCGCATTCGCCTTGCCGGACAAGTACTTCGACAAGGTGGATGTGACGGTGATCCCGCCGTTCACCGATCTGCGCAGCGTGCAGACCCTGGTCGACGGGGACAAGCTGCGGCTCACCTATGGTGCCCAGGACGTGTCGCAGCACGATTCGGGCGCGTACACCGGGGAGATCAGCGGGGCGTTCCTGGCCAAGCTCGGATGCAGTTTCGCGGTGGTGGGGCACTCCGAGCGGCGTACCTACCACGGCGAAACCGACGAGCTGGTGGCGGCCAAGGCCGCTGCGGCGTTCAAACACGGCATCACGCCGATCATCTGCATCGGCGAGCAGCTTGAGGTGCGCGAGGCGGGCAATCACGTCGAATTCAACGTGAACTCCCTGCGTGGGTCCCTGGCCGGACTGACCGCGGAGCAGATCGGTCAGGCCGTCATCGCCTACGAGCCGGTGTGGGCCATCGGCACCGGCCGGGTGGCCAGCGCGGCCGATGCCCAGGAGGTCTGCAAGGCCATCCGCGCCGAGCTGGGGAACCTGGCGTCGCCGCAGCTCGCGGCCGGTGTGCGGGTGCTCTACGGCGGTTCGGTCAATGCCAAGAACGTCGGCGAGATCGTCGCTCAGGGTGATGTCGACGGGGCCCTGGTCGGCGGTGCTTCGCTGGACGGCGAGCAGTTCGCGACGCTGTCGGCGATCGCCGCAGGCGGACCGCTGCCGTAACCCCGGGGGCCTGGGGCGGGCACCGCACCCGGTAGTCTTACAGCCATGGAATTGGCTCTGCAGATCACTCTGGTCGTGACCAGCGTGCTGGTCGTGCTCTTGGTGCTGCTGCATCGTGCCAAAGGTGGCGGTCTGTCCACCCTGTTCGGCGGCGGTGTCCAGTCCAGCCTGTCCGGCTCCACGGTGGTCGAGAAGAACCTCGACCGGCTCACGCTGTTCGTGACCGGCATCTGGGTGGTTTCGATCGTCGGCGTCGCGCTGCTGATCAAGTACGGCTAAACCGCTACCCGGCCACCATGCGGCGCGTCGTGGCGGCACTGATACTGGGTACATGGCTGACGGTACCGACACTGCACTAGACCCGATCGGTGCGGTTCAGCGCACTCCGGTGGGCCGCGAGGCCACCGAGCCGATGCGCGACGACATCCGGCTGCTCGGTGCGATCCTCGGTGACACCGTGCGCGAACAGAACGGAGCCCAGGTCTTCGACCTGGTCGAGCGGGCCCGGGTGGAATCCTTCCGGGTCCGCCGCTCTGAGATCGACCGGGCCGAGCTGGCCGACCTGTTCTCCGGTATCGATGTCCACCAGGCGATCCCGGTCATCCGTGCCTTCACCCACTTCGCGCTGTTGGCCAACGTCGCCGAGGACATCCACCGCGAGCGGCGACGCGCAGTGCACGTGGCGGCCGGCGAGCCGCCACAGGACAGCAGCCTGGAAGCGACGTATCTCAAGCTGGACCGGGCGATCTCAACTGCGGAACTGAGCTCGGCGACCGTCTCCGACGCCTTGAACGGTGCCCTGGTCGCGCCGGTGATCACCGCGCATCCCACCGAAACCCGGCGCCGGACCGTCTTCGACACCCAGCACCGGATCACCGAGTTGATGCGGATGCGCATGCACGGCCTGACCCACACCGCCGATGGCCGCGACATCGAAGTCGAATTGCGCCGCCACATCCTCACGCTGTGGCAGACCGCGCTGGTACGCCTGTCGAGACTCAAGATCTCCGACGAGATCGAAACCGGGCTGCGTTATTACCCGGCAGCATTTTTCGAGGTCATCCCACAGGTCAACGCCGAGGTGCGCACCGCGTTGCAGGCCCGCTGGCCCGGGGCGGAACTGCTGGAGCAACCGATCCTGCGGCCGGGAAGCTGGATCGGCGGTGACCGTGACGGCAATCCCAATGTTGATGCGGGCGTGGTGCGGCTGGCCACCGGTCGCGCCGCCCACATGGCTTTCGCGCACTACTTCACCGAGCTCACCGCGCTGGAAGAAGAGCTGTCGATGTCGGCGCGGCTGGTCACGGTCAGTGACGAGCTCACCGTGCTGGCCGATGCCTGCGGCGAGCCGGCGCGTGCCGACGAGCCCTACCGACGGGCACTGCGGGTGATCCATGCCCGCCTGACCGCTACCGGCCGCGAAATCCTCGATGAACAGCCCGAACACGAGCTAGATCTTGGCCTTGCGGCCTACCGCGCCCCGGCACAGTTCCTCGCCGACCTCGACGCCGTGGACGCCTCACTGCGTGGCCACGGCAGCACAGTGCTAGCCGACGACCGGTTGGCTCGGCTACGAGAATCGGTGCGGGTATTCGGATTTCACCTGTGCGGCCTGGACATGCGACAGAACTCAGACGTACACGAGCAGGTGGTCGCCGAGTTGCTCGCCTGGGCCGGAGTGCATCCCGACTACGCATCCCTGCCCGAAGCGCGGCGGGTCGAACTGCTCGCGGCCGAGATCTCCACCCGTCGCCCGCTGATCGGCGAGGGCGCCGAGTTGTCGGAGTTGGCTCGCAAGGAACTCGACATCGTCGGGGCGGCGGCCCGGGCAGTCACCGTCTTCGGTGCACAGGCGGTGCCCAACTACATCATCTCCATGTGCCAGTCGGTGTCTGATCTACTCGAGGCGGCGATCCTGCTCAAAGAGGCCGGCCTGCTCGATGTTTCGGGTGCAGCGCACGGCGAGGTGTACGCACCGGTCGGAATCGTGCCGTTGTTCGAGACCATCGAGGATCTGCAGCAGGGTTCGGCGGTCCTGGAGGCGGCGCTCGCCCTGCCGGTCTACCGCAGCATCATCACCGCACGCGGACAACATCAGGAAGTGATGCTGGGCTACTCGGACTCGAACAAGGACGGCGGCTACCTGGCGGCCAACTGGGCGCTCTACCGGGCCGAACTGGACCTCGTCGAAGCGGCGCGCACCACCGGGATCCGGTTGCGCCTGTTCCATGGTCGGGGCGGCACCGTGGGTCGCGGTGGTGGACCCAGCTACGACGCGATCCTGGCGCAGCCTCCCGGCGCGGTGAAGGGTTCGTTGCGGATCACCGAGCAGGGCGAGGTGATCGCGGCGAAGTACGCGGAGCCGCGGATCGCGCACCGCAACCTGGAGACGCTGCTGGCCGCGACGCTGGAATCCACCCTGCTCGACGTCGAAGGGCTCGGCGATGAGGCCGGCCCCGCCTATCAGGTGCTCGATGAGCTGGCAGCCCTGGCCCAGCGGGCCTACGCCGAATTGGTCCATGAGACACCGGGATTCGTCGAGTACTTCAAGGCCTCGACACCGGTCAGCGAGATCGGTGCACTCAATATCGGCAGCCGGCCCAGCTCACGTAAACCGACCACCTCGATCGCCGATCTGCGGGCCATCCCGTGGGTGCTGGCCTGGAGCCAATCCCGCGTGATGCTGCCCGGTTGGTACGGCACGGGCACCGCGTTCGCGCAGTGGATCGGCGACGACGCGAGCCGAGTCTCGGTATTGCAGGATCTGTATCAGCGATGGCCGTTCTTCCGCACGGTGCTGTCGAACATGGCCCAGGTGCTGTCCAAGTCGGACATGGGTTTGGCGGCACGGTATTCCGAGCTGGTCGACGACGAGGAATTGCGGGCCAGGGTGTTCGACAAGATCGTTGCCGAGCACGCCCGCACCATCGACATGTACAAGCTGATCACCGGCCAGGACGATCTGTTGGCCGACAACCCGTCCCTGGCCCGCTCCGTGTTCAACCGGTTCCCCTACCTCGAACCGCTCAATCACCTGCAGGTCGAGCTGCTGCGCAGGTATCGCGGCGGGGACACGGATGAACTGGTGCAGCGCGGAATCCTGCTCACCATGAGCGGATTGGCGACAGCGCTACGCAACAGTGGCTGAATTGTCGCTGTCGTGACGGTGGCTAACCCACCAGGATCTCGGCCAGCCGCAGCGACACCCTGGCCCGGCGCTCGGCGTAACCGCGTGCGGCACGCTGGATTTCCGCGGTCTGTTCCGTCCTGACGCATTGATAACGCTGCAGCGCTTCGGCGTGGTCGCCATCGTGGACCGTCGCGATCTGGGTGGCCAGCTCGGCGGCATCCTGGATGGCTTGATTGGCACCTTGGCCACCGAACGGCGTCATCGGGTGCGCCGCATCCCCGAGGAGGGCAACCCGCGCGGTGGTCCACCGGGTGATCGGGTCTCGGTCATACACCGGATGCATGTAGACCGGGCTCGTCGTGGCACGCAGCATCCGACCGACCACGGGGGCGAACTCGTCGAACTGGCGGGCCAACGCCGGCAGATCGGCCTGCGCCGACCACAGATGCCGCGGCGGCTCGTCCACCCCGAGGGTAGCGTCGACGGCCACCAGTCGCCCGGCCCGCACCGGCATGGAGATGACGTGTTTGGCATAGTCCGCCGAATGCCAGGAGCGCAGTCGGTCGTTGGGCAGATCGAGGCAGGCGGCGGGGCTGACGGCCCGGAAGATCACCGACCCGCAGTAGTGAATGGCGTCGTCGCTGAACAGCTTCCGTGCTCTCGAGCGCAGTCCGTCGGCTGCTATCACGAGACCGGCCCGGGTGACCTCACCGTTGGTGAAGGCGAGCTCGACATGATCGTCACGCTCGGTGATGCCGGACAGTTCATGGCAAAGCCGCAGCCGCTGGGGCTCCACGGCCGAGACCAGCAGGGCGTGCAGATCCGCACGGTGCACGGTGCGGGGAGAAAGGTCGGCGTCGGCGTAGCCGAACCGGCCGTGTTCGGCGCCGGCCTCTGGCGTCGCCGCGTAGTCGGTGATCTTCTCCAGCCGCCCCTGCTGATCGCGGTTCTCGAAGTACCGGGTGGCCGAGGATATCTCGTCGAACGCAGCGCCGACGTTCCACTGCCGGAACAATCGCAGGGTCTGCGGCGAGATGCCCAGTGGGCCGCCGACCTCGCCGAGTGCGCGGGTCTTGTCGAAAATGACCGGACGATGGCCGTGGTGCTGGAGGGCGACGGCCGCTGCCAGGCCACCGAGGCCGGCGCCGATGATGGCGATGTCCATGGAGGTTCCTCTCGGGTTCACGGGATCCGGGCCAGGGCTTCGGCGTCGAGGTAGACACCGGACAGCGCGCCGGGCTGGTAGCTGGCGACGGTTCGGACATTGCAGAGCGGCAGCCACAGGCCGCCGATGAGGATCCGGCGCTGAATGTCGTCCACCAACTTGCGGCGGGCGTCGGGGTCCGCACAGGTGAGCTGGGCGTCGAGCAGGATGTCCAGGTGATCTGATTCTGTGCGGCGGTTCATGTTTCGCTGCGTCACGGCGAATTGGTAGCGCAGCAGGTCAGGGTCACTGCCGGTGAAGTAGAAGAACCGGAAGTCATGGTCACCGGCCTGCTGGCGGCTGCGCAGTTCCGCGAAGTCGACGTCGGTGAGCGCCAGGTCGATGCCATGCTCGCTCCATTGTTCCGCGACCGCGGTGAGGACAGCGGCGTCGATGGGGGAGAACGTGCTGTTGAACACCACCTCGAACGAAAGCCGCTGCGCGCCTGCGGCGGCAAGGAGTCGGTGGGCCGCCACCGGATCGTAGGCCAGCTCAGCGGAGCAGTCCCGATACCCGTCGGTGGTCGGTGTGAGCACCGACGAGGCGACTGAATACCCCTCGGCATCGAGGATCGGCGTCAGTGCGGGGCGGTCGATCAGCAGCGACAGGGCACGCCGCACGCGGGGGTCGGCCAAGGGGCCACGGGAAGCGTTGGGGCACAACCCGTAACTGATCCCCGGGTTGTGTATTTCGGCCAGGTGGTAGCCGTCGACCGAACCGGCGTACAGGTCACCGACGTCGGCCTGCTCGAACGTCAATCGGCGCGATCCGTCGGTCACCCCGCCCGTGACAGCCTGCCATCGGCCGGTACCCAGCCCGTGCGTGTTGCGGATCGCCAGGCTGACACTGGCGAGCGAACGCAGGAACGCGGCATTGTGATGCGCGAAGTGAAACGTCACGGTGTCAGTCCCCGCCTCGACCGACTCGAGCCCGGCGAGCATCGTCACGGCGGCCGGAAGCGGTGAAACCGCTTGGAGCGCAGCGATGCCGGCGAAGCTCTGTGCGACGGCGTCCGGGGTGAGCCGTGTGCCGTCGGAGAAATGCCGGTCAGGATGAATCGACAGGTCCAGGGTCAACGGGTCGCGGTAGTGCCACGAAGTGGCCAGCCAGGGGAGGAGCTTGCCGGTTTCCGGATCGGTGTCGAGCAGGCTCTCATAGATCAGCCGGCAATACGTCTTGGAGATGCCGTTGTAGGCCAGCCGTGGATCGTCGGTGAGCTGATGGGTCGGCCAGCCGAACGTGAGGTTGCGCATCATCGCACCGGCGCCAATCGCGTTGCCTGCCAGGCCGAACCAGCCGCAAGCGCCGCCGCCAACCCGGCCACCGCCACCAGCACGGCCACGCCGCTGAACAGCCGGCCGCCGAGGCCGTCGATCATCGTCGCCCCGGCTGCCACTCCGATCGCGGCACCCAGCGCCCGAAGATAGTGGTAGAGGCTGGAATCGAAGGCTATCTCGCTCGAATTGGCCAGCACGTTGCCGGCCAACGAACTCCACAGGAACCCCATCGCGCAGCCCATCAACGCGGCACTGCTCAGCGGCACGTGTCCGAACAGGCTCAGACCGGCGACGATCAGGAACGCCGAGCCGATGCACACCAGCCGGGTGCTCTTCCGACTGTCGCCGGGCCTACCGAATTTCAGCATCGGGATCAGCCCGGCGAAGAACGCCATCGGCAACAGGAACAGTGCCGAGCCATAGGAATTCAGCCCGCGCTCCTGTTGTAGGACATACACCAGTGACAGGGTGAACACGTTGGTGGCGATGCCGGCCACGAAGACCACGACCAGACTTCGGGACAGTACCCGCGGCTGGGACCGGCCGCGCAGAGCGATCGCAGTGATCCCGAGCAGGATCGCCACCACAAGCAACGTCACCTTGGTGTGCAGCGCGGTAGACCATCCGATCGCCAGGAAGATCGCGAGCTGCACCACCGCGAGAGCCACCACCGGAGTTGCTGCCCGGGTGGTCGTGGTGTCGTCGTCGGAATCTGCCGCGCCTGGCGAAATGGCGAGCAGCGCCATCGCCACGACAGTGGTCACCACCGTCTCGTAGGGGAACGAACGCCAGCCCCACAGGTCGTTGAGCAACGCGGTGATCAGCGGTGAACACAGTGCCGATGCCGACACCACCAGGCCCCACGCGCCCAGGACCGCCGAGTGGTGGTCGGGATAGAACTGCGCCCGGATGATCCGGAATATCTGGGGCGCGAGCACCGCCGAGGCGATGCCCTGCAAGAACCGCAACGCGAGGAGGACCCAGAACTCAGGGCTGAGACCGGCGGCGATCCCGAGGACGACCAGCACCGCCGAACTGGCGAAGAACGCGGCCGTGGGCCGGTAGCGGTGCGACAGCAGGCCCGCGGGGAGCAACGCCAGACAGAATCCGGCCAGGAACGCCACGCCGATGTAGGCGGCCTGTGCGAACGGGATGCCGAAGTAGTCGCCAATCGCCGAGTTCAACAGCACAGCCGACGACGAGTTGGAGTAGAGGGTGTATTCGGTCAGGTAGAGCGACGCCGCAACGGCGTATAGGGACGGCTTCATGACGCCTCGAAGCTGATAGCAGGATCAAATGGGCAGCGAGAGCTAACCCGAGATCCTCTTCAGCGGCGCCAGACGTGCCCGGTTCCAGATCGACGCGGCGTGTGCGTCTGCGCGATCGAATCCGGCACCCATGGCAACCACTGTAACCGAGGCGCGGAGCGGACCAGCTCTACAGGCCTGCGCTCTTGCGAATCCGGCTGACCACGGCGCGCACCGCGCTCTCCGTCGCCGCCAGTGGCGACATCACCGCCTCGCCGATCCCGACGATGGCCTCGACCCGATCCACGATCGACTCCAGGCGCTCGACCACGCCGATGAGGCGTGGCGCGAGCTCATCGATGCGGGTGATGGTGTCGTTGAATCGGTCCAGCGTGGCATCGAGGCCGCCGGTTGACTTGTTCAGGTCGACGAGGGTGGTGCTCAGATCGGTGAGCAGGGTGTCGACCTGCTCGACTGTCATATCGGCATTGAGTGCGGCCTGCGTCAGTGTCCGGATGCGTTGCCGCCCTGAAGCAGGGCGAGCACGGCCGTCCCCTTTGTCTGCCATGGCAGACAGTATGGCCGGAACGGAACCAAGCGCGGACCAACTGCGTCTGAATCGATGTGGGGCAATTCTGCGAATACCGGGCCCGGCCGGTGGTGCCGGCCGACAGGGGTACGACGAACCATGAAGTGGCCGACTACCTGGCCGGCTATGCCGAGGCGTTGGCCGACCGGGCAGGCGAGCGGCCGGGGAGTGTCACCGACGATTAGTCGGTCGACTCACAGCTTGCTTGCGGCCGCCTCATCGAGCAACCAGACCGTCCGGTCGCGACCGACAGCGCCGGCGGCCGGGATGTCCACCGGATCGGCACCATTGATCGCGGCGGCGACCGCGTCGGCCTTGGCCGCACCAGCGACGACCAGCCACACTTCGCGAGAGTTGCGAACCGCGGGCAGCGTCAACGTGATTCGGCGTGGCGGTGGCTTGGGGGAGTCCGGCACACCCACCACCATGCGGTCGGTTTCCCGCACCGCGGCCGTGTCGGGAAACAGCGAATTGACATGTCCCTCGCCGCCCATGCCGAGCAGATGTACGTCGAACTCCGGCCCGGGAGCGTCGAAGTTGGCAGCCAGCAGCTGTGCGTACCCGGCTGCGGCCGCGGCCAGATCGTCACCGAATTCGCCATCGCTGGCGGCCATCGCGTGGACGTTGACGTCCGAGATCCCGACATGATCCAGCAGTGCCTCGCGGGCCTGCTTGTCGTTGCGCTCGTCGTCGTCCTGTGGCACGAAACGCTCGTCGCCCCAGTACACGTGGACCTTCGACCAGTCGATCTCGCCGCCGCGTTCACCGACTCGCTTGAGCAGGCCGATTCCCGTGCCTCCGCCGGTGAGCACGATGTTCGCATGACCTCGCGCCGAAATCGCCGACGTGATGGCAGCCACCAACCGATCGCCGGCAGCGGCCACCAGCGCGTCGGTGTCGGCGTAACGCTCGATAACAGTGCTCATACGTACTGGACCTTGTCGATTCCCGTGAGTGCGTCGTAATAGATTTCGTCGGCATCAAGGCGGCGCAGATCCTCGGCCAGGCACTCCTTGGCCTCGCGGCGGGCCAAGGGCACCAACGCATCTGGCTTGCCTGTGCGGCTCAGCACGGCGGTGACACCGGTCTGCGGACGGACCAGGGTCACGGTTTCACTGGGCCTGGTCAGCTCGACCTTCAGCTCGCCGGTTGTCCGGGTCACCGGTCCGTCGATCCGATTGGCCAACCAGCCGGCCAGGATGTCAAGCGCGGGTTCATCCTTGAGCCCGGACACCAGCGCCGCGGTGATGGGTTCGTGCGGCGGCTGGTCGATCGCCGCGGCCAGTAGCGCACGCCAGTACGTGACCCGACTCCAGGCGAGATCGGTGTCACCGGCGGTGTAACCGTTGAGCCTGCTCTTGATGCAGGCCAGCGGATCGGCGCCGTTGGTGGCGTCGGTGATCCGGCGAATCGCCAACTTGCCCAGTGGATCCTGCGCGGGGACGGCAGGCGCGAGATCGGGCCACCACGTCACGACGGGGGTGTCGGGTAGCAGGAACGGCGTCACCACACTGCTGGCGTGGTTGGCCAGCGGACCGGACAATCGAAGCACCACAACCTCGTTGGCGCCGGCGTCGCGGCCCACCCGCAGCTGGGCATCCAGCCGGGCCTCGGTGGTCAAGCGATCCCCGGGGATCACCACGATCACGCGGCACGGATGCTCGCGGCTGGCTGCGTTGGCCGCCTCGATCGACTCCTCGAGCACCGCTTCGGTATCGGGGGCGATGACCAGCGTCAGCACCCGGCCGAGGGTGATCGCGCCGCCTTCCTCGCGCAGAGCGACGATCTTCTTGTTGATCGCGCCGGTATTGGTCTCGGGCAGATCGACAATCACGGTCGCCTCCATTCCCGGCCCGACCGGCGCAACATCTCGAACGCCGAATCTGGGCCCCACGTTCCGGACTCGTACGAATCGGGCTTACCGTGGGTCGCCCAGTACTCCAGTGCGGGATCCAGGATCTTCCAGCACAATTCCACCTCGGCATTGACCGGGAACAGCGACGGCTCGCCCAGCAGCACATCGAGGATCAGGCGCTCGTACGCCTCCGGAGACTCCTCGGCGAAGGCCGAGCCGTAGGAGAAGTCCATGCTGACATCGCGGACCTCCATGATGTGACCCGGAACCTTGGACCCGAACCGCAGGGTGATGCCTTCGTCCGGCTGTACCCGGATCACCAGAGCGTTCTGACCGAGCTCATCGGTCATCGTGGCATCGAACGGCAGGTGCGGCGCACGCTTGAACAACAGTGCGATCTCGGTAACCCTGCGGCCCAAGCGCTTTCCGGTGCGCAGATAGAACGGCACACCGGCCCAGCGACGGGTGTCCACGTCCAGTGTGATGGCGGCGAACGTCTCGGTGGTCGAGGTCTTGGAGAAGCCCTCTTCGTCCAGCAGGCCCACGACCTTCTCGCCGCCCTGCCAACCCGCGGCGTACTGCCCGCGGGAAGTGGTCTCGTCCAGCGGCTCGGCGAGCCGCGTCGCCGAGAGCACCTTGATCTTCTCGGCTTGCAGCTCGGCGGGGGAGAAACTCACCGGCTCCTCCATCGCCGTCAGCGCCAGCAGCTGCAGCAGATGGTTCTGGATGACGTCACGGGCAGCGCCGACACCGTCGTAGTAGCCGCCGCGCCCGCCGAGACCGATGTCCTCGGCCATCGTGATCTGCACGCTGTCGACATAGTGCGAGTTCAGAACCGGCTCGAACATCTCGTTGGCGAACCGCAGTGCCAGGAGGTTCTGGACGGTCTCCTTGCCCAGATAGTGGTCGATGCGGAACACCGACGACTCCGGGAAGACACTGTTGACCACACCGTTGAGTTCCTCGGCGCTCTTGAGGTCGTGCCCGAACGGCTTCTCGATGACCACCCGGCTCCAGCTGCCCTCGGGCTTGTCGGCGAGCCCCGACTTCGACAGTTGCTCGCAGACCTGGGGGAACGCCTTCGGCGGGATGGACAGGTAGAACGCATGATTGCCGCTGGTGCCGCGCTCGACGTCGAGTTGGTTCAGGGTCGCCTTCAGCCGCTCGAATGAGGACTCGTCGTCGAACGTGCCCTGGACGAATCGGAAGCCTTCGGCCAACCGGTCCCAGACTTCCTGGCGGAACGGGGTGCGGGCGTGTTCTTTGACGGCGTCGTAGACCACTTTGCCGAAGTCCTCGTCCGCCCAATCCCGGCGCGCGAAACCGACGAGCGCGAAGCTGGGTGGCAGCAAGCCGCGGTTGGCCAGGTCGTAAATGGCCGGCATCAGCTTCTTGCGGGCCAGGTCGCCGGTGACGCCGAAGATCACCACCGCGCACGGCCCCGCGATGCGGGGCATGCGCTTGTCGCGCTTGTCCCGCAGCGGATTACGCCAGGCGGTATTCGGCCTGCCGTCGGCGGGGCTCATCGCGTGGCAGCGTCGAGTTGGCCCTGTGTCGCGTCGAGCAATTCCTGCCACGACTTCTCGAACTTGTCGACACCCTCGTCTTCGAGCACCTTGAACACGTCGACCAGGTCGATGCCGACGGCGCTCAGTTGGTCGAAGGTCTCCTGTGATGCTGCCGCGGTCCCGGCGATGGTGTTACCGGTGATCTTGCCGTGGTCGGCGACGGCTTCCAGCGTCTTCTCCGGCAAGGTGTTCACCGTGTGCGGGGCCACCAACTCGGTGACGTAGAGCGTGTCCGAGTAGTCCGGGTTCTTGACGCCGGTGGACGCCCACAGCACGCGCTGCACCCGGGCGCCGTCGGCCTTGAGCGCGGCGAAGCGCTCGGCCCCGAAGACCTCTTCGTAGGCCGCGTAGGCGAGACGCGAGTTGGCCACACCGGCTTTGCCTCGCAGGGCCAGCGCCGCATCGGAACCGATCTTCTCCAGCCGATTGTCGATCTCGGTGTCCACGCGGGACACGAAGAACGACGCGACCGAGTGGATCTTGGACAGATCGTGGCCCGCGTCGCGCGCCTTCTCCAACCCGGCGAGGTAAGCGTCCATCACGCCGCGGTGCCGCTCGACCGAGAAGATCAGCGTGACGTTGACGGAGATACCTTCCGCGATCACCGCGGTGATCGCGGGCAGGCCGGCAAGTGTCGCCGGAATCTTGATCAGGAGGTTGGGCCGGTCGACGGTCTTCCACAGATCGATGGCCTGCAGGATCGTCTTGTCGGTGTCGTGTGCGAGCCGCGGATCGACCTCGATGGATACCCGGCCGTCGACGCCGTCGGAGGCCTCGTACTGCTTGGCCAGGACATCGCACGCGTTGCGGACGTCGTCGGTGGTGACGGTGCGGATGGTGGCGTCGACGTCGGCTCCCTGCTCGGCCAGTTCCTTGACCTGGGCGTCGTAGGCGGTGCCCTTCGACAGCGCAGCCTGGAAGATCGACGGGTTGGTGGTGACGCCCACGACGCTGCGGGTATTGATGAGCTGCGTCAGGTTCCCTGATTGCAGCCGCTCGCGCGACAGATCATCGAGCCAGACGGATACCCCCGCGGCGCTCAGCGCTGCGAGGTTCGGATTCTGAGTCATGTTCGCCTTCTCCTCGTCGTCTGCTAGTTGTCCAGGGATCGTTCCGCCGCGGCTGCCACAGCTTCGGCGGTGAAACCGAACTCGCGGAACAGCGTCTTGTCGTCGGCGGAGGCGCCGTAGTGCTCGATCGAGACGATCTCGCCGGTGTCTCCGACCAGCTTGTACCAACTCTGCGCCACCGCGGCCTCGACCGCCACCCGGGCCGACACTGCGGGCGGCAGCACCGAATCGCGGTATTCCTTGGGCTGGGATTCGAACCACTCGACGCACGGCATCGACACCACGCTGGCGTTGATCTCCTTGTCCGCCAACAGCTTCTGCGCTGCGACGGCGAGCTGGAGCTCGGAGCCGGTGGCGATGATCACCACGTCGGGGTTGTCCTCCGGCGTGCCGCCCAGCACGTAGCCGCCGCGGGAGACGCCTTCGGCGCTGGTGCCCTCGAGCACCGGGACGCCCTGGCGCGTCAGGATCAATCCCACCGGGCCGGTGCTCGCGGTGCGCTCCAGGACGGTCTTCCACGCGTAGGCGGTCTCGTTCGGATCGCCCGGCCGGACCACCGACAGGTTCGGGATCGCGCGCAGCGCGGCCAGGTGCTCGATCGGCTGGTGCGTCGGGCCGTCCTCGCCGAGGCCGATCGAATCGTGCGTCCAGACGTAGATGGGATCGATGTTCATCAAAGAGGCCAAACGCACAGCCGGGCGCATGTAGTCCGAGAACTGCAGGAACGTCCCGCCGTAAGGCCGGGTCGGGCCGTGCAGCACGATGCCGGACAGGATCGCGCCCATCGCATGCTCACGGATGCCGAAGTGCAGGGTGCGGCCGTACCAGGTCGCGTTCCAGTCTTCGGTCGAGATCGACGGCGGGCCAAACGAGTTCGCGCCCTTGATGGTTGTGTTGTTGCTGCCGGCCAGGTCGGCCGAACCACCCCACAACTCGGGCAGCGTCTGCCCGACGGCGGCCAGCACGGCCCCGGAGGCGGCCCGGGTGGCCACCGGCTTGGAATCGAGTTCCCAATGCGGCAGGTCGGCGTCCCAGCCCTCAGGAAGCTTGCCTGCCTGCAGCCGGTCCAGCAGCTGCTTGCGCTCGGGCTCGCGCTCGGCCCAGGCGTCGAAGGCCACCTGCCAATCGGCGTGCAGCTTCTTGCCACGGTCCACCAGCTCGCGGGTGTGGGCGATGACGTCGTCACGCACCTCGAAGCTCTTGTCGGGGTCGAAGCCGAGGATCTTCTTGGTGGCCGCCACCTCGTCGGCGCCCAGCGCAGAGCCGTGCACACCACCGGTGTTCATCTTGGTGGGTGCGGGGTAGCCGATGATCGTGCGCAGCGCGATGAACGACGGCTTGTCCGTGACCTTTTTGGCTGCTGCGATGGCTTCTTCTATACCGACGACGTTCTCGCCGCCCTCGACCTCCTGGACGTGCCAGCCGTAGGCGCGGTAACGCGCGGGCACATCCTCGCTCAGCGCGATGTCGGTGTTGTGCTCGATGGAGATCTTGTTGTCGTCCCAGAACACGATGAGATTGCCCAGCTGCTGGGTGCCCGCGAGCGACGATGCTTCGCTGGTGACGCCCTCTTCCATGTCGCCGTCGGAAGCCACCACGTAGATGTAGTGATCGAACGGGCTCTCACCCGGGGCGGTGTCCGGATCGAACAGCCCGCGCTCGTAGCGCGCGGCCATCGCCATCCCGACCGCCGACGCCAAACCCTGGCCCAGCGGGCCCGTGGTGATCTCGACACCCTTGGTGTGGTGGTACTCGGGATGTCCCGGGGTCAGCGAGCCCCACGTGCGCAGCGCCTCGATGTCGGCCAGCTCCAGGCCGAAACCGCCGAGGTACAGCTGGATGTACAGCGTGAGGCTGGAATGCCCACAGGACAGCACAAAACGGTCCCGGCCGATCCAATGAGTGTCGCTGGGATCATGGTGCAGCTGCCGCTGGAACAACGTGTAGGCGAGGGGAGCCAGGCTCATCGCGGTTCCCGGGTGGCCGTTGCCGACCTTCTGCACCGCGTCAGCCGCAAGCACCCGGGCGGTGTCGACGGCAACGCTGTCGACTTCGGTCCAATCCTCCGGGTGGTTGGGCTGGGTGAGAGCGGTGATCTCTTCGGCGGTGGTCACTAAGCTCACTTCCTCGTCTTCTATCTGCTGGCAGGTGCGCGCGGTTGCCATGCTGCTACGACAAACACCCTAGTAGGGCGGACTCATCCGATGCAGACTGGTTCTCGCACCGATACCCGCTCGTTTACCCGGTTGTTGCCCCGAACAGACCCTGCGGTGCCGAGGCGTGCGGGCCGCGGTCTACCATCGTCTGTAGTAGAAGCCGCGTGACGCCACCCGAGGAGTTATTTGCGTGAGCATTCGCGAGCGCCGGCTCATCCATGGGGCGCCGAGCCGAGTACGGTCCACCCTTTTGTCGTATCTGGCGTTGACCAAGCCACGTGTGATCGAGTTGTTGCTGGTCACCACCATTCCGGCAATGTTGCTGGCGGACCGTGGCACCGTTGACCCGCTCCTGATCCTGAACACGTTGGTGGGCGGCATGCTTGCCGCGGCCGGCGCCAACACCCTCAACTGTGTGGCTGACGCCGACATCGACAAGGTGATGAAGCGCACCGCCCGCCGCCCGCTGGCTCTGGCCTCGGTACCGACGCGGCACGCACTCATCTTCGGACTGGTGCTGACAGTTACCTCGTTCTGCTGGCTGACCTGGACGTCGAACCTGCTGTCCGGGGTGCTGGCGGTGGCCACGATCGCGTTCTACGTCTTCGTCTACACCTTGCTGCTCAAACGCCGCACCTCGCAGAACGTGGTGTGGGGCGGGGCCGCCGGCTGCATGCCGGTGATGATCGGCTGGTCCGCGGTGACCGGCACGATCCAGTGGCCCGCACTGGTGATGTTCCTGATCATCTTCTTCTGGACGCCGCCGCACACCTGGGCTCTGGCGATGCGTTACAAGGACGACTACAAGGCGGCCGGGGTGCCGATGCTCCCCGCCGTGGCCACCGAGCGTCAGGTCACTCGCCAGATCCTGATCTACACCTGGTTGACGGTCCTCACCACGCTGGCGCTGGCGCTGACCACCGGATGGTTGTACGGCGCGGTCGCCCTGCTGGCGGGCGCGTGGTTCCTGGTAATGGCCCACCAGTTGTACTCCGGGGTGAAGCGTGGCGAGCCGGTGAAGCCGCTGCGGTTGTTCCTCCAGTCGAACAACTACCTGGCCGTGGTGTTCTGCGCACTGGCCATCGACTCGGCGCTGGCGCTGCCGACGATCTTCGGTCACTGAGCCCGCGAACCGCTGCCGGCACTTCCTCGGTGTGGCAGCGTTGCGGCCATGACCGAATTGGTGAGCTCCGACAACTTCGCGCGCGCCGAATCCGACCTGTACTTCGCCGGCATCGTCAACGACGGCGGCTTCGGACAGTTCTTCCACAACCGTGAGATGAGCTCGATCGACCACCAGATCGTCATCCGGCAGAACCGCGACACCCTCTACTCCGCGGCGGTGTTCGACCTCGACGCCGGACCGGTCACCATCACGCTGCCCGACGTCGGGGGCAGGTTCATGTCACTGCAGGTCATCAGCGAGGACCACTACACCACCAACGTGGTCTACGCGCCGGCCGAGCTGACGTTCAGTCGCGACTCCGTGGACACCCGTTATGCGGCCGTGGCGGTACGCATCCTGGCCGATCCCGCCGACGCCGCCGACCTGGCCGCGGTGCACGCCCTGCAGGACGCGATCGGCGTGTCACAGGTCGAGCCGGGCTTCTTCGAGATCCCGCAGTGGGATCCGGTCAGCCAGAAGACGGTTCGGGATGCACTCATCACCCTGTCGACCACCCTCGGCGACACCAAATCCATGTTCGGACCCAGGTACGCAGTGGAGCCGGTACGTCACCTGATCGGCTCGGCCTTCGCGTGGGGTGGCAACCCGGCACGCGACGCGCTGTATCTCACCGTGGTGCCACCGCGTAACGACGGCACGACGGTGCACCGACTGACCGTGAAAGACGTCCCGGTGGACGGATTCTGGTCGGTGACCGTCTACAACAAGGACGGCTATTTCACGCCGAACCCGCAGAACGCCTACTCGGTGAACAACGTCACCGCGGTCAAGGATCCCGACGGCGCCGCCACGGTGCAGTTCGGTGGTACCGGCGCAGCCAACCTGTTGCCGGTCACCGAGGGCTGGAATTACCTCGTGCGTCTCTATCGCCCGCGCCCCGAAATCCTCGACGGCTCGTGGACGTTCCCCGACGCGCAGCCGATCTAGGGGACCAGGACGACCGAGCCGACAGTTTTGCGGCCCTGCAGGTCGGTGTGGGCCTGGGCCGCCTCGGCCAGCGGGTACCGGCCGCCGACGGTGATGGTGATCGATCCGTCCGCGATGGCGTTGATCAATTCACCTGCACGCCAGGAGAACTCGTCGGGCGTGCGGGTGTGGTGGGCCAGCGTCGGCCGGGTCAGGAACACCGAGCCGGCCGCGTTGAGCCGTTGCGGGTCCACCGGTGGTACCGGGCCGCTGGCCGCACCGAACAGGGCCAGCGTGCCACGCACCGCGAGGCTGTCCAGGCTGGCGTCGAACGTCGACGCGCCCACTCCGTCGTAGACCGCGGCCACGCCCGCCCCGCCGGTGAGGTCGCGGATCTTGTCCCCGAACTCGGTCGGATCCTCGGGGTACTCGAGCACTTCGATCGCGCCGGCCTGGCGGGACAACTCCGCCTTCTCGGGCGTCGAGGCCGTCGTGATCACGCGGGTGCCGATGCTGGTGGCCCACTGGGTGAGGATCAGGCCGACGCCGCCGGCCCCGGCATGCACCAGCACTGTGTCGCTCGGCTGCACCGGATAGGTGGACTTGATCAGGTAGTGCGCGGTCATGCCCTTCAGCAGTGCTGACGCGATCGCGTCGGGAGCCACACCGTCAGGCACGTAGGCGACGAAATCGGCTGGGGCAACACAGGAGTCGGCGTATGCGCCGGTCGCGTTCGCGGTCACGACGCGGTCTCCGACGGCCAGCGCGGCGACATCGTCGCCGACGGCGGCGACGGTGCCGCACACCTCGGACCCGACGATGAACGGTACGTCCCGCGGATACAGCCCGGAGCGGAAGTAGGTGTCGATGAAGTTGACGCCGACGGCCTCGGCTCTGATCAGTACCTCGCCGGGGCCGGGAGCGGGTTCTGGCCGCTCGACGTAGCTCAGGACTTCCGGTCCGCCGGTCTCGGCAACTTCGATGGCATACACGCCATCCATCATCCACACCTATCATCGCGGAGGTGAAGCTCGCCCGCCCGGATGTGTTCCATCCCCGCATCGTGCTGGCCGGTTGCGCAGCACTGCCCGACGGGGACGGCGACGACGCCGGCCTGGTCATGGCGCTGCGCAATCGCGGTCTGCACGCCCGCTGGCTGCCGTGGGACGACCCGGCCACGCTCGATGCCGACCTGGTGATCCTCCGGGCCACGTGGGACTACGCCGAGCGTCTCGACGAGTTCCTCGGCTGGGCGCGCGCGGTGCCCCACCTGATCAACTCGGCGCAGATCGTCGAGTGGAACACCGACAAGCGGTACCTCGGCGATCTGCACCGGATGGGGGTTCCCGTGGTGCCGACGCGGTATTTCGCGGTCGGTGAGCCGGTCAGCGTTCGCGATGGCGAAGTGGTGGTCAAGCCGGCGGTGGGTGCCGGCTCGACCGGCGCGCAGCGGTTCGTCGACGCATCGGAGGCCCTGGCCCACGCGGCGGCCCTGCAGGCCGAGGGCCGCGCGGTGCTGGTGCAGCCGTACGACCCCCGGATCGCGGACGGTGAGACCGCGCTGGTGTTCCTGGACGGCGAGGAATCGCACGCATTCACCAAGGGGCCGATCCTGCCTGCGGCTGGACAGTCACCCGAGTTCGAGGAGACGGGCACCTACGCGCAGGAGTCGTTGTCGCCGGCGAATCCCGGCGACGAGGTCTGGGCGGTCGGTCGCCAGGCGCTCGACGCGGTGATACGCAGGTTCGACCTGTTGCCGCAGGATCTGTTGTACGCGCGGGTCGACGTGATCGGCGGACCGGACGATCCACGCCTGCTCGAGTTGGAGCTGGTTGAGCCGGGACTGGGATTCCGCCAGCTCGATCAGATGGACCGGGAGCATGCCCAGCGTCAGTTCGCGGTGGGCGTCGAGAATGCGCTGGAGCGCTTCGGGCTGGGCCCGCTGTCGCACCGCGGGATCTAGCTAGGCGCCGGGTTCGACCCGCTCCCGCATCGACGCCCACAGCGCAGCGGTAGCCGCGGTGCAGGTGGCCGCACCGGCGACGTGCACGGCGACCAGCACGGCCGGCACCCCGGTGTAGAACTGCACGATCCCGACGAGCCCCTGCGCACACACCAGCGCGACCAGGACGCCGAGCCGGATCATGATCGGGCGGGCGGCGCGCACCGCGGCGAGACCGAAGCCGAGCGCGACGATCAGGGCCAGATAGGCGACCAGCAGCGACGAATGCATGTGCACGAGCGTGGTGATCTCGACCTGCAGGCGCGGCACCACCCGATCGAGGCTCTTGTCCCCGGCGTGCGGACCGGCGCCCGTCACCAGCGTGCCCGTCACCAGCACTGCCGCCAGGATGACGGCGCTCAGGACGGTCAACTGCCGCAACGGTTTCGGCACGGTGGTCGTAGGGGCGCCGGTGTCGGGCTGGCCGATCTTGACGAACAGCAGCACCGCGAGCCACACCATGGCCATGGACGCCAGCAGGTGGATCGACACGGTCCACCACAGCAGGCCGGTCCGCACCGTGATACCGCCGATGACGGCCTGGACCACGGTGGAGGCGGGCATCAGCCAGGCGTAGATCAACACCTCGCGGCGTCGGCGGGCCCGGGTCACTGCCAGCACGGCGGCGATGGCGGTCAGCACCACCAGGAACGTGATCATCCGGTTGCCGAACTCGACCACCTGATGCACGACGGCGACCTCGGCGTGCGGGACGGGGGTGAAGCTACCGGGGAAGCACTGGGGCCAGGTGGGACAGCCCAGGCCGGACGCGGTGACCCGGACGATCGCTCCGGTGACCGAGATACCGCCCTGGGTGAGGATCACCAGGAACGCGATCAGGCGCTGGGCCCGCAGGCTCGGCATGGGCAGCAGGTCGACCAGTCGCTGGAAAGCTGTTCCGCCGGGCACGGCCTGATCGTAGTTGATCAGGAACTACAGCCTGTAGTAGGGCCCGCGTGGATCAGGTGAACCGGAACCAGCGCAGGGCGCAGATCGCGGCGATGGCACCCCACGCCACCAGTACGGCCACGCCGAACCAGTCCATCGACAGCGTCATCGCCTGGGTCAGGGATTCGGTGAGGGCTCCCGACGGAGTCAGCCGGGCAGCCCAGCGCAAGGCCGACGGCACCGGGCCGCCTTCCAAGGTCAGCGCGCCCAGGCCCGCGAACACGAACCACAGCAGGTTCGCCAACGCCAGCACGATCTCGGCCTTGAGGGTGCCGCCGAGCAGCAGTCCCAACGCGGCAAAGGTGCCGGTACCCAGTGCGATGATCACCGCACCCAGCGCCAGCCCCAGCGGCGACGGCCGCCAACCCAGCGCAAAGCCTATGGCGCCCAACAGGATCGCCTGCAAGAAGACAACGGTCACCACCGCCAGTGACTTGCCGGCGATGATTCCCCACACCGGAAGTGCGGTGGCGCCGAGGCGTTTCAGGGCGCCGTACCGGCGGTCGAAAGCCACCGCGATGGCCTGGCCGGTGAACGCCGTGGAGATCAGGGCGAGGGCCATGATCGCCGGGGTGAAGGTTCCCGCCCGATCGTCGCCGAACGAGCCCAGCGGCAGCAGCGTCATCCCCACCAGCAGGGTGATCGGGATGAACATGGTCAGCAGAAGTTGTTCGCCGTTGCGCAGCAGCAACTTCAGTTCCAGCCCGTACTGCGCCGCCAGCATGGCCGGGACCTTGGCCGGGCGGGGATCGGGGGAGAAAGTGCCCGGGGCGAATCGGTTCGGAGCGCTCGTCATGACCGCAGTTCCCGTCCTGTGAGGTCGAGGAATACATCTTCGAGGCTGCGCTGCTCCACCCGCATGTCGGTGGCCAGCACGTTCAGTCGGGCGCACCACGCCGTCACGGTCGCCAGCACCTGCGGATCGATGTGCCCCTCGACCAGGTATTCGCCGGGTGCCGTCTCGGTGGTCTTGTACTTCTCGGGCAGGGCCGCGGTCAGCAGGGACAGGTCGAGCTTGCGCGGCGCACTGAAACGCAACTGGTTCTCGGCTCCGCTGTGGGTCAGCTCGGCGGGTGTGCCGGTGGCTACCGCCACACCGTGATCGATGATCACGATCCGGTCGGCCAGTTCTTCAGCCTCGGCCAGGTGATGGGTGGTCAGCACCACCGTCACACCGTCACGGCGCAACGCATCGATCAACTCCCACACCACAATTCGGGCGTGGGCATCCATCCCGGCGGTCGGCTCGTCGAGGAACACCAGCTCGGGTCGACCGACCACGGCGCAGGCCAGCGCCAGGCGTTGTTGCTGTCCGCCCGACAGTCGCCGGTAGGTGGTGCGGGCGGATTCGGTGAGGCCGAGGGTGTCCATCAACCAGGCCGGATCGAGTGGATCGGCAGCATAGGAGGCAACCAGGTTGAGCATCTCGTCGGCCCGGGCGGCGGGGTAGCCGCCGCCGCCCTGCAGCATCACGCCGATTCGCTCGCGCACCTGGGCGTTGTCGGCAACGGGATCCAACCCGAGGATTTCGACCCGGCCGTCGTCGGGGCGGATGAATCCCTCGCACATTTCGACGGTGGTGGTCTTGCCCGCGCCGTTCGGGCCGAGCAGGGCCAGAACCTCGGCCCGCTGAACATCGAGGTCCAGGTGGGCGACCGCTGTCGTCGATCCGTAGCGCTTGCTGACGCCGCGGAGCAGCACAGGTTGATCAGAACGCGAGGTCACGGGGATTCAGCGTAGGCGTCGGGGGATTGTGTGGGTGTCGGCGGTGGGCTTGTGTCCGGTTCGCGTGACGGGCGCCACGGCAGTCGGCGCCATGTCAGCCCGATCAGGATCAGCACGATCAACGTGCTCGCCAGGGTGGCCATCACGATCTGGAACAGGGTGAACCGGTCGCCGTTGGCCGTCGGTCCGAAGATCCCGACAACCAGCGTGATGGCGATCGTGGACCCACGGAAGCCCGGTCGGGTGGCCCACGCGGCCAGCGGGATCACCGCCCACAGCAGGTACCACGGTTGCACCACCGGGAACAGCAGGATGGTGCCGCCCAGAGCGACGCCCAGTCCGCCGACGGGGTGCAACCGGCCGCGCATCACGGCCCACAACAGCCAGCTGACCAGGATCGCGATCAGGAAGACGCCGATGGCGCGGGTGAGTGCGAGCACCGCGGTGGTGTGGTCGCCGAGGCCCAGCAGGATGCCGACCTGACCGGTGCCCAGCGCCAGCAGGGTCGGCGGCGACATCCAGCTGCGCACCACGTTGGCGGTGCCGAGGGTGGACAGCCAGCCGAAGCCCAGCCCGCTGGCCCAGCCGATCACGGCCATCACCGCCAGCGAGATCACGCCGAGCGGGACGCTCGCCACGAAGAACGCCTTGATCGTGCCGCCCAGGCGCCAGGCCAGCGCCATCCCGACGAATCCGAGTGCGAGCAGTGACGGCAGCTTGACCTGGGAGGAGAGCGTGATGAGCACCGTGCCGATCAGCAGCATCCCCGCGGGATACCAGTGGTCCCAGTCCTCGCGTGAATGTGGCCAGGTCAACGGCCGGGGGATGAGCGGTGCTGCGGCGTCGATGCCGCGCAGTGCGAACTCGGTACCCGCCAGCATCAGGCCGAGCATCAGTGCCTCGTTGTGGATCCCGGCCACCAGGTGCATGAAGAGCAGCGGATTACATGCGCCGAGCCACAGTGCGCTGACCTCGGCGACACCGCAACGGCGGGCCAGCCGGGGCGTCGCCCACACGATGAGCCCGACGCCGAGCAGCACAACCGCGCGGTGACAGAGCACGGCGGCGACGATGTTCTCACCGGTCAGCGCGGAGATGCTCTCGCCGATCCACAGGAACAGCGGGCCGTACGGCGCCGGAGTTTCGCGCCACAGACTGGGTACCGACAACGTGAACACGTGATCGAGGCCGAGGCCGGTGGCCGGGCCGACCTGATACGGGTTGAGGCCGATGTAGCCGATCTCACTCTGGGCCAGGTAGGAGTAGACGTCCTTGCTGTACATCGGCGGCGCGACCAGCAGCGGGATGGCCCACAGGAGCAGCGTCCGGTCGAGTTGGCTGCGCGACATCCGGCGTGGGCCGAGGACGAATCGCCCGAGCATGAGCCAGGCCAGCGCCATCATCACTGCCCCGGTCGTGGTCATGGTCAGTGACACGGTCTGGATGCGGGAGGGCAGGTTGAGCAGCCGCACCCCGAAGGTCGGGTCCTGTACGACGGGACGGGCGCCCGCACCGAGTGCGCCGATCGCCATCAGTACGGTGCCGGTGGCGCCGAAAAGCCGGGTGCGACGTTGTGCGACGACCTCGGCGGCGTTGAGTGGGGACCCGACAGCCCGTTCGTCGCCGTGCCACCGGGCGATCGATGTGCTGAAGGTCGACAGGCGGCTTGCCACCAGGGCAGCCTAACCGTCGGCCGGAGCGGTCTTCGCCGGGCAGCGGTGGCCCAGATCACGTAAGGGTGCCCTTGCTAGAACCAGGAGTGGAATTCCGTCACAATGGTGTTGTGAAAATGCGTCGGGAGACTACGGGCTTGGTTTCGAGCCCTGCTTCGGCTGGTGTGCCGAAGTCGGTCAACGATGTCGTGCCGGCATCTGACGGGCACACCCGGCGCTCGATCATCCACCTGTTGCTCGAGGGTCCCATCACCGCGGGGCAGATCGGCGACAGGCTCGGTATCTCGGCGGCCGGCGTACGGCGACACCTCGACGCTCTGATCGAGGCGGGGGACGCGCAGGCCAGTGCCGCCGCCGCGTGGCAGCACAACGGCCGGGGCCGCCCGGCCAAGCGTTACCGGTTGACGGCTGCAGGTCGGGCCAAGCTCGGCCACACTTACGACGACCTCGCCGTCGCCGCGATTCGGCAACTGCGTGAGATCGGCGGCAAGGATGCCGTGCGGACTTTCGCGCGGCGCCGGATGGACACCATCCTGGCCGGCGTCAGCGAGGGGCCCGGCGGAGTCGCCGACGCGGCCGAGCGTGTCGCGGATGCATTGACCCGGGCCGGGTATGCCACCACGACGAATCCGGTGGACGGTCCGATTCACGGGGTGCAGATCTGCCAGCATCACTGTCCGGTATCGCACGTCGCCGAGGAATTCCCGGAGTTGTGCGAGACAGAGAGTGAGGCGTTCGCCGAGATTCTGGGCACCCACGTCCAGCGCCTGGCCACCATCGTCAACGGTGACTGCGCCTGCACCACCCACGTTCCACTCGATGCGGACGTCCCAGCCCGGACGGACGCAGCGACAAGCCAAACGACAGCGAGCAAACAAGGAGCGGCGACATGACCATCACGCCCGAAACGCCATTGACCCAGGAAGAGACCATCGCGTCGCTGGGTAACTACGGCTACGGCTGGTCGGACTCCGACGTCGCCGGCGCTAGCGCGCAGCGCGGCCTGTCCGAAGCCGTCGTGCGTGACATCTCGGCCAAGAAGAGTGAGCCCGAATGGATGCTCGACATTCGACTGCGGGCGCTGCGCACCTTCGGTAAGAAGCCGATGCCCAACTGGGGTTCCAACCTCGAAGGCATCCACTTCGACAACATCAAGTACTTCGTGCGTTCGAGCGAGAAGCAGGCCGCCACATGGGATGACCTGCCCGCCGACATCAAGAACACCTACGACAAGCTCGGCATCCCCGAGGCGGAGAAGCAGCGCCTGGTCTCCGGTGTTGCCGCGCAGTACGAGTCCGAGGTGGTCTACCACTCGATCCGTGAGGATCTCGAGGCCCAAGGCGTCATCTTCCTGGACACCGACACCGCTCTCAAGGAGCATCCGGAGCTGTTCAAGCAGTACTTCGGCACCGTGATCCCGGCGGGTGACAACAAGTTCTCGGCGCTGAATACCGCCGTGTGGTCGGGTGGCTCGTTCATCTACGTGCCCAAGGGTGTTCACGTCGACATCCCGCTGCAGGCCTACTTCCGGATCAACACCGAGAACATGGGCCAGTTCGAGCGGACCCTGATCATCGCCGACGAGGGCTCCTACGTGCACTACGTCGAGGGCTGTACCGCGCCGATCTACAAGTCCGATTCGTTGCACTCCGCGGTCGTCGAGATCATCGTGAAACCCGGTGCGCGCGTGCGCTACACCACCATTCAGAACTGGTCGAACAACGTCTACAACCTGGTGACCAAGCGCGCCCGGGCCGAGGCCGGTGCCACCATGGAGTGGATCGACGGCAACATCGGTTCCAAGGTCACCATGAAGTACCCCGCCGTCTGGATGACCGGTGAGCATGCCAAGGGTGAGGTGCTCTCGGTGGCGTTCGCCGGTGAGGGCCAGCACCAGGACACGGGTGCCAAGATGCTGCACCTGGCCCCCCACACGTCGAGCAACATCGTTTCCAAGTCGGTGGCTCGCGGCGGTGGCCGGGCGTCCTACCGCGGCCTGGTCCAGGTGAACAAGGGTGCGCACGGCAGCAAGTCGAGCGTGAAATGCGATGCGCTGCTGGTCGATACGATCAGCCGCAGCGACACCTACCCCTACGTCGACATCCGCGAGGACGACGTCACGATGGGCCATGAGGCCACGGTGTCCAAGGTCAGCGAGGATCAGCTGTTCTACCTGATGAGCCGCGGTATGACCGAGGACGAGGCAATGGCGATGGTGGTGCGCGGCTTCGTCGAGCCCATCGCCAAGGAACTGCCCATGGAATACGCGCTTGAGCTGAACCGGCTCATCGAGCTGCAGATGGAAGGCGCGGTCGGCTAGTGAGTTCAAACCTGACAGAGGCAGTCGAGGGGGCCGCCGGCGGCTCAGGCTCGACGTTGGCTGCGGCCAACAAGGGCGAGCTTTTCGCGTCGTTCGACGTCAACGCGTTCGAGGTGCCCGGCGGCCGCGACGAGCTGTGGCGGTTCACCCCGCTCAAGCGGCTTCGCGGCCTGCACGACGGCTCCGCCGTCGCCAATGGCAAAGCCGGCGTCACCGTGACCGAGCGGCCGGGAGTCACCGTGGAGACCGTCGGCCGTGACGACAAACGACTCGGCGAGGGCGGTACGCCCACCGATCGCGTTGCAGCCCAAGCTTTCTCGTCGTTCGAGACGGCGACGGTGGTCACGGTCAAGCGTGACACCGAGGTGGTCGAGCCGATCGAGATCGTCATCGATGGCCCGGGTGTGGACACCGTGGGCTACGGGCATCTTCAGATCCGGGTCGAGGAACTGTCCCGGGCGATCGTGGTGGTCGACCTGCGGGGCAGCGGAACCTACGCCGACAACGTCGAGATCATCGTCGGTGATTCGGCCGGCCTCGGCGTCATCTGGATCGCCGACTGGGCCGACGACATGGTGCATGTCAGCGCCCACCACGCGAAGCTCGGCAAGGATGCGGTACTCGGACACGTCAACGTCACGCTCGGTGGCGATGTGGTGCGTACCTCGGCCACGGTGCGGTTCACCGGGCCCGGCGGTGACGCCAAGTTGCTCGGCACCTACTTCGCCGACGACGGTCAGTTCTTCGAGTCCCGGCTGTTGGTCGACCACGCGCAGCCGCACTGTAAGTCCGATGTGCTCTACAAGGGTGCGTTGCAGGGAGATCCGGATTCCAAAAAGCCCGATGCACACACAGTGTGGATCGGCGACGTGTTGATCCGGGCCGAGGCCACCGGTACCGACACCTTCGAGGTGAACCGCAACCTGGTGCTCACCGACGGCGCCCGCGCTGATTCGGTGCCCAACCTCGAGATCGAGACCGGCGAGATCGTCGGCGCCGGACACGCCAGTGCCACCGGACGTTTCGACGACGAGCAGCTGTTCTACCTGCGCGCCCGCGGCATCCCCGAGGATCAGGCCCGACGCCTGGTCGTGCGCGGATTCTTCAACGAAATCATCGGCAAGATCGCTGTCCCGGAGGTGCGTGAGCGCCTGACCACAGCCATCGAAAGAGAACTTGCCATCACCGAATCGAAAGCATCGCACTAATGACCACTCTGGAAATCAAGGACCTGCACGTCTCGGTCGACGCCACCGAAGGCGCTGAGAACACCGAGATCCCGATTTTGAAGGGCGTCGACCTCACCGTGAAGTCGGGGGAGACCCATGCGGTCATGGGTCCCAACGGCTCCGGCAAGTCGACGTTGTCCTACGCGATCGCCGGGCACCCCAAGTACACCGTCACCTCCGGTTCGATCACCCTCGACGGACAGGACGTCCTCGAGATGAGCATCGACGAGCGTGCGCGCGCCGGTCTCTTCCTCGCCATGCAGTACCCGGTCGAGGTGCCCGGGGTGTCCATGTCGAACTTCCTGCGCACGGCGGCCACCGCTGTCCGGGGCGAGGCGCCCAAGCTGCGGCACTGGGTCAAAGAGGTCAAGGGCGCGATGTCCGAGCTGGACATCGACCCGGCGTTCGGTGAGCGCAGCGTCAACGAGGGCTTCTCCGGTGGCGAGAAGAAGCGGCACGAGATCCTTCAGCTCGGTCTGCTCAAGCCCAAGATCGCGATCCTCGACGAGACCGACTCGGGTCTGGACGTCGACGCACTGCGCATCGTGAGCGAGGGCGTCAACCGCTACGCCGAGGCCGAGAACGGCGGCGTCCTGCTGATCACGCACTACACCCGCATCCTGCGCTACATCCAGCCACAGTTCGTGCACGTGTTCGTCGGCGGCCGCATCGTGGAATCGGGCGGGCCGGAACTCGCCGACGAGCTCGAAGAGAACGGATACGTGCGCTTCACCCAAGCCGTCGGAGCCTGATATGACCACTTCGGCGACGACGTTGGACCAAGCCGGGTTGGCCAGGATCAGAGCTGATTTCCCGATTCTGAGCCGGGTCATGCGCGGTGGAAAGCAGTTGGCGTACCTCGATTCCGGTGCGACGTCGCAGAAGCCCCTGCAGGTCCTCGACGCCGAACGGGAATTCCTCACCACTTCCAACGGCGCGGTGCACCGCGGTGCACACCAGCTGATGGAAGAGGCGACCGACGCCTACGAGCAGGGCCGTGCCGACATCGCGGCGTTGGTCGGTGCCGAGCCTGACGAGTTGGTGTTCACCAAGAACGCCACCGAGTCGATCAACCTGGTGTCGTATGTGCTGGGAGACAAGCGGTTCGACCGCGGAGTCGGCCCGGGGGACATCATCGTCACCACCGAGCTGGAACACCACGCGAACCTGATTCCGTGGCAGGAGTTGGCCCAGCGGACCGGTGCGACGCTGAAATGGTATGGCGTCACGGAAGACGGCCGTATCGATCTCGACTCGCTGCAGCTCGACGAGCGAGTGAAAGTCGTTGCCTTCAGTCATCATTCGAACGTCACGGGTGCGGTCGCGCCGGTCGACGAGTTGGTGTCGCGGGCCAGGTCCGTCGGTGCGCTCACCGTGCTGGATGCCTGCCAGTCGGTGCCGCATCAGCCGGTTGATTTCCACGCGCTCGACGTCGATTTCGCGGCGTTCTCCGGTCATAAGATGCTGGGGCCCACCGGCATCGGAGTTCTGTACGGACGGCAGGATCTGCTGAATGCGATGCCGCCGTTCATCACCGGTGGCTCCATGATCGAGACCGTCACGATGGAGCAGACCACCTACGCGCCGGCCCCGCAGCGGTTCGAGGCTGGTACGCCGATGACCTCACAGGTGGTCGGATTAGCCGCTGCCGCACGATATTTGACTGCGATCGGGATGGATGCGGTCGAGGCGCATGAAGCCGAGTTGGTCGCGGCTGCGCTGGAAGGGCTGTCCGGGATTCCGCAGGTGCGGATCATCGGGCCACAGTCGATGGAACATCGCGGGTCGCCGGTCAGTTTCGTGGTCGACGGGATCCACGCTCACGATGTCGGGCAGGTGCTCGACGACGAGGGCATCGCGGTGCGCGTCGGGCACCATTGCGCCTGGCCGCTGCATCGTCGCTTCGGGATCGCGGCCACCGCTCGGGCATCCTTCGCGGTGTACAACACGCTCGACGAAGTGGACCGCCTGGTGGCCGGCATCAAACGTGCTGTGGAGTTCTTCTCGTGAGAATGGAACAGATGTACCAGGAAGTGATCCTGGACCATTACAAGCATCCGCATCACCGCGGACTGCGCGAGCCATTCGCCACCGAGGTGCATCACGTCAACCCGACCTGTGGTGACGAGGTGACTCTGCGGGTAACGCTCTCCGACGACGCCGAGACGGTGGCGGACATCTCCTATGACGGGCAGGGCTGTTCGATCAGCCAGGCCGCGACCTCGGTGCTCACCGACCAGGTGATCGGCCAGAGCGTCGGCGATGCCCTCAAGACGGTCGAGGCCTTCACCGAGATGATTTCCTCCCGCGGAAACGTGGAGGGGGACGAAGATGTACTCGGTGACGGCATCGCGTTCGCCGGCGTCGCGAAATACCCGGCGCGGGTGAAGTGCGCGTTGCTGGGTTGGATGGCATTCAAAGACGCGCTGGTGCAGGCCAGCGATGACGTGAAGGAACAGCGATGAGCGAGACCACTTCCGACGAACTGCTCGCCGACGTCGAGGAGGCCATGCGCGACGTGGTGGACCCCGAGCTCGGCATCAACGTCGTCGACCTGGGCCTGGTTTACGGCCTCAACCTCGAGGATGGCGACGAGGGCTCGGTCGCACTGATCGACATGACCCTCACCTCGGCGGCCTGTCCGCTGACCGACGTGATCGAGGATCAGACCCGCACCGCGCTGGTCGGTGCCGGTCTGGTCAGCGACATCAAGCTCAACTGGGTATGGAACCCGCCGTGGGGCCCGGACAAGATCACCGACGACGGTCGCGAACAGCTGCGTGCTCTCGGATTCACTGTCTGACGCCTGAATCCTCGGGCTGTCGGTACCCGGTGCTACCAATATCGCCAACAGGCGAATATGGAGGCACGGATGGGACACAGCCCTGAGGTAAAGGTCGTCGATGACGGATTGGTGTTGGGGCCGGCCACAGTGGCGTTCGAGCGGACGCTCCGGATCCCGAACACCGGATTACACCCGCTCCCACCGAGTCTCGGTTCGTTTCCGTTGCGCCGAGTTCAGGATTACCCCGACAGCGTGCCGGCCGAGTGGCTGGCACGCGGCGGGGTCATGCTTCCGGTCTATCAACGTGAGGCGATGTGGTTGTCGTTCCACTCGGCCGAACCTGCCGCGCTCCAGGTCGGCATCGGCAAGGTTTGTGCGGTCAGTGGCGAGGGCTGGAGCGACCGCCTCGGCCGGGATCCGCAGAACTATGTCGCATTGCCCGATCAGCCGTGGCTCGACGGCATCAACGCGGGTGACGGATTCATCCGCCAGTTCGTGGCCGTGCCGCTCGGTTCCGGGGCGACGGTCGAAGGACAGGTCACCGGGCAGGAAGTCCATGGCGGTGTCCAACTGCGCGCTGTCGGCCTGACGCCGCAGGCACTTCGGGAGTGGCGGGCACGTCCTCGGTTCGAGGACGTTTTTGTCGACTACGACTCTTGCGACATTCTCCCGGTGACTTGTGCTGCGCCGGCGATGGGTCTGGGTGCCGGCGGCCGGATGCGCCAGGAGGTCTACGCCGACGACCGTCCGCTGTCCGACTACGACGAGGACCGCTCCTGGCGGGTGTTTGTGCATCTGTGCAGTGCGGCGCAGTGGACCGCGATCACGGGTGAGGTGCCGCCACCGACTCCTGTGGACCGCGACGCCTATGTCGAAGCTGGTCTGCCATGGTTCGACTATTACGACGCGGACGCCCAAGACTTGGCGGCCACCGACGCGTTGACGAACGTCAAGAGTGTCGGCGAGTGGTTCGGCGAAGGCGAAATGCCTTTTGTTCCTGTTGATCCCGCGACAGTTGTCACGCTCAAGGATGGGGCTGGTGACGTCGTTGCCGATGGAGGCTGGTAACGGGGGATACCGTATGTGTTCATGGTGACCGTCCCGGCGTTCATCTGGCGCAGCGGCTTCTGGGGCCGAGCGCTGATGATCGGCGGCAGCGTGGGCTTCGTGTTGGGTGTGCTTGCCTGGCTGGACTCGGGGTTCTGGATCTCCGGCGTGCTGGTCCTCGTCATCGTGGGCACGTTCTACGGCGTCTGGATGGCGCGACGCATGGCACGGTATTGGCCGATGTCGAAACAATTGACCGGCGTTGATCGGGTCACGGTGGTGCGCACGGCCCGCATCGGTGAACGGATCGATGATCCGCGACTGGTCGAGGCTGCCCGCGACTACGGCCGGGGCGTGCTTGAGGCCGCCCAGGCGGCCCGCCCGTTTCGCTGGCTCTTGCCGTTGGCGCTCGTCGTCGCGGTGGCGAGCGCGTTGTGGGACGCGGCATTCGGGTCGGTCGGCAATGCCGTGGTCTCGGTCGTCTACTTGGCGGCACTGGTCTTGGAGTTGGTCTGGTGGCCCAAGCGCGAGGCTCAGCTGCTGGCAAATGTCCGACAGGCTTGTGGATAACTTGGCCAGTGCGTGAATTCCGGCCGGTTTCTGTCGGCCGACCTCGCTAGCTTCCAGCTCATCAGGAACCGAAGGGGTTCCGAACAGCCGGAAGGAATTGCAATGTGCTCGGACGTCGAAAAATTGCACGAAGCATGCCTGCGCGATCTCGGTGATCCACAGCGGTGGTTCAGCCCGATCGGATATCCAGATTCATTGGCACTGTGTGTGATTGATTCGATCTATTCGACCGGGGCGCAGTATGCCACCGTCGAGAAGATCGTCGCCCGGTACCGCGGCTACCGGGCGGTGCAGGGCGCGAACGCCGACGCCGATGGCGCCGCCGAACTCCTGCAGAACATCACCGAGCTGGGCGGGCCCGACCCATGGGCGACACAGATCGGGAACCGCCGGCCCACCTCGACTACGGCAAACGCTCCGTTGAAGTCGGTTGCCGTCGAGCAGGTCGCGGAAGCGCTTGTCGCACTGGGCGTTCACACGTCCGCTGACCTGCGTGCCGTAGTTGAGGAGGAGGACCGCCGGGAACAGGCCAAGAAGGCGTGGTGCGCAGTGCCCGGGCAGCGGTCGGGTGTCACATGGGAGTACGCGCTGAAGCTCACACAGATTCCTGGCGCGAGGGCCGGCCGTGTGGTGACGGACTACGTGGGCCGCCAAGTCGGCGCCGTCAGTGCCGAACGCGCAGCTGAGATGGTGCGTGAGGTTGCTGCATCCGCGGGCTGGGATGTCTTTGCGCTCGATCACGCGATATGGCGTTTCGACTCCGGACGGCCACATCAACGCGATCTCGTGTCATGACGGTGTCGCCGCTCGCGGTCGAACCGAGCGGCGCAACCCGTCCCACTCAGAAGGGTGGTGGCGGTCCGTATTCTTCGGCGATCCAGGCTTGGAAGTCGCGTTCGAATTTGAGGTCGTTGTTGATTTCGGCGCGTAGCCGGCGTTCTTCGGCGATGCGGTCTTGGCGGTCTTGTTCGCGGGTTTGGTTGCGGGTGGGCATCTTGGCGCCGCGGTTGGTCTCTGGGGCGTGCGGTTCGGGTTCGGGGAGGTTCAGGTTCCCGGTGGGTTGGGCCAGGGTGGGGAACAGGGCGGCGCCGTGGGGTTCGGTGGTGTAGGTGTGTCCGGTGGGTGAGCTGAATTCGATGGTGCCGTCAGGAAATTGGCGGTCCGACCAGCCGGGGCAGAACGTTTTGACCAGGTGGTGTGCGCGGCAATAGAGCTTGGTGTTGGAGGGGTGTGTCGGGCCCAGGGGGTAGGGCACCGTGTGGTCGATATCGGAAACCACCGCCGGGGCGTCACAGCCGGGGAAGCGGCAGGTGAGATCGCGGAACCGGATGAACTCCGACAATGCTGCTGACGGGCGGTACTGCGGCTCGCCCGCGCCGGCGTCAGCGTTCTCGGTGTGGGCCGTCTGCGCAGTGTTCTCGGTGTGTGTGTCGGTGCCGGTGTGTGTGCCGGTGTCAGTGGCGGGCACCACGACCGGTTTGTGTTTGGCGTTGGCGGCCAGGTCACGCACCGTCTCGGCGGGCAGGATCCCGTAGCCGGGCAGATAGCCCGGATCATCAGAGGTACCGTCTAGGGTCGACTCGGTGGCCAACACATGGACCATTGCGGCGGTAGCGGCGGCCCGCTGCTGGCTGGCCGGGCAATCGGGTAACCCGCACCGGCATTGCAGCTGGGATTGCAGGCGGGCCAGCGGACCGATCGCATCAGCCCGGCGCTGGGCATGAGTGCGGGGATCGTGCTCACACACCGTGTCGGCCAAAGCATCCAGACGTTGATCCAGGGCGGCCCCGTCGGTGACATCCACATTGGCCCACACCGTGGCCTTGCCCGGGCTGCCCACCTCGACCTGAACAAACCGTTCCTCGGCCACATTGGGTGGCACCCGTACCCCGTGGGGGTCGAGTTTGGCGATCCACTGATCGATACGGTCGCGGAGCTGGTTTTCGGACAGGCGCATCCACCGGTGTGCGCGGGTGGCCAGTTCCTCATCGAGCCCTGACCACACCGAGGCGTCCACGATGCCAGTGCGGGCGATGATCATCTGCACCACCCGATAGTCGATGTCCCCGGTGGCGAAGCGGGCTGCGACCAGGGGCAGTTTGTCGCGCAACACCCGGGCGTGGTGGATCTGGGTGCCGGCCCGGTGCCGGCTGATCCGCAGGGCAGCCGAGATTTCGGCGGCCACCTCGGCGAAGGGGTCGGTGGTCCAAAAGATCGATTCGGCCAGTTCGTGTGCGCGCAGCGAATCCAATGCCCCGATCGCGGCCAGGCGTCCCGCGATCGCCGCCGATTCGGCCCGCGCCCCGGCACTGACCCGGTCGATCAGGTCAGCAGCAGAATCGGTGTCGAACATGTGTTCGATTATGCCATGCACCCCCGACACGCGGAGGTGTTATCTATCAAGACATCGGTGACAGTTCTGCATCAGGACATCGGTGACAGTTCCGGCGGTCTTGGTGGTGACACTTGCGCGTCCGCACAGGCCTAGTGCGGCTTGCGGGTGATGATGTCGGCGACGCGCGCGATCGGCGAGGTCTGGGCACTTCCGCCGGCCTCATGCCGGTCTGCCAGCTTGTAGGCGACGTAGAGGCCGCGCACCCCGAGCCAGCGCAGTGGCTCGGGTTCCCAATTGCGCGATCGGTGCCCGACCCACGGCAGCCCGGTGATCGGGGTGTCGCGGTCCAGCACCAGATCGGCGAGCGTCCGCCCGGCCAGATTGGTCGCGGTGACTCCGTGCCCGACATAGCCGCCGGCCCAGCCCAGTCCGCTGGCCTTGTCGAGGACCACCCCGGCCTGCCAGTCGCGTGGGACTCCCAGCACGCCGCACCAGCCGTGAGCGATCGGCACGTCACGCACCTGCGGCAGGATCGAGTGGAGCACGTCGGTGAGCAGCCGGATCGTGCGCGCAGGTACCTGCCCGTCGTCGTCGGTACGTGACGCGAAGCGGTAAGGGACGCTGCGTCCGCCGATCGCGATTCGGTCGTCGACAGTGCGCTGGGCGTAGAAGAAGCCGTGGGCGCTGTCACCGACGGTTTCGCGTCCCTCCCAACCAATTTCGTCCCATAACGCGGCCGGGATGGGAGCGGTCGCGATCATCGAACTGTTCATGGGCAGCCAGTTGCGCCGCAATCCGGGCAGCGCCGGGGTGAAGCCCTCAGTGGCGCGCAGGATGATCGGGGCTCGCACTGTGCCGCGGGCGGTGACCGCCCGTGCCGGAGCGATTTCGCTGACGGGGGTGTCCTCGTAGATCGTCACACCGCGGCGTTCGACGGCCTCGGCCAGTCCACGGGTCAGCCGCGCCGGCTGGATCCGGGCGCAATGCGGTGTGTGATAGGCGGATAGCACACCGTCGAAGCGAATGCGTTCGGCAGCTTGGTCTTTCGACAGCTCCGCCACATCGATACCCCACGACCGCTCCTCTGCGACAGCAGCAGCCAGGCGGGCCGCCTGGGCGGGATTGCGGGCGATCTCCAGGGTCCCGCCCTTTACCGCTCCGGCGTCGATGCCCTCGCGGTCCGCCACTGCGATGACCTCGTCGACAGCCTCGTTGAGTGCTTGTTGCCAGGCCAACACGCGCTCACGGCCGTGCTGCTCGGCCATCCGGTGCCGGTCACCGGGCGCCAGTCCGGACAGCCAGCCGCCGTTGCGGCCGGAGGCCCCGTAACCTGCGAATCGCGTCTCCAGCACAGTGATTCGCAATGACGGGTCGGCCTGGGCGAGGTAGTAGGCGGTCCACAGCCCGGTGTATCCGGCGCCGACGATGCACACGTCGGCGTCACGGTCCCCGGGGAGAGCGGGCCGGGGCGCAGGCAGTTCGTCGAACCAGTGGGAGACCTGGCCGTTTAGCGTGTTGGGCACTGCTGGATTCTGCCAGGAGATGGCTGAACATACTTCTTTCTGCCATGCGCCGATAAGTTTCTGCCACTGGAAATTGTCCGGCTGACCTCTCGGTTTACACAGGCATAACAACCGTGAGACAGGGAGAGCAGAGAAATGAAGAAGTTCGGATTCGCAGTCATCGCGGCCAGCGGGCTGAGCGTCGCCGTCCTGGGTCTGGCCGGACCTGCCCAGGCCGCCGAGCCCGCTCACACCGCGGCCCCCAGCAGCATCACTTTCTCCGCAGGCGTCGACCGCCTCGACTGGCTCGATCGGCTACACCCCAAGCCGGTGGTTCCGAAGGTGGACACCACTGTTCGGCACAGCGGCGCCCGCTGACACCGAAGCTCAGAACGCGTAGCGGTGATACTGCGCCATGTACCGCAGCACCGGCACCGGCTTCATGACGGCCAGCATCAATCGGTAGTACCAGGGCAGCGTCGTGAATATGGGATCGTCGAAGGGCGATTCCCTGATCAGCAAGCGGGTGCCGGGCACCGCACGCAGGATGTCTTCGGGACTGTTGATGGCCCAGTGCAGTTTGGCCCCGGATCGGCGCACCACGGTGTTGACCCACTGCGATCTGATTCCGAGGGTGTTGAACGCGTCGAATTGTATTTCCCCGGAAGGAAATCCGTCGACGATGCGCCGCAGCAGCGCGACCCCGTCGTGTTCGGTGAGGTACATCGTCAATCCTTCACCGACCATCAGGGTCGGCCGGTCGGCGGGCACGTCGCGCAGCCAGGCCGGGTCGGTCACCGAGGCGGCGATGACGTGATAGTGCTCGGCGGACGGGTAGAGCTGCTCACGCAGGTGTGCGACGTCGGGGTAGTCGATGTCGTACCACTCCACGCCGGGGCCGGGCTCAACCCGGAAGAATCGGCCGTCGAGACCGCACCCCAGGTGCAGCACCACGGCGTCGGGATGCACGGCCAGGAACTGGCGGGTCCACCGGTCGAAATGCGCGCTGCGGGTGGTCACCGACGGTGAGGTCGCCTCGGTGATCGAGGTGCGGCTCCAGTCGTAGTCGATGCGGTCGGCGATGTCTTTCGCCAACTTGTCGCCGAGGACCGGGTTGGGCATGCCGGCATCGAGCGCTTTGGCATAGAACGTCGCCAGCATGGTCTGCGGTGCCCCGGAGAGGTCGACTTTCAGCTTGTCGGTCATATCGCCAGGTTAGGCCGCAATACGCTTGCCGCCCAGTGGCTTAACGCGGCACGGCGTGGTGTTCAGCTGCTCTTCTGTGCGCGTTTGGCCGCTCGCAGGCCCACCCAGAACTTCGCTGCCTCGGCGATCGATTCCTCGACCGGCCTTGGCTGCCAACCGAGTTCACGCACGGCCTTGGAGTGGTCGAGCTCGGCTTCGGCCCGCATGAGCCGCAGGGATTCCAGCGACAACCGTTCATCGGTGCCGCGTAGCTTGCCCTTGAGCGTGCCTGCCGCGGCCAGCGCGTAGGACATCGGCAGCGGGAGCGACCGCTGTGGGGGTGCGACGCCGGCGGCCTCGGCGGCAAGCCTGGCCACCTCGGCGTTGCTGATCATCTTCTCGGAGATCAGGTAGCGCTCACCGGGGGTGCCGCGTTCGGCGGCAAGCAGCATGGCGTTCGCCGCATCATCGATGCCGACGGCCTCCAGGTCGATGCCGCTCATCACGAACGGCAGCTTGCCGAACGCGGCTCCGGCGATGATCGCCCCGTGCGGGGTCCGGCCCCAGTCGCCGCTGCCGTAGGTGGTGGACACGCACATCGCGACGGCGGGCAGCCCGCGTTCGCGGGCGTACCTCAATACGAGCTCCTCGGCCTGAACCCGCGAACGCACGTAGGGCGTCACCTTCGACACGTCGGCGATGTCCGCCTCGGTGGACCGCTTTCCCCGCTTGCGTCCGACGGTGACGTAGCTGCTGGTGAAGACGAACTTCCGTAAACCGTCGATCCCAGCGGCGACGTCGAGCACGTTGCGGGTGCCCTCGACGTTGGTACGGAACAGCGGTGCCGGGTCCCGCAGCCATCCGCGGGCGTCGACGACGCAGTGGTAGACGACGTCGCAGCCGGTCATCGCCTCTCGCAGGGCCTCGGTGTCGAAGACGTCGCCCTCGAAACGCCGGACGTCGAGGTCATCGATGGAGATGGTGTTGGCGCCCGGCCGAACCATGGCCCGGATCTCAGTGTTGTTTTCGTCGCATTCGTCTGCGGCGACCAATTGCCGCAGCACATGCGAGCCCAGGAACCCGTTGGCCCCGATGACCAGCTTGGCGCTCATTTACCGCCACCGAATTTCTTGAGCCACGCCTCGGCCTCGTCTGTCAGGGTGCCGAGCTCAGCGGCCTTGCGGCACCACTTGCGGGCCGCGGAGGCGAACCGCAGCGGGTTGTAGACATCTTCCTGACGTGACCACAAGCCGTCGCCCGCGTAGGTCAGGATCGAGATGTTGGTGGCGCTGATGATGGTGCCGTCACCGGGGTCGCGCATGGGGTTGTCCAGTTCGCAGATGATGCGGCCGGTGGGTTCGTCGATCACCGACCACAGCGACGGGAACGAGGTCATGTAGCTGCCCGGGAAGGTGGTCATGGTCTTCCAGATCCAGGGCCGGACCTGCTCGCGGCCCTTCATGGTGCCCACGGCGTGCTCGATGTAGTCGACGTCGACGGTGTAGTGGTCCGCCCACACGTCCCAGTTCTTGGTCTGCGCGGCCCGGTCCACGGTCTGCTCGAAGGTTTCAAAGGCAGCGGCGAGTTCATCGCGGCTGAAAGACCTGCTCGTCACCTCAAAACTAGAACACGTTCTATCGACCTTTGTCGAGACCCGTCACTGCGCAGCCAGCACGTGACGGGATCCCAGCGGGGCCTGCAGAGCCACCTCCGCGGTGCCGTGCACGGCAAGGGCGATGCACATGCGGCCGACGGATTCCGGCGGTGTCCCGCCGCGAAGGTCGATCGTGACGGCATCGGCGGTTTCCTGCGCGATCACGTGGACGCCGAAGCAGTCCGGGGTACCTGCAGTGAAGTTGACCAGCAGGCGTTCCTGATCACGGCTGAAGGATTCGATCCGGGTGATGTGCGGATCGACGATGGCGGGGTTGTCGGTGAAGAGGGTCCGTGCGGGATCAGGAGGCACCTCGGGCACCGCGACCGGGGCCGGATCGGCCGCCGCGGTGGGGCAGCCGGCCAGCAGGAGTGAACCGACGAGCGCCGCGGTTGCAACTACACGCATGACCACCACGGTAACCACGGAGCACAATGGGGCACATGGGTAACTATTCGACAGCGATCCTGGCGGGCGGCTGCTTCTGGGGTATGCAGGACCTCATCCGCAAGCAACCCGGCGTGGTCTCCACCCGGGTGGGGTACACCGGCGGACGCAACGACCATCCGACGTATCGGAACCATCCCGGTCACGCCGAGGCGGTGGAGATCGAATTCGATCCGACTCGCACCAATTACCGGGCGCTGCTGGAGTTCTTCTTCCAGATCCACGATCCGTCGACAAAGGACCGGCAGGGCAACGACGTCGGCAGCAGCTACCGGTCGGCGATCTTCTACCTCGACGACGAGCAGAAGCGCATTGCGCTGGACACCATCGCCGACGTGGATGCCTCGGGATTGTGGCCGGGCAAGGTGGTCACCGAGGTGACCGCGGCGGGCGATTTCTGGGAGGCCGAGCCCGAGCATCAGGATTACCTGCAGCACTACCCGAACGGGTACACCTGCCATTTCCCGCGCGCGGGCTGGACGCTGCCCAAACGTCAGACCGCGGGATAGCTGCTCAGTTCCCCAGCGGCGTGGCGCGCCGATGCACGACGATGCGCCCGCCCGCCGCGGGGGTGTAGGCCACACCGCGGGAGTGCACCTTTTCGCCCGGTGCGGTGGTGGTCTCGATGACGAAATGCCGCAACACCGTTCGCAGCACCACGTCCATTTCCACGTTCGCGAACACGGCACCGACACACCGCCGGGTGCCACCGCCGTATGGCAGCCAGCCCAGGCCGGGGCGGCTACCGACGAATCGCTGCGGATCGAACCGGTCCGGATCGGGGAATTCCTTTTCGGACTCCTGGATCTGCGAGATCGCCACGATGATGGAGTGTCCGCGCGGAATCTCCCACTCTCCCAGCCGGATCGACGGCGCATAGACGTGGCGGCCGGAGAAGTCGATGACGGTGCGATTGCGCTGGACCTCCAGGATGGTGGCCTGGCGGTATTCGTTGCGGTCGGTGGCCGCCTCGTCCACCAACTCAGCCAGCACCTGGGGGTGGCGGGTGATGCGCTCGAAGGCCCAGCCCAGGGTCGAGGCCGTGGTTTCGTGCCCGGCGGCCAGCAGGGTCAGTAGCTCATCGCCGATGTCCTTGCGGGACATGGCCGATCCGTCCTCATACGTGCTACGCAGCAGCAAGGACAGGATGTCGTCGCGCCGGCCGAAGTCCGGATCGGCTTCGACCTTGTCGATCAATCGATCGATGACAGCGTCGTACTCCTGGCGGTATCTGGCCAGCCGGCCCCACGGACTGAACCGGCCGTAGGTGTGGGCCGGAGTGGGCACCACCACCAGCCGCGAACCCAGGGTGACCCACGGCGGGATGATGCGGCGTAGCTCGTCGAGCTGTTCGCCGTCGGCGCCGAAGACCGCACGCAGGATCACGTTGAGAGTGATCCGCATCATCGGCTCGAGCGTCTCGAACTCTTTCCCCTGCGGCCAGTTCGCCGATTCGCGCAGGGTCTCTTCTTCGAAGATCTCCTCGTAATTCTTGATGCTCTTGCCGTGGAACGGCGGGGTCAGCAGCTTGCGACGGCGACGGTGATCGGTGCCGTCGAGCGCGAACACCGATCCCGATCCCAGGATGCGGCTCAAGTTGGGCTGAATGTTGCCGACGTCGTCGGTGTTGGCGGTGAAGAGCTGCTTGGCCAGCTGAGCGTCGGCGACGATCACAGTGGGCCCGAAGATGGGGAGTTTGAGCTTGAAGACGTCCCCTTGACGGCGGGCGAGCTGTTTGACGACCCGGCGCCTGGCCAGGGCGAAGCCGATGGCCTGCAAAGGCTTCGGAAATCGCGCCGGAGGCGGCATCCGGCCTGGCGCGGCGCCCGCGGCTGGGTTGCCGGTGGTCTTCTCAGCAGCTGCAAGCTCGGTCATACCATCTCCAGCCAGTCCTGGTACCGCGTGGTACCAATCGGTTGTGAGGTACGGTACTACCAGGTACCAGGCAGCGCAAGGGGGGTTGGACTCGATGACCTACCGGTTGCGCCTGCTCGACGGACTCGCCGCGGCGATCAACGACAAGGGCTATCGCGAGACCACCGTGGCCGACATCGTCCGCCACGCGCGCACATCCAAGCGCACGTTCTACGACCAGTTCGGCACCAAGGAGGACGGCTTCCTCGAGCTGTTGCGGGCCAACAACGCCGCACTCGTCGACCGCATCCAGGCCGCCGTCGACCCCGAGGAGTCGTGGCCGGACCAGATCGCACAGGCCGTGGGCGCCTATGTCGACCACATCGCGTCCGCCCCGGCCATCACCCTGAGCTGGATCCGCGAACTGCCGGCGCTGGGCAGCAGGGCGCGCCCGCTGCAGCGCGCAGCCCTACGCGAACTGACCGATCTGCTGATCGAACTCAGCGGCAGCGCAGGCTTCCAACGCGCCGGCCTGCCCCGGCTCACCGAGCCGATGGCCATCATCCTGCTGGGCGGGCTTCGCGAATTGACCGCGCTGATCGTCGAGGACGGCGGGGACATCCAGGAGATCTACGGGCCCGCGGTCGCCGCATCGACGGCGATCATGACTGCGAATTCAGCTCAGCACCAACCGCGCTGACTTCTCCAACCGCTGCGAGATGGCGGCGTAGGTCTCGTATCCCATCCCGGCCCACACCAGCGTGCCGGTGTAGAGCAATTCGAGTGCTTCGATCACATCGAGGTCCACGTCAGGCCCGAGTGCGGCGACCAGCCGGCCCCGCACATCCGCACCGATGCGCTGCCGCAGTGCGTCCACGTCGGGGTCCTTGCCGAGCAGAGCATTGGTGACCGCGCCGGCGAACTCTGGTTCGTCTGCCACCAGCGAGGCGATGTGCTGCAGCACCTCGACCACCCGGGTGGCCGGGTCGGGCGATTCATGAGCGGCCGGCGGAGCAGCGGAAAGCCTGCGCCAGAACACCTCGGCGACGAGGTGCTCTTTGGAGGAGAAGTAGGTGTAGGCCGTGGCCGCCCCGACCCCCGCCTCGGCGGCCACCCGGCGCACCGTCAGTCCGGCGAATCCGTCCCGGGTGATCAGCTGTAATGCGGCCTTACCCAGGCGCTCGACAGTATCGGCCTGCCGTGCACTCAGACGGCGGCGCGTCGACTCCAGAGCCGTCTCGGACACGTGTCCGGACGCTACTACAACAGCCGATGGCCAGCAACGGTAGGTTGGGCATTCATGAGCACCGCTGACACCGCCCTGCCCGCCCGCGCCGAGCGCCTGTTCGCCCTTGCCGAGCAGGTCACCGGCTTCATGCCCGCCGACGAGGGCCGCGCCCTCTACGACGCCGGCCTCCGATACCTCGGCGGCGGGGTCGGCGTCGAGATCGGCACGTACTGCGGTAAGTCGACCGTCATGCTGGGCGCGGCCGCGCAGGAGACCAACTCGGTGCTCTACACCGTCGACCACCACCACGGCTCGGAAGAGCATCAGGCCGGCTGGGAGTACCACGACACCACCATGGTGGATCCGGTCACCGGACTGTTCGACACCCTGCCCACGATGCGCCACACCCTGGACGCCGCCGGCTTGGACGAACATGTGGTCGCCGTCGTCGGCCGGTCACCCGTGGTGTCCCGCGGCTGGCGAATGCCGTTGCAGCTGTTGTTCATCGACGGTGGCCACACCGAAGAGGCGGCGCAGCGGGACTTCGACGGCTGGGCCCGCTGGGTCGAGGTGGGCGGCGCGTTGATCATCCACGATGTGTTCCCGAATCCCGATGACGGCGGCCAGGCGCCGTTCCACATCTACCAGCGCGCGCTGGCGACGGGCGCGTTCGACGAAGTCGTGGTGATGGGGTCGATGCGGGTGCTGGAGCGGACCTCGGGCGAGCCGGGCCAGTTGGGCTAGCGGTCGCCGGCCTTCCCGCCGACGCACTCACAGTCGTACTCGCCCTCAAGGCCGCGCGGAAGCCCGACGCCCCGGAAGATGCCATTGGCCGGGGTGGTCTGCGACAGCGCGTCGGCAGCCAGGATCATGGCCGCACCGGTCCAGGTGGTGCGCTCCTCGGGCCAGCGCTTGCCGTCGGCGAAAACCAGCCCGGTCCAATAGGATCCGTCGGCCTCGCGCAGGTGCTGCATGGCCGCGAACTGCTCGCGGGCCCGCCGGGTGTCACCGATCGCGTCAAGGGCCATGACCAGTTCGCAGGTCTCCGCACCGGTGACCCAGGGACGGTGATCGACGCAGCGGATGCCCAGTCCGGGCACCACGAAATCGTTCCAACGGTCGTCGATCCGAGTTCGGGCAGCCGACCCGCGCAGCGCACCGCCGAGCACGGGGTAGTACCACTCCATCGCGTGGGTGTCCTTGGCGGAGAACGCCTCCGGATGAGCGGCGATGGCGTGGCCGAGACGTCCGACGGCGACCTCCCATTCGGGTTGGGGATCGTCGAGGTAGTCGGCAAGCGCCAGCCCGCACCGGATGCTGTGGTACACGCTGGCGCAACCTGTCAGCAGCGCCTCCTCAACCGGACCGGACGGACTTGCGGCCCAGTAGATCTCGCCTCCGGAGGCCTGCAGACCCAGCACGAAGTCGAGCGCTCGGGTCACCACCGGCCACATCAACTCGGCGAAGGCCCGGTCCCCGGTGATCAGCACGTGATGCCAGACGCCGGTGGCCACGTAGGCACAGAAGTTGCTGTCGCTGTTGGCGTCCTCGATGACCCCGTTGCGCAGTTGGATCGGCCAGGAGCCGTCGGCACGCTGCATGCTGCGGCACCAGTCGAAGCCCGCCCGGGCCGGTTCGATCAATCCGGCCACGGTCAGCGCCATGGCATTCTCCACGTGATCCCACGGGTCCGTGTGACCGCCGTCGAACCACGGCAGAGCCCCTGACGATTCCTGGGTCTCGGCAATCGAACGTGCCGTCTGCAGGCACTCATCTGGCGTCAAAACTCCGGGCACACCGGGGATCTCAGGAACTAGCACCGCCCGGGCCTACCCGTCGATTTCGGGCTTGCGGAAGTACAGCGCGACGCTCTTGCCGATCACCGGGTTCAGCACCGACTCGGCGGTGCGGGTGAGCCAGGGCCGGCCCATCATGTCCCACACCAGCAGCCGGTGGTAGGCCTTGACCGCGGGGTGGTCGTTCTTCTCGGTGCCGACAAGGCATTTGAGCCACCAGTACGGTGCGTGCAGCGCGTGCTCATGGTGCGTCTGGGTGAGCGTCAGCCCGTGCGCAAGGACCTTGTCCCGCAACTCGTCGGCCTTGTATATGCGGATGTGGCCACCCTCGTTGGCGTGGTACTCGTCCGACAGGAGCCAACAGACCTTCTCCGGGAGCCAGCGTGGCACCGTGATGGCAAGCGAGCCACCGGGTTTGAGGACCCGCACGAGTTCAGCGATGGCGCGGTCGTCCTGCGGTACATGCTCCAGGATCTCCGATGCGATCACGCAGTCGAAGCTGGCGTCGGGGTAGGGCAGGTCGAGAGCGTCACCTTTGACGGCCTCACCCTTGGCCGACAGCGGAACCTCGCCCGCTTCCCGCATCGCCTGCAGCATCGTGTCGACGTCGTTGAGGTCGGACACGCTCTGGTCGAAGCCGACGACAGAGGCCCCGCGCCGATAGGCCTCGAACGTGTGCCGGCCCGCACCGCAGCCCACGTCGATCACCGTCGTGCCCGGTCCGACACCGAGACGGTCGAAATCGACGGTCAGCATGAGCCCTCCTTCGCTTCTACCCGCTCACGGGCCATCTCGTATACCGATACCGTCTGTGCGGCCACCGATTCCCAACTGAAGACGTCAAGCGCCCGCTGCCGCCCGGCGGCGCCGAGCTTGCGGCGTTCCAACGGCGAGTCGAGCAGTTCACCCAGCACCTCGGTGAGCTCGTCGACATCGGCGGGGCGCACCAGCCGGGCGCAGGCGCCGTCGTCACCGACCACTTCGGGCAGTGCGCCCGCGCGGCTGGCCACGATCGGGGTGCCGCTGGCCATGGCTTCCACGGCAGGCAACGAGAAGCCCTCGTAGAGCGACGGGATGCAGGCCACCTCGGCGGAGGCCAGCAGCGCGGCGAGTTCCCCGTCACTCAGCCCACTGGAGCTGTGCACGATGTCCGAGATACCAAGCTCGGCAATGAGTTTCTCGGTCGGCCCGTTAGGTTCGAGCTTGGAGACCAACTGGACGTCGAGGTCGCGTGCCACCCGCAGCCGGGCCACTGCATGCAGTAGATGGCTGACCCCTTTGAGGGGGACGTCGGCGCTGGCGATCGCGATGATGCGCCCGCTCACCCGGTGGTCGCTGGGCTTGAACAGTTCGGTGTCCACACCGAGCGGCACGATGTGCAGCTGATTCGGCGTCACCCCGAAGTCCTCGGCGATGTCGGCGGCCGAGGACGACGACACGGTGAGCAACTCGGGGATCCTGCGGGCCACCTTCTTCTGCATCTCGGCGAACCCGTACCAGCGCCGCACCAGCGGCTTGCGCCACCACTTGGCGGCGGCGATCTCGACCACCCGGTCGCGGGTGATCGGGTGGTGCACGGTCGCGACGACCGGCAGGCCGAGGGCGGCGATCTTCAACAATGCCGAGCCCAGGCTCTGGTTGTCGTGGACCACGTCGAACTCGTCGCGGCGCGCTGCCAGGATCCGCGCGACGCGCATGGTGAACGTCCGGGGCTCCGGGAACCCGGCGCTCCACATCGTCCCCAGTTCCAGGGCGTCGATGTGGTCGCGGATCTCACTGGGCCTGGGCACCCGGAACGGGTCCGGTTCGCGGTAGAGATCGAGGCTGGGAACCTTGGTCAGCGTCACCCGCGGGTCCAGACCCTCGGGATACGGCTGGCCGGAGAACACCTCGACGTCATGGCCGAGTTCGGCGAGCCCGCGGCTCAGGTAGCGCACATAGACGCCCTGGCCACCGCAGTGAGTCTTGCTCCGATAGGACAGCAACGCGATACGCATAATGAGATCACCCGACGGCCGGAATACTGCTGAGCTGGGAATACACGCTCACGCGTCGACTCCGAACCCTCTGGACATGTGTCCAGACTATAGTTTGACCTGCTAGCCAACGCAACGCGTCGGCCGACGCTCAGGCCGGAGGGAAGCCACCGGTGGCAACGGGGCCCCAGTGCGTCGGAGTGATCCTGATCAGGCACTTGCCCTGGTCCACCATCGCTTGCCGGTATTCGTCCCAGTCCGGATGTTCGCCGGCGACCGCGCGGAAGTAGTCGACCAGTGGCTCCACCGCGTCCGGCAGTTCGATCACCTCGGCATTACCGTCGACTTGCACATACGGACCGTTGAACTCCTCGGACAGCACCGTCACGCTGGCCCGGGGCGTGCGGCGGAGGTTGGCTGCCTTCGCCCGCTGCGGGTAACTCGCGATCACGATGCGCCCCTGCTCGTCGACCCCGCCGGTCACCGGCGAGGTCTGCAGCGAACCGTCGGCCCGGAATGTGGTGAGCACCATGTGGTGACGTGGGCGCACGAAGTCCAGGAGTTCGTCGATTCCTACGTTGTCAGCGGTCGCATACTTTCGGGCCATGCCTCGACGGTAGGACAAAGGCGAACGGCCGGGGAAAGCCCAACCCCGTCAGCCGCGCGCCGGTCACCGCCGCGACGTCGATCGGCAGCACCTTGCCCGACGACGGTTCGTAGCACTGCAGCACATCGCCATCCGCATCGACGATCAGCACCCAGTGCCGTGGAATACCGCGCTCACCGATCAGCATTGCCACGGGCCAGCCCTCCGCGACAGCACCACGCACATCCGACAACGTGTCGCGGGCGCCGCGGAAGCGCCGCCACCGGTACCCGACTCCACGCTTCGCGCTGTGGTCGGACAGCGCGCGGGCCATTCCCACCGGCGTGGTCCCGAGCTGTCGCGGCCAGATCCGGTTGACCGCAGCGTGAATTCGGCCCTGCTCCTCGGCGAACCAGGTATGGCCGTCGGGGTTCAGCAACTCCGCGCGATAGGTGTGATCCAGCAAGGCGCCGGCCACCACGGCGACCGTAGGGCCACAAGTGATCCCGTCACGCTGGCGTAGCCGTAAGGCCGCCAATTTCGCTGGCTTCACACAGATCCGGTCATTGAATCGATCAATTCCTGCCATCGGAACTAAAGCTTCTGAGCTGGCGGTTTTACCCGACATATCGCAGCGTATCGAAATGCCGCGAACCGGAACAGGGAAGGACACTCCAGTGCGAAATGCCATCGGTAGGTCACGAATCGTCGCCGCGGCAGTGGGCGTCGCGGTGGCGGCTGTCATCGGATCGGCCGGCCCCGCCGCGGCCGCGCCCAACGGGCCCAGCAACGCCCAACAGACGATCAAAGAGCTGCAATCCCAGGGCTATACGGTGATAGTCAATCGTCTCGGTTCCTCACCCTTGGACAAGGCTTCGGTGGTCGCCGTTCGGCCCGGCCCTAACTTCAGCCGCACCGACACGTTGAGCGCGCTCACCCAGCGGACCGTGTACGTCGACGTCAAGTAGCAGACAGTCACCGCCATAGGAGTCGATAATGACCGCATGGCAGTGAACATGGCGGATCTGCTGGGCAGCAGGCTTGACTCCCTTCGATACCAGCCCACTGCCAAACGAATTCGGATCTGTCTGGGCGGTGAGCCGGTGGCCGACACCGATTCGGCGGTCCTGGTCTGGGAACCACGCCGGATCGTCCCGACGTACGCGGTGCCGCGTTCGGCATTGACGGCACAACTGGTTCCGGCCGGCGGGGAGGTGGGCGACGACGAGATCCCCGGCTTCCTGGACCCGTCGGTGCCGTTCACCGCGCACACCTGCCCGGGCACAACGTTCGACGTCATCGCCGGTGACGAAGCCGGTGCCGCCGCGGCCTTTCAGCCCGACGACGCGGACCTGGCCGACTACCTGATCCTGGACTTCTCGACGTTCGAATGGCGGGAGGAAGACGAGGCGATCGTCGCGCACCCGCACGACCCGTTCCACCGGATCGACATCCGGCGCAGCCGGCGACGCATCCGCGTCGAACTCGACGGACGGGTGCTGGCCGAATCCTGCGATCCCATGCTGTTATTCGAGACCGGGCTCCCCACCCGGCACTACCTGCCCCGCGAAGACGTCACCACCGCACTCGCCGTGAGCAACACCGTCACATACTGCGCATACAAGGGCCGGGCCACGTACTACTCGGTGCCCGGCGGGGCCACCGATCTGGCCTGGGCCTATCACGAACCGCTGAACGACGCGGTGCCGGTCGGCGACCGCGTCTGCTTCTTCGACGAGCACGTCGATGTGTTCGTCGACGGCGAGCGGGTGGACCGTCCCGTCACACCGTGGAGCCGACGGAGCTAACGGAACGCCTGTTTGCGGCCGCCCGCTTCTGGCAACATCTGTCACCGACACCACTGTCAGTTGACCGGAGGTCATGATGAGCTCACCGGACGTCACGCTCACCGCGGCCACCGGGACGGAGGGCGGTGGCGCCGCACTCGACCAGGTGGTCGGCATGTCGGTGGTCGCCCTCATCGTCACCGTCGCCCTGCTGTGGATCGGTTACCTGCACCGCAACCGGCGCATCACCTGGCTCAACGATTTCGCCGAATGGTTGGGCCGCAAATTCCACCGGCCGCCGTGGGTGGCGCTGCAGGTGTTCCTGTTCACCGCGACCATCATCTGCGCGCTGTTCGGCTTCATCTGGGATGTCAGCCTGCACATCGGCAAGGGCCGGGATCCGGGCCCCCTGGCCAACCCTGCGCACTACTTCATCCTGTTCGGGCTGTTCCTGCTGTTCATCGCCGGTTCGATGGCCATCGTCCTGCCCTACGACAAGCCCGGCCCGGCAGCCATCCGGATCACCCGCAGCTGGTACGCCCCGGTGGGTGGTGTGTTGATGGCGCTCTGCGGCCTCTATGCGCTCATCGGTTTCCCGCTCGACGACATCTGGCACCGGATCTTCGGCCAGGATGTCACCCTTTGGGGCCCAACGCATTTGATGCTCATCGGCGGCGCCGGGTTGTCGCTGATCGCCGTGCTGCTGCTCGAGCACGAGGGACGGGTGGCGATTGGCCCGGACGCAGGTGAGGACAGTAAGTTCAACAAGTTCCTCTACTTCCTGTCCTTCGGCGGTCTGTTCATCGGCCTGTCGGTGTTCCAGATCGAATACGACTTCGGCGTCGAGCAGTTCCGGTTGGTGCTGCAACCGATGATGATCGCCGCCGCGGCCGCATTCGCCGCAGTCGCGGCACGGTTGGTCCTCGGCCCCGGTGCCGCGCTGATCGCCGCCGGGTTCGCGATCGCGCTGCGTGGAGCGGTCGCCTTGATCGTGGGCCCGGTTCTGGGTGCGCCAACAAGTTGGTTCGCGCTGTACCTGGGGCCGGCACTGGTGGTCGAGCTCATTGCCCTGACCCCACTTGTGAAGCGACCCATCCTGTTTGGCGCGGTAGGCGGGCTGGGCGTCGGCACCGTGGGGCTGTGGCTGGAATCGTTGTGGATCGGCGCGGTCTACCACTACCCCTGGCCGACCAGCATGTGGGGTGAGGCGCTGGGCATGGCGATACCGGTCGCCGTCGGAATGGGCCTTTGTGGCGCACTGCTGGCCCTGGTGCTCACCGGCCAGGCGTTGCCCCGGCCCGCGGTGGGCATCTCGATCGTGGTGGCCACCGTGCTGGTGATCGGCGGCGCCGTGGCCAACGGGCTACGCACCGAAGTTCCGCAAAATGCCAGTGCCACCATCACTCTGACGGATCTTCCGGCCCACAACGGGCATCGCATGGCCTCGGCCGATGTGCAGATCAGCCCGGCCGACGTGGTCAGCGACAATCCGGAGTGGGTGTCGATCCTGGCGTGGCAGGGAGGCCTGCCCAACGACCGTGGCCTGATCGTCGACCCGTTGGAGAAGGTGGGCCCGGGGCATTACCGCTCGACGCAGCCCATCCCGGTGTCCGGAAGCTGGAAGACCCTGCTGCGCGTGCAGGACGGAAACACCATGGCCGGTGTCCCGATCTTCCTGCCCGCCGACCCGGGTATCGGAGCGCCCGAAACCCCGGCGCTGACCTCGAGCAGCCGAGAGTTCGTGCAGGAGATCACGATTCTGCAGCGTGAACGCAACCTCGATCACCCGTCCTGGCTGTACAACGTGGCGTCGCTGGTGGTGTTGGTGTGCACGCTGCTCCTGATCGCCGGGCTGACCTGGGGTGCCGGCCGCATCAACGCCAGGGAGCTGGCCGCCGGCCGTGAACCCGCCGGGCTCACATGACGTATCCGATCGAGTATCAGGCCGACCACACGCTGCTGCTGGCCTTGCCGGCCTTCGCGCCGGCGCTGGTCGTGGTCGGTGTCGTGGTGTACGTCGCCATGCGCGACCGGCGCAGGCCGCGTGATGACGACAGCGGCGACGCTCAAGATGAAGGTACGCACTCCTGCGGCGAAGATGGTTCACCGTGATCAACCTCAAAAGCAGTGTCATCGTCCTGACGTCCGCCCTCGCCCTGGTGACGGCCGGTTGTGGCGGCGGCTCCGGCGAGTCCGCCGAGTCTGCCGCTCCCTCGGCGACCACCGTCAGTCCGTCGGACATGACCAACCAGCAGCAGGCCCCCGCCCGGCTGCTGATCGACGTCACCATCCAGGCCGGTCAGGTGACTCCGACCAACGAGCGGCTGACGGGCAAGGTCGGCGAGCCGATCGTGGTGCGGGTCAACAGCGACGCCGCCGATGAGTTGCACGTGCACTCGAATCCCGAACACAGCTTCAAGATCGAGGCACGTAACGGTCAGCAGTTCCAGTTCACCGTCGACGTGCCCGGCACCGTCGACATCGAGCTGCACCACCTGAACCGCACGATCGCCGGCGTGCAAGTGCAGCAGTGACGCCCGGGGCGACCGCGGTACTGGCCCACGGTCTGGGCGGTTCGACCGACCTCCCGATCCCCTACACGTACGCCCTGATCGGTGCGGCTTGGACGCTGACGTTCACCTTTGCGGTGGTGGCGCTGGCCTGGCGGCGGCCCCGGTTCGATCCTGACAAGCCAGGTCTGGGGCTGCCGCGCTGGGTGACGACGGCGTTCGACTCTCCCGTGACCCGCTGGGGTGTGGGCCTGCTCGCGCTCGTGTTCACCGGGTGGGTGGCGTACACCGCGTTCGCCCGGCCGCCTGGTGCCAATCCGCTGCCGGGGGTCTTCTATGTGCTGCTGTGGGTGGGGTTGGTCGCCGCCTCGGTGCTGTTCGGCCCGGTGTGGCGGCTGATCTCGCCGGTCCGTACGTTGTCCCGGTTCCTACCGACTGGTGGCCGAAGCTATCCCGAACGGCTCGGCTACTGGCCGGCTGCCGCGGGGCTGTTCGCGTTCGTGTGGTTGGAGCTGGCGAGCCCCGACCCGGGATCGGTTGTGGCCATTCGTAACTGGCTGCTGATCTACCTCGTGGTGACGCTCGCCGGTGCACTGTGTTGCGGTCAGCGCTGGTTGGAGAGCGCGGACCCGTTCGAGGTGTACAGCACGGTCGCATCGAGGCTCTCACCGCTGCGCCGCCACGATGGCCGGATCGTGATCGGTAACCCGTTCGATCACCTGCCCTCGCTGCCGGTGCGGCCGGGGCTGGTCGCCGTGCTTGCCGTGCTGCTGGGATCGACCGCGTTCGACAGCTTCTCGGCGATGCCGCAGTGGCGTAACTTCGTCGACGCGCATGCGGGCTCGCCGCTGGGCTCCAGCCTGATCCGTACCGCGGGCCTGCTGGTGTTCGCGTCCACGGTGGCGGTCACGTTCTGGGCGGCTACCCGCACCACGGGCGGGGTGGATCGCGAGCTGCGGCGGAAGTTGCCTGGGCTGATGGCGCATTCGCTGATCCCGATCGTCATCGGCTATGTGTTCGCGCATTACCTGTCCTATCTGGTCGAGCGCGGCCAGCAGACAGTGATCCTGCTCTTCGGGCTCCACGACGTGCAGGTCAGCTACTTCCTCTCCGCTCACCCCACGCTCTTGGCCAGTCTCAAGGTCGGGTTCGTGTTGGCCGGTCACGTCGCCGGGGTGATCGCCGCACACGACCGAGCCCTGCGCCTGCTGCCGAAACAACACCAGCTCACCGGCCAATTGGCGACGATGCTGGTGATGGTCGGCTATACCTTCACCGGGCTGTACCTGCTGTTCGGCGGGTAGCGTCGGAACCATGTCCTCCAGGCAGATTCGGGCACTGATCGTCGTCGACGTGCAGAACGATTTCTGCGAGGGTGGTTCGCTGGCGGTCGCGGGTGGTTCAGCGGTGGCGCGGGGCATCACCGCACTACTGGCCTCCGACCACGGGTACGACCATGTGGTGGCCACCAAGGATTTCCACATCGACCCGGGTGAGCATTTCTCCGACAGCCCTGACTACCGGACGTCGTGGCCGCGGCACTGCGTGGCCGATACCCCGGGTGCGGCATTCCATCCCGATCTCGACTCGACCACCGTGGAGGCGGTGTTCGAGAAAGGCCACCATTCGGCGGCCTACAGCGGGTTCGAAGGCGTCGACGCTTCCGGGACACCCCTGGCGGATTGGCTGGCCGAGCGCGGCGTCGATGCGGTCGACGTGGTGGGCATCGCCACCGATTACTGTGTCGCGGCCACCGCGGCCGATGCGGTGAAGGCGGGGCTGCGCACCCGTGTGCTGACCGGCCTGACCGCCGGTGTCGCGCCGGAGAGCAGCACTGCGGCACTGGCCGAATTGCGTTCCACCGGGGTGGAAATCACTTAGTCGGGTCGACGGGCCGACCGGTCCAGCGCGGGTCCCGACGCTCGACGTGGGCACGCACGCCTTCACGGGCGTCGTCGTGTGCCATCAACTCCAGGTGTATCCGGGTCTCCCGGGCACCGACTCCCGCGCGGTCGAGATCATAGGAATCCCACAGCAGCCGTTTGCTGGCCGCGACCGACATCGGCGCGGTGTTGACCGCGATGTCGTGTGCGATTTCCAGTGCGGCAGGCAGAACCTGCTCGGCCGGGAGCACGCGGCTGCCAAGGCCGAGTTCGACCGCGCGATATCCGTCGAACGTGGCTCCGGTCAAAAGGATCTCCGCGGAATTGGCCAGGCCCACCAGCCGGGGCAGCACCCAATGCGAGTAGGCGTCGCCGACCATGCCGCGCCGGGCCTGCACCACGCCGTACCGGGCATCGGCGGCGAAAAGCCGGATGTCGCACTGCAACGCCAGGGTCAGCCCGATGCCGATGGCGTGTCCGTTGACCGCCGCGATCACCGGTTTGTCCAGGGTCCAGGCCGGCACGGCCAGGCCGGCGGCGCTGAATTCCTGCCCCGGTTCGGTGAAGGTCTGCTCCCCCGCGCCGAGGTCCGCGCCGGCGCAGAACGCCGGTGGAGTGCCGGTCAGCACGATCGCCCGGATCGCGTCGTCGGCGTCGCAACGCAGGTAGGCGTCGGCCAACTCCTCGCGCATCCCGCCGCCGAAGGCGTTGCGCTGCTGCGGACGGTCCAGCGTGATGATCGCGACCGCGTTGTCGAGGGTGACCCGCACCGTCTGGTATTCCGGCGGGTCAGAGCTGATGGTCACGGCTGACTGTACCGCCGAACATTCATCCGGCCGCAGGTCCCCGGGCGCCGTATCGTCGATTAGTGACCTCCGAAACGTGGCGCGGCAAGCCCTACCCGCTCGGCGCGACCTATGACGGCTCGGGTACCAATTTCGCGTTGTTCAGCGAGGTGGCCGAGCGAGTCGAACTGTGTCTGTTCGATCCCGACGAGTCGGGGGCGCTGCATGAGACGCGGGTGACGCTGCCCGAGGTCGACGGATTCGTCTGGCACGGTTTCATTCCCGGGATCGAGCCCGGCCAACGCTACGGCTACCGGGTGCACGGCCCGTACGATCCGGGGTCCGGCCGGCGCTGCAACCCGAACAAGCTCGTGCTGGACCCGTACGCCAAGGCCATCGAAGGCTCCTTCGACTGGGGCCAGCCGTTGTTCTCCTACAACTTCGACGACCCGGACAGCCGCAATGACGACGATTCGGCGGCCCACATGCCCAAGGCCGTGGTGATCAATCCGTACTTCGACTGGGGCGTCGACCACCCGCCGAGTCACGAGTACGCGGACACCGTCATCTACGAGGCCCATGTCAAGGGGCTCACCCAAACCCACCCGGACATCCCCGAGCAGCTGCGCGGAACCTACGCCGCCGTCGCACATCCGGCGATCATCGAGCATCTGAAAGCACTGCGGGTCAATGCCATCGAACTGATGCCGGTACACCACTTCGTGGATGACTCCACCCTGGTCGACAAAGGCTTGTCGAACTACTGGGGCTACAACACGATCGGGTTCCTGGCGCCCGACCCCCGCTACAGCTCGGCGGGCACCCCCGGCGGTCACGTCCAGGAGTTCAAGGCCATGGTGCGTGAACTGCACGCCAACGACATCGAGGTGATCCTCGATGTCGTCTACAACCACACGGCCGAGGGCAACCACCTGGGGCCGACGCTGTCGATGCGCGGGATCGACAATGCCGCCTACTACCGGCTGGTCGACGACGACAAGCAGTACTACATGGACTACACCGGTACCGGTAACAGTCTCAACGTCGGCCATCCGCACTCGTTGCAGCTGATCATGGACTCGTTGCGGTACTGGGTCACCGAGATGCGTGTCGACGGATTCCGTTTCGACCTGGCCGCCACGCTGGCCCGCGAGTTCTACGACGTGGACCGGTTGAGCGCCTTTTTCGAACTGGTGCAACAGGATCCGATTGTCAGCCAGGTCAAGTTGATCGCCGAGCCATGGGATGTCGGGCCCGGCGGTTACCAGGTGGGTAACTTCCCGCCGCAGTGGACCGAATGGAACGGCAAGTTCCGCGACACCGTGCGCGACTACTGGCGTGGCGAGCCGGCCACGCTCGACGAGTTCGCCTACCGGCTGACGGGTTCGGCCGATCTCTATGAGCAGACCGGCCGTCGCCCGTTCGCCTCGATCAACTTCGTCACCGCCCATGACGGATTCACCCTCCGGGACCTGGTGTCCTACAACGAAAAACACAACGAGGCGAACGGCGAGGACAACCGCGACGGGGAGAGCAACAACAAATCGTGGAACTGCGGTGCCGAAGGTCCGTCCGATGATCCTGCGGTCAACACGTTGCGCGGCCGCCAGCAACGCAACTTCCTGGCCACTCTGCTGCTCTCCCAGGGCGTTCCGATGATCTCGCACGGCGATGAGTTGGGCCGCACCCAGCGCGGAAACAACAACGTCTACTGCCAGGACAACGAAATCTCCTGGATCGACTGGACCACAGCGGATCTCGATCTGATCGAGTTCACCCGCTCGGTGTCGGCCCTACGCGCCGCGCATCCGGTGTTCCGGCGCCGCAGGTTCTTCGACGGCCGGCCGGTACGCGAGGCGGGCGCCGCCGGATTGCCCGACATCGCCTGGCTCGCACCCGATGGGTCCGACATGACGGCCGAGGACTGGGAGACCGGGTATGCCAAGTCGGTGGCCGTGTACCTGAACGGACAGGGCATCGCCGATCCGGATGTCAGGGGTCAGCGGGTGGTCGACGACTCGTTCCTGCTGTGCTTCAACGCGCACTATGAACCGATCGAGTTCGCGTTACCACCGGCACAATTCGGCGCCCGCTGGATTCCGGCGATCAGCACTTCGGCAAACTCCACACGCGATGCAGTCGCTGCCGGCAACACCGTCCTCGTGGATGCGCGCGCCGTCCTGGTGCTGCAGGCCGAATCAGATTGAGCGTCAATTCAAAGCGTTGCTCATCAGCCCGAAGTCCCTGCCCTAACCAGGAAGTCTGGTACCTTGAACATGTAGCAGCCGTGGCCGCCTAAGTAGACGTCGAGCGCTTGCTTGATGTCACCGGCCGGGCGGGCTGGGGGGTACGAGCCGAAGAGCGGCGGCAACTACCCTGCGGCCACGGCTGCGGCGTCTCCTCGGGTTTGCCGCAACACTTCCGAACTCATTCAAATCGGTTTCTCATCGAGTCCCCAAAGTTCTCTCATCCACAATACCTCTGTAACAGAGCTATTGTGGATGCATGGAGGCCCGACACGATCTCGTCAGCGAGTTGTTCTCCGTCGTCGGCCGGTTCCGCAGACAGCTGCGCCGGTCCACCGGTGGCGGATTCGACGGCACCGGGTTGACCCAGTCGCAGGGCGAACTGTTACGCCTGGTCGGCCGGAGGCCCGGCATCTCGGTGCGGGAAGCGGCCGCCGAACTCAGCCTGGTGCCCAACTCCGCGTCCACGCTGGTGTCACGCCTGGTCGCCGACGGGATGCTCACCAGAACCGCCGACGACGCGGACCGGCGCGTCGGCCGCCTGCGGCTCACCCCGCCCGCGCAGGCGATCGCCGACGAGTCCAGGGCGGCCCGCCGGGCCGCACTGTCGGCTGTGCTGGCACAACTTGACGACGGCCAGATCAACGATCTGGCAAACGGATTGGATGTCATGGACGAACTGACCCGGCTCCTGCACGAGAGCGAAACATGAGCGCCCCGGCCATCGACTGCCGGCACCTGACCCATCGTTACGGCGCCTTCACCGCGGTCGACGACCTGACCCTGCAGGTCCATCGCGGGGAGACCCTGGGGCTGCTCGGTCCCAACGGCGCGGGCAAAACCACGGCAGTGCGGGTGCTGACCACCCTGACGCCGGTACAGGAGGGCGAGGTCCGGATATTCGGTCTCGACGCGGACCGGCACACCATGGACATCCGGCACAACATCGGCTATGTCCCGCAACAACTCTCGATCGAAGCAGCGCTCACGGGCCGACAGAACGTCGAGTTGTTCGCGCGCCTGTACGACGTGCCGCGGGCCGAACGCGCCGATCGGGTGAACCAGGCGTTGGAGTCGATGCAACTGCTCGATGTCGCCGGTGCCGTGGCGGGCACGTACTCCGGTGGCATGGTGCGCCGCCTCGAGCTGGCTCAGGCACTGGTCAACCGTCCGCAGCTGCTGATCCTCGACGAGCCCACGGTCGGGCTGGATCCCATCGCGCGCGACAGCGTCTGGGCACAGGTCGGCCGGATGCAGGCCGAGTTCGGGATGACAGTGCTACTCACCACGCACTACATGGGCGAGGCCGACGCCCTCTGCGACCGGGTGGCACTGATGCACCATGGTCGGTTGCAGGCGCTCGGGACGCCGGCCGAACTCAAGGCCAGAGTGTCGACGGCCGAGGAGTCCGAGAACGCCACTCTCGAGGACGTCTTCCGCCACTACGCCGGGTCGGACCTGACCGATGCCGGGCATCAACCCGGCGGCATGCGTGAGGTTCGGGCGACCCGTAGGACGGCCCGCCGTGTCAGCTGAAGCACTGGTCCTGGCCCCGCGCGGGATGCGCCGGGTCCGCGCGATGGCACGGCGGATGTCGGCCTTCGCCCTGGTCGAACTGCAGAAGCTGCGCCACGACCGCACCGAGTTGTTCACCCGGATGGTCCAGCCCGCGCTGTGGTTGTTGATCTTCGGCCAGACCTTCAGCCGCCTGCACCTCGTCGACACCGGCGGTGTGGGCTACCTGGCCTTCCTGGCACCGGGGATCATCGCCCAGTCGGCACTGTTCATCTCGATCTTCTACGGCATCCAGATCATCTGGGATCGCGACGCCGGCATCCTGGCCAAGCTCATGGTCACTCCCGCGCCGGCTTCGGCGCTGGTGGCGGGCAAAGCATTCGCGGCCGGGGTGCGCTCGGTGGTGCAGGTGGTCGGCGTCGTGCTCCTGGCATATCTGATGGGGATCGCGATGACGGTCAATCCGCTGCGCATCCTGGCCGCGATGGCCGTGGTGGCGCTCGGGGCGGCCTTCTTCGCGTGCCTGTCGATGACGCTGGCCGGGCTGGTGCGCAAGCGGGACCGGCTGATGGGTATCGGCCAGGCGATCACCATGCCCTTGTTCTTCGCGTCCAACGCGCTCTACCCCGTCGACATCATGCCGACCTGGCTGCGCTGGTTGTCCACGGTCAACCCGCTCAGTTACGAGGTCAACGCGCTGCGCGGGCTGCTGATCGGCACCCCGACCAACTGGGCGCTCGACATCAGCGTGCTGATCGCGGCCGCGGTGCTCGGCGTCGCCGTCGCCTCGTTGTTGTTGCGCCGGCTGGTCCGGTAGACCGAACCCTGGCGTCCCCAACCAACCGGGTGGTTTAGTGTGCAGTCAGATCCACCGACAGGGAGACGGTCATGCAACTGGCGCTCACACCGGAGGAAGCAGCTTTCCGCGATGAGCTGCGCACCTTCTATACGACGAAAATCCCCGCCGAGCTTCGCGAACAGAATCGGCTCGGGTTACCCCTCGGCAAAGAGGGCATCGTCACTGCGCACAAGATCCTGCACGAGCACGGCCTCGCCGTGCCCAACTGGCCGGTCGAGTGGGGCGGCAAGGACTGGACGCCCAACCAGCATCAGATCTGGCTCGACGAGATGCAGTTGGCGAGCGTCCCCGAGCCGCTCACCTTCAACGCCAGGATGGTCGGCCCGGTGATCGCCGAGTTCGGCTCGCAGGAGGTCAAGGAACGCTTCCTGCCGCCGACCGCGGCGCTGGACATCTGGTGGTGCCAGGGCTTCTCCGAGCCCGAGGCCGGCTCGGACCTGGCCTCCCTGCGCACCACCGCGATCCGCGACGGGGACACCTACGTGGTCAACGGCCAGAAGACCTGGACCACGCTGGGTCAGCACGCCGACTGGATCTTCTGCCTGGTCCGCACCGACCCGCAGGCGCCCAAGAAGCAGGCGGGTATCTCGTTCCTGCTGTTCGAAATGGACACCCCCGGTGTGACGCTGCGTCCGATCAAGCTGATCGACGGCAGCTACGAGGTCAACGAGGTGTTCTTCGAGGACGTCCGGGTGCCCGCCAACCAGCTCGTCGGCGAGGAGAACCAGGGCTGGACCTACGCGAAGTTCCTGCTCGGCAACGAGCGCACCGGGATCGCCCAGGTGGCCCGGACCAAGGTACGTCTCGCCGAGGTGAAGGAACGCGCCGCGGCCAATGGCCTGCTGGCCGATCCACTGTTCGCCGCGCGCCTGGCCGAGGCTGAAAATGACGTGCTGGCACTGGAGGTCACCCAGATGCGCGTGACCTCCGATTCGGCCGACGGCAAGCCCAGCCCGGCGTCCTCGGTGCTGAAGCTGCGCGGCAGCCAGCTGCAGCAGACCGCCACCGAACTGCTCGTCGAGGTCGCCGGCGCCGACGCGCTGCCGTATGAGGCCGGCGACATCGCCTCGCCGGAATGGGCCCAGCAGGCCGCTCCGCACTACCTCAACTACCGCAAGACCTCGATCTACGGCGGTAGCAACGAGGTGCAGCGCACCATCATCGCGTCCACCATTCTCGGATTGTGAGTTGAGCCATGGACTTTCAGCTAACTGATGAACAGGCCCTGCTGGCCGACACCACCCGTGACCTGCTGTCGGGTTACGACACCGAAAAGCGCAACAAGGTGGTGGAGTCCGAGCCCGGATTCGACCGCCAGGTCTGGGGACAGCTCGCCGAGATCGGCGTTCTGGGACTGGGTTTCGACGAGGACTCCGGTGGCCAGATCGAGATCATGGTGGTGCTGGGCGAGATCGGGCGCCGGTTGGCGCCCGAGCCGGTGCTGCACGGGGCGATCGGTCCCGGCGCGATCATCGCCGAGGTGGGCACCGACGCCCAGCGCGCACTTCTCGACGAAGTCGCTTCCGGCGAGCGGATTCTGGCCTTCGCCCACTCCGAACCGGGCGTGCGCGGATCGGCCGGTGTGACGACCACCGCGACGCGCACCGGGGACGGGTGGACGCTGAGCGGCACCAAGAACCCGGTGCTGGCCGGCGACGTCGCGGACACGTTGATCGTGACCGCAGCGCTGCCCGATGGCGGGACCGGACTGTTCCTGGTCGACGCAGCCGACGTCGCGCGTCAGGGCTACCGCACGTTCGACGGCCAGCGCGGCGCCCAGGTCACGCTGGATGCCACGCCCGCCGAGCCGCTGGGCGAGGCCGCCGATGCCGGTGCCGCGATCACCCGTGCGCTGGTACGGATCTCGGCCGGACTGTGTGCCGAGGCCGTCGGAGTGATGGACGAGTCGCTGCGCCTGACCGCCGATTACCTCAAGCAGCGCAAGCAGTTCGGGGTCACGCTGAGCAAGTTCCAGACCCTGACCCAGCGCGCTGCCGACATGTACATGTCGCTCGAGCTGGCGCGGAGCATGGGCACCTACGCCGCGATGTCCATTGCCGACGGCGAACTCGACCCGGTGATCGCGGCGCGGGCCAAGCTGCAGATCGGCCGCTCGGGACGGCACATCTCGCAGGAGTCGATCCAGTTACACGGCGGTATCGGTGTCACCGCGGAGTACCCGATCGGGCACTACGCCGCCCGGCTGACCGCGATCGAGCACACCCTGGGCTCGTCCGCCGATCAGCTACGGACGCTGGTCGGTCAGCTCGACAGCTACGAGATCGCCACGCTCTGAGGGAATCTCGGGCGCTTTCGGGATCGCCATCGCGACCAGGGCGGCACCGGCGGCCGCAGCCGCGGCAATCAACAGTGCGACACGGAATCCCGGCAACGAGGGCAGCGCGTGCCCTGCGAAGTTGATGGTCATCTGGGCCAGCACCGCGGTCATCACCGCACTCGACGTCGAGGTACCCAGCGAACGGGCCAGTGAGTTGATGCTGTTGGCCGATGCGGTTTCCGACACCGGCACCGCGGCGTTGATCAAGGCGGGCAGTGCGGCGAAGGCGAACCCGACGCCGAAGCTGACGATCAGGCCGAGCACCAACAGGCCGACGGGGCTGCCGAGCATCAGGGTGCCGGCCAGGTAGCCCGTGGCGATGATCGTGCTGCCGATCACCAGCACGATCTTCGGCCCGTGCGACGACACCACCCGCGCGGCGACCGGAGCCGCGGCCATCATCGCCAGGCCGCCGGGCGCCATCCACAGACCGGTGGCGATCATGCTCTGGCCCAGGCCGAATCCGGTTTCGCGGGGCATCTCCAGCAACTGCGGGCCCACCAGCGACAGCGCGAACATGCCGAAGCCCACCGCAATGGAAGCCAGATTCGTCAGCAGCACAGGTCGTTTCAACGTGGTCCGCATGTCCACGATGGGCGAGGGCACCCGGTACTGCCACCAGGTGAAGACCCCGAAGGTCACCACCGCGGCGGCGAACATGCCGACCGTGGTGGTACTGGTCCAGCCCCACATCCCGCCCTTGGAGATCGGCAGCAGCAGCAACACAAGGCCGGTGCCCAGCGCGATGGCGCCGATCGGGTCGAAGCGGTGATCGGCGGACACCGGTTCGAGGTCAGGCACCAGCAGGACGAACAGGACTCCCGAGCCGAGGCCCAGTGCGGCCGCACACCAGAACAGTGCATGCCAGTTGAACTGTTCGGCGATCACCGCCGACAACGGCAGGCCCAGCGCGCCGCCGACGCCCAATGACGCACTCATCAATCCCATGGCCGAGGCCACCCGCTCAGGCGGCAGGGCAGCACGCAGCACGCTGATGCCGAGCGGGATCACCGGGACGCCGAACCCTTGCAGCCCACGCCCGATGATCAAAGGGATCAGCGAGGTGGTCAGGGCCGCGATCACCGATCCGATGAACAGCAGTGCCGCGCACAGCACGAGAATCCACTTGGGACCGTACATGTCTCCGAGCCGGCCCAACATCGGGGTGGCGACGGCGCCGGTCAGCAGGGTCGCGGTGATCGCCCACGATGCGTTGGCTCCGGTGGTGTCGAGCAGCGCAGGCAACTGCGGGATCAACGGGATGATCAGGGTCTGCATCAGCGAGACGCTGATCCCGGCCGCCGCGAGAACGGCGATCAGCAGCCCGTCGGGCGCCGATCGGCGCACAGGCTGATTAGGCACGCTAAGGAAGGTATCAGCCGATCAGCCGTGCCACCGACCCCAGGGGAACGGGCAGCCAACTGGGCCGGAAGCGGGCCTCGTAGGCGGCCTCATACACCGCCTTGTCCAGCTCGTAGGCCGCCAGCAACGCGGCGTGCTCGCGCGGGTCGGCGCCGGCCACCGCGGCATAGCCGTCGCAGAACGCCGTGCTGTTGCGGTCGGCCCACTCCCGGGCCCGGGCAGCCAACTGCCGGGCCCGGTCATCGTCTCCGGCCAGGTCCACCAGGCGGGCGTACGCCGCGTAGTCGAAGGACCTCAACATCCCCGCGACGTCGCGCAGCGGGGAGTCCGGGCTGCGCCTGAGCTGCAACGGCTGGCCGGGCTCACCCTCGAAGTCGATCAGCAGCCAGCGCTCCGGGGTGCGCAGCACCTGCCCGAGATGCAGGTCGCCGTGCACCCGTTGCACACTCACCTGCTCGTCGGCCAGCTTGCGGTAACGGTCCTCGATCAACGAGACATGTTCGCGCAGTTCGGGTACCGCCGCTGCGGCAGTGGCCAGGCGCGCGGACATCAGCTCGGCAGGGAAGGGTACCGACTCGGTGCCGAGCTCTTCGGCCAGGCAGGCGTGCACCGAGGCGACGGCCTCCCCCAGCCGGTAGGACTCGGCGGCGAAGTCACCGCCGACCTCGTCGGCATACAGATCGCCCTCGGCGAACAGGTCGCGGGTGCTGGCGTTGGCCATGTCCCAGCCCTCGGCCGAGTTGGCGGCGAACTCGGTCACCATACCCAAGGCGAAAGACTCGCCGTCCCAGTCAATATCGATCGATCCGAGCAACTTGGCCACATGCGGATTGCCAACGCGGGCCAGCACGCGGTTGAGTTCGATGTCGGGGTTGATGCCAGGAGTGATCCGGCGGAACGCCTTGAGCACCGCATCCTGACCGAACACCACACTGGTGTTGCTCTGCTCGGCCGCCGAAACCCGGGGCAGCGCATCCAAGGGCAGCGTGGCCCCCGGCTCCTTGGTGCACCTCAGCGTGCCCACCGTGGCCGACCGGTCGACCATCTCCAGCAGGTATCGCGCGGCGTCCTGGTCATAGAGGGCGTCATAGCCGGTCCGCCCGGCGTCGCTGCCGATCGTGGCCACGGAGCTGTACTCGTCGATCGGGTCGGCATCCCACTTCACCAGCACCTGGTAGCGCTCGGCGCCGCCGTCGGCATAGGACACCAGCAGCAGCACCAGATCGAGACCGTCGGCCAACTCAAGCACCAGACCTGGTGTGACGGCGGCCAACTCGCGGCCACGGCCGGCGTACCAGCGCTGCTGGCTCAGCCAATCACCGAATTCGAGGCTCATTGCTGCACTCCGGGATCTCGCTCGGGCCCGCGAAGCTCAAACCAGTAGAACCCGTGGCCGGGAAGGGTCAGCAGGTAAGGCAACTGACCGACACTGGGGAACTCGACTTGGCCGGACATCTCGATGGGCGTATATCCGCTCCACTCCTGCAGATTCAGCTCGATCGGCTGTGGAAACCGCGACAGGTTGTTCACGCACAGCACCGCATCGCCGTCGCTCTCGATCTGGCGGACGTAGGCCAGCACCGACGGATTGGAGCCACCGAGCTCGCGGAACGTGCCGAGTGCGAACGCGTCGTGGCGGCCACGGACGGCCAGCATGCTGCGGGTCCAATTCAGCAGCGACGTCGAACTGTCCCGCTGGGCTTCGACATTCACCGACTGATACCCGTAAACCGCGTCCTGGTTCGGCGGCAGGTACAGCCGGCCGGGGTTGGCGGTGGAAAACCCGGTGTTGCGGTCCGGTGTCCACTGCATCGGGGTGCGCACGCTGTCGCGGTCGCCGAGCCAGATGATGTCGCCCATGCCGATCTCGTCACCGTAGTAGAGCATCGGGGATCCGGGCAGAGACAGCAGCAGCGCGGTGAACAGCTCGATCTGGTTGCGGTCATTCTCCAACAGCGGAGCCAGCCGGCGGCGGATACCCACGTTGGCCTTCATCCGCGGATCCTTGGCGTACTCGGCGTACATGTAGTCGCGCTCGTCGTCGGTGACCATCTCCAAGGTCAGCTCGTCGTGGTTGCGCAGGAAGATCGCCCAGTGCGCCGTATCCGGGATCTCCGGTGTCTGGGCCAGGATCTCCGAGATCGGGAACCTCGACTCGCGCCGCACGGCCATGAAGATCCGCGGCATCAACGGGAAATGGAAGGCCATGTGGCATTCGTCGCCACCGGTACCCGGATCGCCGAAGTACTCGACCACATCGGCCGGCCACTGATTGGCCTCGGCCAGCAGCACCCGGCCGGGGAACTCGTCGTCGACCACCTTGCGGCAGCGCTTGAGGAAGGCGTGCGTCTCGGGCAAGTTCTCGCAATTGGTGCCCTCGCGCTCGAACAGGTAGGGCACCGCGTCCAACCGGAAGCCGTCGATACCGAGATCCAGCCAGAACCGCAGGACGTCGATCATCGCCTCCTGCACGGCCGGATTGTCGTAGTTCAGATCGGGCTGGTGCGAGAAGAACCGATGCCAGTAAAACTGCCGGCGCACCGGGTCGAAGGTCCAGTTCGACTCCTCGGTGTCGACGAAGATGATGCGCGCATCGGCGTACCGGTCGCTGGTATCGCTCCAGACGTAGAAGTCCCCGTAGGGACCGTCGGGGTTGTGCCGCGACTCCTGGAACCAGGCGTGTGAGTCGGAGGTGTGGTTCATCACGAGGTCGGTGATGACGCGGATGCCCCGGCGGTGCGCCCCGTCGAGCAGCGTGACGAAATCCTCCACGGTGCCGAACTCGGGCAGCACCTTGTAGAAGTCCCGGATGTCGTAGCCACCATCACGCAGCGGCGAATCGTAGAAGGGCGGCAGCCAGAGGCAGTCCACACCCAGCCATTTGAGGTAGTCGAGTTGTTGGGTCAGACCCTGCAGATCACCGACACCGTCGGCGTTCGAGTCGTAGAACGCCCGGACCAGCACCTCATAGAACACCGCCCGCTTGAACCAGTCTCGGTCGGTGGGCAGCGTTCTGGCATGGTCGAAGTCCTCGGCGGTCGGGTGCTCGACCATGCAGTGATCATCGTGAACGTTGTCCATCAGCTTCCCAACGTACCCACTTCATCCGTCCTCGACACCTGCACGGAACCTCGCCCGGAGCATGACGATCCGAAACGATCCTGCAGCAACGTAATTCACCGCCAAGGACGTGTTTGCGGAAAAACTAACGGTTGAATAAGAGACGGCGACGGGTTACGTTTCTCCCGCATTTGATCTCCTCGTCGGCTATGGGCCGGCGATAACACATTCGACGAGGGATGGCCTGTGGGTGAGTCCGCACCAAATGACGGTGAAGCACCAGTAATCGTTGGTCTGTCTGATGCGGCGATGCACATGTACATCGCCGCGATCGACGCGCTACCGCCGACCGGCGACCCGGAGTACGCCGACCGGGCGTCCGTGGTCCTCAGCGGTCTGCGCAAGCTGCAGACGTCGCTGTCGGAGGCGGCCGGCCGCAGCCGGGTCACCCCGTCGGTGATCGTCGCACTCAGCGGCGTACGGCACCGTTACGACGAGTTGATGACGACGGCGTCGGAGGGCCCCGGTGCCACGCTCGGTCAGCGTCTCTACGTTGCGCGCGGCCGCGCGAAGCTGTCCACCGCGGAAGCCGCCAACGGCGTCGGACTGCGCAAGGATCTCATCGAGGCCGTCGAGGCCGAGGAGCCCGCGACCGAAGCCGAAACCGCTCAGATCAAGGATCTGATCGCCGCACTCGGCGGCTGAGCCGCCCGATAGGGTCGCTGCGTGACTCGAGATCATGGTGACCCCGGTGATGCCCCCTCGGTTCCTCCCCCGCTTACGGAGGTAATCGAGGGGGCACGCCCGTCTGCGGCCGAGGAAGCCCGCACGGTCGCCGCGTCGACCAACGCAGGCACATTGGCCTCGCTCACCGCCGACGGTGACCCGTGGGCGTCCTTCATCACCTACGGGTTGCTGGCCGGCGCACCGGTGCTGTGCGTGTCCAACATGGCCGAGCACGGCCGCAACCTGATCGGTGATCCCCGGGCCAGCATCTCCGTCGTCGCCCCCGACACCGGGTCAGATCCGTTGGCCGGCAGCCGCATCACCCTGGCCGGGATCGTCGAGCGGCCCACCGGCGACGAGCTCGCCGCAGCCCGCCAGGCCCACCTGGACGCGGTGGCCGCCGCGCGCTACTACATCGATTTCAGCGACTTCTCGCTCTGGGTGCTGCGCGTACGGCGCGTGCGCTGGGTCGGCGGATACGGCCGGATGGACTCGACCACCGGCGAGGCCTATGCCGCCGCCCAACCCGACCCCGTCGCACCGCACGCCGCCGGCGCGATCGAGCATCTCAACGCCGATCACGCCGATTCGCTGGCCGACATGGCGCGCACCCTCGGCGGCTATCCCGACGCCGACGCGGCGGTATGCGCCGGGGCCGATCGCTATGGCCTGGATCTGCGGGTCACCACCGAGCGCGGGATCGCCTACACCCGCGTCGGCTACGCCGCACCGATCAGCTCGTACGGCGAGTTGCGGGCGGCCACCGTCGAGTTGGCTCAGCGCGCTCAGGCTTGATCGGCGCACCGCGCCGGCTGGGCCCGCGACCCGTCGGGGGCGTGCAATACGATCGCGGGTATGCCTGAGCGCCCCGAGACCTGGCAAGCCGCCTTCGATCTGATCCGCACCCGCGGCTACGAACACCGTGAGGAACCGTTCCGGCTGGCGAGCGGACAGCTGAGCCACGACTACATCGACGGCAAGTTCGCCATCGACACCGGCGAGCGGATGGCCATCGTCAGTCGCGCGGTCGCCGATCTCGCGGCCGCGACCGGTATCGAATTCGATGCCGTCGGCGGGCTGACAATGGGCGCCGACCCGCTGGCCCACGGTGTCGCGATGGTGACCGGCAAGGCGTGGTTCTCGGTGCGCAAGGAACAGAAGTCACGCGGTCGCGAGCAGTGGATCGAAGGCACCCGGCTCGAGCAAGGCACCCGGGTGCTTCTGGTGGACGACGTGATCAGCACCGGCGGGTCCACCGAGATCGCCTACGAGCGGGTCACCGCCGTCGGCGCCGTCGTCACCGGCGTCATCCCGATGGTCGACCGTGGCGACGTGGCCACCGGAAGGTTCGCCAAGCGTGGCGTGCCGTTCGCAGCGCTGGTCACCTACCGCGATCTGGGAATCGAACCGGTCAAGGATGTTTAGAGCAGGCGTCTGAGCTAGATCACCAGCACCGGCGTCCGCTCCAGGGCGAGGCTGACCACCACGCCGGACCGGAAGGCACGAGCGCGTGAGCTGGGCAGCTGCGCGTGGATCAGCGAGCCGTCGGGCAGTGACATGTACACGTGCGATGTGGGGCCGAGGAACGCCACGGATTCCACCACCGCCGGCCCGTCCGGATCGGCGCGCACCCGGATCGACTCCGGCCGCACCATCGCAGTACCCGCCCCCGAGCTGATCGATCCGGGCAGCGTCGGCAACTCGGCGCCCAGCAGTCTGGCCCGTCCGCCCGACACCCGAGCGCGCACCTTGTTGTGCAAGCCGACGAATTCGGCGACGAACGGCGTCGACGGGCGGGCGTAGAGCTCGGCCGGAGCGGCGAGCTGCTCGAGTTTGCCATGACTCATCACGCCGACCCGGTCCGCAACCGCCAGGGCCTCCTCCTGGTCGTGCGTGACGAACAACGTCGTGGTGCCGACCTCGAGCTGCACCCGCCGGATCTCGTCGCGCAATTGGGAACGCACCTTGGCATCGAGCGCCGATAGCGGCTCGTCGAGCAGCAGCACCCTCGGCTCGATCGCCAGGGCCCGGGCCAGCGCCACCCGCTGCTGTTCGCCGCCGGACAACTCGCCGGCATACTTGCCCTTGTGCGCGGCCAGGCCCACCAGATCGAGCATATCTGCGGCTCGAAACAGCCTGTCCTGCTTGGACTTTCCGCGCATCTTCAAACCGAAGGCGACGTTGTCCAACACGGTCAGGTGCGGGAACAGGCTGTAGGCCTGGAACACCATGCCCATATCTCGTTTGTTCGCCGGCATCGAGCTGATGTCACGACCACCGACGAGCACGGTTCCGCAGGTGGCCTCCTCCAGTCCGGCCAGGATTCGCAGCGCAGTGGTCTTGCCACAGCCCGACGGCCCGAGCAGCGCCACCAACTCCCCCGGCTCGATGGACAGGCTCAGCCCGTCGAGTGCGTGGACGTTGCCGTAAGTGCGGGTGAGGTCACGAAGTTCAACGCGCACACCGGCCCCGAGACTCATGTCTGAACTCCCAACGTCCGACGGCGGCCCCGCGTGAGCGCTGCCAAGACCAACAACAGGGCGAACCCCAGCAGCAGGGTGGCCAGCGAGGCCGCCACCGATGTCGCCCCGTCGCTCTTACCGATCGCCACGATCTGGACCGGGAGCGTCTCGAAACCGCTCAACGAAGCGACCGTGTATTCACCGAGCACCACGGCAATGGAAATGAAGGCTGCAGACAGGATCCCGGACCAGATGTTGGGCACGATCACCCGGGTGATCGTCGACAACCAACCGGCCCCCAGCGATCGGGCGGCCTCCGACAACGTCTGCAGGTCGATCGCCGACAGTGCGGAATCGATTGCCCGGTAGGCGAACGGCAGCACCAGCACCACGTAGACGAAAGTCAGGGTCAGCGCCGATTCGCCGAGAAGGTAAGTGACCCACAGGTACACATTGCGCAGGCCCACCACGATCACCAGGGCCGGGATGGTCAACGGCAGCAGGCACAGGAACTCCACCATCGGTGCGGCCCAGCGGGCCCGCACGCGCACCCAGATCATCGTCGGCACCAGCAGCGCCAACATCGCGATGACGGTGAACACCGCAAGCAGCAGCGAGATCAGAATGGCCTGATACAACGCCTCATCGGCCACCAGGTTGCGCCATGCCGCACCGGTGCGGCCGCCGGCCAGCAGGTTGCGGGTGGAGAAGTCGGCCATCGCGTACAGGGGAAACAGGAAGAACAGGCCGAACGCCCCCCAGAGCGCCACGCGGGCAGCCCGGTTCATTTGAGCCACCTCGCCGTGCGGCGCACCAGCGCGTTGTAGGCGATCATCACCACGGCCACCACCACGATCATCTCGCACGCCAGCGCATAGGCGAAGCCGGACTGACCCAGCACGACCTCGCTGGTGAGGGCGGCCCGGATCAACAGCGGCACGATCGGACTGCCCTGGCTGACCAGAGCGGCCGCGGTGGCATACGCGGCAAACGCGTTGGCGAACAACAACAACGCCGATCCCAGGAACGCCGGGGTCAGCAGCGGCACCGCGACCTCCCGCAGGTACTGCCACCGTGACGCGCCGAGGCTCACCGCGGCCTCGCGCCACTGCGCACGCAACCCCTCGAGGGCGGGCAGGAAGACGATCACCATCAACGGGATCTGGAAGTAGCTGTAAACCAGGATCAGCCCGCCCAACCCGTACAACCAGCCCGAGCCGGCCAGGTCCCAGCCGAGGTTCTCTCTAACCCACAGCGTCAGTACGCCGTTGAGCCCGATGGTGGCCAGAAAAGCGAAAGCCAGCGCCACACCGCCGAACTGGGCCAGCACACTGCACAGGGCCAGCACCGTGCGGCGAAGCATCGACGCCGGCGGACTGCTGACGATCAACCACGCCAGCGCGGCGCCCAGTACCGCCCCGATCAGTGCGGTACTGGCCGACAGCGCAATACTTTTGGCGAGCGCGGCCAGTGCGGTACCGGAGAACAGCGCGGCGATTCGGTCAAAAGAGAAGGATCCGTCGGCGAAGAACGCCATGACGATCACCGTCACCGTCGGCACGATCAGGAACACCGTCACCACCGCGACGAACGGCAGCAACGGCAGCGCGTCCCGGATATCCGCGCGTAGATCCCGGCGAGCAGTACTACCCGGCATTGGCGTACCTCAGCCGATCGCCTTGGCCCAGTTGTCGGCCAGATACTTGTTGGCGGTGTCGGTTTGGGCCTGGGTCGCAACCGTCACCGGACCGTCGATGGGTGGCAACTGACCGAATGCTGCGCGGTCCGCAGTGCCCGCCAAGATCATCTTGTCCGCGCGCACCGGGCGAACCCCACCCTTGGCATACAGATTCTGGCCTTCGTCGCTGAACAGGAATTCCTGCCACAGCCGGGCTGCGGCGGGATGCGGTGCGTCTTTGTTGATCGCCTGGTAGTAGTACCCCGCGACCAGGGCCTCGTGGGGAACCACCACCTGCCAGCCCGGGACCTTCTGGCTCTCGGTGCCGTTGAGGTAATTCCAGTCGATCACCACCGGGGTCTGCCCCGATTCGATCGTGGCCGGGGTCGGGTCGAGTGGCAGGAAGTTGCCTGCCTCGTTGAGCTTTTCGAAGAACGTGACTCCGGGAGCGATGTCATCGGCCGACCCACCCTGCGCCACCGCCGCCATCAACACCCCGGCGAAGGCTGCGCCGGCTTGGGTCGGGTCCCCGTTGAGCGCAACCTTGCCGTGGTACTCCGGCTTGAGCAGGTCTTCGACAGAGGTGATCGGCGGGACCTTCGTCGAATCGAAGCCGATCGACATGAAGCCGCCGTAGTCGTTGACCCAGGTGCCGTCGGGGTCCTTGAGGTTCTCCTGGATGTCGTCGAACGTGGCCACCTTGTACGGAGCGAACATCGAGGTGTTCGCGAGTGCTACCGACTGTCCCAGATCGAACACGTCGGGCGCGGTGCTCTTGCCCTTCTGCTGGTTGGCCGCGTTGATCTCTTCCTGGCTGGAACCGTCGGGCTGCGCCGAGTTCACCTCGATGCCGTACTTCTCCTCGAAGGCCTTGATGATGGCGCCGTAGTTCGCCCAATCCGGGGGCAGCGCAATCACATTGAGTTCGCCTTCGGCCTTGGCCGCCGCGACGAGCTTCTCCATCCCCCCGAAGTCGGCCGCAGACGTGGCCTCGGCGATCTTGACGCCGGTATCGGTATCGCCGCCCGCCGCGCCTTTCTGCGGCGGCGCGCACGCCGCCAGACCCGCCGCGACGAGGGCCGAGGCGGCCAGAGCCGCCGATGCTGTCACGATCCGGGACGTGATCATTACGAAACCCTCCGTCGGTCACCAAGCGCGCGCACCGGCACCCTATCGCGACGTCACCGAACGCGAGACTCATCGAAATCCGCTGGACCCGAATCGCACCGCGGGCCCGACAGTGGACGGTGGCGATACCGGCTGATTAGGGTTGGCGCCCATGACGCCCATCCGCACCAGCCTCACACGTCGGCGGCGTCCGCTCGCCACAGCTGCCATCTTCGTGGCCGTCTGCGCCGCAGGTCAATCGACGATCGCAACCGCCTCGGCGGCCTTCGACGTGCAGGGATACGAGGCATGTACCTCTACGACGGCACCCGGTCCCGACCAGAACTTCGACGCCGTCGCCACAACCTGCTGCGTCGACAACGCCGGAGTGCCTGCCAACACCACCTACGGCGTAGGCTGCGTCGCGCCCGTCGAGAATCCGCCGGAGGACTACCGGCCCACCATCGTCATGCCGAGCCGGCCCACGCCACCGGGTGAGGGCGACGACCTGACCTACGACGAGCTGATGAAGCTGCCGCCGCTGCCGGATGACGGTGAGCTGCCCGGCGACGTACCGCCGCCCTGAGACTTTGCCGGCGTCATCCACATAGTCTGGAGTGATGGCCGATCTCGATGCCGCAGCTCTCGATGCCGCAGCGCGGTTCGCCGCGGCACCCTGTGCGGTACTCGCGACGCTGGGTGCCGACGGGGCACCGCATCTGGTGCCGGTGGTGTTCGCGGTGCTGCTATCCGGTGACGGACCCACACCGGCCACCATCTACACCGCGGTGGACGCCAAGCCCAAGTCCACCCAGCGGCTGCGCAGGCTGGCCAACATCGAGGGCGATTCCCGGGTGAGCCTGCTGGTCGACCACTACGCCGACGAGTGGGCGCACCTGTGGTGGGTACGCGCCGACGGACGGGCCGCAGTCCATCACAGCGGTGATGCGATGGCCACCGGTTATGGGCTGTTGCGCGCGAAATACCCCCAGTACGAGCGGATTGCGCTCAACGGCCCCGTTGTCACCGTCGAGGTCACGCGCTGGTCGTCCTGGCAGGTGTGAACGTCTCCGAGCAGCCAAATTGGTGATCAGCGCGGCCACCGACCTGCCCTAACATCATTGATGATGCAACGAGCCAACAGCTGAACGGAGGCCGTCATGGAGGTTGACCCGGAGGTCCTGCGCGCCTTTGCCGGTCAGGTGGATATCGCGTCGGGGCTGATCCGCGAGGCCGATGTCGGCAACAAGGTCGCCACCGCGGCGGACGGCTTGGACGGATCGACCACGCAGTGGGCGGCACGCCTCGTCGGCGCGCACGTCAAACAGGTGGCCGAGAAAATCGCCACCAGTGTGAACGCGATGGGTACCGCGGTGCGTGGTGCGGGCGACACTTATGAGGTGAGCGACGCCGACCTGGCAGGCAGCTTCAAAGGGATCTTCTGACCGGTGTTGCCCTCACGCCCCAGACTGGAACGCTGGAATCCAGACTCGCTGACGCCCGCTGGACAAGCCATCAAGAGTTCCGGTACGGCCGTCGGTGAAGCCGTGTCCCGGATCAACAGCAACCTCAAGGCCATGCCGGAGACCAAGGCATGGTCAGGCGATGCGCACAACGCCGCGACGGGCATGTTCGACCGGGCCAAAAAGCAGACCGATGAATTCTCGAAATACACCACGGCCGTGGGTGATGCGCTCAGCGGCGCCGCCGGCCCGATCGGTAGTGCCCGCACCGCGCTGCTGAACAAAGCCGACGAGATCGACGCAACCGGCCAATTGCATGTCAGCGATCAGTGGGTGGTGTTGATCCACGGCGGTCAGATGACCGTCGAACAGGCTGCCGCGCTGGAGAAGCGCGCTCAGTCCGAGCAAGTCAATGTCAACTTGCTGCTGGCGAAGGTGGGTGCGGCCGACGAGGATGCAGCCGGGAAAGTGACGAGTGCGGCGCAACAGCACGGATTCGAGGTGCCCAACCCAGGCGGCCTGGGCAGTCTGTTGCCCGGCATCCAGAAGCCCGGCGACGAGGTGCCGAACCCGTTGTCAACGATCGGAATGCTGCAGCAGGGCATGCTGCGCGACACTGACATGTCGCAAACTGTCCGGGAAACAAAAGTGGAGACGCAGTACAACCCCGCCACCGGAGAAGCGGTCTCGACAACCACGACCAGATACATGATGGACGGCAGCAAGCACATCGAGACCGTCGATGCCAAACCGAATTTCTCAGATCGAGGGCCGCTCACCACCAACGTGCATATCGACAAAAACGGGAACGAGGTTTCCAGGACAACGACTGTCACTTTTGCGGATTGGGCTCAGTACGGGATGGCCGGAAAGACCATCAGCACGACCCAATACGCAAATGGCACGATCGCCGAGGTGACGAAGTGGCCAGATGGCAAGGAAACCGCCTACGTCCGCACACCGGATGGTCGTCAGGCAGACGTTCCCATCAACCTCATCGACCATCCTATTTTGAGCCCGCTGGGCGCTACCGGCAAATACTTCGGGCCGGGCGTAAGTATTGCCACCTCATTGTGGGACATCGCCGTGGCAGAGACGAGTTTCCAGAAATGCGTCGCCACAGCTGAGGGCGTCACCTCGGTTACCGCCGGTACGCTCGCGGGCATCGCGGCGTCAGAGACAGGCCCGCTCGCCATACCGATCGGCCTGACCGCTGCCCTGGGCGGCGAAGCCCTCGGCAACTGGATCGGCAACACCTTTTGTCCCCGATGAAGACCTCCGGTTACCTACGTTTGGCATTCATCCTCGGCATATTGACTGCTGGCGGCGGCTTCGTCGCCGCTTGGGCCGTCATCTGGTTCACGCGCGCGAGTTATTTGACGGCAGCCCTCTGCCTCGGCGCATCGCTGTTGCTCTTCAGCTTGCTGTTCCACCTTGCTTACCCACTGTCAGGGACAGCTCATCCGAGGGTCGAGTGCGGTCCCGAAGGCACCAAGGTCCGCCCGCAGAGACATGCCGATCTGATATTCAGCATCGGCCTCTTGTTGGGCGTCTTGTCTGCGGGTGCGTTTCTCATATTCGCGCAGTTCGATATGGTCGATTTCATTCCATCGGGGACCAACCGCCTGATTTTGCCGGCCGGTTGCATTTTCTACGTCATCTATGGTGCGCCGGTACTCTATCGAATTTTCAAATACCGGGACGGAAAGCATCTTCACTTGGGTCCACAAGGTTTCGAAATGTGGGACAGCCAGTGGAATTCATTCGCACGTGGGCCGTGGGAAAATGCCGAACAGATCCTGGACCACCCCCTCAAGGGCAAGACGTCATTCACCGATCTGATTGTCTTCGTCCTCCCCAACGGTCGCAGCGCAAAGCTGGGCTCCGGCACCATCACCGCCAACAGCAATGCGCTGCGCGAGTGGGTGCGGTTCTATTGGCAGCATCCCGAATGCCGCGACGAACTGACCGACGGACGTGCCCTGCAGCGACTCGATGATGAGAAGTTCGACGTCTGGTGACTCCGCAATGCGTATCCGGTCTCGCCTGACTGCGGCACTTTGCGTGCTCGTGCTGCTGACCGCCACCGCGTGTGTCGTCGACGGGCGCCCGGTGCGCGACGCATTGCCGACCGCAACAGAATTGGGGTTGCCCCAGCAATCCCTGTTCGCGATGCCGATGCACAGCCGGCCGGTACGGGGCTGGAGGCTCGGCGCAGCCACACTCGGATTGGATCCCAAAGCCCGCATCCGTTACACACCGATCCGCAACCTCGGGGACCGGGCGATCTTTCTGGCGACGACCGTTCAGGACTGGTCCGTGATCGGCATCGACGTGAGCAGTGGACACAAACTGTTCGATGCAATCCGGTTGGGCCGTCACGAAAGCGCCGAAGCCATGCTGGGCTCGGCCTGTTTTGGCAATGGCCCGAAGATGGTCGTTTGTCTTCGAGGTGGGACGGGTGTCCCGGCACATGCCTGGGTCATCGACACCGACACCGGTGGATTGCTGTATGACGGGCCGACCGACCTGAAATGGTCCATGCCCAAGGAAGATCCGGCCGTCCAGCAACTCGGCGATTACCTGGTGGCCACCGTCGACAATCGGGGCGTCTACGGTGTCGGCCCGCACGCCGAACTGACCTGGCACGTGCCCGGCACCGGGTTCGTGGACTTCCCGAAAGACGACGCCAGCGATGTCCCCGCGCCGTCCCTGGCCGTGGCGTCCCGCCTCCGTGAACCCGACGCGGTGTTCTCTCTCGCCGATGGCAAGGTGCTCCCACCGACGGTGCCCGCCGGTGAAGAAGCTCGCGGAGCTGTCGTCTACCCGAATGGCTTTGCTTACCAGCGCGAGCGCGGATACAGAGATGCCGGCATCACATTCTTCGACAAAGCCGGCCGCGAACAGGGCCGACTCGACGGTGAGGCAAAGCTGCTCTCCGGCTCTGAAGTCATTCCGGTGGCACGAACCGATACCGCGGACCGATTCCTCACCATGGCCGGCAAGCCCCTCCTGGAGCTGCCGCAACCGAAACTGATGCCCTACACCCGCCTGGCCGGCACGACACTGCTGGTCTCGACTGATGAGGACCGGAGGGTCTGGAGGCAGTTCGACCTGCGGACCGGCAAAGAAGGCAAAACCTGCGACAACGAAGCGCTCTGGTATTCCTACCTGGGTTCCAGCGGCGACGTGGTCGTGATGAGCGGTGGTCGGACGCCGGCTCTGGCTCAGGCCATGGATCTGAATACGTGTGAAATCCTGTGGACGCTACCCGGAGCTACCACCGACGAAGCCAAAGACATCTGGCGGGTGAACACGTCACTCGTCCTACGCGTCAACAACGAGCTTTCGTCACTCGTCCCACCCGGCTGACTCGTCCCACCCGCCTGATATCTCGCTGCCCAAATCAGCAACGTCGTCGGCGACAGATCCATCGATGCAAGCCCGCAGGGTCTCGGCGTCAAGCGGTTCGGCATAGCCGGCATCATCAGGCGCGTACAGGTAGTCGCCATCATCGTCGACGTTGACCCAGTACCGAAACAGGCCGGACGCCGAATGCACTGTCCCGATCGCCACGACTTCACTCCCATCCACAACGCGCACCGGCGGGCCTTCCGGCTCAGCGTGGGGAATCGGGAAGCCGAGGTCGTCATACATTTCGACCGCCTCACGTGGTGGCGCCGGAAGTCGATCGCCCAAGCCTGCAACCGTGATACGCGCATGTGAACCGGCACCGAGCAGGCCGACCGAATCAGCTATCACCGCGCTCACGTCCCCCGGTGCGACCGCGTAGATGTCAACGGTGTCCACACCGTCATGGTCAGTACGCTGCACCGCGACAAACCCCGACTCATCCGCCAGCAGGCCGTTCAGACGAAGATCGGGGGTGCCCTGATCGGAGAAGCTCACCCGGCATCCCACGCAATCATCAGCCCGCACAAAGGCTTCCACCCACGCCCGGACTCCGGCAAGATCGCCACCGTTGAGGCGATCTTCGATCGGCCCCACTTGTCTGGTGAGAAGCCACACCGACCCCACCGGTCGACTGCGGCCCAACGGAAACGGCAGTGTGTCGCGGCCATACAGTTCGCAGGCCGCCTCCAGATCGACCACCGCCACAGCGCCCACCGCGTGCAGAGGCTCTGTCGTACCGAGGCTGGGCGCATGCGTCATGGACATATTCTGACAGCCTGATCCGGCAGATCTTGTGCTCCAGGTCACATCGGGGAATTGTGGAGAGCAGGTCCGGCGGGCCGCAGCGGGGCGCCCCGGGGACACCAGGAGGAGTGCCATGGCGGACAAATCCCATTCGGCCGGCAACGGGGCTGTTCCCACCGCGGACAGCCCCGCCGCCATTCGCAACGTCGCGCTCGTCGGCCCCTCGGGTGCAGGCAAGACCACCCTCGTGGAGGCACTGCTGGTCGCCGCCGGTGTGCTGACCCGCGCGGGTTCGGTGGTCGACGGGTCGACGGTCTGCGATTTCGACGAGGCCGAGATCGGTCAGCAGCGCTCGGTCGGGCTGTCGCTGGCCCCGTTGCAGCACAACGGGATCAAGGTCAATCTCATCGACACTCCCGGATACGCGGATTTCATCGGGGAACTCCGTGCCGGATTGCGCGCCGCCGATTGCGCGCTGTTCGTCATCGCGGCGAACGAGGACATCGATGAACCGACGAAGGCGTTGTGGCAGGAATGCGCGACAGTGGGCATGCCGCGGGCGGTGGTGATCACCAAGCTCGATCACGCGCGCGCCAACTACGCCAATGCGCTGGCCGGCGCCCAGCAGGCTTTCGGTGACAAGGTCGCGCCGCTCTACTTCCCGGCCCAGGACGGAGTGATCGGTCTGCTCACCCGCACCTACTACTGCTACAGCGGCGGCACCAGGACCACCCAGCCGCCCGACGGCGCCTATGACGACGAGATCGCCGAACTCCGCGGCTCCCTGATCGAGGGAATCATCGAAGAGTCCGAGGACGAGACGCTGATGGAGCGCTACCTCGGCGGCGAGGAGATCGACGAGGCGGTGTTGATCGCCGACCTGGAGAAGGCCGTGGCCCGCGGCTCGTTCTTCCCGGTGATCCCGGTGTGCAGCGGATCCGGGGTCGGCACGCTCGAACTGCTCGAGATCGCCACCCGTGGCTTCCCGTCACCGCCCGAGCACCGTCTGCCCGAGGTGTTCGCCGCCAGCGGTGCCTCCCGCAAGCCGATGGCCTGCGATCCGTCCGGGCCGCTTCTGGCCGAGGTGGTGAAGACGACGTCGGATCCCTACGTCGGCAGGGTCAGCCTGGTCCGGGTTTTCTCCGGCACCATCAGGCCCGACGCCACCGTGCATGTGTCGGGCCATTTTTCTGCCTTCAACGACTCTGTGGCTGCCAAGGGGTCACACGGACATGCCGATCACGATGAGGACGAGCGCATCGGCACTCTGTCGTTCCCCCTGGGTAAGCAGCAGCGCCCCGCACCGTCGGTGGTGGCGGGCGATATCTGCGCGATCGGGCGGCTCAGCCGGGCCGAGACCGGCGACACCCTCAGCGACAAGGCCGATCCCCTGGTGTTGCGCCCGTGGACGATGCCCGACCCGTTGCTGCCGATCGCGGTGCAGCCCCGCGCCAAGACCGACGAGGACAAGCTTTCCGTCGGGTTGCAGCGGCTGGCCGCCGAGGACCCCACGCTGCGCATCGAGCAGAATCCCGAAACCCACCAGATCGTGCTGTGGTGCATGGGTGAGGCGCACGCCGGGGTGGTGCTCGACGCGTTGTCCCGGCGCTACGGAGTCACGGTGGACACCGTCGAGCTGCGGGTACCACTGCGGGAAACGCTCGGCGGCAAGGCAAAAGGACACGGCAGGCACGTCAAACAGTCCGGTGGGCACGGACAGTACGCGGTCTGCGATATCGAGGTCGAGCCGCTACCGGAGGGCACCGGATTTGAGTTCGTCGACAAGGTCGTCGGCGGATCCGTCCCGCGCCAGTTCATTCCGAGCGTCGAGAAAGGCGTGCGGGCCCAGATGGAGAAGGGAATGGCCGTCGATCACGGGGAGGCCGGCTACCCCGTCGTCGATATCCGGGTCACGCTGGTCGACGGCAAGGCTCACAGTGTCGACTCTTCGGATTTCGCCTTCCAGATGGCCGGCGGGCTGGCCTTGCGGGAAGCCGCTGCGGCCGCCGGTGTGAACCTGCTCGAGCCGATCGACGACGTGACCGTGGTGGTTCCCGACGATCTGGTGGGTGCGGTGATGAGCGATCTGGCCAGCCGGCGCGGCCGCGTACTGGGCACCGACAAGGCCGACGAGGACCGGACCGTGGTGAAGGCGGAAATTCCCGAGGTGGAGCTGACCCGTTACGCGATCGACCTGCGGTCCCTGTCGCACGGGTCCGGAGCGTTCACCCGGCAGTTCGCCCGCTACGAGCCGATGCCCGAATCGGCTGCGGCTCGGGTGCGCCGCTCGGCATAGCGGTTCTTCAGTTCGCCTGTGTGGCGTAGAACTCCTCGCTGCCTGCGCCTTCCTCAGGCTGGACGTCAAAGGTGTTGAGGGCGAAGGCAAGTGTGCTGTAGCCGCCGAAGGTGAACATCAGGTCCATCCGCTGCCGGTCGTCGAGTCGCTGCCCCAGGCGCTCCCAGACCGCGGCGGATATCCGGGATCCGGAATGCAGTTCATCGACTGCGTCCAGCACGGCCTGGTCGAATTCATCCGCCGCCGAACCACTTTGAGCTGCTTCGATATCGGAATCGGTCAACCCCACCTGGCGCGCCATCGCGTTGTGATGTGCCCACTCGTACGCACAGCCATGATGGAAAGAGGTCCGCAGGATGACGAACTCGCGAATGCGCTCGGGCAGCGTGGAGTCCTTCTGCAGGTATGCGCTGAACGGCAGGAAGGTCGCGGCCAGCGCGGGGTGGCGAACCAGCGTCGACAACGCGTTGCCCACCTTGTCCGGGCGGCGGCGCTCCGGTGGCACCGTGGAGGCCAACGCCTCGCGTGCCTCATCGTCCCAGTCCTCGGCCGGCAATGGCGTCAACATGCGAATAGCCCTACTTTACGATCGACTAGTAACTTCCTTTACGATCGTAAAGGAAGTTCAGCTGCAGCGCACACGAGGGGATGCACCGATGGACACCGGCACGGCCGAACCGGCCGGCTCCAACACCACCCGCGAACGCCTCGTCGAGGCTGCCGTCCGGTTGTTCACCCGACACGGCTTCGCCGGCACGTCCCTGCAGATGATCGCCGATGAATTGGACTTCACGAAAGCTGCCATCTACTACCACTTCCGCACCCGCGAACAGCTGTTGACCGCGGTCGTCGAGCCATTCCTGGCTCGGATGCTGACCGTGATCGAGGATGCCGAGCTTCAGCGCAGCGCGGCGGCCCGCGCGGATCAGATGGTGTGCGGCTACGCCGAACTGGCGGTCCGCAACCGGGCGCTGGTGTCCGCTCTGGCCAACGATCCCAGTGTGAACGAGGCGCTGCGGAACCGACCGGAATGGGACGGCGTGATCAACCGGCAGATGGCTCTGCTGGCCGATGTCGATCCGGGCCCGGCCGGGACGGTCAAGGCAGCAATGGTGTTCGCCGGGATCGCCGGGGCGGCCGGCGTCGCCGGAGCGGATGCCTCCGATGAGGACCTCTCGCGCTACCTGGTCGACGCGGCGCGCCGCACGCTCGGCCTGCGGACTCCGCGGCGTTGACGAAAACGCTTGATATTCAACGAATTGTCGAAAGGACGAGGCATGACCACCCCGCAACAGAAAACAGCACTGGTGACCGGAGGCGCATCCGGAATCGGCAAGGCGATCGCCGACCGCCTCGCCGCCGACGGATACCGGGTCGCCACCCTCGACCTCAACTCGACTGACGACGAGCACTCCTACGCCGCCGATGTCACCGACCGGGCCCAGGTCGACGCGGTGTTCAAGGCGGTCCGTGAGCAGCTGGGCCCCGTCACGATCCTGGTGAACTCGGCCGGTCTCAGCGATTTCACGCCGTTCACCGACCTCACCTTCGAGCGTTGGCAGAAGGTCGTCGACGTCAATCTCAACGGCGTCTTCCACGTCGTGCAGGCCGCGTTGCCCGACATGATCGCCGCGGGCTGGGGCCGCATCGTCAACATCTCCTCGTCGAGCACGCACTCCGGTGTCCCGTACATGTCCGATTATGTGGCCGCCAAGTCCGCCGTCAACGGGCTGACCAAGTCTCTGGCACTGGAATTCGGTCCGGCCGGGGTCACGGTGAACGCCGTCCCGCCGGGTTTCATCGACACGCCGATGCTGCGCGCCGCCGAATCCCGTGGCGAGCTAGGCGACATCCAGAACACCATCGACGCCACCCCGGTCCGGCGGATAGGGCGACCGGAGGACATTGCAGCAACGTGTTCATTCCTCATCTCGGAGGAGGCCGGCTACATCACCGGCCAGGTCGTCGGGGTGAATGGCGGCAGAAATACCTGATCAGCGCTTACGCTGTGACGGGGGTCTCCCAGAGTTGGCAATTTGATGTTCGCCGCACTGGGCGGCTTGTAGTTGCAGTTGTCTCTAGTTGTTTGCGAAAGTTTGCTCACTTACTAGCTGGCTGCGTCAATACGTCGGAGGTTTGCCGTGGCCTCATCCACCGCGACGGTGCGGGACCGCTTCCAACAGCGGTTCAAGCACTGGCGGTACGACCCACCGTATAAGTCCGCGTGCGCGGGCATGGTCATCCTCGTGGTCGCGGTGTTGGTGCTGACGTGGATGCAGTTCCGCGGGGTTTTCGAGGAAAAAACGCAGCTCACGGTGTTGTCCAACCGGTCTGGCCTGTCGATGGACCCGGGCTCGAAGGTCACCTTCAACGGGGTGCCCATCGGCCGGTTGACCGCCGTGGACGTAGCGGAGGTCGACGGCGACCAGCAGGCCCGACTGACCGTGGACGTCAAGCCCAAATACCTCAGGCTGATCCCCGAGAATGTGACCGCCGAACTCAAGGCCACCACGGTGTTCGGCAACAAGTACATCTCGTTCGTCGCGCCCGACAATCCGTCGCCACAGCGGATTTCCCCGGACACGCCGATCCGGGCCGAGGGCGTGACGACGGAGTTCAACACACTGTTCGAGACGATCACCGCGATCTCCGAGCAGATCGACCCGATCAAACTCAACGAAACCCTGACCGCGACCGCGCAGGCGCTCGACGGTCTGGGTGACAAGTTCGGCCAGTCGATCGTCAACGGCAACGACATCCTGTCCGACCTCAACCCGCGCATGCCCCAGATCCGGCGCGACATCTCGGGTCTGGCCGATCTGGGCGAGGTCTACGCCAACGCCGCCCCGGACCTGTTCGACGGCCTGACCAACGCCGTCACCACCGCCCGCACCCTCAACGAGCAGCGCGGCAACCTCGACCAGGCCCTCGTGGCCGCGGTCGGCTTCGGCAACACCGGCGGCGACATCTTCGAGCGCGGCGGCCCCTACCTGGTCCGCGGCGCACAGGACCTCCTGCCGGTCAGTGCGATGCTCGACCGCAACAGCCCGGCGCTGTATTGCATGATCCACAACTACGCCCTGGCCGCCCCCAAGTTCGCCCAGCAGACCCGAAACGGCTATGGATTCGAGCTACAGGACTTCCTCGTCGGTGCGCCCAATGCGTGGGTGTATCCGGACAACCTGCCGCGGGTGAATGCCACCGGTGGGCCCGAAGGCCGGCCCGGCTGCTGGCAGCCGGTCACCAAGGACCTGTGGCCGGCCCCGTATCTGGTGATGGACATCGGTGCCTCGATCGCGCCCTACAACCACTTCGAACTCGGCCAGCCGCTGGTGTCCGAGTACGTGTGGGGACGCCAGATCGGCGAGCACACGATCAACCCCTAGCCGTCGCTAGAAAAGACCGATCACCAAGCTCATCGCGAGAAAGAGCGTGAGCTGATACGCGGTATTGATCGCCGTCAACTTCGGCGGCTTGAGTTCGAATGCGTTGTGCTGAAAAAGCGTCGTCGCCGAGAACGCCAGCCATGCTGCGAACCCGACGACGAGTGCCAGCCAGACCGAGTGGATCCCGGTTGCCGAAACCGTCACCGCGATCGCGGCAGCGAGCCCTACCGCAGTGACTGCGTTGGCAATCAACAGCTGGACCATGTTCCGCTTGCTTGCCGCCTTGGACTGCTCCGGGGTGATGCCGGTCAGATTCCACCAGACCTCGACGAACAGCTTCCCGTACCAGACACCGGCAACCACCATGCCCGCCATCAGGGCGAGCACGACGCTGAGCCAATTGATTTGCATGTCAAGGCATCCTGACTGTCGGTTGACTGAAGTACACCTTGCGGCGAAACGCTGGTAGTTTATAAAATCAATCGCGATGGATGAAGTCAAGCGTTCTACTTCACGTTCTTACGGCCAGTTCTGCGCGCTGGCAAGGGCGCTCGACGTCGTCGGCGACCGCTGGAACCTGCTGATCGTGCGAGAACTGCTGCCCGGCCCCCTGCGATACGGCGAACTGAGAAGCTCGCTCGCAGGAATCGCCACGAACCTGCTCGCCGAGCGGCTGAGGAGCCTCGAAGGCAACGGGATTCTTGAACGCCGCCTGGAAGAGTCGGGGGTCGTCTATGCGCTCACGCGATGGGGCTCCGAACTACGCGAACCGATGGAGGCACTGGGCCGGTGGGGCGCCCCGCTCGTGGCGTCAGGCCGCGGCGACGATTCTTTCCATCCCCGCTGGCTCGTCCTCGCGATCCCCGCGCTGCTCCAGGGCGCGACGGCGAATCCGCCTGTTTCCATCGGCCTCGAGGTCGATGGTTTCCTCATCAATCTCCGCATCGATCAAACCGGTCCTCACGCCAGCGCCGGCCCCGATCCGCGTCCGCACACGATCTTGAGCGCATCGGCAGACACCGTGGTCACTCTCGCAGCCGGCACAATCACAGTCGATCAGGCGATCAACACGGGGCACCTGCAGGGCCGTGCCACAGACCTGCGCAAAGCGTTCCGGCGAAACGCGCCGAAAACCTAGCGGTCCTCGCCGGCCGTCTGGATGCGCGGCACGGCAGCCTTGCCTTCGAGTTCGGCCTCGAGCTTCTCCTCGTAGGCGCCCTCGTCACGGCCCAGTGCGATGGTGGCTGCGGCCATCGCTCCGACCGCCACGGACAGGGCCACCGGTTCCCAGCCCGTGATCGACAGGTGCTCGCCCAGGACGACTGAGCCGAGCACGACTGCCACCACGGGCTCGAGCACCAGCATGGTCGGCACCGAGGTCTGCAGCGATCCGGCGTGAAATGCCGACTGCTGAAGCAGCGTCGCGACCACTCCGAGCGCCACCACCAGGTACAGGGCCGGCGTGGTCAGCACGGCGAGCACGCCGTCCACGGCGATCGTGTGCATCACGATCTTGGTCAGCACGGCGACCACGCCGAACATCACGCCCACCGCAAGTGCCAAGAGCACCGCGCGGCGCCAATTGGTGCTCCGCGTGGCTGCCAGGACGCACAGGCCGACGGCCGCTGCGCACACGATGACGACGGTGACCGTGGTGGCCACAGATACCCCATAAGTCCCGGTGCTGGCCCTGGCCAGCGCGACGAACACGGTCAACGCCCCGGTCAGTAGCAGGGCCCAGGCCCATTCGGCGCGGCTGACCTTCCGGTGGGCCAGTCGGGCGCTCAAGGGGAGTGCGAACAACAACGCCGACACGAGCACCGGCTGGACGAGTAGCAGCGAGCCGAACCCGAGCGCCAACGCCTGGAACACGTACCCGGCCACAGCCGACGCGGTTCCCGCCCACCACAACCTGCGGCGCAGCAGGGTGCGCAGCATGACCGTGCTGACGCCCTTCCCTGGCGGAACGTCCATGGTGGCGCGCTGTCGCACCACGATGCCGACAGCCGCGAAAACTGCTGCGCACAGGGCGAACAGCACCGCAAGACTGTTGCCGAGCAAGCCTCGTCAACCCCTCCCGGGCCGATGTGTCGACCCCTCCAGAGGGAGAAGGCCAGTGCCCTCCAACCGTAGAGCGCCGACGGTTGTCGCGCCGCCCGGGGTTGGACCGGGAGCTAGACGACCTGCAGATGCCGTTTCGGGGGCTCGTCGGAGGTGCCGACGGATCCGGTGAACGGGGCGTCGGGGGCGGACTGCGGTTCGGGGGCGATCTTGTCGTTGACGCTGGCCACCGCGTGGTCGACGCGGTCAACCGCGGTGTCGCACAGGTCGCGGACCCGGCCGCTGGCGGTCTCGACCTCGTCGGCAGCACTACGCAGGTAGGCCCTGAGGTTGACCCGGAGCCGCTCGCCGGCCCTGCGCGCCCGCAGTCGGACCCGGTCGTCGACCTCGACGGTCACGTATGGCAACAACCGAAACCTCATAGCCCCGCTCCCATCTCCGCTTGCCTTGGCTCACAGTATCCGCGCCCGGGCGTGGTGCCACCCAGACGTGACCGGCGCCGCATTCCGCCAGTTTATGGCCGGCGGATCACTTTTGCTCCTGGCCGGCAGCTAGCTTCCGGCCCCGTCCCAGTCGGTCAGCGTCCAACCGTCGGTCGGGTTGCCTTTGATGACGACGTAGCCGGTGTTGTCGAGCGGGTGCTGCATCAGCAGTTGAGGATCGGGATTGCGGACGTTCATCTGGACCCACAACATGATCGCGGCACCGTGCGAGTACGCGACGGGATCGTCGTCGCCGCTGTCGTAGATCTGTTGCACCGCCTCGTCGAAGCGAGCGTCGAACTCGTTGCCGTCGGTCGATCCGGGTATCCGGGCGTTCCGGTCGCCACGCAACCACTGTTCCGGCGCGGCGAAATAGGTCTCCACGGCGCTCGCCTCAGGTTGCCCCTCATAGATGCCGGCCTCGATCTCGTGGAGTCCGGGCAGCACGGTGACCGGCTCGTGAAGCGTGTCGGCCATGGGCTGGGCGGTCTGCTGGGTCCGGATCATCGTGGAGGCGAAGATTCCGTCGTAATGGTGCGGCGCCAGGCGCTGCGCACTGGCGACGGCTTGTTGCCGACCCAGATCGGTGAGCGGCGGCCCCGGTGTGGAGCTGTCGATCAGGCCTGAGGCATTGCCCGCGGACTGGGCGTGACGGACGAAGGTCAGGGTGATGGAGCGGTAGCCACCTGCGGCCGCCACCGGCGCCACCAGTGTGGCGAGGACGAGGACGATTGCGGCGGACAGCGGGAGTGCTCGTAGTTTTCGCACACCGGCCATAATTCACCCTCGGGCGTAGCTTCGTTAGCGTGACTACCCTCAACGATGACAAGGTCGCCGGCGCGCTGGACCGGATGTACGCCGCGGCCGACGAGCAGTTCAAGAAGATGCGCGAGGACGGGTCGCGCCGGTTCGCCGATCTGTCGAATGCCAGCGCACAGGAACGTGCGGATGCGCTCAGCGACATATACATGCCGGTGACCCGGGAGGCCGGCCGGTTGTTGTACTCCCTGGTTCGGGCCACCCGGCCCGCGATCGTGGTCGAGTTCGGGATGTCGTTCGGGCTCTCGGCGCTGCACCTGGCATCGGCGGTGCGCGACAACGGATCTGGGCAGGTGTTCACCACCGAACTGAGTGCCACGAAGATCGCCGCGGCCAAGAAGACGTTCGCCGAAACCGGTCTCGACGATGTGATCACCGTGCTCGACGGCGATGCGTTGGAGACGCTGAAGTCGGTGACGGGCGACATCGGCTTCGTCCTGCTCGACGGCTGGAAGGAGCTCTACCTGCCGGTGGTCGAACTCCTGGAGCCGCAGCTCACGACGGGCGCGCTGCTGGTCGCGGACAACACGTCGATGGCCGACACCGAGCCCTATCTCGACCATGTCCGCGAGCCCGCCAACGGGTATGTCAGCGTGAACTTCCTGGCCCGCGACAGCGACAGCATGGAGCTCAGCTGCCGCACCTAGCCGGTTCGGCAGCGCTACGGTGCTGGCATGGTGGATTTCGCCCTGCGGTCGTGCGGGCTGCGCGGGCACGCGACATTCGCCCCCGATGAACCGGAACTGCGCGTCCGGTTGCGCGTAGACACCCCCGTCGGTGAGGCGTGGCGTTGCCTGCGGTGCGAGACGTTTGTCGTCGGGCCTCCTCGCGGTCACGGGCCTGCCGACACCGCACCGGAGATCCCCCGCGGCCGGCTCCTGCGAGACCGCACCATCATGCGACTGCTCGCCGCCGAGCGTGCGGTCCGCGGCATCGTCTTCGTGCTGCTGGCGGTGGGCATCCTGAAAGTCCGTGCGTCACGCAGTCAGCTACAGGACGCGTTCGAGAAGGACATCCCGCTGATGCGGCCGCTGGCCGATCAAATCGGTTGGAACATAGACGATTCCAAGATCGTGCGGCACATCGGCGAGGCGTTCACCTTGTCGTCGACCACCCTGCTGTGGATCGCCGCCGGGGTGGCCGCCTATGCCCTCATCGAGTTCACCGAAGCCGTGGGGCTGTGGCTCATGAAACGGTGGGGCGAGTACTTCGCGGTCATCGCCACCGGCGTCTTCCTGCCGCTGGAAATCTATGAGCTCACCGAGAAGGTGACCGTACTACGCGTCGGCGCGCTGACGATCAACCTGGCCGCGGTGATCTGGTTGCTCTGGAGCAAAAGGCTTTTCGGAATCAACGGCGGCGGCGAGGCCTACCGCGCCGAGCATCACACCGAGAGCCTGCTCAGTGTCGAGCGGGCCGGGCTGGCTGCTCCAGATGCTCCTCACGTGCGCGGTACCGATACGCCGACGGAGTCTCACCACAGAACTGACTGAAGCAACGGGTGAACGAGCTGAGGTTCTCGAATCCCACGGCCGTGGCGGTCGCCTGGACCGACTGGTCAGGCCCGGCCAGCAGCGCCATCGCCCGCAGCATCCGTGCATGTAGAAGGTATGTGCGCCAAGAGATTCCGATCGTCTCGGCGAACAATCGGCGCAGCGTCCGCTCGGACACCGCTACGGCCCGGCTGACGTCCTCTGCTGTCACCGAGGCGAGGTGCTCCTTGGTGTAGGCCAGCGCGGCCGCCACGATCGGGTGCTCGGTGGTCGGAAGGCTCAGCGGAGCTTCGTGATCGAGCGCATCGGCGACCAGGTTGGCAAGGGTCCCGAAGAACGTGTCGGATACGTGACCGTCGCCCTCGTCGCCGGGGGGCCGCTCGATCGACCAGCGCAGCGCGTAGACCATCATCTCGCGGATCAACGGAGACACCGCGATGATCCGTGCCCGGTCACCACCGTCGGGGAGGAGTTGGGGGTCGAACATCACCGCAATGGTCTTGACGTCGGGATTCATGACCGCCTGGTGGCGAAGTCCGGCCGGGATCCAGGCGGCCTGCTGCGGTGGGAGCAGGTAGTGCGCGGTCTCGGTTTCCACCTCGACCACCCCGTGCAGGGCGTACTCGATCTGATGCACGTCGTGGAAGTGCCAGCCGGTGATGAGCCCTTCGCCCTCGTAGAGATAGCTCCCTGCCGTTGCTCGTCCGCCTCGGCGCAGATCGATATGCCGAGGTTTGGCCGATTCGGCTAAACCTCTGTCCGAAAGTGCAGAGACGGTCACGCTGTCCGAGAGTACTAGTTGAATGATGCAGACCGACGACCTGATCCTCATCAGCATCGACGACCACGTCGTCGAGCCGCCCGACATGTTCCTCAACCACGTGCCGGCCAAGTTCAAGCCCGAGGCGCCCATCGTGGTGACCGATGACAAGGGCGTCGACCAGTGGATGTATCAGGGACGCCCGCAGGGGGTGTCCGGACTCAACGCCGTGGTGTCCTGGCCGGCCGAGGAATGGGGCCGCGATCCGGCGGGATTCGCCGAGATGCGCCCGGGCGTGTACGACGTGCATGAGCGGGTCCGCGACATGAACCGCAACGGCATCCTGGCCTCGATGTGCTTCCCGACCTTCACCGGGTTCTCCGCCCGGCACCTCAACATGACGCGTGAAGACGTCACACTCGTGATGGTGTCGGCCTACAACGACTGGCACATCGACGAGTGGGCGGGCAGCTATCCGGACCGGTTCATCCCCATCGCGATCCTGCCGACGTGGACTCCCGACGGGATGTGCGCCGAGATCCGCCGCGTGGCCGCCAAGGGCTGCCGCGCGGTCACGATGCCCGAACTGCCACACCTCGAGGGTCTGCCGAGTTACCACGACGAGGACTACTGGGGCCCGGTCTTCCGGACGCTCTCGGAGGAGAACGTGGTGATGTGCCTGCACATCGGCACTGGCTTCGGCGCGATCAGCATGGCGCCCAACGCCCCCATCGACAACCTCATCATCCTGGCCACCCAGGTCTCGGCGATGTGCGCCCAGGACCTGCTGTGGGGACCGGCGATGCGTAACTACCCCGACCTCAAGTTCGCCTTCTCCGAGGGCGGAATCGGTTGGATCCCCTTCTATCTCGATCGCAGCGACCGGCACTACACGAACCAGAAGTGGCTGCGCCGCGACTTCGGCAACAAGCTGCCCTCGGATGTGTTCCGCGAGCATTCACTGGCCTGCTACGTGACCGACAAGACCTCGCTGAAGCTGCGCCACGAGATCGGCATCGACAACATCGCCTGGGAGTGCGACTACCCGCACAGCGACTGCTTCTGGCCCGATGCTCCGGAGCAGGTGCTGGCCGAGTTGAATGCCGCCGGCGCAAGCGATTCCGACATCAACAAGATCACCTGGGAGAACTCGGCGCGCTTCTTCGGCTGGGACCCGTTCAAGTTGACCCCCCGAAATCAGGCGACCGTCGGTGCACTGCGCGCCCAGGCCACCGATGTCGACACCTCGATCCGCCCGCGCGCAGAGTGGGCACGCATCTACGAGCAGAAGCAGCTCTCCAAGGCCTGACCGCCGTTGGCTCAGGCGCGCAGGGTGACGCCGCTGACTCCGGCGTTCATCGACGTGAACGCCTCGGCGGCGGCCACCTCTTCGACAGCGAGGTGAGCGGCGGCAAACGCCTGGGCCTTGAACGCCCGCGCGGCTGCACTCAGGTTGTGGCCGAATATGTGGCCCTGGTCGGGGGATTCACCCCAGACCAGGGCCTCTACCCAACCGGCCGGGAGTTGTCGATCATCGCCGGACATCGCGCGGGCATACGCATCGGCGGCCATGACCAGGACACACCGTTCCTCGTCCCCGAGGTCCGGTGACGTCACCGCATCGACCAACTCCGCGCCGAGGATCTGCACCGGCCGTACGTCGCCTTCGTGCGAAAGCTGCACGCTCACCCGCCAACCACTCATCATCCGGTCGACCATCAGTCCGCCGGCATTGACGGCCATTTCAGCCACATCTCGAGCCACCACATGCATGCGGTAAGTCACGGTGCCGCAGGGCTTTTCGCCCTTCATCGCAGTACCCGCACCGGGACGTGGGCCCATCCCGCGACGTTCTGCATACTCACTCGCTCGCAGCGGTCCCAGGCCACCTCGTAACGGGGCATGAAGTCCAGGAGCTTGTCCAGAGCGATGTTGCATTCCAGTCTGGCCAGCGCGGCGCCGAGGCAACTGTGGATCCCGTATCCGAATCCGAGGTTCTGGGCCTGGGTGCGGTCCCGGTCGATGTCGAAGGCGTCGGGGTCCGTCCACGCGTCGGGGTCACGGTTGGCCGAGCCACCGACCAGGAACACGGGCTTACCCTCGGGAATCGTCACACCGTGCAGGTGGATCTCACGTTGCGAGCGCCGCACGTTGTACTGGGCCGGAGCTTCGTAGCGCAGCAGTTCCTCGATCGCGGCGGGGATCTTGCTGCGGTCCGCGACGAGTCGCTGCCACTGATCGGGATGGCGGGCGAACATCACCACGGCCGCACCCACCAGCTTTGTCACCGTCTCCGCGCCGGCACCACCGAGAAGTGTGGCAAAGCCGGCGATTTCGGAATTCCGCAGGCGGGTTACCTCACCGTCCTCGCGTTCGACCTCGGCGGCGATCAGCCGGCTGATCATGTCGTCGCGCGGTTCAGCCTGCCGCTTGCCGATCAGGTCGTAGTACAACAGCCACGATTGAGCCATCGCCTCCATCCCGGATTCCGACATCTCGATCTGACCCGGCTCGCGATGCAACGAAGCATCGATCCACAGCCGCACCTGTTGGCGTGATTCCGCGGGAACCCCGAGCATCGTGGTGATCACCTCGACCGGGAAGTACGCCGAGAAGTCGGACACCACGTCGAATTCCACCGGATCGACGGCCGCGAGGTAGCGGTCGATCTGCTGGGCGACCATGTCCTGCAGCGCGCCGATCGCCCTGGGGGTGAAGACCTTGTTCACCAGGCTGCGCATGTGCCGGTGCTCGGGCGGATCCAGCGAGATGATCATCTTCGCCGGCGCCTTCTGCCCGGTCCGGACCATGGCCAGATCGACGCCGTACGCCGACGAGTAGGTCTCGAAGTCCTTGAACGCCGCCGCCACATCGACGTGCCTCGTCAGCGCGTAGAAGTCGTACTCGGCGCTGTAGTAGACCGGAGCTTCCTCCCGCATGCGCCGATACGTCTCGTACGGGCCGTTGAAGAAATCCGCCGAAAACGGATCGAACACCACCTGCGACGTCGTCAACATGATCTCCCGCCGGATAGGCAATAAACCCGACATCATTCCGGGACGCCCAACTGTAATAGTTACAGTAGGTTCAGTTCAAGTATCCGATCGGCTACCGTGGGAATGCCCCCACACACCGGTACGACGTCGTCACCTGGTCGGCGGCACCAGCGCGGTGAACTCGGCGCTCTGCGGCAGCAGCTGCACAAGCGTTGAACCGGCCGCCCACATGTCGGGCGGATCGGCGATCTGCCACCGCGTCTCGCAGGTATTGGTGTCGACTGCCAGCAATGCCCCGTCACGTTCGAAACGCCCGACCACCACCGTGCCGTCGGAGCCGACGAAGTCCATCGAATCCAGCGGTACCCCGGAACACGTCGAGACTCGGTCTCCGGTCGCCAAGTCGAACTTCTTCCACACCACGTCACTGCCGTGGACCCCGAGGTCGTGGTTGATGAAGAGGTGTTCGCCGATGAATCGGGTCGCTACGGCATTCTCCGTCTTGACCACTGACATCGGGGTGCCGTGATTGTCGAGCACGAGCTGCGCGTCGTCGAGATTGATCGCCAACACCGGCAACTCACCTTCACCGGTGGGCACAGCTGATGCCCCCTGAGGTGGGCGATATTCACCGACCTTGGTGCCCTGCTCGTCGTAGAACCCGAACACCTGGGGGCCACGGCCGCGTTGCTCGTCCACCATGAAGCCGCCGATGACGGGTTCGACGTGCCGGTCGACGTTTTCGGCCAGCACCGCCCCGTCGGCGACGGAGAACACGGTCTCCGGACCGTCAGCGTTCATGGTCGCCGCGACCGTTGCCGGTGGGTCGCCGGGGAATCGGCTCTGGTCAAACGTGGACAGCAGGTCACCGTCGCCCGCCACCGACCACGTCAGCTGTCCCTGGTCGCCGATACCGTGCGCGCCCACACCACCTTCCAACGCGACCGCATAGTTGCCCACCTGCTTGACTTCGAGCGCTTCCGCGCCTTCCTGTGGTGAACGCAGTCCGGTCGGAACGTGCGCGATGATTGCACCTGCGTCACTGTCGACCACCCACACATCGTCGCGGTCATCGCTCAACTGATCGTTCACACACACGAGCCGTCGCGGGCCGTTGAGAAAGCAGTCCGCTGATCGGGCATCGGGGATCTCCACCGGAGGAAAGAGCGTCGTACCGTTGGAGACATCGGTGCCCAGCACCGCGGTTTTCCTCAGTCCCTTTGTGCGGACAAGGTACTCGACAGTGAAGTAAGCGCGGTCGCCGTCGTTGCCGATGTATTCGGCATTCATCCTGACCGGTTCCGAAAGGAGCTTGTTGAGATCCACCCGCCACCCTGGCACCGGCTCCGATTGCAGCGAGGGCAACAACCTCTGGCCTGGCACACCGACCTTGCCGGGGTACGTGACCGGATCGAGTTCAACCGCGGACGGAAAAGGGAACCAACAGCCGCTGAGGAGGCCTGCGATGCCGACGAACGTCGCCGGCCACCACTTCCGGCAGCGCCCACCGGATTCCGCTTCCGACTCACGCACGCGATACCCCCCAAATTTCGTCGGCCCGGACAACGGCGACATTAGCAATGGTGGGAGGGCAGCCCGGACACCAATTTGAGCTCAGGGACAGCGCAGTTCGGTCAGTGGGTGAGCTGCCAGTCGGCAGCCTCGCGCTGCTGATTCCAGAACTCGTCAAACCGGCCGCGCACGGCCAGCAGTTCGTCGATGCTGCCGTCCTCGACAACCTTTCCGCCGTCGAGGAACAGCACGCGGTCCGCGTGCCGGATGCTGGCCAGCCGGTGCGCGACGATCACCCGGGTCCGGGACCGCTCATCGGCGGTCAGAGCGTCGACCACCGCGGCCTCGTTCTCGGTGTCCAGCGCACTCGTCGCCTCGTCCACCAGCAGCACCGGCGCCGGTTTGACCAGGGCGCGAGCGATGCTCACGCGCTGACGCTCGCCGCCCGACAGTGCACTTCCGGCTTCACCGACCAAGGCGTCGTCGCCATCTGGCAACCGCGCCGTCAACTCGTCCACGCGAGCCAACCGTGCCGCGGTGGCGAGCTGCACGGGGTCGGCACCAGGATCACCGACCAGGATGTTGTCCCGGATGGACCCGTCGAAAAGATAGGGATGCTGGAACACCACACTCGTTGCTGCCCTGCGGGTTTCGGCATCCATCTGGGCGGTGTCGACACCGTCGATCAACACCCGTCCCGAGCTCGGGTGGTGCAGCCCGGCGATGAGGGACAGGATGGTGCTCTTTCCCGACCCGGACGGGCCGACGATCGCGGTGGTGCCGCCGGGCTCCAGTACGAAGCTGACATCCTGCAACACCGGGGTGCTCCCGTAACCGAAGGTGACGCCGTCAAATTCGATGCGGGGCGCGGCGTTCCCGGACAGTGTGGCGGTGCCGGTGGCCATCACCGGGGCGTCGAGCACGGCGCGGATCCGGCCGAGCGTGGCCCGGGTGGATTCGATCGCCGGGGCGAGCTCCGACAGTGAGGTGAACGGCTCGAGGTAGCGGGCGGCGACGACGATCATCGCGATCGCCTCGGGCACGCCGAGTGAGCCGCGCACCGTCAGGGCGGTGGCCATCCCGGCCAGGATCAGCAGGGCGAGCTGGCTGGCCAGGCTGAACAGCAGCTGCCCGGGCACCTGCATCAGCAGCAGCCGCATGCTCGCCCCGTGCTGGGCGGCCAGCGCATCGCCGACCATGCTGCGGGCCGGCTCCACGCGCCGGGCGGCGCGCAGCGCCTGCTGGGTACGGGCGAATTCGATGATGCGCTCGGTGAACGCCCGGTTGGTCTCGTCGGCCACCGCATCGGCCTTGCGGCTCAGCCGGCCCGAGGCCCAGAAGGCGCCGAGCAGGACCACGACACCGGCCAGTGCGGCCAGTCCCAACGGGACCGAGATCAACAGCAGCGCAAGCGCAATGGCTGCGGGCAGCAGGATCGCCCCGATCAACGGGGTCAGGAGGTTGACCACCATTCCGACCAGCTCCGGTCCGGTGGCCGCGATGGCCTGGCGCGCATTGGCGGTGTTCGCTCCGCCTTGCGCGCTCTGGCCACTCAGCCAGTCCATCCGAATGCTGGGCAGCCGGTCGGCCACATCGTGCTGCGTGTGGTCGAGCAGCGCGAATCCGAGGTCGAATCCCAGCCGCGAGGTCGCGGTGTCGATGATCCAGCCGACGACGGTCGCGGCAGTCAGCCAGCCCAGCCAGGGCAACGCCTCACGCGGCGCATCGCTGAACAATGCTGCCACCAATGGGATCAGCAGGACCGTGCCTGCCGCGCGGATCACCACCGAGGCCAGGGTGAGCGTGGCGTAGATGCCTACTCGGGCCCGGCGGTCCGTCGGGATGAGGTTGATCAGGGTGCGGATCATCGTGCCTCTCCTGCGGTGACGGCATCGCCGGGGCGCAACGACTGGCCGGTCTGCCAGAGCTGGTGGTAGCGCCCACCGGCGGCCAGCAGTTCTCCGTGGGTCCCGGTTTCGGCGATGCGCCCGCCGTCGAGCACCACGATCTGGTCGGCGTGGGTGATGGTGTGCAGCCGGTGCGCGATCACCAGGACCGTGCGGTCCTTGGTGAGCCGGTTGAGTGCCTGCTGCACAAGGTATTCCGACTCGGGGTCGGCGAAGGCCGTGGCCTCGTCGAGGATCAGCACCGGGGTGTCGGCCAGGATGGCCCTGGCGATGGTGAGCCGCTGCCGTTCACCGCCGGACAAGGCCGACGCGGCGCCAAGCACCGTCTGGTAGCCGTCGGGCAACCGCAGTATGCGTTCGTGGATCTGAGCGTCGCGCGCGGCCTGTTCGATCCGTTCTTGATCGGCTTCGGGGTCGGCCAGGGCGATGTTCTCGGCGACGGTGCCGGCCACCAGCTGGGTCTCCTGCAGCACGAATCCGACCTGCCGGTACAGCTCGTCAGCCGCGAATGATCGAATATCCCTGCCGTCCAGCATGATCGAACCCGAGTCGACGTCGTGGAAGCGGGCCAGCAGAGCGGCGAGGGTGGATTTACCGGAGCCCGACGGGCCGACCAGCGCGGTCACCGTGCCCTGGCGCAAGGTCAGCGACACGTCCTGGATCACCGGGACGCTCGGCCGGTAGCCGAAGGTCACGCGGTCGAACATCACGGCACCCCGCTGACCGGCCCCACCTGCGTCCTCCCGGACCGCGAGGTCCGCCTCGTCGAGCGCGTTCTGGATGCGCCGGGCGGCCAGCATGCCGCCGCGGATTCCGCCCAGCCCGTAGCCCACTCCCAGCAGCCGAACCCCGAATGTGGTGCCCAGCAACAGGAACGGCAGCAGGTCGACGGGGTCCATCGAGCCGCCGATGATCATCGGGGTGCCGACGGCGGCGATCAACCACAGGAAGGTGCTGGGCCGCGTCACCAGGTCCATCAACGACTTCTTGCCGGTGAAGGGACGCTGCCAGCCGACCAGGAAGCCGATGTACTCGTCCAGTCGGCGCCGGAAGCTCGACGATGCCGCACCGCCGAACACCCGGACCACGGGCTGGCCTTCCAGGTAGGCGCCTGCCTCGCCGCTCATGCGGTCGGCCCAGCGTTGTGCCTGGCCGATCTTGGCTCCGGACTGGATGGTCATCACCGACATCAGCACCAGATAGGTGAGCACCGGGATGAACAGCACCAGCGCCAGCCGCCAGTCGACGGTGAACAGGTACACCAGCACGGCCACCGGCGCGATCACCGCGGCGACGGCATCGGGAATGGCGTGGGTGACCAGGTAGTGCAGCGACAGGGTGTCGTCCTGCACCAGTTGCTTGATGGAACCCGACCCGCGCGCAGTGAACCAGCCCAGCGGCAGCCGCGCCATCTTGGTCAACAATCGGGTCCGCAGTTCACGGGCGAACCGGGCGTCGAGGCGGTGCAGCCACAGGGTCAGGCCGGCACCCAGCAGCGCGCCCAGGCCCAGCAGCCAGACGGCGGTCAAACCCAGTGTCCACAACCGGGATTCCTCGGCCCCGGCCAGTAACAGCCGAGCCAATTCGACCAGCAGGACAAACGGGGCGAGCTGGATCAGGGTGATGAGCGCCTGCAAGACACCCGACACGATCAACGGGGTTTTCAGCGGGGACAGCAGGCGCCCGGCGCCCTGTGCCCGCCAGGTGCCGCGTGCGGGCGCTGCGGGCGCGGGGGCGGGCTCGGCCACCGCGGCTTCAGAGTCGGTCGCGGTGCCCGGCTCGGCTTCGGTGCGATCGGTGCCCATCGCCCGGCCCTCGGTCCAGTAGGCCTGGGGATGCAGTTCGGACTTGGGAAAGCCGAACTCGTCCCGCAGCCTGGTGCGTAGATGCTTGAGCGAGCCGGCCTCCGGCGTCACCCAGCAGTACCAGTCCGACCAGTCCCGGGCCTCGATGGCGGCGGCCAGTGACGTCGTATCGTGACGCTTGACCCAGTGGACCCGCCGTCGCGGATGCTCGGCGATCGGGATGAGCAGGTCGTTCTCGTCGTGCTCCTCTAGATAGACCTCGATCGGAATGTCATGCGGCAGAACGCCGATGATGCCGTTGATGGCCGGCGTGGCCGCCGCATCACCGATCAACAGGTATCCGGCAGGCAGATCCTCGGGCACGGTGAATCCCGTCGAGCCCAGGGCCATCACCGGGATGGTGTCGCCCGGCTTGGCGGTCCTGGCCCACTTCGACGCCGGGCCAGACGGTTCGTGCAGCACCACGTCGACCGCGAAATGCCCGGTGGCGGGATCCATTTCGGACATGGTGTAGCCCCGCTGGAACTCGGTTTTCGAGCCGTCAGGGTCTGGAACCCAGAATCTCAGGTACGACGTCGGCTCGGCGACGGCGTCCTCGAACACGGTCGGTGACACCATGCGCAGGCGCAGCATGTTCGGCGTCAGGTAGGTGGTCTCGACCACGGTGGCCTGGTGATCGCGCGCGCCGAAGCCGCGCATCATCACTCCTTGAAATCCGCGTGCCATCAGCGGTCCTCTCCTGTGGCGGTCAGCTCCGCCACGATGTCGGTGATCGGCCTGCCGGGGACAACGGACGTCAGCAGTCCCCGGATCAGCGCATTCATCAGAAGTTCCAGGTATTGCGGGCCACTCAGTTGCATGCCCGCGGTGTGCACCGGACCCAGCGCGGCGTCGCCTGCCAGCCGCTCGGCGGCGGCGTCCCGTTCCAGGACGAACCCGTCGTCGCCGCCGCTGGCCTCGGCCTTGAGCTCGTGCTGGGCGGCCAGCCCGATGGCCAGCACGGCCACCGAACTGCTCAGCAGCGCTGCGCCCTCGGCGGTATAGCCACGCCGGCCCAATGCGGCGATCTCGTCGGAGAGCAACCGGGCGCCGGCTTCGCCGCGCGGGAACAGCACCTGCATGTAGGCAGCCAGGCCGGGGTGACCGAGTGCGTAGCGGTGCAGGTTCACCCCGAAGGCCAGGAGATGGTCTTGAGCGGATCGGGTTGGATCATCGGCGAGCTCAAGCTCGGCGAGCAGGCTCTCCCCGACCAGGCGTTCCAACTCCCAGCGGCCGCTGATGTGGCGATACAGCGCGGTCGCGGACACCCCCAGACGGGCGGCCACCGCGTTGATGCTCAGGTTGCGCATGCCGAGGTCGCGGCCCGCGGAGACGATGTCGGGCACCGCGATGAGCGGCGGACGTCCGCCTACTCGCGCGGGGACACCGGATCCGGCCACGACCACCTCCACAGGAAAGTTACCCCCACAAACTAAGGGTCACCTTAGTGATCGTCAACCGCCCGCTCAATAACAGAGCAGCTGCTCTGTTATTGTTGCGCTGTGCCACGCCCTCGCGTCTACGACCCAGATGCGGTCCTCGATGCCACCGAAGCCCTCGCGGTGCGCTCGGGACCGGCATCGGTGACCATCCGCGCCATCAGCGACGCGGTCGGGCTGTCCAATGGCGCGCTGTACCACTCCTTCGGCTCGCGGGCTGGCCTGCTCGGCCAGGTCTGGCTCCGTGCCGGACGGCGGTTCCTGATGCTGCAACGTGAACTGGTCGAGGCGGCGCATCGCGGTGCCGACGCGATCGCTGCCGCCGCCTACGCACCGGTGATCTTCGCCGAACGGCACCCGGCCTCGGCGCGACTCCTGCTACAGGTCCGACGCGAGCAGGTACTCGGCGACGACCTACCCGCAGATTTGGCCGAGCAGGCGCAGGAGTTGGAAAAACAGTTGGTGGACTTGATGATCGAACTCGCCATGGCTACCTGGGATCGGCGTGACCGGGCTGCGGTGGACACCGTGACGACGTGCATCATCGACCTGCCGACCGCCATCCTGCTGCACCGCAACCGCCTCGCCGACCCGACCGCCCGGGCCCATCTCAATGCAGCCGTGGCGGCCGTACTGGCGGTGGGCCCCGCCCCGAAACACGTCCAGAAACAGCCCCTCAAGAAAGGAATCTCATGACCCCCACCCTGGATTACGACGGCGACATCGCCATCCTTGACCTGGGCGACGACGAGAACCGGTTCTCCCCCGAGTTCCTCGATACGGTCGACGCACACCTCGACGCCGTCCTGACCAAGGGCGCGCACGGCCTGGTCACCACCGCCGACAGCAAGTTCTATTCCAACGGCCTCGATCTGGATTGGCTCGGCGCCCACAGCGATCAAGGCGATTGGTACGTCGGCCGGGTGCAAGGCCTGTTGGCGCGGATGCTGACGCTGCCGATCCCGACGGCTGCCGCGGTCGTGGGACACGCGTTCGGCGCCGGCGCGATGCTCGCCATCGCCCACGACTTCCGGGTGATGCGAGACGACCGCGGCTTCTTCTGTTTCCCCGAGGTCGACATCCGGATCCCGTTCACTCCGGGAATGGCCGCGCTGATCCAGGCCAAGCTGACCCCGCAGGCAGCGATGGCGTCCATGACCACGGGCCGCCGGTTCGGCGGGGTCGATGCCAAGGCCTACGCACTGGTCGACGCCACCGCGCCCGAGGGTTCGGTGACCACGGCGGCCACCGACCTGCTGCGCCCGTTGAGCGGCAAGGACTCTGGCACCCTCGGCGCCATCAAGCAGGGCATGTTCGGCCCTGCGGTGCAGGCCCTGACCGCCCCCTCCGCGGGCTAGACGGGGACCGTCGTCCCCGTCTCCCGCTCGGCGAATTCGACCACACCTGCGGCGATTTCGTAGTCACAGGCCACCGCAGACCGCCCGATCAGCACCGGCCCGCCGCGCAATCCGAATCTGCCGTCGACGCCGACGTAGCTGCCGGGTGGAATCGGCTCGCTCAGGCAGTACAGCGTGGGGGCGGCTCCCGCGTCGATGTCGTTGGCGAACACGTCGGCCACCGCCTTGACCCCGCGCTGTACCACCGACATCAGTGGCTTGTCAGAGACGTTCGGCAGGTTGGAAGCAACCCAACCCGGGTGGGTCAGTTGAGTGATGATGGGCGACTTGGCTACTCGCAGTCTCCGGTCCAGCTCGAGTCCCCACAGCATCACCGCGAGCTTGGACCGAGCGTAGGCGCCCATCACCGTCCACTTGTTGCGGCGCAGGTGCAGATCGTCCAGCTGCAGTGTGGCGGACCGGTGCGCGTCCGAGCCGACGTTGATGATCTGCGAGCCAATTCGGTCGAACAACAGATTCGTCAACGCAAACGGGCCGAGCAGGTTTGTGCCGATGGTCATCTCGAAACCGTCGACCGTGTCGGTCCGATGCTGCGTGAGCGCGCCGGCGTTGTTGATCAGGACGTCGACGTCACCGTCCAGCCGCCCCGGAAAGGCGCGCACCGATGAGAGGTCGGCAAGGTCGAGTTCGATCACCTCGGTGGATCCGCCGATCTCCGCCGAACGTTGCGCGCCCAGCGCGGTGTTGCGTACAGCAAGGATCACGTGGGCGCCAGCGCGCGCCAGCGCCTTGGCCGTACCGAGGCCGACACCGTTGGTCGCCCCGGTCACGATGATGCGTTTGCCGGTGAGATCGCCGAGCCGGCTGGGCGTCCACCTGAGGTTTCCTTGAGTCGTCACATCGGTGACAGTAGTGACGCGTCGAGATCGGGCAGCGGCCTGCCGCAGATCTCCTTCGCTTCCGAGGCATCCATGCCGAGCATCCGCAGCACATCCTCGGTGACCTTGTCGGCAGCCGCGGCGTCGTCGCGGTCGGGTTGATCGCGAAGCAGCCGGCCCAGACCCATCAGCGCGCCCGCCGCGACTGCCAGCGCCAGGTCGGGGTCGTCCACCGCGAACCGCCCGGCGCGCGCGCCGGCCTCGATGTCGCGCCGGGCCCTCGGCGCCAGGCCCCGATCGGATGCCAGCAATTGCAGCCCGTTGGCGAGCATGATCTGGCTTTCCTGCGGACGCCGGCGGAACATCCGTCCGGTCAGCCGGAAACTGCCGGCGAAGACTTCGGCCGGGTCGTCGATTTCTTCGGTGAGCCGGTCCATCAGTGCGCCGTGGGCATCGAGCACGTCGGCGACGGCCGCATCGAACAGCTGTTCCTTGCTGTCGAAGTGGTTGTAGAACGAGCCCATTCCGACATCTGCCGCCTGGGTGATCTCCAGCACCGGTGCATTCAGCTTCCCGGCTGCGATGAACGACTGCGCGGCGCCGATCAATGCCGCTCGGGTGCGCTGCTTGCGCCGCTCGAGTCGCCTCGGTTGTTCCTCGCCACTCACGGTCACCCAGGCTAACAGGCCACATTCAGTTCTGATGGTTTCGTCAAATCTTATTGACTGATGGTTGCGTCGTATGTGACGATTTCGTCAGCTAAAGGAGAGAGCGATGCAGGAGCACCCCGGCCGGGCACCCAACCCGGTGATCAAAGTCCACGACCTCGCCTGGCTCGAATTCGAGAAGCCCGATCTGGTCAAGGCCGAGGCTTTCGCCCGTGCCTTCGGGTTCGGCATCGCCGCACGCGCACCGACCGAACTGCAGTTGCGCGGCACCGACCCGGGTCCGCCCTGTGTTCTTGCTCGGCCGGGTTCCCGCTCACGCTTCACCGCGGTGGCATTCACCGCGGCCGACGAACGCGACGTGCACACGCTGGCACAGCACACGGGCGCTCCGGTCCGGCCACTGCCCGAATCGCTCGGCGGCATCGCGGTCGAGCTGTCCGATCCAACCGGCCTTCCGGTGCGCGTGGTGACCGGAACCCACCAACTCGGACGGTTGAGAACCCAGGAACCGCTGCCGCTCAACTTCGGTCACGACGTCCCGCGCATCAACGCCACCCAGCGCCCGCCTCGGGTCCCCGCCACAGTGCAGCGCCTCGGACATCTGGTACTCCAGAGCACGCGCTACCGCGAAACTCTTGACTGGTATCTGGAACATCTCGGACTGATCGTCAGCGATTTCCTGTACTTCCCCGGACAACGCGAGCGGGGCCCCACGATGAGCTTCATCCGTTGTGACCGCGGCACGACGCCCACCGACCATCACACCCTGGCGCTCGCGCTCGGACCCGCAAACCGCTACGTGCACTCAGCCTTTCAGGTGTGCGACCTCGACGCACTCGCCGCGGGCGGTCAGCACCTTACGGACCGCGGCTACCGGCGGTCATGGGGTATCGGTCGCCACATCCAGGGCAGTCAGCTGTTCGACTACTGGCGCGATCCGGACGGATTCCTCGTCGAACACTTCACGGACGGCGACATGTTCGACTGCACGGCAACACCCGAATGGTCCCCGTTCACCGCGTCCGGGCTGGCCCAGTGGGGCCCACCGGTCACCCGGGACTTCCTCGGTATCGGCCCCAGATCGATTCCCGGCGAAGCGCGTTCGATGTTCAGCGCGCTGCGTTCCGCCAACGAGTTCGACCTCAACCGCCTGCTCGGCCTGATGAAAGTTGCCCAGTCATGACACTTTCCGTCCTTCGCACCGCTGAATCCTGGTGGCTGCATACATCTTCGGGTGCGGCCAGGATCGCCACGCCGGCCACCACCACAGCCGGGCTGCTGGCCGACCGCGAAGCCGTGCGCGCGGCGGCGTCCGGCACCGAGACCGTCCCCGTGGACTCGTTGGACCTGGTGTCTCCGATCACCAGGCCCTGCCGGGTCGTGGCTCAGATGACCAATTACGCCTCACATGTCCGGGATTCCGGGATGGACCCGGACAACGTTCCGCTGACGTTCTTTCGCAAGTCGTCGGCCTCGATCACGGGCCCGCACGGCGACATCGTCAAACCGGCTCACGTGCGGCTGCTCGACTACGAGGTGGAGATCGGACTGGTGATCGGGCGGGAGATCCCGGCCGGCACCGTCGTTTCCGCAGACCGTCTCGCGGATTACATCGCCGGGCTGGTGGTCACCAACGACGTGTCAGCCCGCGACGTCCAGTTGCCGCAGACACAGTTCTACGAAGCCAAGTCCTACCCGAGCTTCACTCCGACCGGACCCGCGCTTGTCCTGCTCGACGGCGACGAGCTCGCCCGGTTCGGCGAGCTGAGGCTGCGGCTTCGGGTCAACGGTGAAGTCCGTCAGGACATGCTGGTCGACGGCGACATGCTGTACCGACCCGCGCAGGCATTGCAGTCCCTGGCCCGGTTCCAGGACATGGCCGTCGGCGATCTCATCCTCACCGGCACCCCGGCGGGCACGGCGTTGAGCGCGCCTCCCAAGCCGATCGAGATGATCGGCGCGCTGCTTCCGCCGGCGGTGAAGTGGAAGGCATTCTTCAAACGCCAGGCCAACAACCCGCGCTACCTGCACCAGGGTGACGTGGTCGAGGCTTCGATCTCCACCGACGACGGCGTGATCGACCTCGGATGCCAACGCAACACCGTGCGGTTCGAGTGACCTCGGTCGTCATCGTCGGTGCCGGACCGACCGGCGTCATGGCCGCAACACTGTTGGCCCGATACGGAGTCGACTGCCTGGTGCTCGATCGCTGGCCCGGGGTTTACCGGCAGCCACGTGCCGTACACCTCGACGATGAGATCTACCGCGTCCTGGCTGATCTCGGTCTCTCCGAACAGTTCGCGGCGATCTCCCGACCCGCAGCTGGGTTGCAGCTGCTCGACGCTGACCTGCAGGTGCTGGCCCGATTCACTCGTGAGCCCGTCGGCAGGCACGGTTTCCCTCAAGCCAACATGTTCGACCAACCCCAGCTCGAGGACCTGCTTCGCACGAATCTGGCGCAGTATCCCCAGGTTCGGTTGCGGGGCAACGTCGAGGTCACCGGTTTCACCCGGCTGGGCCAGGACCGCATTCAGGTGACATTCGTCGACCGCACCACCACGGCCATCGAACATGTCGAGGCCGACTACCTGCTCGGCTGCGACGGGGCCAACAGTGTGATCCGTCGGACGCTCGGTGTGGCGATGACCGACATGCACTTCGAGCAACGCTGGTTGGTTGCCGACCTACGGAGCACCGTCGACCTCAGGCAGTGGGACGGGGTGCACCAGGTGTGCAACCCGGATCGTGCCGCGACCTACATGCGAATCGGGGACGACCGCTATCGCTGGGAGTTCCGGCTCCTGCCGAACGAATCGACCGCAGATTACGCGACACTCGACACGCTTCGGCCGCTGATAGCGCCATGGGTGGGTGCCGCCGGCGACATCGAGTTGGTACGGGTAGCCGAGTACACGTTCCGGGCGGCGATCGCCGAGCGCTGGCGCGCCGGAAATGTGTTCCTGCTCGGGGATGCCGCGCATCTCACACCGCCGTTCATCGGCCAGGGCATGGGTGCAGGTGTGCGGGATGCGGTGAACCTGTGCTGGAAACTGGCTGCGGTGATCGCGGGCGACCTGTCCGAGCACATCCTGGACAGTTACCCGCAGGAACGAATGCCCCATGCCCGCGCCCTGATCCGGCTCGCATTGGCAATGGGATGGGCGATGACCGCCGGCGGTGGGTTCGGCAACGCCGTGCGCCGCGTGCTGCTGCCCGGACTGAGCCAGCTTCCCGCGCTGCGTCTGCGGCTGCTCGATGGAGTCACCCCGCCATTGCGACGGTCAGCGCTCGTACACCGATCGTGGTGTCAGCGGTCGCTCGCGGGCAGGCTTTGCCCTATCACAGTGCAGTCGAAAGGCTTTGCGTTCGTCTCGACGACACCAGTGCCCCCCGCTGCCCACGACGCACTGACCGAACGGGGAACGACGGTCCTCGTGGTCAGAGCCGACAGCGATCTGGGTCGGTGGTTACGCACCGGCCGAGCCACGGCCGCGGTCATCCGGCCCGACGGCACCGTGATGCGATCGGGGACAGATGCCGCAGCGCTCTGCCGGTGGGTGCCGTCGTCAGCGGGGTTGGTCAGCCGCCCCAGCCGCGCTGGCCGTCCCAGCCACCGCAGACGCCGTTGATGCAGCCGTGGCCAAAGCCACCCTGGGCCGGGTTCCAGCCGCCGCAGCCGTTCCAGCCCGGTCCGCTGTCGCAGCCACCACCACCGCCGGCGTCGCCGCCGCCGCTGGGCTGAGCACTGATTGTTGTAGTAGGCGCGTCGGTGAGAAGTGCAGCAGTGGGTCCTGCTGCAATCGCGACTGCCGCTCCCGCTACGAACACTGACCCCATGAGTTTTCGTATGGTTAGCATGACTCCATACTCCTCTCCTGTGAGCCCGCTGCCAAGTAATTTGTGAGGGCGGACACCATCTTTGGAGAAACGCAGAGGTCAGGCGCGTGTGTAGCGAAGCATTGTCACGTCGCACTCCGGGTAGTCACAGAACACCGGACGCACCCGCATCCCGACGCTGACATCTTCGGGCGCGACATCGACCAGCTCGGTGGAGAACCGCGGCCCTTCGTCCCATTCGACGATCGCCAGAATTTGCGGAACGGCATCGGCGAAATGCGGCCCGACGGGCCTGCGCGCCACCGTATACGAGTACAACGTGCCCATCCCGGATATTTCCTGCCATTGCAGGTCATCGGCCAGGGTGCGGGGTGCCAGCACCCGGGGGTAGAACACCCAGGCCTGCGTCGACGGTGAATACTGGATGACGATGCGATGCTGCGCCAACGCATCCCAGAAGGGTTCGCTGGTAGGGGTTTTCACCGGCATGGGCCGGGCGAATCCGGTCATCGATCTCAGTCGCCTTCCAGGATCAGGGTGGTTTGCTCAGACAGGATGCCGCCGTTGCCGGAGACGAACGCCCGGTTGCAATCGTCGACCTGGGCCGCACCCGCTCGGCCCATGATCTGGCGGGTGGCATCACACACGTGGTGCATACCTCCGGCCAATCCTGCTTGTCCGAACCCGAGTTGGCCGCCGGCGGTGTTGAGTGGGAAATCGCCGCGGAAGGTGAGGTCGTGATCGGACACGAAGGACATGCCCTTGCCCTTCTCACAGAACCCCGCGTCTTCCAGGCTGAGCAACACCGTGATGGTGTAGCAGTCGTAGATCGACACCATGTCCATCTGGTCGCGCGTTAGCCCGGTCATCCCGAACGCGGTGTCGGCGGCCTTACGGATCGGGGTGTCCAGCAGGTTCTCCGCGTAGGTGGGTGTCTTGAACGGCACATGCTCGCCAAACCCCTTGACCCACACCGGCCGGTTGCGGGCGCGTGCCGCCACCTCGGCACTGGCCACGACGACTGCGGCCCCACCGACGCAGGGCATCACGATCTCCAGCATGTGCAGGGGGTCGGCGATCACCGGACTGGCCAGGACGTCCTCGATGGTCAGCGGCTTGTCTTTCCAGATGGCGCCGTCGGTGTGGTTGGCATTGACCCGCTGGTCCACCACGATCTTGGCCATCGCCCGCTCGTCATAGCCGTACTCATAGGCATAGCGCTGAGCGACCTGGCCATAGGGGCCGTTCTGGCCGAGGTTGCCGTAAGGAATGTCGAATTCGGCCTGCGGCGAGCCGAACTGGTTGCTGGACGAACCGAAGAACACCGCGTCGGTCAGCACCTTTGGTTTCCGCTCGGAGGTCGCGGTGATGTAACGCGCAGGCAGGGCGCACAGCACCACGTCGCACAGGCCGAGTTCGATCGCGGCGGCTGCCCGCCACACCATGCCCGCAGCGCTGGCCCCGCCGAGGTCCAGCAACTCCGCGAAGTTCGCTCGCACGCCCAGATATTCGGCCACCGTGGACGGTACGAAGATCTCAGACTCACCCAGGTGCGAGGTGACGATGCCGTCGACCTGTTCAGCCGACAGACCGGCGTCCTCCAGAGCCGCGGCCGCCAACAGCGCCCACTGTTCCAGGGTGAACGGGGCCGGCGCAGCCTTGGCCATCCGCTCGGGCGGAAGCTCGACGTAGCCGACGATCGCGGCCTCGCCCCGTAGTCCCCTACGCGATCCCAATATCGTCTCCTTATTTGCGGGGTAGACCCAGGATCAGCTGGGCGATGATGTTGAGCTGAATCTCGGTGGTTCCGCCGCCGATGAGCTCGGCGGGAAGGTCCAGGTAGGGCGCCACCACTGCCGGTTGGCTGTCCTGTTCCAGGGCAAGCGGTCCGATCAGTCCCAGGGTGAGTTCGGCTGCGCGGCGCAACATCACATTGGTGGCCACCTTCGCGATGCTCGACGCCGGACCCGGCGCCTGCCCGTCGAGCAGACGCAACGTCTCACGCACCCCCAGCGCCTTGAGTGCGTTGGTGTAGGCGTCGATCTCACCGATGGCGTGCAGCACCGGATCGGGATCGATGCTGACGGTGACAAGTTCGCGCAGAGCGCCCATCCGGTCGATGTTGACGTAGCCGCTGATCGCCACCCGTTCGTGGGCCATGGTGCTGATGGCCAACTGCCAGCCCGAAGCTGGGTCGCCGAGCAGCATCTCGTCGGGCACGAATACGTCGGTCAGGAACACCTCGTTGAACTCGGCCCGCCCGCTGGACTGGGTGATCTGACGGAATTCCACTCCGGGGGAGCGCATGTCGAGGATGAAGTAGCCGATACCGCGGTGCTTGGGGGCGTCGGGATCGGTTCGGGCCAGCAGCGCACCGTAATCGGCCCGATGAGCCAGTGAGGTCCAGATCTTGTGCCCGTTGATCTGCCAACCACCCTCTACCCGCACCGCCCGGGTGTTCAGCGAGGCCAGGTCGGAGCCCGCGCCCGGCTCACTGAACAGCTGGCACCAGGACAGGTCGCCGCGCAGCGTCGCGGGCACGAAACGTTCTTGCAATTCGGGAGTTCCGGCCGCGATGACACTCGGCAGGATCCATTCGGCGATACCCACCGAAGGTCGCCCCAGGTCGGCGCGCTTGCCGAACTCCTCGTCCACGATGAGCTGCTGGCGCACGCTGGCGTCACGGCCCCACGGCGCGGGCCAGTGCGGGGCGATCAACCCCGCGTCGGCCAGCAGGTCACGCCGTGCACCCACCGCGAACTCCGGGTAGTCGCCTTGCCGCCCGAAGCCGTTGTCGGACAATGTGAGTGCGCGGTCGAGCACCTCGGCAACCCGGGCCCGGAATTCGGCATCTGACTCGCCGAGGTTCACCGTGACATCGCGGGTGGCGCTGGCCGACAACTCGCCGAGGTTACGGGTCCAGCGCGACACCGGACCGATCGAGGCAGCCAGGCTGGTGGCCCGCCGCCAGTACAGGTGCAGGTCGTGTTCCCAGGTGAACCCGATCGCTCCGAGCATGGTGAGTGCCTCGAGCACCAGGCCGGGAACCGGCATGACCGCCATCACCGCGGCCGAGCAGGCGGTCAGCCGGTGCTGGTCGGTGTCGGTGGACCCATTGAGTGCCCGCACCGCATCCCAGGCCGCTGCTGTCGCCAGCGCGCTGTTCACCAGCAGCATTGCCGCCTTGTGCTGTAACGCCTGGAATGTGCCGATCGGCTTGCCGAATTGCTCACGGGTGCGTAGATGTTCGGTGACGGTGTCGACACACCACTGGGTGATGCCGGCCGCCGCCGCGGCGGTGAACGCGACGGTCAGATCGCTGACCCGGCCGGCGTCCAACCCGGTCAGAACCGCACCGGCCGGCACCGCGTGATCGCGTAGGCGCAGGATTCCCAGATCGGTGGTCAGGTCGGTGCCGCGACGCGGCTCGACCTGCCCCTCGACCGGGTTCAGCACCAACCAGAGCAGGGCGCCCGTCTCGTCGGTGAACGGCACCACGACGCGCTGGGCCGAGCACATTCCCAGGGTGAGGCCCGTCGAACCGGTGAGGCGCCACTCGTCGCCGTCGCGCCGGGCCGTGAAGTCCGAGTGGTCTCCGGACACCACGACGGCGGGGGTGCCGGCGGTGATCTCCTTGAGCAACGCATCGGCGGCGGGGCTCGGCTGCGAGGCCGCCGCGGCCCCGGTGATCGCCGTGGTGAGCAGGGGGCCCGGCAGGAGGGTCGATCCAGCGGCCTCGAGCACGCAGGCCATGTCTTCCAGTCCACCACCCTGGCCGCCCACTGATTCCGGTAGATGTACGGCGTGGAAGCCGTTGTCCACCAGTGCGTCCCACCAGCTTGGCAACCGGCCTGCGGCCAGATCGTCCAACCCGGACCGGGTCGCGTCGATCGGTGCGTGGCGGGCCGCGAACTGCTCGACGGCCTCGCTGAGCTGTTGTTGCTCCGGGGTCAGAGCGATGGACACATGGGTCACGAGCGCCTCCTGGCGGCGAAGAAGCGGGCACCCTCGGCGATGGATTCCGTCGTCGGCCTGGGCTGCCATCCGAGTTCACGGACCGCCTTACCGTGATCCATCGGCGACATCACGTGCATGAGTCGCACGGTCAGCGGGCTGAGCTTGTTCTCCTTCTTGCACAGTCGCGCCAGCGGATCGACCACTGCACCCGCCCCCGCCAGCAGGCGGATCGGAACACCGCGCCGTGGTGGCTCGACATCCACTGCTGCGCAGGCGGTTCGGTAGATCTCGCGGGCGCTCAGGAATCGTTCGGACACGATGTAACGTTCGCCGACCCGGCCCCGTTCACCGGCCAGGACCAGCGCCTCGGCCGCATCGGCGATGCCGACGGTCTCGGCCGCGGCGCCCTTGACGTAGAACGGCATCTTGCCCCGGACGGCGGCGGCGACCAGACCGCCGTGCGGCGTCGGCAGCCAGTCCCCCGGGCCGTAGGTGTTCGACACACACATCGCGACGGCGGGCAGGCCGCGCTCGCGGGCGTAGTGCAGCACCATCTGTTCGGCGAGCACCCTGGTGTGCACGTAGTCGCCGCCGATGTCGAGCCAGTTGTGCGGCAGATCCTCGGTGGCCGGCCCGCATTCGGCGATACCGATCGTGGCGATCGAGCTGGTGAAAACAAATTTTCGTAGGCCCGCTTCCACCGCGACATCCAAGACCCCTTGCAGCCCTTCGACATTGGTTCGCCTCAGTGGAGCCGGATCACTCAGCCAGGCGCGGGCGTCGACGACGCAGTAGTACACCACGTCGCAGTCGTCCATCGCGGCGCGCACCGACTCGAGGTCGAAGATGTCGCCGTAGACCCGCTCCACGTCGAGATCGTCGATACCGCGGGTGGAACTGGTGCTACGGATGAGCACGCGAACATCCTCGCCGCGCTCGACGAGTCGTCGGGCAACATGCGAGCCGAGGAATCCGCTGGCCCCGATGACCAGTTTCTTTTTTGCCATGTGCCCTTGCGTTCGTCTCTCCAGTTTTACGAGACGCTACGTCTCGTCTTGTGGGAGACTACGGTGGGTAGCTTTCCGTGTAAAGATCCCTGCAAAGGACCGAGAAGGGCATGCCGACGACCCCGACCAGCGACGCAACAGTGCCGACAAACTCAGGGCCGACCCGGCGGCGCAGCGAGAAATCGCGGGTGGCCATCATCGAGGCCACCCGCGCCCTGCTATTGGACCGGGGCTTTGACGGGCTGAGCATCGAGGCGGTCGCCACGCGGGCCGGGGTGGGCAAGCAGACCATCTACCGGTGGTGGCCGAGCCGGCCCGCACTGGTCGCCGACGTGCTCCTGGAGGACGCCGACAAGATCCTGGCCACCATGCCCCACACCGACGACGTCACCGCGGACCTGGTCTCGTGGGCAGGCACGCTCGCCTCGGCCCTGACCACCAAGCGCGGCAACGCCATGTTGCGCATCCTGACCGCCGCCTCACTGGAACACGAGGACACCGCAGCGCGGCTGCGGGCAGGCTTCAGCCGGCCACTCCTCGACTCGGTACGCACCCGACTGCTGGCCGACCGGATCGAGCCCGACCTGGCGTCGGCGGCCGCCGATGCCCTGCTCGGCGGAGTGGTCTACCCGCTGCTGTCCGAGGGTCAGAGTTACTCCCGGCAGCGAGCCGAAACCGTGGCGCGCACCATCGTCGCGAGCCTGCGGGGCCAGACTGACAGCTGAGGCTGTCAGCTACGCGCGGGGTTCGGCCCCCGGCGCTCGCACGACCATCGGCACGGCGGGGAAGTACGTCGCCATCTCCGAACGGCATTTGCGCAGCGCGGCGGTACCGTAGCCGCGTTTACGGAAGTCCGGGTGGATCCAGATCCGGACGTTGACCTCACCGTGGGTCAGCTCACCGAACACCATGCCGACCTTCTGGTCGCCCTCCGACGCCACGAACCAGGCAGCCTCTTCGGCGTCCACCCGGCGCAGCGCGGCGCGGATCTCGTCGTCGACATCGGCCGCCGGAGCGCCCGACCCGTCGCCGGAGGCACCCACGTCGGTGGTCCTGGCGACGAAGATGTCGCGGTCGGTGTCGGCGCTGAACGGCCGCAACTCAAGGGATTCGCCCGAAGCCGCCGGGCGCTCGGACACCGTGAAGCTGAGCTGGCTGTTCAGGTCATCGAGTTCGGCCGCGATCGCCCGTCGCGAATCCTTTGTGATCTGTGCGAACGACAACCCCACCACGGCCTCCGACGCCACGTGCGAGGTGCCGAGAAGCTGGGCAACCGCCTCGACCGCGGCCGCGCGATCGTCGGCGTCCACGATCACGTCGAGCACCTCGTGGCGCCGGTTCAGGGCGTTGAGCAGAGCGTCGGCAATTTCGCGCCGCGCCGCGGCTTTGTCGTGATCGGTCATACCGCGAGCGTAGATCAGCGGTCTGTGCTCTGTGGAGTGCAGCCGTCAGGTCACAACCGGTCCATTTCCCGCGCCATCACCGACCACTCGAAATAGACCAACCGCGAGGCGCACTCGTAGGAGTGCCGCCCATGGTCGTGACCGTCGATCGGCCGTCGCCACAATTGTCCGGCAACCTCCGATGGTCGTGGTGAGGTGAACGAAAACATGCCGAGCCCCCTTTGCTGGCTTCATTTTCGGCGACCCGGTGATCAACATCCGGCGCCATTCATCACCGCAGACAACCACCCAGATCGGAGCCGGACATCCTCTATCCGGTTGATATTGACTGTGGTTTACTCGGACATCTGGACCGGTCGGCACCAACGAGGTCCACCAGCTACGTACCGACACACCAACTGCCGATGCATCTGCCTACGAACGAATCGGGACGCGTGACATGCTCACGGTCGAAGGATTCTCGCGTCTTGTAGCCGGCGTCTACGCCGCCGCGATCGCTCCCCAGCACTGGGAGTCCACGATCCGCGACATCCACCGGGCGATCGGCGGCAACGGCGGAGCGCTGCTCACCGCCAACCAGTCGATCTGGTCGATCCAGAACTCGATTCTGCCCACGGGCGCGGCCGCCAGCTACGCCGAGTATTACCACCGGCTCGACGCGCCCCTGGCGACCGTCGAGAAGGGCGCGGTGGGGACCGTCCGGACCGGGACAGAACTGGTCGTCCCCCATCGCAATTCGGAGTTCTACACCGACTGGCTGCACCCCAATGAACTGGAGGACGGCCTGTTCGCCCGGCTCTCCCAAGGGCCGCGCCCGGCGTGCTTCCTGGTCCACGCCCCGTTGGCATCCGAGTCGTTCGGATCCAGAGACAGGGTCAAACAGTTCAGCAGCCTGGTTCCGCACCTGCAACAGGCCCTACGCGCGCAACACTCACTCGACGACTTCGCCCGCGAGGACGCAGACCTGCAGGCCGCCCTGGATTCCGTGGATCACGGCATCGTCGTGATCGGGGCAGGCGGCCAGGTACTGAACCTCAACGCCGCGGCCGAAAAGGTCCTGCGTGACGGTGACGGCCTTCAGGTGGTGTCCAGGCGCATCACGGCGGCCAATGCCCCAACCAATCGGACCCTGCACCGTGCTCTGCGCTCGGCGCTGACCGGCACCTCCGACAGCGTGCGGGGAGGTCACTCGTTCACCGCCCAAAGACCCTCGGGTACCAGGCCATTCGTGATTCACGTGCTGCCGCTCCACCGCTTTGACGAGCCCGACCGCCGGCGGGCGCTGGTGGTGTTGGCCGATCCGGGCCATGAGCCCGAACCCGGCACGGACCTCCTGCAACGCCTGTACCACCTGACGCGCACCGAGGCCGACATCGCGCTGCGGGTGGCGCACGGCGCTGATCCCAAGCAGATCGCCGAGGACCTGTCGGTGTCGATCACCACCGTGCGCACCCACCTGCACCGGGTGTTCGACAAGACCGACACCCACCGCCAGGTCGAACTGGTGCGGCTACTCCTGACCCTGCATCCGGTGGCCTGAGTTCAGCCCCGGCCGTGGGCACTGCGCTTCCGCATGGCGATGATCGCATCCACGATCAGGAAGGCCAGCAGGCTCAACCCGAACAACGGCAAGGACCATCCGATGACGGCGACGACGACCACCACGGCCACGCTGCCCCACGGCGGCAACTGGCGCAGCGCCCCGCGCAGCGGTGGGCGGCCCACCGCCCAGGCCGACCCCCGCGTGGGCCGGCGCAGCCACCACATCCGATAACCCCGCACGATGACGGTGATCAATCCGACCATGGTGAGCGCCAGCACAGCCTGGTTGGCAATACCGAACAGCAGGCCCATGTGGGCATCGATCGTCCAGTCGGTGAGCTTGGCGAGCATGGGCCACTGTGCGAAGTTCACCCGGTCGGTCACCTTCCCGGAATCAGCGTCGACCGCGATCTCGTCGGCACGCGTGGGCCAATCACGTTTGCGTTCAGCCACTTTCCAGGCTTGACCGGCTTCAGCCGGCGGATACATCCACATCGGGCCGCGGAGCCCGGCCTGCTCAGCCGTCCGCAACACGGTGTCGGCGCCGCGCAACTCGGACGGGCCGCCGTGGTGGCCGTGGTGTGCGGCCTCAGCGACCGGGCCACCCGACAGGGAGGTGTCGACGGCAGGTGCCGTGGTGTTCAGCTGTGCCTGGATCCCGTTGACCGTCTCGCCCGCATAACGGGACCAGGTGATACCCGAGACCGACAACGCGAGCAGGACCGCCGCTATCCACACGCCCACCGCACCGTGCCAGGACAGCGTGCGTCGACGCCCCGAAGCTGTGCGGTCCGGCAGGACAAGGTCGCGCATCGTGCGGTTCTCCCGGCGACGCATGATCCACAGGGCCAGCCCGGCCAGTGCGATCACCCACATCCAGCTGGCAGCCAGCTCGCTGTAGTTGCGTCCGAACGCGCCGAGGTGCAAGTTGCGATGCAGCTCGTCGAACCAGGCCCGCACCGGCATCCACTGCCCGTAGGTGGTCAGCGCCCCGCGCACCTCACCGGTGTAGGGATCGACGAACACTGTGCGCGAGTAGTCCGGCGGAATGTCCTTGAATTCCGGTCCCACCAGCAGGCGGATCTGGGTGGTCTCGTCAGGCGCAGCCGGCGGGCGGATGCTCTCGACCACGCCTTCCGGATGAGCGTGCCGCGCCGCGGCAAGCTGGTCTGCCAGCGGCAGCCGCTCGGTGCCCACCTGGTCGACCGTCAGCTCGTGCCGGTAGACGTGCGTGTCGATCTGCGGGATCAGCGCATAGAGCAGGCCGGTGACGGCGGCGATCAGGATGAACGGCCCGACGAATATGCCGGCATAGAAGTGCAGCCGCACCAGAAGGGGACGCAGGGAGTGGCGGCTGACGGGCGGAGGGGATTCCTCGCGGAGTTGATCGTCAGGTGTGATGGTCATGGAAATGCCTTCGCGGAAAAGAATTTTGAGAGAACCAGAGAGGTGCGCACAGGGCACAACGCGTAACAGCCCGTCGCTGACGACGGGCTCAGATGAAGGAGGCGGGGTTAGAAGCCGATGCCGGACGTTGCCGGCGGTGCCCGCATTCCGAGGCCGGTGCGCAGCAGAACAGGCCGCGCCACAACGATATTCGAAGGCCGCCAGAGCTCGCGCACCGACGGGTGGATCTGGGCGGCGGCGAAGATCCGCATCCAGGACAGCACCGAGGCGCACACCACGTACAGGTATTCGGCCATACCGATCACCAAGCCGAGGCCGACCGCCGCAGCGGCATGCATCCCGATCATCGGGGTTGTGAGCAGCGATGCCGCGTGATGGTGGCCGCCGGACATTGCGAGTGCCAGGTGGCCCAGGAGTTGTCCGGCGCCGAGGCCGGCGATCAGCAGGCCGGTCCTGGCCCATCGGGTCTGGGTGTTCAACCCGCCGACGGCGGCACCGAGGGCGGCACACAACAGCAGCAACACGATCAACGGGCTACTCGTCGGGGCCATGCCGCCGGCCGCGGTGTGAGCGACCGCTGCGGTGAGCGCCGAGCACCCACCGACCAGGCCACCGCGCAAGTACGCGGCGTGCTTGACGGGGGTGCTCACCTGCGGAACCTTACCGTCCAGCCTGAGCTGGGCTCCCCGTGTCGCGCCCTAGAGTTGGCGGCGTGACCGGCGGGGCCTATGAGCAATATGAGTTGATCGCCACCGAGTACGCCCGGGCCTTTGCCGGCGAATTCGACGACCGGCCGTTCGATCGCGCGGTCCTGCGGTCCTTCGCCGACCTGGTGGTGCGGTCCGGCGGCACGAGCGCCCTCGACGTGGGCTGCGGGCCCGGTGAGCCCACCGCCGAGCTTGCCGACTGCGGCCTTCGGGTCGAAGGCATCGACGGCTCGGCGGCGATGGTTTCTCTGGCCGCCCAGCGGTGGCCGCGGCTGCGGTTTCAGACCGCCGACATGTTCGATCTCCCGTATACGGCGGGGACCTTCGATGCGGTATGTGCCTGGTACTCGATCATCCACACCCCAACCGTGGCTCTGCCGGAACTGTTCACCGAGTACCGCCGGGTCCTGAGCAACGCCGGATGGATACTGCTGGGTTTCCAAACCGACGGTGAACCCGCGGTCTACGACCACGCCTTCGGCCGGGACGTGGAACTGACGTTCCTGCGCCACGACACCGCCGCGGTGTGCGCCGCCCTGGAGTCGGCGGGATACACCGTGTACGCGACAACCAAGCGCGCCCGTCAGGCGCAGCTGGATGAGCCCACGGCCCAGGCCATGGTGATCGCGCAGACGAATAACTGTTGACTTATATAAGCCCCCGCTTCTATTCTGAAGCTGTGCACGCCTTCGACATTCTCGGAGACCCGGTGCGCAGGCGGATCTTGGAGCTCATCCAGGCCGGCGAGCTGTCATCCGGTGCCATCACCGAGGTGATCCGAGCCGAGTTCGAGATAAGCCAGCCCGCGGTATCACAACACCTCAAGGTGTTGCGGGACAACGGTTTCGCCAGCGTGCGGGCGGAGGGCACGCGGCGGTTGTACCGCGTCGACGCCACGCCGCTACGCGAGGTCGACCAGTGGCTTGAGCGCTTCCGGCGTAATTGGACACCGCATCTGGATGCGCTGGCGACCGAGATCGCGCGCGGCAAACGTGAACGAAGAAGAACCACGAACAAGGAGGCTTCCCCGTGATCGACGTCCAACACCAGCTCAACGCTGTCCGCCGCAGTGTGGGCCGCCAGACGTTCGAAGCCCGAGCGGCGCGCGTCGTGAGCGTCAGCCAGACCTACGACACCGACGCCGCCGATCTCTGGGATGCCTGCACCAGCCTCGAGCGGATCCCGCGCTGGTTCCTGCCGATCACGGGTGATCTACAGGTGGGCGGCCGTTTCCAACTGGAAGGAAACGCTTCCGGTGAGGTGCTGACCTGCGAACCGCCGCGCTCCTTCACGACCACGTGGGAGTCCATGGGGGCCACCAGCTGGGTAGAGGTCACCATCACCGCAGCGGGCGAGAACCGCGCCACCTTCACCCTCGACCACATCATGCACGCCGAGGACGATGACGAGTTCTGGCTTCAGTTCGGGCCGGGAGCGGTCGGAGTCGGTTGGGACTCTGGGCTTCTCGGTCTCGCCGGATACCTCGGCAGCGGTGATCGCATCACACCGGAGGAGGGTGCGGCCTGGGCGGCCGGCGACGAGGGCCGCGAGTTCATGACGTCCGCGAGCGAACTCTGGTACCAGGCCGCGTTGGCCGGCGGCGAGGATCCCGCTCAGGCACGCGCCGCGGCGGATCGCACCTCAGCGGCATACACCGGGGGCTGACCTGGGCAGACGCGCCCGTGACAGGGAGCTGCCGGACCACGGCCGTACCCTGTCGGTGTGCCTGACCTCCACCCGAACTTGACCGCGCTGGCTCCCCTACTCGGCACCTGGTCCGGGCCCGGCGCCGGTGAGTATCCGACCATCGAGGCGTTCGAGTACCTCGAAGAGATCACCTTCGGTCACGTCGGCAAGCCGTTCCTGACCTACAGCCAGCGCACCGCGGCCCCCGACGACGGCCGCCCGCTGCACGCCGAGACGGGATACCTCCGGGTCCCCGAACCCGGCCGGGTCGAATGGGTGCTGGCACACCCGACGGGCATCACCGAGATCCAGGAAGGCACCGTGCGTGCCGTCGACGGACGCATCGACATGGAGCTGTCCGCGACCACGATCGGATTGACCGCCTCGGCCAAAAATGTTGCGGCACTGTCACGTTCCGTCCATGTCGACGGCGACCTACTGACGTACACCCTGCAGATGGGCGCGGTCGGAAAACCACTGCAGCACCATCTTTCCGCCACGCTGACCAGGAAGACCGCATGAGCCAAGACGGCAAGATCGCCCTCCCCTCCGACCTCGACACCGTCACCGACATCGGCGACGAGGATCACTCGGAGATCGACCCGCGAGCCGTCGAGCGCATCTGGGAATCGGTGCGGTACTGGTACGGATCCGGCATGCACCCCGCCATCCAGGTGTGCTTGCGGCGCAACGGAAAAACTGTACTGAACCGCGCCATCGGCCACGGCTGGGGCAACGGTCCCGACGACGCGCCCGATGCCGAGAAGATTCCCGTCACCACCGGCACCCCGTTCTGCGTCTACTCGGCGGCCAAGGCGATCAGCACCACCGTGGTGCACATGCTCGTCGAGCAGGGGCATTTCTCCCTCGACGACCGGGTCTGCGACTACCTGCCCAGCTACACCAGCCACGGCAAGGACCGCACCACCATCCGGCATGCGGTGACCCACAGTGCCGGAGTCCCGATCCATACCGGACCACGTCCCGACGTCACCCGCGTCGACGACAGCGAGTACACCCGTGAGCAACTGGCCCTCCTCAAACCGGTGTACCGGCCGGGCCTGGTGCACATCTACCACGGCCTGACCTGGGGTCCGCTGATCCGCGAGATCGTCTCGGCGGCCACCGGTCGCAACATCCGCGACATCCTGGCCGACGAGATCCTCGACCCGCTGGGCTTCCGGTGGACGAATTACGGTGTTGCCCCAGAAGAGGTTCCGCTGGTGGCACCCAGCCACGTGACCGGCAAGCCGCTGCCGGCTCCGATCGCGGCGGCATTCCGGGCCGCAGTGGGCGGGACGCTGGACCGGATCATCCCGCTCAGCAATACGCCGTTGTTCCTCACCAGCGTCATCCCCTCGTCGACCACCGTGTCCAACGCCGACGAGCTGTCCCGGTTCGCCGAGATCCTGCGTCGCGGAGGTGAACTCGACGGGGTCCGGATCATGAAGCCCGAGACGCTTCAGGCCGCGACCGCGCCGTGCCGCCGGATGCGTCCGGATGTGGCGACCGGCCTCAAACCGATGCGCTGGGGCACCGGCTACATGCTCGGCGGAAAGCGGTTCGGACCCTTCGGCCGCAACACGCCCTCGGCGTTCGGACACACCGGCCTCGTCGACATCGCGGTCTGGGCCGACCCGCAGCGCAGCCTCTCGGCCGCGATCGTCAGCAGCGGCAAACCCGGGGCACACCGCGAGGCGAACCGCTACCCCGCTGTGCTGAACCGGATCTCGGCCGAGATTCCGCTCGGCTGAGGCGAGTCAGCGCAGTTTCTCCCCGTACACCCGCTCGACGGTCAGGGTCATCAGTACCCGGCGATCGGAGACCATCACCGACCGGTACTCATCCCAGTCGGGATGCTCCCCGGCCGCGCGGCGGTAGTAGTCGACCAGCGTCTCGACCTCGGGGCCATGCGGGTCGGTTCCCGGCCCGGTGAGCGTTACCGCACCTTCGGCAGTGGCCCAGGACCAGCCGTCGGCGCTGGTCACTTCGAGCACGGCACGCGGATCTCGACGCAAGTTGACCGTCTTCGCGCGTCCTTCCGTCATCGACACGTAGATGACGCCGGCGGCCCGGTCGAAATAGGGCGTCACCGGCGAGAGTTGCGGGACGCCGGAGGCCTTGATGGTGGCCAGCACGCCCAACCGGGCCTCGGCCAGTACATCGCGCGGATCGAACGGCGGGTTAGATGAGGTGTTGGCGGTCACATCTGTGCGCAACCTCCGACCGCACGCCCGCTATTCCAGGAGCTGCCGAATGCCCGACGATGCCCTCCGCGAGGATCTCACCGAACTGCTGCGCCGAAAGGCGCTCACGGAAGACGCCGGCAGACCCGAGGCGGTGGCCCGCCGCCACACCGCGGGAGGCCGCACCGCCCGGGAGAACATCACCGACCTGATCGATGACGGATCGTTCGTCGAGTACGGGCGGTTCGCGATCGCGGCTCAGCGACAGCGTCGCAGCCTCGACGACCTGATCGAACGCACCCCGACCGACGGTCTCCTGGCCGGAACGGCACGGATCGACGGCGCCGCGTGTGCGGTGCTCTCGTACGACTACACCGTGTTGGCCGGAACCCAGGGCGCCATCGGCCACCGCAAGAAGGACCGGTTGTTCGAGATCATCGAGCGGCTGAAATTGCCGACGGTGTTCTTCGCCGAGGGCGGCGGTGGCCGCCCGGGTGACACCGACATCCCGACGGTGTCGTCCCTGGAGATCCGGGCATTCGCGTTGTGGGCCGGGCTGTCCGGCCTGGTTCCGCGCATTGCCGTGGTCAAGGGCCGGTGTTTCGCCGGCAACGCGGTGATCGCCGGTGCGGCCGATCTGATCGTCGCGACCGAGGACAGCTCGATCGGGATGGGCGGACCGGCGATGATCGCCGGCGGTGGCCTCGGCGAGGTCGCCCCCGACGAGGTCGGCCCGATCTCGGTGCAGGCACCCAACGGCGTCGTCGACATCGTCGTGGCGGACGAACAGGAGGCGGTCGCGACCACCAGGAAGCTGATGGGGTACTTCACCGGGTCGACGGAATCAGGCCCAGCTTCCGACCAAACAGCCCTGCGCACAATGATTCCCGAACGGGCGCGGCGTGCCTATCCGGTGGCACCGATCATCGAGACCCTCTCCGATGCCGGCTCGGTCACCTTCTTGCGTCAGAAGTTCGCCCCGGAGATGGTGACGGCCCTGGCGCACATCGACGGTAGGCCCGTCGGTGTCATCGCCAACAACACCATGGTGATGGCCGGCGCCATCACCGCCGCGGCATCCGACAAGGCTGCCCGGTTCCTGCAGTTGTGCAACGCATTCGGTCTGCCGGTGGTGTCGCTGGTGGACTGCCCCGGATTCATGGTCGGTCCGGCTGCCGAAGCCGAAGCCCTGGTGCGCCGCGGGTCCCGAATGCTGGTGGCCGGTGCAGCACTGACGGTGCCGCTGGTGGCGGTGATCCTGCGGCGCGGTTACGGTCTTGGGGCACAGGCGATGTGCGGTGGAAGCCTCCACGAGCCGCTGCTCACGGTGGCGTGGCCGGGCGCCCACCTGGGTCCGATGGGCCTGGAGGGCGCCGTCCGACTCGGTCTGCGGAAGGAACTGGAGGCCATCGCCGACGACGACGAGCGCGAGCAGGCCGTTCGGGCTGCCACGGCAGCCGCCGAGGAAAACGCGCGGGCGCTCAACTCCGCATCGTTGTTCGAGATCGACGACGTCATCGACCCGGCGGAGACCCGGAAGTTGATCGCCGCAACACTCGCCGCGGCCGCGCAGCACGAACGGCCCGCACCACGCGCGAGGTTCGTCGACACCTGGTGAACCGTTGACTACACGCTGTAGTAGACGTAACGTCCGGGCATGCGGCGGTGGAGTTTCGCTCAATGGGGACTGCTGATCATCTCGCTGTTCCACGTGGTGCAGGCAATCATCGGATTCATTGCCGAGCCGAGTTTCGCCATCGGCCCGGACGCGCCGACGACCCCGATTCTCGGCATGGATTACAACGGTTGGCATGCGGTGGCCGGCCTGGCTTTGTTCGGTCCGGGCCTGGTGCTGTGCTGGAGAAAATCCTGGGCCGTGCTCTATCTGCTGCTGGCCGCGGTGGCCGGGGCGCTGCCGGGAATCTGGGCGTTCTTCTCCAACCAGGTGGCCTACATATTCGCCTTCCCCAACAACACCACCGACGCGGTCGTGCACCTGGCAACCGCCGCGGTGATGCTGGCCGTGGCGGGTGTGCAGATCTACCGCGATGGCGGTCTAGGTAACTCGCTGTCCGGGCTAACCCTGAAGCGGTGAACAAATCAGTTAGCTGAGCGGCCTGCGGATAACAATTCGGTCACCGCAGCCGGCGGCACAGATCACGATCAATTAAGAATGGTCTCCGGTCTTTGAGACATTTCAAGATCATCGGCCACTTTTCGGCGGTATTGAGGCGCAGTTCACGGGGTCCGCTGTAACACCACCACACCCGCCACAGCTGTTTCACGCGGCAGAAGATTTGCTCGTCTGCGCTGCGGTTACTTTCGAATTCGGGCCGGGGACATGAGCGATCACTGATCGCGACCCAATGAGAATCCCAGAATCCCGAAGGAAATGATCATGAAATTCACTGGAATCACCGCGCGTCGTGGAATTGCCGGCGCTTGTGCTGCGGGCCTGCTCGGCGGGGTCGCCGCAACGATGATCGGCGCACCGACCGCAGCCGCCGCACCCGACTGCAGTGCCAGCGGGGTGGCCGGCACCGTCAGCAGCACCACCGGCGCCGCACGTGCGTACCTCGACAGTCACCCGGGTGCCAACCAGGCCGTGAGCACCGCGTTCACCCAGCCGCGTCCGCAGGCCGCGGCGACGCTGCGTGGTTACTTCACCGCCAACCCGCAGGAGTACAACGACCTGCGTGGCATCCTGGCCCCGATCGGGGACACCCAGCGCACGTGCAACGTCACGGGACTGTCGCCCGAACTGGCCTCGGCCTACTCGGAGTTCATGGCCGGGTAGTCCACTGGATACCGTGGAGCCAGGCCGACACGTCAAGGAGGACGGATGGCGAACCCGTGGCAGATGGTCCGAGGTAGGAAGGTCGCCGGACAGTCGACCACCCGCGTCCGCAAACGCACCCCGTCACCGCTGGAACCGGCCTGGACGCCTGAGCCGGCCCGCTACGGCGTCGGGATCCACCACAATGTGGCCGTCCGCGCCTCCGACGGCACCGTTCTCCGAGCCGACATCCACTATCCGACGGTCCCCGAGACGGGGGCACCGGCACCTGGGCCGTTCCCGGTGCTGTTGTCCATCACGCCCTACGGCAAGAAGGCCCCGCCGCCGGCCGCCCAGATCGGTGGCGGGGCCACCCCGTACCTGATCCGGCGCGGCTACATCGAGGTGATGGCCGACGTGCGGGGCACCGGAGCCTCGGGCGGATCGTTCGAGATGTTGGGCGCGGTCCAGGCCCAGGACGGTGTCGACTTGGTGAATTGGGCTGCACGGCTGCCGAATTCGAATGGCAAGGTCGGGATGTTCGGCATCTCCTATCTGGCCATCAACCAACTTCTCACTGCCGCGGCCGTCGGCCCCGACTCACCGTTGAAGGCAATTTTTCCGGTGATGGCCGCCAATGACTTCTACCGCGATGTGGTCACCATGGGCGGGGTGCCGCACATGCGCACCGTGCGCGCCTATGGCGCGGTCTATTCACTGCTCAATGTGGTCAACCCGGTGCTGGAGTTCGCCAAACGCGGCACTCATGAACGGCCCCGGGCCGGGGGCCTGGCCGCGGTGCGCCGGCGCGGACGTGACCAGCGCCAGTACTTCCGGACCATGATCGGGGACGCGACCGCCGGCGGCGACACCGCTTTCGACGGGCCGTTCTGGGACACCATGCGGGCTTCGGACGTGCTGCCTCAGATCGCCGACAACAACGTTGCCGTCTTCCTGGTCGGCGGCTGGCACGATGCCTTCCAGCGCGGTGCACCGCTGAACTACGCCGCACTGCAGAACGCCTACACCGGTCGGCCGCCGAACAGTCCGATGCAGCCCGGCCAACCGGTGACGGACCGGGTGCAGTTGATCATGGGCCCCTGGTACCACGTCTCCGACCTGGACGGCCTGCATCTGCATGCGCTGCAATTGCGCTGGTTCGATCGCTGGCTCAAGGACGACACCGACGCCGGGGTGACCGGCTCGCCCATCCGGTTCCAGGCCATCGGCAGCTCGGAATGGTTCCAGGCGCAGGACTATCCGTTCCCCGAGCCCACACCGACCCGGATGTACCTGGCCGAGGGCGGGCACCTTGTCTCCCAACCGGCCACCGACCAAACCGAGGCCACGTTGCGCTACACGGTGCGCGGTCCGGTGTCGGGTCGCAGCCTGGAGCAGTGGACCCTGGGAATGGGCAGTTTCATGGCCGCCCAGACGGGACGGCGGATCCGTTACGACCTGGACAACCGCCGCCTCCAGCGCGAGGCCCTGACCTACACCACGGCCGAGTTCACCGAAGCGCGGCTCATCGCAGGCCCGGTCACCCTCACCGTGCAGGCGACGGCCGACACGACCGAGACCCTGTGGGTGGCCCACCTCGACGACGTCGCCCCGGACGGCGCCAGCCGGCCGCTGACCCAGGGAGCCCTGCTGGGTTCGCACCGGGCCCTGGATCCGGAGAAGACGTGGTTTACGCCGGACGGGCCAGAAGGAGAAGTGCTACGGCCGCATCACTTCAGCACCCGCGCCGCGGCCCAACCGGTCGTGCGCGGTGAGCTGACCCGATACGACCTGGAGATCTTCCCCACCGCCGCCGTGCTCGAACCGGGCCACCGGCTACGGCTGACCCTGACCACCTACGACTTTCCGCATCTGGTTCCCACAGCGCCGGCACGGGCGGCACTGAACGCGGGCACATACCGTATCCGTCAGGGCGGGCATTCGCCGTCGAGTCTGCTCATCCCGTTGGCCACACCCGCAGCGTTCACACCGGACGCGTCGCGCGGAGGTACGTGAGACTTCCGGCCAGCCGGATATGTCCGGATCCCACTACCGCGCAATCGAATCCGGCGCTCTCGAGCATCCGCGGCAAGGCGTCGCCACGTACATCGACGACGTGCAACCGACCGCCCGGGCGCAAGACCCGGAACAGTTCACCGACGGCGGCCACCTTGGTCACCTCGTCGAGGTGATGCATCATCATCGACGACAGCGCCCGGTCGAACTCGCCGTCGCCGAACGGGAGTTCCTGGGCATAGGCCCGGGTGAACCCGATGCCCGTCATGCCCTTCGCTTTTCGCTCCGCCCGGTGCAGCGCGCGCAGATCAGGATCGGTCCCGATGATCTCGGCACCCGGACAGGCCCTCTTGACCCGGACGGTGAGATTACCGGTTCCACAACCTATTTCGATGACCCGCTGGCCGGCCGAGAGTCCGGCCTGCGCGACCAACTCGCGATAGGCGGGGTTCATCCCCAATAGCCGGGTCAGCAGGTCGTAGCCGGGCAGGAACACGTCGTGGCCCGCGGCGGGCAGGTAGTCGTGCCGGTTTGTCAGAAGATGTGGACGATGTTCGGTCATGACCTCCATGGTCCTGCGGCTGATACCCCGATAGTTGGGTGACGATCGGCAATATCAGGATTATCTTTGGCATCGTGCCCGACATGTCACGCTTGGTTCGCCACCGCGACGGCGTACCGGTCTACCGGTACTGGACCGAACGTGACGCGCCGCCGGTGTCCGTGACCCGGGGCCGGCGTGCGGAACTCCCCGAGCACCGGCCGCACATCCATGATTTCCCGGTGCTCTGGTACGTACCGACCGACGGGGTAATCCATGTGGTGGCAGCAGGCGAGGTGATCGACCCACGGCCGCTGACCACCGACGCCGATGGGATCGGCGTGTACTTCGACCCCACCGCGCTGGGGCACGACCCGGCGTCGCCCTGGCCCACCTGGCAGGCCCACCCCCTACTGTTCCCGTTCCTCCACGGCAGGACGGGCGGACTGCTGCAACTGCACGTGCCCGCTTATCGACAGCCGCTGTGGGACAACACCATCCGATCGATCGAGGAGGAGCTCGCCGCCCGGTGTGAGGGCTACCGCCAAGCGGTGCTGGCCCATCTGACCCTGCTACTCATCGACCTGGCCCGCCTGGCCGACGACGTGGTGAGCGATCTGCGGCGTAGCGGCGAGCCGTTGCTGGCCGAGGTGTTCTCGGTGATCGACCGTAGGTTGTCGGATCCCCTTTCGCTGAGCGACGTCGCCGACGAGATCGGGATGACAGCGGGTCACCTCACCACGTTGGTGCGCCGGCGGACCGGACGCACCGTGGGTGAGTGGATCAACGAGCGCAGGATGAGTCGGGCGCGGGCACTGCTCGGCGATACGGACCTTTCCGTCGCCCAGGTCGCCAGGCGGGTGGGCTTGGCCGACCCTGGATACTTCAGCCGCCAGTTCCGCCGGACGCACGGTATGTCGCCGCGGGAGTGGCGCCGACCAAACTCGGCCGGCATCAGAACCGAATCACCTTGATAACAGAGGGGTTACGCCGGGCGCGGCCACAGTAGCCACAGCTCAGGCGTTGTTAGCGTGCCGGTGTGAGACTGAGAAATTTCGGTCGGATGTCGCGCCGCGTGGCGGCAGTGGCAATTTCAGGGCTGATGCTGCCGTGGCTGGCCATCGCCGGACCGGCACCGACCGCCGCTGCGTATTCGCGCGATGGCCTGCCGGTGGAACGCCTACAAGTGCCGTCGGCCGCGATGGGCCGCGACATCACGGTTCAGTTCCAGGGCGGCGGCCCGCACGCTTTGTTCCTGCTCGACGGGTTGCGCGCGCAGGACGACGACAACGGTTGGGACATCAACACCGCGGCGTTCGAGTGGTTCTACAAGTCGGGCATATCGGTGGTCATGCCGGTGGGTGGGCAATCCAGCTTCTACAGCGACTGGTACCGCCCCGCGGCCGGCAGCGCCGGCACCACCACCTACAAGTGGGAAACCTTCCTCACCCAGGAACTTCCGGCTTACCTGGCCGCCAAACGCGATGTGGCGCCGACCGGCAACGCCGTTGTCGGGCTGTCGATGTCCGGCGGTGCGGCCCTCAACCTGGCCATCTGGCACCCCGCCCAGTTCATCTTCGCCGGCGCCCTGTCCGGCTTCCTGAATCCGTCGCAAGGCCTGTGGCCAACCATGATCGGTTTCGCGATGAAGGATGCCGGCGGCTACAACGCCAGCGACATGTGGGGCACCACGAACGATCCGGCTTGGCGGCGCAACGACCCGACGGTGAACATCAACCGGCTGGTGGCCAACAACACCGCGGTATGGGTCTACTGCGGCAACGGCGTTCCCTCCGAACTCGACGGTCCTGGCGGGAACTTCGGCACGATGTACAGCGCACAGTTCCTGGAGAACATCACGATCGCCTCCAACAAGGATTTTCAGCAGAAGTATGTGGCCGCGGGCGGGCGCAACGCGCGGTTCGAGTTCCCGCCGAACGGCACCCACGGCTGGAACTACTGGGGATCGCAGCTGCAGCAGATGAAGCCCGACATGCTGCGGGTCCTGGACCAGAACGCGGCCGCGGCCGCCGCGCCCCCGCCCGCGGCTCCGGCACCGGCCGTGCCCGGTCAGGTCGCTCCGGCGCCGGCCGTGCCCGGTCAGGTCGCTCCGGTGCCAGGTCAAGTGGCTCAGGTGCCGGGCGTCGCGGCAGCACCCGCTGCACCGGTCATACCGGGCCAGGTGCCCGGCCAGGTGCCGGGTCTAGCCGCCGCGCCTCGGGTAGCCGGGGTGCCGGGCATGGCTCCGGTCGCTCCGGCCGCTCCGGTCGCTCCGCTGAGCCCCGGCCTGCAGACGGTTCCGGTAGCACTGCCGCGGGCGTGAGCCACATGCGTAACGCGAAAGCAGCATCACCAACAGAGATGACTTCCATCTAAAAGCATCGTTGGACTCGATTGGCCGAGGCGACTGTCATGGAGGCATGACACGCACACGTCTCGCCCTGGCCGCATTCGCGTCGATCGCCGCGGCAGCCGCGACCTTCAGCGCTCCCACGGCTCTCGCCGACGACCCGACAGCGGGTGTCTCCCGCACCGAGCTTCAGCGCTCGGCCGCCCCGACCCCCGGGTTCGAGATCATCCAGACCCGCTTCGAGATCCCGGTGGGCAAGGAGTCGGGCCGCCACAGCCACCCCGGACCGGAAGTGGGTTACATCGTCGCGGGCGACGTCGACATGGTCTTCGACGATCGGCCCACCCAGCACCTGCATTCGGGCGACCCGTTCCTCATCCCGGCCGGGGTCATCCACGACGCCCACAACGTCGGCACCGTGCGGACACTGATGTTGTCCACCTACGTGGTGCCCGTCGATCAACCGTTGGTGACCATGTATTGATCCCCGGACCGCACGCCACGGTAGATGCCGCGCCGGACGATCCACGGCTGCAGAATCCGATCGATGGACCAGGCTGGAAATCGAAATGCAAACCCGTTGGGCGCGAAGACTTCCAACCCGTCCGGTTGCACGCCGAGCACCGATCCCCAACGGCTGGCCGGTGGCCGGTAACTGCGCATCCGTCCTCCGGAGAAGTAGGCGGTGACATTGCGGGCGAGCAACCCATCGGCCCGATTGCGCGCCGAGGAGCGCAGCGGGTCGGTAGCGGCCACGTCGCCGACGGCGAACACGCTGTCAAGGCCCGGCACCCTCAGTTCGGGAGTCACCCGCACGAAACCATCCTCATCGAGCACGTCTGCCGGCAGCCAGGCCGTGTTCGGCCGAACCCGGCCGACAGCCCACAACACCGCGTCGGACTTCGCGGGCGGCTGGCCGGTGCTCCAGCGGACGGGGTCGGACGTGATGGCCGCGCAGTCGAAGCCTTCGGGCACCACTGCTCGATGCCCGGGGTGCAGCGCCACCCCTGCCTCAGTCAGCCTGCTTTCGACGCGCCGGCGGGCACGCCAATGATGCTGCGGCAGAGGGCGTTCGCCCGGGTAGTACAGCCCCACCCTGATATCCGGCCACCGAAGGGCGATGTTGGCTGCGCTGCTGGCCGCCGCAGCGCCGCCGCCGATGACGGCCACTGACTGGGCCGACCCCAACCGCTCGTGCGCAGTCTGCAGCCCGGCATCGACATCACCGGCTGACTGCAGAACCGCTTGGCGCCAAAAGCCGTTCGTCACACCGGTGGAGATGACGAGTGCGTCGTAGTGTTCGACCCGAGGGTTCCCGTCGGCATCGCGCACGCTGACGGTGCGGGCCGACAGATCGGCCCCGATCAAGGTGCCGTGCACGGTGCGGACCCGGTCGAGTTCGCGAAACCGGTCGAAGCCGATCCAGTAGTCGCGCGCCCAGGCATCGGGCCGGGCCAGCCGCGTGCCCAGTTCCTGACCGCTGACCAGGCCAGGATTCACCGAGATGCCGACCACGTCGAAGCGGCGCGCCAGGCGGATCGCGGTGAGCACGCCGGTGTCGCCGAGTCCAGCGATCACCACGCGCTTTCGGTCCATGCTCGTGGACGCTACCGCCCGCCTGCAGGCCATCAGATCCCTTTCCCTATCGTGGCTGGATGAGCAGCGTCGCTGATGCGGACCGGGTCGCCGACCTCGCCCGCCGGGTCGTGGCCGACCACGACCCCACGAAAGTTCCGATCCCCGAGTACCTGGCCGCCTGTTACGACGCGGGCCTGTCCTGGGTGCACTTCCCGGAGGGCCTCGGCGGTCTCGGGGTGTCGCGCGGTCTGCAAGCCGTCGCCGACCGCATTCTGCAGGGCGCCGGCGGCCCCATACCGTTGAGCCTCAATCCGATGGGCTACGGCATGGCCGCGCCGACGGTGCGCGAGCACGCCCAGTCCGACGAACTCAAGAAGTCCTGGCTGCGGCCGCTGGCCAGTACCGAACACATCTGGTGCCAGCTCTTCTCCGAGCCGGGCGCCGGATCGGATCTGGCCGGACTGGCCACGTCCGCGGTCCTCGACGGGGACGAGTGGGTGCTGAACGGGCAGAAGGTGTGGACCAGCCTGGCCCACCGGGCGCGCTGGGGCCTCCTGCTGGCCCGTTCGAATCCCGATGTGCCCAAACACAAGGGCCTGACGTACTTCGTGCTGGACATGCACGGTCCGGGCGTCGAGACCAGGCCGCTGCGACAGATGACCGGCCAGGCCGAATTCAACGAGGTTTACATCACCGACGCGCGTATCCCCGATGCGCACCGGCTCGGCGCGGTGGGCAACGGCTGGAACGTCGCGATGACGACGCTCATGAACGAGCGCAGCGCGCTCGGTGGCAGCGGCAACCGGCGCGGAGCCGGGACGATCTCGGATGCCGTGGCACTGTGGGCATCTCGCTCCGATCTGCGTACCCCGGTGCTGCGCGATCGGCTGACTCAGCTCTGGCTGCGTTCGGAGGCTCAACGGCTGACCGCCGAACGTTCCCGCGCGGCCGCCACCGTCGGCGGACCGGGTCCGGAAGGGTCCATCGGCAAGCTCGTCGGCGCCGAACTCAATCAGCACATCTATCAGTGGTGCATGGATCTGCTTGGCCCCGAAGGGATCCTGTATCACGGGTACGGTACCGGGGACCGGGACGACGACCAGGACGGCAAGGACTGGCGCGGCCCCATCCAGCAGCGCTTCCTGCGCAGCAAGGCCAACACCATCGAAGGCGGTACCTCAGAGGTGATGCGCAACATTCTCGGCGAACGGATCCTCGGGTTGCCCGGCGATCTGCGGGCTGATGCCGGTATGCCGTGGAAGGAGGTTCCCCGTGGTTGAGAAGCTTGCGGATCAACCCAATGGCGATGTTGAAGCTGAATACACCTTCACCGAAGAACAGGCTCAGCTGCGGACGGCGGTCCGAAAGTTCTGTGCCGAGAACTTCGACGAGCAGACGGTGCGCACGCTCATGGAGTCCGAGCCTCGGTTCGACCCGTCGGTGTGGGCCCGGTTGGGCGCCGAACTCGGCGTGCTCGGCCTGGCGGTTCCCGAGGCCGACGGCGGCGCCGGCGGCACGCTCGTCGACCAGGCCATCGCGGTCGAGGAACTCGGAGCGGCACTGGCATGCGGTCCGGTGTTCGGCACCGTGTTGCTGTCGATCCCGGCGCTCGTCGCCGCCTCGGCCGGCCCGGCGCGCGACGAACTGCTCAGCGCACTCACCGAAGGCGCCCGCACCGCGGCGTTCGCGATCGCGGATGAGGCGGGCGCATTCGACCCCGCCGCGGTGAATGTCACTGTCGCCGAAGATGGGACGCTTACCGGCACCGTCGAGCGGGTCGTAGACGGTGCGGCCGGTGACGTGTTGCTGGTCGCCGCGACGGGGCCCGATGGCGTGGCTCTGTACGCCGTCGAGGCGTCAGGCCCAGGAGTGCAACGCACTCCTCTGGTCACCCTCGATCTGACCCGGCCCCAGGCCGACATCCTCTTGACCGCTGCCCCCGCGCAATTGGTGGCCGGCACCGACGAGGCTGACCGCGTCATCACGCACGCATTCCAGGTGGCCTCGGCGCTGCTGGCCGCCGAACAGGTCGGTGCCGCACAGCATCTGCTGGATCTGTCGGTGGAGTACGCGAAATCGAGGCTGCAGTTCGGCAGGCAGATCGGCTCGTTCCAGGCCGTCAAGCACCGGTTGGCCGATTGTCTGGTCGATCTCGAGCATGCCCGCTCGGCGGCCTATCACGCCGCGTGGGCACTGACCGACGGCACCGACGACCCCGCGTTGGCAGCCAGCATCGCGCAGGCCACCGCGTCGGCGGCGTTTGCGAAGATCGCGGCGGACGCCATTCAGGTGCACGGTGGGATCGGGTTCACCTGGGAGCACCAGGCCCATCTCTACTTCAAACGAGCCACCACCGACGCCGCGCTACTGGGCAGTGCGGAGGCCCACCGGTCGCGGGTCGCCGAACTGGTGCTCGACGACGTGGCGGCCGAGCGTGCCCCGTGGGTGGCGACGGGCACCCGATGATCGGCTGAAAGCGCGCGGTAAAGGTTGCGCGACCGTAAAATCCCGCTGATGGACAGCGCTGCCGAACTCCGCACGCTGGCTGTCGACGGGGTGCGGTCACCGGTGCTCGTCGGCGGGGCGGCCGGGCTGGACACCGGCGAGGCAGTGGTGTTCGTGCACGGCAACAACGCCGGCGCGAAATGGGATCGATTGCTGCTGCCGGTCGCCGGTTTCGCCAGGGTGATCGCTCCGGAGATGCCCGGCTTCGGCGCGGCAGACAAGCCACCCCAGTGGCCGTACACGGTGAGTGCCTACGCGGCCCACCTCGACGCGATCCTGAACCAACTCGGTGTCGAACGCGCGCACCTGGTCGCCCACGACTTCGGCGGGCCCTGGGCACTCGCGTGGGCGGTGGACCATCTCGACTCCGTCGCCAGCATCACGCTGATCAACGCCCCCGTGGTGATCAACCACTTCGCCGCCAAGCTGTGGCGCACACCTGTGCTGGCTGAGGCGCTGTCCCGAATCGGCAACCCGGCGGTCCTGCGCCGCGTGCTCGCCATGCGAGACCCAGGCCTTCCGGCCGACGCACTGGAATCGATCGCCGAGCATATGTTCGCCCGTGGAACGCCCGATGCCGTGCTGAAGCTGTACCGGTCCACCGGACCGAATGCCCTTGCGCCGTATATCGATCGGCTCGGAGCGTTCGGCGGCGACGTCTTGGTGGTGTGGGGCGCCGATGACCACTACGTGCCATTCGCACAGACCGACGACTACCGCCGGATATTCCGGAGCTGCGAAGTGCAGCCGGTGCCCGGAACGGGTCACTGGCCATGGCTCGAGCAGCCCGATGTGGTGGCCGGACACGTCACCGCGTTCCTGCGACGGCAACTCGGGAAGGCCGCCCGGTGAAGCTGCGCCGCATCCGCACGGCCACCGGCCTGGCCGTGCAATCGCTTGATTCCGAGGGTAATTGGGCTGTGCAGTCGGACCTCACACCGCTGGGCGGCCGCGTCTTCGACGACGCCTGGTTGGCGGCGTCGGCCGAGCGCCAGCTACAGCACAGCGATCACCTGCTGCCGTTCCAGCCGGTGTCCTTCCGCGACTTCATGCTGTACGAACAGCACAACATCGACGCCGCCCGCGGGCTTATCCGGCGCTTCCATCCCGGTCTGTACCGGGTGACGTCCCTGTACGAACGTGTGACCGGCCGGCCGGTGCCGCAGTTCAAACCCAAGCCGCTGTTCTATCAGCAGCCGATCTACTACATGTCCAACGCGCAGACCTTCGTCCCGACCGGCACCCCCGTGGCGATACCGGACTATTCACAGGCGCTCGACTTCGAACTGGAGATCGGATTCGTCCTCGCCGCACCGTTGTTCAACGCGACACCGGAGGCAGCGGCCAAGGCCATCGGGGCGTTCGTCGTCCTCAACGACTTCAGCGCCCGTGACGTGCAGCGCCCGGAGATGCTCAGCGGTTTCGGACCGCAGAAGTCCAAGCACTTCGCCAGTTCGATGTCGGATACCGCGGTCACCGCCGATGAGATCCTGCCCCGGATCGATTCCCTCACCGGTTCCGTCGCGCTCAACGGGGTAGTGGTCAGCACGGTCAGCAGCGCCGGGATGCAGCACAGCCTCGGAGAGGTGCTGGCGCACGCCTCACGCAGCGAACCACTTTGTCCCGGCGAGCTTTTCGGGACCGGAACGCTGCCTGGCGGAAGCGGAATGGAGACCGGACATTGGCTGCGACCCGGGGACACCCTCACGCTGACCCTGGACGGCATCGGCCACATCGAGCACCGGATCGCCTGACTACCGGGCAGCGGCGTCGATCGCCTTGTAGATGCGCTGCTCGCTGACCGGTCGCGGTGTGCCGAGCTGCTGGGCCCACAGGCTGACGCGCAACTCCTCGATCTGCCACGCGATGTCACGGATGTCAGTGGCCGCCGCACGGCCCGGAGAAAGTGCCTGAATCAGTTCGTCATAAGCGTCCTCGACGGCGTGCACACGCGACATCCGGTCCCGATCGGCGCCGAGCGCCTGAGGCATCCGCTCCAACCGGCGGGTGATCGCGGTGACATATCGGGCCAGATCGTTCAGGCGCGCGATACCGGCCGCCGCGACAAACCCCTTGGGCAACAGGCGATCCAGTTGAGATCGGATATCGGCAACGGCATCGGCCTGGGCGGCTGACGGCTTGTCGGGTAGCGCGACCTGCACGTCATGCGTGGCGGCCAGAACCTTCTCCACCCGATTCACTCCGGCCTGTGTGGTGGGGCCGAGTTCCTTACCGGCCCGGGCCAGGACTCCGGCAAACTCGGCCTTCGTCCACACCGACTTGGGAAGCAGCACATCAGCGGCCGCGTCGGCGCAATCGTCGAGCAGCGCAGCCAGAGTGCCGTCGGGGTTGGCGTTGAGCGCCAGGCGGGTGCGGGTACTCAGGCCCCGCTCGATCGCCTTGACCGGTGACGGTGCGGTCAGCCGCAGCAGGCGGCGAAGGCCCAGCCGCATGGCCGCGGACTGGTCGGCCGGATTGGCGAACACCTTGATGTCGACGGCCTTCCCGGTGTCCACGAAGGCCGGATATCCGCGGACCGTGTGACCGCCGCTCACATTTTCCACGGTGCGCGGCAGCTCGTCGAGGTCCTCGGGCCAGGCCTGCAGCCCTGCGCGTTCCAGGTCCCCGCCCAGCGCCGCGGCCACGGCCTGGGCGACGGGCACGGCCAACCGCTCACGCAGCGCGTCGATGTCCTTACCCCGCGCCACCTCTTTGCCCTCGGCCGATTCCACGGCGAAGGTCATTCGCAGGTGGTCCGGGATCTTGCTCAGGTCGAACGCATCGATCGGCACCAGAATGCCGCTGCGCCTACGTAGTTCGCGCTGCACCTCGTCCAGCAGTGACCCGGCGGACGGATCGATGTCGCCCAGGATGGCCCGTGCGGTGTCGGGGGCGGGGACGAAGTTACGTCGCAGGTCCTTGGGCAGCGACTTGATCAGCGCGGTGACCAGTTCCTCCCGTAAGGCCGGTACCTGCCAAGCGAAGCCGTCGCCGCCGAGCCGGGCCAGTACGCCCACCGGGACATGTACGGTGACGCCGTCGTCGGCAGCCCCGGGCTCGAACCGGTAGGTCAGCGGCAGTTCGAGATCGCCGGCTTGCCAGGTATCGGGATTGTCCGCACCGTCCTCGGAACGCAGCAGATCGTCACGGGTGAAGGTGAGCAGGTCAGGCGTTTTGTGTCGCTGCTTCTTCCACCAGGCGTCGAAATGACGGGCAGACACGACGTCGGCCGGGATGCGGGCGTCGTAAAGCGCGAAGATGTCGTCGTCGCCGACCAGCAGATCGCGCCGGCGGGCCCGTTCCTCGATCTCTTCCAGTTCGGCGCGCAACCGCGCGTTGTCACGGAAGAAGTGGTGCCTGGTCTGCCAGTCCCCTTCGACCAAGGCATGTCGGATGAACAACTCACGACACAGCTCCGGATCGATCTGGGTGTACCCGATCTTCCGGCGCGGAACGAGCGGCAGCCCGTACAGCGTGACCCGCTCGAACGCCACCACCGCGCCGCGCTTGGCCTCCCAGTGCGGCTCGCTGTAGTTGCGATGCACCAGATGTCCCGCCACGCGCTCGATCGCCTCGGGTTCGGCCTTGGCAGCGACGCGACCGAACAGCCGGCTGGTCTCGACCAGATCTGCCACCACGATCCAGCGTGGGGGCTTCTTGGTCAGCACCGACCCCGGCGCCAGCACGAACCTGGAGTTGCGGGCACCTTGATAGTCACGCCCCTCGCCCTCACGCAGCCCGACATGGGACAGCAGGCCCGCCGTCAATGCAGCGTGAATGGCGGCCGGCTCGGCGGGCTCATCACTCTCGCGGATCCCGATGTCGCGGGCGATGCTACGCAACTGTCCGGTCAGGTCCTGCCACTCCCGGATCCGCAGGTAGTGCAGGAATTCCTCGCGGCACATCCGCCGGAAGGCATTGCCGGAAAGCTCGTTTCGTTGCTCACGCAGATAGTTCCACAGGTTGAGGTAGGACACGAAATCAGAGGAGTCCGCCGCAAACCGGGCGTGCTTCTGACGCGCCGCTTCCTCCCGGTCAGACGGGCGCTCGCGCGGGTCGGGGATCGACAGCGCCGCCGCCAGCACCAGCACCTCACGCACGCAGCCCTCGGTGTCGGCCTGCAGGATCATCCGCCCGACCCGCGGATCGAGCGGCAACCTGGCCAGCCGTCGTCCGACGTCGGTCAGCGCACCCGCCGCATCGAACGCGCCGAGCTCCTGCAGCAACTGCACACCGTCGCGGATGCTGCGGGCATCCGGCGGATCGAGAAACGGGAACTCCGCGATGTCACCCAGCTGCAGGGCAGCCATCTGCAGGATGACCGCGGCCAGGTTGGTCCGCAGGATTTCCGGATCGGTGTAGCGGGGCCGGGATTCGAAGTCCTGCTCCGAGTAGAGCCGGATGCAGACGCCGGGCGCGGTACGTCCGGAACGACCGGCCCGCTGTGCCGCCGAGGCCTGGGAGATCGGCTCGATCGGCAACCGCTGTACCTTGGTGCGACGGCTGTAGCGGGAGATCCGCGCGGTACCGGGATCGACGACATACCGGATACCGGGCACGGTGAGCGATGTCTCGGCCACGTTGGTGGCCAATACGATTCGTCGGCCGGTGCGACTCGGCTGGAACACCTTCTGCTGGTCGGCGGTGGGCAAGCGCGCATACAGCGGCAGCACCTCGGTGTTCCGCAGATCCTTCAACGCCTCTGCCGTGTCCCGGATTTCACGTTCGCCCGATAGGAACACCAGCACGTCGCCGGGCGGTTCGGCTTCCAGCTCGCGGACCGCCTCGACGATGGCCTCGGTCGGATCGCGTAGTTCAGTGCGCACGATTTCGTGGTCGGGATCATCGGGGTCCTCGGAGTCATCGTCGGCGCCGACAGTCACTTCCAAAGGCCTATAACGGATCTCGACAGGGTAGGTCCGCCCTGATACCTCGACGATGGGCGCACCGAAGAAGTGCGCCGCGAAGCGCTCCGGCTCGATGGTGGCCGACGTGACGATGACCTTGAGGTCAGGGCGGCGCGGCAACAGCTCGCGCAGATACCCGAGAAGGAAGTCGATGTTGAGACTGCGCTCGTGGGCCTCGTCGAGGATCAGGGTGTCGTAGCGCAGTAAGCGGCGGTCCCTTTGAATCTCGGCGAGCAGAATGCCGTCGGTCATCAGTTTGATCAGCGTCGAATCGCTGGCCTGGTCGGTGAAACGTACGGTGTAGCCGACGGCTTCGCCCAGTGGGGTGCCGAGTTCGTCGGCGATGCGCTGGGCCACGGTACGTGCGGCCAGCCGGCGGGGCTGGGTGTGGCCGATGGTCCCCCGGATGCCGCGGCCCAACTCCAGACAGATCTTGGGCAGCTGCGTGGTCTTGCCCGAGCCGGTCGCGCCGGCGACCACCACCACCTGGTTCTCGCGGATGGCCTTGGCCAGCTCGTCGCGGTGCTGGCTGACCGGCAGGTCGGGATAGCTGATGGCCGGGACGGCAGCTTGGCGGGTGAGGACAAGACCTTCGGCGGTGGCGATCTGTTCGGCGAGCTGCCCGATCTTGGCGGGCTCACCGCCTCGGAGATTCCGGAGCCGGCGGCGTAACCGGTCTGCGTCGCGAATGGTCAGCCCGTCGAGGCGGGAGCGCAGCTCGGCGACTGACGGTTCGGACACTCGGTCAAGGATAGGGGCTGGACCGTGCGTGATGTAGATCAGCGCCTGCTGGTCGGTGCGCAGGTCGCTCAGTCTGCCCTGGCTGGTCTGACCGGGCCGGCCACCGACCGCGACCGGGCATTCTTCGAAGGCAAGATCGCGGTGGCGAAGTTCTTCGCGCACAACATGTTGCCGCTGCTGACGGCGGTTCGTGAGGTTGTGGAATCGATCGACGGCGACGTCATGCCACTGGATACCGACGCGTTCTGACACGGTCGGGGAAGATGGTTCCCATGGCCGACTTCGTGATCCCACCCCCACCGCAGGTGTCGCTCCCGGTCAGTACCGGGCCCGGCCGCTTTCCGGTGCGGCGGGTGTTCTGCGTCGGACGCAATTACGCGGCCCATGCGCGTGAGATGGGCAAAGACCCCGACCGGGAGCCGCCATTCTTCTTCATGAAGCCGGCCGACGCCGTGATCGATGCGGCAGGAACAGTGCCCTATCCGTCGCTGACCTCGTCGTTTCACCACGAGATCGAGCTCGTGGTGGCGCTGGGTGCCGGCGGCCGCGACGTGGCACCGGACGACGCGCTGGACCTGATCTGGGGCTACGGCGTCGGTGTCGATCTGACCCGGCGCGACCTGCAGGACGAGGCGAAGAAACTCAGCCGGCCCTGGGACTGGGCCAAGGGCTTCGATGCGTCCGCCCCATGCACCCCGATCCATCCGGTCGACGAAGTCGGTCACCCGGACAACGGCGAGATCTGGCTGCGCGTCAACGGCGAACTCAAGCAGCACGGCGACCTCAAGGACCTGATCTGGTCGGTGCCGGAAGTCATCGGCGCGATCTCGGCGGCCGTGGACCTCGCACCCGGCGACCTGATCTACAGCGGAACCCCGGCCGGGGTCGGTCCGATGCAACCCGGCGACGTGGTCTCCGGTGGCGTCGGAGGAGTCGCGGACTTCACCTTTACGGTCGGGGCAGCCGATCGGCCGCCCGCCTGACCCGCTGTCCTGCAGTGTCCACCTGGCGGATGGTCATGGACCGCAGCGGGTGTACGGACAGGATCAGCGCGACCCGGCCGTGAGCGTCGAACACGGGTGCGGCGATCGTAGCCACCGGCTGCGATTTGCCTCCCGCGGCGCCGCCCGGGGCCAGGCCGATCGTGGTGAATTCGGCGAGCAGTTGATCGGTGATGCCGCGGACGTGCTCGGGCAGTCCGTCACTCGGTAGCGAGCCGACCATCTGCGCCGCCCGGGTCAGCTCCGGTGTCGTCCAGTCGACGTCGAAACCCCGCTCCCGGGTCTGGGCCAGAACCTCGATGAGCCGTTCGGTGAGAGCGTCGCCCGTCGTGGGCGCTCGGTCGATCCAGGCCCGCTGCTGCGCAGGCGAGTCCCAGGCTGCGAAGGCGACGCCGAACGGTGGTGCGTACCGGATGCGATCGCCCGGTGTGCCCGCGGGCCGGGGCCCAGCGCCTTCGAAGGCGGTGATCACCAGCTCCTCCGCGGCTCGCTCGACCACCGAGGCGGCGTACCCAAGCTGCTGTGAAAGTTCCTGCGCGGCAAGGCGGGCCGCATGTGCCAGCGGACGCACCGACTCGGTTCGGGCGGCCACCACGGCCAGACCCGGCCCGAGGGCGAACGTCTTGTCCACGGGATCACGGATCAGCCAGCCCCGGTCGCACAAGGTCTTGAGGATCGCGTGTGCGGTGGCCTGAGTCAGGTCCAGTGCGCTGACCACATCGGAGAACCGCAACCGCGCGTCACCGGAACTCGCCAGCAACTCGACCACATCGAGCACCCGGCCTGTCGGCGCCGAGCCCGCACCACGCACCCTTGACTCCGTTCTTGGCGATTCCTACAGTCGTCTTGTCAATTCGAGAGACTATCTCGATTATTCGAGAATTGGTAGGTGCGATGCGCGCAGTCGTCTTACGGGAAGGCGCACTCAGTGTGCGCGAGATCCCCGATCCCGTACCGGGTCCAGGTGAGCTTCTGTTGCGGGTACTCAGTACCGCGATCTGTGCGTCCGATGTCCACTTCATGGACCACCCGGAACTCGGACTCAACGATCCGACGGGCCGATCGCTCTACGACACCGGACAGGATGTGGTGCTGGGCCACGAGTTCGTCGGCGAGGTCATCGGTCACGGTCCCGGCTGCACCGATCAGTTCCCCGTCGGCACCCGGGTCACCTCGATTCCACTGCGCCTGATCAACGGCGGCGCCGACGGCGGGCACATCATCGGCCAGCACCCTGATTCGCAGGGAAGTTTCGCCGAGATGGTGGTGGTCACCGAAGCGATCGCCCGTGCCGTCACGGGCGACGCCTCCGACGATGCCGTCGCGCTGACGGATGCCTTCGCAGTCGGCGAGTTCTACGTCCGCAGTGCTCGACTCGAACCCGGCGAGATCCCCATCGTGGTCGGTGCCGGTGCGATCGGGCTGTCCGCCGCGGCGGCCCTGGCCCGCCGCGGCGTCGAACCGATCATCGTCTCGGACTACCAAGCGGATCGACGGGCGCTGGCCTGCAAGGAGTTCGGCGCCCACATCGCCGTCGACCCGGCTGAGCGCTCACCGATGGAGGTCTGGCGCGAGGTGCGCGCCGAACGCAACCTGTGGGGCCCGGCCGTCGTGTTCGAATGCGTCGGCGCGTCGGGGCTGATCCAGAAGATCGTCGAGGAATCCGATATGTGCACCCGCATCTACTGCGCCGGCGGCTGGTACACCGGAGACACCCTCGACATCACCACTGCCACCCGACAGGGAGTGACCCTGCAGTTCGGCGGCGGGCCGTGGCCGCAGGACTGGTACGGGACGCTGGACGCGATCGCGTCCGGAGACCTGGACCCGACACCCAGTATCGGCATGGTGGTGCCGCTCGACGGGGTTCCCGACGCCCTCGACTTGGCTCGCCGGTCGGCGGGACCGGCCCGAATCATTGTGCATCCGAACGGAGAACACGCGTGACCTACCACGAAGACCACCTGGACATCGTCGATGTGCTGGTTCGCTACGCCACCGGGATCGACCGGCGGGACTGGCCGCTGTTCCGCACCGTGTTCACCGGTGACTGCGTGCTCGACTACGGCGAGATCGGGCAATGGAACGGGGCGGACGCGGTCACCGAGTTCATGGAGCGATCCCATGCGATGGCCGGGCACACCATGCATCGACTGAGCAACCATGCAATCGCCAGCGATGGCGCCAGCGCGACGGCACGCACCTATGTCGACGCGCTGATCATGGCTCAGGACAACAACTCCGGTGTCAACGCCGTCGGCTTCTACGACGACGAGCTGGTGCGGACTGACGAGGGGTGGCGCGTTGCACGCCGACGCTTCACCCCGATTCGAGTGGTCGAGGTCTAGGGGCAATGGAATTCGCAGACAAGTACGGGCCGTGGGCACTGGTGGCGGGCGCCTCCGACGGGGTCGGCTCGGCCATGGCCGAGGAACTGGCCCGGCGCGGCCTCAACGTGGTGCTGCTGGCCCGGCGCCAAGAGGTACTCGATGACGTCGCCGCGAAGATCCGGCAGCAGACTGGCGTGCAAACCCGCACGCTGGCAATCGACCTGGCCACGGCCGGGGCCGCTGCCGAGGTGATCTCAGCCACCTCGGATCTGGACATCGGTTTCCTGGTGTACTGCGCGGGTGCCGATCCCAAGTTCACCCCGTTCTTGTCAGGGCCGCTCTCGGATGCCGAATCGCTCGTGCAGCGCAACTGCATGGTGCCGATGCAGCTGTGCCACCACTACGCACAGCCGATGGTGGATCGAGCCCGCGGCGGCATCATCGTTTTCGGATCGGGTGCCGGATTCGCCGGTGGTCCGAACATGGTGGCCTACGGTGCGAGCAAGGCCTTCGACATGGTGTTCGCCGAAGCGTTGTGGACTGAGTTGCACGACAAGGGCGTTGACGTGCTCGGGCTGATCCTCGGCAAGACCGACACTCCCGCGCTGCGCAGACTCGAACATGAACGGGGCCAGATCGACTCGCCGGATCAAACCCCGCCGGGTGCGGCTGCGGTCGATGACGTGGTCGCGACGGCATTCGCCCATCTCACCGAGGGCCCCACCTGTCTGGTGGGCCCAGAGATCCAAGCCGCCGCACAGTTGATGGCCTCGGTGAGCCGCAATGACGCCGTGCGCTTCATCGCCCAAGCGGTCGGCACGGCGATGGGCGAGGGAAACTGACTCGTCTATGGACAAGACGATCTCAATTGACCTGAGTGGAACGAAGACAACCGAGCAACTACATGCCGTTCTGAAGAAGACGTTCGGATTCCCGGATTTCTACGGCGGCAACTACCCCGCCTTGGTGGATTGCTGGTCGAGCCTACGGTATCCCGACGACGGCATGAGCAGCGTTGTCCTCGACAACCTGGAAGATCGCCTCGAGCTTCATGTCAAGAACTTGGCCTCGTGCCCGGAAAGTGTCGTGCGCACTGTCATTTCGGCAGTCGAGGCAGTCAACCACAGGGCCCGACTGAACAGCCTGGAAGAACTGATCGTGCTGGTTCTGAACGAATCTCGTTGATTCTCATCAGCTCACGGGGAGACGATCGCTCCAAATCGCCGCCCGCACGCCCGCGGGATTGTCCGACCGCCTCGATACCGCTTACGCTGCGCTCGTCGACGGGCTGTGCGAAGAACTGAATGGATGGATCAGCGTCTGGGCGCCGAACAAGTCGCCCGAGCAGACGCGAGTTCTGGCAACACTCGGAATCAACAGCCTGCTCGGAGAACGCTTCTCCTCCAACCTATTCCGTCGTTCAACAACGCCCTCGACCGATGACGAGTACCTGAAGGAGTGGACGGCCACCCTCGCAGCGCGGGTCCAATCGCTCGGCTGACTACCGCGACGGACCTCGACAGCACACTTCGGCAGTGATTGTCTGATCTGATGGGACGGTCGTACCGCTACACCGATGTTCGTCGGGTCGCCGCAGACCCACAAGTCGTTTGGAATATCATCTCGAACCACGAACGGATGTCCGAGTGGACGCCGTCTCACACGGTGGTTCTGGAAAATCCCGGCAGCCCCGATCCAAACGGTGTGGGCGCGGTCCGGGCTCTCCATATGTTCGGACCGGTTATCCGCGAACGAATCACGTGGTTCGAGCCGCCGACAATACTGCGGTACAGCCTGGTGTCGGGACTACCCTTTCGCGACTACACCGGCCAGATCACCGTCGAGCCCGCGGAAAGCGGCAGCGTGATGTCGACGACAATCACGTTTCGGACGATCATCCCGGGCACGCAGATTTTCGTCGCGATTGCCATGCGTCTGGCTGGCGCGGGCGTTGTTCGCATGGCCCGCCGATGCCCCCGGACGGATTGAATCCATGACTAGTATCCCGCCCCAAAGGCCGCGGTTGCAGATAAACGCAGGCAGTCACTGGCGAGATGGCGCGGGCAAGCGCCGGGCTTGCTCGGATGCTTAGGGACCGCGTGCTGGCTTGCTGCTGAGGGCGTAGTGGTCGATGGGTGGCCATGGGTCGGGGTCGTCGTATGTGTATGTGTCGTGGTGGGATTCGGCTGGTGGTGCGTCGTCGGGCAGCAGTTCCCAGCCGGGCGGGATGGCTGGGTTGAACGGCTTTGGGGTGGTCGTGTCTGTGTCGGACGAGTCTGGGTTGCAGAGGTGTTCGACATTGGGCGAGACCGGTGTGGTCTCGCCGAAAGCTGCGTCGCGCTGTAGGTCCCACTGCGGGTTCCAGTCCTGGTCCCATTCGTCGCAGTGCGGTTCGGGTACACGGACGGGTACCAAAGCCCAGTCGGGGTCGGGATCGCGGTGCGCGGTCCATTCGAGGCCTGGGTGGTCATCTGCGGTGAGGTCCGGGGCCAACTCGGGGTTTGGCGCTAGCTGCCAGGCCGGCGGGGCTGGCTCCGGTGCAGGGTCTGGCTTCGCTTCCGGCACGGGGCCCGGTTGCGGGTCGGGGTGCTGGTCCTCGGGTGGGGTCAGGAGTAGTTCGGGGCGGTGGTGGTAGTTGATGCGGTGTTGACCGTGATCCAGTCCCGGAGGTGGATGCCATTCCACTTCACCGTCGGGATTGATGAGGGTGGTGTAGCCGCCGCCGGCGCCGACCATCCGATTGTCCGGCCCACAGGCCAGGGTCATGTCGTCGACGTTGGTGTTGCCCCCGTCCGCCCAATCCGCCACCGCGTGATGGATCTGGCAGCCGTAGGCCCCGACGGTGCAGCCCGGTTTGGTGCACCCGCCGTCGCGGGCGATGAGCATGATGCGTTGGGCCGGGCTGGCGACACGGCGGGCCCGGAAATAATTCAACGCCGCGCCGGTGGCCTGATCGAAGATCGCCAGGTGATGGTGGGCATGGGCGCCCATCCGGATGACGTCTTTGATGGGGATTTTGCGGCCGCCTCCGGTCACCCCGATCCCGGCGCGCGATTCGAGGTCTTGCAGGGTGGTGCGGATGATCACCGACACCGGTAGCCCGTTGAGCTGTCCGAGGTCCCCGCTCATCAACGCGATCCGCCCGATGACCAGCAGCGCGTCGTGTTGGCGTTGGGCCAGGCTGCGGTGATCGCTGTCGATCTGAGCTTGGGTGGGTGTGCCGGTGGTGCACGGTGGGTCATCGTCGGGGTTGCACATACCCGGGGCGGCGAACTTGGCGAACAAGACCTCGAACACCGCGGCGGCTTCGGGGTTCAGGTTGGCCATCAGGGCGGTCATCGCATCGCGGCCCTGCTTGCCCATGGTGACCCCGCGCTTGCGGGCCCGTTCGGTCTCGTCGGGTTCGGGTCCGTCCTGATCGAGCAGGAACAGGCGCAGTCCGGCTGTTTCTTTGAGTTCTTTGGGGCCCACGCTGACGGCGACGCGGACCAGGTCGGCTTCGAACTGTTCGCGGGTGGTCTGGTCGACGAAGCCGGGCAGATCCCCCACGGCCTCACGCAGCACTTTGACGTGATCACCGGTGAGCAACCCCGCCGACTGGGCGGCGGTGACCACGGGCAGCACCGGCGGCAAGGGTTCCCCGGTCAGGGTGCGCCGGGGCCCCAACTCGGCGGTCTCGGCCAGGCGGCGGCCGGCCTCAGCGCTCGACAACCGCCACCGGATCCGTAGCACCTCGTTCCACGATTTGGCACCCAACTCACGTGGCGCGGCCTCAACTTGGAGCTGGGCCAGCAACCGATGCAGCGGGCCGGGCAACTGACACGCCAGGGTCTCGTACTCGTCGAGCACCGCCAGCAAGTCAGTCCGGGTCAACACCCCAAAATCACAGGCGGCGAACGCGTCGTAGGCGGCCCGCAACCCCTCTACCGCTTGGACCGCACCCGCCTGCATGACTCGAACATACATTCGACCACCGACAAGAACGGCCGCCTGGCAACGGCTAGCCCGCGCGGTCCGGAGCCCAGTACTCCAGCATCTCGGCGAACGTCTCGAAGGCGGGCTTGGACACCCCGTAGGCCGCCTCGAAGTGGATGCTCAGCGGGAAGCCGAGATCGGCGACCCCGTCGATCACCCGCTTGTAGAGGTCGAGCATCAGCTTGCGCTTTTCGGCCGGGTCGATAGCGGCCAGGTGGCTCACGAACTCCTGCTCGGCAGCGACGGCAGGATTGCCGGGGTCTTGGATGAGCCAGTTGATCAGGCCGACCTTGGTCTCCATCTTCGGCACGAAACCGAACGACAGCAGGATCTCGGGCCGGTGTTCGGTGGTCTTGGCGAGCTCGGTCAGGTATTCGACGATCGCGTCGGAGTACAGCAGCTGGGTCATGCCGTAGGTGGCGCCCTGCTCACATTTGAAGTTGAACCGGCCCTGCTCACCGTCGCGGGTGGGGATCAGGATGGCACCGCGGTTGGGGACCAGATCCTCATAGATCGACAAGGCATCGGTGGGGGCGACACCTTCACCCTCGCCGTCCTTCATGGTCCGGGGCACGCCGACGAATGCGATGCCGTCGAAAGCTGCCCCGCTGAGGTCGTTCAGGCGCTTGCCCAACGCCTCCTGGCCCAGAAAGGACGTGACCTGCGTGCACAGACCCCGCATCTCGGGAAGTTCGGGCCGCAGGATGTTCCAGTAGTCCAGGACATCCATCCGCGGCTTCATCTCGATCGGACGGTCGTCGTCCTCGTCGATCATTCCGGGGATCATGACGTGGCGGATCCGGCCTTCGATGCCGGTTTCAGCTGCCAGTGCGAGCACTTTCCGCGCCTCTTCGACGGGGTACTGCAGGCCGCGTTCCAGGGTCGGCGGGACGAGTTCCAGCGCGATGGTGTTCAGGGGCACGAACTTGCTCCACATCTCAATACATTCAGTCGCAGCTTGCCGGGCAGCACTGACCAGCAGCAGCCATGATCTCCACATTACGGAGCTGGGCCGGCAACCTCGCAGGTACCTCCGGCTAATCGCCGCCCCGTCGCGGGTCACGTGGTAAACCACCGTCATGGCTGAGCGCGTCACATTCCCGAGTTCGACCGGCCCGACGCTGGCGGGTGTGATCGACCGGCCCGAGGGTCCGATCCGGGGATGGGGCGTCTTCTCGCACGGTTTCACCTTGGGCAAGGACTCCCCGGCCGCGTCCCGCATCTGCAAACAGCTCGCCGGCGACGGGATCGGCATGCTGCGCTTTGACGCACTGGGTCTCGGCGCGTCCGAGGGTGACTGGGGTGACGGCTCGTTCACCGTGAAGGTCAACGACGTGATCGCCGCCTGCACCTTCATGGCCGAGCGCGGAACGCCGGCCGACATTCTGATCGGCCACTCGTTCGGCGGCGCCGCGGTGATCGCCGCAGCCCGGCAGTCCCCCGGCGTGCGGGCCGTGGTGACCGTAGGTGCCCCGTTCGACCCCACACACGTGGAACGTCAATACGACGCGGTGATCGAGCAGGTCTGCGCCGAGGGCAGCGGTGAGTGGATGGTCGGCGGGAAGACCCTGACCCTCAAGCGCGCATTCGTCGAGGACGTCCGGGCCGCCGACCTACGCGACAAGATCACGGCGCTGAAAATGCCGCTGCTCATCCTGCACTCCCCGACCGACAACACCGTCGGCATCAAGAACGCGAGCGACATCTTCTGGGCCGCGCGCCACCCGCGCAGTTTCGTCTCACTGGAAGGTTCCGAACACCTTCTGACCGGACCCGGGCAGGCCAAACGCGCCGGACGAATCATCGGCGCCTGGGCCGACGCCTACCTCGACGTGCGATAGCGTCACTACATGTCTGACGCAGCCACTCAGATCGCGTTCGTGCAAGCCACCTGGCATCGCAACATCGTCGACAAGGCCCGCGAGGGGTTCACCGAACAGATCGGCAGCCACGGGATCGCCGGCGGCGCGCTGGAGTTCTTCGAAGTGCCCGGTGCGTTCGAAATTCCGCTCACCGCAAAGCGTCTGGCACTGACCGGGCGGTACCGGGCGATCGTCGCGGCGGGACTCGTCGTCGACGGCGGAATCTACCGCCACGACTTCGTGGCCACCGCGGTGATCGACGGGCTGATGCGCGTGCAACTCGACACCGACGTGCCGGTGTTCTCTGTCGTGCTCACCCCGCACCATTTCCACGAGCACGATGAGCACATCGATTACTTCACGAAGCACTTCGTCAAGAAGGGCGCCGAAGCGGCCAACGCCGTCGCGGCCACCCTGGCCGTGCACAGTTCGCTGGGTTGACGACCGCGGCACGATCGCATTTCAGTCGCGCACCAAGGCGTCGCGTCCGGCCCGCAGCATGTCCTGCCGCGCCACCACTTTCACACGTTCGCGTCCCTGCACCTCGCCCAGGGACATCTCGTGGGCATCAAGGCGCTCCCACTCCGCCCACGTGGTGTAGTCGACGCCGTTGGCCGACAAATGCTCGAGGATCGCATCGGGATCGCCGGTTTCGGGCGCCCGCAGGCCTGACAGGTCGTTGAGCAGGCTCGTGACGGTTTCGGCCGCGTCGGACTTGGTATGCCCGATCAACCCGATCGGGCCGCGCTTGACCCAGCCCGTCACGTACGCCGCGTCGATCAACCCACCGTCGATATCCAGCACCCGGCCTGCATCGTTGGGCACCACACCGGCGTGATGATCGAACGGTAGATCCGCCAGATGGGTGGACAGGTAGCCGACGGCGCGGTACACAGCTTCGACCGGCCAATCGGTGAATTCTCCTGTCCCACGGACATTTCCATCCCCACACAGTTCCATGTGCTCGGTGCGCAGGCCTTGGACCCGGTCGGTGCCCAGCACGGCCACGGGCGCCTGGCACAGATGAAGGTGGATACGGTGCGGTGCGCCCGTCGGCTCGCGCTGCAGGTACTTCATCATGGTGTCCACTACGAGCCGGGTCGACTTGGTCGTGTTGATGGCGTGCTGGCTGGCCTCGTCGATCTCGAACCCCTCGGGATGCACGATGACGTCCACGCTCGGCGAATGCGACAGCTCGCGAAACTCCATCGGGCTGAACTTGATCTGCGCGGGCCCGCGTCGGGCGAACACGTGGACGTCGGTGGCCTGATTGGCGGCAAGGCCCTGATAGACGTTGCCCGGAATCTCGGTGACGAGCTGCTCGTCGGCCGGCTTGGCGAGCATCCGGGCGATATCGAGGGCCACGTTGCCCGCGCCGAGCACCGCGACGTGCTTGGCGGTCAGCGGCCAGGTGCGCGGCACGTCGGGATGTCCGTCGTACCAGGACACGAAGTCGGCGGCGCCGTAGCTTCCCTCCAGGTCGATGCCGGGGATGTCGAGCGCCCGGTCGGCCCGCGCCCCGGTGGAGAAGATCACCGCGTCGTAGTGGCGCCGCAGATCGGCCAGCCTCAGATCCGTGCCGTAGTGGACATTGCCGATGAATCGCACGCTGTTCTGGTCACGGGACAGCACCCGGCGCAGCGCCTTGATGATCTCCTTGATCCGCGGATGATCTGGGGCGACGCCGTAGCGCACCAGCCCATACGGCGCTGGGAGCCGGTCGAAGACGTCGACACGGGCGTGCTCGTACTCCTTGGTGAGAATGTCGGCGGCATAGATGCCCGCCGGGCCCGCGCCGATGACTGCTACCTGGATCTTCCTCATGACCGCCCTTACACATTTAGGTAAGGCAAGCCTAAATAGAGCCGGAGATCCCGCAAGAGCTCCCCGACGAGATCCGCGTCACGGTGCCGTGACGCGGCGGACGTGCCCGGCGATCCGCTCGTAGACCTTCCTCGTGACCTCGGCCGCATTGCTCATGATGTTGTAACCGTGATCGACGTCGGGCACTTCGTGATACTCGGCCAGGGCGCCCACCGCATCGAGCTTCTGCGCGTACTGCCACGCCTCGTCGCGCAGGCGGTCGTATTCGGCTGTGACGATCAGCGCCGGAGCGATCCCGTCGAGTCCGTCGGCGTTGGTGCCCCAGGCCGGGGACGCCAGGCGGTCGCTGCGCCGGGCACGATCGGGGATGTAGGCGGTGTCGAACACCTCCCCCATCCACGGCTTCAACACCGCCTTGGCGCCGGCCGGGGAATGCTTGTCCTTGGTGGCGGTGACCAGGTCCAGCGGTGGATAGTGCAAGACCTGTAGTGCGATCCGCGGCCCGCCACTCTCCAACGCCAACCGCGCGGCAGCAGCGGACAGGCTGCCGCCCGCGCTCTGGCCTCCGACGCACAGCCGGGTGCCGTCCCAGTCCCGCTCGGGTTCCGAGGCCCAGGTGAGCACGTCATAGATCTGCTCGACCGGCGTCGGGAACCGATGCCCGGGGGCCAACAGGTAATCGACGTTGACCACAATCACATTCGCGTGCGCGGCGAGGAAACGGCACCATGGATCGTCCTGCTCTCGGTGCCCGACGACGAAGCCACCGCCATGCACGTTTACGTACACCGCGGGCTTCTCCTCGCCGGCCTCCGGGTGATACACCGTGGCGGCAACGTCGCCGTGACGGGTCGGGATCTCGGTGAGCGTTGTGCGGCCGGGTATGTCGGGGAACCGAACGCCACGCATGGGCCCCGGTCTCACCCCCACGGAGAACAACCGGGCAAGAGCATCGGCCAACATCGGCGTGGACAGTATCGACACGGTTTCCTTCTGGGGCTCGTCGCGATAAGCGACATCGACCGTACCCGCGCGAGCATCGATCCCCGCCCTGGACCACAAGACAACATGAATTGGGATCACGTTAGCCATGTGCGACGATTTGCGGGTGGTCACCCACAAGCCCCTACGGCGCCGCCAACCAGTACAGGAGCGCAGCAGACGACGCGTCGAGCGAATCCGGTCCGCAGCGCTCGAGCTGCTCGAGACCCAGGGTGTCGACGCTGTCACCACCCGTGCCATCGCCCATCGCGCCGACGTACCGGTCGCGACGGTGTACCAGTTCTTCCCCAATCGCGACGCGATCCTGCAGGAGATCGTCACCGACCACCTCGACCGGCGCGACGCCGAAGGCGCAGCGGTCCTGGCCGCACTGGCACCGACCAGCCTGGCCGAGGTGGCCCACGGCATCTTCGAGTTCCACTACGAACACCTGCGGAACCATCCACATCTGGTCAACCTGCACTACACCAGCCTGGCCACCGGGCAGCTCGCCGATCCCCGCATGCGCCGGGCCGAGTTCGCCAACGCGCTGCATGCCGGGCTGCTGCATTGGGGGCTGCTGCGCGAGGGCACCGATCCGCTGGTGACGATGGTCGCTGTCGAGATGGGTGATCGCTTGCTGGAGATGGCTTTTCACGCCGGCCCCGAGAAGGACCGGGCGATCCTCACCGAGGGCCAACGGGCGCTGACGCAGTACCTGCAGACCTACGCCGCACCTACCGCCTGATCAAAGCCCCCGTCGCGGAACTGCTTGGCCAGGGCGAACCGGGTCAGCGTGCCGACGAACCGATCGAGGTCGGCGAGTCGGACAGCGCGCAGGCCGGCGCCGGCGCCCCATCGTCTGTCGCAGCGTTCGAGGATGACGGCGTCCACCGGCTCGTCGAACACCGGGACCGCCACCCCTGGTGCGCTCGTCTCGGACCAGCCCTCGACCAGGTGTACCTGCAGGCGCCTGCCGTCGACCCGCCGGACCCGCACCGATGTGGCCGTGACGGTGACCGCGACCGTAGTGGTTTCGAAGTCACCGCCGATGCCGACCTGGACGACATCGTCGACGAGCGGGACGGTCAGACAGATTGTTCCCGGCCTGAGTTGGTCCAGCAGCCGGTCCAGATCAGATGGCGGCAGGGACGACGAACACGCACGCATACCGTTAATGATTATCATTTTCATCAGTTGCCCTCAACTCCGCGGGCAAGTGCGCTGCTCAGCGGTTCAGCGACGAGTGCTGCCGCCACCGACTTCGGCAGCCAGCGGCGGCGGCAACGGCGTCGTGGGCGTGGGCGACGCGGTTGCCGGAGCGGGCGCCGCACCGGGAGACTTCGCCGAATCCTGCGCCGCCGGCGAACCCGGGCGGTGGAAGTCGATCATCGCCTCCTCGCGGATCACTTTTTCCCCCGCACTGAGCACCAGCGACTTCGCCGTCACCAGGTATTCGATCCCGGCGTTCTCCACCCGGAACGCACCGTCGTCGTTGCGCTTCGCGGGCACGATCAGTTTGGCGCCGTCGCGCAGTCGGACACCGCGGTACTCGTACGTGCCGCCCGACACCGAACAGATCGCCACCCTGGAGGCGTCGGTGCTGCCGAACAACACGGTCGCCTCCGCACTGGCACACCGCGCCGTGGAGTCGACATACCCACGGCCATCACTGGCCGGGGCGGCCGAAGCCGACGGACTACCCACCGCGAGCAACGTGACACCCGCCGTCACCGCAGCGGTGAGACAGCGACGCGGGGACAAGGCACCAGACATCGGTTACCACTGAACCACGGCTTTGCTGCTTACGGGGGCGTCAGCCCCGAGACAGCGCCGAATCGTTAGGTCCCCGCAATACAACCGGTTCTCCCGGGGAGAACACGACCGGGACCCGACGGTAGCCCCGCGTCACGGAATTACCGTGGAACACCACGGTGGCGCTGGGATCCACGGCGACATCGGGCATCCGGGTCAGTACCTGCTCGAGGCCGACGGCGAACTCCAGACGAGCGAGGTTGGAACCGAGGCACCGGTGCACTCCGGCCCCGAAACCGAGGTGGCGGTTGGCCGAGCGGTCCAGCACGCAGCGGTCCGGCTCGGGGAACTGGGTGGCGTCCCGGTTCGCCGCGGCGTAGTTGAGGACAACGGCCTCGCCCGGGCAGAACCGCTGCCCGCTCAGTTCCACGTCCTTCGCCACCGTGCGGGGCAGGCCGTGGATCGATCCGGCGAACCGGACGAACTCCTCGACGGCCTTCGGCAGGATCTCCGGTTCGGAGATCAGCCGGTCACGCTCGCCAGGGTGGGTGGCCAGGTAGTGGAATGCGAAAGACATTGCGCCGGCCGTTGTTTCGAGACCGGCCTGGACCAGCAGGATGGCGTTGGCGACAATGTCATTGAACGGCAACGGTTCACCGTCGATCTCGGCGCGCAGCAGCACGTCGATCATGTCATCGCGCGGAGGTTCGGCGCTGCGGGCCGATACCGCATCGTGCAGATGCTGATACAGCCGGCCCCAGGCCAGCATCCGGTCCTGCTCGACGGCACCGTTGAGGGCGGTGTCGACCAACTCGAGGCACAACGGGACGTCACCGACGGGCATGCCGAGCAGATATTTGAAGAACACGATGCCGGGTTGCTGCCAAGCGATCTTGGCAAGATCCCCCCGCCCCTGTTCGATGCACGCGTCGATCAGCAGATCGGTTTCGGCCCGGATCTGCAGCGTCAGCGCCTTCATCCGCGCCGGGGAGAAATACGGGTTGAGTACCTTGCGGAACTTTTGTTGCCGCGGCGGGTCGAGGGTGATCACCAGATCACCGCCGGCCTGCCGGGCACCCTCGGGTGTGGGGTTGCTGGAGAAGTGCTCCCAATCCTGCGCAATCCGATAGCACTCGTCATAGCCGAGCGCGACCCACGCACCATCGGTGGGAAAGAAGGGCGCCTCGGTATGCGCGATCGGCGCCCGCTGGCGCATCACCGAATACACTTCGTACAGCAGATCGTGATCGTTGAAGTCCTCGTGGCGCAGATCCCAGTTGAGGGCGTGCTCTTCAGTTGACTTGGACGCAGGCGATTTGGGCATCTATTTGCCCGGCTCTTGGGCCTGACGGGCCTGACGTTCCTCGTAGCGGCGCACCAACTCGCGGAACCCCAACCGGTCGTACTTCGATGTCGGCTGCACACCCCACTCATCGCGGGCGGTGTCCTTACCCTCGGCACCTTCGGGAGGTCCGAACATCGGGTAGGGGTGCTTGCACTCCAGCGTGTCATCGGAGTAGCGCACCTTCAGCAGCTCGCTGCAGATTTGGGTCATGCTCAGCGTCGGATAGCCGTAGTAGACGGCCATGAACGGCAACGTGAAGCGCCCTCCACCACCAGGGCGACCAGGCACACCAACACCGCCCGCTTGATCCATTTGTGTATGTTCGCGTAGTACGGGGTGGTGCCCGGGGGTAGGTCCTCGCCCGCGTCCTGATCGGTCTCGGTAGATGTCGACACAATGCGCTCCATTCGAAGTTGTTCAGTCGGTGAAGATTTCGCGGTTGACCGTGTGCAGGTACGGGATCGCCAGGAATGGTGTGATGTAGAAGATGTCGTAGAGCCACCAGCCGATCACCGGGAAGATCACCCCGGCATAGCGGACATCGGCGAACATCGTCATGTTGAAGACATAGACACACCAGATCACCACGCCCATCCAGCAGGTGACGATCATCCACTGCTGCCCCCAGCGCTTCATCTGCAGGAAGCCGATGCCCGTAGCAATCCGCATCGTGAAGACGGTGAGGATGAGGGCGACCTCCCAGGCCTTCTCCCCCGGCCCGCCGGCGCCGCCCACCCACAGCTCGTTGAAGTGCCAGAAGTAGCCGGCGTCAAACATGTTGCCCCAGCCGGTCAGAAGCACTCGTGCCAGCAAGGAGTGGTTCCCGATCAGGTCCAGCGACCAACCCATCGCATTGATCGCGGCGTCGATGATGACGAGGTAGCCGAGCAGGGTGACCATCATCGGCCGCACCGAGAGTCCGTCACGCTGCGCACGCCGGAGCAACCACACGCCACGCAGGAAAATAGGAAGCCCGATGATGCCGAGGACGGCGCTGCCGATCAGTAGCGATCCGACGATCAGCCACTTGTCGGCCTGCCGTTGTGCAGTCCGGGACTGCTCGTCGTGGTCGGCCACCGACTGCTCGCGCGGGCCGGCCGCAGCCGCGCCGCGCGATCTGATCGTCGGCAGATTCAAGGGTCCTCCTGTAGGCCGGTCTCGAACTGTTGACTGGCTATAGTCAACGATTCGCCGGCTCGACAGGGGCCCGGGGTATGCGTATTCGCGCCGGTTTCTACAGCTGGGTTGCCGATCGGCCGCCGGCGCGACCCGGACGTGGAAATCCGCGGCGGGAACGACCTCGTCGCATCACAATTCCGCCCAGGACCACTAAGGCATCAGGCTGCGCATGGTCCTGACCACATAGTCGTCCAGCAGGGCATCGCGCGTGGGCCAGTCGTTGGTGGTGATCAGCAGGGCGTAGAAGCCGAGCAGGAAGAAGACCGCGCTGTTCCACGGGTTGACGTCGGCGGCGACCTCACCTTGTTGCTGGGCCGACTCGATCTCCCGCGCCACCCCGGAGATCACCGGGTGCTCCTGACTGTCCGGCGCAGGGGGCCGCGTCTGCGAGAAGTGCAGGGCGAGAAAGTCTTTGAACAGGACGCCGCCGAGCCGCCGTTCCAGGCCGACAACCAGCCGCATCGACTCGCGCAGCCCATCCTCCAAGCTGTGCGGTTTCTTGAGGAACTGGGCGTACTGCTTGGCGATGCGGACTTCTTCGCGCTGCTCGAGTTCCAGCAGCACATGCTCCTTGGTGGGGAAATGGAAGAAGAACGTGCCGTGCGCGACGCCGGCCGCCGTCACGATCGTGCCCACGTCCGCTTCCGCCATCCCGGCACGCTTGAACTCGGCGATCGCCGCGCCCATCAACCGCTCACGCGTCTGCAGGCGCTTCGCCTCACGCGCCGACAGCCCGTCCGCCACAGCCATTTCATTCCTTCGTGTCGACCGGGCTCAACGAGCCCGACTCACCCGAATCTAACCCGTGGCGGCATCGCGCAGGATCTGTTGCAGCCGGTCCACCGGATCGCCGACGGTCGGGTCGAGCCGATTCCGCGGCTGCGTGGTGGACGTACCCCCCATCGCCGGGGGCGGTGTCTGGGCGGCCGGGGGTGGAGAGGACACCGGTGGCGGCGAGATTGCGGCGGCGGCGTCGATCTTGCTGTTCAACCGTCCCAGCGCCTCGTTGCGGATGGTTCGCCGATCCGGGTCCGGGTCGGTGTTACCCGCGAAGCACCCCACCGGAGCCTTCTCCACCACATCGCGCGCTGCCAGATAGCGGGTCAGTGCCCCTTCGGGATCCATCGCCGCGATGGCGCGATCACCGAGAGTCTCGCGTACGAGTTCGAGGTTCACCCTGGCCGAACATGTTTCACCGGCCTCATGCCTATCCATCGCCACGCTGAAATGGCGGTCGGCGTCATCGAGCCGGTTCTCGAGGACAGCCAGAGCGCCCGCGGCATAGTCCGCCTTGCCCGGTTCGACGATGTTCAGTACCTGCAGCCTGGCCACGTCGCCTGCCATCGCCTCGGTGTCGCGGTCGGCGAAATCGGCTGCCGCCGAGTGGCCGATCACCACGACCGACAGCAGTTTGACGACGGCGATCAGGACTATGAGCACCACCGGGGCCGAGTACAGCAGCAGCCTGCGACGCAACCGGTTCATGGCCCGGACCCCAGATCGATCGACTTCAGGCGGCGGAATCCCCGCAGGACCACATAGAGCTCGATCAATATGAGCAGCGCTGCGGACCCGGCGAAAACCCAGTACAGCTCGATGGCAGCGCGGTCCGGGGCAGCGACGGGGCTCCGGCTCGGCGTCTTGTCGGCGGGCAGTGCAACCTCCAGCGGTGTCGCGCCGGTACGCGGCACGAACGGCACCCCGATCTGTTCGGCGACGCCGCGCAGCGCCGGCGTACCGGCGTTTCCGTAGCCCAGGACCGCGCCGCCGTCCACGGCGTCCTCGGGCAGCTCGAATTGCCGTTGCGGTGCTTGAGATTCGGGCGCACCGGCGCCGAGATAGAACACCAGGTTCTGGGCTCTCGGGAACTGCTGCACCGCACTGATCAGCTGGTAGCGCAGCACGCTGGCGGCCGCACCGACGTTGGAATCCGGTGTCGCCGGGTACGCATCGGTAGCGGCCACCACCGGCCGCAAGCTCCAGGTATCGGCGGACAGCGGCCACACCACGGACGGACGGCCGGCGAACCCGATCACCGCGAAGCGGGCGTCGGGATACCGTTCGATCAGCGCCGCGACATCGTCGCGGGCCGCCGCCATCCGAGAGCGTCCATCGGCACCAGGTTGCGACATCTCCGGCGAACGGTCCAGGAGCACAAAGATGTTGGGGTCCCGGTCACCGGCCGGCCGGGGCACCGTGTCGTGGCTCCCGCCCACAGTGGGTCCGAGCGCGGCCATCAGCAGGAGCACCCCGGCCGCCGTCACCGACGACCAGCGCCACACCGCCGCCCAGCCACCACCTCGCGCCCTGACCCGCCCGAAGGTCATCCCCCGCGCCGCGACGAGCACCACCGCGAGCACTGCGAACAGCAACGCCGGCAGAACCGGATGAAGGCTCATCGGCGCACCACCACAGGCCACCACCACAGGACTGCCAACGCCAGCAATGCCAGCAACACGGGCACCGCCGGGGTTTCGGCGGAGATGACGTCCGCGGTGTCGCCGGTCGTCCCGGCCTGCGGCGGATGGTCCCGGATCTGCGTCAGATGTGCGGCGGCATCGGCTGAATCAGAAAACCATCGCCCGCCGGTGCTGCGAGTCAGCTCCGCTACCGCCCCCTCGCCGGATCCGGACGTGATCGCGTTGACCTGAACACCTGCCGTCACCGCGAGGTCACGGAGCCTGTCCTCGGTGAACAGCGGGGCGGATCCGGTCGATCCGGGCAGGGACTCGGGACCTACGTAGATCAGCGAACGTCGCTGTGCGGACTTCTCCTCGAAGGACGGGAAGCCGGTCAGACACATTGCCAGCACGTCCTGGACGCCGGCGGTGTAATCGACATAGGACACCGCTGCGACCAACGGCCGGGCACCTTCCTGCCGGCCGACTTCCGCGAATTGCGCTGCGGCGTACTGATAGTCCCGAGTGAGCGGGATGACGCGACGGTTGGCCGAGGTCAGCCCGATCCGATCGGTCCCGAAGGAGCCGGCCCGACCGGCGAAGTAATTCAATGTGGCGGTGACCGCAGGGTCGGTCACCGGGCCGCCGATGCACACCATGATGTCCTCCGGTGTCGCCACCTGGGTGGTGCGGGGCCACGACGGAAGCCCGGTGGGACGCGCGGCAGCCAGAACAGAACCTGCGAAAGCGGCCGTCAACAGCACCATGGCAACCACGGCGGCGATGGTCCGCAGCCGCGCGCTCCGCACGTAGGAGGGCAGCCGGGTGAGCCGCCCGGTATTGGCCAGTGGTCTGAGCCGGTCCGGGTCCGTGGGTTGTCTCAGCAGCAGGGCCAGGGCCACGCACCCGGCGAGTGCGAGGCAACCGGCGATCACCACTACCCACCAGATCAGGTCCATCCGCGGATCAACTCCTCGGCGGCGTCGCTGGCCGTACCGGCATCGAGCGCCGAACGATGGTTGAACTGAATGTCGGTGAGCTCGGCCAGAATCGGCGCGGCCGGTGCAGCCGAGCTTTCCGCGATGGCGTCGACCTGCATGTACTGGGCCTGCAGGCCGGTGGCCGCGTGCAGGAAAGCACGGAGTTCCCGGCTCAGCGCGGCGCCGGTGCCCGCTGCGCTCAAATCACCTGCGCGATAACGATTCCCGATGCGACGGACCGCCCGGACCGATCGGCGGCGCAGCAGTTCCGCCCGTGCGGCGCCGACGACGGGCAGGTCGCGCACCGCACGGCGCTGCGATGTCAGTACCACGACTGCCGCATACCAGGCGCAGAGCAGCAGGATCAGGCCGATCGCGGTCCACAGCCACACCGGCGAGTAGGGCGTCGGACCGATCACATGGCGCAGCAGGTCATCCGGCACGGGCGTACATCCCGGTCATCGCCGTCAAGGCCGCCCTGATCCGCAGGCTGCCGGGAATCCGGGCGTGCGGTATCCGCTGCCTGATCAGGAACTCGGAAAGCTGCTCGCGCCGTTGTGCTTCGGCGTCCAGGTAGGCCGCGATGACATCGCGGTCCAGATCGGCCAGGATCGGGCGGCCGTCCGCGATCTCGTAACTGCGGCCGTTGTCCCGGTGCCCGCTCACCGCGGGCATGTCGCCGACCAGTGCCCACAGCACGTCGTGTCGGGCGGTGAGCGGGCGCAGCACATCGGCCAGTCGGTCGGTGACCTCCGGTTCGTCGGACACCACGAAGATCAACAGCCGGTGCCGGTAGTGGCGGGCCACCCATTCGAGCTGAACCAGGATGTCGCTCGGGCCGGGGTGATCTGCGGCGTGGTGGTGGAAGCGGTGCAGCATGCTCTCGATATGGGTCTCGCCGCGGCGCAGCCGGATGTCCACGGTGCCGCGGTGGTCACCGAGCACCATCGCGATCTCGTCGGACCGGGGCAGCGTCATCAATCCGACGCCGCCGATGATGTTCAGTGCCACAGTTCTTTTCAGCTCGCCGGACGGGGCCAGTGCGCAACTGTTCCGGCCGGCGTCGGCGACCACGAGCACCTTGTGGTGCTTCTCCGAGACGAACCGTTTGATCAGGGTGTGCCCGGAGCGCGCCGTGGCCTTCCAGTCGATGTCGCGAACGTCGTCACCGGGAACGTAAGGCCGGAGCTCGTCGAACTCCAGGCTGCGGGTGTGTACCAGGGCGTAGCGGCCACCTTCGAGCAGACCGCCGGCGTCGCGGCCGACGTACGCCTTGGCGGAGTCCAGATACCTGCCCATCGGGGCCTCACGGGACCTGCACCGCACGCAACACCGCGTCGACGATGACATCGGGGGTGACGCGGGCCGTGGCCGCCTCGAATCCGAGGATCAGCCGGTGCCGCAGCACCCGATGCGCCAACCGGGCGATGTCGTCGGGCACGACATGGTCGCGGCCGCGCAGCACGGCCAGCGCCCGGGCCGTCCGGCAGAAGGCCAGAGTGGCGCGCGGGCTGGCCCCGTACTCGATCAGGCGGGCCAGGTTCGCCGGCAGGTACTGTCCGGGTTCGCGGGTGACGGCGACGAGCCGGCCCGCGTACTCGACGAGCGCGCGATCCAGATAGACCGACCGCACGATGCCCTGGGCGCGGCGCACGTCATCGATCGTGACGACCGGAGCCGCGCGGTGATCCCGGTCGTAGAGCCCGGCGTCCATGCGGGCGGCGATCTCGACCTCCTCCTCGACCGAGGGGTAGCCCACGATCTCCTTGAGCATGAACCGGTCGGTCTGGGCCTCCGAGAGCGGATAGGTGCCCTCCTGGTCGACGGGGTTCTGGGTGGCGATCACCAGAAACGGCTCGGGAATGGCATATTCGACGCCGGCGATCGTGGTCTGACGTTCCTCCATCGCCTCGAGCATGGCGCTCTGGGTCTTGGCGCTGGAGCGGTTGATCTCGTCGAGCAGCACGATGTTCGCGTGCACCGGGCCCAACTGCGTGGCGAACGAGTTGCGCGCGGCCTCGTAGATCTGGGTTCCGATGATGTCGCTCGGCAACAGGTCCGGTGTGCACTGGATGCGCCGGAAGCTGCCGTCGATGGATTCGGCCACCACCCGCGCCGCAGTGGTCTTGGCCAGCCCGGGAACACTTTCGATGAGCAGGTGTCCCCCGGCGAGCAACGCGACCAACATCGATTCGCGCAGGTGGTCCTGACCCACCACCCGGGTGGCGAACGCCGAGGTCACCGCACCCGCAATGCGCTGGGCTTCGGCGGCGTCGCGCTGGTCAACCTGCAATCGCGGTGCCGTCATGCGTCCTTCCCGTATTCACCCTCCCCGGCGTATGTACCCAGACTTTGCCGAAGTCATGCCGGCGTGAGCGGTGCGGCGGCCCAGAACGGTTCCGTGCGGACACCTCGGCGACTACCGTCGGAATAGCTGAGCTCGACGCCGGGAGGGTGCTCACACGATGACCGACTACCGCCGTCCATTACAGTTCGGGCTGTTCGTCACGCCCCGCGCCGACAACACGCTCGCGCTTGCTGAACTCGCCGATCAGAGCCTGGATCTCATTGCCATCCAAGATCATCCGTACCAGGCGGAAGGGAATCGGAGATGAACCTCGACGACAGGCTGCCCAACCCCGAGACGGGTGTGTTGCTGACCCACTTTCTCACCGTCTCCGATGTGCCCCGCTCGCGAGCTTTCTACAGCGAAGTGCTCGGTGGCGAGGTGGTGATGGCCGAAGACCCGTGCATCATCAAGCTGGCCAACAGTTGGCTGATCATGAACCCCGGCGGCGGTCCCACGCCGGACAAACCGGACGTGACCCTGCAACCGCCGACCGATCCGCACACCGCGACCAGCTTCCTGAACATCCGGGTGGCCGACATCCAAGCCTGTTATCGCAAGTGGAGCGCGAAAGGTGCCGAGTTTCTGACCCCACCCATCGATCGAAAGGCTGAAGTGCGCTGCTACATGCGCGATCCAGACGGCTATCTCATCGAAGTTGGACAGATGACCGGTCTGCTGAGCGGTATTCACGCCGGGACGGGCTCGTCGACGTGATGGCCCGACGCGGCCACCAGAACCAGCGGCCCAGCAGCACCGCGATGGGCGGCACCACGAAGGTCCGCACCAGCAGGGTGTCGATGAGCAGTCCGATGCCGATGGTGGACCCCACCTGGGCGATCGTCACGACGCTGGCGCCCAGCATCGCGAACATGGTCAGCCCGAACACGATCCCCGCGACGGTGACCACGCTGCCGGTGCCGGCGAACGTGCGGATCGTCGCGGTCCGGACTCCGGCCTCGGACTCGTCGCGTAACCGCATCGCCAGCAGTAGGTTGTAGTCCGCGCCGACGGCGACCAGGGCGATGAACGCCAAGGCCGGGACCGCCCAGTGCAGGGGTTGGCCGAACAGAAACTGCCAGATGGCAACACTGGCGCCCAGCGCCGAGGCGTAGGAGAGCGTGACGGTGGCCAGCACCACGATCCCGGCCACGGGGCTGCGCAGCATGGCGGCCACGATCAGGAAGATGAGCACGAGCGTGGCGATGACGAGCAGCGTGAAGTCGTGTCCGACGTACGTGATGAGTTCTGCGGTAGCGGTTCCCACCCCGGTGAGGTCGACGACGCCACTGACGGCCAGCGGGGTGTCCTTGAGCGCTTCGGCGGCGGCGATGCGGATCGCACCGGAGCGGTCGGCGCCGTCCCGGCCCCAGGATTCGCCGTCGCCATAGACCAGCAGCCGCGTGGCACGGCCGTCGGGCGAGAACATCATCTCCATCGCCCGGCGGTAGTGCGGATCGTCGAAAGTTCTTGGCGGCAGGTAGAACCCGCCCTCAGAACTGCCGTCGAAGTCGGTGCTGAGCTGTGACAGGTAGCCGGTCATCTGCTGCATCTGCGGCCCGACAGTGCCCAGGCTGGCGCGCAGGGTGGAGGTGAGGCCGCGCAGCTCGGCGAGCGCCGCGCGCATCGTCGCCACACCCTTCGCCGCACCGTCGAGTGAGTCGGTGGCGCCGGCGGCACCTTCTTGGAGGGCACCCGCGCCCCCGGCGAGCGTGCCCGTCGCGCTGACCGCGTCGTCCAGGGGCGTGACGATCTTCTGCACCGCGGCACAGATCGGGTTGGCCGCACAATCGGGGTTGCCGTTGACGAATTGGCGTAGCGGATCGGCATATCCGGACACCTGCTGCAGGTTGCCCCGCAGTCCGGTCATGCCCGCACCGATGTCCTGCGAACCTGCCCCGACCCGGTTCAACCCGTCGACCGCACCGGTCAGCCCGCGTTGCATGCCGTCCAACGAGGCGTCGAGTTGTCCGATCGTCGCCGCGACGGTATCCACGGAGTTCATCCCGTTGATCGCGGATTGTGCTGTGCTGTCGAGTTGTTCGCCGATCTGGCCGGCCTGATAGGTCAGGGTGCCCTGCCGCACCGGGGTCCCGGCGGGCCGGCTGGCGGACTGCACCGTGCGCACTCCCCGCACCTCGAGGACCTTGCGGGTGACGCGCTCGATGGTGATCAGCCCGGCCGGGGTGCGTAGATCACGGTCGGCCTGGATCGAGACGATCTCGGGGAGCAGCCTGTTGTCCGGAAACCTTCCGTGCACCGCCTGGTATCCGCGGCTGGAGTCGGTGGTGGCGGGTTGTGCGCTCAGCTCCGCGAAGCTGACCTCGGCACCGAACAACGGAACCGCGCAGACGATCAGGGTTCCGACGGCAACCACCAGAACAGGGCCCGGCCATCGGGCGACCCCGGTGCCGATCCGGCGCCATCGACGGTTGATCCGCGCTGCCCGCGGCTCCACCCATCCACGCCGGCTGAACCAGCCGATCATGGCCGGGGTCAATGTCAGCGCGCCCAGCATCGCCGCGAGAATGCCGATGCCACTGGGTATCCCGGCGCTGCGCAGGAAATTCACCTTGGCGAAGGTCAGGCAGAACAGCGCCGTGGCGATGGTGGCGGACGATCCGACGATCACCGGCGCCACTCGGCGATAGGCGTCGGCCAGCGCATCCGGCGGAGCCAGACCGGCCCGCCGGTTCTCGTGGTAGCGGCCCAGCAGGAAGATGCCGTAGTCGGTCCCCGCGCCCAACACCATGGCCGACATCAATGCCACCGAGAACACCGACACCTCGATCACGCCGTGCTCGCCGAGCAGGGCGACGACCGGACGCCCGAGCGCCAGCGACAGCCCCACCGACGCCAGCGGGACCGCCGCGGTGATGGGCGAGCGGTACACGCACAACAGCAGGGCGGCGATCATGCCGACGGTCAGCACCGTGATCCTCGCCAATTGTGCGTCCAGAGCCGCGAATTCGTCCACCAGGCTGGCTCCGGGCCCGGTGACGTACGTGCGCAGCCCCTCCGGCGGACGGGCCGCGGCGACCGCCGCGCGCAGGGCGGACACCGCCTCGGTGGCAGTGCTGCTCCCCAGTTGTCCGGACAGCCTTGCCATCAGATAGGCCGCCTGGTGGTCCCGGCTCTCGAATACGGCTGCCGCGGTGGGGTCGTCCCACAGATCCATCACCGATTCGACGCCTGGGGTGTCCATCCGCAGCCGGTCGGCGAGGGCCCGGTAGTAGCCGCGGTCGGGCTCCCCCAGCGGCCGGTCGGCATCGAGGACGACATAGGCGATGTTGTTGCTGTCCGAATCCCCGAACAGGGTGCCCATCCGCTGGGCTGCCCGGGTGGCACCGGAATCGGCCGGAAAGAACGCCCGGGACTGGTCTTTCACGACGTGTTCGAGCTGAGGCACCGCGATGTTGCCGACGCCGGCGAGCAACAGCCAGGCCGCGATGACCAACAGGGCGTACCTGCTCGCCGCGCGTGCAACGGACTTCAACATCGCTTCCCACCCTCCATAACAATGTTATTGGCAGGTATAACATTGTTATGGCAGCATGTCCAGGACGATGGCGACCATGGGAATTCGCGAAAGCCTGATCGAGGAGAGCCTGCAGGTCCTCGAGGAGAGCGGGCCCGAGGCACTCAACGCACGCATGCTGGCCAAACGGATCGGCGCCTCCACGATGGCGGTCTACACACATTTCGACGGCATGCCGGGCCTGTACGAGGCGCTCGTGCGCGAGTCCTACGTCCGCTTCGGCAAACACCTGGACCGGCACCCCGACAGCGACGATCCGGTGGCCGACCTCCTCGCCTCCGGACTGGCCTACCGGGAGTACGCACTCACCTATCCGCAGCGGTACCGGCTGATGTTCGGGATCACCTCACCGGCGATCGCCCTGCCGATCGGCCGCGACATCACGGTCGACGGCAACCCGGCGGCGCTGTCCGAGATCAACTCGGTGTACGCCCAGATCCCCCGCTTCGTAAGGCGTTGCATGGACGCCGGGGCCATCGACGAGGGCGATCCGGTGGCTGTCGCCGCCCAGATCTGGACCATGATGCACGGTTATGTGCTGGCCGAGATCATCGGCGTCTTCGGCACCGACGGCAGCGGCGTCTCGCGGGTGCTCGCGCCGCACATCACCAATCTCCTCGTCGGCCTCGGTGGTGACCGGGAACGAATCCTGCAGTCGTTTCAGCGGCTGAAACCGCCTGCCGCACCGCCACCCCCGAGTCCACCCGCGACGGCAACGGTCCGGCGCGGGCGCCGGACTCGCAGCCCTTAAACCCGCCGGTGACCGACAATGGTCTGGTGGCGCAGAGCTGGGAAGGTTTCGACGGATTCGTCGGGCTGCTCGACTATCCGATGTTCATCGTGACGGCGCCGTCCTCGGTTGGACCGGCTGGCTGTCTGGTCGGATTCACCACGCAGGCAAGTATCGATCCACCGCGATTCCTGGTCGGGATTTCGAAGCAGAACCACACGTTCGCCGCGGCGGAAACAGCCGATCACCTGGGCGTGCACCTGCTGGCCTCCGACGAGTTGGACCTTGCCCGCTGGTTCGGTGGGCAGACGGGCGACGCGATCGACAAGTTCGCCCGGTGCAGCTGGCATGAAGGGCCCGCAGCGACGCCGATCCTCGATGCCGCACCGGCGTGGTTCGTGGGCGCGATCCTCGATCGTGTCGACCTCGGTGACCACGTCGGGTATCTGCTGAATCCGATCGCGGGCCAAGCCCCGGACGAGCCTCGGCCCTGGGTGAATCTCACCGACGTGGCCGATCTCAAGCCCGGCCACGAGGCCTGAGTCCCTACTTCCAGGCGAAGACCGGCTGTTCGAGTTCATCGACCGGATCGGTGCGGCCCTCCAGGGCCAGCCACCGCAACTGCAACAGCACCGCACCGGTCGGGGCGTGGATCAGGTCGTTGCCCAACGGGATCTGCACCACCGGACGCGGACTCTCCGGAATGGTGATGAACCGGGGCGAGTCCTCACGCTGCAGTTGATGCAGCCCCACCCGGTACGCCGCCACCACCTCATCGGGCGACGGATGCAGATCCAGCCGACCGCCACCCCAGATCACCACCGGGGTGATGACGTACCCGGAGCGGGTCGGATAGTCGTCGAGCAGGCCCAGCACCGCCGAGTCCGGGAGGTTTACGCCGACCTCCTCGTCCAGTTCCCGCAGCGCCGCCTCCACCGCGGTCTCCCCCGGGTCCAGCCGGCCACCGGGAAGCGCCCATTGCGCGGCGTGTGACGACAGCCGAGATGTCCTGCGACACAACAGGAAAGCGGCGCCACCTGAAACATCCACCATGCGTCCGTCGAGACCGGGTTCCGGCATCGGCCGGCCCCCGATCCACTCGTCGACGGGAGCCGGGTCCACCCGGTCCTCACCGAGTTCGGAGTCGACCAGCACCACCGCGACGGCCGCGTGTCGCTTCGTCGGATCGGTCACGGCGCGGCGCGCGTGCCCCTCCAGATGCGCCCCGATGCGTTCCCGCAGGGCTTCGTCGTAGGCGATCGTCACCGCTCGACCATATGCGGGGCGCGGGCGATGCGACCGGCGAGGTGACGCTGCCTACTGTTCCGCCTTGCGCGTCTGCTGATACAGCGCGAGCTTCCAGGCCCCGTCGACCCGGTGGTAGACGCTGGACATGGCGCCGACGAACGCGGGCTCGTCTCCATCGCGGTAGGCCGTGCCGACGTAAACCAGAACCGCATTGTCGTCGTCCACGGCGATCAGCCGCACTCCGCTGATCTCGTACGCGCGCCACGGCGGGGACTGCGCCAGCGCGCTCACGACGGTGTTGCGGTCCATCACCATGCCGTTGGCGAGGACCATGACGGCGTCACGCAGCATCAGATCGCCGTAGAAGTCGGCGCCGGTCGACTCGCACAGCGAATCCCACCCGGCGCGTTCGATATGCAGGAGTTGGTCGAGAAGTGGGCTGGTCACCGCTAGGTGATACCCGTTACCCCGACCTGATATACCTGGGCATCGGTGTTAAAACAGTGGTAGAAGTGACTGGTGGGTGTCAAGACTTCGGCCCTCGCGGGCATCGCAGCTGTGACTGCGGCCGCCGCGGTGGGCACGATCTCGACGCCAGTTGCTTCGGCCGCGCCGGACTGTCCTGACATTGAGGTCGTGTTCGCCCGCGGCACGGACGAGCCCGCCGGCATCGGCAACGTCGGCAAGGCGTTCGTCGACACGCTGCGTCCCATGGTCAAAGGTTCGACGATCGGCACCTACGCGGTGCAGTACCCCGCGTCGTGGGATTTCATGAAGGCCGCGGCCGGGGCCAGCGATATGAGCAAGCGCGTCCAGGCCACCGCGGCACGATGCCCCAAGACCAAGATCGTGATGGGCGGCTACTCGCAGGGCGCGGCTGTCGTCGACGTCGTGGCCACCTCGCCGATCGCCGGCCTCGGCTACACAGCCCCGTTGCCCGCCGCGGTTGTCCCGCGCGTCGCGTCGGTGGTGGTATTCGGCAACCCGTCAGCGCGGCTCGGCCAGCCGCTGACCCGGATGAGCCCGGACTTCGGCGCCAGGACCGCGGACCTGTGCAATACGAACGACCCCATCTGTTCGCTGGGCCGGGACTGGAATGCGCACGTCAGCTATCCGAAGTCAGGGCTGATCAAGCTGGCCGCGCAATGGGTCACGCGTCACGTCCAACCGCCGCCTCCAGCGCCGGCTGCTCGGCGCTGACAACCGGGTAGAGCCGATGGGTCCCGGGAAGACCCTTGAGTTCGACTTCGCGGGGCGCACCCAGCCGGACGTCATCGAGATGTTTGACCGCTTCTTCCACCGGCTCGCTGACCAGGATCTCGCCGCCGTCGGCCTGACCGGCAACCCGGGCGGCCATCGCGACATCGAGCCCGAACAAGTCGTCGCCGCGGCGCACCGACGTACCCATGTGCACGCCGATCCGCACCCTGATCGCCTGCCACCGCTGTGGGCTCTCGGCCAGCGCACGCTGCACATCCGTGGCGAACCGCACGGCATTCTCCGGGTCGGCGAACGCGATCATGAACCCGTCACCCTGGGTCTTGACCACGTGGCCACCGTGTTTGTCGACCCGCGCTTGCACCAGCTTGTTGTGCTTCTCCAGCAGCTTCACCCAGGCCCGGTCACCCATCGCCGCGTTGTACTCGGTCGAGCCTTCGATGTCGGAGAACACGATGACCACCCGCCCATCGGCGGTGAGCCGGGCGAGGTCCGGGCGCTCCACTTGAGCCCATCCGGCCAGATCCTCGATGGAGTTGCGCACGGTAGCGCCCAGCCCCTTGTTGATCAGCATGTCCGCGGTCTGAAACACCGTCTTGATCGCAAAGGGCGCCACACCGCGACGGCGCCTGCGCCGGCGGTCCTCATCCTCTGACCGCATGCGCTCGATCTCACGCCGAGCATTCGTCAGCTGCCGCCGGCTCACGATGAACAACACCAGGAACGTGACGAACGCCGCGAACAGCACGACGACAACGACCAGCAGAACAACCTCGACAGTGGACGGCATCGGCACCCGATGATTATCGCCGCATGTCACATTCCGTCGAGCCGCGGTGTCTTGAGTGGGTAGACACCATAGATCGATCGATTAGGAGTGCACCATGGATGCTCGTTTGAACCTCTTCGAGAACCCGACCGCCGCCAAGATGCTCAAGTACGTCACCTCGGCAGGCAAGGTGATCACGGACTCGGCGCTCCCCGAGGCAACTCAGCAACTGGTGGCGCTACGCGCCAGCCAGATCAATGGCTGCGCATTCTGCACCGACATGCACACCAAGGACGCCGTGCTCGCCGGGGAGACCCAGCAGCGCCTCCACCTGGTCGCGGCATGGCGGGAGGCGACCGTGTTCACCGAAGCCGAACGCGCGGCCCTCGAGCTGACCGAACAGGGCACCCGCATCGCCGATGCGGCGGGCGGGGTCAGCGACGAGGTGTGGGCGAATGCGGTCAAACACTACGACGAGAACCAACTGGTCGCGCTCGTCTGCCTGATCGCCTTCATGAACACCGTCAACCGCCTGAACGTGATCGTGCAGCAGCCGGCCGGCGACTACCAGCCCGGCCAGTTCGGATAGCGGCGGTCTCGCCTGCCTGCGCGATCGGCGGTGCAGGCCAACTGGCACGCTGGTCATCAATATGACCACTCCCCTGCTCGACGATCCGGGCGACCTGTCGGCGCTGCGCGCCAAGGGCGAGGATGCCGACACCCTGTTCACCGACTTCGCCGGCTGGGCCGAGGCCAACGGCACTGCGCTGTACCCGGCGCAGGAGGAGGCGCTGATCGAACTGGTCAGCGGGGCGAACGTGATCCTGGCGACGCCGACCGGATCGGGCAAGTCCCTGGTGGCCACCGGGGCGATCTATGCGGCGCTCGCCGCGGACCGGGTCAGTTTCTACACCGCGCCGATCAAGGCGCTGGTCAGTGAGAAGTTCTTCGCGCTGTGCGACGTGTTCGGGGCCGACAACGTCGGCATGCTCACGGGGGACGCGTCGGTCAACGCCGACGCGCCGATCATCGCCTGCACCGCCGAGATCCTGGCCAATCTCGCGCTGCGCGAGGGCGCCGATGCTGACATCGGTCTGGTGGTGATGGACGAGTTCCACTTCTACGGCGACCCGGATCGCGGCTGGGCGTGGCAGGTGCCGCTGCTCGAGCTTCCCAAGGCCCAGTTCCTGCTGATGTCGGCGACGCTGGGTGACGTCGAATTCCTGCGCAAGGACCTGACCCGGCGCACCGGGCGGGAGACGGCACTGGTGGCCGGTGCCGAACGGCCGGTGCCGCTGTTCTACTCGTACGCCACCACAGCGATGCACGAGACCATCGCCGACCTGCTCGACACCAAACAGGCGCCGATCTACGTCGTGCACTTCACCCAGGCTTCGGCGCTGGAGCGGGCTCAGGCGCTGATGAGCGTCAACGTCAGCACCAAAGAGGAGAAGGCCGCGATCGCCGAACACATTGGCCAGTTCCGTTTTTCCACGACATTCGGGACCACTTTGTCGCGGCTGGTGCGGCACGGCATCGGCGTCCACCACGCCGGCATGCTGCCCAAGTACCGCCGGCTGGTGGAACAGCTGGCCCAGGCCGGACTGCTCAAGGTGATCTGCGGTACCGACACTCTCGGCGTCGGCATCAACGTGCCGATCCGCACGGTCGTGTTCTCGGCGTTGTCCAAATACGACGGCACCCGGATGCGGTTGCTCAACGCCCGCGAATTCCACCAGATCGCCGGGCGGGCCGGACGCGCCGGATACGACACCGCGGGCACCGTCGTCGTACAGGCGCCCGACCACGAGGTGGAGAACCTCAAACAGTTCGCCAAGGTCGCCGACGACCCGAAGAAGCGTCGAAAGCTGGTACGGCGCAAGGCCCCTGAGGGAATGGTGCCGTGGGGTGAGGCCACCATGAACCGGCTGATCGACGCCGCCCCCGAAGCCTTGACCAGCAATATGCGGGTATCGACAGCGATGATCCTCGATGTCGTCGACCGCCCCGGCGACCCGTTCGCCGCGATGCGTCGCCTGCTCACCGACAATCACGAACCACGCAAACGTCAACTTCGGCACATCCGGGAGGCGGTCGGCATCGCCCGCTCGCTCCTGCAGGCCGGCGTGGTGGAGCGACTTCCCGAGCCGGAGCCGGACGGGAGGCGCTACCGGCTCACCGTCGACCTGCCACCGGATTTCGCGCTCAACCAACCACTGTCCACCTTCGCACTCGCCGCCGTCGAGGTACTCGATCCCGAACCAGAAGATCCGGCAAGCTATGCCTTGAATGTCATTTCGGTGATCGAGGCCACCCTGGAGGATCCCCGCCAGATCCTGGCCGCCCAGCTGAACAAGGCCAGGGGCGAGGCGGTGGCGGCGATGAAGGCCGAAGGCATCGAATACGACGAACGCATCGAACTACTCGACGAGGTCACCTATCCGAAGCCGCTGGCCGAACTGCTGGAACACACCTACGAGGTGTACCGGCAGACCAATCCGTGGGCGGCCGACGGGCATCTGTCCCCCAAGTCGGTGGTGCGCGAGATGTGGGAGCGCGCCATGACCTTCCGCGAGTACATCAGCGTCTATTCGTTGACCCGCTCCGAAGGGGCCGTGCTGCGCTACCTGTCCGATGCCTTCAAGGCGCTGCGCTCAGGAGTACCGGCGGCCGCCCGCACCGAAGCGCTGGCCGACATCGTCGAGTGGCTCGGCGAATTGGTGCGCCAGGTGGATTCCAGTCTGCTCGACGAGTGGGAGCAGCTGACGAGTCCGGACCAAGAGTCCGGCGCACCCGTCCAAGAAATCCGAGCCGTGCCCGCCCGGCCGCGGCCGTTGACAGGCAACGAACGGGCGTTCACCGCGATGGTGCGCAATGCGTTGTTCCGGCGGGTGGAGTTGTTCGCCCGCTCCCGCTGGGACGAGCTCGGCGCACTGGACGCGTCATCCGGGTGGACAGCGCAGCGCTGGGCCGAAATCGGCGAGGAGTACTTCGACGAACACGCGCAGGTGGGCACCGGCGCCGACGCGCGGGGCCCGGCGTTGCTGATCTTCGACCGGCAGCCGCAGGTGTGGCGTGTGCGACAGATCCTCGAAGATCCCGCAGGAGATCACGATTGGGGCTTCGACGTGGAAGTGGACCTGGCCGCCAGCGACGAGGAGGGTGCCGCGGTGCTGCGTATCGTGGATGCAGGCCGGATGGGGTGAGCGCTTGCTGACCCTGATTTTATCGCGACCCCGGGGCCTTGCGGCAAGGCCCCGGTGATGGCGCACAATCGCTGGCCGGACCAACCACGGATAAGCGAGGGAACTGTGGTGAACCTGCCACTCGACCAGCACGACATCGAAGTACAGACCGAACAGAGCTACATCGACGGGCTTTACACCCGCCTGGACGCCGAGCGCATCCGGGTGCGTGACCGCTACCGCACTGCCCTGCGCGAGCACGGCGGCTCTGCGGTGGAACGCGACGCCGAGGTGCGGGCGCTGGCCAAGGAGGCCGCCCGGCTCGACGTGGCCGACAACGGTCTGTGCTTCGGACGGCTGGAAACCGTTGCCGGAGAACATCTCTACGTCGGCCGCCTAGGCATCTTCGACCGTGAGGACGACTACGAGCCGCTGCTGCTGGACTGGCGGGCCCCGTTGGCCCGGCCGTTCTACACCGCAACGGGCGCCCACCCGGAGAACATGCGCCGGCGCCGCCAGTTCCGCACGCTGGGCCGCCGCCTGCTCGATTTCACCGACGAGGTGCTGGGCCGGCCCGCCGAGGGCGACGAAGGTGATGCGGCGCTGCTGGCCGCGGTGAACGCGCCGCGCGGTGAGGGCATGCGCGACATCGTCGCGACGATCCAGGCCGAACAGGACGAGGTCATCCGCAACGAGCACACCGGCGTGCTGGTGGTCGAGGGCGGCCCGGGCACCGGCAAGACCGTTGTGGCGCTGCACCGAGTGGCCTACCTGCTGTACACCCACCGGGAACGGATCGAGCGTCACGGTGTTCTCGTGGTCGGACCAAATGAGGCGTTCCTGCATCACATCGGCCGGGTGCTGCCCTCGTTGGGCGAGTCCGATGCGGTGTTCATGACGCCCGGTGACCTGGTGCACGGTCTGCAGGTCACCGCCGAGGATGCACCCGAGGTGGCTGCGATCAAGGGCGCGCTCACGATCCTCGACGTGCTGGCCGCCGCGGTGGCCGGCCGCCAGGAGGTCCCCGACGAGCCGATCCTGATCGAGCTCCCCGACGTCACCGTGCGCATCGACGCCGAAACCGCACAGTGGGCCATAGAGGAGGCCCGCGAAACCGGGCTGCCGCACAACGAGGCCCGTGCGACGTTCCGCGACATCGTCACCTATGTCCTCACCGAACGCGCGGTCGCGCGTATCGGCAAGGGGTGGTTGAGCCGTCAGGACAAGGCGGCGTGGGAGGAACTGCGGGCCAGTGTGGTCAGCGAACTCGACGACAACGCCGCCTTCGCGGCCGCGCTCGACCGGCTGTGGCCGATCCTGACCCCGGAGACCTTGCTGGCCCCGCTGTATTCGTCGACCGAACGGTTGTCCGCAGCCGGTGCCGACCCTCGGTTGTTCCGCACCGACGGCAGCGCCTGGACCGTATCCGACATACCCCTGCTCGACGAGCTGGTCGACTTGCTGGGCCGGGACAAGGCGGCCGACGAAGCCGCGGAACGCGAACGGCGCGAGGAAGCCGCCTACGCCGCGGGTGTGCTCGACCTGATGATCGCCCGCGAGGATCTGATGGACGACGAGGATCACCTGCTGGCCAGCGACCTGATCGACGCCGAGGACCTGGCCGACCGGTTCGTCGAGCGCGACACCCGGGAACTCGCCGAACGCGCTGCGGCCGACCGGGATTGGACCTACGGTCATGTTGTGGTCGACGAAGCCCAGGAATTGTCCGAGATGGACTGGCGGGTGTTGATGCGTCGTTGCCCACGCCGGTCCTTCACGGTGGTCGGGGATCTGGCCCAACGCCGCTCGGCTGCCGGGGCCCGGTCCTGGGACGCGATGCTCGAACCGTATGTGCCGGGCCGGTGGATCTACCGGACCCTGTCGGTCAACTACCGGACCCCAGCCGAGATCATGGCGGTGGCCGGGGCGCTGTTGGCCGAGTTCGCGCCCGGGGTCCAAGCACCGGAGTCCGTCCGGTCCTGCGGGGTGCAGCCCTGGTCGCGCCAACTTACCGTCAACGAAATTCCCTCGGCTGTCGAGGAATTCGTGCGGGAGGAAGCCGCCCGGGAAGGCACCAGCGTGGTGATCGGTCCGCCCGAGGTACCCGGCGCGGTGGCTCCGTCGGAAACCAAGGGGCTGGAGTTCGACGCCGTGCTCGTGGTGGAACCCGCACGCATCCTGGCCGACGGCGACCGCGGCGCCGCCGAGTTGTATGTCGCCCTCACCCGCGCGACGCAGCGCCTCGGCGTGCTGCACACCGAACCGCTACCCGACGCGTTGAACGGACTCGCACATGTCTGACGCTCCCGGCCCAGAAGCGACAGACTGCGCGATCGTGGGCGGCGGGCCCGCCGGGATGATGCTCGGACTGATCCTGGCCCGGTGCGGGGTGGCGGTCACCGTCATGGAGAAGCACGCAGACTTCCTGCGCGATTTCCGTGGGGACACCGTGCATCCGAGCACCATGCGCATGCTCGACGAGCTGGGACTCTTCGGCGAGTTCGACAAGCTCGGCTACAGCAAGGTGGAGAAGGCCGAGTTCGGTGTCGACGGTGACCCGGTGACGCTCATCGACTTCCGTCGGCTGCGCCAACCGCACCCTTACGTGGCGATGGTGCCGCAGTGGGACTTCCTCGACCTGCTGGCCGATGCGGGCCGCAGCGAACCCAACTTCACCCTGCGGATGCGGACCGAGGTGATCGGGCTGCTGCGCGACGGTGACCGCATCGTCGGGGTGCGCTACACCGGGCCCGACGGGGACGGTGAACTGCGTGCCGATCTCACCGTCGCCTGCGACGGACGCACATCGCTGGTCCGGCGGGAAGCCGGGCTGAGCACCCGGGACTATCCGGTGCCCTTCGACGTGTGGTGGTTCCGCTTGCCGCGCACCGAGGATGGCCAGTACTCGCTGATCCCGCGCACCGCACCCGGCCGGGCGTTGATCATGATTCCCCGCTCCGGCTACTTCCAGGTGGCCTACCTGATCCCGAAGGGCAGCGACGCGGGGCTGCGGGCCCGCGGCCTCGACGCCTTCCGGGCCGAGCTCGCCGAGCTGATCCCCGAAGCCGATACGGCCACGCTCGCCTCCTGGGACGACGTCAAGTGTCTCGACGTTCAACTCAACCGGCTGGAGCGGTGGCACCGCGACGGCCTGCTGTGTATCGGCGATGCCGCGCATGCCATGTCGCCCGTGGGCGGGGTCGGAATCAACGTCGCGATCCAGGATGCCGCGGCCGCCGCACGCCTGCTGTACCAGCCGCTTCGCGAGCATCGGGTCAGCGAATCCGACCTGGCCGCCGTCCAGCGTCAACGCAGCCTGCCGACCACGCTCACCCAGGGCTTCCAACGCATCCTGCATCGTCAGGTGCTGGCGCCGGTGATGGCAGGCGCCGAGATCGCCCCACCGGGCGCGCTGCTGAACATCGTCCGCAAGTTCCCCCAACTCACCGCGATTCCGGCGTACCTGGTCGGCACCGGAGTACGGCCCGAGCACGTCGCCGCGCCGGCCCGCCGATAGGTACAGCGTGGCGGGCAAACAGAACCCCGAACAGCGGCGACGCGAATTGTGCGACGCGGCAATCAGTCTGCTGGCCCGCGAGGGCATCAAGGGCGTCACGCACCTCAAGGTCGACCGCAAGGCGGGGGTCGCCGAGGGGACCACGTCGTTCTACTTTCGCACCAGCGCGGCATTGGTACGGGCGACGGCCAACCGCATCGCCGATCTCGACCTGGCCGATCTCACCGCGGCCACCGGCTCGGGTACCCATGGCGACGTGCGCGGCCTGGCCCGGCTGGTGATCCGATCGGGTACCGGGGCGCGCCTGGTCCGCAGCAAGGCCCGCTACGAGCTGGTCATGCCCTCGAGCCGCGATGCCGGTCTGGCCGAAGCGTTCAGCCACAATCAGCAGCGGTTCTTCGAACTGCACCGCAACGTGGTGGCGGGTCTCTGCCGGGCCGATACCGATCCGGCATTGATCGACGAAAAGGCTTATGTACTACTGACTTTCATCAGCGGCCTGATGCTGGCCCTCGCCCGCGGCGACCGCACCATCAACTCCGACGAGGAACTCCACGCCATCATCACCGCGATCGTCGCCGCGGCCCCGGCCACCTCACATCGCGAAGGAGTAGCCGCCGTTGACCGGTAGCGTCTGGCCGGTGATCCACGAGCCGTGGTCACTGGCCAGCAGCACCGCCAGGTAGGCGACATCCTCGGGCATGCCGGGCCTGCGGATCGGGTAGCGCGACAGGATCGCCTTGGCCTGCGGGGAGTCGCCCATCTCGGCCCACAACGGTTCCGTGAGCGGTGTGCGCATGGTGCCCAGCGCGATGTTGTTGGCGGTGATGCCGTGGCGGCCGTTCTCCAGCGCGATCGACCGCGTCAGGCCCGCGGCACCGGCCTTGGCCGCCGCATAGACCGCGCCGCTGGCGTCCCCGGTCCGGCCGGCGTCCGAGACGATCGTGACGACCCGGCCCCACTTCCCCTCCACCATCGTCGGCAGCACCGCACGCGTGCAATGCAGCACGCCGTACAGATTCACCTGCAGGAAGGGGTTCCAGTCTCCGGGTGACGTTTCGGCGAACGGCATCCGGGCGGCAAATCCCTCGGCTCCGGCATTCCCGGCATTGTTCACCAGGATGTCGACGGGCCCGGCCTTTTCGATCGACTGCGTGACGGCGTCGTAGTCGGTGACGTCGAACGGTACGGCCACCGCATCGCCTCCCGCCTCACGCAACGAAGCGGCGGTTTCCTCGGCGCGGTCCGGGCGGAGGTCGTTGACCAATACCGTGGCCCCGGCCGCGATGAACGCCTCGGCCAGACCCCGGCCGACACCCTGGCCGGCACCGGTGATCAACACCCGCCGGTGCGACAGATCGAATTGCAATGTCATCGTCGGCGAGCTCTCCTGTGGTTCGGCTTGATTCCCGACAACCTACCGCACAGAGTCTCTATATATGTAGAGTTCTGTACGCTGACGCATCCAAGACGGAACGGAGCCCGGGTGAAATTCATCTTCAACCTGCCCCACATGCTGCGACTCAAAGCGACGATGCAGCCGTGGGAAGCCGAAGTCACCGGCGCCGATCAGACCCGGATGGCGAAGCGGGCCGACGAGCTGGGCTACGACATGATCGCCGTGCCCGAGCATTTCGCCATCCCGCGTGAACACGTCGAGTTGTCCGGGCCGCACTATCTGCAGTCCACCGTCGCACAGGCCTACCTTGCGGGAGCCACCTCACGGATACGGCTCAACTCCTGCATCACGGTGCTGCCGCTCCAGCATCCGCTCATCCTCGCCAAGTCACTGGCCACGGCCGACTGGATGAGCAGTGGGCGGATGATGGTCACATTCGGAGTCGGTTGGCTGCAACGGGAATTCGAGCTACTCGGCGTTCCCTTTCACGAACGGGGACGGATTGCCGACGAGTACCTGGCGGCCATCATCGAGCTCTGGACCAGTGAGAACCCGCGGTTCGACGGCCAGTACGTGTCCTTCGACAACATCGCCGTCGAACCCAAACCGATTCAGAAACCGCACCTTCCGGTGTGGATCGGCGGGGATGCGGACGGGGCGCTCCGACGCGCGGCGAAGTATGCCACCGGGTGGTGGTCGTTTCTCACCCCTCCGGAAAAGCTGGCCGAGCGGATCGCGTTCATCAAGTCGCAGCCGGAATACGGCGAACGTGACTTCGATGTCGTGCACGGCATGGCGACCAGACGGGTCGGCGAGGCGCATGCCGTGCGTGAGGATCCCGATGCCCGGTCCGGCATGAGCGCCCAGGAAATCGTCGACCGGTTGTGTTGGCTGGCGGAGCAAGGCGTCACCGTCAGCGCCGTGCCGCTGCCCGCCGTCAGCGGTGTCGCCGAATATCTCGACTATGCCCAGTGGGTGATCGAGGAGATCAGACCGAAGGTGCCCTGATACCCCTAACCTGAAAGCGTTCAGCCATAGGAGGTAACTCATGAGCGACCACGACGTGCGGATGATCATTCTGTCGACCGACGATCTGGATGAGTCGATCCGGTTCTACAGCGAGACCTTGGGAATGGCGCTGAAGTTCCGCGACGGCGCCCACTTCGCCGCCCTCGACGGTGGATCCCTCACTCTGGCCCTGGCCACCGCGGTGGACCACCCGATCCCCGGGCAGGTGGTCGTCGGGATCAAGACCGCCGACGTGGACGGTGCCGCCAAGGCCATCGAGGCCAGTGGCGGCGGAATCATCAAGCACCCGTATGACGATGCCCACGAGCGCCGAGCCGTGGTCTACGACAACAAGGGCAACGGCCTGGTGTTCTACAGCCCGCTGGCCCGCTAGCGCGCCGAAGCCGCTGCGGCGAGCAGAGTTTCGGCCAGCCGCGCCGCAGCCGGTGTCATCCGGACCGCCGGCGGTGCGGCGAGATAGACCTGCCACAGCACCGGGTCGCGCAACGCAACAGCCCGCAGATCACCGAAGCGCCGCGCCTCGGACGCCGGCATGAAGGACGTGCCCAGACCGTTGCCGACGAGTTCGGCGATCGCGGCGAATCCGGCCGGGACCTCGTACTGTGTCTGCGGTTGCACACCGGCGCGGTGGAACGCCTCGTCCATCAGGCGCCGGAGCCCGAATTCGGGTGGGAATCCGACGAGGTCCTCGCCGGCCAGATCACCCAGATCGAGGCGACGACGGCGCGCCAAGCCATGGTCGTCACGGCACACGAACACCATCGGCTCCTCGAACAGCAGCTTCATGTCCAGCTGTGCCGGGAACCGGTTGGGCAGCGATACCAGGGCCAGATCCAGCGAGCCCTCCAGCAGAGCCGCCAGGTAGGCCGACGCGCCCGATTGGCTCAACCGCAACCGCAGCCGCACGAACGGGTGGGCCCGGTGAAAATCGCCGAGCGCACCGGCGACATTGACCGGCCCATACGAGATCAGCGAACCGAATTCGACTGTGCCCATGAGAGCCCCGCGGAACTGACCGGCAGATTCGGTGGCCGCACGAGCTGCGTGCAACACCTCATAGGCGTGGGGCCGGAACGACTCCCCCGCGGCGGTGAGGCTGATCCGTTGCCGCGACCGGTCGAACAATTCCACGCCGAGTTCGCGCTCCAGCTTCGCGATCGACGTCGACAGTGCCGACTGCACGACATGCGCGCGTTCGGCGGCGCGGGTGAAGCTCAGCTCGCCGGCCACTGCGATGAAGTGTTCGATCTGTCGTAACTCCACCGTGTCATCCTATCTATGTTGTCGATGGGGCTGATCAGATCCAATCGTTGGACTTGATGGACGAACGACGGTGGAATGGACGGTATGAGCCGGCGACAAGGAGCAGCAACGGTGAACGGTTTGAGCAGAAGGAATTTCGGCTTCCTCACGGCGGCCGCCGCCGGGGCGGCGACACTGGCGGCCTGCGGCACACCCGCCACTCCGGCACCGTCGTCGGGATCGCCGGCCGGGATCCCCGCGAAACCGACGCACACCCTGAACCCGGTGAAACAGATCGACGCAGGCGATCTCAACGTCGGATATACCGAAGCCGGGCCGGCCGACGGGCCTCCGGTGATCCTGCTGCACGGCTGGCCCTACGACATCCACAGCTACGCCGACGCCTCGGCGCTGCTCGCCGAGAAGGGCTTCCGCGTCATCGTGCCCTACCTGCGCGGGTTCGGCTCGACCACGTTCCGCTCCGCCGGCACCGTGCGCAACGGCCAGCAGGCGGCGTTGGCCCAGGACGTCATCGCGCTGATGGACGCGCTCGACATCCCCGACGCCGTGCTCGGCGGATACGACTGGGGTGGGCGCACCGCCAACAACGTTGCCGCACTCTGGCCGCAACGCTGTGCAGGACTGGTCGCAGTGAGCGGCTACATCACCGTCAACCTGGCCGCCAACCTCAAGCCGCTGGCGCCGGAGGCCGAATTGGGTTGGTGGTACCAGTACTACTTCGCCACCCCGCGCGGTGAACTCGGCTACCGCCAGAACACCCGAGAGTTCAACCGGCTGATCTGGACCAAGGCCTCACCGCTGTGGCACTTCGACGATTCCACCTACGAGCTGTCCGCTGCAGCGTTCGACAATCCCGACCATGTCGACATCGTGGTGCACAACTACCGTTGGCGGCTCAGCCTGGCTCCCGGCGAAGCCCGCTACGACGCCGAGGAAGCACGGCTGGCCGGAAAGCCGCCCGTCACCGTGCCGACCATCACGATCGGCTCCGACTTCGACGGTGCGGCCAAGGACGGGTCCGGGTACCGCGCGCTCTACACCGGGCCCTACGAACACCGCGTCCTGGACGGCATCGGGCACAACGTGCCCCAGGAAGCACCGGAACATTTCGTCGCCGCCATCGCTGATGTCAGCCGCATGGGCCGCTGAGGTCACCGCTCAGGTGGTAAATATCGACAGATGCACGTACACCTCATCGGGCGACCGCTCGTCGACGATGATGTCGCGGTACACCGTCCGCCCGGCCTTGGTGGTGACCCGATCCTGGGCATACAGCGGATTCGGCGCATCGGACAACTGCGGTCCGGCGATCACCGGTGTGGTGCGGGGAATCTCCGAGGCCTGGGGCTGTTCTTTGAACTGCGACAACAACTCCCGTAACTGTGCGGCGTTCATCCGCAACGCCAACCGGTAGCGGGTGTCGATGCCCGAGTCTGAATCTGTGTCCAACACCTCGGCTCCCCCGGGCAGAGCGACGTCGCCGAACTCGGCGGCCTTCGCCGCGGAGACCTGATCTCCCGACGACCTGTCCCCGGGGGACGTGGCGTCCGGTGTCGAGCATGCGGTGAACAGCAACGCCAGGGAGAACAACCACAGTGCCAGCGCGGTGCGCTTCTCACCCGTCATGACAATCCCGTCGTCAGGGGTACGGCCGTCCGGTCAGCTTCCGGATCGTGCGGACCTCACCGTCGCGGTAGGGCCGACCATCAGCATGGAACAAGTCATGGAACCACAGCGGCGGCGGTGTTCGGTACGGGCGGTCCCAGGAGTCCCAGGGCAGGTAGGTCTGCGTCTTACCCGCCACCAGACCCCAGTTGTAGGCGCCGACGTTGAGTCGTTTGGCGATGGGCAGCACACCCTCGATGGTGCTGCCCTCGCCTCGCGCCAGATATTCGGTGCACATGATCGGACGGCCCATCGGTGCCAGCTCACCGATCCGGGCCTCGAAACCGGCCGGTTCGTCGTAGCTGTGGAAGGTCAGCACATCGGAGAGGTCGAGCTGGAGTGTCGCCATCCGACTACGCGCCAACGGGTCAGCCCACGGGCCGTCCCACACACCGCTGGTCAACGGTTGTACGGGATTGACCGACCGGGCCCAGCCGAAGACCTGCGGCAGCAGCTCTTCGATCAGGGCGACCTTGTCCTGCCGTTCCACGTCACGGTAGGTCGCCGACGGATTGTCCGGCTCATTCCACAGGTCCCACCCCAGCACCCGCTCGTCACGACGGAACTGGCTGATCACGCCGACGACATACTCACGCAACGTTCGCCGGTACCGGTGATCGTCCAGGTTCTGCGCACCCGGACCCTGCACCCACACCGAGTTGTGTATCCCGGGCCGTGGCCGCCGCTGGCGCCCCAACCGGGGAAACGGATCCCAGCAGGAGTCGAACAGCACGAACAGCGGTTTGATGCCGTGGCTGGCGGAAAGAGCAACGAATTGGGCCAGCCGACTCTGAAAGCCGATGCGGTCCTGGGCCCACAGCTGGTCGTGCAGGAAGACGCGCACAGTGTTGAACCCGGCCAACCGGGCGATGCGTAACTCGCTGTCGATCCGCTGCAGGTCATAGGTTTCGGGCTGGAACATCTCCAGCTGATTGCCCGCGTTCGACGGAATGAAGTTGGCGCCGACCAGCCAACCCTGCTCGGCGTACCAGCGGTGCGCCCGCTCAGGTGACCAGCGGGCCCCGTGGCCGTCGATCTGCGCATCGGCCCGCGGCGCCCTGGCCACCGACAGACCCGCGGTGATCAGCAGCGACAGCTTGAACGCGGCACGACGGCCCATACTGGCGCCGTCGTCTTTTCCGTTGACCTGCTTGAACTTACGAATCAAATGGCATCTCCTGTGTAAAACGCGTGGCGCTCGACGGGTACCCACCACAAGCGATCCCAACTCCACGATGAGTTGTCGACTCCGCATCCGCCGGTACCGTTGCACTGGTGATGCACGCGGACGACGAGAAGGTCCCCAAGCGGGTCGGGGTCAGCACCCTGACCGGCGTTTCGGAAACCGCACTGCTGACCCTGAACGGCCGGGCTGCTCAGGCCCGCCATCCCCACCCCATCATCGATGATGCCATGGCCGTCCAATTGGCCGATTCCATCGACTGTGACTTCGACAAGTTCGGCCGCCGGACCGGCCAGGAGATGGCCTTACGCTCGCTGGCCTTCGACAAGGCTGCCCTGCAGTACCTGAGCAAACACCCGTCCGCCACGGTGGTCGCGTTGGCCGAAGGTCTGCAAACCAGTTTCTGGCGACTCGACGCCGCGCTGCCCGGCGCCCGGTTCCGTTGGCTGACCGTAGATTTCCCGCCGATCGTCGAACTGCGCGGGCAGCTTCTGCCCACCTCCGACCGGATCGCCGCCCGGGCCCAGTCAGCGCTGGACTACAGCTGGATGGACGGGGTGGACGCCTCCGACGGTGTCTTCATCACCGCGGAAGGCCTCTTGATGTACCTGCAGCCCGAGGAGGCAGTGGGCCTGATCACCGAGTGCGCGAAGCGTTTTCCCGGGGGCCAGATGATCTTCGATCTGCCGCCTGTACTGGTGAAGAAGTTCGCGCCCAAGGGCATGCGGTCTTCACGGCACTACCGCGTGCCGCCGATGCCGTTCAGCATGTCACCGGCCGAACTGGCGAACCTGGCCCACACGGTGCCCGGTATCAAAGCCGTGCATGATCTGCCGATGCCCAGCGGACGCGGGTGGTTCTTCCGCACCGCATTCCCGGCGTTCTGGCAGTTCCGGCCCACCAAGCAGTTCCGCGGCGCCTACACGCTGCTGGAGTTCGGCTGACTAACCGCCTGCGGCGGCCAGCCGGGCCCGCTCCCGCATCGAGGCGACGACGCCGCCATCGTTGAGGATGTCCGTGCCGGTGAGGTAACCCGCCCGATCGCTGGCGCAGTAGGCCAGGAGATCGGCCATCTCTTCGGCCTTGCCCCATCGCGGAACGGCGGCATCGGCCACCATCGCGCCCGCGCCGGCCTGTTCCTCCAACCGGCCCATCTCGGTGTCTACGGAGCCCGGGGAAATCGAAACGATCCGGATGCCGCGGGCGTTGAACCGCTCAGCCTGTGACGAGCTGTACCACTTCACGAAGGCCTTGCTGATCGCATAGGAAAATCCTGAGCGCATGTCTTGGGGAGCCATGCTGCACGCGGCCAGCATTTCGGTGAGGAACCGGTCCTGGTCCTGCAGCGCCAGCGGAAACTGCTGCACCGGGATGACCTCCTCGGGCAGCAGGTGCGCCGCCATAGATGCCACGTTGACGATCGCCGCGCCTTCGGCCGCGGTGGCGAAAAACGCCTCGTTCACCTGCAATGTGCCCAGAGCGTTGGTCCTCATCACGTAATCGGCATCGCCCATGCTGGGACTGACCCCGGCCGTATGGATGACCGCGCTGACGGTGCCCAGGCCGGCCGCGGTCTCCAACAACCGGTCGACCGCGGCCCGGTCGGTGACATCGGCGTTGACGATTCTGGCGGCGATCCCCACGTCCCCGAGGGCGGTGGCTGCGTCGTCAAGGCGCTCCTGCCGGACATCGCACAACACCACTGTCTGTTCCCTACCGACGACCTTGGCCGTAGCCAGTCCCATGCCGCCCGCGCCGCCTGTGATCACCGTCACCCGTGTCATGGCTAGCACGGTATACGACCCTCACCGCGGCATTTCCCACAGCCAATATCAGCGGCCCGCTGTGTAACCGAACCGACCGGCATATAACGGGTAGTGATGACAGATGGCCCGACGATGACGCCGACGAACCGTTGTCGATTGCCGGTGGCGGATCGCTCGCTATGACCTGCCCGTATTGCGGATCACCACTCGATGATGCCGACACCTGCAGTCGCTGTGGGCAGATCCACGGGTCCGCGTCCACCGGGTGGCGCCCGGACCCCACCGCGCGCCACGAAGGCCGCTACTTCATCACCGGGCATCCGACGAATCGGGTACGTGACGGCAGAAGAGCATCGACCGATCCGGATGGTGGGCGGATGCTGCCCGACTACCTCGAACTGAAGACGTCGGGCATCAGGGCGACCTGGCTGGGGACCACCGCCGCGGCGACGATCATCGTGATGACCGCGGCCGTGGTCTGGATCTTGATGGTGGCGGGCCGCAGGCCGCCACCCGCGCCCGAAGCCGGATATCTCAACGCACTGAAGGATTCCGGGCTCAGCGATCAGTTCAATTCAGACGCCAACGCCGTCGCCCACGGACGGCAGGTTTGCCGCCGGCTGGAAGACGGCGAACCGCAGCAAGGTCTGCTCGCCGACAAGATCGCGGTCGACACCTTCTGTCCGCATTTCTCCCAGGGCTTCCGGATCCTCGAAAAGGCCGACGTCACGGGCACTTTCGTACTCACCGACAATTCCGGGGCGGAGGGCATCGTCTCCGACGGAGCAAAATGCCAGGGCGCAAACGGATACGCCGACGTCAATCCCGCTACTCCCGTCACCGTCAAGAACGGCAAAGGCGAGGTCCTGGCCACCACCACCCTCGGGCCAGGTAAGAGCGGTGACGCCAACTGCACCTTCTCCTTCACCGTGCCACTGACCGAAGGTCAGGATCGCTACGTCCTTTCGGTCGGACGTCGTGGCGAGTTCAGCTATAGCTTCGAACAGCTTGCGGCCAAGGGCATTCTGATGCAGCTCGGCCAGTGATGTTTGCGAAAATGACGCTCTGACGCACGGTTTGCGTCGACGCCGCACCTTCCATATCACGGCGGACGCCGGCGTTTGGAAACGATGTGGTCACGAGTGCGGCTCGCTCACGCGTCATCCCCGCAACCATCTGAGAACTTGTATGGACACCGGTATCGGGCAGTTCTACGGTTGCGCTCGACCCAATTTCCATCGATGTAATTTCAGCACGAAAAAAGGGAGTCGATCGGGGATGACCACCTTTGCCCACATCACAGTCAAGGCTGCTGTCAGCGCGGGAATCTGCCTGACCGCAGTGGCCGCCGCGGTGGCACTGAGCCCGTACGCAGCGGCGCTGCCACTCAAGACGGGCGGATACAAATGCGTTGACGCGGCCGGCGCAGCGCCCGGCGCACCGGTGTGCGCCGCTCCGGCAGTGGAAGCCGCGGGCATTGCTCCCGCCGCCGTTCCTCCGGTACCCCTGGCGCCGCCACCGGTGGTACCTCCTCCAGTGCCGCTGGCGCCGCCCCCGATAGGCGTTCCGCCGGTTCCTCTGGCACCGCCACCGGTGCCAGTCGTGCCGGCTGCCGCTCCCGTGCCCGCAGCGCCTATCGCTGCTCCGGTCGTCATAGCGGCCGGCACCGCGACCGGTAAGGGTGTGCCGACCGTGTCACCCGGCGGAGGTCCGGTCGCCGGCACGCCGACGCTGCCCGGTCCCGCGGACGGAGCCGGTGGCTAGTCCATCCACTGGCATTACGAAAGGCGCCCGGCTCACGAGCCGGGCGCCTTTTGCGTGCCTTGGGATGTCACGGGTGCTACGGGGTACCTGGTTTTCGCGCTTTTGGCCAGCCCCGCAGCAGGATTCGCTATTCCTGGACGATCACCGGATCACCGATGTGCACCGTGTTGAAGTACCACTCGGCGGCGGCCGGGATCAGGCTGATACAGCCGTGGCTCGTGTTGTCCAGCCCCATCGACGGCACGGCCCACGGCGCCGAATGCACGAACAGACCACGCTCGGTGAAGCGGACCGCGTAGTCCACGTCGAGAAGGTATCCGTCAGGAGCATCGACGGGTATACCGACACTGCTCGAGTCCATCTTCACGGTGCGGTCTTTCCCCAGAACGGTGTATGTGCCGACCGGGGTTGAATATTCCGGACGGCCCAGGGACGCCAGCAGCACACCCGCTTCGCCGGCGTGCGGCAGGTGGTGCGGCGCCGGCAGATCGATCGGCGGCTCTTCACCGATTCCGTCGATGGTCACGGTGAAGGTGTGCTCGGAGATGTCTGCGACACCGATAACGGCTGGGCCCGTTTGGAATTCGGTCCGCATACCGCCCACTGACAACATCACGGTGCTGTGCGCCGGCCAGAACTCGGCCGGTTTCCACGACACGACATTGGCGTCGAGCCACTCGTAGGTGCCCGCACGTGCCGGTGTCGACTTGAGCCCGAGGGCACGTTCGACAACGGGGCGGTTGGTGACCGGGTTCTTGAACGTGACCACCACCGGATGACCCACACCCACGACGGCGCCGTCGGCCGGCGCGATCGATTCGATGGTCGACGTCAGCGGAAGACTCACCGCTGCCGTATCGACGCTGTTGCTACCCCCGGAGAAGTAGGTCGTGGCGACGACGACCAGCACGAGAACACCCTGAAAAACCGCGCGCATCAAACCGATCTCTCTGCGATGCCCCCATGATCTTGAACGATGTCATCGTATGGGCCCGCAGCTGTCCGAATGTGTAGTCACACGTAGACAATTCGGTCAAGCGTTCGTCACGGTTCGGCCACGGTGGCCGTCAAACGGCGAACACGGCCGAGTAGACGGTCAGTCGGCAGCGACCTCGCCGCCGGCGGTATGCAATGTGAGGACCCGAGCGCACGCCAGAGGCGTCACCAGGGCGGTGGTTCGCAGCCCGGACTGCGACGGACGCTGGGACTCCACCTCGAGCCCGTCGCCCTGTTCGTCAGCCCGATAGGACGACGGGTGTCTGCGCTTGGCCGCGGCCAGCTCACGGGCGTACCGCTGCGACGAACACCACAATGGGTGCGTCGCCAACTCGATAACCGTCGAGCCGGCAGCTTTTGTCGCCATGTTCAATGACCTCCAGCGGAGCTTCACGACACTTCATACTGAGTGCCAAGCGTGCTCGGCCAAGCTGAGACGGTGCATCGAGTTGGCCGTGGACTCCTTAAGGATCCCTCTTAAACGTCTTTTACACATCCAAAGAGCTTGAACAGAGACGTAATTCACATTCCTGAATTTGACATTGTTTGCTGTGACTGCTTGGGCAAGCCGAAGTGCGTCACGGCGACGCAACAGCCCTGCATGCCGGTCGGGTCGCAGGAACGCAACGCGGCGACCCTGGAGGACGCCGGCCCGGCCCAACGCTGGACCGGCGACACCCACCGAAGGCGGTGGCCACGAATCACCTCACAGTGCAGCGGATTCCGTCAATTATCGCGGTCCCGCCCCACGTGAACCGGGCCGCCACTTACGAGACTCGGAGAGTCGGCGCAGATCTCCCGAGAGGTCCACCGATGCGGCGCGACGGCCCGCCTGGTAACCGGCCTCTGGTTTGCCGTATATACGGCGGGTCGTCGAGTGCCGATCACAACCGACGCGCTGCTCGGTCTGCGTCCGGGGGTCCCATCGTCGCCGCCGAGGGTTCCAGCTACCGGATTCACCGCCTCGCCCCGGCCATCCGTCGGGAGCGTCCACAAGAATTGCGGCATCTTCTTACATTCGCAAGAAACCTGCATGTAGGCGACTACATAAATTAAGGAAGTGCGCCAGCGAACGCGCCGCCGTTAGCCCCGTCGATGCAGAATCGTTACCTATCCTTTAACCTGTCCCGTGGCCGAGCACGCCTGCCAGAACGTCAATAAGCTCGGTGAAGGGTGGTACGGCTGTGGATGCAGATGATCCGAGCGTCGGAGAACATGCGCGTCCGACCGTGGCTCGGGCGTCTCGCGCGTCGATCGAGAGTTGGCCGCTGCGGTGGAAAGTGGCGGCGACCCTGGTGTTGCCGATCCTCCTCGCGGCGACGTTCGGCGCAGTCCGTATCTACAACGAATTGTCGGCCGCATCGCGGCTCAACGTCGCGTCCGACAACGCAGTGATCGTGGTCCCCGCAGTGGAGCTGGTCGACCGGATCGACAGCCTGGCGTACGCCGCCGCCTCGGGTGTACCCATCGACGAACCGCTCGCACAATTCGACCAGAGCGCCAAGGCCCTCGACGCCCTGATCAAGTCCGCCGAGTTCGACTCGACCGTCGCGAGCGAGCTGACGACAGCATCCTCCACCGCCAAGACATTGCGTGACGACATCAAATCCGGGCCGATGCCCCAGCGGGTGATCGCCGAGCGCGCGCAGAACGTGGCCTCCGGCGTCGTCTCCGCGATCGCGTCGACCACCGCGACCGTGGACGACCGCACCGTGCGCCCGCTCGCAGATCAGCTCGTGGACGCTCTCGCGGCGCAACGCGCATTGACGACGCAGCGGATACTGATCGCCGCCCCCGACTTCGCCGATTCGGATGAGCTGCGCACCGAGGCAGCCGACGCGGCGGGCGCAGAAGCGGCCGCGATCGATCGGCTCAACCGGCTGACGGCCACGGACGAGGCCACGACTCTGTCCAGGGAATCCGACGTTCGTCGCGACACCTACACCCGGCCCGACGGTGACAGCGTGCGTGCGCCCGCGTTCACCGAGTCGATGCGGGCGAGCGTCGACAGGTACCGCGCGATGACGCAGGACCTGTCCTCCGACCTCGACGGCACATTGCACCACCGCGCCAACACCCTGCGATCCGACGCCCTGCGTGACACCGCGATCATCCTCGGTGCGGTGCTGGCCGCCCTGGTCTTCGCCCTCGCCGTCGGCCGCTCACTCATCCGGTCGATCGGCCGGCTGCGCCAGGGCGCGCTTCAGGTGGCGCAGGTCGCGCTACCCGAAGAGATCGAGCGACTCAGCAAGGGCGGTGGCATACCTGAAATCCAGCCACTGCCGTTCCGCACCGATGAAGAGGTCGGCCAGCTCGCGCGCGCGATCGACGACATCCACTCCCAGGCTGTCCGACTGGCCAGCGAGCACGGCGTCCGCTTGCAGATCGGCGACATGTTCGAAACGCTGTCCCGCCGAAGCCGCTCACTCGTCGAAGAACAGCTGGCCCTCATCGAGACGCTGGAGCTCGACGAGGAGGATCCGGCGCGGCTGGATCACCTCTTCCGTCTCGATCACCTCGCAACGCGCATGCGCCGCAACGGCGACAATCTCCTCGTCCTCGCCGATACCGTCGAACGCCACCGCACGTCGGCGCCCGTCGCGCTACCCGACCTGCTGCGCGCCGCGATGTCCGAGGTCGAGGAGTACCGCCGAGTGCAGGTCGGACACCTGGCCGACGTGTCGATCGCGGGCTCGGCCGCCGGCGATATCGGCCACCTGATCGCCGAGCTGCTCGACAACGCGCTGCGCTACTCGCCTCCGGATGCGCCGGTATTGGTCACCGTGGGACGCGCGGTCGACGCCGGCCTGCTGGTCGAGGTGGCCGACCGGGGACTCGGCATGTCCAAGGAGGACTTGACCGCCGCGAACGAACGCCTTGCGCTCGGCGGCGAGGTGACCTCCGAAACCGCCAAGCGGATGGGGCTTTTCGTGGTCGGCCGGTTGGCCCGGCGTCATGAGGCCACGGTGCGGCTGCGGACCACCTCGGCGTTGACCGATCGGCCCGGCGTGACGGCGAGTGTGCATCTACCCGGCACGCTGGTCTCACCGATCGGAATGAACGAGTCGCTCGACGACCTGCGCAACGGCTCGTTCAACGAGTCGCGACCGCGGACCGCCGAAGACGGGCGGAATGCACTCACGAGCACCGCCACCGAAGCCTTCGCCGAGTCCGACGGCTCACCGGCAACCTCGGATCACGAACCGGCTCCGGTGGCCCGGACCACTGTCAACGGGCTTCCGAAACGCTCGCCCGGGGCCAGCGGCGTCAACGGGTCTCCCGCCGGCACTCCCGCTGCGCCGAAGACACCCCCCACCCCCGCTCCGGCGTCTTCGGCAGCTGCCGAGGAACCCGACCGTCCGCCGCGCGGCAATCCGCTTTCGTACTTCACCTCCGGGACTTCCGCCCCGGGTGCCGGCGCACCCGAACCGGCTACCGAATCCGAGCAACCGCGCATCGAGGCGGAGAGTTTGGAGAGTTCGCCGATCTTCGAGCGGATGGCCTCGGAGTGGCTGATGGATCCCACCGCGCCCGAATCCCGCAACCGGGTGTGGTCCAGCGCCGCCGACGCCGGCTGGGCAGCTGCAGCAAAGGCCGTCGAACAAGAACCGAAGCGGCACACCGCATCCGGACTTCCGATTCGCGAACGTGGAGCGCGCCTGGTGCCCGATGAGGCAAGATCAGAACCCCAGGCCCCGGCCAACGGGGCCAACGATCCCGCCGCGATCCGCGACATCCTGAGCCGACAACTCGCCGGCGTTCGCAGGGGCCGAGCCGAAACCGACGCAGCACACCGCCGAATCGAAGGAGATCGATGAACACCGGCACGCAATCACACGATCGGTCCGCGGGGTCTGCTGCAACGCCGTCAGGCACCTCCGGCACCCTCGACTGGTTCGTGTCCAACTTCGTCCGTGACGTGCCCGGTGTGACACACGCGATCCTGGTGTCGGCCGACGGGCTGTTGATGGCCTCGAACTCCCACCTGCCGGCAGACCGTGCCGAGCAATTGGCTGCCGTGACATCGGGTTTGGCGAGCCTGTCGTCCGGTGCGGCCCGCTTGTTCGAAGCCGGCAACGTGCGCCAGTCGATCGTCGAGATGGACGACGGCTTCCTGCTGTTGATGGGCGTCGGCAACGGCTCGTATCTCGCCACCCTGGCGTCGATCTCGTGCGACATCGGACAGGTGGGGTACGAGATGGCCCTGCTCGTCGACCGGGTCGGCAAGACCGTGGAGGCGACCCCGCGCGCCACCCATGCAGCTCGATGACGCTCAGCATGGACAGACCCGAGCAGAAGCAGACCGCCAGCCGCGCCCGGCCGTACACGCTGACCGGCGGACGCACCCGGGCTCGGGTCGAGATCCCGATCGAAGCTCCGGTGGAGGCTTTGCTGCCTTCAGGTGAACTCGACTGCGCACCAGGCGATATACCCGCCGTCATCGTCCGGCTGTGCAGCAGCCGACCGTCGATCGCGGAGATCTCGGCCCACGCGGGCCTGCCGATCGGCGTGGCCCGGGTGCTGGTGAGCGATCTGGTGGACAGCGGCCACCTCCGGGTTCACGCCACATTGACCGACCACTCGACCGTTGCAGAACGGCGCCTACTGATCGAAAGGACCCTCAGTGGTTTACGCGCACTCTGACTCCGGCACCACCGTGTCGTCGACGAAGATCGTGATTGCCGGCGGCTTCGGCGTCGGCAAGACCACGTTCGTCGGTGCCGTGTCGGAGATCGTGCCGTTGCGCACCGAGGCCCTCGTCACGAACGCATCGCAGGGCCATGACGACCTCGAAGCGATCCCCGGCAAGGAAACCACCACGGTTGCCATGGATTTCGGCCGCATCACAATCTCAGATGACCTCGTGCTGTACCTGTTCGGCACACCGGGGCAACGGCGGTTCTGGTTCATGTGGGACGACCTGGTTCATGGCGCGATCGGCGCCGTGGTGCTGGTCGACACCCGCCGGCTCGAGGACAGCTTCGCCGCCGTCGACTTCTTCGAGGCCCGCAGCCTGCCGTTCCTGGTCGCCGTCAACGAGTTCGACGACTCACCGACCCACACCATCGAAGAGCTACGTGAGGCGATGTCCGTGTCGCCGAACGTACCGATCATCCGCGTCGACGCACGGCAACGTGATTCAGCGAAGAACGCGTTGATCGCCATCACCTCGTTTGCGCTGGAACGCCTCCCGACCACAGCGCACTAGATCCACCGCCCGCCAGTCCCACAGTCTCGAGGAACCCCAACATGAACCACCAAGTACATCATTTCGACATGGGCCTCTGGCTGCTGTTTCTGGCGTACATCGTCTCGGTGACCGGATCGGTCGTGGGTTTGGCGTGCACGCGTTGCGGTGCAACGGCGACCAATGGACGAGATCGCCTCCGCTGGTTGCTGATGGCCTCGATCGCCATCGGCGGCGTGGGCGTCTGGCTCATGCACTTCATCGCGATGCTCGGCTTCGCCATCCCCAACAGCATGGTCCGCTACCACCTCGGCTGGACGGTCGCATCGGCCGTGATCGCGATCGCCGCGGTGTTCGTCGGGCTGATCACCATCGGCCGCAGCTTCGATCTGCGGCGACTGCTCGCCGGCGGTGTCATCACCGGCCTCGCCGTCGCCATGATGCACTACACCGGCATGTGGGCAGTCCAGATGCAGGGCACCATGACCTATGACACCACCCTTGTCGTCCTGTCCTTCGTGATCGCCGTCGTCGCCGCCACGGCCGCGCTGTGGTTCACCCTTGTCCTCGAATCGCGCGGTCTGCGATTCGTGGCCGGCCTGGTGATGGGCGTCGCCGTCGTCGGCATGCACTACACCGGAATGGCGGCCGTCCGCGTCGATGTCGATCACACGATGCCGGTTCCCGGTGGGCCCGAAGTGTTCTCGTTCCTGTTCCCGGTCTTCGTGATCGGCCTGCTCGCGCTCGTCGTCCCGATCACCGCCGTCATGCTGGCGCCTGATCGCAACGCCGAGGAGAACGAAGCCGAGTCACGCCCCGTCGCAGCGACGGCCGGACGGCACCGGTAGCCGGCTCGCGGGATGCGCGCCGGCCCGGCGCTAACCCCAGTAGGAGAAGTTGCAGACGGGCCTCACCTCGGTCTTGAACGACACCAGCTTGTCGCCATCCATCGTGATCGTGCAGGTCAGCGCCGCACTCCCGCCATCGGCGGCAACCTCTGACTCCACCTTCTCGTAGACGGAGTACTGCTTTTCCCACGGCAGCGTGACATCGGATTCGGTTTGCTCCGCACCGCCGTTGATCCGGTAGCGGATCGTCACCGGAGCGCTCCCACCGAGAACCTTCATGACCGCGGTACCGACCGGTGCGCCGGTTGGCTCCGGCGCTTCGGATGTCTCGGCCGACGTGCGAGACGGTTCGGTCGAGGCACTGCCGGAGGCCACAGCGCTGGTCCTTTGCGCCACCGGGGTACCTGTGGTTGTCGTGCAGCCCGCGACTGCTACGGCCAACACGACACTGACAGTTACCCCGGCGAGACCCCTTGGCAGACGCATACCTGAGACTACGACGCCGAGGTCGGCCCGGATCCTGTATCGCGACAAGTGGTTTCCCAGCCGGTCAGGGCGCGATCAGCTCGTCAATCTGGTTGATGGCCGACGAAGCGCCCTCGACCACGCCCATGTCCAACACCTGCTGAAGGGCTTCGGCGGACTCGTAGGTGCTCAAATAAACGGCGCGGGTGCCGCCGCCATGTTCGGAAAAGGTGTAGACGTTCTTGGACACCGGCATCTCGGGATTCGGGTTGAAGTCCGCATCGGCGAATCCGTCGTCGAAGGAGAAGCTCTTCGGTTCGTCGACGGCCGTGACTGCCCAGTATCCCGCGTGCTTGTCGCCCTCCGGGCCGGTCATGAAATAGGTGACGCGGCCGCCGGGAGTGAGGCTGTGGTCCACTACGGTCGCCGGGTAGGTCGGCGGACCCCACACCTTCTCCAGCTGACGCGGGTCGGCGTAAACCTGCCAGATGCGCTGTACCGGCGCCGCAAAATCGGCGGTGATCGTCAGCGTCAGATTGTCGAGATCGTGTTGGACATCGGTAACGGGCATGGTTCAGTCCTCCTTGGGATCAGATGAGATCAGTTCATCGATGCGGGCGATGCGTCCACGCCAAACGTGTTCCAGCTCAGTCAACATGGACGCCACCGACCGCACTGCCTCCACGTCACCGCTCGCCAGCTGCTCACGACCATTGCGTCGCTTGGTGATCAGACCGGCCTTCTCCAGCACGGCGACGTGCTTTTGCACTGCCGCGAAGCTCATCTCGTACTTCGCCGCGAGCACCGAGACCGAGTGCTCACCCGCCAGGACCCGGCGCATGATGTCCCGCCTGGTCCGATCGGCGAGCGCGTGGAACAGGGCGTCTGCCCGGTCCTCGTCGCTCTCGGTCACCACCCCAACATGCAACCAATTGGTTGTATGTTGTCAAGGGCTTCGTTCAGAATTCGTGACTGGCATCACACGTTGTCATATATATTGGGCCGGCGTGTGCTCGCGACGGCTGACATTCCCGTCACCGGCGGACGCGGACATTTGACATGGAATGTCAAGGGGGACATCGATAATGGCGAACAGTTCGCGCTGCCCGGAGAACGCGGGACGTACACCGCTGCGGTACGGCCTGGCGGTCGCGGCCATCGGAATCGGTGTCGGGATCGCAGGCGCCAACGGGCATGCGGTCGCATGGGCGGACCCTGGCGCCTCGGGTTCCTCGAGCTCACCGGGGTCATCGAGTCACTCGAGTGCGGGAACCGGGCACGGACCCAAGAAGCCGACCGGCCGGCATGGCACACGTCCGAACCGGCCGTCGCCGCCCGCGAAGACCAACGACCCGGACGCTGCCGGTACGACAACTCCGGACGCGACGTCGTCTGACGACGACAGCTCGCCCGATTCACAGCCGAATTCGACAGCACCGCAGCAAGAGTCGATCGCCGACGTCGTTCGCGGAAGACTCCGCACCCTCAAGCCATCCGCTCCGATCCGGGCCGACGGCACCCGCCTCGCCAAGTCCGACTTCTCACCCGACGCGACAGCGAAGCGCCCAGCGGCGATCACTCCGGCCGCGCTCCCGGACTCCGTGCCGCGGCGGGCGCAGGCATCGGCGCCGACTGTGTCACAGGCTCCGACGGGCAAGGCCACCCTGCCGGATCTCACCGCCGTGGTTCGCACTGTTCCCGACATCACCGCGAAGACGATCCCGCTGACCACCCCCAAGGTCGCCGCGGTCACCACCACGACCAAGACCACTCCAGAACCCCCCGAGCCGCTGTCGCCGATCGCCGAGATCGCGGAGCTGCCCGGCCGCATCGTCAACACGGTGTTGCAGGTACTGGACATCACCACCTCCGCCAACGGGCCGAAGAGTCCGCTGGACTTCGCGCCGATCAACAATGCCCTCTTCGCGGCGTTCCGTGAGATCGAAGGTCAACTGGGGCTGACCAAAACTCCTGCCGGGCAACCGGTGCCGCCGACCATGACCTACGACGGACCCACCACCGGCAAGACCCCGACCGTCTCACAGTTCCTCAACGCCGCGACCGCCGCGTACGTGTGGGGCGGCGCCCCGGGCGACCTGAAACCGTTCGTGGTCAACGGCAAACAGATGGAATCGACCAATGTGCTGACCGGTATGTCCGCCAAGACGTGGGTGACACCCGATGGCCAGATCATCATCGCCTACCAGGGCACGACAGGCGGAACAAACCTGCTCCACAACCCGCTGATCGCGGTCTCTCAGGTGATCGCCGATACGCAGGTGATCTTCACCGACACCACACCGCAGGCCTTCATCGACTCAGTGGCCTTCGAGCAGGAGGTCGAGGCCGCGGCCCTCGAGCAGGGCTACCGCAAGGAAGACATCTTCGTCACCGGGCACTCGCTCGGCGGTTGGGAAGCCGCATACGTGGCGCAGCAGACGGGCGTCGGCGGCATAGGTTTTGAGAGCCCCGGCCTCAATTCGACGGTGCCGGGCAATGGCGCCGACTCCGGGTTCGTCAACGTGCTCACCTACGGCGACACCGCGGCCTACTTCTCCACCGACCTGCCCGGACTGCAGCCGTTCGTGCCGGAGTACGTGCCCGGCGGAGGCACCAAGCCCCACTACGGCTCGATCGTGATGATCGGCAATCCTGACGCCGCCATACCGCTGATGAACTCGGCTGCGCTGTTGAGCACCGGCCCGATCGGTGCCGCCATCTTCGTCGCGGACATCGCGGTCAACTTCCTCCAGTACCACCTGCCCGGCGTCCAGGCCTACCACCTGGGCGTCAATCCCGACCCCGGCGTGGTGCCGTGGCTGGGAAACCCGTCGGGCCCGGTCAACGCCGACTACGCCGACATGACCATTCCGGAACTGCAGAAGGCGGCTTCGGACGCGGGGACGCTGATCAGGCCCTGAGGATCAGGCAGGAGCGGCGAGCCGCTGATCAGGCACGAGCGGATTCTCGCTGAATCTGTTCTGCGGCTTCCTGTTTGATCCGCTCGAACTGCGCGCCCATGGCCTCGGCCAAGGCGGTCGCACCGGACAGCGGCCGGACCATCACCATGAAGTCGTCGATCTTGCCTTCGTCATCGTGATGCAGGAAGTCGCAACCGGTGATCCGCTTTCCGTCCACCGTGGCCTCGAAGACCAGGGCATGGTCATGACCCGAAGCGTCGGCGATCTCCCGGATGTACCGGAAATCCTCGAACACCCGCATCACCGCACGCAGGATCGCAGCGGTGATCGGCTTGCCCGGATACGGCTTGAAGGCCACCGGACTGGTGAACACGACATTGTCGGCCAACAGCGCCTCGATCGCGGCCTCGTCGCGGGCCTCCACTGCTTCCCGGAACGGATGCACCTGAACCTCCATCACCCAAATTCGTCAACTGGCCGCGATGTTAGGCGCGCAAAGTTCCCATAGTCAACATTTTGATTAATCACTTCGCTGATAGCATCGGCGCATGGCCCTACGCGACGCAGTCCTCGCTGCCCTCCTCGACGGCGAGGCATCGGGCTATGACCTGGCGAAAGGGTTCGACGCATCGGTCGCCAACTTCTGGATGGCCACCCCCCAGCAGCTCTACCGCGAGCTGGACCGCATGGCCGCCGATGGGCTGATCACCGCACGCCTCGTCGAGCAGGACCGGCGGCCGAACAAGCGCCTGTACTCACTTACCGACGCAGGGCGGCAGGCGCTGCTCGAGTTCACCGAGTTGCCGCCGAAACCCGGGGCGATCCGCGAAGACCTCCTCGTCCAGATCCAGGCCGCGGATTCCGGCAACATCGAAGCCGTCCGCGGCTCGCTCACCGAACGCCTGAACTGGGCCAGGGCCAAGCTCGCGCGCTACCGGCGGACACAGGACCACCTACTCGCCGGACGTACCGAAGACGCGTACCTGGCCGAGGCCGAGCGAATCGGCCCCTACCTGACCCTCCTGCGGGGAATCCGGTTCGAGGAAGAGAACATCGATTGGGCGGGCCGCGCCTTGGCCGTCATCGAACAGCGACTGGCCACCGCAGGTCGGCCGCCTCGATGACGGTCCCCCTGGATACGCACCGATGTGGATCGCGGTGGTCGCCAGACGTTAGTGTGTTTCGTCGGCTTCAGCGAACAAGCCGATAGAAAAGTTGAGCAAACCCATGACCGCAGCACCAGAAGCGTCGGCGCTCGAAGCCCGAGTCGGCCACTACTACGAGGCGGACGGCCTCTACTTGGTCGGCCGCGAGAAGGTCCGCGAGTACGCACGTGCCGTGCAGGACTACCACCCCGCACACTGGGACGTCGACGCCGCCGCGAAGCTGGGGTACTCCGGGCTGGTCGCACCGCTGACCTTCACGTCGACCCCGGCCATGGCCTGCAATCGGCGCATGTTCGAATCGGTGGTCGTCGGCTACGACACCTACCTGCAGACCGAGGAAGTCTTCGAACAGCACCGGCCGATCGTGGCCGGCGACGAGCTGAAGATCGACATCGAACTCACAGCGGTCCGCAGGATTGCCGGGCGCGACTTGATCACCGTCACGAACACCTTCACCGACACTGCGGGCGAGCGCGTTCACACTCTGCACACCACCGTCGTCGGCGTGACCGCGGATGACATCAATCCGGCGACGATGACCGCCGTCCAGAACGCGATGATGCACGACGTTGACTTATCGGGAGTCGGCGCATCCGACGCCGATTACCAGAAGACCGTGCGCCCCGAAGCCGCGGCGCCGATTTCCGAGGCAGGCCTCACCCGCACGCCCGGGACACTGTCCTTCGACGACCTGAAGGTCGGCGACGAGCTCGGGGTGCACCACACCCGACTGTCCCGCGGCGACCTGGTGAACTATGCCGGCGTGGCCGGCGATGCCAACCCCATCCACTGGGACGAGGAGATCGCCAAGCTCGCCGGGCTCCCCGATGTGATCGCCCACGGCATGCTCACCATGGGGTTGGGCGCCGGATTCATCTCCGCATGGTCGGGCGACCCCGGTGCCGTCACCCGCTATGCGGTGCGGTTGTCCCAGCCGGCGATCGTGTCGGCCAAGGAAGGCTGCGACATCGAGTTCAGCGGAAAGATCAAGTCGCTGGACCCCGAGACCCGTACCGGCGTCGTCCTGCTCGCGGCGAAGTCCGATGGCAAAAAGATCTTCGGCCTGGCGACGCTGAACATCTGCTTCCGCTGACAGCCGGCCGCTACACCGGTCCGGACACGCACCGGCGCCACGTGCTCGGACCGACTATGCCGTCGGCATCCAAGCCCTGGGTGAGCTGAAACTCCCGAACGGCCTGCTCGGTGCGGGGGCCGAAGTCTCCGTCGACAGCGATCGGCGCAGCCTGACGCAGGTTCATCCGGACCTGCGCGCCCTTGACGGCCTCACCCCTACTGCCGCGGCGGACCATGATGAACAACCGAATCCAGGTCACCGGTCCCACGATGCCGTCCACGGCGATGCCCTGGTTGCCCTGGAACCGGCGCACCGCCTGTTCCGTGATCGGACCGAAGACGCCATCGGCCCTCAGGTCGAACCGCCTGGCCCGCAACAGATACTGCAGGATCTTGACGAGGGGCCCGTCCTCACCGCGGTTCAGCTCGACGATCTCGGGCTGCTGACCGGGCTCGTCTCCCAGCGGGTTGAGTAGGTCGGCGCGACCCTCGAAGGCGAACAGCAACAGATCGACCATCCGGAAGGTCAACGGGTCGGGTCCCAGGGTCGGACGCCAATGAGGATCTCGCACAATGGAATACGTACTACCTTCCATGGCGCGGTGGAACGTCTCGGCCACGATGCGGCCCCCTACGCCGGTCAGCCGACCACCGTTGAGCTCAGCCTCGCGCAGAATGTAAACCCACAGCGGCGTGTTCTCGACGAACTCGGTGCGCACACCCGGATCCAGACCGATGAAGTCGACTCCCCCACCCTCGCCATCCACAATCTGCTTCTCGCTCAATGCGGCGACACCGACCAATTTCGCCATCTGCTGGCCGCTGGCAAGCTTCACCATGTTGCCGCGCAACAGATTACGGAACGCGAGATTGGCATGCCGCGGTGGGAACTGGGCCGTCTTACTACCGAACGCACCGGCAGGCATGTCGGCCAGCGGATCGGTGAGCCGGGTGTCGATGTTGCGTGCCTTGTTGAACCTGGCCGCTTGGACAACCAGATCGGGACGCCCGGCCTCGGCAAAGTCGTACAGCCGGCGGAAGTCGGCGATCCAATTTGACGGCAACGGGAACTCGCCTGTCACCGAACCACTGGTGCCCGAGAAATTGAACAGAAACCCCAGGGTCCCGCCACCGTTGTCGAACAGCCGATTCCAGTTGTACGCATCTCGAACCATACTGTGGCCCAATCGAAATGCTGCGACCGAGAATTCGATCGGCATGGTCGGTGCGTCCCCTGGCACCACCGACGTCTCGAAGAGGGTGCGACCGTTGGTGAACACGTCCTCGACGATCCCGGGGTCGACGATCCGCGGCAGGTAGTCGGTGCGCAGCATCCACTGGTAGTGCTTGACCACCCGCTCTTGAGCTGCCTCGAACATGCCCGCCACAGGTCCCGGGGCAATCGTGCCCACCACCCGGTTGTGGAACCTGATGAACGCGAGATGCGTCTGGGCCACAGCCAGGTTCTCGTCGTTTCGGGGGTCGGGAATCAGCGCGTCGCTCAGCTGCGGGTCTCGTGGCAGATCGTGTCCGTCGAAGGCGGGCAGGTCGCCGATGGGCGCGGTCGTTCCCATCTTCAGACGCAGTCCATCGGTGTAGAACTGCGGGTCGACGGCGGGCCCATGACCATACAGCGAGTCGAGATCGAGTGCCGGAGAACGGCCTTGGACGAGCTCGTCCACCGTCAGATCCGAACCGAGGTCATCGACCGTGTTGTCCCTGGTCAAGTCGTGGTCGACGAACTGGCCCAGATATGTGAATCCTGCCGGGATCTCCCCATCGATATCCGCCGCCGCCTCGGTGATCGCCCCGGACAGCGCCGTCACGAGTTCCAGACTCGCCGGCACACCCGATGGACCGATGCGCGAGAACCGGAACTGCCTGAGCTCATCCACATCCGAAAGATGCGACACCGGATCCGCTCCTGCGATCAACGCCGTCTCAGCGGCGTCGTCGGCCGTCAGGATGCCCTCCCCTACAACGAAAAAACGATCTCGTCCGTGTCGCATGACTTCTCACCCATCACCTGCCGTGTACGTGAAGGCAAGTCAAGCGCCGCCGCGGCCGGAAGTCGTGAGTACCGAACTACCTGTATTCGAGATTCAGCCCAGCCGCGACTGCAGGACACGCAGCCCGGGGCCCGACAGACTGCCGAATGCGACGGTGCGCCCGCACACCGCCAGCATGATCGCGACACCCGGACCGGCGATCGTCTCGCCCGCACCCCACGTCCGCCCCGTGTCCTCGTCGTGCAACTCGATACCGCGGAGGCGTCGGTGCGGGAAGAATCCGAGTTGCGTTCGGCTGGTGAGGAAATCGAGCACCCACGCGACGTGTTGCGGATCGGGCTGATGCGGAAGCCCCAGGGGTATGCGCATGTCAGCGCCGTGCACCAACACATCCGTCAGGCCCGACAGCGGACCGGTGATGGGCGGGCTGAGCCGATAGTCGGCGCGACGGCGCAGCGTCTCGGCGATCTCGGTGGGTGAAGCCTTCGCCCGGCGGCGGGCCAGTGCATCGATGCCGCGGTCGATGTTGCCGTGGCGCACACCGCTGGCCAGAAACCCCCAGAAGCCGTCGGTGAAATCGCTGACCAGATGCGCTGCAACGGTCTTCACATCCCAGCCGGTGCACAAGCTCGGCGTGGCCAACTGGTCCGCATCGAGCCCCTGTACCAGCGCGGCGATCGACCGGCGTTCGTCGGCCACCACGGCGAACACCCGCTCGCGTTCCTCTCGGCTCAACCGCATCGATGGGTCGGTCAGGCTGGGACGCCGGCCTTGAACGAGGCCAGCGCTTCAGTGCTCAGGCAGGCAAGTTCCTCGGCCTCGGACGGATCGACAGCGGCCTCGAAGATCCCGACCATCCGCCGGTTGGTCGCCTGCTCGATCTCGGCGTACTGGTCCTTCTTGTCTTCACCGTCGGCGAAGGGCTCGGGCCAACCGAACATCGCGGTGTACTGCGGCCCCTTGTTGAGCATGTGGGCCTCCACCGGGGCGATGCCCGAGATCGTCAGGGCGTTGAAGTGCACACCGGCACGCAGTTCACGGAGCACGAACATCACCTGCAGCGCCCGCGCCGGGGCGTCGTCGGCCAACGGCATTGCGCGCCACCCGGCGAACAGCGGCAGCCCCGCCGTCGGCGTCGCGGCGATGATCTTCTCTCCCAACTCGGAGATACGGTCCAGCCCCTGGGCGCCGGACAGGTACTTGCGCCCGAACTCTGCGGCCTGCTCCCAATACTGTTGCGCCGCACCGGCAGCGCCGCGTACCGCGACACCCTCGTCCCACATCGCGGCGAGGCCCGTCGGCTCGAACACCGCGAAAACAGCGCCGACAGTGGCTCCGGTGGCCTCACCCAGAACGCCACCACGGCCGGCGACATATCCCGCCAATGGGTTCTGGTAGCCGGCGGCAATGCTGGCTCCGAAATTCTCCGGATGCAGCATGAAGATCGCGACTGCCTGCTCCATCGCGGTACCGGTGGCGGCGGCAGCGCTCAGCATGTCGGTGTTGGTCATCACGGTGATTCCTCCTGGTGCATTATCGGGCGAGATCCCATTGGCCGTAATCGGCCGCGAGCACGTCGTTCACGTCAACATGAATTCCGTCGATCACGAAGCCTGGGTCGGATGCGGTAACGACTTCCCGCTGGAACAACACGGCAGCCGGCTCACGCTCACCCCGCGACCATGCCTTTGTCTGCCAGGCCCATCGGTGCCCCGGGCTGCTCGAGGCACCGACCACACCGTCGGCGATCGCCCAGCCACATTGACGGCGGCCCCCGTAGATTCCGGTGCGGGCCACCCCCAGGACCGAGTTGATCCCCCGAAACCATTGGACTGCCAGGCTTTTCCAGGCTGCGGCGTCGATATCCTCGTCGACGCTGAAGTAGATCGGCGCGGATGCCGGACCGCCGGCTGCGCTATGGAGCCCCACTGCCGTCCGGGCGTCAGCCACTCCACCGTCGTAGCCGCGGGTGAAGTCCGACGGCGTCGGCCATCCGGGTTTGCCGAACTGATAGCAGCTGACGATCTGCAGGCCTGCCGCCCGGAGCCGGTCCGCATAGTCACGGGTGACCGGCTTGAAATCGAACGTGGCGCCGGGCCGTAGTTCGGATACGTACACCAACGCGCCGCCGAACCCGGCGGACTCGATCTGTTCGGGCTGGACGAGGCGGTCGGCGAAATCGATCAGTTGCAGACCGTCGGCTGAGGCCGTCGGTGTGCCGGCTGATGCGGCCAACGCACCCGGGACGGCCAGCACGGGAGCGAGCGCAGCGGCATATCTGAGGACTTCACGCCGTGAAGCGGATCGCGTCACGAAAGGAAGAGTATCTCCTGATGCATTGGGTGGGTATCACGGCGTTGGAGCCAGAACTGCTCCGTACCGCGGACAGATCAACCACAATGTGTTCACTCAGTTGGCGGCCGAGCGAACAGACGATCGACTGACAGGACCACCGTGCGACGTGACGTGATTGATTTCGACGTGCTGCTGGATCACCCGTGTCCGGATATCTGGGAGATCCTGCAGTCACCCGACCGCTACCCGCGATTCTTTCGCGGACTCGGGTCGTGCGAGCAGATCTCCGACCACGCACAGCAGTTCGAGGTCCGTTTCTCCACTCCCCGCGGCACCGTCGTCGTCCACGAGATGAACCTGACAGTTCGCCGTTCGGGCCGGGAGATGCTGCTTCACGCCACCCAGATGCCTGACAGTTCCGTGTCGATTCGACTGAACCCGGGGGCGAACGACACCCGGATCGCCGTGACAGCCTTCTCTGTCGGCCGGCTCCACCCTGACCTGGCCAAGATCGACGACAGCGCCGTCGAGAACTGGGTACGAGACGGCCTGCGGCAAATTGCCGACTATTTGGCGGGTAAGCAAACGTCGCTGCTGGTGAACATGGGCGACATGCGTTCACTGCAGCTCAGCGTCGCCAAGACCATGATCGTCAGCGGTGTGGTGCGGGCATCCCGACCGGATCGCGGCCTTCGACAGCTCAACTCCCTGTCCAAATGGGGATTCACCCTGGCCGGCGGACTCAACTCCGCCGCTGCGCGATCACCCCGCAACATTGCGTCGATCGACAGCCTCGGGCAGTCGACCTATGCGGAAGTGGCTGAGCGCACCACCTGCATTGCCTCCGGTCTCACCACCGTTGGCTTCAGCGCAAACAGCAAGCTCGCGATCCTGGCACGCAATCATTCGGCGATGGTGGAATGCATGGTGGCGGCCAGCAAACTGGGTGCCGACCTGGTGTTACTCAACACCGGCCTGGCCGCTCATCCGATCGAAGAGATCATCCGCCGCCATGCTGTCGACGCCATATTCGTCGACGAGGAGTTCGAGCAGCAGGTTCGCTACCTCCCCGCCGAGATTCCACGCATTGCGACCCGCCCCGCATCGGCTGTACTGCAGCGGCGTTCGATCGACGACCTGATTTCGGCCGGTACCAACAACGGGCCGCTGACCCCTCCCCAGCAGCCGGGCAAGCTGGTCGTTCTCACCTCCGGCACGACCGGCACACCGAAGGGTGCGCGTCGACCCACGCCACAGGGCTTCGGCACCATCGCCGCGATGTTGTCAAGGATGCCGCTGCGTCGCGACGAAGTGATGCTGGTGGCCGCGCCACTGTTTCATGCCTGGGGCCTGGCCGCGCTGCAGGTGAGTGCCGCGCTGCGGGCGACGGTCGTGCTGATGGAACGGTTCGACGCCGAAGAGTGTCTGAAAACCATTGCCCGGCAACGCTGCACCGTCCTGATCGCCGTTCCGGTCATGCTGCAGCGAATTCTTGAGTTGCCGGCCGCAGTGATCAAGCGGTACGACACATCGTCGCTGAGGGTGGTCGCCAGCAGTGGGTCACCGATCCCCGGAGCCTCCGTCATCCAGTTCATGGACACCTTCGGCGACATCTTGTACAACTTCTACGGCTCGACCGAAGTGTCGTGGGCAACGATCGCCGACCCGACGGATCTGCGCGCTGCCCCGACCACCGCTGGTCGCCCACCGCTGGGTACCCGCATCGCCATACTCGATCAGGCGGGTGACCCCGTGCCCGTCGGCGCTGTCGGTCGCATCTTCGTCGGCAACGACATGCTGTTCGACGGATACACCAACGCCGCGTCACCTGCCGTCAAAGACCAACTGATGGACACCGGCGATGTCGGATTCCTCGACGCCAGCGGGCGGCTCTTCGTCGCCGGACGCGACGACGAGATGATCATCTCCGGCGGCGAGAACGTGTTTCCGCGGCCCGTCGAAGAAGCACTCGCACTGTTGCCTCAGGTCTCCGAAGTGGCGGTGATCGGCGTTCCCGATCCGGTGTTCGGTCAACGCCTCGCCGCGTTCGTCGTCGTTGCCGAAGGGGCCTCGCTGGACCAGGAGATGGTCAAGAACTACATCCGGAACCGCCTGAGCCGCTTCTCGATTCCACGTGACGTCACGTTTCTCGACAAGTTGCCGCGCACGACTACCGGCAAGATCATCAAACGCAGTTTGATCGACGGATAATTGTCCGCGGAAGTCGAGTAGCGGACTACGCGCGCAACCCGAAACACACGCACCCAGTATTGGATCCACCACGCAGCAGCCACCGAGGCTGAATCGAGAGGCGGACCGAAAATGGGACTTCGAAGCATGCTGTTCACCTCGCCGGCTCCTGACGCGCAGCTCGAGAGCTGCCTGGTGACGGATGCCGCGCACATCGGGGAGGGCCTCCACGGCGTCGGCGAGCATGTGCGGCGAATCCAAATTGCCCTCAACGAGGTCGATGCCGCCGGGCTCAGCGTGGACGGCCAGTACGGAGAAGGCACCGGCGACGCCGTGGAGGCCTACAAGAACAAGCGCGGGATTCTGGGTCCCGGGCAAGTCACCGCGGACAGGATCGTCGGCAAGGGCACCATCAAGCGTCTCGATGACGACGTCGTCGAATTCGAGAACCTGACACCGCCGGGTGACGGCCTGGTCTCACCCACCGAAGCGGGCGACCCGCATGACCATTCGCAATGTCCGACCCCACCGCGCGTCACCGCGCCTGGATCCGACGGCCGGGCGCAGCATCAAGGGACCCCGATCAGCCCCATCGGCAACGCCATGAGACTCAACCTCTACGGTGAGGGCGAAACTGACTATCTCGGGTTCTCCGACTTCGCCACCGAGGCTCAGCACGCTCATGGCCGGCCGTTGACGGCTACGTTGGCCAGCGGTTGCGCCAGCGACATCTGCATGCGCAGCGCACCCATCAATCAGGTCACCCTCAACGAGATCCGGCGGTTGGCGCAATCCGCCCTCGTCGGTGGGTGCCGCTTCACCTATGCATCGACCCAAGTGCAGTTCGCGACCCCACGCGCGGACATCCTCAGTCTCGGCACCGTCATTCAGCAACATCGCATCGCAGATCCGGCCGATCCCGGGAATCCGCAATTCGACATGGAGGTCTGGGTCGTCGAAATGTTCTGACCCACAACATGGTCGGCCCACCCGGACTACTCGGCGGCGAGCCTGACGATGGTGTCCCTCGTGTCCGTGGCGCGGACATTCATGTTCATCACGTAGACATTGCCGTCGCCGTCGACAGTGATGGCGGACGGGCGCTGAAGATCCTTGAACGGCAGCTGCACCCAGTCACCCCCACCGGCCGGCATCCGGAACACCGAGCCCGCCTGACGGTCGGTGGCATAAAGATTGCCCGCTGCGTCCACCGCCAGGCCACCCACGTTCTCCGGTGCCCCGTCAACCGGCTCGGCCTTATCGGCGTCCTTGGCGATCTTCACGACCTTGCCGTCCATGGCCGCGTACACGTTGTCGTCGGCATCGACCACCAGGTGCCCCAACCCGTTGACGATCTCGACAGGAAGGTCGGCCGGGGCAGCCGCGTCGGGCGTGAACTTCAGGAGCTTGCCGCGCTGGTTGTCGGCCAGATAAACCGAGCCATCATGGCCCACGGCCATCTGGCCGTGCTTGGTGATCTTGCCGAAGGGCAAGGGTTCAGAAGCGGTAGATCCGGGTGCGATCGTCTCGACCACACCGTCGGGCGTGATGAACGACAGTCGGCCATCCGGCCCAACCCCGAACGTCGATACTTGGGGATTGCCGCTGGGCTTCATCGGCGCCGGATGGTCTGCCCCTGGCAGCAACGTCGCGAACCCGCCGGTACCACCCAAATACACGACGTTCTTCGCGTCGGCGCCCATCTCCCGGTAATCGAATGCACTGAACGGCAGCGTGGTCTGCTCACCCGACTGCAGCGGCACGTCCGCCACCAGCGCGGTCGGCGCAGATCCCGGCGAACAGGCCACCACGACACTGCCCACCACAGCAGCGACCATTCCGAAGACGAATCCCTTGCTCGGACGCAGTTTCATCTCTTCCATCCCCACGGCACGAATCCTAGGCCCCGTGCGATCGCCGGAGCCCCAATCCTTCAGGCCTCGACTCACCTCTGCGACCGTCTGGGTGGCCCCATTAAGCTAGGACGACCGGCGGGCGCAGAGTCCATCCCAGCTGCCCTGGCTCTGGACCAATTGGAGGACTTTATGTGGAGGCGGCTGTCGAACCCGTCGCTGGCGGGTATGGCGATCGTCAGCGCGGCGATGCTCGTCAATGGTTGTGTGGCACATGCCTCGGGCATGCCATCAGCTGCGGACGTCGCCCAGGCGCCGGTGATCGCCCCGCGGGCACCGATCACGCCATTGGACGGACTCGATGCCCGGACCCGTCAGGCCACCGCCGAGGCGGCCAAGTCCGGTGCCGACATCGAGGTCGTCGTCCTGGACCGTGACACCGGCCAGGTCATCTCCAACGGCGCCACCCAACCCTTCCCGATCGCCTCGGTGGTCAAGCTGTTCATCGCCGACGACCTGCTGCTGCAGGAATCGAAAGGCGAGACGAAACTGACTGCTGCCGACCGCAAGTCGCTCGACATCATGTTGCGCTCCTCCGACGACGGCGCGGCCCAGACCTTCTGGGACCGCAGCGGAGGAAACGCCGTAATCTCACGCATCGTGGCGCGATACGGGTTGTCGGGCACCACCGCGCCCTCCAACGGGCACTGGGACGTCACGCAGAGCACCGCAAGCGACCTGGTGCGCTACTACGACAAGCTGCTGGACGGCAGTGGCGGGCTGCCTCCCGAACAGACCAGCGTGATCGTGGGCAACCTCGCTCAATCCACACCCACGGGAACCGACGGATACCCGCAGCGCTTCGGCATCCCGGATGGGCTCTATGCCGAACCGGTGGCGGTCAAGCAAGGATGGTTCTGCTGCTGGAACGGCGGCAACCAGTTACATGTCTCCACCGGCGCGATCGGACCCGACCGCCGCTACGTCATGGCGATCAGTTCCCTGGAACCGGGCGACGCCGCCGCTGCGCGCAACACCATCACGCAGGCCGTAAAGACGATATTCCCCGGCGGGCACGTCTGAAGGCCGCTGAAACGGCGCTCAGGCAAAGACATTCCCACGGTGATCGCACCGCCGTATTCGATACGCCATCGGTCAATGGTTGGCATTTGACCATGCAAGTAGTCCGGGTCGTGTAATCAGGACCACATGAACGCATCGGCGTATGTGGGTCGTGTTGGGGGACTTGCGGTTGCACTGGGGATCGGGGCAGTGCTGGCCTCAGGCACTTGGGTGGCGTCTGCAGACACTGGCAGCTCCACCGGCGGAGCGGGCGCCGGCCGTGCGAAGAGCGAATCGAGCTCCGGCGAGTCGAAGCCGTCCAGCCCGAGGCGCAAGGCCGGTTCTCCGAAGGCAAGGGCATCAGGCAAGCCGTCGGACGCCGGGACCGCGCAGGGCGATGCCGACCGGCCAACGCACAGGTCCGCCGCCGCCACGGGCTCCGCCGACTCCCCCTCCACGCGGTCAAAGCGGGCCAAGCCAGCGTTGCCGCACCGCGCCGAAGCACCTACCGCACGTCGCCCTCACTCCGGCGTGGCACCGACCGCCGGCATCGGTCAAACATTCCAATCCCCCTCGGCGGCAACGACCGTCGCTGCTTTCGCACGCGATATCGAGCAGACGAACCCGCCGGCCACGACGCATCGGGTGGCGGCACCGGTCAAACACCCGGTCACCCCGCCGGATTCCAATCCGTTGACGTGGGCGGCACTGGCCCTCGCCAGCCGCAGGTCGATCGCGCCCGAGCCGAAGACCATCGGACAGGCCCCAATTGTGAACGCACGGTTGGGCGGGTCGCCGGATGTCGAGCGCACGACGCTCGCCGGGCCGACACCGGTCGAGCAACAGACCCCCTCGCCCGCGGCCGTGATCGGCATCGTTGTTTACGACCCCCTCCACGACGCCGCGCAAATGTGGATCACCAGTCCTGTCGGTCAAGTGGTCGATGGGCTCGTCAACACCGTGGCGGGGTCCTATGTGATCGGCAACGGCTCAGCAGGCACCGCCGCGCATCCGGATGGAGGTGCTGGTGGTTGGCTGTTCGGCGACGGGGGCGCGGGCTGGAACAGCACAGAGTTGGGCGAGGCCGGCGGCGATGGCGGGTCGGCCGGGCTCCTGGGCAACGGAGGGGCCGGCGGCTCGGGAGGCGCAGGCGCTGCCGGTGGTAGTGGAGGTGCGGGCGGATTCCTGACGGGCATAGGCGGACTCGGGGGCAGCGGGGGCACCGGAACCCCGGGCGCGCGCGGAGGTGCGGGCGGTTTCGGTGGTAGCGGGCGCGGCCTGTTCTTCGGTCTCGGTGGCGACGGCGGTGACGGGGGTGACGGCACGGTCGGTGGCATCGGCGGTGACGGGGGTGACGGCTCGAAACTCTTCGGCATCGGCGGCGGCGGTGGTGACGCCGGCGACAGCGGCGTCGGCGGTCCGGCGACCGGCTTGGTCGCTCTCGGCGGCGCGGGCGGCACAGCCGGAATCTTCGGTACCCACGGCGACGTCGGTAGTTTCGGCACCATTGCCGGATCTCCCCCGAGCGTGGGCAACACCGACAAGCTGACAACCACCGGCAGCTGGTTCACCAACAGCGATGGGCAGGTGGTCATCATGCACGGGGTCAACGTGGTCTACAAGGTGCCGCCGTATGACCCTGAAGCCATGGGCTTCAGTGACGACGACGCGCAGTTCCTGGCGGACAACGGGTTCAACGTAGTGCGGCTGGGAATTGATTGGGCCGCAGTCGAACCCGAACCCGGCGTGATCGACATGAACTATCTGGCCGGAATCAACCAAACCGTGCAAACGCTCAGTGACCATGGCATCTACACCTTCATCGACATGCACCAGGACCTCTACAGCACCGAACTCCACGGTGAAGGGGCACCTTCTTGGGCGACGCAGACCGGCGGGCTGCCCAACCCCGACTTGGGCGCCCTGCTGGGCCAATTCGTCGTCAACTACTACCTGAGCCCCGCGCAAAATCACGCCTGGGACGCGTTCTGGGCCAACTCCGACGCACCCGATGGCGTCGGGCTGCAGAACCACTATGCGCTGAGCTGGCAGGCCGTAGCCAGCTACTTCGGCGACAATCCCAACGTCATCGGCTACAACATCATCAACGAACCCTGGGTTGGATCCGGTTGGCTCGCAACGATAGTCAACGGCTCCTTCTTCGGTGCCGAGCAACTCACCCCGATGTACAACCAGACCATCGCCGCAATCCGGTCGGTCGACCCGAACACCCCGGTGTTCATCTCACCGGCGAGCCCGGCGGTCGATGAGATCAGTGCGCTTCTCTTCAGCCAGCCTGTGCTTCTGGGCAAGATCTCCGACCCGAACACAGTGCTGGAGTATCACGGATACGGCAACGTCGCCGGCCTCAACTTCAGTTCCCTCGTCGGTCCGATCATGTCGGGGCGTGCCGGCTTCTACGGCGCAATCAACGACATGCCCGCCTTCATGGGTGAATTCGGGGCCACCAGCGACCCGGCCACACTCGCGGCAGAGACAGCAGCCGCCGACGCGAGGCAGATCAGTTGGGCCAACTGGGCGTATTCGGGTATCGGCGAAATCACCAGCAGCGCAGACCCGAGGGACCAGTCTCTGGTGTACGACCCGTCATTGCCACCGACCGGCGACAACGTCAACACGAGCAACCTGCAGGTGCTCTCGAAGCCGTACCCACAGGTGATCTCCGGAACCCCTCAGGGTTGGACCGTCAGTGAGGACGGCACGTTCCGATTCACCTACTCCACTGCCAAGGTTGACGGATCAGGCGATTTCGCGGCCGGCTCCCAAACCATCATCTCGACACCTACCCGCCAATACCCGAACGGCTACCAGGTGGCCGTGATCGGTGGTCACGTTGTCTCGGCTCCGAACGACCCCCGACTCGTCATCGCATCAGACCCGGGCGCAACCACCGTCAGTGTCACAGTCACCGGAGTTGCTGCCGCACCAGGGTCGCTCATCTCCACCTGAGGTGACTAGCGGCTCACGGGAAGAGACGAGCGTGATCAGAACTTGTCTCGTCGCATGGGGATGTAATCCGAGTCCGTTGCATTCATTCTCTGGTGCGTGCTGTTGCGGGGTGCGCCGAAGCTTTCCTGGACCCCGAGCGCTTTGCCCAAACCCAGTGGCGCCAGGTTGGCGTAACGAGTTTCGATGTGATCGGCCGGCACCCGGTAGGTCTCGTGCCAAATCCCGATGTCGCCGGTACCGGCGGCATCCCGGTTAAAGGCCGCCCAGGCTGGAGCGTGTGCGAATGAAGGGTTCTTCGCGAACTTGCCGAGGTCTTCGACGTTGCGCCAGTACTGCACCACGATGACGTCGCGGCCAGCCCGGTACGTCTTGGCATGAAGCAGGCCCAGATCGGGATTCTTGGCCAGCTGCATCAGCATCCGGGGCATCGCCACGAACGTCGGGAACCAGCTGCGTACCTTGCGCCACCGGTGGATGCGTGCGCCGATCAGAAACACCACCACCTCGCTATCCCCGACATCGGCGACAGAGCCACCCGCGAGCACACGTCGCGGGGCATTGCGATAGGCGCGGGGGATCATATTTCGTGTCATCGCAGCTCCTATGCTAGATAGTGGAAGTATCTAGCATAGGATAGTGCCGCTATCCACTGTTGGTGGTCAACCCCGGCCGCGTAAGGAGTTCGAGTGCGCATCTCCGAGCTTTCCCAGCAGACTGGCGTCACCGTAGCGACCATCAAGTACTACCTGCGCGAGGGTCTGTTGCCGCCCGGAAGCAAGGTCAGCGAACGGCACGCCAATTACGGTGACCATCACGTGGCGCGGCTTCGACTGCTGCGAGTCCTGCGCGAGGTCGGTGCAATCCCGGTCGCCGACCTCAAGGAAATCGTGGACGCGGTTCAGAACGAATCGCTGTCCGTACACCAGATGTTCGGCGCCACCTATGACGCACTGGCGCGTTCGTCGGATGCCGCGAGTCAGCATGATCGTGCGCTGGCCAGCCAAGTCGTTGAGCAGGCCGGCTGGACACAGGTGCGCCCGGACACGCCCGCGCTCGACCAGCTTGCTGGTCTGCTCGGGGTGCTCAACGACTTGGACTGGCCGCTCGATTTGCCCAACGCTGCAACCTATCTCGGGCTCGTCAACGCCATCGCCGCCTATGAGGTCAGCAGGCTGACCGCAGCCGACCTCCAAGCTGACCGAAACTCAGTGGTCCAGCAGATGGTGGTAGGCCAGGTGGTATTCGGTCAGTTGTTACTCAGCTTGCGGCGGCTCGCACACGAACACCACAGCGCCCTCAAATTCAATGAGAACTTGAGGGCCTCCTCAGACAGCTCGCCGCCAAAAAATCAATAAGCACGGGCCTGCAACGCTTCTGGTCGCAGTTGTCTCATTTCCCGTCTCGCACGGCGCGTCTCACGAACCTGGCGGATACGCCATCGGCCCATCGAGCTTCGTCTCGAGTTCATGTCATTGTTTGCTCACCCCGAAACCTGTTCCTGCGCAACCGCATACGGCATCATCGATAGATTGGGTGAGGAATGCGCGCGAGAGTTGTAGACGGCACGTGCAAACCGACCAAGGAATGGCATGCCGGAAGGGGCAAAAATCAGATGCCGTAGACACGAGTGCATGACGGTGGGTGAGACACAAAATGTGGGCGAGTCCTGAGGCGTGAGAAAAAGGTTCTCATGACAACGTGGTGAGGCCAGCAGCCCGCCGCTCGGAGCCTTCTGGGCCCTGCCCGTGCATGAGAGCCCCGTCCTGCCATTCTTAGCGAGTGGAATACCTCCTGCTGGTGATCGCCCGCGCGCGCATCGAAGTTCCGCCCGACATCCTGCGGTGGTGCCTCGGTACAGCCACTCCGATGTTCCGGTCGTGGACACAGCTTCTGGGCCGGTTGGATGTGACCGATGAGCAGGCATGGACGATGCTGTGGCGAGACGGGACGCTGGAGAAGTCCGCCGAGAAGGTGCCCGCAGGCTCGCAAGGCTACTGGACGAGCAATGCATCGTCGGAGCGGCTGGCCGAGCATGTCGCGTCGTACCTGGCACGACCGAACGTCCCACCGGGGCGAGTAGAAGAGGTACGAGGGCGCCTCGACGGGACTGTTCTGACCCGACTGGATCTCCTGCGTGAGGTGACGCGACTAGGGGGCAGCGACGGTGTTTGTCATGAGTTGGCGGCGGAACCACCGGTCGGCTCTCTGCGTGTCCACGAGCTGGGCGCGCGCGAGCTGGCACTGGTCGAGCGGTACCGGAGCAACGCTCGGAACGAGGCGCGCGAAAGCGCCGAACTGATTGCGTCGCAGATTTCCGTAATCCTCGCGGAGAGTGACCTGATCGGCCGCGTGGAGTGTGCACGATCCCAGGGAGCATTCGGTATCGACGTTCTCAACGCATGCCTCTTCGGCCACGGATCCGTGGCCCCGCCACCCGAGTTCGCCGATGCGACTAGCGCTGAGTGGCTGGAGGAAGTTGCGGCACGCGAACTGATCTATGCGTCCGATTCCTTCCGCCTAGGTCCAATCATGTCTGGACTTCGCCCCATCGTTCGCATGCATAGAGATCCCGCCGATCGGTCTGCACGAAAGTGGGGACCTCGCCGCATCCGTGATTTCGGTCCGGCCGGGATGGTTCCTCTGACGTTCTCCATCCCGGCCGAGGAAGGCGAATACATCCTCCGCAGCCTGGGCAGCGACGTACGCCGCTACGAAACACTTGCCGGCCTGCTGGAGGAGCAGTCTTCCGCACCACTAGGTGATTTGTGCCGTGCCACCGATCGGCCGCACCGCTGGTCTTAGATCAGCTCCCATTCCTTGGCCAGGATGGCGGTGAGCTCCTGCTGACGCTTCTCAATGATCGAGGGGGTCCAAGAGGGCAGTTCCAGAACCTGGGTAGTCAATGCGAATACCGCTGATCCGGTCGAGGTTTTGAAGTACTTGTCCTTCTTCGCCGCGTAGTCGTAGTTGTTCGCCTGCGAGTTCCCCACGCGACACTCAAGGACTGGCAGGCAATAGCGGCGAATCGTCCTGTTCTCATCGACGTCCGCCATGACAACTTCGTGAGACACATGACAACTCCGCTGAGAATATGACATGCGAGCTGAGACCCTACAACCGCCGTTGTATTACCGCGCCATATTCGTGAACCGTGAGAAGTGAAGCTGGTGCGCCACAGTGATATTCGCGGTCGGGCCGTTACGGTGCTTGCCCAGGATGATGTCGGCTTCACCGCCGCGCGGGTCTTCACGGTCGATCGCGTCGGGGCGGTGCAGCAGCAGGACCATGTCGGCATCTTGTTCCAGCGAATTATGTAGACTAACTAAATTAGCGACGAAGTTGTGCGTGCCACTAACGGTTCCGTCGTAGACGTCCTGTTCACCGATGCTGGTGACCTCTACAATCCGGTCCCAGAAAACATCGTTTGTTGCCAGGTCGTGCAGTTCGTTATCGTCAAAGACCGCTGCGATCCGATGGAGTCGCTTGCGGCCCGGCGCATGCGTCCACATCTTGGAATCATCGAAACGAGTACCGGTCGCAAGTGCGAAGTCTTGGTCGGTCCAACCCCGCTCGGCCAGGATGCGCTTGACTCGATCCCACACGGCGATCGGCACAGTGTCTGAGTGTGCCCTCGATTGGACTGACTTCAATTGGCTCAGCACTTCACGAGCGGCAAAGAACTTCTCTCCGTTGACATCTACACCTCGAAGGAATCGGCGTTGGTTATCTGCCCCGAAGATGTTCAAGTGCCAAGAGTCCCGGTACCCGGACTTGCGTGCACGGTAGATCCGACTACTGATCCCCAATCGCAACAGCAGCAGCGCAACATCGTCCACCAATTGGCGACTCGTGGACGCATAGAAGACTCGTCCCTGCTTGACTTTGTAATCCCACCGCACGGACCCGTCCGTTGCCCATAGATGATGTAGGAACAACGCCACCTGATCGTTGGGCAGCGCGAAAACCTCTTTGGGAACGAACTTCTCGTAGCTGCGCTTGCCGAACAGCCCGAGCTTGTCTAGCCACGCGGCGATCGGATTGCGCTTGCCATGCGTCAACCGGTGGGGCGCCGGCAGTCGCAGTGTCGTGACGCGGGCCGCCGGGTACTCGTCCCGCACCGCCGTAACCCCAAAATGCTTGGCCGCTTTGGTCACCGCAAGTAGGTTTTGCTCGTCGATACTGGCGTAGCGGATCGGCTGGCGCTTAACACAAGAACCGTCACCGATCATGTGCGCCAAAAGAACAATCTCGGACTCGTCCATCCGGGCGGTACCAATTGGCTCGGGAATCCACCTCGGCGCCGCAATGCGATCGCCAACCTTGAGCTCCCCCAATGGAACCCATCCATCCAGCGTGTGGAACGGATGGTTGGCGGTCGCCTCTACCACTCGACCGGACGCCAGCCGGACCTTGAAGACCTCTTTGTGCCCGCTGTGGAACACGTTCGTCATCGGACGCGCCACCATGCGCTTGTGCTCGTCGAGCGACCACACGAGCGGGCGCTCGCCCGTCTCCATCAGCTCGCCAAACGTGACCTCGGCGCCGTTGTCGGCACGCAGGATGCGCGTGGCCGCCGTCAGGCAGCCCGACTCACGAAGGTCCGAGACTTGCGGACGCTTGTCGGTGCGCTGCTCGGGACCACGGTTCAGCTGGCTGATCGCGATCACCGGCACTTCAAGTTCCTTGGCCATCAGTTTGAGGCTTCGGGAGAAGTCCGAGACTTCCTGCTGACGCGACTCGTACTTCTTGCCCGAGCTCATCAGCTGCATGTAGTCGACGACCACGAGCTTCAGATCCGCCTTCTGGGCCAGCCGCCGGCCTTTGGCGCGAATCTCCATCATGGTCAAGTTGGGCGAGTCGTCGATGTAGAGCGGCGCCTCACTGATCTCGCTCATCCGGCGGGCAAGCTTGGTCCAGTCGTCATCGCTCATCCGGCCCGAACGCATATCGGCCAGTTTGATTTTCGCCTCGGCCGACAGCAGCCGCATCACAATCTCGGACTTGCTCATTTCCAGCGAGAAGATGACGCTGGCCATCCGGTGCTTGATGGAGCAGGACCGCATGAAATCGAGTCCCAGCGTCGATTTCCCGACGCCAGGCCTGGCCGCGATGATGACCATCTGCCCGGGGTGCAGGCCGTTGGTGATCTCGTCGAATTCGGTGAACCCGGTCGGCACACCGCGCGAGATGCCGCCTTGCGACGCGATCGCATCGATCTCGTCCATCGTGGGCTGCAGCAGGTCCTCGAGCGCGACAAAGTCCTCCGACGCGCGGCGTTCGGTCACGTCGTAGATCTCGGCCTGCGCCCGGTCGACCACGTCGGAGACATCGGCACCGTCGGCCCCGGCGTAGCCGTACTGGACCACCCGGGTGCCCGCCTCCACCAATCGGCGCAACAGCGACTTGTCGGCGACGATGGCGGCGTAGAAGCCCGCGTTGGCAGCGGTCGGCACAGTGGAGATCAGCGTGTGCAGATAAGGCGCCCCGCCGATGCGGCGCAACAGCCCGCGGTTATCGAGTTCGGCAGCGACGGTGACAGCGTCGGCGGGTTCACCCCGGCCGTAGAGATCCAGGATGGCGTCGTAGACGTTCTGGTGCGCCGGACGGTAGAAGTCGCCGGGACGCAGCCGCTCGAGCACGTCGGCGATCGCGTCCTTGCTCAACAGCATGCCGCCGAGGACCGCCTGCTCGGCCGCCATGTCCTGCGGCGGCTGCCGGCCGAAATCCTCTCCAGGCGGAGGGCCATCCGTCTCCGAATTCGGATGCCCCAGGTCGTCCACCACCGCCACGGACTCCCCACCCCCTTCCGAGACCGGCCTCACGGCTGGCTCGAACATTTATTCGAATCGGTACTGCGACTGTAGAACAGGGCTCCGACAAAGCTTCTGACGGCGCTGCGACGCACCACGGTAGACCGTTGCTGGCACTGCCCGAAACCACCCCTGTTGATCAACCTGTGGATGGTGTGGGGATAGGTCTCGGTCGCAGTGTTGAGCCTCTGGGGAGAACCTGTGGATCATTTCTCGGCGATCTGTTGTTTTACCAGGTCAGAGTCCCATAGAGGTTGTCAGTAATTGTGTATGGAAAGTTCTTCGGCGTGTCGTGCCGGGTTGCCGTCCCGGGCGTGTTGTGTTGCGCCCAGGGACCGGGCGGGTTAACACCGAGTGAGGTTCGCTGTCCAGAGTTTCCCGCAGTGAGTTCGCCAGAGATGCAGCAACGCCCGGGTGGGAACCCCTAAGGGTCCCCACCCGGGCGGTTGAGTGCTCGCAGAATGACTCCGCTACGGATTGCTCCGCGTCGGGGTTACTCGGCTACGACGTTCAGCGACACCTTGGCTTCCACCCCGGTGTGCAGCCGAACGACGATCGGATGCGTGCCGACCGACTTGATGTGTGCCTTGGGCAGCTGCACCGTGCGCTTGTCCAAGTTGGGCCCGCCGGCCTTCTTGATCACGGACACGACATCGGCCGCGGTGACCGAGCCGAACAGCTTGCCGGTGTCCCCGGCGGCGTGAACCGGCAGCGACACCTCGCCCAGGTTCTCCAGAGCGGTCTTGAGCTCGTTGGCGTGCTCGACGCCGCGGATCTCCTTGGTCTCGCGGGCGCGACGGATCTCGTCGGCCTGGCGCTCGGCGCCACGGGTGGCAACGATGGCCAGCCCGCGCGGCAGGAGGTAGTTACGGCCGTAGCCGTCCTTGACCTCGACGGCGTCGCCTGCGACACCCAGGTGCTCCACCTCAGCGGTGAGAATCAGCTTCATTGGTCTGCCCCCTACCGCGTCGACGAACCGAAGGGCAGCAGAGCCACCTCGCGGGCGTTCTTCACGGCGATGGCGACATCGCGCTGGTGCTGGACACAGTTGCCGGTCACCCGACGGGCACGGATCTTGCCGCGCTCGCTGATGTAGGTGCGCAGCAGCGCAGTGTCTTTGTAATCGATGATCTGCCCCTTGCCCTTCTTGGAGCAGAACACGCACTTCCGAGTCTTGACCGGCTTTTCCGGTGCCGGCCGCCTCTTAGTGGTCTTGGCCATTGGTTATCTCTTCCTTGCAAAAATTTCGATGTTGATCAGAACGGCGGCTCGTCGTCGGCCCCGCTGAAGGAGCCCGACGCGGGCGCACTGCCCCACGGATCGTCTTTGGGCTCGGCTGGGCGCGAAGCCGCGCCGCCTCCACCGCCACCGCCGAAGCCACCGCCTCCGCCGCCACTGCGGCTGGCCTTGTTGACCTTGGCCGTGGCGTAGCGCAGGGACGGACCGATCTCGTCGACCTCAACCTCGACAACGGTGCGCTTCTCGCCCTCGCGGGTTTCGAAGGAACGCTGCTTGAGCCGACCCGTGACGATCACCCGCGAACCCCGGGTGAGACTCTCGGCCACGTTCTCGGCCGCCTCACGCCAGATGTTGCACCGAAGGAACAGCGCCTCGCCGTCCTTCCACTCGTTGCTCTGCCGATCGAACATCCTCGGCGTCGAGGCAACGGTGAAGTTGGCGACAGCTGCGCCGGACGGAGTGAAACGCAATTCCGGGTCAGCGGTCAGGTTTCCGACAACTGTGATGGTGGTGTCACCAGCCACGAGATCCTCCTGGGATAGGCATGTCCGTTTGCGCGAAGCCTACGTAGCCCCGCCGACGACTGACAGCCTTTAGTGCTTGTCCGTCCGCATCACCTTGGTCCGCAGCACGGACTCGTTCAGGTTCAGCTGACGGTCGAGCTCGGACACGGTGGCCGGTTCAGCCTTGACATCGACGATGGCGTAGATGCCTTCGGCGTGCTTGGCGATCTCGTAGGCCAGCCGGCGGCGGCCCCAGATGTCAACCTTTTCAACACTGCCACCGTCCTTGCGGATGACGTTCAGGAACGTCTCCAGCGAGGGAGCTACGGTGCGCTCGTCGAGTGTCGGGTCGAGAATGACCATGATTTCGTATGGACGCATAAGGAACCCATCACCTCCTATGGTCGTTGCGGCCACGGCGTGTCCGTGGCAGGAGGGTCGCCTGCGTCGGCAACCGGCCCAGGCTACCCGAAAGCGCCCTGATCTGCGAAATCCGTATAGGGTGAGCCCGTTGATCTTCGAGGATCGGGGGACTCTGTGACCTATCCCAATGGGCCATACGGCCAGGGCATTCCCGAGCAACCCGGCTACTCCCAGCAGCCTGCGTATCCCCAGCAACCGGGCTATCCGCAGCAGCCCGCCTTTGCACAGCAGCCGAGCTACCCACCTCAGGGCTACCCGCAGCATGGCTATCCGCAGCATCCCTACGGCCTGCCGCCCGCGCCACCTGCCTCACCGAGTGGGGCCACCGGCATCACCGCGGGTGTTCTTGCCGGCCTCGGCGGCCTGGCGAACTTTGTCGGCGGCCTCGCCATGGCCTTCGGACTTTCCGTAATTATTGGCGGATCGTCCGATGTGGCCAGTTCCTCCGAGGGCGTGTGGACATCACTGATTGCCATCACGATGTTGAACATCGTTGCCGGGCTGCTGCTTCTGGTCGGAACGCTGACGTTGTTGCTGCGCAAGATGATTGGTCGCTGGCTCGTGGCCGCAGGATGTGTGGTATCGATTCTCAGCACCCTGATCAACCTCACGTTGACGCCCTCGGCCATCGCAGACTACGAGTACGACCGCGGCGTAGGTGCTGATCTCGTGGGTGTCATCTTCCCCATCGCGACGCTCGTGCTGGTGCTGCTGCCGTCCACCGCTGCGTGGATCAGGGCGAAGCAGAATCCGGTTGCGCCCCAGTTCTATCCGCAATACCCGGGCTGATTTCCTGTCTACAGGCCCGCCATCCACTCACGATCGGAGCAGCAGTGACCCCTCCTTCAGGATCCGAGGATCAGCCCGAGAATCCGCTCGGCGAACCCGGGCCGGAGGGACCCCCGCCGGAGGCTTCGTCGAGCGGCATCACGGCGATCGTCACGGCGGTCCTGGCCGGGGTCGGCGCCCTGCTGACCCTCGGCAACGGCATCGCCGGCCTTTCCGGGCTCGCCGCACTGGCCGGTGACGCGGGCTTGCGAACTCTGGCCCTCAGAACCCCTGGGGCACTGGCGCTGACGGTCCTCGCGACATTGCTGAGCGTCGTCTGCGGTCTCCTGCTCCTGGCCGGCACGGTGGCGCTGTTGCGACGCAAGATGACCGGCCGTCGGCTCATCGTCATCGGCTGCGCTTTGATCATCCTCGGCAGCCTGATCAGCCTCGGGCTGAATCTCGCCACCACGGCCCGCTACGGGTCCTACGGCATCAGCGGGCTGGCAATCTTGAGTCTGGCGCTACCGATAGCCACGCTCGTGGTGGCGTTGCTCCCGTCGACCACGGCGTGGATCCGGGCGAAACAGGATCTGGTGGCTGCTACCTAACGCCTGCTACCGCAGGCCCAGCTAACGCCCATGCCGCCTTGCCCCGCGCAATCCGGATAAAGTGAGCCCGTCAACGTTCGAGACTCCGGGGGGATCTGTGACCTTTCCCAGCGGTCCCTACGATCAGGGCTTCCCGGAACAGCCGGGCTTTTCCCAACAGCCCAGCTTCGGAATCCAGCCCCCGATCTACTCGCACCAATCCGGCTTCGGACAGCAGCCCGGCTATCCGCAGCCGGGGTGGCCACAGCAGCCCGGCTATGCGGGCGGTTCTCAGCCGACACCGTCGCGTGGCCCGAGCCGAGCCTCGGCGGTCATCGCCGGAATCCTGGCGTTACTCGGCGGACTGTTCGGCGTCTTCTACGGCGCAGTGGTCGCGGCCGCCACGTTCGGTGACCGTGATTTCGATGCCATGGGTGCTGTCGTCAGCGTGTTCAGCGTCGCCTTGGGACTGGTGCTCTTCAACGGGGCGCTACTGCTGTGGCGGCGCAAGCCGATCGCCCGCCGGCTGATTGTGGGCGGATGCGCCGTAGTCATCCTGTTCGGGATAACCGCCCTCGGCGACATCCTCATCGGCGTCACAGGCGAGCCCAGTCGTGAGTTCGATTCAGTCGACACCCCCATCATCGCGGGTCTCGTCTTTCCGATCTTGACGCTTGTACTGACGATGCTGCCGTCGACCGAGCGGTGGCTCCGAGCAAAGCCGAGTCTAGTTGTAGCCCAGCACTATCCGCCATACCAGCGTTGAGTGGAGCGCGGCGAGTCGGTCAATCTTCAAGGATCGGGGGGATCGATGACCTTTCCCAGTGGGCCGTACGGTCCGGGATTTCCGGAACAGCCGGGCTTTTCGGACCAACCCAGTTTCCAGGCCCAACCGCCGATCTTTTCGCACCAGCCCGGCTTCGGAGCACAACCCGGATACCCGGGCGGTTCTCGGCCGACACCATCCGGTGGCCCTAGCGGTGCCACGGCGATCATCGCCGGCATTCTGGCGCTGCTGGGCGGACTTTTCGGCGTCTTGTTCGGCGCACTGGGCTTGGCCGTCATGATCGGTGATCATGATTTCGACGCCATGGGCATTATCTTCAGCCTGCTCGGCTTTGCCTTCGGACTGGTGCTCTTCAACGGGGCGATTCTGCTGTGGCGGCACAAGATGATCGGCCGCTGGCTCATCGTCGGCGGATGCGCTGTGGCCATCCTGCTCGGTCTGCTCGGCTTCGCCGAATTGTTCATCGGCATCTCCGGTGCACCCACCCACGATCTCGGCGCGTTCGCCATGCTCGCGGTGCTCGGCTTCGTTTTCCCGATCTTGACGCTGGTACTGACCCTGCTGCCGTCGACCGCCAAGTGGATCTGCGCGACGCGAGATCCGCAGGATCCGGTTGTGCCTCAGGTTTATTCACCGTTCCAGGGATATCCCCCGCATCAGGGCTATCAGGGCTATCAGGGCTGAGCGGAAACCGGCTCCGCCGGGGCCGGTTCGATGCGCACCCGGTCAGCCGATGGTCGCAGCCAGTCCGGCAGCCACCGCGGTGGGTCGTCGGACGCGCCGTCGAACACCCCGCCGGAGGGGTCATCGATGCGGCCGCCGTGCCGGACCAGGTCCAGCTCCGGGCGGTAGATCTGACGAACCACCAACGCACACAGCGCCATCACCGCGAGATCCCGCAACAACACGGTGACGGTGAACCACTGCTCGGGCAGGCCTTTGTTGGCCTCGCCGTACAGATAGAGCATGCGCGGCACCCACACGAGGGCATCGATGGTCATCCACGCCAACAGGATTCGGCGGTGCGGCAGCGCCAGTACCGCCAGCGGCACCAGCCACAGCGAGAACTGCGGGCTCCACACCTTGTTGGTCAGCAGGAAGGCGGCGATGACCAGGAACGCCAGTTGCGCCAACCGGGGCCGCTGCGGCGCCGTCAGTGCGATGTAGCCGATCGCAATACAGCACGCCGCGAACAACACCGCGGTGACGGTGTTGAGCACCGTCGGCGGCTGCCAGAAACCCAGGTCCGGATCGAAGCCCTGCCAGTCGCTGAATGACTTCACCACGTTGTACAACGAATCCATGTCGTCACCGCGACGGGTGTTGAGCCGGAAGAACTCTGACCACCCGCGCGGGAACAGCACCATGATCGGCAGGTTGACGATCAACCACGTCGCGACCGCGGTCAGCGCGGTCTTGCCGACCTCCCGCAGACGCCCGGTGCGCATTCCGAGCAGGATCAGCGGAACGAACAACAGCAGCGGATAAAGCTTGGCCGCCACGCCGATTCCGATCAGCGCACCGGCCCACACGGGCTTACGCCGGGCCCACGCCAGCATTGCGCCGGCCGCAGAGGCTGTCGCGAGCGCATCGAAGTTGGTGAACACCTGGAAGATCACGATCGGTGAGCCGGCCACCAGCGCGGCATCCCACACTCGCCGGCCGGCCAGTCGTGAGGTGGCCCAGATCGTTGCCAACCAGGCCAGCGCCAAACCGAACGCGGCGATATTGAAGAACATCACCACCTCGGCCACGAGCGGGACCGACACCAGCTTCGTCAGCGCGGTGTAGGTCTTGGCCAGCGACATCGACGCGTACTGGTAAAGCCCGGTCAGCACCGGGTATTCCATGTAGCGGATCGCCGGGCTGCCGTCGTACTGCAGGCGCGGCTTGCCGGTGGCGTCGTTCTCGACCCAACTGGACTTGTAGGGAAACTTGCCCTGGTTCAACAACTCTGCGGTGTAGAGCGGAACCGTGTCGGAATAGCACAGCTCGTAATAGGCCCGGTTGTTCTCCCAGTTCGCCACCCGCTGGCCGGCAGTTCCGCTGCCCGTCGTCTGCAGGCACGCGGCCTTGGACGTATAGCCCAACGCCAGGAACACCACCGCGATCACGAACATCACCCGCAATGGCGTCATGAACCGTGACCGGCCGATCAACGCGTGTCGGCCGACGGGGCCGCCCACGGTCTGCGACAGCGCCTCGGCCAGCCGGTCGTTGCGGCTGGGGAGGTCGCGGTCGTCGGCGCTCCGCCGGTCTCCTGCCGGCGGAGCCGGCGAATCCAACCCCGACGGCGGCGCCGGCGCATCCAACCCTGCCAGGGAAGCCGGGGCTAGCCGGTCCGTCACGGAGGCGGCGGGGGCATCGGGACTTCCGGCCCGCCGGGCACGACAGGTGCTCCCGGTGGCGGTCCGATCGGCACCGTCGTCGGAGGGCCGATCGGGATCGTGATGCCCGGGGCCACTTCGATGGTCGGCTGGATCACGGTCTCCGAAGGCATCACGGATACCTGCGGGCCGTTGGGAAGTGTTCCCGGCGGCGGGGCCACCGGAGCCTGCGGCACACCCGCGTAGCCACCGATCTCAGTCGGCTTCGGGAACGACTCGTTATCCGTGCCCTTCAGCGCGCCGTCCATCGTGGATTTCCAAATGTCCGACGGCAGTCCGGATCCGTAGACCGGACCACCGCCCGGCGTCTTCAAAGGTTTCACGCCCTCGGAGGTACCCACCCAGACCGCGGTCGAAAGCGACGGCGTGTAGCCGACCATCCAGGCGTCGCGGTTGTCGCCGGTGTCGCCGAGCTGATTCGTGCCCGTCTTGGCCGCCGAGGCGCGTCCACCTGCCAGGTTGTGTCCCTTCGACCAACCGGCGATCGGCTGCATCGCCGAAGTGACGTTGTCAGCCACTGCCTTGTCGATGCGCTGTTCACCGTTGTCCTGGCTGGAGGCGTCGAACAACACCTGCCCCGAGGAGTTCACCACCTTCTGCACGAAGTGCGGCTTGTGATAGACGCCGGAGGCCGCGAGCGTGGCGTAGGCGGAGGCCATGTCGATCACCCGGGACTGGTACTGGCCGAGCACCACACCGTTGTTGGGCGGGCCGCCCTTGCCATCCTCGGACAGCGTGTGCTCGACGCCCGGGATACTCTCGGCCACGCCGGCATCGTGTGCGGCCTTGGCGACGTCCTCGGGACCGTGCTCCAGTTTGAGCATCAGCCGGTAGTAACTGGTGTTCAGCGACCGCTTGAGCGCCTCGGCGATGGAGCAGGTGCCGCACCCTTCACCTTCGACATTGCTGATCTTGATGCCGTTGACGGTGACCGGGCCGCTGTCTACCTGATAGCCCAGGCCGATGCCCTGTTGCAGGGCAGCGACCAGAGCGAACACCTTGAACGACGAACCTGTCGGCAGACCGGCCTGCGCGAAGTCGAAGCCATTGGCATCTGAGCCGCCGTAATAAGCCTTGACCGCGCCGTCGCGCGGATCGATGGACACCGCCGCGGTCCGCATGTCGGAATCCTGGCCGTCCATGTACTTGGACACCGCGTTCTCCGCGGCCTGCTGAGCCTGCGGATCGATCGTGGTGGTGACCTGCAGCCCCTCGGTGTTCAGGGCCTGCTCACTGATATCGAACAGATCCAGCAGTTCCTTCGTGACCTGCCGCTCGATCAATCCGTTCGGACCGGTGGTCTGGTTGGCCTGGCGGGCCTGGTCCGGTGGCACGGTCGGCGGGAACACCTGTCCGGCCCGATCCTGGGCTGACAGCGCACCCATGTCGACCATGCCGTCGAGCACCCAGTTCCACCGCTCGGCGGCGCCCTCGGGATCCACGGCGGGGTCCAGCGTCGACGGGCGCTGGATCAGCGCGGCCATCAGTGCACCCTCGGCGACGGTGAGTTGTTCGACCGGCTTGTCGAAGTACGCCTTGGCTGCCGCCGCGATCCCGTACGAACCGCGACCGAAATAGATCATGTTCAGATACGCCTGCATCACAGCGTCTTTGGACCATTCGCTGGCCATCTTGGTCGAGATGACCAGCTCCTTGGCCTTACGGATCAGACCGCCGATGCCGGACCGCTCGTCACCGACGAGCGCGTTCTTGACGTACTGCTGGGTGATGGTCGATCCGCCCTGCAGATCACCGCCCACCAGGTTGTTCTTGATCGCGCGCAACAGCGCTGTGAACGAGAATCCCGGATTTGTGTAGAAGTCGCGGTCCTCGGCGGCCATCACCGCGTTACGGACGTGCTCGGGGATCTTGTCGATTCCGACGTCGACCCGGTTCCCTTCCGGCGGCACGATCTTGGCGATCTCGCTGCCGTCGCTGGCCATGATGGTCGACACCTGGTTCGTCCGGATGTCACCGGGCTGGGGGACGTCGACGATCATGTAGGCCATACCGAAGGTGACCAGCGGAAGCAGGATCATCGCCACCACCGCGGCTATCGACAGGCGTCGAACCAGCTTCCAGTTGATGTGGAACTGCGGGGTCGACTTCGGCCCAGACGGTCCGGACGGACCCGAGGGCCCCGACCCACGCCCGCCTCCCGGCGGCGGAGGGGGCGATTTGGGTGGCGGCGGTTTCGGCGGGGTGGTGCCGTCCATCGCCGCCCTGACGACGTCCAGCGGGGCCGGACCGCCGTCACGCACCGGAGGCAGCACCGTGGTGAGCCGATCATCCGGCGGTACCGCCGGGCGACCGGGACGACCCATGGGGCCGTTCGGCCGTCCCGTGGGCGCATTGTCCGCCGGCGGCCGCACATCCCGGGCCGGCGGCCGCTTCTCACGAGGGGGCGGCGGGTTCTCGCGCGCGCCGAGTCGGTCAGCCGCACTACGGATGTCGTTGGCTGACCGGCTGTGGCGCCCTTCGCTATTCACTGGCCGTACGCGCCGACTTGCGCGTGCCTCGAGTGCCACGTGCCTTCGGCGGCCGAGGCGCGCCCAGGACATATGACTTGACCAAATGATTCCAACTGCAGGTGCGGCATACCTCAACCACATGGACTGCGAACTCGTCGTAACGAGTTGCCAACATCACCAGCTCCTCCGCGGTGCGCGCCGAGCCCGAAACCGGGCCCAGATGATCACCGAAAACCCACGACACCAGCGTGAGCTGCTCTTTACGGCAGATGGGACACATCACCGAACTTTGCTTGCCGTGAAACTTTGCCGCGCGCAGCAGGTACGGGTTGGCATCACAGACCTCCGTGACGCCGGTGCGCCCCGAATAGACCTCAGCCAGCAGGGACCGCCGCCGAAGCGCGTAATCCACCACCTGTCTCTGCAATCGCACGATGACCAGAGTACGTCGACCCCCTGGACCCCGAGGCGCGACCGCGTCACACCTCTTACGATCATCGGCGTGGCAACTCGGCAGCCCTCGAACACGCGGGCCAAAGACAGCGATCGCAACGACACCTGCAAAGTGCTCGACAACGCGCTGGGCGAGGGCCAGTTGTCCATGGAAGAACACCGCCAACGGGTGTCGGCCGCCACCAACGCCACAACCCTGGGCGATCTGGCCCGCCTGGTCGAGGATCTGCAGAACGCCAATTCCCCGGTGCAGCTGCCGACGCTGACCAAGCCGCGCCTGCCGCGCATGAGCAAGCCGGGCGGCGGCTGGGGCCTGCGGGTGGCCTCGGCCGCCGTGCTGGTCGTGCTCGGCGTGGGCATCGGCTGGGGCCTGTACGGAAACACCTCGTCGCCGCTGAGCTTCAACCCCGACCCTGGGGCCGTGCCGGACGGCATCGCCCCCGTTGGTGCTGACCCCGCCGAAACAGCTGCAATCGCTCAACGGGGTGAACGGACTGTTCGAGCAGATGCGCCAGAAATTCGGCAACACCATGGGCTACGAGCTGCACATCGATCCGGACTCGGCGATGGCCTACCGACCGGATCCACAGGACAGCCGTAAGAAGGTGTACTACCGATACACCGGCGGCTGGGGTGACCCGGGCTCGCCGGACACCCTTCGCGACGAGGACCGCCTCGTCGACCTCGCGGCATTCGATTACGAGAAGGCTCTCGGCATCTTGCGGGGCGCACCCGAAACCCTCAACACCAAGCGCGATGACGTGAAGAGCGCGTGGATGCGCATCACACCGTCCGAGGATCCCTCGACACCCGATGCCGTCAACATCGCAATCGTCGTGAGCAGCGACTTCGGGGGCGGGAACATCGACCTGTATCCCGACGGCACCATCAAGGAGATCTACCGCAACAGCAGGTGAGTAGAACTCGCCGCCGAGCTGTCGTCGTCGCTGCTCGGGCTCCCTTCGTCACGCCGGCGTGACGCTCGAGCCCGGCAGTCACTCCAGCGTGACTATCGGCCAATACTTGGCACCAAATATATCGGCGCGATACAGTTTGGCGAGGTGTTGATCCGTCGTAGCGATCAATTCCATCTGATCTGTCGAAAGGGGTGATCTCGATGCTGGAGCTCGCAGTTCTCGGCCTCCTTCTCGAGTCGCCCATGCACGGCTATGAGCTGCGCAAGCGATTGACGGGTCTGTTGGGGGCGTTCAGAGCGTTCTCGTATGGCTCGCTCTACCCGGCATTACGTCGCATGCAGGCCGATGGCCTGATCGTCGAGGACGCCGCACCCTTGGGACCGACCAAGGTGCGCCGGGCTCGACGGGTGTACCAGCTGACCGATGCCGGCAAGCAGCGATTCACCGAGTTGGTCGCCGACACGGGACCGCAGAACTTCTCCGACGACGGTTTCGGTGTCCACCTCGCCTTCTTCAACCGCACTCCGGCCGAGGCCAGGATGCGAATCCTGGAGGGGCGGCGTCGTCAGGTGGAGGAACGCCGGGAAGGTCTGCGTGAAGCCGTGGCGCGGGCCAGTAGTTCGTTCGACCGCTACACCCGTCAGCTGCACCAACTGGGCCTGGAGTCCAGTGAACGAGAAGTCAAATGGCTCAACGAGTTGATCGCGGCCGAGCGCACGGCGCAGGGACACCCAGAAAGCCCATGAGCACAGCGCCGCAGATGGCCCCAGGCCGAGCACACAGAACGAGTAAGGAGATCGTCCATGTCTGAGCACGCAGGAGAAATCCGGGTCGCCATTGTCGGCGTCGGTAACTGCGCATCTTCCCTGGTCCAGGGCGTGCAGTACTACCACAACGCCGACGAGAACACGTCCGTGCCGGGCCTGATGCACGTGAAGTTCGGCCCGTACCACGTCCGCGACGTGAAATTCGTGGCCGCGTTCGACGTGGACGCCAAGAAGGTCGGCTTCGACCTGTCCGAGGCCATCTTCGCCTCCGAGAACAACACCATCAAGATCGCCGACGTGCCGCCGACCAACGTCACGGTGCAGCGCGGCCCGACCCTCGATGGCATCGGCAAGTACTACGCCGACACCATCGAGATCTCGGACTTCGAGCCCGTCGACGTGGTCAAGGCACTCAAGGACGCCAAGGTCGACGTGATGGTCTCCTACCTGCCGGTGGGCTCTGAAGAGGCCGACAAGTTCTACGCCCAGTGCGCCATCGACGCCGGCGTGGCCTTTGTCAACGCGCTGCCGGTGTTCATCGCCTCCGACCCGGTCTGGGCCAAGAAGTTCGAGGACGCCGGTGTCCCGATCGTCGGTGACGACATCAAGAGCCAGGTCGGCGCGACCATCACCCACCGCGTGATGGCCAAGCTGTTCGAAGACCGCGGCGTCACGCTGGACCGCACCTATCAGCTCAACGTCGGCGGCAACATGGACTTCCTGAACATGCTGGAGCGCTCGCGCCTCGAGTCCAAGAAGGTCTCCAAGACCCAGGCCGTCACCTCCAACCTGACCGGCTCGTTGGCCGGCAAGATCGAGGACAAGAACGTCCACATCGGCCCGTCCGATCACGTCGCATGGCTCGACGACCGCAAGTGGGCCTATGTGCGCCTGGAAGGCCGCGCCTTCGGTGACGTGCCGCTGAACCTGGAGTACAAGCTCGAGGTGTGGGACTCGCCGAACTCGGCCGGCGTCATCATCGACGCGGTGCGTGCCGCCAAGATCGCCAAGGACCGCGGCATCGGCGGCCCCATCGAGGCAGCCTCTGCCTACCTGATGAAGAGCCCGCCCAAGCAGATCGCCGACGACGTCGCGCGCATCGAGCTGGAGACCTTCATCGAGGGCTAGTTCTTTCACCGAGAGTGCGGTGAGATCGCGAATATCCATCCGGATGCGATCTCACCGCACTCTCGGCGTATAAAGGGCCCCGTGGTTGCCGACGACGAATTGGCCGGTCTAGACGAGTTCGGCCTCCTGCACGAAAACGCCGAGCAGATCGGGGCGAGCGGTCCGTTGCCGCCGGTCGAGCGCATCGAGCAGGGGCCGATCAGCGCGCTGAAGTTCGGCACCGCCGCCCCGCGCATCGTGTTCCTGCACGGCGGCGGCCAGAACGCCCACACCTGGGACACCGTGATCCTCGGCCTCGGGCAGCCCGCCCTGGCCGTCGATCTGCCCGGCCACGGGCGTTCGGCCTGGCGCGAAGACGGCGACTACGGCCCGAAACTGAATGCGGCCACCCTGATCCCGGTGCTCGAAAAGCACGCCCCCACTCCACGACTGGTGGTCGGTATGTCGCTGGGCGGGTTGACCGCGCTGCGGATCGCGGCGACCGAGCCCCGGCTGGTACCCGAGCTCGCGCTGGTCGACGTCACGCCGTCGGCACCCGAGCGGCACAACGAGATGACCAAGGCGCAGATGGGCACCGTCGCCCTGGTGCAGGAGAACCGCACCTTTCCGACGTTTCAGGCCATGCTCGACGTGACCGTCGCCGCCGCCCCACATCGGGACCGGAATTCGTTGCGGCGCGGCGTGTTCCACAACTCCAAGCAGCTTCAGGACGGCACCTGGACATGGCGGTACGACACGTTCCGCAAGGGTGACGGGTTTGACGGCTTGTGGGACGACGTCCCGGCGATCACCATGCCCACCACCCTGATCCGCGGCGCCAACTCATATTTTGTCAACGACGACGACGCCGAGACGTTTGCAAATAACGCACCGGGCTTTCAGCGCACCCACGTCGTCGCCGACTCCGGCCACTCCGTGCAGGGCGATCAGCCGGCCAAGCTGGTCGAGATCTTGCGTGGCCTGCTGAGCTGATCCACTGATCCCCGGGGCCCGGCACCAAACCGGGCCCGCACCGCAACGGCGTGGGTAGGCTCGAAAAAGTGAGCCATCCCATACGCATCGGAGTGCAATTGCAGCCGCAGCACTCCCCCACCTACAGTCACATCCGCGACGCGGTGCGCCGCTGTGAGGACATCGGCGTCGACATCGCCTTCAACTGGGATCACTTCTTCCCGCTCTACGGCGATCCCGACGGTGCACACTACGAATGCTGGACGATGCTCGGCGCCTGGGCCGAGCAGACCTCGCGCATCGAGATCGGCGCACTGGTCACCTGCAACTCCTACCGCAACCCCGAACTACTGGCCGACATGGCCCGCACCGTCGACCACATCTCCGGCGGCCGGCTCATCCTTGGCATCGGAAGTGGTTGGAAACAAAAGGATTACGACGAGTACGGGTACGAGTTCGGCACCGCGGGCAGCCGCCTGGACGATCTGGCCGAGGCGCTGCCGCGAATCGAGGCCCGGCTGGCCAAACTCAACCCGGCACCCACCCGCGAGATCCCGATCCTCATCGGCGGGCAGGGCGAACGTAAGACCTTGCGGCTGGTGGCCGAGCACGCAGACATCTGGCACGCCTTCGTCGACCGCAACACCTACCCGGGAAAGGCGGAGGTACTCGCCGAACACTGCGGCGTCACCGGCCGCGACCCGGCGACCGTACAGCGATCGGCAGGGGTGCAGGAGTCCGGCGGTATCGACGCCATGCTCACCGAGGCCGATGCCCTGGCCGATCTGGGGGTCAGCATCATCACCGTCGGCGTCAACGGTCCGGACTACGATCTGACCGCTGCCGAGGCTCTTTGCCGGTGGCGCGACGGGCGACGCGCAAAGTTCAGCGGCTGAGCTGAGGCCACTCACGTCTCCGATCGGGCGGGCACGTGAGAAACTGGCGAAACGCCAACGCACGGGGGGTGTGCGTCCCGACTCAAAGGGGGAGTTACCAAGGGTGCCCAAAAACTACGGGGTCAAGGAGAAGGACCAGGTTGTCACGCACATCATCAATCTGGTGATGACGGGCAAGCTGCGGTCCGGTGACCGCATCGACCGCAACGAGATCGTGCGTGACCTCGGGCTCAGCCGCGTCCCGATCCAGGAGGCAGTGGTTCAGCTCGAGCACGACGGCATTCTCTCGACGCGATATCACCGCGGTGCGTTCGTCTCCCGGTTCGACGAGGCAACCGTGGCCGAACACCACGAGTTGTACGGGATCCTCAACGGCATCGCCTCGGCTCGCTGCGCCACAAACCCCACTCCGCGGATGCTGGCTCACCTCGATGACGCGTTGCGGCTCATGCGTTCAGCAAAGGACACCAAGACCTTCCAGGAGGCGTGCTGGGTGTTCCGCGACACGATCAACGACGAGTACGCCGGGCCACGCCTGCACGCCACCATCCGCGCCGGTAAGAGCTTCGCGCCCTCCGAATTCTGGATCAGCTACCCGAAGGCCAAAGCCGATTTTCTCCCCGGCTACGAAGCGGAAACCGCCGCCATTCACGCCCGCGATCCCGACGCCGCCCGTACGGCCTGCACCGAGCGCGCCGACCGGATGGCGCAGATCATGATCGCGGAGCTCACCCGGCGCGGAGTGTTCGGCGACTTGCGGTCCCCTTGAGCGGAATCCCTCATCACCGGGCGCACGCCTACTAGGTTGCATCAGATGGACGCCAGACGATCGGCCGCTCTGCTGACCACTGTCCTGATGCTGTTCGGGCTGGTCTGGGCCGCACCGGCGGGGGCAGACGTCGACCAGTGCGCACCTCCCGGTGTGGACAGTGCCAGCGCGCTGCCCACCAACCTGGCCGCCGCGGCCACCGGGCCCGGCGCCGACAAATACACCACCCCCACGGTCGTCCCCCTGGACACGGTCCGACCCGAGAACCTCGGCCTGAGTACCCCCGGCGTCCTCACTGTCGGCACGCTGTCCGACGCGCCACCCAGCATCTGTATCAACTCGGCCGGCCAGTTCACCGGCTTCGACAACGAGCTGCTCCGCGCGATCGCCGACAAGCTCGGCCTGCGCGTCAACTTCGTCGGTACCGACTTTTCCGGTCTCTTGGCCCAAACCGCCTCCCGACGCTTCGACGTGGCGTCCTCGTCGATCACCACCACCGACGCCCGGCGGCGCACCGTCGGCTTCACCAACGGCTACGACTTCGGCTACTTCTCGCTCGTGGTTCCCACCGGTTCCCCGATCACCGGCTTCGGCCAGCTCGCCGCCGGACAGCGCATCGGCGTGGTGCAGGGCACCGTGCAGGAGGCCTACATGGTCGACACGCTGCACCTGCAGCCGGTGAAGTTCCCCGACTACAACACCGTCTACGCCAGCCTCAAGACCCGTCAGATCGACGCCTGGGTGGCGCCGTCGCAACAGGCCTCGGGCACCGTGCAGCCCGGCGACCCGGCGCAGATCATCGAAAACACCTTCAGCTTGGACAATTTCGTGGCATGGGCGGTGGCCAAAGAGAACCGGCCGCTGATCGACGCGCTCAACTCCGGACTGGACGCCGTCATCGCCGACGGGACCTGGGCCAAGCTGTATTCCGACTGGGTGCCGCGGGCCCTGCCGCCCGGCTGGAAGCCGGGCTCCAAGGCCGCACCCGCCCCCCAACTACCCGATTTCGCCGCGATCGCCGCGGCCAAGGAGAAGCCGGCCGCCGGCGGTCCGGCAGCCGCCAAATCCACACTGGCGCAACTGGCGGACTCGTTCCTGGACTGGGACCTCTACAAGCAGGCGGTCCCCGACCTGTTGCGCACCGGCCTGCCCAACACGCTCATCCTGACGGTGTGTGCCAGTGTCATCGGGCTCGTGCTCGGGATGGTCCTGGCCGTGGCCGGCATCTCGCGGTCCCGGTGGCTGCGCTGGCCGGCCCGGGTGTACACCGACATCTTCCGCGGCCTGCCCGAAGTGGTGATCATCCTGTTGATCGGCCTGGGCATCGGGCCGGTGGTCGGATCGCTCACCGGCAACAGCCCTTATCCGCTGGGCATCGCGGCCCTCGGGCTCATGGCAGCGGCCTACATCGGCGAGATCTTCCGCTCCGGAATCCAGAGCGTCGAGCCCGGGCAGCTGGAAGCCTCACGCGCCCTGGGCTTCAGCTACGCCTCGTCGATGCGCCTGGTCGTCGTTCCGCAGGGCATCCGGCGGGTGCTGCCCGCACTGATGAACCAGTTCATCTCGCTGCTCAAGGCCTCGTCGCTGGTGTACTTCCTCGGCCTGGTGGCCAGCCAGCGCGAACTGTTCCAGGTGGGCCGAGACCTCAACGCGCAGACGGGGAATCTGTCCCCGCTGGTCGCGGCCGGGTTGTTCTACCTGCTGCTCACCATCCCCCTGACCCACCTGGTCAACTTCGTCGACAACCGGCTGCGCAGGGGCCGTCCCCCGGCCGAGGAGGAGCCCCTGCCCGTGGCGACCAACCAGGAGATGATCTGATGTCGGCTCCGCAGCCGGTCGCGCTGGCCGCCAAGGACATTCAACTGTCGTTCGGGCCCAACCCGGTGCTGCGCGGGGTGGATCTGGACGTGCCCGCCGGTACGACGACGGCCATCATCGGCCCGTCAGGATCCGGAAAATCGACGCTGCTGCGCACCCTCAACCGCCTGTACGAACCGGACCGCGGCGACATCCTGCTCGACGGACGCTCGGTGCTGGCCGACAATCCCGACCAGCTGCGCCAACGCATCGGCATGGTGTTCCAGCAGTTCAACCTGTTTCCACACAAGACAGTTCTCGACAACGTCACCCTGGGCCCGCGCAAGCTCAAGCGGCTCAGCCCCGAGCATGCCCGCACCGTGGGGTTGGAGCAGCTGGACCGGGTTGGCCTGCGGCACAAGGCGGATGTGCGTCCGGCAACCCTGTCGGGCGGCCAGCAGCAGCGCGTGGCGATCGCACGCGCACTCGCCATGGCCCCGCAGGTGATGTTCTTCGACGAGGCCACCTCGGCGCTCGACCCGGAGCTGGTCAAGGGAATTCTGGAGTTGATCGCCGACCTGGCCGCCGAGGGGATGACGATCCTGGCGGTCACCCACGAGATGGGCTTCGCCCGTTCCACCGCCGACTCGGTGGTGTTCATGGATCACGGCAAGGTGGTCGAGTCGGGTACACCCGACCAGATCTTCGAAGCGGCCGAGACAGATCGGCTGCGCCGCTTCCTGTCCCAAGTCCTGTGAGTATGCCGTGAAACCCCAGGATCAAACGGAACAAGCTGACAACCTGGCAGCTTCAGACAGGTTAGACTAGCGAATTATGGTAGAGCCCGATTTGCAGGTCACTGAGCTGGCCGGAGAGTTGCAGCGCGTACTCTCCAAGGTTTTCTCGGTGCTGCGCCGCGGCGACACTCACAAGGGGACTGCCGGGGAGCTCACGCTGGCCCAGCTCTCGATCCTGCTCACCCTGCTCGACCAGGGCCCGATCCGGATGACGGAACTGGCCGCCCGCGAGCGGGTGCGCACACCCACCACCACCGTGGCGATCCGCCGGCTCGAGAAGCTCGGGTTGGTCAAGCGCTCCCGCGATCCCTCGGACCTGCGCGCCGTACTCGTCGAGGTCACCCCGCGCGGCCTGGTGCAGCACCGCGAATCGCTGGCCGCCCGGCGGGCTGATCTGGCCGCCCGGCTGGCCAACCTGAGCGCAGACGACCTCGCGACCCTCGCCACCGCACTGGCCCCGCTGGAGCGGCTCGCCGGCCAGAACGATCAGGCCGCCCACGCCAAGTCCGAGTAGCCGCGCTATCCCAGCCAGTCCAATACCGCTGCGGCGGTCCATGACTGCTGCATGCTGCCCAGCGGTTCCCCGGTGAACGGTTCGTAGTACTCGGCGAAGGTCCCGTCGCTCGCCTGACGCAACCCTTCCCGACGTAGCGTCGAGGCACGCTCGGCCCAGCCGCGCCGGGCGAAGCACCACGAGAACAGCCAGGTCATCACCGGCCACACCGGGCCGCGCCAGTATTCGCGCGACCGGAAGTCCCGTGACACCGGCGATGTCGACGGGATGAGCGCGTACTTCAGATCCGGATGTCCGCAGAACCGCGGGCCTTCCAGCAGCCGCAGCAGCGCACGTTCGCGCTCGTGCGGCAGCCCGCCGCACAGCAGCGGGGCGAACTGCGCGACTGTCTCGGTGGCCACCCACTTCTTCGCACGCACGTCGTAATCCCTTGCCGCACCGCTGCGTTCGTCGGCGGTCTCGACGACGCCGACCCGGAAGCGCTCGGCCCACGAGTAGAGATCCCGGACATCGGCGAGCGGACGCTTGTAATCCTCCCCGATCTCGGCGAGCACCTGGCAGGCCACCGAGAAGATCGCCGAGACGAACACGTCCTCGACCGCGAAGCTCATCACCTTGGGCAGCAGATCATCGTCGTAGCGAACGGATTTCATCTCCTCGAGCAGCCACAGGTACCGGTCGTACTCGAGGTCGCTGGGCCGCTGGGTGGCATCGGTGATGATCGCGTTGTCTTCGCGCTGATACTCCGGCACATTGCCGGGAACCACGTTGGCGTAGGAACTGTCCCACCGCGGCGAGTTGTCCATACCGGACTCCCACCCGTGATACAGCGTGATGCGGCCACGGCCGTCCTGGTCCCTCTTCTCGGCCAGCCAGCGGTGCCAGCGCACCAGATCCGCCCACCGCCGGTCCAGGAAAGTCTCGGCCACCGCACGGGTGGACCGGCCACGGCTGCGCGCGTGGTCGAGGATGCGCTGGACCGCGATCGCATGCACGGGCGGCTGTGTGATGCCCGAGGTGTGCCGGACCCGCGGCGCGTTGGCGGCCAGGGCCGAGGTGGCCCACCTGGCCGGCCCGGGAAAGTAGCCGTCGACGCCGTTGGCGAACACGATGTGCGGGATCATCCCGTTGCGCCACTGCGCCGAGAGCAGAGTGTCGAGCTCCACCACGGAACGCTCCACACTCAGCGGGGCCAGCCCGATCGACACGAATGCCGCGTCCCAGCTCCACATGTGCGGATACAGCAACGGCGCGGCAGTGGTCATCACACCCAGGTCGTTGCCGCGCAGCAGGTAGGCGGCGCGCGCGGCGAGCTGGGTCGGAGCGAAGCTGGGATCCGGTGGCATCCCTACCATGATGCGACCTTGCGCCCCGCTCCGCAGGTCGGCCCCGTCGCATCGGGCGTCACAGTAACGTTGCAGTCGTGCCGTCTGCATTGATCACCGGAGCCGCCGGGGGGATCGGCTCGGCCATCGCCGCCGCCCTTGCTCCCACCCACACACTGCTACTGGCGGGCCGCCCGTCGAAGCGCCTGGACGCGCTGGCCGAACGTCTCGGCGCGCCGACCTGGCCGCTGGACCTCACCGACGCCGATTCGATCGAATCGGCCACCGAGGTCCTCGCCGAACTCGACGTGCTGGTGCACAACGCGGGCGTGCTCTACCCGGGCCGGGTCTCCGACTCCATCGCCGAACAGTGGCGGGCATCCTTCGAGGTGAACGTCACCGGCGCGGTGGCACTCACGCTGGCCCTGCTGCCCGCCCTGCGCGCCGTCCGCGGGCACGTGGTGTTCATCAATTCCGGTGCCGGACAGAAGGTTTCGCCGGGGATGGCGTCCTACTCGGCAAGCAAGTTCGCGCTGCGGGCCTTCGCTGACTCACTGCGCGCCGACGAACCGTCCCTGCGGGTCACCTCGATCTTCCCCGGCCGCACCGACTCCGAGATGCAACGCGACCTGGTGGCCTACGAAAACGCGGTGGCCGACAAAGCCACTGAGTACGACCCCGCGAAATTCCTGAAGCCCGAGACGGTCGCCGGGCTGGTGGCCACCGCCGTCACCACCCCACCCGACGGCCATGTGCACGAAATCGTGGTCCGCCCCGGGTGATTTGTGTGCATTCAGCGGCGGTGAGCGCCGGTAAATGCACACAAATCCCGCTACACGACGAGGTTGACCAGCCGGCCCGGCACCACGATCACCTTCTTGGGGGTGGCACCGTCCAGGAAGGCCTGCACCTTGTCGTCGGCCAGCGCCGCAGCCTCCAGCGTGGCCTTGTCGGCATCGGCCGCCACGGTGATCTTCCCGCGCACCTTGCCGTTGACCTGAACTGGGAACTCGATGGTGTCGTCCACCAGGTACTGCGGGTCTGCCACCGGGAACGGCCCGTGTGCCAGTGAGGTGTCGTGGCCCAAGCGCTTCCACAACTCCTCGGCCAGGTGCGGCGCCAGCGGGGCCACCATGAGCACCAGCGGCTCGATCGCGGCCCGCGCCGACACGCCCTCCTTGGTGAGGTGGTTCGTGTACTCGATCAGCTTGGCGGCCGCGGTGTTGTTGCGAAGCGCCGCATAGTCTTCGGACACCCCGGCGATGGTTCGGTGCAGAACCTTCAGCGTGTCGGTGTCCAGCGCCTCATGCGCGGCGACCCGCACCGCACCGGTCGACTCGTCGACGACCGCCCGCCAGACCCGCTGCAGGAAGCGGTGCGCGCCGACGACATCCTTGGTGGCCCACGGACGCGAAGCCTCGAGGGGGCCCATCGACATCTCGTAGACCCGCAGGGTATCTGCGCCGTACTCGTCGCAGATCTCGTCGGGTGACACGGAGTTCTTCAGGCTCTTGCCGATCTTGCCGAATTCCTGGTTGACCTCGATTTCGCCATCCGGGCCCGGCCAGAAGTACGCGCTCTCACGTTCTATGACCTCGGCCGCGGGCACGTAGCTACCGCGGGAGTCGGTGTAGGCGAAGGCCTGGATGTAGCCCTGATTGACCAGGCGGCGGTACGGCTCGCTCGAGCTGACGTGGCCGAGGTCGAAGAGCACCTTGTGCCAGAACCGGCAGTACAGCAGGTGCAGCACCGCATGCTCGACACCGCCGACGTACAGGTCGACCCCACCCGGATCATTCGGCCCGTGCTCAGCCGGCCGCGGGCCCATCCAGTAGGTCTCGTTCTCCTTGGCACACAGCTCTTCTGAGTTGCGCGGGTCGGTGTAGCGCAGCTCATACCAGGAGCTGCCGGCCCACTGCGGCATCACGTTGGTGTCGCGGGTGTAGGTCTGCAGTCCGTCACCGAGATCCAGCTCGACGTGCACCCATTCGGTCGCCTTGCCCAGTGGCGGCGACGGTTCGCTGTCTGCGTCGTCCGGGTCGAACGACACCGGCGCATAGTCCGGGATATCCGGAAGTTCCACCGGCAGAGCCGATTCCGGCAGCGGATGGGCGCGGCCGTCGGCGTCGTAGACGATCGGGAACGGCTCGCCCCAGTACCGCTGCCGGGCGAACAGCCAGTCCCGCAGCTTGTACTCGATCCGGGCACGACCGCGGCCGTCGGCTTCGAGGTGTTCGATGACGGCCTGCTTGGCCTCGGCCACCGACAGCCCGTTCAGGTAGTCGGAGTTGACCATCGTGCCGTCGCCGTTGTAGGCGGCCTCGGTGATGTCACCGCCGCTGACCACCTCGACGATCGGCAGGCCGAACTGGGTGGCGAAGTCCCAGTCCCGCTGGTCACCACCGGGCACCGCCATGATGGCGCCGGTCCCGTATCCGGCCAGCACGTAGTCGGCGATGAAAACCGGAACCTGCTGTCCGTTGACCGGATTGGTGGCGTACGCACCGAGGAACACGCCGGTCTTGGTCTTGTTCTCCTGGCGCTCCAGATCCGACTTGGCCGCGATGCCGGCGCGGTAGGCGGCGACGGCCTCGGCCGGTGTCGCCGCATCGAAGGTCCACCGGGGGTCGGTGCCCTCGGGCCAGGAATCGGCCGTCAGCGCGTCCACCAGATCATGTTCGGGAGCCAGCACCAGGTACGTGGCGCCGAACAGGGTGTCAGGGCGGGTGGTGAATACCTCGACATCGCCTGCCGTGGTTCCGAATTCAACCGAGGCGCCGGTGGACCGGCCGATCCAGTTGCGCTGCATGGCCTTGACCTTGTCCGGCCAGTCCAGCACGTCAAGGTCGTCGAGCAACCGGTCCGAGTAGGTGGTGATGCGCATCATCCACTGCCGCAGGCGCTTCCGGAACACCGGGAAGTTGCCGCGGTCGCTACGCCCGTCGGCGGTGACCTCTTCGTTCGCCAGCACGGTGCCCAGGCCCGGGCACCAGTTCACCATCGAATCGGCGTGGTACACCAGACGGTAGCCGTCCACGACATCGGCGCGCTCTGCGGCCGACAGCTCGGCCCAGGCCCTACCGTCATCGAGAGTGCGCGTGCCAGACTCGAATTCGGTCACCAACTCACTGATGGGACGGGCCTTGTTGGCCGCGGTGTCGAACCAGGCGTTGTAGATCTGCAGGAAGATCCACTGCGTCCACTTGTAGAAGTCGACATCGGTGGTGGAGAAGCTGCGCCGCGAATCGTGGCCCAGACCCAGCCGGCCCAACTGCCGGCGGAAGTTGACGATGTTGGCCTCGGTGCGGATGCGCGGGTGCGTCCCGGTCTGCATGGCGTACTGCTCGGCGGGCAGGCCGAACGCGTCGAAGCCCAGCGCGTGTAGCACGTTGCGGCCCGTCATCCGGTAGTACCGGGCATAGACGTCGGTAGCGATGTAGCCCAGCGGGTGCCCGACATGCAGACCCTCACCCGACGGATACGGGAACATGTCCTGGACGAACATCTTGTCTTCGGGCAGCGGCGAGCCGTCCTCCGGTGCCAGCGAGCCCACCGGATTGGCCACATTGAAAGTCCCCGACTCGGCCCAGGTCTGCTGCCAGGACTGCTCGATCTGACCCGCCAGTTCCGCGGTGTAACGGTGCTGCGGGGAGTCGTCTGACTGCCCAGACTCGGTAGTGGTGGCGGGTTCGATCACGCCGTTCAGGGTATAAGGCCACAGTTTGAGCAGCTCACCACCCGTCTTTCGACGCCGAAGGCCACAGCTTGGTATCGGTTGCGTCGCGGCCCTGTCAGGGGTTGGTTCCAGGTCGGTTGAGTTGCTGGTGGCGGACCGTAAACCCTGGATAGTCTCGGCGCCTAGTGGATGTGGTCCCCAGGTGGGGGCACGGTTTGCAGGAGGAACAAGCGATGATCGAGTTGACCAGCCGGTGGCGGGTGCTGGCAGCGGGCACGGCCGTCGGTGTGGCCGGGGTCGTCGGTCTCACCGGTCAGACCGCCTCGGCCGAACCCCTCCTTCCGGTTCCCAGCGTCCCCGGCCCGGTGACCGTGACCCAGACCGTCACGGTCGCCCCCGCCGCGGCGCCCATCGCTCCGGCCGCTCCGGTGTCCCCGCCGGCACCCGGCGTCCCGGGCGCGGCAGCCAACGCCGTTCCCGCGGTCGCCGCGCCCGCCCCACCGGCCCAGACCATCAACCCGGCCGCCTCGGGGACCCTTGCCGATTTCTTCAAGGCCAAGGGCGTGAAGATGGAGCCTCAGGTCAGCCAGGACTTCAAGGCGCTCAGCATCGTGCTGCCACTGCCGCAGGGCTGGACCAAAGTGCCCGATCCCAACGTTCCCGATGCCTTCGCGGTGATCGCCGACCGGTCCAGCACCGACCTCTACACCCCCAACGCACAGGTCGTGGTCTACAAGCTCGTAGGCAATTTCGACCCGGTCGAAGCCGTCAGCCACGGCTACGTCGACACCCAGCAGTTGCAGAACTGGCGTCCCACCGACATGGCCATGGGTGACTTCAACGGCTTTCCATCGGCATTCATCGAAGGTAGCTACCTGTCGGGTAGCCAGGTGCTCAACACGTCACGCAGGCACATCCTTGCCACCGCGGGCCCCGACCATTACCTGGTGTCGTTGTCGGTGAACTCCTCGGCCGCCAACCAGGGTGTTTCCGCGGCTGCCGACGCCGCCGATGCGATCGTGTCCGGGTTCAAGGTCAGCGCGCCGGCCCCGGCCGCTCCCCCGCCGCCAGCTACTCCGGCCCCGGCCGCACCCGCGCCGCAGCCGGGTTTGCCCCAGCTCCTGGGCCTGCACGGCTGAGGTACCGGACCCCGCCCCGACCTCGCAATACCGACCGGCGCCTCGTATTGTGTGGCGCATGCTGATCGCCGCGCTGCTGTGTTTGAGCGCCGCCGTCATCGTCGGTGTGTTCGGGCTGTGGTTGTTGACCAGGCCTCGCACCGGTGATCCCGTGCGCTCGGTTCTGAGGGCTGTGGCCCCGACTCAACTGGCCGCTGCGGTCATGCTCGCCGCGGGCGGAGCCGCCGCCCTGGCCGCCGCGCCCCACACCGGGCTGATGGTCGTCATGGTGTGCATCATCGGTGCGGTCGCCACGGTCGCCGCCGGCTGCTGGCAGAGCGCCAAGGCCGTCGCGGCGGCGGAGGCAAGCGCCGGTTCGGGAGCGGACTGCGCCGGCTCATGCGCCAGCTGCACCCTTTCGTGCAAGTAGCCGGCCTGTCAGTAGAGGCTAGTTGCGGCTGACGTCGATCGGGTGGGTCGCCAACAGCGACATCGGCAGCGGCTGACGACGCAGTACCCGGCCCCACAGATCGGTGCGCGGCTCGATCAGCACATCCGATGGCAGCGCCGAGAGCACGATCCAATCGTCCCGCTCGATCTCGCCGTCCAGTTGGCCGATGGTCCAGCCGGAGTACCCGGCGAATATCCGCACGCCCTCGATGATCGGGGCCAGGTTGTCCGGGTCGGCGTCGAGATCCACCATCACCACGCGGCCCTGCACGTGCCGCAGTCCGGGAACACCGTCCGCCTGCATGCCGACCCGCAACGTCGCCAGACACAGCGCCGAGTCCCGCTTGACCGGCCCGCCGATGAACATCGTCTTGGGTTTGGTGGTGAGCTTCGCCCACTGCGGCAGCACGTTGTAGACCGCCGTCTCGCTGGGCCGGTTCAACACCACACCGAGGGTGCCGCCGGCGTTGTGCTCGACGATATAGATGACGCTGCGCCGGAAGGTCGGCTCGAGCAGATCGGTATTGGCCAGCAGCAGCGTGCCCGGTCGTACCCGATGCGCCGCAGGCGCGATGAAATCCTCCGGGTCTTCTGAGTGCGCCACGTCTACATAATGGCACCGCGATTGCCGAGACGTGGCGAACAAGCCCGGGCGCGGTCGGATTTCGGCTGCGCTTTGTACTGTTGATCGGGTGGTTCATGCTCGCGCTCCCCGTGCCCTGTGGGACTCGTTGCGTGGCATGACCGAATTCCGCCGGCTGCTGGAGCTGCGTGCGGTCAGTCAGTTCGCCGACGGTCTCTTCCAGGCCGGCCTGGCCGGTGCCATCCTGTTCAACCCGGAGCGGCAAGCCGAGCCGTGGCAGATCGCCATGGCGTTCGCAGTGATGTTCCTGCCGTACTCGGTGCTCGGCCCGTTCGCCGGGGCGCTGCTGGACCGCTGGGACCGGCGCCTGGTACTCATCGGCGCCAACGTGGGGCGGCTGATCGTGGTGCTGGTGGTCGGTGCGCTGCTGTCCTTCGGTGTCGGCGACGTGCCGATCCTGTGCTGTGCCCTGATCGTCAACGGGTTCACCCGGTTCGTCTCGTCGGGTCTGTCGGCCTCGCTGCCCGATGTGGTGCCGCAGGACCGGATCGTCACGATGAACTCGGTGGCCACCGCGATCGGCTCGCTGGCGGCGTTCCTCGGTGCGGATTTCATGCTGCTGCCGCGCAAGCTGTTCGGTGCCGACGACACCGGCGCCTCGGTGGTCATGTTCATCGTGGCGCTCCCGGTGGCGTTGGCGTTGTGGCTTTCGGTGCGCTTCGGACCGCACGTGCTGGGTCCGCACGAGAGCAAACGCGCCATCCACGGCTCTGTCGCCTACGCGGTGTCCACCGGCTGGGTGCACGGTGCCCGCACCGTGTGGGCCGTGCGGCCCGTCGCCGGAACCCTGGCCGGGCTCGCCGCACACCGGATGGCGTTCGGGATCAACTCGCTGCTGGTGCTGGTAATCGTCCGGCACACCGACAACCCCGATGTGACCGGGCTGGGGCTGGGGAGCGCGGTGCTGTTCATGGCATTCGGAGGCATCGGACAGTTCGCGGCGACGGTGGCGGCCCCGGCGGTGATCGCCCGGTTCGGGCGCTATGCGACGGCCAACGGCGCGTTGGGCCTCGCCGTGGTGATCCAGCTGGTGGCGCTCGGGTTGCAGGTACCGGTGATGCTGGTCTGTGGCCTGCTGCTCGGCGCGGCCGGGCAGTTGGTGAAGTTGTGCGCGGACTCGGCGATGCAGATCGACGTCGACGACGCCCTGCGCGGTCACGTGTTCACCGTGCAGGACGCGCTGTTCTGGATCTCGTTCGTCGTGGCGATCGCGGCGGCGGCCGTGGTGATACCCGCCGATGGACACTCACCCGGCCTGGTGGCCGCCGGGTCCGTTGCCTATCTGATCGGGCTCGGACTGCATGCCGCGGTGGCATCCCCGAAGCGGGTGTGATCGCCCGGTCTAGGCTGACCGCCATGGTGAGCGCCGAGCCGATCGTGGCCGACCTGTCCGCCGAGAGCGACGAACTCGATGCCCTGGTGGCCGGTCTCCCGCCGGAGGGCTGGGCCACCGCCACGCCGGCCGAGGGCTGGACCATCGCCCATCAGATCGCCCACCTCTTGTGGACCGATCGGGTGTCGGTCATCGCCATCACCGACCGGGCCGGCTTCGACGCCGTCCTCGCCGAGGCGCTGCAGAACCCGACCGGGTTCGTCGACGCCGCGGCCGAAGAGCTCGCGCTCACGCCACCCGAGCAGTTGCTCGCTGAGTGGCGTGAGACCCGCACGAGACTGCACACCGAACTCGTGAACGTCGCCGAGGGTCGCAAGCTGCCGTGGTTCGGCCCGCCCATGAGCGCGACCTCGATGGCCACCGCTCGGATGATGGAGACCTGGGCGCACGGTCTCGATGTCGCCGACGCGCTCAACGTGCATCGGCCCGCCACCGCGCGGCTGCGTTCGATCGCCCATATCGGGGTTCGCACAAGGGATTTCGCGTTCACCGTGCACGGCCTGACGCCGCCGGCCGCCCCGTTCCGGGTCGAGCTGCGCGCACCCGACGGCTCGCTGTGGGAGTGGGGACCACACGACGCGCAGCAGCGCGTGACGGGATCGGCCGAAGACTTCTGCATGCTGGTGACCCAGCGCCGGGCACCCGCCGAACTGGATGTGACCGCGGTGGGCGACGACGCCGCCAAGTGGCTGACCATCGCGCAGGCCTTCGCCGGGCCTCCGGGCGCCGGACGGGGCTGAACGCGCCACTGCCGAAATTCGATTCTGCGCTGAGGGCGCGGAAGTTCGAGAGACCCACGCCCTCACCGCAGAGTCACGCTCAGGACACCGAGTCTGCCCGCCCGTCCCCGTCGGTGTCGGCCAGCTTCATGTCCCAACGACCGTCCCCGTCGGTGTCGACGTACGCCGATTCCCCGGCCATCACCCGATCGGCCCGCCCGTCTCCGTCAGCGTCGATCAGCCGGTCGTCGGCTGTGCCGTCACCGTCGAAATCCACGAGCGGCCCGCCGGCGGCCTGCTCGACCCCGTCGAGCCCGAACCACCGCACCTGTCCGGACCGGTCCACGCTCACCGCCCAGGTCCCTGAACCGTCGTCGGAGAAGTAGCTCTCGGCGTGACCGTCGTCGTCGGTATCGAGCACCGCGCGCTCGGCGCTGCCGTCCCCGTCGAAATCACCCATCACATCGTCGATCCGGCCGTCCCCGTCGACATCGAGTCCGATGCCGTCGAAGCTGCCGTCGCCGTCCACATCCACATCGGGCACGCCGGTGAAGATGGTCGCGGTCCCGTCCGGGTCACCCAGGCAGTAGTCCATGACTGATCAGACGCACGATCAGCTCCTGGCGTTCCACCATTTCAGCAATTCGTCGATGGCCTGCTCACGGGACAGCGGTCCGTGGTCGAGCCGCAGCTCTTTGAGGTACTTCCAGGCCTCGCCCACCTGGGGGCCCGCCGGGATCCCGAGGATCTCCATGATCTCGTTGCCGTCGAGATCCGGCCGGACCCGCTGCAGGTCCTCCTTGGCCGCCAGTTCGGCGATCCGGTTCTCCAGATCGTCGTAGTTGGCCTGCAGCCGTGCGGCACGGCGCTTGTTCCGCGTCGTGCAGTCGGCCCGGACCAGCTTGTGCAGCCGGCTCAGCAGCGGACCGGCATCGGTGACATAGCGACGCACCGCCGAGTCGGTCCACTTGCCCGTGCCCTTGTCGTCGGCGTAGCCGTGGAACCGCAGATGCAGGTACACCAGCTGCGACACATCGTCGACCATCTGCTTGGAGTACTTGAGCGCCCGCATCCGCTTACGGGCCATCTTCGCTCCGACCACCTCGTGGTGGTGAAAGCTGACGCCGCCGTCGGATTCGTGCTTGCGCGTGCCCGGCTTGCCGATGTCGTGCAGCAGTGCGGCCCAACGCAATACGAGGTCGGGGCCTTCAGAACCCTCAAGTTCCACTGCCTGTCGCAGAACCGTCAGCGAATGCCAGTACACGTCCTTGTGCTGATGGTGTTCGTCGATGGCCATCCGCATCTCGCCGACCTCGGGCAGCACCACCTCGCCCAGCCCCGTCTGCACCATCAGATCGACACCGGCCACCGGATCGGCACCCAGCAGTAGCTTGTCCAGTTCGGCCGCGACCCGCTCGACGGTGATGCGCTCCAGCTGCGGGGCCATCTCCAGCAGCGCCTCGAGCACCCGCGGCGCCACCCCGAACCCGAGCTGCGAAACAAATCGGGCAGCGCGCAACATCCGCAGCGGATCGTCCCCGAACGACACCTCCGGCGCCGACGGGGTGTCGAGCACCTTGGCCTGCACCGCCGCCAAACCGCCCAAGGGGTCGATGAAGTCGCCGACCCCGCCTGGCTGATCTGGTGCGATGCGCACCGCCATGGCGTTCACGGTGAAGTCGCGGCGCACCAGGTCGTCGTCGAGGTTGTCGCCGAACTCCACTGTCGGATTCCGCGACACCTGGTCATAACTGTCGGCACGGAACGTGGTGATCTCGAGGCGGTGCTCAACCTTGCCCACGCGCTTGCCCACACCGATCGTGCCGAATGCGATCCCGGTATCCCACAGCGCATCGGCCCACGGCCGCAGAAACTTCAGCATCTGCTCGGGACGGGCATCGGTGGTGAAATCGAGATCACTGTGATCGGTCAGCCGGCCCAGCAGCGCATCGCGCACACTTCCGCCGACCAGATACAGCTCGTGGCCCGCTTCAGCGAACAACACGCCGAGTGCGCGGAGCACCTCGGCGCGGTGGTTCAGGGAGACCAGTGCGCCGGCCAGCAATTCGGCATCAGTAACAACAGCGTCGGACACGTTCGATGAGCCTAATGCTCCCGGTGTGGTCACAACCGGCGAGTGCGGCAGGAGGCCAACCTCGTGGCAGCTACTATCGCTTGGGTGTCGGACGGCGAACAGGCCAAACCACGACGGCGCCGCAGCCGGCGTCGTGGCCGTCGTCGTGCACAAAGGGCGGCGGGACCGCCGGCGGGTGATCAGACCAACGATGCCGCCGCCACCAGCGAAGCAACCGTCGATGCGGCCAATCCCGCGCCGACCCCGCGTGACCAGTCCAAGCAACACAAGTCGCGGCCGCGTCGGCCACCGGAGCGGCTACGCACCGTGCACGAGACCTCGGCCGGAGGTCTGGTCATCGACGGAATCGACGGCCCCAAGGACACCCAGGTGGCAGCGTTGATCGGCCGGGTCGACCGGCGCGGCCGGATGCTGTGGTCCTTGCCCAAGGGGCATATCGAACTCGGCGAAACGGCCGAGCAGACCGCGATCCGTGAGGTTGCCGAAGAGACCGGCATCCGCGGCGACGTGCTGGCCGCGCTCGGCAGCATCGACTACTGGTTCGTCACCGAGGGACGCCGCGTCCACAAGACCGTGCATCACTACCTTCTGCGCTTCCAGGGCGGCGAGCTCTCCGACGACGACGTCGAGGTGACCGAGGTCGCCTGGGTCCCGCTGCGGGATCTGGCGTCCCGCCTGGCGTACGCCGACGAGCGCAAGCTCGCCGAGGTGGCCGGCGAGCTCATCGACAAGCTGCACACCGACGGACCGGGCGCTCTGCCGCCACTGCCCCGCAGCGCGCCCCGGCGGCGTCCCCAGACCCACTCGCACGCCCGCAGTCACCGCCGCGACGAACCCGCACAACCCCAGCCCCGCCGGCGCACGAACGGATGCGGACAGGGTCCGTGACCGCGGCCCCGGTGGTGCGCCGAGGGGTTTCCCTCCTGGCGCACACAGTGGTGCTTGTGGCGGTGATGTTGTTGTTCTCGGTGTGGTCCACCGCCGCGCTGCCAGTCCTTCTGCCCCGCGCAGGCGCAAGTGAACCGGGAGCGACTCCGTTCCTCCAGATCCGCATCGACCGCGTCACCCCCGACGTCGTCACGACCACCAGCGAAACAGTGCTGACGGTCAGCGGGGCGGTGCTCAACGTCGGTGACCGTCCGGTGCGCGATGTGGACATCCGGATGGAACACGCGCGGGCGGTGACTTCATCGAGTCAGCTACGCACCGACCTCACCGGGGACGTCGACCGATTCGAGCCCGTAGCCGACTTCGTCACCGTGGCACCCGAGATGCAGCGCGGCCAATCGGTTGCCTTCACATTGTCCTATCCGCTGCGCGCCGAAGGCCCGGGATCGCTGCACATCACCGAACCCGGTGTCTACCCCGTGCTGCTCAACGTCAACGGGACACCGGACTACGGTGCTCCCGCCAAGCTCGACGACGCCCGCTTCCTGCTGCCGGTCCTCGGGGTGCCGCCCGACCGGCCAGAAGGCAATGCGCCCGACGCCGGTGAATATCCGATGTCGGCCGCGGACACGCTCAACTCGGTGGTACCGCCCGACACCTCGCAGCCGGTGCGGATGACCATGCTCTGGCCGCTGGCCGACCGGCCCCGGCTGGCCCCGGGCGCCCCCGGCGGCACCACGCCGGTGCGCCTTGTCGACGACAGCCTCGCCGCGTCCCTGGCCCCGGGCGGGCGCCTCGACACCCTGCTGGCGGCCGCCGACTTCGCCACCGGACCGACCGTCGACTCCGGCGGCCAGATGCGTGCCACCTTGTGTCTTGCCGTCGATCCCGATCTGCTCGTCACGGTCAACGCGATGACCGGCGGCTACGTCGTCAACGACGGACCCGACGCCGGTGCCCGCACCCCGACGCGGCCCGGCACCGGCCAGGAAGCGGCCGTCGGTTGGCTGAACCGCCTGCGCGCCCTGGCCGGGCGGCTGTGCGTCGCACCGACCAACTACGCGCAGGCCGACCTGACCGCACTTCAACGGGTCGGCGACCCGGGTTTGAGCGCGATCGCGACCAACGGTGCCGGCGACATCGTCGATCAGATCCTGGGCGCCACCTCGATCCGGGGTGCCAGCATCCTGGGCGACGGGCCGCTCACCGGCCCCGCCCTGGACCTGCTGGCGGCCCAGGGCCAGACAGTCGCCATCTCGGCCACCCAGATCACCGCCCAGGACTCGGCTACCGGCGCCCCCGAGACCGCCGATGTCACGCCGCTGCGATACGGGCCCGAGGTGGTGGCGGCCGGATTCGACCCGGCCGTGGGTGCCGCCCTTGCCGGTGCCGGCACCGACCCGGTGGCGCCGTCCTACCTGGACCCGTCGCTGGAGATCCCGGTCCGTCACGACTCGCAGACCGCGCGCCGTCAGGATGCTCTGGGCGCACTGCTGTGGCGGGGGCTCACGCCCACCGAGGAACCGCGGACCCAGATCCTGATGCCACCGTTGGTGTGGTCGCTGGACGCCGACGACGCGCAGGCCATCCTGACCTCGGTGGCCACCACGATCCACGCCGGGCTGGCTGTGCCGCGCCCACTGCCCGCGGTGATCGCCGAAAGCAACGCCGTGCCACCCGAACCCGTACAACCCCCGCCGCCGGATTCCCTCGGCAACCCCCGCAGTGGCGTCGACGAGAACATCAGCGGCGGCATCGCGGCGGTGATCAGCCGGCTGTGGGGGCTGACCGCCGCGCTGACCACCGATGAGCGCACCGGGCTGACCGGCATGCAGTACACCGCACCGCTGCGGGAGGACACGCTGCGGGCGCTGAGCCAGTCGGTGCCACCGGAGGCCCGCGAAGGGTTGGCCGAGCAGCGGTTGCAGACCGTCAACCGCAGTGTGAACGACATGTTCGGCGCGGTGCGGATCGTCAACCCCGGCGGGGCCTACACGCTGGCCACCGAGCGCAGTCCGCTGCCGCTGGCGCTGCGGAATGACCTGCCGGTGCCGGTACGGGTCCGGCTCCACGTCGACGCACCTCCCGGCATGAGCGTCACCGACATGGGCGAGATCGAGCTGCCGCCCGGCTATCTGCCCCTGCGGGTACCGATCGAGGTGCACTTCACCCAGCGGGTGGCCGTCGACGTGAGCCTCCAGACCACCGACGGCCTGACGCTCGGTGAGCCCGTCCGGTTGTCAGTGCATTCCAACGCCTACGGCAAGGTGCTGTTCTTCATCACGCTCTCGGCCGGGGCCGTGTTGGTGGCGCTCGCCGGACGCCGGTTGTGGCACCGCTTCCGCGGCCAGCCCGACCGCGCGGACCTCATTCCGCCGGGCGAACACCCTGACCCGCTCGACGTCGCCATGGCGTTCACCAATGACGTCAGCACCGACGGCGGGCCCGACACCCCGCCTTCCCCGCCGGTGCCCGCGACGAGTCCGGACCGGCCCTGATGACCTCGCCCGACCAACCAGCGGCCCGGCCACCGGGCCCGCGGCGGATTCCGCATGCGACCGGCCCGATCCGCCCCGCCGGGCGCGCCGAGCTGTCCGACGCCGCAGTGGTGTCACGGTCGTGGGGCATGGCCTTCGCCACGCTGATCTCCCGCATCACCGGGTTCTTCCGGTTCGTTCTGCTGATGGCTCTGCTCGGCGGAGCGTTGACCAGTTCGTTCTCGGTGGCCAACCAGCTCCCCAACATGGTGGCCGCGCTGGTGTTGGAAGCTACCTTCACCGCGATCTTCGTGCCGGTCCTCGCCCGCGCCGAACGCGACGACCCCGACGGCGGCACCGCGTTCGTGCGGCGGCTGGTGACCCTGGCCACCACGCTGCTGTTGGTCACCACCGTGCTCTCGGTGCTGTGCGCGCCACTACTGGTGCGGCTGATGTTGGGCAGCGATCCGAAGGTCAACAATCCGCTGACCACCGCATTCGCCTACCTGCTCTTGCCGCAGGTGTTGTTCTACGGCCTGTCGTCGGTCTTCATGGCGATCCTCAACACCCGCAATGTGTTCGGTCCGCCGGCGTGGGCCCCGGTGGTCAACAACGTGGTGGCGATCGTGACCTTGGGCCTCTTCGTCCTGGTGCCCGGGGAGTTCTCGATCGATCCGCCCCACATGGGTACGGCCAAGCTGTTGGTCCTCGGAATCGGCACCACCCTGGGCGTGGTCGCCCAAGCCGCGGTGCTGCTCGCGGCGATCCGCGCCGAGCGGATCAGCCTGAGGCCGCTGTGGGGCATCGACGCCCGCCTCAAGAAATTCGGCACGATGGCCGCGGCCATGGTGCTGTATGTGCTCATCAGCCAGATCGGCCTGATCGTCGGCAATCAGATCGCCAGCGGGGCAGCCGACACCGGGCCCGCCATTTACAACTACACCTGGCTGGTGTTGATGCTGCCGTTCGGGATGATCGGCGTCACCGTGCTGACCGTGGTGATGCCGCGCCTCAGCCGCAATGCGGCCGCCGACAACATCCCGGCCGTGCTCGACGATTACTCCCTGGCCACCCGGCTCACCATGGTGACGCTGATCCCGGTGGTGGCCATGATGACCGTCGGCGGGCCCGCCATCGGCAGCGCACTGTTCGCCTACGGCAACTTCAGCGCCACCGACGCCGGCTACCTCGGCATGGCGATCACGCTGTCGGCCTTCACGCTCATCCCCTATGCGCTGGTACTGCTGCAGCTGCGGGTGTTCTACGCGCGGGAGAAGCCGTGGACACCGATCGGCATCGTCGTGGTGATCACCGCCGTCAAGATCATCGGTTCGATCATCGCGCCCCACCTGACCGACAACCCCAACATGGTGGCCGGTTACCTCGGACTGGCCAACGGACTGGGATTCATGGCCGGAGCCGTGATGGGTTACGTGCTGCTGAAATCCGACCTGCGTCCGCGCGGGGGCCGGCTGCTGCGCGACGCGGTGATCCGCACGATCCTGGTGACCATCGCGGCGTCGTTGATCGCCGGCCTGGTGGCCCATGCCGCCGACCGACTGCTCGGGCTGGACTCGCTGACCGAGCATGCCGGCGCCGCGGGTTCGTTGCTGCGCCTGGTTGCACTCGGCGTGATCATGGTCCCGATCATCGCCGGCGTGATGCTCGCCGCCCGGGTTCCGGAGGCGCAGTCTGCGCTGGCCATGGTCCGCCGCCGGCTCGGACGGGGGCGTCTCGCACCTCAGCCGGCAGCCGGACAGGTAGCCATGCAAACAATTGCGCCGCCCGTCGGGCCTCATCCTGCGGGGCCCGTCACGTACCCTGATCAGAGGAATTCTTCTCCCACTGAGTGGCCGTCAAGCCCGGCAGCCGCCGGGGGCGGGACTCCGGCAGGCGTTGCCGGAGCGGGGATGTGGAAAGGATCACCGGTGACCGACGAATCTGCGGACGGCCCGGCACTGGACGACACCTCGAGTTCCGGGATGACAACCGATACGACGAAGTTGCCGCGCCCGGCCGCCGACGAGTTCCACCCGGACGTGACACCCCCCGAGCCTGCCACGCCGTCGGACGAGGGCCCCGGATCCGGCGAACCCGCCGCGAGCCGCTCGAACGGGGCGGCCCGGTCGACCACCGACTACGGTGGCGATCCGACGCGCGAGCCGATTTCGTTCGCCCCGCCGCACGACGCCGCCCTGGAAACGGCCGATGGCGATGTGCACCTCATCCCCGGGGCCACCATCGCCGAGGGCCGCTACCGGCTTCTGGTGTTCCACGGCGGTCCGCCGCACCTGCAGTTCTGGCAGGCGCTCGACACCGCGCTGGACCGCCAGGTGGCGCTGACCTTCGTCGACCCGGATGCCACCATGCCCGACGCGCAGGTGCAGGAGATCCTCTCGCGCACCCTCAAACTCAGCCGTATCGACGTTCCCGGTATCGCGCGGGTCCTCGATGTGGCTCACAGCGGATCGGGCGGGCTGATCGTCTCGGAGTGGATTCGCGGCGGCTCGCTGGCCGAGGTCGCGGATACCTCTCCCTCCCCGATCGGCGGGGCGCGCGCCATCCAGTCGCTCGCCGCCGCCGCCGAGGCCGCGCACCGCGCCGGAGTGGCCCTGTCGATCGATCACCCCGGCCGGGTGCGGGTGAGCATCGAAGGCGATGTGGCACTGGCCTTCCCGGCCACCATGCCCGACGCCACGCCCGATGACGACATCCGCGGCATCGGCGCGGCGCTGTACGCGCTGCTGGTCAACCGCTGGCCGCTGCCGGAGTCCGGATCACGTAGCGGGTTGGAGCCTGCCGCCCTGGATCCGGCCGGGCAGCCGGTCGAACCACGCGCCGTCGACCGCGACATCCCGTTCCAGATCTCAGCGGCGGCCGCCCGCGCGGTCCAGCCTGGTGGTGGAATTCGAAGCGCTCCAACCCTTTTGAACCTGCTACAACAGGCCACCGCGATCGCCGATCGTACCGAGCTGCTGGGTTCGGTCGAGGAGACGCCCGTCCCGGCCGCTCCGGTCCGCGCGCACGAGACCCCAGAGGAACACGAAGCCGCCGAGGCCCGGCGCCGCAAGGGCGTCATCATCGGGGTGAGTGTGGGCGCCGCCATCATCTTGGTGGCGCTGCTGGTGCTGGCTTCGGTCCTCAACAGCATATTCGGTGACGTCGGCGGGGGACTCAACCGCGACGAACTCGGCCTGAATGCACCGTCGTCGAATAGTGAAGAGAATCAGGGCGATTCGTCGGCCGCCACCGGAAGCACGGTGAAACCCGTACGGGCAACCGTGTTCTCACCCGAAGGTGAAGCCGATTCGCCCGCCACGGCCGGGCAGGCCATCGACGGCAATACCGGCACCGCGTGGTCCACCGACACGTATTCGGACCCAGCCCCGTTCCCCGGGTTCAAGAACGGCGTCGGCCTGATGCTGCAACTGCCGCAGCCGACGACGATCGGCTCGGTCACCCTCAACGTGACCAGCACCGGCACCTCGGTCCAGATCCGCTCGGCCCAGACGGCTACCCCGTCGTCCCTGTCGGACACCACCGAACTGAGCCCGACGACACCGCTCAAGCCCGGCTCCAACACCATCTCGGTGAACAAAGCGTCGTCCACCTCCTACGTGCTGGTGTGGATCTCGACGCTGGGCACCGTGGACGGCAAGAGTCGCACCGACATCTCCGAGATCACTCTCAAAGCAGCCTCCTGAGCTGTCATCCCCAGCCCGGATAGCTTGTTGACCTGGCGATATAGCAAGCCCGGCAAACAAGTGTCCGGGCCTGTACCGCGCAGCGTTTAAGTTCAGCGTGTGGGAAGGTTCGGGGGGACCGGTAAGCCGGTCACAGGGACGCAGCGGGGGCACCGCGAAGATGGGGCAGCCACGCGTTCTGATGCCGAACTGCTGGCCGCCCACGTCGCCGGGGACCGCTACGCATTCGAGGAACTCGTCCACCGGCATCACAGCCAGCTACGCCGGTTGGCGTTTCTCACCAGCCATCACCACGAGGACGCCGACGACGCTGTCCAGGACGCGTTGCTGTCGGCGCACCGCACGGCCGCGTCGTTCCGGCACGACTCGGCGGTCAGCAGCTGGCTGTACCGAATCGTGGTGAACGCCTGCCTGGACCGGGTTCGCCGGTCACGCAACCAGCCGACCGCGTCCGAACACGACCTCGACCATCTCGTTCAGCTGCGCGACCCGGCCGGCGACCCAGCGCCCCGGGTGGCAACCACGATGGTGGTGGAGCGGGCGCTCATGCAGCTGCCGCTGGAGCAGCGCGCCGCGGTGGTGGCCGTCGACATGCAGGGCTATTCGGTGGCCGAGACGGCGCTGCTCCTCGGCGTGGCGGAGGGCACCGTGAAGAGCCGGTGTTCCCGCGCCAGGCACAAGCTGGCCGGCCTGCTCCAGTATTTTGAAGGCGATGAACGGCAGCACACCCCGAGTGCCGTCGGACGGTCCGATACCTGCTGAGCTGCTCGCCGACCTGCAGGCCGGCCTCCTCGACGACGACACCGCCGCGCAGATTCGCCGGCGTGTGCGCACCGACCCGCTGGCCGGGCCGGAGGCCAAGAACACCCTGGCCGCCCTCGACCGGGTACGCCGCGACCTGGCCGAGCTGGGCCGAGACACGGCCTCGGCTCCCCCGGTGCCTGCCGAAGTGAGTGCCCGCCTGACCGAGGCACTGCGCGCCGAGCCGACCCCGCGGGCGCCGTCCGGCCTTCGCTGGAAGTCGATCGGCGCCGCCGCCGGGGCAGGTGCGGCCGTGGTGGCCGCCGTCGTCGGCGGGATTGTCCTGGTGCGCCCCACGGGCCACGCCCCTTCGACGATGACCAGCCTCGGCCGGATCACAGTCTCACCGCCCCGTGCCGCGATAGCTCTGTCCGAACCCCAGATCCAGGGGCTCTTGTCGGTCCCGCCCGATCTCGGTCCGTTGACCGACCCGCAACGCCGCTCCGCTTGCCTGTCCGCACTGGGCTACCCCGCCGGCGTCCCGGTTCTCGGCGCTCGCCCGATCGACGTGGCCGGTCGGAGCGGTGTGCTGGTGTTGGTACCCCCCAGGCCACCGGGCACGCCCAACACCATCGACGCCGTGGTCCTCGCCTCCGACTGCGACGCCGCTCATGCCGGGTCACTGGCCGACACCGTGGTGAAACGTCCGGTGAAGCGTCCGTAGTCTGTCCTTGAACTCACCTGGGAACACATCGGGCCTAGGCTGACGTTGCAACCCGTGCCGAGTACGGCAGAAAGGCTTACATGTCCTCCTCAGCGACGGTTCACGACGTCATCATCATCGGTTCCGGCCCCGCCGGTTACACCGCAGCCATCTACGCTGCCCGCGCCCAGCTCAAGCCGCTGGTGTTCGAGGGCACGCAGTTCGGCGGCGCGCTGATGACCACCACCGAGGTGGAGAACTACCCGGGGTTCCGTGAGGGCATCACCGGCCCCGAGCTGATGGACGAGATGCGCGAGCAGGCCCTGCGCTTCGGTGCGGATCTGCGCATGGAGGACGTCGACGCCGTCGACCTCACCGGCCCGGTCAAATCGGTCACCGTCGGCGACGAGACCCACCAGGCCCGGTCCGTGATTCTGGCAATGGGTGCCGCAGCGCGGCACCTCGGTGTGCCCGGCGAGGAAGCCCTGACCGGCATGGGCGTGAGCACCTGCGCCACCTGCGACGGCTTCTTCTTCCGCGACGAGGACATCATCGTGGTCGGCGGCGGCGACTCGGCGATGGAAGAGGCCACGTTCCTCACCCGGTTCGCCCGCAGCGTCACCCTGATCCACCGCCGCGACGAGTTCCGCGCCTCCAAGATCATGCTCGAGCGGGCCCGGGCCAACGACAAGATCACCTTCCTGACCAATACCGAGATCACCCAGATCGAGGGCGATCCGAAGGTCACCGGTGTCCGGTTGCGCGACACCGTCACCGGCGAGGAGTCCAAGCTCGAGGTCACCGGGGTGTTCGTCGCGATCGGTCATGACCCCCGCTCGGAACTCGTGCGCGGCCAGATCGACCTCGACGACGAGGGCTACGTGAACGTGGTCGGCCGTACCACGGCGACCACGCTCGACGGAGTGTTCGCCGCGGGCGACCTCGTCGACCACACCTACCGCCAGGCCATCACCGCCGCGGGCAGCGGCTGTTCGGCCGCCATCGACACCGAGCGTTGGCTCGCCGACAACGACTGACCCCCAATAGATTTCGGCCCGACAGGAGAGCTCCATGAGTGCGGATAGCGCAACAGTAACGGTCACCGACGATTCGTTCGCCGACGACGTCCTGACCAGCAGCACACCGGTACTGGTGGATTTCTGGGCCACCTGGTGCGGCCCGTGCAAGATGGTCGCCCCGGTGCTCGAGGAGATCGCCGGCGAGAAGGCCGGTGAGTTGCGGGTCGCCAAGATCGACGTCGACGCCAACCCGGCCACCGCACGTGACTTTCAGGTGGTGTCCATCCCGACGCTGATCCTGTTCAAGGACGGCGCACCGGTCAAGCGCATCGTCGGCGCCAAGGGTAAGGCCGCACTGCTGCGGGAACTCGCCGACGCACTCTGACATCCCACACACCCCGGATACGCCTGGCGTTTTCCGGATTGTGGCCGAAATCTGAGACAATGCTGGCTAGCTAGACCGGCAGATGGCCGGACACCAGCATGGAGGGGCCGAATGTCGAGTCTGCGTCGCGGTGACCGTGGCGGAGCAGTCACCGAGATACGGGCAGCCTTGGCCGCGTTAGGTCTGATCGACAACCCTGACGAGGATCTGAGCACCGGTAGACATGTTGCGCTCGACGCATTCGATGACGAGCTCGACCGCGCCGTCCGGGCATTTCAGCAGCACCGGGGCCTGTTGGTCGACGGAATCGTCGGAGAGGCCACCTATCGCGCCCTGCGCGAAGCTTCCTACCGGCTCGGTGCCCGCACCCTGACCCACCAGTTCGGCGCGCCCATGTACGGCGACGACGTGGCCACCCTGCAGGCCCGCCTACAGGACCTCGGTTTCTATACCGGCATGGTCGATGGGCATTTCGGTCTGCAGACCCACAACGGGTTGTCCTCTTACCAGCGTGAGTACGGGCTGTACCCCGACGGAATCTGTGGACCGGAAACATTGCGGTCGTTGTATTTCCTGGGTTCTCGGGTCACCGGTGGGTCGCCGCACGCGATCCGGGAAGAAGAACTGGTCCGGCGCTCGGGACCGCAGCTGTCAGGTAAGCACGTCATCATCGATCCGGGCCGCGGCGGCTCCGATCACGGGATGATCATGAACGGGCCCGACGGTCCGATCAGCGAAGCAGACATCTTGTGGGACTTGGCAAGTCGGCTGGAAGGCCGGATGACCGCGATCGGCATGGAGACGTTCATCTCACGGCCGGCCAACCGCAGCCCACTGAACGCCGAACGCGCCGCCACCGCCAACCGGGTGGGCGCGGACCTGATGATCAGTCTGCGCTGTGAGAGTCAACGCTCCCCCTCGGCAAATGGCGTGGCCTCGTTCCACTTCGGGAATTCCCACGGTTCGGTGTCGACCATCGGCCGTAACCTGGCCGACTTCATTCAGCGGGAAGTGGTGGCCCGCACCGGGTTACGTGACTGCCGGTCGCACGGCCGCACCTGGGATCTGCTCCGGCTGACCCGGATGCCCACCGTCGAGGTGGACATCGGCTACATCACCAATCCACATGATCGCGGGCTGTTGCTGTCCACCCACACTCGTGACGCGATCGCCGAAGGCATCCTGGCGGCGGTCAAGCGCCTGTATCTGTTGGGCAAGAACGACAGGCCCACAGGAACTTTCACCTTCGCCGAGCTGTTGGCTCATGAGTTGTCGGTCGAGCAACAGGCGGGTCGCGGCGCGTGAGCGCCGGTTCTACTTGAGCGCGTGAGCGCCGGTTCTACTTGAGCTTTCGGCCGATGTGCTATGCGTAGGACACCGCGAGGACTACGCCCGAGAACACCAACATGCCAAGGCAATTCACCCAGAAGGTGGAGTTGAGGAATCCGGCGCGCAGGTGAGCGATCACCGCGCACACGAAATACATGACCACGCCGACGTTCGCGGCGAATCCGACACCCGGGTAGTGCAGGCCAACGAGTAGCCCCGCAGCAGCACCCACCTTGATGACGATCAGCGTCCACCACCAGTCGCGCGGGAAACGCACGCCGTCGAGGCAGTCCCGGATGAACTTGGGCGGCCGGATCGACATGAGGGCGTCGCCGAGCAGCCCCACTGCCAGCGCGATGGTCAGCGGGGGCAGGTGCGGAGTGTCGATCATTGTGGAACTCCCTTTCCGAGAATCAGATCGACCGCTTCGGCGAAGCGGTCGGGCGCGGCGGACTCGTCGAAGGCGCCTCCCGACGCCGCACGGAACACACCGAGGTAGGCGAGGTAGAGCGTGCGCGCGGCGGCCGGGGAATCGGTGTGACCGGCCGCCGCAAAGATGTTTTCGAAATCTGCTACCAGCTCGTCGGCCAATTCGGTGAATGTGCGCGACTTGTGCCGGCCGCGCGCGACGATCGCGGCGTACTCACGCGCGAGGTCGCGGTCGGACTGGAAGTACGCGACGAACGGTTCCACAGTGGTGATGAGCCTCTGCGCTGCTTCGGCTTTCGTGAGCGGGGGTACATGCTGGTTCCGATCCCGGGCCTCGTGCACCGCCGCGATCCACTGGTCAACGATCGCGATCAGCAGCCCGTCTTTGTCGCCGACACCCATGACGCTGCCGACGCTCACACCTGCCTCGGCCGCGATCCGACGCACCGTGGTCTCGGCGAAGCCGTGTTCCCGAAACAGGCGATCGGCGGCAGCGAGAACTCGCTCACGGGTGTTGGCCTTGGCGTCGGCCCTCGACTGAACATGTTCACTGAACATGTTCAGGACATTAGTCGGCTCTGCCCCGGTCGCGCAAGTACCCGCCCAAAGTCCGGTCCGGCGGCGTATCGCAATCTTCTACCCGGGATTGCTTTGGTGAGATCCGTTGCCGTGGAGCCTTGTTCGTAAGGCGCCAGTGCGGTTGATCACGCTCGATCTGCGGGCACCCTGCCCCAGACCGATGGTCAGCAGGTGGGCGGGCGGTCGATTTCTACTGCTGCCCAGAGCTTTTGGCGCCGACGGCGGCCCCCGGCATTCCGGCGCCGATTGGCATCTCCAGCTGTGCGCGCTCCATCAACCGCTCGAGTGCGGCCTCCACCTCGGCCTTCCAGCCCAGTCCCTTGTCCAGTTCAAGGCGCAGGCGCGGGAAGTACGGGTGTGGAGCCACCACGGTGAAGCCCACGTCTTCGAGAAAATCCGATGTCAGCATGCACTCGTCGACAGAGCAGTCCCCCAGCACCGCCACCACCCGGGACAACTCCTCAGGAAGCTTGCCGGAGTCGACCATCTCTGTCAGGGCCGCGGTGTAGCCGAACGCCTCCAATGCCCGAACTCCGCGTCGCACCAGATCATTCACGACTGCGGCAAGCAGACTCTGCGACAACAGGTCACGGGCCTCGGCGCACTCCACCCCGACCGCGGTCAAAAGAACCGCGTCTGCGCTCACCGGAGCGGTGGGGAAAAGCCGTGCCCGTGGTACCGCTCCCGGCGGCGCGTAGAACGCAAAGCCGAGGCAGGGATCGTCGATGACCGCTGGCGCGGTCCAATCGTCACCTGTGCCCCGCCCGGTAGGGCCGGCTGGGACCGTATCGATATCGGCGTCGGCGCGACGGTCTCCCCCAGCACCGGGCTCTTCCGATCCGTCGTCGCGTGCGGTCACCGCGAGCTGACCGCACGATCCCCATTCGAGCATCACCATCGAGAGCCAGGCTTCTTTTTCGAATTCGGGGTCTGCCAGGTGATCGTCATCCACCGTGGACGGGTCGACTTCCCAGAACACACAACGCCGAGCATGCTTGGGCAGCTGCTCGAAGCCCTCGAGCCGAAGCGGCGTGATACGTGCTGTCACTGAGGTCCCTGGCTTTCACACTTTGTGCGTGGCTGCCCCTCAAGGATAGGAGAGTCCGCCGGAGCCGGTTCACTGTGCCCTGGAATTCTCATCGGGTTCCGCCTCTGAAGTGAAATGCTATGTCGCACAGTTACATTGCGCTATGTGGCGCTCGTAACTACCGGCCTTGATCACTGATGTGTCACAGTGACGGAACAACCCGGTGTCCTTGGTCGTGGGTTGTCAGTGGTCTTCGGCGCTCATAATTTCGACAATGCGCTGTAGGTCGTCGACCGACCCGAACTCGACCACGATCTTGCCTTTCCGTTTGCCGAGGCTCACGGTGACCCGCGTATCGAAGGCCGACGACAGCCGCTCAGCAACGTCCTGCAGACCAGGCATCTGAATCGGCTTGCGCCGGGGTGCCGGCGGCGTGGTGTTGCCGTCGCGGTTGGCCAGCGTCACGGCCTCCTCGGTGGCGCGCACCGACATCCCCTCGGCGATGATTCGGGCGGCCAGCTCTTCCTGCTTCTCCGCTCCCCCCTCCAGGGCGAGCAGCGCCCGAGCGTGTCCCGCGGACAGCACTCCCGCCGCCACGCGCCGCTGCACGGCGATCGGAAGGCGCAGCAGCCGGATCATGTTGGAGATCAACGGACGCGAACGACCGATCCGGGCGGCGAGCTCATCGTGAGTGACTTCGAATTCGTCTAGCAGCTGTTGGTAGGCAGCGGCCTCTTCCAACGGGTTGAGCTGTACCCGGTGGATGTTCTCCAGCAGTGCGTCGCGCAGCATGCTGTCGTCGGCGGTCTCCCGGACGATCGCCGGAATGGCCTCCAAGCCAGCCTGTTGGGCAGCTCGCCAGCGCCGCTCACCCATCACCAACTGGTAGTGGGATTCACCGTTTTCCTCGACGGCCCGGACCACGATCGGCTGCATCAATCCGAACTCGCGGATGGAGTGCACCAGCTCGCTCAGCGCCTCCTCGTCGAACACCTGACGTGGCTGACGCGGGTTCGGCTGAATCAGGTTGGGATCGATCTCGCGATACGTCGCGCCGACCTCACCGGCGGTGAGGACCGGATCTGACCCGTCCGGCCCGGGGGACGTCGTGACGTCCGCCGCCGTCCCCGCGCCGTCTGCGGTCGACGCCGGGCCGAGTAGAACGTCGGCTGCAGTCGCGCCGATCCTGGGGCTCAGGGCGTCGGTGCCATCCTCCGCAGGACCGGTCGGAATGAGGGCTGCCAGTCCTCTGCCTAGGCCACTCCGCTTCCGTGCCGGCTGATTCATGGTCGTCTCCTGCTCATTGCTGCCGTCCGCTGTTTGTCTACTGGGTGTTGGTTACTGGCACCTACTGCGCGCGGGGCGGTGCCCCACGCTCGGCGATCTCGCGGCTCGCGTCGAGATAGCTCAACGCACCGCGGGATCCCGGATCGTAATCGAGGATCGTCATCCCGTACCCGGGGGCCTCCGACACCTTCACGCTCCGCGGGATGACCGTGCGCAACACCTTGTCGCCGAAGTGCTCGCGGACATCCTCGGCAACCTGATCGGCCAGCTTTGTCCGCCCGTCGTACATCGTCAGTATCACGGTGGACACCGACAGCTCCGGGTTGAGATGCGCCTTCACCATCTCGATGTTGCGCAGCAGCTGTCCCACACCTTCCAGCGCGTAGTACTCGCACTGGATCGGGATCAGCACCTCGGGCGCTGCCACCAGAGCATTGATGGTCAGCAACCCGAGGGACGGCGGGCAGTCGATGAAGACGTAGTCGAAGTTGTGGTTGGCGAGAGCCGCAAGTGCCCCCCGCAGCCGACCCTCGCGGGCCACCATGCTGACCAACTCGATCTCAGCACCGGCCAGATCGATCGTGGCGGGAATGCAGAACAACCGTTCGCTATGCGGGCTCTGCTGGAGAGCTTCCTCCACCGGGATGTCTCCGATGAGCACCTCGTAGGACGACGGAGTGCCGGGACGGTGCTCGATACCCAACGCCGTGCTGGCGTTGCCCTGCGGGTCGAGGTCGATCACCAACGTTCGCAACCCTTGCAGTGCGAGCGCGGCGGCGACATTGACCGCGGTGGTCGTCTTACCCACACCGCCCTTCTGGTTCGCGATCGTGAATACACGTTGGCGTGCCGGCCGGGGAAGCTGCCCGTGCGAGGTGTGTAGCACGCGAGTGGCCTGCTCCGCCTCGGCGGCAATCGGGGTGTCCATGCTGGCGTCCGTGGACCACGGAGTCCCGCCGTTGTTCTTCCATGTTTCACGTGAAACGGTTTCACGTGAAACCGCGCGCGCAGCACCCGCGCCAGCGGCTACCTGCCGATCAGAACCCATCCTCATCTCCTGCCCGATCTCCCCCGTGACCCGGAGGCTCTGCCCGTAGACCGGCTGGCCGGCTTCACCGCTCCGCGCCGCACGGCGACGACGGTTACGGGCGGGTCCAAATAGTTCGCGCCACATTTCACCACCCTGGCATCGACTGCACCCAGAGAAGTCATCACACGCCGGTGCTCCTCGATCTCAGCCTCGGCGCGCTCGCCTTTGAGGGCGAGCATCCTTCCATCCACGCGTAGCAGCGGCATGCTCCATCGCGTCAACTTGTCCAGCGAGGCAACCGCACGCGATGTCACCACATCCAACTCGCCAACGGCTTTACGAACGTCGGAGTCCTCGGCCCGACCGCGGACCACCTCCACGTCCAGCCCCAATTCATCGACCGCCTCACGGAGAAACTCGCTGCGTCGCAGCAGCGGCTCGATCAACGTGACATGTACATCGGGGCGCGCCAAGGCCAACGGTATACCCGGGAGGCCGGCGCCGCTGCCGATGTCGGCGACGCGCTCATCGGGAGCCAGGAGCTCTCCGAGAGCAGAGCTATTGAGAATGTGTCGATCCCAGAGCCGGTCCACTTCACGCGGACCGATCAATCCCCACTCGACACCGGCACCGGTCAATATTGCCGCGTACCGTTCGGCGGTCTCCAGACGATCTCCGAAGACCTCCGCCGCGGCGTCCGGTGCCGCGGGGACCGGTCCATGTTTCACGTGAAACATCCTCCGAACTCCCTACGGCACCGTCGCCGCAATCGAACTACACCTTTGTAACTAAACCTCAGCCAAGCAGTGCTCAGTCAACCAACACAACGACACGGCGTGAGGGCTCCACGCCTTCGCTCTCGCTGCGGACACCGTCGACCGCGGCCACTGCGTCGTGCACGATCTTGCGCTCGAACGGAGTCATGGGCGCGAGCTCCTCGCGCTCCCCCGACTCCAGCACGCGATGGGCCACCTTGTCGCCCAGGGCTGCCAGCTCGTCACGACGACGACGACGCCACCGTGCGATGTCCAGCATCAGCCGGCTGCGCTCACCGGTCTTCTGATGCACTGCCAGCCGGGTCAGCTCCTGGAGGGCATCCAGCACCTCACCCTTGCGGCCGACCAGCTTGCTCAGATCGCCACCGCCGTCGATGCTCACCACGGCGCGGTCGCCTTCTACATCCAAATCGATGTCGCCATCGAAGTCGAGCAGATCCAACAGCTCCTCGAGATAGTCGCCGGCGATCTCGCCTTCCGCGACCAGTCGCTCCTCCAAGTCGGCCTCGCTCTTGGGCGCGGACTGGATGTCCTCCTCCAGCTCGGCGCCGGGCTCGGTCGTCTGTGCGTCCGTCATATCCGTCTTCTCCCTACTTGTAGCCAGTGTGAGAACTGGTCACCGTTTCCGCTTCTTGGGGCGTGCACCGGGCTTGGGCGTGCGGTTCACGCTCGGGGCTGCCGATTCACCTGCCGCGTCCTTCTGGTCTTTCGCCTCAGCCGCATCGGGCTCCGACTCGGCATCCTCCGTAGCGGCCGTCGCACTCGCAGCGTCGGCCTTACGTGGGCGATTCGGTTTCGCTCCGGGCGCCGGCGCGTTCGCCGAACGACGCTCGATCGCCTCCGCCTTCTTGGCTTCTTCTTCCTTCTCGATCATCCCGAAGACGTAATGCTGCTGACCGTAGGTCCAGATGTTGTTGGACAGCCAGTAGATGATCACGGCCAGCGGCAGGAACGGTCCACCGACCACCACACCGAGCGGGAACACGTAGAGCGCGAGTTTGTTCATCATCGCGGTCTGCGGGTTGGCAGCGGCCTCGACGCTCTGGCGGGCCACCGAAGCGCGGCTGTTGAAGTGCGTGGCGATGCCCGCCAGGATCATGATCGGTACGCCGACCAGAACGACGGCAAATCGGTTGAATTCCGTGAACGCCTCGAGACCGTGCTGCTGCACCATGGTGGCGCCCAGCGGCGCACCGAAAAGGTTCGCGTCCAGGAAGTGGCTCACGTCGGTCGCACTGAAGACATAGTTCGCCAGGCTGCGGTTCTCCTCCACCGACAACCCCAACCGGCCGATGCCGGTCTGTGTCCGGTTGAAGGACATCAGCACGTGGTACAGCCCGAGGAACACCGGCACCTGCGCCAGCATCGGCAGGCAGCCCAGGATCGGGTTGAATCCGTGCTCACGTTGGAGCTTCTGCATCTCCAGTGCCATGCGCTGACGGTCCTTGCCGTACTTCTTCTGCAGCGCCTTGATCTGTGGCTGCAGTTCCTGCATCTGCCGCGTGGTGCGGATCTGCTTGACGAACGGCTTGTAGAGGATCGCGCGCAGGGTGAAGACGAGGAACATCACCGACAGCGCCCAGGCGAAGAAGTTCTCCGGGCCGAGCACGAAGGCGAATGCCTTGTACCAAACCCACATGATCGCCGACACCGGGTAATAGATGATGTCCAGGCTGAACCAATTAAACACGCGACTTGCTCTCCCCTCGCTTCGCTGGGGTATCCCAGACCAGGTTTTCGGCGGCAGCGATCCCGCCAGAGACGGTCTCGTCAGAACTGACGGACTCGTGATCGTGAGGGCACCGGTCCGGGATCGGATCCCATCCGCCCGGGTGCCACGGTCCACATTTGAGCAGCCGGATCAACGTCAGCCACGCACCACGGAAAAAGCCGTACTCGGTGAGGGCATCGACCGCGTATTGGCTGCAGGTCGGCATGAACCGGCACGATGGCGGTCGAAGCGGAGAGATGGTGTGGCGGTAGAGCTGAATCAGGAAGATCGCACCGCGGGACACACCAGCGCCCGCCCTGCGGATCATGGTGAAGTCCTGCGCCGCGCCTCGAGGCGCTCGAGTGCGCGCTGCAACTGCTGCTCCAACCGTGGCGACGGCGCATCACCGCTGCCGGCGCGAGCCCGGATCACCACAAGGTCAGTGGCATCCAGGCGAGGTATGACGGTGCGGGCGGCATGACGCAGCCGCCGGGACACCCGATGACGCTCCACGGCGTTCCCGACGGCTTTGGACACGATCAGACCGACCCGCGGGCCGGTTGCGTCCGTCCCGTCGTTTAGCGCGTGTACGACAACATCAGGTTGAACCGCACGCACGCCACGACTGACGGTGGCACTGAACTCCGCGGACCGCCTCATCCGGTTTCGAGCCGGAAGCACCGCGCTAGATCCTGCGTCGAATCACGCAGTAAGTGCGCGACGGCCCTTGCCACGACGGTTGGCGACGATGGCGCGGCCGGCGCGAGTGCGCATCCGCAGCCGGAACCCATGCACGCGCGCACGGCGACGGTTGTTGGGCTGGTAGGTCCGCTTGCCCTTGGCCACGGCAATCTCTCCTTGTTCCGTTTGGCACCTGCCTCCGCCGCCACCGAGGTGTCGCCGAAAACGGTTACCGTGCAAGCTCTGTTTAAGCTCGTCCGTCGTGCTTTACTAACCGGCGCGTTCTCCGGAACCTCCCGGGCGCAGCCGTATCGCCACGTGCGGGCGACTGCTCGAGGGTACTGATGAGATTTCCCTCGGTCAAACCTGCGCCGACCCACTGACATGGTCGGTATCCGATGTTGCAGAACTGTTGGCACATCGAGAGAAAACTGTTAGCTTCTGGCAATGCCGTTCCGAGCCTGGACCGGCCCCGGAAAATGAAGCGAGAGATCGCGGCGCGGCACACGCTCGCAGTATGTGACGAAGCCGGCCACGACACTCTCAAAACAGACAACAGAGCGACGACGACTGTCCTTTCTCCACAAGCTGTGGATAAATATGTGGACAGTTCGTCATCGTTCTTTTTGGTCGTCACCGGGTCGACCTCGAGGCACCTCTAAGGGGGAACAGTCGTTGCCAGCTGACCCCGATCCACCATTCGTCGCAATCTGGAACAGCGTCGTCGCCGAACTCAACGGCGATCGTGGGGCAGACGGTGATCCGGCTCTCCCGCCACTGACTCCCCAGCAAAGGGCCTGGCTCAAGCTGGTAAAACCCCTCGTCATCGCCGAGGGGTTTGCTCTGCTGTCGGTTCCCACCCCGTTTGTCCAGAACGAGATCGAACGGCACCTTCGCGAGCCGATCATCAGCGCACTCAGCCGGAAGCTGGGTGAGCGGGTCGAGCTGGGCGTCCGCATCGCCACTCCGCCCGAGGAATCCGAGGACGACCGCGCCGGCGCGGCTGATGCCGGGTCCAACGCCGACGCGCAACCTGACGTGACCGCTTCAACGTCGGCCGCCGACACCGACGAGATCGACGACGACCGCGCAGCCAAGGCCAGCGCGGAAGAGACCTGGCCGACCTACTTCAGCAGTCCGCAGCGGGATTCCACGGTCAGTGACGACAACGCCGTCAATCTCAACCGCCGCTACACCTTCGACACGTTCGTCATCGGTGCGTCCAACCGCTTCGCCCATGCGGCGACGCTGGCCATCGCCGAGGCACCCGCTCGCGCCTACAACCCGTTGTTCATCTGGGGTGAATCCGGCCTCGGCAAGACGCATCTGCTGCACGCCGCCGGAAACTATGCGCAGCGTCTCTTCCCCGGCATGCGGGTGAAGTACGTCTCCACCGAGGAATTCACGAACGACTTCATCAACTCGTTGCGCGACGACCGCAAGGCTTCCTTCAAGCGCAGTTACCGCGACATCGACATCCTGCTGGTGGACGACATCCAGTTCATCGAGGGTAAGGAAGGTATCCAGGAAGAGTTCTTCCACACCTTCAACACCCTGCACAACGCCAACAAGCAGATCGTCATCTCCTCGGACCGGCCGCCCAAGCAGCTGGCCACTCTGGAGGACCGGCTGCGTACCCGCTTCGAGTGGGGCCTGATCACCGATGTGCAGCCGCCCGAGCTCGAGACCCGCATCGCGATCCTTCGTAAGAAGGCGCAGATGGATCGCCTCGACGTGCCCGATGACGTCCTCGAGCTCATCGCCAGCAGTATCGAACGGAATATCCGCGAGCTCGAGGGTGCGCTGATCCGCGTCACCGCGTTCGCCTCGCTCAACAAGACCCGGATCGACAAGTCACTGGCCGAGGTCGTGTTGCGCGATCTGATCGCCGACGCCACGACCATGCAGATCAGCACCGCCGCGATCATGGCGGCCACTGCCGAGTACTTCGAGACCACGGTCGAGGAGCTGCGCGGACCCGGCAAGACGCGGGCGCTGGCGCAGTCACGCCAGATCGCCATGTATCTGTGCCGTGAGCTCACCGATCTGTCTCTGCCCAAGATCGGCCAGGCATTCGGGCGTGATCACACCACGGTCATGTACGCGGAGAAGAAGATACGCGGTGAGATGGCCGAGCGACGTGAGGTTTTCGACCACGTGAAGGAACTCACCACCCGGATCCGTCAGCGCGCCAAGCGCTGAATCACCCCGCAGTCCCGCCCGGATCGGTGCTCGAGCACCGCGTGCCGGCCTTCGATCCTGCGCGCCCGGGCGTCTCCGTGTCTCACATCGTGGTCTCTTCAAGCCTGTCCGGCGAAAAATCTTGTAACAACTTCCGTCCCAAAACGCCTCACAAGTCACAGCCGACCGCTGTGGATACTGCTGTGTACAACCTGCGGGCAAACCACGGGATGAATGACAAACTCATCCACACAATGTCATCTGTCCACACGCGGCGGCCGGTCCGTGCACCGGTCTCCACAGCCGACTCACATTGCGACACACCTGGGGTACTGGGCAAACACCCGTTCATCCCCAGTTTTCACAGGACCTAATACTGTTACTCAAATATCTTCTAAGAGTTCTTTCTAGAAGAGGGGCCTGGGGACACCGGACGAAACCTCCCGTCCGAGCCGGCTCGAGAAGCACATACAAGTCCGCATGTCACCCCGGTGGATTAGCTTTCAAGTTGATGCGGAAAGCTCTACGGTGGTTCATCGACGGCGGTTTCCAGCTTTGTCATTCAGCGCGATGCTGCATGGTGGTGTTCTGGGAAGACGCTGGTAGAGCTCGTTATGGGGATCATCGAAGGGGCGCATAGCACGTGGCGACGACGACGGCTGGGCTGACCGACTTGAAGTTCCGCGTGGTGCGTGAGGACTTCGCGGACGCGGTGGCCTGGGTGGCCCGCAATCTGCCGACCCGGCCCACCATCCCGGTCCTGGCCGGGGTGCTGCTGACCGGCACCGATGATGGCCTGACCATCTCCGGCTTCGACTACGAGGTTTCCGCAGAGGTGCGTGTGAGTGCCGAAATCGCTTCTCCTGGAAGCGTTTTGGTATCCGGACGGTTGCTCTCGGACATCACCAAGGCATTGCCGGCCAAACCGGTCGAGCTCAGCGTGGAAGGCACCCGGGTGGCCCTGACCTGTGGCAGTGCCAGGTTCTCGCTGCCGACCCTGGCCGTGGAGGACTACCCGACGTTGCCGGCCCTGCCGGACGAGACCGGAGTCGTGTCGTCCGATCTGTTCGCCGAGGCCATCGGCCAGGTGGCCGTTGCCGCCGGCCGGGACGACACCCTGCCGATGCTGACGGGCATCCGCGTCGAGATCTCCGGTGAAGCAGTGGTTTTGGCCGCCACCGACCGGTTCCGGCTGGCCGTGCGTGAGCTGACCTGGGAAACGAGTGCCACCGACGTCGAGGCGGCCGTGCTGGTCCCGGCGAAGACGCTGGCCGAGGCGGCCAAGGCCGGCACCGACGGCAACCAGGTGCACCTGTCGCTGGGCTCCGGCGAGTCGGTCGGTAAAGACGGCTTGCTCGGTATCCGCAGTAACGGCAAGCGCAGCACCACACGGCTGTTGGATGCCGAGTTCCCGAAGTTCCGTCAGCTGCTGCCGAGCGAGCACACCGCGGTGGCCACGATCGCAGTGGCCGAGCTCACCGAGGCGATCAAGCGTGTGGCGCTCGTGGCCGACCGGGGCGCCCAGATCCGGATGGAATTCGGCGAAGATGTACTGCGTCTCTCGGCCGGCGCCGACGATGTGGGTCGCGCCGAAGAGGACCTGCCGGTGGAGTTCGCCGGCGACCCGCTGACCATCGCGTTCAACCCGACCTATCTCACCGACGGGTTGAGTTCCCTGCATTCGGAACGGGTGACTTTCGGTTTCACCACGCCGAGTCGCCCGGCCGTACTGCGTCCCACGGACGAGGATGGTGGTACCGGCGGTGGTTCGGGTCCGTTCCCGGCCGCCAAAACCGATTACGTCTATCTGTTGATGCCGGTTCGCCTTCCTGGCTGACCGGCGCGGTCGAGAAAGGGCGCACATGCAACTGGGGTTGGTCGGCCTGGGCAAGATGGGCTTCAACATGCGCGAGCGCCTGCGCGCCGGCGGCCACGAGGTTGTGGGTTACGACCCTCGTCCGGAAGTCAGCGACGTGGCTGGCCTGGCCGATCTGGCCGGAGCCCTCGAGGCACCTCGGATCGTCTGGGTGATGGTGCCGTCGGGCACGGTGACGCGCGAGACCATCGCCGCGCTGGCCGGTGTGCTGGGTCCCGGTGATCTGGTGATCGACGGCGGCAACTCGAGGTACACCGAAGACGGTCCCCACGCAAAGTTGTTGGGCGAAGCCGGGATCAACTTCATCGATGCCGGGGTGTCCGGCGGCGTCTGGGGTTTGACGGAAGGTTACGGGTTGATGGTCGGTGGCAGTGACACCGACGTGGCTCGAGCCATGCCGATCTTCGACACGCTGCGTCCGGAGGGTGATGTGGCCGACGGTTTCGTCCACGCCGGTCCGGTGGGCGCCGGTCATTACGCCAAGATGGTGCACAACGGCATCGAGTACGGCTTGATGCACGCCTACGCCGAGGGATACGAGCTGTTGTCGGCCGAGGAACTGATCACCGATCCACAGGCAGTGATCCAGGCTTGGACCAACGGCACTGTGGTGCGGTCGTGGCTGCAGCAGCTGTTGGCGAAGGCGCTCAAGGAAGACCCGGGATTCGCCGCGATCAGCGGGTATACCGAGGATTCCGGGGAAGGTCGCTGGACCGTGGAAGAGGCCATCAGCCACCGGGTTCCGATGCCGGTGATCGCGGCGTCGTTGTTCGCCCGGTTCGCCTCGAGGCAAGAGGACTCCCCCACCATGAAGGCAGTGTCGGCACTGCGCAACCAGTTCGGTGGCCACGCTGTGCACCGGATCAGCGAGTCCGGTTAGGTGCGATTCCGATGTATGTCCGCCACCTGGGGCTGACCGACTACCGGTCCTGGGCCAACGTCGAGCTCGAGCTGGAGCCCGGGCGGACCGTATTTGTCGGTCCGAACGGTTTCGGAAAAACGAATCTCGTTGAGGCACTGTGGTATTGCGCCACGCTCGGGTCCCATCGGGTGGCATCCGACGCACCGTTGATCCGGGCCGGCGAGCAGCGGGCGATCGTCTCGAGCATCGTCGTCAACGAGGGCCGTGAGCTGGCGATCGACCTCGAGATCACCAACGGCCGGGCTAACAAGGCTCGGTTGAACCGGTCACCGGTACGGTCACCGCGCGAGATACTCGGTGTCCTGCGCGCGGTGCTGTTCAGCCCGGAGGACCTTGCACTGGTGCGTGGCGATCCGGGTGAACGGCGCCGCTATCTGGACGAGCTGGCCACCACCCGCCGACCGACCATCGCCGGTATCCGGGCCGACTACGACAAGGTGGTCCGTCAACGCACCGCACTGCTGAAAACCGCTGCGGGAGCACGCTATCGAGGCGATCGCAGCGTGCTGGACACCCTCGATGTGTGGGACGGACACCTGGCCGCCCACGGAGCGGCGCTGATCGCCGCGCGCATCGCGCTGGTCGAGCAGCTGCACCCGGAGGTGCAGAAGGCCTATCAATTGTTGGCACCCTCGAGCCGGCCCGCGGCAATCCGGTACCGCTCCGGTGTGGAGGCCATCGCGAACGCTCCCGGTCTCGAGTCCGTCGAGTTCTATGAGGCGGCGCTCCTGGACGGATTGAGCCGCCGTCGCGACGCGGAGTTGGATCGTGGAGTCTGTCTGGTGGGCCCGCACCGCGACGATCTCGAGCTGTGGCTCGGTGACCAACCTGCCAAAGGCTTTGCCAGCCATGGGGAATCGTGGTCGATGGCCTTGGCGCTGCGATTGGGCGCCTACGAATTGCTGCGGTCGGACGGGGTCGATCCGGTGCTGCTGCTCGACGACGTCTTCGCGGAGCTGGACACTGCTCGCCGCCAGGCCTTGGCCGCGGTGGCCGGCGAGGCCGAACAGGTTCTGGTCACCGCGGCGGTCGGTGAGGACATCCCGCAGGACTGGGAGGTCAACCGCGTCGAGATCAGGATGAGCGAAGGCGACCAGGGCCGGATATCGGTGGTGCAGACATGACGGACAAACCCGAAGAATCCCCCGACCAGGTATCTCGGGACCCGGCCCCGGCGGTGTCGCCCGATGATCTGGCCCGCATGCGTGGCATGGATCTGGTGCGGCGGACACTCGAAGAGGCTCGAGGCGCGGCCCGCAGCCAGGGTAAGGACGTCGGTCGGGGCCGCAGCGCCCCGGTGCGGCGGGTGGCGGGAAACGTCGGTCGTCGCCGCAGATGGTCGGGGCCGGGTCCCGATGGCCGCGATCCCCAACCGCTCGGTTCTGCGACCCAGGATCTGGCCAAGGTGCGGGGCTGGGGCTCGAGGGTCGCCGAGGGTTCGGTGTTCGGTCGGTGGCGGGCCGTGGTGGGTGACCAGATCGCCGACCATGCCGAACCCACCGGCCTGAATGAAGGGGTCCTGACGGTCTCGGCGGAGTCGACGGCGTGGGCCACTCAACTTCGAATGGTGCAGTCCCAGTTGCTCGCCAAGATCGCCGCCGCCGTGGGCGACGGGGTGGTGACCTCGTTGAAGATCGTGGGTCCGGTCGGACCGTCGTGGCGGAAAGGTCGGTATCACGTGTCCGGCCGCGGTCCCCGCGACACTTACGGCTAGGCCTCTGACGACATTGCGCTGAGAGCTTCGAGACGGCCGAAAGCGATCTTCTGGACCGTCCGGAGGCACCGACACCCGAAAAATTCCGCGCACGGCGCGGTTAGGTAGGTGAAAACGCCGCTACAGAGTCGGCCCTGTCCGTCTCGACCGGTAGACTGTGGCGAGATCTGCAGGGCGGTGACGCAACCGCCTCCCGCGAACCCCAAGGAGACGCGTCCGACGTGGCTGCCCAGAATCAGTACGGTGCCGACTCGATCAAAGTGCTGGAAGGCCTCGAAGCCGTTCGTAAACGCCCCGGCATGTATATCGGCTCCACCGGCGAACGTGGCTTGCACCATCTCGTGTGGGAGGTCGTCGACAACGCGGTAGATGAGGCGATGGCCGGGTTCGCCAACAAGGTCGACGTGCGAATCCTCGAGGACGGCGGCGTTCAGGTCACCGACGACGGCCGTGGCATCCCGGTGGCCATGCATGCCACCGGCATCCCGACCATCGACGTCGTGATGACGGTGCTGCACGCGGGCGGCAAGTTCGAAGAAGGCGCCTACCAGGTGTCGGGCGGCCTGCACGGCGTCGGCGTCTCGGTGGTGAACGCCCTGTCGACGCGGTTGGAAGCGGACGTCCGCACCGACGGCTACGAGTGGTTCCAGACCTACGACAATTCGGTCCCGGGGACTCTGAAAAAAGGTGAGAAGACCAAGGAGACCGGCACCACCATCCGGTTCTGGGCGGACCCGAATGTTTTCGAAACCACGGTGTACGACTTCGAGACCATCGCCCGGCGTCTGCAGGAGATGGCATTCCTCAACAAGGGCCTGACCATCGAGCTCACCGATGAACGGGTGACTCAGGCCGAGGTCGTCGACGAGGTCGTGGCCGACACCGCCGCCGCCCCCAAAACCGCGGAGGAGACGGCGGCCGAGGCCGCCGCACCCCACAAGGTGAAGCACCGGACGTTCCACTACCCGGGCGGTCTGGTCGACTTCGTCAAACACATCAACCGCACCAAAACCGCCATTCAGCCCAGCGTGATCGATTTCGACGGTAAGGGCACCGGTCACGAGGTCGAGATCGCGATGCAGTGGAACGCCGGCTACTCCGAGTCGGTGCACACGTTCGCCAACACGATCAACACTCATGAGGGTGGTACGCACGAGGAGGGTTTCCGTGCGGCGTTGACCACCGTGGTGAACAAGTACGCCAAGGACAAGAAGCTTCTCAAGGACAAGGATCCGAACCTCACCGGTGATGACATCCGTGAGGGCCTGGCCGCGGTGATTTCGGTGAAGGTGGCTCAACCGCAGTTCGAAGGACAGACCAAGACCAAGCTCGGCAATACCGAGGTGAAGTCGTTTGTGCAGAAGATCTGCAATGAGCAGCTGACCCACTGGTTCGAGGCCAATCCTGCCGAGGCCAAAACCGTTGTGAACAAGGCTGTTTCGTCAGCACAGGCCCGTATCGCCGCCCGCAAGGCCCGTGAACTGGTGCGTCGCAAGAGCGCGACCGACATCGGTGGGCTGCCGGGCAAGTTGGCCGACTGCCGCTCTACCGATCCGACGAAGTCCGAACTGTATGTGGTGGAGGGTGATTCGGCCGGCGGCTCGGCCAAGAGTGGCCGGGACTCGATGTTCCAGGCGATCCTGCCGTTGCGCGGCAAGATCATCAACGTCGAGAAGGCCCGTATCGACCGGGTTTTGAAGAACACCGAAGTCCAGGCGATCATCACCGCCCTGGGTACCGGTATCCATGACGAGTTCGATCTGGCCAAGCTGCGGTATCACAAGATCGTGTTGATGGCTGATGCCGATGTGGATGGTCAGCACATCTCGACGTTGTTGTTGACGCTGCTGTTTCGTTTCATGAAACCGCTGGTCGAGCACGGGCATATCTTCTTGGCCCAGCCGCCGTTGTACAAGCTCAAGTGGCAGCGTCAGGAACCGGAGTTCGCGTATTCCGACCGTGAGCGTGACGGGTTGTTGGAGGCGGGTAAGGCCGCGGGCAAGCGGATCAACGTCGATGACGGTATCCAGCGTTACAAGGGTCTGGGTGAGATGGACGCCAAGGAACTGTGGGAGACCACCATGGATCCCTCGGTGCGGGTATTGCGTCAGGTGACGCTCGACGATGCCGCGGCCGCCGACGAACTCTTCTCGATTCTCATGGGTGAAGACGTCGAAGCGCGGCGCAGTTTCATCACGCGCAACGCCAAAGACGTTCGCTTTCTTGACGTTTAAGACATCCACCGGCTAGATAAACAACCGAGGATCACATGACTGACACCACCTTGCCGCCCGGCGGCGAAGCCGGCGACCGCATCGAACCGGTCGACATTCAGCACGAGATGCAGCGCAGCTACATCGATTACGCCATGAGCGTGATCGTCGGCCGAGCCCTCCCAGAGGTGCGTGACGGTCTCAAGCCCGTGCACCGCCGCGTGCTCTACGCGATGTATGACTCGGGCTTCCGCCCGGACCGCAGCCACGCCAAGTCGGCGCGTTCGGTCGCCGAGACCATGGGTAACTACCACCCGCACGGCGACTCCTCGATCTACGACACCCTGGTCCGGATGGCCCAGCCCTGGTCGTTGCGCTACCCATTGGTCGACGGCCAGGGAAACTTCGGCTCGCCGGGTAACGATCCCGCGGCAGCCATGCGGTACACCGAGGCGCGGCTGACTCCGCTGGCCATGGAGATGTTGCGTGAAATCGACGAGGAAACAGTCGAATTCATCCCCAACTACGACGGCCGCGTGCAGGAACCCACGGTGCTGCCGAGCCGGTTCCCGAACCTGCTGGCCAACGGCTCGGGCGGTATCGCCGTCGGCATGGCCACCAACATTCCGCCGCACAACCTGCGGGAGTTGGCCGAGGCGGTGTACTGGTGCCTCGAGAACCACGAAGCCGATGAAGAGGCCACGCTGACCGCGGTGTGCGAGCGGGTCAAGGGTCCGGACTTCCCCACCCACGGCCTGATCGTCGGATCTCAGGGCATCCACGATGCTTACACCACCGGCCGCGGCTCCATCCGGATGCGCGGTGTGGTGGAGATCGAAGAGGACAGCCGAGGCCGCACCGGCATCGTCATCACCGAACTGCCGTACCAGGTCAACCACGACAACTTCATCACCTCGATCGCCGAGCAGGTCAGGGACGGCAAGCTGGCCGGTATCTCCAACATCGAGGACCAGTCCAGCGATCGCGTCGGTTTGCGAATTGTGGTGGAGCTCAAGCGCGATGCCGTCGCCAAGGTCGTGCTGAACAACCTCTACAAGCACACCCAGCTGCAGACCAGCTTCGGCGCCAACATGCTGTCGATCGTCGACGGGGTGCCTCGCACACTGCGGCTGGACCAGATGATCCGGTACTACGTCGCACACCAACTCGACGTCATCGTGCGGCGCACCCGCTACCGGTTGCGCAAGGCCAATGAGCGGGCCCACATCCTGCGCGGCCTGGTCAAGGCGCTCGACGCGCTCGACGAGGTGATCGCTCTGATCCGGGCGTCCCAGACCGTCGAAATCGCCCGGGCCGGCCTGATCGAGCTGCTCGACATCGACGAGATCCAGGCCCAGGCGATCCTGGACATGCAGCTGCGTCGGTTGGCTGCCCTGGAGCGGCAGAAGATCGTCGACGACCTGGCAAAGATCGAAGCCGAGATCGCGGACCTCGAGGACATTCTGGCGAAGCCGGAACGACAGCGGGCGATCGTCCACGACGAACTCGCGGAAATCGTCGAGAAGCATGGCGACGATCGCCGGACCCGCATCATGCCGGCCGACGGTGAGGTCAGCGACGAGGATCTGATCGCGCGTGAGGATGTCGTCGTCACGATCACCGAGACGGGGTATGCCAAGCGGACCAAGACCGACCTCTACCGCAGCCAGAAACGCGGCGGCAAGGGTGTGCAGGGGGCGGGGCTGAAGGCCGACGACATCGTCAACCACTTCTTCGTCTGCTCCACCCACGACTGGATCCTGTTCTTCACGACACAGGGCCGGGTGTACCGGGCCAAGGCCTACGAGCTCCCGGAAACCTCGCGCACCGCGCGCGGTCAGCACGTGGCGAACCTGCTGGCCTTCCAGCCCGAGGAGCGCATCGCCCAGGTCATCCAGATCAAGAGCTACGAGGATGCGCCGTATCTGGTGCTGGCCACCCGCAACGGTCTGGTGAAGAAGTCCAGGCTGGTGGACTTCGACTCCAACCGCTCCGGCGGCATCGTGGCCGTCAATCTGCGCGACGGCGACGAGCTCGTCGGCGCCGTGCTGTGCTCGGCCGAGGACGACCTGCTTCTGGTCAGCGCCAAGGGCCAGTCGATCCGCTTCTCCGCAACCGATGAGGCGCTGCGACCGATGGGCCGCGCCACCTCCGGTGTGCAGGGCATGCGGTTCAACGAGGAAGACAAGCTGCTATCCCTCAACGTGGTCCAACCGGACACATTCCTGCTGGTAGCGACGTCCGGTGGCTACGCCAAGCGGACTGCGATCGAGGAGTACAGCCCGCAGGGCCGGGGCGGCAAGGGGATCCTGACGATCCAGTACGACCGCAAACGTGGCAGTCTGGTCGGAGCGCTGATCGTCGATGACGAGACGGAGCTGTACGCCATCACCTCCGGGGGTGGCGTCATCCGGACCGCCGCACGTCAGGTTCGCAAGGCTGGGCGCCAGACCAAGGGCGTTCGCTTGATGAACCTCGGCGAGGGCGACACACTGATTGCGATTGCGCGCAACGCCGAGGAGGACTCGGAACCGGACGAGGCTGAGTCCGACGAAGAGTGACGTTGTCGCTGAGGCCCGACCCGGACCTCGGCCTGAGGTAAGGAGCTGTTAGGTGAGTTCACCGAACGAGCCGGGGTACCCGCGAGCGGGCGACCGGCCCGGCAGCTCCAACGGCTCAGGTACCGGGGCCGAGGCCGGCCCGGCCACGAGCAAAGCCGCCGGGACGCAGGCCCGTGCCGCCGCCGGTGGCGGCCAGATCACCGAGACCGGTGAGGCGCCGCCGTGGCAGCGCGGCACCGGCCGCACCACGCCCCAGCCGGCGACCGAGACGCGTGAGGAAAGCGCCCGTACTCCGGGCTCCCACTCCCCCGGTGTGGAAGCCCGGTTGCAGCGCTTCGTAGCCGGCACCGAGATCAAGGACACCGAGCAGCAGGCCCGCCCGGCCCGGCCGGCCACGCCCACTCCGTCGGCTACGCGCAACGAACCGGTGCGGCCCGAGGCTTATGCGAGCGAGATTCCGGACCTGTCCGGGCCCGCACCGCGCACCCCGCAACGCAAGGCAGCCCCTGAGGCGCCGGCGGCCAGAAACTCGAGCAACAGCCCGACCACCCGGATCCAGGTTGCCAACCGCGGCTCGCATCAGGGCCCGGTCCGGGCCAGCATGCAGATCCGCCGGGTCGACCCGTGGACTGTGCTCAAGGTCTCACTGGTGTTGTCGGTGGTGTTGTTCTTCGTCTGGATGATCGCGGTGGCCTTCCTGTACCTGGTGCTCGGCGCCATGGGTGTGTGGAGCAAGCTCAACAGCAATGTCGGCGACCTCCTGACCAGCGCCAGCGGCGCCTCGGGAGGCGAATTGGTCTCCAGCGGAACGATCTTCGGCGGGGCCGCGCTGGTCGGCCTGGTCAATATCGTCGTGTTGTGTGCGATGGCGACCATCGGGGCCTTCATCTACAACCTGACCACCGATCTGGTCGGCGGGGTCGAGGTAACGCTTGCCGACCGGGATTGATTTGGGACTCTGCGCTCCGGTGCGGTAATCTCTGCGCTCGGTCGATCCCAATATTCGGGCCTATAGCTCAGGCGGTTAGAGCGCTTCGCTGATAACGAAGAGGTCGGAGGTTCGAGTCCTCCTAGGCCCACGACACCCGGTGTAGCCGGTGATCACCGAGAGGTTGTGCCATGCGGTTCATGTTCGTCGCCGGCATCGCAGCCGTCGCGGTGATCGTATGGCGATCACGACACGGTGAAGAGGTTTGGCACGACTTGGCAGATGAGCCACCTCGGCCGAATGAGGGGCCTTAGCTCAGTTGGTAGAGCGCTGCCTTTGCAAGGCAGATGTCAGGAGTTCGAATCTCCTAGGCTCCACAATCAAAGATCAGGTCGAAGCGGTTCCGGTGGCAGTTGCCCGGGGCCGCTTTTCTTGTTCCTGACGACAGTCCGGCCACAACCTGCGTGCTTGAATGTGGCTGGGAGTTTTGGGGCAGTCGGGGGGGCAAGCGGTGGTCCGCAGAATGGTGAGCATCCTGCTCGCGCTGGTGTTCGCAGTGGGGCTGCTGTGGTCATCGACGATCGACGGGCCCGGGCTGGCCGTGGCCCGTGCCGACACCTTCGACAGGGTGTGCCCCGACGTCGCCGCCCAGCTCGCGTCGTGGACTCAGCGCGCGGCCGATCACAACAACCGCAAGGGCAGCGTCAACACCTACGACGGCGCCGCGGTCGATGCCTTCAATGCCGAGAAGGCACAGCTGGAGGCGGAACGTAGCGCGTTCATGCCGCGGGTGGACGCGTGTGAGGCCGCGGTCGCCGGACTGACACCAAAAGACCCGTCAGGACTGCAGCTGGCGACGCCGACAGCCGCTCAACGGCTCGCGATCGATAATGCGAAGAAGGGTATTCCGGCGGGCTACCAGCCGGCGCCTGCTCGCAAGGGAAATCGAGAAGTAGTCCCCAGAGACGCGCCGGAACGGCCACTGTATGACGCGCTACGCGACGGCAACCCGGGGAACGTTCCGAAGGATGCCCGCCTCGCCGGGAAGGCCGCACCTCGACCGGGCGCACCCGATCCGGTCTATCCGGGTCAGAGAATCGGAGAAACAAGGGCCGGCGACGCGAAAGTTTCGCCAGACCACATCGTTCCGCTGGCCGAGCTGATCAAGCTCCCAGGGTTCCTGAAGTTGACCGCCGATCAGATGTACCTGCTGTCGCAACTGCCGCTGAACTACCAATGGCTGTCCTGGACCGCCAACGCGGCAAAAAACTCCGGGAGTGCCGCCCGCATGCTGCCCAAGGCGGACGCGAATTGGGCGGGAAAACAGATACAGCTACAGAACGAAACCAGGAATCAGCTGCAGGACATCGTCAACAACCTCGTCAAGGCCAACGGAGGATGAGTCGCGTGGAGATCGACTTCGATCAGGTGGCGGCCGAGTTGACGCCAAAAGGCAAGGCGGAGTTGATCGCGCCGGATTCTTCGCGGGCCGCCGAGGTTCCGGATCGCTGGCGCCCGGTGTTGGTCGGCAACAGCGCCGAGGAACGCTGCCGGGCGGCGTTGTCGCACTGGGACGACGGCTTTCTGGCGATGATCCCGCGGTTCGCCGAGGTGCTCCGCGATCAGCTCGTCGACGTGCGTGTCTTCTGGGTCGACAACCCCAAGAGCCGGTTCTTCGTGCTGGTCTACGTCGTCAAGTACGGAGAGGAAGGCCACGTGTGCTGGATGGCGTGGGATCCGGCCACTTTCGGTGACACCCCCCGGTTCTGGGATACCTTCCCGGCGCCGGTGCAGAATTTTCTGCGCGGCACCCACGCTGGATTCACCGCGACGGACTGGGAGTCCTACGGCGTGATGCGGCCGTCTGACTTCGAGACGTTCGCCGAATACGGGGAATGGCCCGAAGGCATCCCCGGCTGGATGGATGGGTACGAGGGTGGGTATGACACCGGCTATCACGGGGAGAGGTACCGACGGATCGAGTCGACCCGTCTGGTGGTGTTCACCAAGGACGTGGGGCACCTCTTCTACTGCACGTCACCGGATTTGGAAATCGGGCAGGTTGCTCTCGTATACGACGGTGACGTCGATCCGCCGAAAGATTTCGGCACCGAACTGGACGAGCTCATGACACGCCGGTTGGCTGTGTGATGACGGGACCAGCGTCGCCGGTGCCGCCCCCGTTCGGCGGCGGCTCGAATCCTTTCGGGTCGCCCGGCTGGGTGCCACAGCAATCGCCTTACCCGCCAACGGGTTACGGGCAGCCAGCGCCCTATCCCCCACCTGGGTACCCGCCACCGGGATATCCGCAACAGTGGCCGGGGTACCAGCAGCAGCCACCACCGCAGGACGGCAGTCGACGCAGGTCCAAGTTGCTGATTGCGTTGGCGATCGCCATACCGGTGGTACTGGTCCTGTGTGGTGCCGGGGGCTGGGTGTGGTACTCGCGGAGCCGGGATGAAGGGGCGATCAAGGATGCCGCTGCCCAGTTCGCCGACGCGATAGACACCCAGGATCAGGACAAGTTCCTGGCGGCACTCTGCGAGGAAGAGCGCGACCTGGTCACCGACGGTGACGGGTTCGATCCTGTCGACTCCGGCCCGGGTGCCAAGGACAGCAGTGAGCCGTTCGACGTCACCGATGTCACGGTGAAAGGCGATGTGGCGCAGGTCGAATTCCTGCGACCGAAGTCCAACCACTCCGGGTCTCTGTTCTTGCGCAAAGAATCAGGGGCGTGGAAGGTGTGCGACCCGGCCGAGGAGCAGTTCAACAAATAGCCGGGCGCAGTGGCGTCAGGGTTTCGGGTTGACCTCGACGCTGGGCGGCAGCGGTGACGGCTCGGGCCGGTTGGACCGCCGCACGATCGAGAACGCCACGGCCCCACCGGCCAGGACCGCTGCGGCGACGCCGGCGATCACCAGCCGGCGGTGACGCCGCTTGGGTTCTGGGTCTGCGGCCGCCTCTTGCAGCACCTCGGGCAGCGCGGCCACAGCCTGTGCGGCCGCGGTGAGTTGGCGACGCAGCTTGCCCGACTCGTAGCGCTTGCGCAGACCGGACGCAACGGCAGACACGGTGTCGGCGCTCAGGCCCACCACGCCGCGGGTCACGTCGACCGGACCGACCGTGCTGTATTTCAAGCCGCGGGCTAGGCGCTGACGGGGGGCCAACCGGGTATCGACGTTCGCGGTCATCTGGCACCTTTCTGGACACTGGCGGGACGTGGGCGACAGGCCTGAGTGGGCCGTATGTCGGCTGAGAACCAGACTGCCATCTCTGCGCGAGTCTGGGGCGCTTGGTGGGGTATCTGACCGTTGCCGCGGGCCGGGATGGCAGACTGGGTAGCCGTGACGAGCCCCATTCAGACCGCGACGGCGACACTGCACACCAACCGCGGCGACATCAAGATCGCACTGTTCGGAAACCACGCTCCCAAGACCGTGGCCAACTTCGTCGGCTTGGCGCAGGGCACCAAGGACTACACCACCGAGAACGCCTCGGGCGGCACCTCCGGTCCGTTCTACGACGGCGTCATCTTCCACCGGGTGATCGACGGCTTCATGATCCAGGGCGGCGACCCGACGGGCACCGGCCGCGGCGACGCCGGCTACAAGTTCGCCGACGAGTTCCACCCTGAGCTCCAGTTCGACAAGCCCTACCTGCTGGCCATGGCCAACGCCGGGCCGGGCACCAACGGCTCGCAGTTCTTCATCACGGTCGGCCAGACGCCGCACCTGAACCGGCGCCACACCATCTTCGGTGAGGTTGTCGATCCCGAGTCGCAGAAGGTGGTCGACGCGATCGCGTCCACCCCCACCGATCGTTCTGACCGCCCGACCGATCCGGTCGTCGTCGAATCGATCACCGTGTCGTAACGGGTATCCCCCGCACATACCAATGCGCGACGCCCCCGGAAGCCGGGGGCGTCGCGTGTTGTGTGGGGTGCTTCCTCAGTCGGCTTGCGGGGCCGAGAAGCCGGCCTGAGTCAGCGCGTCGAGGACGTCGAGGGGGTCGGTTCCCAGGTCCCACCGCGTGAGGACCGCGAGCCGGTCATCGATCGTCTCGATCTCGAGCAGCCGGACCTTGCGGGCGATGCGGCGGAACTCGGTGATGCGGATCTTCACGATCTCATTACGACGATATGTCCGGGTGCGCCACCAACCGGCGAACGTGAGACTGTCTTGGTTGATTGCCAGTTTCGGCCGAGCCCGCCACGACAATGTTGCGAACGTGAGCAATCCCACGCCAGCTATGCCGGCAAGAACACGTCCGGGCGGGTCTGTGATCACGGTCACAGCTGCGATAGCCATCGCCGCTCCGGCTATGGCGCAACCTGCGACTCCAGCGGCGGGTGGGCTCCATCGAGTTTGCTGCACGGGCTCTTCACACCCTCTTACCGCGTCTAATGGAGTTATCCACAGGTGCTATCCCCAATGGGGATGAATCACAACGATGTGATTGAGCATCGTCGACGTTGCTGAGCTGGTAACGCTGAAAACGTAAGATGAATTCATTATCGTCCGTTTTCCGGTCAGCGCCAACGCATGGTGAGCAACAGTCCGGTGATCATGAAGGCAAATGCGACCGCGTAGTTCCACGGACCCATATCGGCCATCCATTGGAGGAAGGACGGGGTGTCCACGGGGTTGGTCGCGGCCAGCTGGAAAACCAGCAGCCACAACAGGCCGAACAGCATGAGACCGATGAACAGCGCGACGAACCACACACTCGACGGTCCGGCTTTCACCTTGACCGGGGTCCGGCTCACCTGCTTGACGGTGAAATCGTTCTTCTTACGGACTTTGGACTTGGGCATGGGTACCTTCGCGGACAGTCGGCGTCACACGGTGCGACGATGAGGCAGGATGCCTCACGAGCCTAACGTAGCTGCACGTCGGAGAGAGACTGCGATGGACCAACCGGATCGATCCCCCTGGCGCTTCGGCGTCCCGGTGGTCTGCCTGGCCGCCGGCGTGCTGCTGGCCGCCACGCACGGCGTGTCCGGTGGTGACGAGATTCGGCGCAGCGATGCGCCCCGGCTCGTCGACCTGGTGCGTGAGGCCCAGCAGTCCGTCGACCGGCTGACGGCCCAGCGTGATTCGCTGGCCTCCGAGATCGACAGCCATCACGGCGGATCACCCAGCTCCCACGCGGCGCTCGACGCCATCACCAGGCGTTCGGCGCAACTGGCTGTCGATGCCGGCACGGTGCCCATGCGGGGGCCGGGCCTGGTGGTCACTCTCAACGACGCCCAGCGCGACGCCCAGGGCCGCTTCCCGCGCGATGCCTCCCCCGACGACCTCGTGGTGCACCAACAGGACATCCAGGCCGTCCTGAATGCACTCTGGAGTGCCGGTGCCGAGGGCATCCAGATGCAGGACCAACGCATCATCGCGACCTCGGCGCCCCGCTGTGTCGGCAATACCCTCCTGCTCAACGGCCGCACCTACAGCCCGCCCTACGTCATCACCGCGATCGGCGATGCCCCGGCCATGCAGGCGGCCCTGGCCGCCGCCCCGTACGTCACCCTTTACAAGCAGTACGTGGTGCGCTTCGGATTGGGCTATGTCGAAGAGCCCCGGGCCGATATCGAGCTGACCGGGCACACCGAGCCGTTGCGGATGCGTTACGCGAAACCCGCGGGCCGAGTCGGCTATTAAGCACGGTTTTTGGGGCCGGTAGCCTAAGTCGATGCGGGTTCTGGTCGTCGACAACTATGACAGCTTCGTGTTCAACCTGGTCCAGTACCTGGGTCAGCTCGGGGTGGACGCGCAGGTGTGGCGGAACGACGATGAGCGCCTGGCCACCGACGCCGACCTCGCCACGGTGGCAGCCGATTTCGACTGCGTGCTGCTGAGCCCCGGTCCCGGCACTCCGGAACGAGCCGGCGCGACGATCCCGCTGGTCCACGCATGCGCTGCGGCCGGCACTCCCCTACTGGGCGTCTGTCTCGGCCACCAGGCCATCGGGGTGGCGTTCGGCGGCACCGTCGACCGCGCACCCGAACTGCTGCACGGCAAGACCAGCGTCGTGCACCACTCCGGCGCCGGGGTGCTCAAAGGCCTCCCGGACCCGTTCACCGCGACCCGCTACCACTCGCTGACGATCCTGCCCGAAACCGTGCCGGACGAGCTCGAGGTGATCGGGCAGACCGACAGCGGCGTCATCATGGCCGTGCGCCACCGCGAGCTGCCGATACACGGTGTGCAGTTCCACCCGGAGTCGATCCTGACCCAGGGCGGGCACCGCATGCTGGCCAACTGGCTGGGCGTGTGCGGCGCCGCCCCGGAAGAGCGCCTGGTGGCCGCCCTCGAGGCCGAGGTGGCCCGCGCCGTGGCGGCCGCTACGACGCGAAGCTCAGCGTGATCTTCGCTCCGAAGTTCACCCCGGCGCCCGCCGGCGGACTCTGGGTGACGACCGCGTTGGTGCGCTGACCGCTGTCGCGGACGTCCGGCCCCTTGTCGAGCACGCCGGTCCAACCCAGCGCGCTCAGACGCTGGTAAGCGTCATCCCAGAACTGTCCGACCAGGTTGGGCATGACGAACTGGTTGCCCTTGGACACATGGATCTGGATCGGCGTGTCCTTGGGTACCGACGTACCGGAGGTCGGCTCGGTATCCACCACCTGTCCCGGAGGCGCGGTGTTGTCGACCTCGATGACCACCGTGTTGGTGAATCCCGACGCGGTCAGAATCTGCTTGCACACGTCGGCGCTCTGACCCTTGCAGTCGGGAACCGAAGTGTCCTCCGGGCCTGACCCCACGACAAGCGTGATCTCGTAGATGATCCCCGCCGTCTGGTTGGCCGGCGGGTTGGTGGCGAGCACGCGGCCCTTCTGATCCGGAGTCGACGGGCTCGCCGACTCCTTGACCTTCTCGAACCCGGCGTCCTTGAGCTTCTGGCGGGCCTGGGACGGGGACAGACCGGCCACGTCGGGGACCACCCGCTGCTCCGGCCCGCGAGAGACGTTGACGGTGATCTCGTCGCCGGCGGCCGCCATGCTGTTGGCGGACGGGTCGGTGCCGATCACGTACTCCGGCGGAACCTTGTTGTCTTCCTTGCCCTCGGTGCGCGTCTTGAAGCCCCGGTTCTGCAGGGTGGCGACGGCGTCGGCCGAACGCTGACCGCTCACGTCGGGCACCTGCACATCGCGTGGCTTGCCGTCGAACATGTTGATCGCGACCGTCACGACCACCGTCAGCACCGCTAGTACCGCGACTGCGATCAGCCAACGGGCCACTGAGGTATTGCGATCGGCGGGGCGGGGCACCACGACGTTCTGGGTGGGCGCACCGCCCCCCTGGGTCAATATCGGCCCGGAGTTCATCATCGACGTCCGCTCGGACTCGGTGAACACCTTCGGAGCCTCGGGGGCCTCACCGCTGTGCACTCGGATCAGATCCGTACGCATATCGGCCGCGGTCTGATAGCGGTTGTCCGGGTTCTTGGCCAGAGCCTTGAGCACCACGGCATCGAGTTCCGGTGAGATACCGGTGTGCCGACTCGATGGCGGAGTCGGGTCCTCGCGGACATGCTGATAAGCCACCGCGACGGGCGAATCACCGATGAAAGGTGGCTCGCCCGTGAGGATTTCGTAGAGCACACAGCCCAGCGAGTAGACATCGGAGCGGGCGTCGACGGTTTCACCGCGGGCCTGCTCGGGCGAAAGGTACTGGGCGGTGCCGATCACTGCGGCGGTCTGCGTGACGCTGTTACCGGTATCGGCAAGGGCGCGCGCGATGCCGAAGTCCATCACCTTCACAGCGTTGGCCTTGCTGATCATGATGTTGGCCGGCTTGACGTCCCGGTGCACGATGCCGTGCTGGTGGCTGAAGTTCAGCGCCTGGCAGGCATCGGCGATGATCTCGATCGCACGCCGCGGCGGGATCGGACCCTCGGTGTGCACGATGTCGCGCAGCGTCACACCGTCGACGTACTCCATGACGATGTAAGGCAGCGGCCCGTTGGGTGTCTCGGCCTCACCCGTGTCGTACACCGCCACGATCGCGGGATGGTTCAGCGCGGCCGCGTTCTGCGCCTCACGGCGGAAACGCAGGTAGAAGCTGGGATCGCGGGCCAGATCGGCGCGCAGGACCTTGACCGCGACATCGCGGTGCAACCGCGTATCGCGTGCGATGTGAACTTCGGACATGCCGCCGAAGCCAAGGATTTCACCGAGTTCATATCGGTCGGAGAGGTGCTGAGGCGTTGTCATCGCATTATCTGTTCCGGTGCTTTCGGGACAACCTGAGCGTCGGCTCCCCGAGGCACGATCGCGTGGAATGCCAGGTCCGGCAACGCTGCCGGCGTCTGGAAAGGCGTCGTCTGGGTCACCGTGTCGGTGACCGTGGGCGACGGTGACTGCTGCTGATCTTTGCGGTCCTGCGCATTGAGGACGATCAGGATGGCGATCACGATGGCGAGTGCGCCGAGTACCCCGGCGGCCCACAGCAGTGCCCGTTGACCCGACGAGAACGTGCGTCGCGGAGCCGGTGCGGGCCGGTGCGCGGCCGTGGTCGGCCTGGCCCGGGTGGCGGTCACCGGGGTGCGACCGGTGAGGTCGGCTGCGGCGCGGGCCTGCGCCGCCGACGGAACCGCGGCCGGAGCGGCCCGACCGAGCGTCGGAGCCTGGTTCGGACGCGGAGGACGGCGGCCGGAACGCACCGCGGCGACGGCATCGGCGAACGGACCACCCGACTTGTAGCGCATCCCGGGGTTCTTCACCAGGGTGATCTCGATCAGCTCGCGCACATTGGGCGGCAGGTCGGCGGGCAGCGGCGGCGGGGTTTCCTTGATGTGCTTCATCGCGACCGTCAGCGCACCGTCGCCGGTGAACGGACGCTTGCCCGAAACCGATTCGTAGCCAACGACTCCCAGCGCATAGACGTCGCTGGCGGCGGTGGCATCGTGGCCGAGGGCCTGCTCCGGGGCGATGTACTGGGCGGTGCCCATCACCATGCCGGTCTGGGTGACCGGGGCGGCGTCGACGGCCTTGGCGATGCCGAAGTCGGTGAGTTTCACCTGGCCGGTCGGAGTGATGAGGATGTTGCCGGGCTTGACGTCGCGGTGCACGAGCCCGGCGGTGTGGGCCACCTGTAGCGCCCGGCCGGTCTGCTCGAGCATGTCCAGCGCATGCCGGAGCGACAGCCGCCCGGTGCGCTTGATCACCGAGTTCAGCGGCTCACCGTTGACGAGCTCCATCACCAGGTACGCGGTGCGGCCCTCGCCGTCGATATCGGTCTCGCCGTAGTCGTACACGCTGGCGATGCCGGGGTGGTTGAGCATGGCCACCGTGCGGGCCTCGGCCCGGAACCGCTCGACGAACTCGGCATCGGTGGAGAACTCGGCCTTGAGCACCTTGACCGCGACACGTCGTCCGAGCCGGGAGTCGACAGCCTCCCAGACCTGACCCATGCCACCCGTGGCGATCAGCCGCTGCAACCGGTACCGCCCGGACAGCGTGACTCCAACGCGAGGGCTCATAGCTCGACTCCCACTCGCTCCGGTCCTCGCTCGTCCCTCGCTGCGATCCTCACTCGGGGTCGCCTTCGCGGACTCATGAACCCTCCCGCAGCGCCGCCGCAATGGTGGCGCGTCCGATCGGGGCGGCGAGTGCGCCGCCGGTGGCCGACAACCGGTCCCCGCCGTCCTCGATCAACACCGAGACCGCGACCTTGGGGTCGCTGGCCGGTGCGAATGCGATGTACCAGGCATGCGGCGGAGTGTTACGGGGATCCGTCCCGTGCTCTGCCGTACCGGTCTTAGAAGCGATCTGCACGCCGGCGATGGCTCCCTTCTGCTGAGTCACCTGCTCGGCGGCGACCATCAAGTCCGTAAGTGTAGCTGCGACCTGGGGTGACACCGCCCGGCGCTCTTGGGCGGGCGCCGTGGTGGCGATCGTGGCCAGGTCGGGTCCTTTTAGGCTATCCACAAGATACGGGCGCATGGCGATGCCGTCATTCGCGATGGTGGCAGCCACCTGGGCGTTCTGCAGGGGCGTCAACGCGACATCACGCTGCCCGATGCTGGACATACCCAGTGCCGCCGCATCCGTAATCGGTCCGGTGGTCGATTCGGCCACCTGCAGCGGAATGGCCGGCGGGGCCTCGTCGAGTCCGAAGGCCTGGGCGGTGGACTTGAGCTTGTCGGCGCCGGTGTTGAGGCCGAGCTGAACGAAAGCGGTGTTGCACGATTTGGCGAACGCCTCGCGGAGCGATGCGGTGGGACCGGGACCGCATGAGGACCCGCCGAAATTCTCCAGCGTCGCGGTGCTGTCGGGCAGCGGGATCCGCGATGCCGCGGTGAGTTGGGTGTCCGGGGTGGCGCCGGCCTGGAGGGCCGCGGCCGTGGTGATCACCTTGAACGTCGAGCCCGGCGGGTAGGTCTCCGAGATGGCGCGGTTGAGCAGTGGGGACTGCTCGTTGTCGCGCAACTGCTGCCAGGCCTGGCTCTGGGCGTTGAGGTCGTGGGTGGCTAACTGGTTCGGGTCGTACGACGGAGACGACGCCATGGCAAGGATCTTGCCTGTCGACGGTTCCAGGGCCACCACGGAGCCCTTGCAGGGGCCGTCGCTGCAGCCGTGCTGCAGCGCGTCCCAGGCTGCCTGCTGCACCTGTGGATTGATGGTGGTGTCGACGTTGCCGCCGCGCGGGTCGCGGCCGGTGAAGAAATCGGCCAGCCGGCGGCCGAACAGCCGCTCATCGGAGCCGTTGAGAATGGTGTCCTCGGCCCGCTCCAGCCCGGTGCTGGAGTAGCCCAGTGAGTAGAACCCGGTGATGGGGGCGTAGACCTCGGGATTGGGGTAGGTGCGCAGGAATCGGAACCGGCCGTCGGTGGCCTCCGAGTAGGCCAGCAGCTGGCCGCCCGCGGTGATCTGGCCCCGCTGCCGCGAGTACTCGTCGAGCAGCACCCGCTGATTGCGCGGGTCGGCGCGTAACCCGTCGGCCGTGAAGACCTGGGTGATCGTGGCGTTGGCCAACAGCAGCACGATCAGCACCATGATCGTGACTGCCACCCGGCGCAGGGAGGTGTTCATACCTTCTCGATCACCTCGGTGCTGGCCGCGGCGATGGGCGTGGGGTTGGGCGCCGGTGTCGTCGTGATCGGCCGGCGTGCGGAATGTGAGATACGCACCAGGATGGCCAGCAGGATGTAGTTGGCCAGCAGCGAGGAGCCACCGTAGGACATCCACGGCGTGGTCAGGCCGGTCAAGGGGATCAGCTTGGTGACGCCGCCGACCACGATGAACAACTGGATGGCCAGGGTCGCGGCGAGACCGGCGGCCAGCAGCTTGCCGAAGCTGTCGCGCACCGCGATCGCGGTCCGCATCCCGCGGATGATGAAGACCGTGTAGAGCATGAGAACGCCTGCGAGCCCGACCAATCCGAGCTCTTCGCCGACCGCGGCGATGATGAAGTCGGTGGCCGCGGCGGGCACTGTTCCGGGTTGTCCATTGCCCAGACCGGTGCCGAAGATGCCGCCCGTGGCGAAGCTGAACAGGGACTGCACGATCTGGTAGCCGGCGCCGTCAGGATCGGCGAACGGGTCCAGCCAGGTCTCCACCCGCACCCGAACGTGGCCGAAAACCTGGTACGCCACAATGCTTCCCGCGGCGAACAGGGCCAGGCCGATCACCACCCAGCTCAGCCGCTCGGTAGCCACATAGACCAGCACCAGAAACGATGCGTACAGCAGAAGTGAAGTGCCCAAATCCTTTTCGAAGACCATCACGCCCACCGAGGCGGCCCAGGCCAGCAGCAGGGGAGCCAGGTCGCGGGGCCGTGGCAGGTCGAGTCCGAAGAAATGTTTCCCCGCACTGGTGAACAGATCGCGCTTGGCCACCAGCACCGCGGCGAAGAAGATCAGCAGCAGGATCTTGGAGAACTCGGCGGGCTGAATCGAGAAGCCGGGGAACTGGATCCAGATCTTGGCGCCGTACTGTTCGGAGTACCTCGCCGGCAGCAACGCCGGAATGACAAGCAGCACAAGGCCGGTCAGCGCACAGATATACCCGTACCGGGCCAGCATGCGGTGATCGGTCAGCAGCGCGACCACGACGGTGAAGCCGATCACGGCGATCAGCAGCCACATCATCTGCTGGTTGGCGGTGCCGCCCAGGCCATCGGTTGCCGTCTCACCCTTGGCCAGGTCGAGCCGGTGGATCATCACCAGGCCCAGCCCGTTGAGCAGCGCCACGACCGGCAGCAGCAGCGGGTCGGCGTAGGGAGCGAACCGGCGGATTGCCAGGTGGGCGACGCCCATAAGGGCGATGAAGGCCACCACGTAGCCGACCAGGTCCCAGCGCAGGCCCTGCTCCTGGTTGGCCTCGACGATCAGCAGCGCGATGGTGGTGATGAAGGCTGCGAACCCCAGAAGCAGGAGTTCCGCGTTGCGCCGATTGGGTAGCGGCGGCGTGACGGTGACCGGCGACTGGGGTTGAGTCGTCATGACACGGCTCGGCAGTTCTTCCCCGGTTCTTGTGGTGGGGGCGGCAGTGCGGTGACGGTCGGCGACGGTGTCGGTAGAACCGGGGCCGGGACGACGGAGGTCCCGGGAGCCCCCGGCGCCGGGGATTCAGGCGCGGGTGTCTCGGGTGCCGGCGTCTCCGCGCCGGGCGCCGGAGCCGGTGCAGCACCGGGTGACGGCGACGGTGACGGTGAGGGACTGGGCGGCGGCGTGGTCTTCGATGTCGTCGGCGCGGTGCGCGGTGCACACACCGGCAGGACCGAGCCGTGGGCCATGTCGTTGATCTGCTTGATGGCCTCGTCCTGTGTGCCGCCGGGCAGGCCCGCGGTCACCGAGGTGCGCTCGGACGGGCGCAGGTCGTCGACGGCCATCAGCCGGCAGTCGAGACGGCTCCGGTCCTGGTCGACGCTGATCAGCGAGAGTTCGTTGCGGGCGTTGAGACAGCCCAGGCGGTACGGCTCTTGCAGGGAGATGCCCAGGAACGAGCCCTGTACCCCGCGCATGATCGACACCGTGCCGTCATGTTCGGCGACGTAGTAGTTGTTGCGGAGGATCTCCCGGCCGATCGCCAGCCCGCCGATGAGCACCAGCACGAGCAGCACGGCGGCGATGACGACCCGGCGTCGCGACCGTGGCTTGCGGTCGGGCTCGGCCGGCTGGGGCACCACTCGCTTGGGCTCGTTGCGTCGAGGGTTGAACGCCGAAGCCCGTCCGGCAGCCGTGTCCGGCGGCACGCTCTGGTCGTCGTCCCCCGACACCGCGCCGGCCAGGATCGGCTGCGTCTGTCCGTAGTCGTAGTCGACGACGTCGGCGACCACCACGGTCACGTTGTCCGGTCCGCCTCCGCGGAGCGCCAACTCGATCAACCGGTCGGCGCTCTCGGCGACGTCCTCGATCTGGAGCGCCTCGTGGATGGTCTCGTGGCTGACCGGATCGGACAGGCCGTCCGAGCAGAGCATGTAGCGATCGCCGGCCTTGGCCTCGCGCACGATCAGGGTCGGCTCGACCTCGTGGCCGGTCAGCGCCCGCATGATCAGCGAGCGCTGTGGATGGCTGTGAGCTTCCTCGGCGGTGATCCGGCCCTCGTCGACCAGGGTCTGGACGAAGGTGTCGTCCTTGGTGATCTGGGTGAGCTCACCGTCGCGGAGCAGGTAGCCCCGGGAATCGCCGATGTGGAGCAGGCCGAGCCGGTTGCCCGCGAACAGGATCGCAGTCAGCGTGGTGCCCATGCCCTCGAGTTCCGGATCGGCTTCCACGTGGGCCGCGATCGCGGAGTTGCCCTGGGCGACAGCCGTGTTGAGCTTGCCCAGCAGGTCGCCGCCGGGCTCGTCGTCGTCGAGATGTGCGAGCGCCGCGATGACCAACTGTGAGGCCACTTCACCCGCGGCGTGGCCACCCATGCCGTCGGCCAACGCCAGCAACCGAGCCCCGGCGTACACCGAGTCCTCATTGTTGGCGCGAACCAGCCCGCGATCACTTCGCGCGGCATATCGGAGTACGAGGGTCATGGTGTTTCTCGTGCTCCTCGCATGCGTGGTGTCCGATCTGCTCCTCGCGTGCGCGGCGTCACGGACGTAACTCGATTACCGTCTTACCGATTCGGACCGGCGTCCCGATCGAAACCCTTACCGCTGTTGTCACCTTCGCCCTGTCAAGGTATGTGCCGTTGGTCGATCCTAGGTCCTCGACGTACCACTCCGAACCTCGTGGCGAGAGACGGGCGTGGCGCGTCGAAGCGTAATCATCGGTGAGCACCAGAGTGGAGTCGTCGGCGCGGCCGATCAGCACCGGCTGGGCACCCAACGTGATGCGGGTACCGGCCAGCGCGCCCTCGGTGACCACCAATTGCCGCGCGATATGGCGTCCGTCCCGACTCGGTAGCAGCGAGCCGCGGAGAGCCAACCCCCGGCGCACCATCACCGCGCCCGTGGGCGCATAGATATCGGTCCGCAGGATGCGCAGCACCGACCAGATGAACAGCCACAACAGCAGGAGGAATCCGACGCGCGTCAGTTGCAGCACTAACCCCTGCATCTGACGTCCTCTCCGTATCCGCCCCACTGGTATTGCCCAGCTACCGTCGGCAACGTCACGATACTTGGACAGCGTTCGCCGTGAGGGCGAAGCGGGGTGCTTGCCACTCAGGTGTGTCCGGTCTCGCCAGGCTCAGTGCACGCGCACGATGATCTCGGAATGGCCCAGCCGGATCACGTCGCCGTCCGCCAACTGCCACTCCTGCACCGGTGCGTTGTTCACCGTGGTGCCGTTGGTGGAGTTGAGGTCCGAGAGCAACGCGACCTGACCGTCCCACCGGATCTCGAGATGCCGGCGTGAGACTCCGGTATCGGGCAGACGGAACTGCGCGTCCTGACCGCGGCCGATGACGTTGGCGCCTTCGCGGAGCTGGTAGGTGCGGCCACTGCCGTCGTCGAGCTGGAGGGTGACCGCAGCGCCGCCTGCGGCGTAGCCACCCGGCTCGCCGTAGCCGCCCTGGGGGGCGCCGTAACCGGGCTGGCCGCCTTGCGGTGCGCCGTAGTCGCCGCCGGCGTAGCCACCCGGCTCGCCGTAGCCGGGCTCCGCGTAACCGCCACCCTGCGCGGGCTCCGCGTAGCCGCGGCCGTAATCCTGCTGCTGGCCGTATTCCTGGCGCCCGTAGGGCTGGCCGCCGCCGTAACCGCCCGGCTCGGGGTAGCCGCCGCCCTGGCGGGGGTCCGGACGTCCGTAGTCGGGCTCGCCGCCGTAACCGGGTTGACCACCCTGAGGGGGCTGCGGGGGCTGGGCGTAGCCGCCGCCTTGCGGGCCGCCGTAGCCGCGGTCATAACCGCCGCCTTGCGGGCCGCCGTAGCCGGCGGGCGGGCGCGGCTGCTCGTAGGACTGCGGAGGGTAACCGCCCTGATCCGGGTAACCACCTTGATCGGGGTAGCCGGCTTGATCGGGGTAGCCGCCCTGGTCCGGGTAACCGCCCTGGTCGGGGTAGCCACCGCGGTCCCCGCCGTATCCGCCGCGCTGCGGGGGATAACCGGCCTGATCCGGCGGGGGGTAGCCGCCCTGATCCGGCGGCGGGTAACCGCCTTGCTCCGGTGGGTACTGCCCGCCGCGGGGGTCATCCTGAGGGTGGCCGTAACGGTCGTCGTAATAGTCGTCGCCGGGCCGCCCTTGTCCCTGGCCGCCGCGGTAATTCGGGTTATCGGTCATAGGTGGTTCTCCTGATTCTGTGGTGAACGCATGGTCGCCGTGGGCTCGCGCGGATTCGCCAGCGGTCGAATCGGGGTTAACCGCGCCATGTGCGCGGAACTGTCCGGTGTGCAAGTTCGGTGATTGCTCGAATCTAACGACCACATCACCATACGTTTGCCACCCCTGATCACGGATGAATCCCCCCAGATGTTTGGCGAACGCGGTCGAGGTCAGGTCAGTATCGGCGCTTACCTTCTTATAGTCAGTGCCACTGAGCGTAATTACGTAGGCGTTCGGTGCCAAAACTTGTCCACCGGCCACGGTACGGGCCCGGGACTCGGCTTCCCGGCACAACGCCGTCTCTACTTCCTGCGGCACTATCGAGCCGCCGAAGACCCGGGCGAACGCATCGCCGACGGTCGACTCGAGTTTGCGTTCGATGCGGTCGACCAGACCCATGTCACCGCCCGCCTTTTCTCGTTGTCGTACGTCGCCTCGACACGGCCACCCGTGCTCCCGCGTGTCGCACTGGCCACACTGCTCACAAGCATGGTATCGGCCCAGTGCCCAAATGCGGGACCAACAGAACTCTGAGAATCCGATCGATGCAGGTCAGTGACCTGATCTAGATGAGGTTAAGGATTTCCTGACAGTCTGAAGGACACCCGATCGCCCCGCTGATCGGGCGGTTTGGGAACGGCGCGCCCGCAGTGTTACGCTGCCTCGGTCATTCGGGCGAGTGGCGGAATGGCAGACGCGCTGGCTTCAGGTGCCAGTGTCCTTCGGGACGTGGGGGTTCAAGTCCCCCTTCGCCCACAGAGAGCGGTTCTACGAATCGCAATCACTAAGGTCACGAACCAGAAATGGTTCGTGACCTTAGTGCTTTGTGGGGGCGGCCATTGGCGCGGGCCAGATCGGAGCGCTGCTGACTGTCATAGAAGTCGTGGGCGGCCAGGCCGTCCAGGAAACGACACCGCCGCCTGGTAAGCGATGTGGTCGGCATCATCACAGCAGTCTCCTCGGCTATCCCGTATCGAACCCGGCACGAGCCCGACGAAGCCGAAGCCTTGTCCGACGTGCGTGGCGAATCCCTCTCTGCCAGACGTCATGTCGTGGAAGGCAGAGCTGAGGCTCGTCAGTTTGGTGTCCTGAACGGGTGATCGGCAGGGATAGGCTGATGCCGGTTGTTGAGAGCACCACAGGACCGGGGGAGTCGATGGCGCTGTTCGGTATGCGGCGGAGCGCCGGCCCGGGACGGGACGAATAAGGTGCTGGGTCGTGCCTGATCGAGGGTCGGGCAGACCGATGACCCATGGCGGGATGTTTCTTCCGGCCTTTCGCAGATCCTTCCCGCAGGGGTTTGGATCTGCCCCGCTCGTGTATTCCGCGACGCCGCCATCCGTCCGGTACGGGCCACACCTTTACGCGCCGCAACGGGGCGAAGTCAACCGCTGGCCACGCTGTCGATCGTGTTCGACGTCGGCGACGAACAGGGCCTGATACGGGGCCCGCGACGTGGGCACGCAGCTCGAGCTCGTTCACAACAAGATATGGAGGACCAATTGAATCCCAGTGGAAACGACCCATTCCAGGGCAGTGGCGGTGGGTGGCCTGGCAACCAGCCGGTACCGCCGCAGTCACCCTGGAACCCTACGGGCCCTCCGCAGGGATCGGTGCCATCGTCGTATCCGCAGCCTCCGATGGTCGGCGGGCAGTGGCAGGCCGGTCAACCCGGTCCGTGGAACGCACCGCCCATGATGAACGCGCCGTATAGCCAGCCGCCCAACAACAAAGGGCCGTGGATCATCGGGGGTGCGATTGCCGGTGTGCTTGTGCTGGTGCTGGCGATCGTCGTTGTCGCAAGCAATCTGGGCGACAGTGATGAGTCGAGTGATGGCCCGCTCGCGACCGGCACCACCACCGCAGAATCGTCGGGGTCCACAAAGACGACGTCGAAGAGCCCGGCGACCACCTCGACAACGGCTGCGCTGCCCGGCGCTGACGGCACCGTAGAGGCGCCGGAGTTGGCGGGGGTGCTGTTGTCTGCCAGTGAGGTCGAGAAGAAGCTTTATATTTCGGGCTTGACGGCCGGTCCGGTCGAGACGTCACTGTCCACCGATCCCGTCACGCCCCCGAACTGCGCGGGTGTCTGGGCTCCCGGTGCCCAATCGACATATGCCGATTCCGGCTACACGGGCGTGGCAATCCAGACCGTGCAAGGCGCGACGGGATTCCACTTGGTTCAGGCCGCGGTGTTGTTCCCTGACGAGGCGGCCGCGCAGGCGGCGTTCCAAAGGCAGGCCTCCGACTGGACGACTTGTCGATTCAAGACACTCAACGCCACCTACGACGGGCTGGGCACCGACACGGTGAAAACCACCGGCAATGGTGAGGACAAGGACAAAGAGTTCCTGAACATGTCGATTTTCACCGACACCACCGGGGCTGACAATGCGATCACATGTAGTCGCGCGGTGTCTCGGAGGGCCAATGTGGTCGTCGATGTCCGGGGCTGCACACGCGACAACGTGACGGCCGGCTTATCGGTAGCTCGCGAGATCGGCGCGAAGATCAACGGCAAAAGCTGATCGGTTCCCGCACCTACTTGCGCGCCAAAAGCTCCAGCAGGTAGTCGCCGTATCCGGACTTGGGCAGCTCTTTGGCGCGCGCGGCCAGCTGGGCGTCGTCGATGTAGCCCTCGCGCCACGCGATCTCCTCGGGTACACCGATTTTGAGTCCCTGGCGGCGTTCGATGGTGCGGACGTAGTCACTGGCGTCGAGCAACGAGTCGAAGGTGCCGGTGTCCAGCCACGCGGTGCCGCGGGCCAGTACCTCGACGGCCAGCCGGCCCTGGCTCAGGTAGGTCTGATTGATCCCGGTGATCTCGTATTCGCCGCGAGCCGATTTATGGAGCGATCGCGCTATTTCTATGACGTCGTTGTCGTAGAAGTACAGCCCGGGGACCGCGTACTGGGATTTGGGGACGACAGGCTTCTCTTCCAGCGACAGCGCCGAGCCGTTGGAGTCGAATTCGACGACGCCGTAGGCCGTCGGGTTCGCCACCCAATAGGCGAATATCGCTCCGCCGCTGACATTTTGGAAGCGCCGCAGGCTCGTTCCCAGGCCGGGGCCGTAGAAGACGTTGTCGCCCAACACAAGTGCCACGGAATCGGTGCCGATGTGCTCGGCACCGATGATAAAGGCTTGCGCCAGGCCCTCGGGCTGTTGTTGGACTGCGTAGGTCAGGTTCACCCCGAAGGCCGAGCCGTCACCCAGAAGCCGCTGGAACGCCGGGGCGTCGACGGGGGTGGTGATCACCAGGATGTCGCGAATGCCGGCCATGATTAGAGTGGACAGCGGGTAGTAGATGAGCGGTTTGTCGTACACCGGCAGCAGCTGCTTGCTGACGCCCGTCGTGATCGGATGAAGTCTTGTGCCGGAGCCGCCGGCCAGGATGATTCCGCGCACGCTCGCCTACACCCCGACGGGGTTTACTCGCTTGTCATGGCCCAACACGCCCGTCACCATAGCGTGCCCGTCAGCGCAGGTTCGACGAATTGACTGCCTAGCGCAGTACGTACGACGTCATCGACAACGACCCGTAGGTGTAGCCGGTGACCAGGGTGTCTACCGCCAGGCCGGAATCTGCTGCGGCACCGGCAAGCCCGGCGAAGTACAGCATCGGGATGAAGTGGTCGGTGGTGGGAACGGCGGCCGCGTAGTCCGGATGCGCCTCGAGCTCGAGGGCGTCGGCGGGGGAGTGGGTGAGTTGTTCTCGTGCGGCGTCGTCGAACCGCTTGGCCCAGGCGAAGCCGTCCTCGGGGCGGCCGGGGTCCATGCCGGCGAGGTTGTGCACGATGTTGCCGCTGCCCACGATCAGCACACCGCGCTCACGTAGTGGCGCCAGCTTGGCCCCGAGCCGCAGGTGGTATTCGGCCGGCTCGTTGGCGTTGATCGCCAGTTGCACAACAGGTATGGCCGCGTCGGGAAAGGCGTGTACCAGCACCGACCAGGTGCCGTGGTCGATGCCCCAGCTGTCCATATCGGCACCCACCCAGGTCGGCTTCACCACGTCGCTGACCTCCTCGGCCAGCTCCGGCAACCCCGGCGCCGGGTACTGGACCTCGAACAGTTCACGCGGGAATCCGTAGAAATCGTGGATGGTGCGCGGACGCGTCATCGCCGTGACCGCGGTCGCGTTGATGTACCAGTGCGCACTGATCACCAGGATCGCCCGCGGCCGCGGCGCGGTCTGCCCGAAACTGCGCCATGCCTCGGTGAATCGGTTGGACTCGACCGCGTTCATCGGACTGCCATGCCCGATGAACGCCGCGGGCATCAGTCCGGTCAAGCCGGTCATATCGGGTTCTCCCAATGATCCAGGCAAACCAGTTCCTCGACCGGGCGTCGTCGCACCGGCCCGTGGGAACCGCGCGGCCAGCCCACCACGACGTGGCCGGCCAACATCCAGTCCTCGGGCACCCCGACCGCCTCGCGCAGCAGTGGTTCACCGCCGTAGGACGCCCAACTGGTCAGGCACGCGCCCAGCCCCTGCGCCCGCGCTGCGAGCAGGAAGTTCTGCATGGCCGGAAAGATCGATCCGCCGAGCAGCAGTTCCGAGGCGGTGGGGAAGCGCTGTTGAGTGAACAGCACCGAGGTGAACTCGCCTGCCCGGTCGTGCAATTCGTAGGTGGCCCGGTTGTTCTTGGCGCGCCGGCTGGTGTCGTCGGGCGTAGGCCGGGTCATGCCGTACACGGGTTCGATGACACTCAGGGCCTGCGCGGCCGCCTTCGCGACGACTGCCCGCTGCTCGGCCGAACGCAGTACGACAAATCGCCAGGCCTGGGCATTCGCTCCCGACGGCGCCCACACCGCGGCCTGCAGGCAGCGGGTCAGCGTCGCGTCGTCGACCGGTTCCTCGGTGAAGCGCCGGATGGTCCGCGCTGTCGACATCACTTCCCACACGTCGTCGCTGGCCGGCGAGCTGGCAGAAGGCATGTGTCGAAGTTATGCCTCGGCCCACAAACCCATCGCATCGGCCCGGCTCACCATGTGGCGGTGACCAGGCCGCTGCTGCGGTAGCGTTTCCGGGTGTGCAGGCCAGTGTGGGTCTGACACTTCAGGAGTTCGCGCTGTTCGAGCTGCCGGAGCAGGTGAGCGTAGCGCTCATGTCCGGCGGGGATTTGGTGTTCTGATGCCCGATCTGTATCCCGTCGACGATTCCGACGACGCGGATCCCCGGCTGGCGCCGTTGCTGGCCTGGCGTCAGCAGCTGGTCGATTCCGGCGCGGTCGCGGCTCGCAGTTTCAAGGAAGCCCATCTGCGGCTCGTGCTCCGGTCCGGGCGCACCGACGTCGAGCAGATCCGCGAGATGTTGCCCGGCTCGGTCGCCGAGCACGCCGAGGAGATGGCCCGGCTGCTCGCCGAGCTGGAATCCGGGGCCCCGGGCAGTCCGCCGCAGCCGGCGTCGTCTGCAGCCGGTGACGTGCACCCGATCGCGTTCCGCCACGGCGAGACTCGTCCCGGGGTCGTCGAATTGAGTTGGCCCGACTACCAGGCCAACGGGGGAGTGGTGCTGTACCGGGTCGTCAGTGCCGAGGACCGGGCGCCCCGATCACCGGAGAACGCCGACCTCGTTGCCGCGACGCCGTTGTCGGCAGCCAGTGACGATCGGCCGTTGACCGGACCCGTGCGCTATTACCAGGTCTGGGTCATCACCGGAACTTCGCGCGCGGATGCCCTGAGCACTCGGCCGGTGCTGCATGCCGGCGGGGTGCTGGTCGCCCTGCCCGGTGACGTGTCCATCCGGGAGGACGGCGGCCTGGTGATCGGGAAGTGGACGGCGCCGCCCGCGGCGAGCTCCGTACACGTGTACCGCATCCCGCTCGATGAGGTCGACGGGCCGGTGATCGACGAGTCGCGCTACCGGATTCTTGCCGACGGTGAGCACCGGACCGGTTTCGTCGACTCGGGGGCCGCCCGGGGTATGCGCTATCGCTACCGGGTGCGGGCCGCGGTCGACGTCGACGGGGTCGTGCAGCTGTCCGAGCCGGTCGACGCCGACGTCGAGGTGTCGGCGGTACTGGCGGCGGTCACCGACATCTCGGTGGACACCGCCTTCGACGGTGAGTCGTTCGACGTGTCCTGGGCGTCTCCCGGAGCAGAGGTGGCCGTCTATCTCAGCCAGACCGGTCCCAGCGCCGGTGGGGTGTCCACCGAACTTCCCGAGAACGCGCTCGAGCAGGTGGGGCTGGCCCCGGACCTGCGGCTGCAGCGGCCGGTGGCGAATCAGGCGCAACCCGACGGCGGTAACCGCACGCTGATGACCGGGGTGCCCTGGCCGCAGGGATGGAGCCGGGCTTACGTCACGCCGGTGACGATCCTGGCCGGGCGGGCCGTGCTGGGCCGCACCGTGTCGGCGGTACACACCGGAACCATCCGCGATGTCGAACTCGTCGAGTACTGCAACAAGCAGGTGTTGACGTTCGAATGGCCGGCCGGCGCGGCCGGCGTCGTGGCGACCCTGGCACCCAAGGGGCACGACCCCCGGACCGGACTGACCGGCAGGTCCTTCGAGATCTCGTTGGAGGACTACGAAAAGTACGGCGGCATGCACCTGACCGGTGAACTTCCGGTGGGCGGATGTTCACTGCACCTGGCGCCGGTCGCGTTCTCCGGTGGGCGACGGGTCACCGGGCCGGTGGCCAGCATCGAGTACGCCGGCATGTTGAGGCTGCAGTACGCGGTGCGGATCGGGCGCGACGCAGCCGGTTACCCCACCACGGCGACCGTCGCGGTGCGTTCGGAATACGAAGTGCCGGGCTCGCCGGCGTTCGTTCTGGTCAACAACCCGCAGCGGATGCCGCTGAGCGTGCACGACGGTCAACCGGTCGACGTCGCGCCGCTGGACGCGCAGGGGCAGTTGGCGGATCACCCGTCCAAACATCTGCGCTGGACGGCGGCGACGGCGTCGGGCGCCGGCGAACTGTGGGCCGCCAACGTCAGTGGCCTGCACGGCTGGATCCGGCTGTTCCTGAATATCACCGACCCGCTCCAGCTGCGCACCGTCGCATTGCTGGACCCGCCGGCGCAGACCTTGCAGCTCACCGCGACGGTGTTATGACGTCGCGCTACGGCCAGCTCGCCTACACGTCTTTCGATGCCGTCGGGACCACAGGTGGCTGGCAGCTGAAGGAAACCAGCGGTGGGCTCACGCCCGAAGAGACGCAGGCGCTGATGGCCGGGGTGCACACGGTCTTCCGGCCGGTGGGGCAGCCGCCTGATTTCCCCACCCCCGAGCAGCTCGAGCAGGGTCCGCGCCGGCTGGCCTACCGTCACGGCCCTGACGGCGCCGGCTACTGGCACACCTTTCCGGCCGGGTCGGACAGCACGGGCCGGCCGGGCAACGTGTTCGCCCACGTGCTGTTGGATCGCGCGCCCGACACCCATCCACGCTGCCGGGCGATCCAGCGTTGGCGGTCGCCGCATTGGCTGCAGCCATACGGCGCCGCCGCGGTGGCCCGTGCCGAACTCCCCGGGGACCTGCCGGAGCTGGGCGCTGCGGTGACCAAGGACAGTGCGGTCGCGTTCGCACTGGATACCACCACCTGGCGGCTGGCGACGCTGTTCGCGCTCCTGGATGCGGTGGCTGCGGCGCTGGAGGGTGGGCCGCCCGTGGTGCTGGGTGTGCAGTCCCCGGACGCGGCGGCACAGTGGATCGGTTTGGTGAGTTTCCTGATGTCGCCGGGAACCGCGGCGAGGCTGAGCTTTTCCACGTTCGATCGCGCCGAGCAGGTTGCGCTGCACGGCGGTCAGGTGCTGAGCGCGGTGCCGATCGAGGACCTTTCCGCGGTCGAACCGGGCCTGGTGCTGATCAGCGAATCCGAGAACGTGTCGCTGGGTGAGCTCGGCGGCGATCCGCACCGCACGGCGGGCGGGCACCGGATCGAGGTGACCCGGTGGTCGGTGATGGCGCAGGTGGTGCTGCTCGATGTGGCCTCGGCGCGCGGGGTTCTCGATGACATCGACACGTTGTCCAGCCAGGTACGCGACGACGGGCTGCATCCGGCCTGGCCGATCGCGATGGCGGTGGCCGGACACCCGGAATTCGCCGACGCCCAGGCCGAGGCCTACGAGGTGATCGCCGCGTATTCTCCGGCGGGTGCGCTGGTCGGGTCCGAGGCCGCCCACATCATCGCCGATGTGCTCTCGGCCGTGGTAGGTGTCACCACAGCCGACGCCTGGCGGGTGCGGCACGAGTTGCCGGACGGGGCCGGGGCGACGTACGCCGACGCCACCTACTTCGCCCGGGCCATCGTCGATGACGCGTGGATGGCCCAAGACGGACCAATCCCGTTGGGGCCGAGAATGTTTCACGGGAAACCAACGCCTTCGTCGTTACGGGTGGCCATCGGGCCGGCCCTGGATCGGGCCCGTCAGCTGGGCGCCGACCGGTTGCTGAGGGTCGTTGACCTCCTGTTGCGGGCCGGCGTCGTCGATGATCGCCTGCAGACGGCGTTGGTCACCGATGTGGTGCCCGGCCTGGCCGATCCGGGGGTGCGCGGTTCGATTGGCGCCGCCGATCGGCTGTCGTTGGGCGCATGGTTGCTGCGCGACGGCGATTCCGACGGCAGCGCCATCGGCGACGACCTCCTGGACTGGCTCGCCGATGCCGGTCCGGTGCCCGAGCCCGCCGAACTCGCCCGTGCCCAGCCCTGGGATTCGGTGTGGATCCGCGCTGCCCTGCGCGGGTTGCGGTCGCGTCGTCGCGGAGCTCGGTACCCGGGTGATGCCGGTGCGCAGTTGTGGTGGCTGCGGCTGACCGAGCCGGAAAAGTTCGAGGCCGCCGCGGCGGCCTCGGTCTGGAATCCGTCGGATCTGCTGCTGGCCGTCGGTGCCGAACCGCTGCCGGGCCGGGCTGCGGTACGCACGCTCGTGGGTGCCGCGGATTCGGCCGCGCTGTATCAGTTGGCCGGCAAGGTGATCGACGACAACGACGACGGCGACGGTGTGGTGGTGGCCTGCGCGGCGGTTCGCCACATCGAGCCGCGGGACTGGCTGCAGCAGCGCTACCTGCAGACCCACCAGAGCTCTTATGTGCCGCTGTGGGGTCAGGTGCTGGCCGAGGTGGAACCCGAGTCGGTCCACCCGGATTGCTCGGTGCGGCTGCTCGCGTTCGCGCTGTTGGGTGTGCTCGGCGGGCAGCCGTATCCGCCGGCGTGCAACGCGTTGGCGGCCGAAACCGGCAGCGGCGCAAAGGCGGTGGCGCGCGTACTACCGCTCGTCGACGGTGGTCTGCTGGCGCCGGTGACGGTGGTGGCGGTCAGCCTGTTGCGTACCGCGGCAGCCGAGTCCGCCGCCTATGTCCTTGATCCGGTGGATCAGCTCGCGGGCGTGCTGGCCGGGAAGCTGGCTGCCACCATGGGAGGCGCCGACGCCGAGTCCGTGGTGGTGTTGATGGCGCAGTTGTCGGGTGATTCTTCTGAGGGGACGATGCGCGGGTACCGAAAGATGGTGAACAGGTTGCTGACGCGGCGAAGCGAGAGTCCGTCGCTGGCGGAGCGACTGAGGGGGAGCCGGGGCTGACATGAGTAAATGCCCGCGTTGCTTCACCTTGTTGAGTCCCAACAACCATCTGTGGACGCTGCCTGCCCAGGCCGGTGGTACCCGGTACCGCGACGATGTCGCCTCGGCCTACGTGGGTGCACCCGCCGATTGCGGCCCGCTGTACACCTGGACCCGGAGCCCGGGCTACAACGGTCCGCCGCCGCCGCCGTCGGAGGCGAACCGGGCGTTGCAGGGCGCCGCGGTGGAGATATGTCCGGTCTGCCACTTCACCCTCCCCGAGGGTTTTCGGGAGGGCCATGCCATCTGCATCGCGCTGGCCGGCGCGCGGGCGACGGGCAAGAGCCTCTACATCGCCGTGCTGATCAAGCAGTTGGAACTGCTCTGCGAGCGGTTCGGTGTGGTGTTGGAACCGGTCACCCGGGCCACCGCCCAGAACTACGCGACCAATTACGAGGGGCCGCTGTATGTGCAGCGGGGCCTGTTGCCCCCCACCCCGACAGTGCACACCCAGGCCCCGAATCAGCGTGAGCCCCTGGTGTTCTCGATCGGTGTCTGGCACGGCGTGCGCCGGTTCCTGGTACTTCGCGACGTGGCGGGGGAGGACCTGGAGAACGGTGACCTTCGCGCGCCGCCCTTCCAGTTCTTCAGCCACGCCGATGCGGTGTTCTTCATGTTCGACCCGCTGCGGGTCAAGGCCATCCGCGATCAGTTGCAGGATCTCCTGCCGCCCCAGCCGTTCAGCGGTGGAGAGCCCCGTTCCGTCCTGGGCAATCTGCTGTTGGCGGTCAACCCGGGTCAGCCCAAGCTGGCGGTGATCCTGTCCAAGTTCGACGTTTTGCGGGCGCTGCGCGACGTGCAGGGTTCGGAGTGGGCGCTCGTCATGTCCAACGGGGGAGCCGCCTTCCTGCGGGACACCTCCGATGGCAAGCAGTACGACGACGTCGACGCTCAACTGCTCGACCAGGAGGTGCGCAGCCTGCTGGTCCGCCTGCACGGCGGCTCGATCGTGGCGGCCGTGGAGAACCCGTCCGCGGGTGCGCGGCTGGCCAGCCGGTACTTCGCGGTGTCCGCACTCGGGCATCCGCCCACCGGAAACCGGTTGCACGCCAGAGGTATTGCCCCGTTCCGGTGCGTGGATCCGGTGCGTTGGGTGACCTCACAGTTCGGTGTGTTGTAGCCCGTCGGCCAGGTAACCGACCGCGTTCGCGGGTGACTGTGCGGCCGTGGCTATGGTGGGCTGACCGATCAGAGAGGTGACAGGTGGGCAAGAACGAGCGCACGAAGATCGTCATGAGCGACGATGAGATCGCCGAATTCATCGAGCACAGCCGGACCGCGACGATGGCCACGGTGCTGCCCAGCGGCCGGCCTCACCTGGTCGCCATGTGGTACGCGGTGCTCGACGGTGAGATCTGGTTCGAGACGAAAGCCAAGTCTCAGAAGGCGGTCAACCTGCGTCGCGACCCCACCATCACGGTGATGATCGAGGACGGCGACACCTACAACACGCTGCGCGGGGTGTCGATCGACGGGGACGCCGAGATCGTCGACGATCCGGAAACCATTCTGCGCGTGGGTATCAGCGTGTGGGAGCGCTACACCGGTCCCTACACCGAGGAGATGCGCCCATTCGTCGACCAGATGATGAACAACCGCATCGCGGTGCGGGTGGTGCCCAGCCGGCTGCGCAGCTGGGACCACCGCAAGCTCGGGCTGCCCGAGATGCCGGTGGGCGGCAGTACGGCGCAGTATTTGGGGGCGAGTACCTGAACGCCTAGCCCGCCGGACGCGGACGGGGCTTGAGCCGTCCGTTCGGTAAGGGCGGGGCGGGTAGCCGCGCGATGTTGCCGCGGTAACCCTGCACATCGCCGAAGCGTGCATCGTCGGCCTGCCAGAGTTCGCGGTAGGTCGCGATGTCGTCGTGGCTGCGGCCGACGAAGTTCCACCACATCACCAGTTCCTCGGTGAACGGTGGCCCGCCGAGCAGGAGCGCCCGGGCGGGACCCACGCCGCGGTTGACCAACTGCAGCTGCCTACGCCCGGGGGCCTGATATCCCAGATCGGCGACCGCCAGCGTCGTGCCGCACACCTCGATCGCACCTTGATCGAGCAGTACGCCATGTTCGAAGGACGGGTCGACGTCGAGCGTCAGCTCGGCGCCCGGCTCGAGGTCGATCTGCGCGCCCAGCAGCGGCGTGAAGGTGTGCACCGGCGACTGCGACGGGGCCAACTCGCCGAGGAACACCCGGAGGGTGGCGCTGTCGACGGTCCGCGGTGGCGGTGCGTAGTGCGCGAAGTCGCGTCCGGTGTCGCGGGCGGCATCGGGCAGGGCCACCCACAGCTGCACGCCGTGCAGGATCGGCGCCTCGGGCATCGAGACCTCCGAGTGGCAGATCCCGGCGCCGGCCGTCATCAGGTTGAGCTCGCCCGGTCGGACCATGGCGTGGACTCCGGCGCTGTCGCGGTGTTCGATGAGGCCATCGAAAAGCCAACTGACCGTTTGTAATCCAGTATGCGGATGGGGCGGTACGTCCATGCCTCTGCTGGTCCGGATGTCGTGCGGGCCGTAGTGGTCGGCGAAACACCAGGCACCGATCATGGACCGGTCCCGTTGCGGCAGGGTGCGCCGGACCAGGATCGCGCGCGGTCCGCCCAGCGGCACCTCCCGCGGGTGCAACACCCCGGTGAACTCCGAGTTGGCGCACGTGACTTCGGCAGGCGCGGTGTCGGTGTTGCTCATGAACCTCACGGTAACCGCGTTCGGCCGAACCGGCGCGCGGTTAGCATGTCCGGCATGACCGGGGGACTGACTGCCGAAAGTGTTCGCAGCACCGAATTTTCGAAGCCGCCGCTGGGCAAGCGGGGTTACGACAAGAAGTCGGTCGACGATTTTCTGGCGTTGGTCGCCCGCCGGCTCGACGGGCGCGGGCACCTGGGACCCGATGATGTCCGCAACATCGTGTTCCCGAAGCCGCCGATGTTTCAGCGCGGCTATGACGAAGACGAAGTGGACAGTTTGCTCGATGCGGTGGTCGTCACGCTCGAGCGGTAGCGAAGAAGAAGAAGGGGACGGTGCCGGCACTGCGCCTCGCGGCGAGTGGTCGCTCGAAGCGACGGTTCTGGTGTGGGGCCCGGGGCAATGCCCGACACCGTCCGAGGGTGTAACGACACACCCCGGGCCCCTATTCCTCCCCCAGTGGAAACTCGCCCCCGCCCTGCCGTCCCCTCGAATCGGCAGGGAGAAGGCCAGAAGAACTGGTGAAACCCCTGTTGCGTGAGCGGATCAGGCGGCTTCGGGGAAGACCAGGCCGAGCTTGCGCACCGGGTAGCCGTTGCGCTCGGCCAGCGATCGCAGCTGTTTGAGCGCGAAGCTGCGGCCACGGCCCGCCTCGGGGACCATGATGCCGGCCCAAAGTCCTTCAGCGCGGGGCAGTTCGCAGGCCTCGCGGGCGCAAAGCCAGCGCCGCGGGCATTCCCGGCAGATGACCTTGGCCTGGTCGTCGGGGGCGGAGGTCCACCGCTCCGGGTTGCTGGTGCAGATACCGAGCGGGATGCCGTTGGCCATGAGTGCGTTCATGCTGCTGCTCCTGTGAGGGCTCCTGTTGCGGTGTGTACCGCGGTGAGGGGAACGCTATAGGAACAACCGTAGCGATGCAACAGTTTGAACGAAACCGCAGCGGTGCAACGCTACGGAAATTTGCATTGGTAACGATGCGTAATCACCAGCGGAAAGTCGGTATGGATCCAAATGTGCACGTCAGACCGCCTATGGGTACTTCGATGTACCCGTAGCAGGGCTGCGGTTCGTCCGGCCGAGAAGCCGTAGCGTCGAGGTTGTTTGCTACAGATGAAAAGAAACCAAGGTGTAGCGGTGCTTCGGTCTGGGGTTAGGATTGAGAGGTCCCGGCAACCGCTTCGGCACTAGCGCTGAAGCCGAGCACATCGGCGAGGAACAGCCCCGTATGACCGACGCTGAGTACGATCTCGCCACTGGTGAGTTCGATGTCGGACTTATTCGCGCTGGCGCTGCAGCCGCAGCGAGGCGCCGCGAACTGGACATCAGTCAGCGCAGCTTGGCCGCCGACGGAATCATCAACGCCGGAGCGCTCATCGCGTTCGAGAAAGGCCGCAGCTGGCCCCGCGAGCGCACCCGGCTCAAGCTCGAAGAGGTGTTGCGTTGGCCGCCGGGCACGATCGCCCGGTTGCGACAGGGTGGGCCGGTACCCGATCCGACCATGCCTGCTCCGGCGCACGTCGAGCCGCCAACTGTGGTCACCGCGCAACCTGCCGCCGTGCGATTGGCGACCACCCCGCCGGCCAGCGACGAGGTACCCCTGATTGCCCAGGCGGTCCTGACCGCGGTGAGCACCCTAGAGTCGACGATCGCCACGTTGCCGGCCGTCGGGGCACCGGAGTTCACGCCGCGGGTCACGTCGGTACTGGCTGACCTGCGTCAGCTCGAGGCGGTGGCTGCCCGTGCGGCGCGGCTCAGCATGGTGACCCCGGCACTGATCAAGGCGCTCAGTGCGGTGCGGCGCCAGATCGATGAGCTGACCACCCTTGCCGCCACCGCGCCCGGTGCCACGCTCGGGCAGCGGCTGTATGCCGCGCGCCGGCAGTCGAATCTCACGATCAGTGAAACTGCTACGGCCGCAGGCGTTTCCGAGGACATCGTGGCGCGCGCCGAGGCCGAGTACCCGGTCGACGCGGCCGCCGTCCATGCCCTGGAGGCGCTGATCGGCGCGATGCGCTGAGCACGCCCTGTCAGCGGTCCCGTCGCTCGTCATGGGTGGGGAAGTGCTCGGCCAGCGCCGCGGCGATCTCCAGGAACCGGCGCCGGGTCGGCGTCGACATCTCCCGCGGGTCGACGACGCCGCCGGGCCGCAGATGCCCGTCGAACGGGACCTCGATCACCCGCTGGCCCTGACCCGAGAACTGTCCGGCCAGGATCGTCCGGGTGCGTTTGTCGGCGTGGCCGTCGGAGTCGTTGAGCACCACCACGGTGCGCTGCAGCAGTTCCGTCATCTCGTGGGCTGCGAGCCAGTCCAGCGTCTGCCCGGCGGTGGCGGCACCGTCGACCCACGGGGAGGACACCACGATCAAACCGTCGAGGTCGCGCAGGACCTCCTGGGTCACCGGCGAGTCCATGGTGGAACTGCAGTCCACCACCGAGATGGAGAAGTGCCGGTCGAGACGGGTGGTGGCCTCGCGGTAGATGGCCGCGTCCAGCACCCGGCGGCGGGCCGGGGTGCCCTCGCCCGCCAGGACGAAAAGCCCCGCGGCGTTGGTACCGACGCGGCTGCGCACGTCGGCGAACGAGTCCAGGTGCTTGTCGTTGGCCAGCTCCCAGTACGAACTCTGGGCCTGGGGGTCGACGCGGCTGCCGAGCTTGCCGAATGACGTGTCGGCGTCGATGGCCACCACGCGGTCGTCCTGGCGCAACTGGGCGAAGATCGAGCCGACGCTGGCCGAGACGGTGGTCTTGCCGACCCCGCCCTTGCCCATCACCCCGACCTTGTAGTGGCCGCGCAGGAGTCCCTTGATCTTGGTCTCCAGCTCGGCGACCCGAAGGTCTTCCGGCGACGGGCCGGGATTGACCATTCCGAACGTGGCCCGGTACACGAACAGCCGCCAACCGCTGCTCGGTGGCTGACGCTTCGGCGGAACCAGGTCATTGACCCGGATGCGGTCGGCGTAGGACCCGGTCGGCAGGGGCGGTACGCCGGGTGCGGGCATTCCCGGGTCCGGTGCGAATCCGCCCTCGGCGGGCCAGGGCTGACCGGGTGGTGGTCCGTAGGGCCGCTGCGGTGGCGGGCCCCCGGGACCGGGCGGACGCTGCGACGGGAGCTGCCAGCCGGGCGGGTTCTGCTCCCACGCATCCGGCCGGTGTTCGGGATGGCCCATGTTCGGTGGTGCCTGGTTGGGCGGTGCCTGATGGGTGTCGTGCGGTTGTTGCGGAGGCGCGGGCGGGGCAGGAGGAGGCGGCGGCGCCTGTTGCTGCGGCGGTGCCGGCGCTGCCGGCGGTGCGGGGGGCGCCTCCCGGAAGGTGCTGCGGGCGCGCTCGGCGTCGCGGTCGACGGGGACGACTTGCGATGGGCTCGAATCGTCGGAGTCGGAACTGGCCGGGGCCTTCGACGGCATGAAATCCACCGGGGGCCGTCCAGGTATCGACGGCGGCGGCTCGGGTGGTTTGCGGCGGGTCGGCCGGGTGTCGGGTTCGAAGTGTGATTCCTCCGGCCCCGTCCAGCCGAGCTCTCTACGCAAGGTGTCGTCGGGGTCGGGCACGCCTGAATCTCCTCATCGAACTCACGTAAGGGAACTTTGACCGTGTTCAAGTATCGACTACAACCCGTCCGGCTTGCATGATCCGCCCGTAATCCGGCCGAACTAACGGCGTAGCAAATTTTGATGGCAAACCCCGTGGTGGGTGGAAAAGGGGGTGGGCGGTGTGCCCGGAGACAGTCCGAACTGCCCTTTGGCCGACGCCCCGGGGACGCCGCACGAACATGCCGCCCAGCCCTTCGGGTGCTTCCGGAAAAGTGGCCGTTCACTGCCATTAGTAGTGGTCGGAACGGGTCAGAAGACGGTCGTCCGGAGCCCGTCGGAGGCGCGAAATTGGTGCGCTGACCGGGTCGGATGCGCTGGTAATCTCTGTTCCGGCGAAGGGGATGCGGGGTATGGGACTGCTGGGGGATATTGCCGATATCGGCAAAGGCGTGATCGAGAACAATCTGAAGTGGACCGAGCGAGCCGCGAAGGTCGGAGAGTTCATCGTTCGCAACACCGTCGGCGCCGATCTCAGCCAGCAGGCCGCCAACTTCTTCGCATCGCAGATCGGTCGGCGTCTGATCAGAGCCGCCCGGTCGCCGATCCTGGTAGCCGGTCAGCAGACCATCGAGTCGATGAAGCGCAGCACCGGAGTGGGCGATCCGGAGAACGGGCAACGTTTCGGTGCGGGGGCCGACAAGATGGGCGCGGTAGGGCAGGTGTTGGTGTCGGCTTTCCCCGACGACAGCTGGGACAGCAGCGGGGCCAGTGCTTACGCGGGCCGCAACGGCGAACAGGTCGGCCGGGTCCAGACGATGCTCGGGTTGGACACCATGGTGGCCGGGGTGCTGTCCACCGAAGCCGGCCAGATAGCGGCTACCCGCGACAGTCTCGACGGACACTCTGACTGGCTGGGCGCGATGAGCCTGCTCACCACGAGCGCGGGAATCGTTCCGGGTTTCGGGCCGGCCGCCCAGATGACGGCGGAGTTCGCGATGGTCGCCAAGGCCGTCGGCGAGTCCCACAGCGATCTGCGGACTCTGTGCGGTCACATCGATGAGAACGCGGCCGTATTGCAGACCGCAGCGACGCAGTACGAAACCTTGGCCGGCGGCGCCACCCCCACCGGTGCGGAGTTCGAGCCGCCGGCCGGAGAGCCTCAGCTACCCACCGCGCCGGAAGATCCCGGGGCCACGGATCCGGGAGGACCCACTGGCGGCGATGGTGCTCCGTCGGTCAGCGGTGCTCCGTCGGGTGGAGCTGTTCCGGCGGGTGGGGGCGGCGGTGCCCCCTCGACCGGCGGAGGGATAGGCGGAGGAGGAGGTGCTCCGTCGACGCCTTCGATGCCCGCCGGCATGTCAGGTACGGGGTCCCCGTCGCAGGATGCGGCGACGAATGCGGCCGGCGCCCTCGGCGGGATCCTGGGCTCACTGGTCAGCCCGTTGAGCGGAATACTCGGCGGCATCACCCAGGCTGCCGGACAGGCTGCGCAGGCGGCCACCCAGGCCGGGACGCAGGCGGCGCAGATGGCCAGCCAGGCGGCCGGGCAAGCGGGCGGTCCCGTCGCCGACCAGCTCGACAAGGCGTCGGACAGCCCCGGCGTCGACACTGACGGCCGGGACGGCCGGGACGACGAGGATCGGGACGGTCGCGACGAGGACGACGAGAAAGACGAGCACGACAAGGACCGCGAGAAGGACGGCGAGGACGGCGAGGACCGAGTGGGCGAGCCCGAGGAGGGTGAGGCCGGTGGTCTGCCCGCCACGGATTCTGCGGGCGCGCCTGCCGATCCGCTGGGTGCCGGCGCGGATGACGAGGCCGCCAAGACGCTGCCGCCCGACCTGGAGGCCATGGCCGCCGGCGGTGCCGCGGCTGGTCCGGCTCCGGTGCATGTCGGGGCGGATTTCGAGCAGGGCCAGCTGCATGTGGCAGCGGCGGCTACATTAGATCGCGGTGTACCCGGATCTGCGGCCGTGATCGACAGGTAAGAATTCGGGGACAGGGATCGAGGGGAATTTCATGGCGGGTGATTTGCGGGTTGCCACCGCGCATTTACAGGAGCTATCGGCCAAGCAGGGCCAGGCTGCAACCAGCCTGACTGTGGCGACCGGCGTGGTCGAGGGTGTCGACGCCGCGGTACGCCTCACTCATGGGCCGATTTCGTCGTCGACGGCCTCAGCCGTCGCGGCCGCGCTCAACGCGCGTCGAGCTGCGGGAACTTGTCTGGCCAGTGTGTCGCGTGACCTCGGAGCGAAGCTCTCCCGCGCGGCGGCCGGGTACGACCGGACGGATTCGGCGATGTCCGGTGCCCTCCGTGGAACCGTTCGGTAGAGGGGGAGCAGACGCATGACTACTCCTTACAGCGCAGACGCGAATGCCCAGGCGATCGACGATGTCGTCGGCGTCGAGCTGACCATCGACGGGATCCTGGTGGTCGCGGACAAGCTGGGGCTGAGCGATTTCCCGCCCTCGATGGGAATCCGGTTGAACATTCCGCAGCCCGATCTGCGGAACATCGTGTGGGAACAGGTGGGCCGTGACCTCACGGCCCAGGGCGTGCTGGATGTCTTCGGTAACCCGCACCCCGAGGTGGCGGCGATGCTCGACACGCTGAGCCGGCCCGAGCGCACGCTGGAGGGGCGCTGGTGGCGTCGCGACGCGGGCGGCAAGATGATCCGGTTCGTGGTGTGCCGCAAGGGCGGTCGGCATGTGGTCGCGGCCCGCGACAACGACATGCTGGTGCTGCAGCGGGTTGCCGCCCAGGTGGGTCTGGCCGGCATGGTGATGACCGTGCTCGGCGAGGGGCTGCCGGCCAGCGTCGAGCCTTTGACCGGGGTTGCGGCGACGCTGGCGAATTGCCGGACCGCCGACGAGCTGACCGGCTACGGGATCCCGCCGACCTCGGCGCGGGTCTACGCGAACATCATCTCCGAGCCGGAGAGCTGGGTGGAGCTCGTGGTGTCCGAGCGCAATCCGGGCGGCACGATCGCTCAGGTAGACGTGGCCGCGGGCGTGCTCGACTCGAAGCAGGGACGCATCGTGTCCATCCCGCGCCGGGTGAACGGCGAGCTCTACGGCAGCTTCCTGACCGGGACCAAGGACAATCTGCAGCGGGCTTTGGACGGTTTGATCGAATTCCTGCCGTCGGCTTCATGGTTCGACAAGTCTGATCCGGACAGCTCCTACGCGTACTGAAAGAGGCCGCCACGGTGGGTGACTTTCCGCCACATTCTCCGGACGACGATGACGACTATGACGACCTCTCGGCGCTGGACTCCTCGTACGCGGACGACGCATCGAACGCGGCGGGCCTCGACGCGCTCGGGACCTATGACGACTTCGTGCCGGCTGACGATGCGGTATCCGGCGACGGGTTCTCGGACGTGCCCGCTGCTGAAGACGACCAACTCACGGTGCCGCTGTTCACCGTCACCAACCCGCCCGAAACCGTCACGGTGACGGCGTTCATGGACGGCCGGGTGCACCAGATCGAGTTGGCACCGAAAGTCACCACCCTGACCGAACGGGATCTCGCCGAGGAGATCCTGGTGATCGCGGGTCTGGCTGCTCAACAGGCCAAGTCCGCCCAGTACTCGTTCATGCTCGCGGGAATGCGGGAGCATGGACACGACGACGCGGCGACCCGCGACTTTCTGACCCGTGACCTGGATCTGCCCACCCCGGAGCAAGCCGATGATGCTCGGGCCCAGGTCTTTTCGACCCGCTATGGAGGCGACGATGGCTGACCACCTTGCTGGAATGTTCGGTAGCGCGGTCGGCATGCTGTCCGGCTCGCCGGCCCGCTCACTCGAGATATTCACCGAGATAACCAATTACGACGAAACCGCCTGTGATGCGTGGGTCGGTCGGATCCGCTGCGGAGACACCGACCGGGTGACGTTGTTCCGGGCCTGGTATTCACGTTCGAACTTCGGTCAACTGGCCGGTACCGCCGAGATCTCGATGAACGGTGTCGGCGCGCGGATCCCGATCGGCGGCATCTACGGGAAGGACATCTCCTACCCGATCAACTCGCCGTTGGCGATCACCCTGGGCTTCGCGGTCCAGGAGGCGGCCGAGGGTAACTTCGCCGACGCGATGGAGGCCTTGGACGATGCCCCCGCCGGCGGGTCCGAGCACCTGGTGTCCTGGGTCAAGGCGGTGGTCTACGGTGCGGCGCAACGCTGGACCGATGTGATCGATCAGGTGCGCGGCGCCGACCAGTGGCCGGACACGTTCCTTGCTGCCGCGGCAGGTGTGGCCCACGGCGTGGCGGCAGCCAACCTGGGGCTGTTCACCGAGGCGGACCGGCGCCTCACCGCCGCGGACGGTACGCCCGCAGCGGCGGCCTGCTCACGCGCCATCGCCTGGTTCCTGGCGATGGCCCGGCGCGCCCAGGGCAACGAGGAATCCGCCCAGGTTCTCCTGGAATGGTTGCAGGCGAACTACCCTGAGCCCAAAGTTACTGCAGCACTGCGTGATCCGGCTTACCGGCTGGAGACCACGACCGCTGAGAAGATCGCTGCCCGCACCGATCCGTGGGATCCGTCCAGCGTGGTGGCCGATACCTCCGGGCGGGACAAGCTGCTGGCCGAGGCGCAGGCCGAGCTGGACAAGCAGATCGGTCTGAGCCGGGTCAAGGAGCAGATCGAGGCGTACCGGGCGGCGACGCAGATGGCGCGGATCCGGGCCGCGCGCGGCATGAAGGTGGCCCAGACCTCCAAGCACATGATCTTCGCGGGTCCGCCCGGTACGGGTAAGACGACGATCGCGCGCGTGGTGGCCAACATCCTGGCCGGGCTCGGCGTGATCGCCGAGCCGAAGCTGATCGAAACCTCGCGTAAGGATTTCGTCGCGGAGTACGAGGGCCAGTCGGCGGTGAAGACGGCCAAGACGATCGACCGTGCCCTGGGGGGCGTGCTGTTCATCGACGAGGCTTACACCCTGGTGCAGGAGCGCGACGGCCGTGCCGACCCGTTCGGTACGGAGGCGCTGGACACCCTGCTGGCCCGGATGGAGAACGACCGTGACCGTCTGGTGGTCATCATCGCCGGTTACAGCAATGACATCGACCGCTTGTTGGAGGCCAACGACGGTCTGCGTTCCCGGTTCGCCACCCGTATCGAGTTCGACTCGTACTCGCCCGACGACATCGTCGAGATCTCCAAAGTCATTGCCAAGGCCAATGATTCGTGGCTCGATGACGATGCCTGCAAGCGGGTCAACGAGGCGGCCTCGTTGTTGAGCCAGCGCACGCTCAACAACAAGCCCGCGCTGGACATCGCCGGTAACGGTCGTTACGCACGGCAGCTGGTGGAAGCCGGTGAGCAGAACCGTGACATGCGGCTGTCCCGGTCGCTGGACTTCGAGAGCCTGGGCGTCGAGCAGCTCAGCGAGGTCAACGGAGACGACATGTCGGCGGCGATCGCGGCGGTTCACAGTCGCCTGAATATCGGCGAATAAGCGATGGCAGGCTTCCGGCTCACCACCAAGGTCCAGGTCAGCGGCTGGCGCTTTCTGCTGCGTCGCGTCGAGCACGCGATCGTGCGCCGCGACACCCGGATGTTCGACGATCCGCTGCAGTTCTACAGCCGTGCGGTGTTCGCCGGCGTCGTGGTGTCGGTACTGATCTGCCTCGGCGCCGGGTTGATGGCGTACTTCAAGCCGCTGGGCAAGCAGGGCAGCGATCAGTTGTTGGTGGACCGCACCACCAATCAGCTCTACGTGATGCTGCCCGGAAGCAATCTGCTTCGCCCGGTGTACAACCTGACCTCGGCGCGGCTGGCGCTCGGTAATTCCGGTACCCCGTCCGCGGTGAAGTCCGAGGAGCTGAACCGGTTGCCCAAGGGCCAGCCGATCGGTATTCCCGGTGCGCCGTATGCCACGCCGACCGGTGCGCCCGCCTCGCGGTGGACGTTGTGCGACACCGTGGCCAAGCCCGACAGCTCGGCGCCCAAGGTGGAGTCCTCGGTTCTGATCAGGTCGCTGGCAACGGATACCGCGGTCGGCCCGATGCGCCCGAACCAGGGCATGCTGGTGTCCTTCGAGGGTGGCAACTGGCTGGTCACCCAGGACGGCAGGCACAGCATCGACCTGTCGGACCGGGCGATCAGCTCGGCTGTGGGCATCCCGGTCACCGCGAAGGCCACGCCGGTCTCGGAAGGGCTGTTCAACGCGCTGGCCAATCGCGGGCCCTGGCAGCTGCCGGGAATTCCGGCCGCCGGAGCACCGAATACCTTTGGGCTGCCGGACAATTTGGTGATCGGCTCGGTGTTCCAGACGGCCACCGAATCCGATCCGCAGCACTATGTGGTGTTGCCGGACGGGGTGGCCCGAGTCAACGAGACCACAGCGGCGGCGCTGCGCGCCACCAACTCATACGGCCTGATGAAGCCGCCGTCGGTGGAGGCCAGCCAGGTCGCCAAGATCGCCGAGCAGGTCTACGCCTCGCCGTTGCCAGACAAGCCGCTCGAGGTGCTGCTGCGTCAGGACTCGCCGGTGCTGTGCTGGGCCTGGCAGCGGGAACCGGGCGATCAGGCACCCAAGACCACCGTGATCGCCGGCCGGCGGTTGCCGCTCCCGTCGTCGGCGGTCGGCACCGGCATCGACCAGATCGGCGGTGACGCAACGGTGTACATCGAAGGCGGCCAGTTCGTGCGGCTGCAGTCACCGGATCCCCGGGTGGGCGAGAGCCTGTACTACATCGACCCGCAAGGAGTGCGGTACGGCATCGCCAATGACGATGCCGCGAAGAATCTGGGCCTGTCCGGTTCGGTGAACGCGCCGTGGCAGGTCGTCGGGCTGCTGGTGGAGGGCCCGGTGTTGTCGAAGGAAGCGGCGCTGCTTGAGCACGACACGCTGCCTGCCGACCCCCATCCGCGCAAAGTGGAAAGCAAGCAAGGCTCATGACAACCAAGAAGTTCACCCCCACCATCAAGCGGGGGCCGCGACTGACACCGGGCGAGATCAACGTCGCCGCACCGGATGACCTCGGTATCGAGATCCCGCCGTCGGGCATGCAGAAGGCCATGCCCTGGGTCATGGGCGGCTGCATGCTCGGCATGATCGCGATCATGATCTTCACCGGGGTGCGTCAGCTGTCCCCGTACATGCTGATGATGCCGTTGATGATGATCATGGGCACCGTCGGCATGATGGGCGGTGGCGGCGGCGGGGGCAAAAAGGTCCCCGAGATCAACGCCGACCGTAAGGAATACCTGCGGTACCTCGCCGGCCTGCGCACGCGGGTGACGTCGTCGGCGTCGGCTCAGGTCGCGTTCTTCGGTTACCACGCACCGCATCCCGACGATCTTTTGTCGATCATCGGCACCCACCGGCAGTGGTCGCGTCAGGCCAACTCCGACTTCTACGCCGCCACCCGCATCGGCATCGGCGCCGAGATCGCGGTGGACCGCCTGCTCAAGCCGAACACCAGCGGTGAGCTGGCCGGTCCGCAGGGCGCGCCGCAGCCTCACCTGGAACCGGTCAGCCACATGTGGGTCACCAAGTTCCTGCGTACCCACGGCCTGATCCACGATTGCCCGAAACTTGTTCAGCTGCGGACATTCCCGACGATCGCCGTGGGCGGAGACGCCGACGGCGCCTCGGCGATGCTGACCGCGATGATCTGTCATCTGGCGGTATTCCATCCGCCGGACCTGCTGCAGATCCGGGTGCTCACCGACAACCCGGAAGACCCGAAGTGGGCGTGGCTCAAGTGGCTGCCGCACGTACAGCACCAGACCGATACCGATGCGGCCGGGCCCACCCGCCTGGTCTACACCCGCCCCGACGGTCTGAGCGATCTGACCGCGCGCGGCCCGCACAGCGCCGACGCCGCGCCCGGTGGCCCGTACGTGATCGTGGTGGACCTGACCGGCGGCAAGGCCGGCTTCCCTGTCGACGGCCGGGCCGGGGTCACCGTGCTCACCCTCGGAAATCACCGGGGGTCGGCGTACCGGTTGCGGGTCGACGCGGACGGGACGGCCGACGATAAATTGCCGAACCAGAACTACCGCGAAGTCACGCGGGTCGTCGACCGGATGACCCCGGCGCAGGCGGGCCGGATCGCCCGCAAGCTGGCGGGCTGGTCGATCACCGGAACGATCATCGACAAGAACGTCCGGGTGCAGAAGAAGGTCTCCAAGGAATGGCACCATCTGGTGGGCGCCAAGTCGGTCGAGGAGGTGACCCCGGCCCGCTGGCGGATGTTCACCGACACCGACCGCGACCGGCTCAAGATCCCGTTCGGCCACGAGCTGAAGTCCGGCGAGGTCATGAAGCTGGACATCAAGGAGGGCGCGGAGTTCGGCGCCGGCCCGCACGGGATGCTCATCGGAACCACCGGTTCGGGTAAGTCGGAGTTCCTGCGCACCATGATCCTGTCGCTGGTGGCCACCCACCATCCCGACCAGATCAACCTGCTGCTCACCGACTTCAAGGGCGGTTCGACCTTCCTCGGTATGGAGAAGCTGCCGCACACCGCGGCCGTCGTCACCAACATGGAAGAGGAAGCCGAGCTGGTCGGCCGTATGGGCGAGGTGCTCACCGGTGAACTCGACCGGCGCCAGCAGATCCTGCGTCAGGCCGGTATGCAGGTGGGTGCCGCGGGTGCGCTGTCCGGTGTGGCCGAGTACGAGAAGCATCGCGAGCGCGGCGCGGATCTCCCGCCGTTGCCGACGCTGTTCGTGGTGGTCGACGAGTTCGCCGAACTCCTGCAGAACCACCCCGACTTCATCCAGCTGTTCGACCGAATCTGCCGCGTGGGCCGGTCGCTGCGCGTGCACCTGCTGCTGGCCACCCAGTCGCTGAACACCGGCGGCGTTCGGATCGACAAGCTCGAGCCGAACCTCACCTACCGAATTGCGTTGCGTACCACCAGCTCTTCCGAGTCCAAGGCGGTGATCGGGACGCCCGAGGCGCAGTACATCACCAACAAGGAGAGCGGCGTGGGCTTCCTGCGGGTGGGTATGGAGGACCCGGTGAAGTTCAGCACCCTCTGGACCGGAGCCAACTACGTGCCCGAGGTCGAGGAGTCGGCCGACGGCGAGGTCAGGCCACGCTCGCAGCGTCAGGCCCGGCTGCGGATTCATCAGTTCACGACGACACCGATTTTTGATACGGCGGTGACCTCATGAGTACAGATGCCGAACCGAGGGTCCTGCGTGAGGTCGTCCTCGGGCAGTTGGGCACCGGTGAGAGCCGCGCTTACAAGATGTGGCTGCCGCCGCTGACCGATCCGACTCCGGTCAACGAGTTGCTCGAGCGCGACTACCAGCGTCAGCCACTGCGCTTCCCGTTGGGAATCATGGACGAGCCGCGCAGGCACCGACAGGACATCTGGGGCGTCGACGTCTCGGCGGCCGGCGGCAACATCGCGATCGGCGGTGCCCCGCAGACCGGCAAGTCGACCTTCCTCCAGACCCTGATGCTGTCGGCAGCGGCGACCCATACGCCGCGGCAGGTGCAGTTCTACTGCATCGACCTCGGCGGCGGTGGCCTGATGTACATGGAAGACCTGCCGCACGTGGGCGGCGTGGCCACCCGTGCCGAACCGGACCGGGTCAACCGGGTGGTGGCCGAGGTGAAGGCCGTGCTCAGGGCCCGGGAGCAGGTGTTCAAGCAATACCGGGTGGGCTCGGTCTCGGCCTATCGCGAGATGCGGGAGGACCCGAACAATCCGGCCGCGCAGGATCCCTTCGGTGACGTCTTCCTCGTGATCGACGGCTGGCCGGCGTTCGTGGCGGATTTCCCCGATCTGGAACCGGCAGTGCAGGATCTGGCCGGCCAGGGCCTGGCGTACGGCGTGCACGTCATCATCTCGACCCCGCGCTGGACCGAGCTCAAGTCACGCGTGCGTGACTACCTGGGCACCAAGATCGAGTTCCGGCTGGGCGATGTGAATGAGACCCAGATCGACCGGATCACCCGGGACATCCCGGCCAACCGGCCGGGCCGCGCCGTCTCCCTCGAGAAGCATCACCTGATGATCGGTGTTCCCCGGCTGGACGGTGTGCACAGTTCCGCCAACATCGTCGACGCGATCACGGCGGCGGTGCGGGAAGTGGCCTCGCGGTACACCGACCAGGCGCCGCAGGTGCGGGTGCTGCCGGAGAAGATCTACCTGCATCAGCTCGACCCGAACCCGCCGGGAGCCGATTCCGATTACCGGACTCGCTGGCAGGTGCCGCTGGGGGTGCGCGAGTCGGACCTCGCGGTTGCCTACAACCAGATGAACATGACCCCGCATCTGCTGATCTTCGGTGCTCCGAAGTCGGGGAAGACCACCATCGCGCATGCAGTGGCCAAGGCGATCTGCAGTCGCAACAGTCCCGACCAGGTGCGGTTCATGCTGGCCGACTACCGGTCGGGCCTGCTCGACGCGGTGCCCGAGTCGCATCTGCTGGCAGCCGGCGCGATCAACCGCAACAGCGCGTCGCTGGAGGAGTCGATCAAGGCGCTGGCCACCAACCTGAAGAAGCGGTTGCCACCGGCGGACCTCACCACCTCGCAACTGCGGTCGCGGTCGTGGTGGAGCGGTCCGGACATCGTGCTGCTGGTCGACGACTGGCACATGATCACCGCGGCCGCGGGCATGTTGTCGCCGATGGCGCCGTTGGGTCCGTTACTGCCGGCCGCGGCAGATATCGGGCTGCACGTCATCGTGACGTGCCAGATGAGCCTGGCGCACCGGGCGACGATGGATAAGTTCGTGGGTGCCGCCTATGGCGCCGGTTCGCCGACCTTGTTCCTTTCCGGCGAGAAGAACGACTTCCCGTCCCGGGAGATCATCGTCAAGAAAAGGCCGCCTGGCCAGGCATTCATGGTCGCGCCGGAAGGCAAGGAAGTCATTCAGGCGGCCTATGTCGATCCACCCGAAGAAGAAGTGTTCGCAGCACCCCAATAGGGCAGTTAGTATTTATCCAACGCACTCAGCAACGCTGGCGGCGGCCCGCCAGCAAAGAGATCGGGGGACAGATCTCTTGACGACATGGCAAACTTCTGCCACGTCGCCTTTGGGTGCTTGTCCCTGGTTATTGGTAATCGAAACAGGGGAGCAGGCAAATGCAACCGATGATGCACAACCCGGGCGCCGAAGGTGTTGCGGCACAGGTGATCGCAAACGCGGCCCGCGGTCTGGCCGGCGGCACCACCGCTACTGCGGCCGTCACCGCGCTGGTTCCGGCCGGCGCTGACGAGGTCTCGGTAATGGCTGCGATGGCCTTCGCCAGCGAGGGCGTCGAAGCTCTTGCGGCGAATTCGTTCGCGCAGGAGGAACTCACCCGGGCCGGCGCTGCCATCCAGGAGGCCGCGGGTATCTACAACGCGGTCGACGCAGCTCAGGCCACCACGCTCTAGCCGCCTGCCGGCAAATCGTCAGAGATAGGGTCGTCCAGCAATGGTCATGGCACCACCGGTTCCACCGACCTGGTTTGCAATGCCGCCAGAGGTCAACACCGCGCGCTTGATGTTGGGTGCCGGCCCGGCGCCGATGCTTCAGGCGACCGCGGGGTGGGAAGGTCTGGCCATCCTGCTGGAGACCCAGGCCGACGAGCTGGCTGCGGCGCTGAGCACCCTGACCTCGGTGTGGAGCGGCGCGGCAAGTGAACGCGCCGTTTCCGCAACGATGCCGATGATCATGTGGCTGCGGACCATGGTGCTGCAGGCGCAGAAGCGGGCGTTGCAGGCAAGCGCCCAGGCGAGCTCGTACACCCTGGCTCTGACGACCACTCCGCCCATTCCGGAGATCGAGCAGAACCACGTCACGAACGCAGTCCTGAACGCCACCAACTTCCTCGGTATCAACACGATGCCGATCGGGTTGAACGAGATGGACTACTTCGTCCGGATGTGGAACCAGGCTGCCGGTGCGATGGAGGCGTATCACGCCGAAACCACCGCCAACCTGCTGTTCGAGCCGTTCGTGCCGATGCAGCCGATCGTGATGCCAGGGATCGGTGAGACGACCGCTGCAGCGGCGATCGCGTCGACGGCGCCGCGAACGGCCATCGGCGTCGCCCGCAACGCGACGATGGAAGCGATCAGCGCCATATCCACGTTGTCGTCGATGAAATTGGCTGTCGGCAATGCTGCTGCGCAGGCCAACCATGCCGAGCAGCGGGCGGTCGGTGCGGCGGGCAAGGGGGAGAACGCCGGGCAGCAGGAGAAGGACCCGACGGAGAAGAACCCCATGCAGCAGGGCATGCAGATGGCCATGCAGATGGGGCAGCAGGCGGGGCAGATCGCGGGACAGATCCCGCAGATGCTCCAGAGCCCGATGCAGGCGATGACGCAGCCTTTGCAACAGGTGACCCAGATGGTCAGCCAGTTCTCCAGCATGGGGGGCAGTGACAAGGGCATGCAGATGGGGCTGATGGGGGCGTCGCCCTTCTCGAACCATCCGCTGGCCGGGGGGACGGGCCCGAGTTCGGGTTCGGGTCTGGTGCGCGCGGCATCGCTGCCGGGCGCACTCGGATCTCCGCCGCGTACGGCGCTGTTGTCCAGCATGTTGGGGATCAGCGGGGAGGCCAAGCCTGGCGCGTTCGCTTCCGCGGCCGGCGCCGCGGGACCGGTGGCGCCGGTGGGCAGTGGCGCCGGCGGAGGTGGCGGGGCACCGGTGCACGCCGCCAAGAACAAGGAAGAGCAGAGCGCCGCCACCAAGGACGGATTGGTGGCACCGACAGCGCTCACGTACGACCAGACAGATGACGGAGACGACGACTGGTAAGTCGTCCACCACACAGACTTTCCGGCCACCCGGCCGGAGGACTCGCCAATTTTCTCTGGTGAGGACAAAGGAAAAATAAGGGGAATCCAAAATGGCACAGATGAATACAGATGCCGCCGTCCTCGCCAAGGAGGCTGCTAATTTCGAGCGCATCTCGGGTGAGCTCAAGAGCGTGATCGCTCAGGTCGAGTCGACCGGTGGCACCTTGGCTGCCCAGATGCAGGGCCAGGCCGGTACGGCTGCTCAGCAGGCGCTGATCCGTTTCCATGAGGCTGCTGACAAGCAGATCCAGGAGCTGAACGAGATCTCGACCAACATCCACACCTCGGGTACCCAGTACTCCAGCACCGACGACGATCAGGCCGGCAACCTGGCCTCGTCGATGCAGATCTGACCTACAGACCACTAGTAAAGGAGACAAGACATGACCGAACAGGTTTGGAACTTCGCAGGCATCGAAGGCGGAGCAAGCGAGATCCAGGGCGCCGTCGGCACCACCGCCGGCCTGCTGGACGAGGGCAAGGGTTCGCTGGCCTCGCTCGCCTCGGCGTGGGGCGGCTCGGGTTCGGAGGCCTACCAGGCCGTTCAGACCCGTTGGGACAGCACCTCCAACGAGCTGAACCAGGCGCTGCAGAACCTCGCGCAGACCATCAGCGAGGCGGGGCAGACCATGGCGCAGACCGAGGCCGGCGTCTCGGGGATGTTTGCCTAGTACTACGAGGCAACAAGCATGCTTTGGTGGGCGGGTGTTCGGACTATCTGATGATGGCCCGAACCCGCCCACCACTTGTGCTTGGGTGTAAAGATCTAACCATCTGTTTTTGACTATCTGAGGGGTCCCCATGTCGGCCGACTATGACCGGCTCTTTCACTCGTCGGAACCGGGTAAACCGGTCGACGACGCCACGGCGATCGTGGACAGAGATGCCATCCTGAAGGCCGCCGCCGCAGCGGCGCCACCGCCGGTCCCGGTTGGGGAAACCAGTTCCACGGATGTGCCCGTGGCCCCCACGGCCTCCACCCAGACTCAGGCCGCAGCGCAGCCGCGGCACGCGGAGACCGCGCAGCAGATGCCTGCGCCCATGCCGCCGCCGCCGGCGAGTGCGCCGCAGTGGCCGCAGAATTCCATGTTGCGGGCCCCGCAGCAGCAGCAGTTCGGCCAGGGCGCACGGCACGAGCAGGCGCGCGCCATGCCCGGTCCGGCCCCGCGCGTCGCGCCCGGCCCGGCGCCGTCGCAGTTCGCCGACCTCGATCCCGAGGTCAGTGGCCAGTGGCGAGCGGGGCAGGCCATCCCGACGCCGGCCGCGCCCGGCCCCACTTCGGCCGCCACGATGGGCAACCACCGCGCGATCGACGCGTTGTCGCACGTCGGTGTCAAGACCGGAGTGAAGATGCCGTCCCAGCGCGGATGGCGGCACTGGCTGTATCTCACGACGCGGATCAACCTCGGTCTGTCGCCCGATGAGGTCTACGAACTTGAACTGCACAGCCGGATTCGGCGTAATGCGCGCGACTCCTACCAGATCGGCGTGTTCGGTCTGAAGGGCGGCGTCGGCAAGACCGCGGTCACGGTCGCGCTCGGATCGGCCATGGCCAAGGTCCGCGGCGACCGCATCCTGGCGATCGACGCCGATCCGGACGGCGGCAACCTGGCCGACCGGGCCGGGCGTCAGTCTGCGGCGACGATCTCGGATCTGCTCGCCGACCAGGAACTGTCGCGCTACAACGACATTCGTGCCTACACGAGCATGAATGGGGCGAACCTCGAGGTGCTGTCGTCCGAGGACTACAGCGGTGCGCAGCGCGAGTTCAACGACGATGACTGGAAGGGCGCCACCGCCGTGGTGTCGCGCTACTACAACCTCGTCCTCGCCGACTGTGGTGCGGGCCTGTTCCAGAAGGCTTCCCGTGGCGTGCTGTCCACCGTGTCGGGCATGGTCATCGTGGCCAGCGCCTCGATCGACGGGGCCCGGCAGGCCGCCATCACGATGGACTGGTTGCGCCAGAACGGATATCAGGATCTGCTCGGCCGGTCCTGCGTCGTCATCAACCACGTCACGCCGGGTAAGCCGAACGTTGACGTCGAGGATCTGGTGCAGCAGTTCGAACGGCACGTCCCCCCGGGTCGGGTCGTCGTGCTGCCGTGGGACAAGCACGTCGCCGCGGGCACCGAGATTCAGCTCGAGCTGCTCAGCGACACGTTCCAGCGCCGCATCACCGAACTGGCCGCTGCGCTGTCCGACGATTTCGACAGGCTTGAACGGCGTTGACCGCGACCACAGCTGCCGCTGACACGTCGAACGCGACGCCCGGCAGGCCGTCCACCACCAGGGTCACCATCCTCACCGGTAAGCGGATGACGGACCTGGTGTTGCCGGCCACGGCGCCGATCGAGACCTACATCGACGAAACCGTCAGTGTCCTGGGCGAATTGCTGGAGGACACTCCGAAGGACACCCTCGCTGGTTTCGACTTCTCCGAGCAGGGCATGTGGGCGTTCGCCCGTCCGGGTGCGCCGCCGCTGAAGGCCGACGAATCCCTGGACGATGCCGGGGTGGTCGACGGCTCGTTGCTGACCTTGGTTTCGGTCAGCCGTACCGAGCGGTACCGCCCGCTGGTTGAGGACGTGATCGACGCGATCGCGGTGCTCGACGAATCGCCGATCTTCGACCGCACGGCACTGAATCGCTTTGTCGGCATTGCCATTCCGGTGGTAGCCACCGTCATCACCGCCATGTCGCTGGTGTCCTGGAGCGGGGCAGGCCAGGGCTGGTGGTGGGCGCTCGCGCTGGGGTTGTTCGGCCTGGGCTTGCTCGGCGGCAGCTTCGCCGCGCAGAACCGTTACCAGAATTTGGATTTGGCCGAGAGCCTGCTGTTGGCCGCGACAATCGTGCTCGGCGGTGCCGCGGCGCTGGCCGTGCCATTGCCCTATGACGCCGATTCTCTTGGTGCGCCACAGCTCGCGGGTGCGGGCGCGGTGGTGCTGCTGTTGACGTTGGCGACCCGTGGCGGGCCGCGTCGTCGGGCCGATGTGGCCTCGTTCCTGGCAGTGCTGGCGATCGCCATCACCGGCGCGGCGATCGCCGTCGGTTACGGCGGAGCCGCGTGGGTGCCGGCCGGCGCCATCGCGTTCGGGTTGATCGTGGTCACCAACGCCGCCAAACTCACTGTCGCCGTGGCCCGTATCGCCCTGCCGCCGATCCCGGCGCCCGGTGAGACGGTGTCCAACGACGAGCTGCTCGACCCGGTCATCACCCCCGACGAGGTCGACGAGGCTTCGCCCACGTGGAAGGCGATCATCGCCTCGGTGCCGGAATCGGCTGCACGGCTACAGGAACGCAGCCTGCTCACCCGCCAGCTGTTGATCGGCTTCCTTTCGGCCGGTGCGCTCGTGCTGTCGGTCGGCGCGATCGCCGTTGTGGTGCAAGGACATTTCTTCATCCACAGCATGATCGTGGCCGCCCTGGTGGCTGTGATCTGCGGCTTCCGCTCGCGGCTCTATGCCGAGCGGTGGTGCTCCTGGGCGCTGCTCGCGGCGGCGATTGCCGTGCCCACCGGTGTGATGGTGCGCTTGTGCCTGTGGAATCCCGGTAGCGCCTGGCTGGTGCTGGCGATCTACACGGCGCTCGGGTTGGTTGCGGTGATCGCCGTCGGTGCCACCGATGGTGTGCGCCGCGTGTCCCCGGTGACCAAGCGGATCCTGGAACTGGGCGACGGTGCTGCCATCGCCGCGGTGATTCCGTTGCTGCTGTGGATCGCCGGCGTCTACGACCTGCTCCGGAACCTGCGTTTGCACTGAGGTTTACGGGGTAGGGGCCGTTTCTTGCGGCGACTACGGCGTTCGCTCAGCAGCAGCCCGGTTGCCGGCCGCCGCCACAAGCCCGCTCAGTTTGCGGCGCAGACCTTTTTAAGGCATCGGACGGGCGGGCGTTCCTGCCCACGTAACTCAAGAACCCCACGAGAGCCCGTTGGATCGCGCCGAGACCCTGCTGGACGAAAAGCGGTGAGCGGTGGCGCCCACTGCGCCGGTCGAGTTGATCGGTGTCTGTGATGCGGTCTGCCTCATGCCAACGCAGCTGACATTGTTTGATGCGAGTTCGGTGACGTCACAGGTGATCTCGGTGCTGGTGCCCTCTCAAAGAATTTCCGCGCCTGCCATGTGTGGTCGCGGGTTAGGCTGCTGCCCAAGAGGTTCCGCGACGATGTGGAATCGGCGAACAACGCCGGGGGAGCGAATCAGAATGACAATGACTTCAAATGTCCGCACATGCGCCGCTGCTGCAATGGTTGTTGCAGCCGGCCTACTCGGGGCATGTTCGGCTCACGTCGAAGCTGGCACCAGCCCGGGGATCAGCAAAGAGCAGTTGGGCAAGACCGTCAAGGAGAAGCTGGAAGCCCAGGTGGGGGAGAAGGCGGATTCCGTGGTGTGCGACGGCACTTTGCCGGCGAAAGTTGAAGCGACGCAGAAATGCGTACTGACTGCCGGTGGAACGAAGTATGGGGTGACGGTCACCGCCACCTCGGTTGACGGGGACAACGTCAAGTTCGATGTGAAGGTTGCCGACAAGCCGATGGGGTAGGCGGGTGGCGCGCTGAGCGGCGATCGCGAACCGCGGTCGGTGTCGGATCCGCAGCTGTGGCGTCGGCTGATGGTTTGAACACCGATGCGGCGCGGATTTCCGGTCGCCGGGCGAACATCGCGACCTCTGGTCGCAGAAGCGGGCGCCGCAGATTTGCGTATTCGGGGTACTTGCACCTCAGGTAGTCTTTTGCTGAGCTATTTGGTGGAGGGGACCACATTATGGGCGTGTCTGGGCTGGTGAGCCGGGGTTCGCGCGCTGCGGGGGAGTTTGGCGAGGTGATTGACCGAGTGGCGTCACCGGGACACGGCAACATCAGCGCTGAGCTTCGCTCGATTTCGGTGCATGACGTGCACGCCGCCGCGTGGGGCGTCGCCCCCGCGGCCCAGGCTTCGTTGTTGTCGGTGACAGCAATAGCTGGTCGTGATGTGAATGCTGGCGAGCTGTCCAGTGTGGATGCGGTTGGCATATCGGGCGATTGGGGATGCCGATGAGTGGACTGAAGGTCAATCCGGGTGAGGTGCGGACTCACGGCGCATCGATGGAGTCCAGTGCCGGCGCCATTCCCGCGCCACCGGAGCGATTTACGGCACAAGGCACGGATCCGATGTCGGAAGCATTGGCCGCCCGAACCCAGAAGGTTGAGGCGCCGTTCATCGATGGTGTCGGCCAGACCAAGACTGACGCACAAGCCACGGCGAAGAATATTCAAGCGGCTGCGGATAAGTATGAGCAGTCCGATCAGCAGATCGCCGGGCAGGTGCAGGCGACGGGGCTGGGCAGCGGTACGGGCGCGGGCAGCGGATCCGGTGCCGGTGGTGGCGCGGAGGGATTGCAGCAGTTGCAGCAGATGATGCAGATGCCGATGCAGATGGCTCAGATGGCAGCCCAGGTTCCGATGCAGATGGCTCAGATGGCCGGCCAGATACCGCAGGCGGTCATGCAGGGTGTGCAGCAGATCGGCCAGATGACCGGCGGAATGGGTCAGGGCGCTGACTCCGCGGCGGGCAAACCCGGTGGCGGACCTGCGGGGGCCGGACAGCCTGACGCCGACAAACCCGACGAGCGTGACGAGCGCGAGAAACTCGAGGACGAACGGGAAAAACGCCGCGAGGAGCAAGACCGAGAAGCTCAGGCGTCCCAGGGCGCTTCGGCGGAGTCCGCGCCGGCAGATCGAGCCCCAGTCTCTTCGCCGCCCGCGGCGCAACCCGCCCCTGCACCTAGTACGTCGGCACCGGACGCTGCGTCACCGCCAGTCGCGGCCGGACCGCGACGAGCGCCCTCTGATCCTGCGATTGTGTTGTGACCGTATCCGTGACTGAGTCGAAGGTGTGCCAATGAGTTTGCCTCCCCCGCCGGGTTCGTTTGGGCAGCAACCGCCGATGGGTGGTGGCGGTCAGCCTGGCGGTGGTGCGCCGCAACCGTGGCAGCAGCAGTCCGGTGGCCCGGTCGGCCCGCCGCCTGGTGGTCCGCCGCCGTGGGGTCCGCAGCAACAGTGGGCTGGCGGTCCACCGCCGCCGAGCGGTGGCGGTGGCGGAAAAGCCAAGTGGATTCTCGGTGGACTGGCTGTGGTGTTGGCGATCGCACTGGCCGTGGTCGTCACCGTGCTCGTCGTCAAACCTGACAGTGGTGGGAATGGTCCATCGAATGCCGGGGCGAATGGCTCCACATCCGAATTCGCCAGCGCTGACGACACCGGGCCCGTCAACATCATCACGGAAGACCCGACTTGTGAGGCGTGGGGCGGTATCGCGCGCGCACTCGCCAGCACAGAAGAGTCGGTGAAATGGGCAGACCGTGACTATCAGATCCCACTCACCGCGTGGACGCCTGAGCAACGCACTATGTATGAGACCGTTGCGAAGGGTATGACCAGTGCCGCAGATAAGACAGCAAATCTTGTCAAGAAAACTCCCCATCGGATAATGCGAGCGCTCTATGGACAATTTGTAGTCTACGCAAACACATTTGCTGAACGCGTGCCTTCATATGTCGCAAAAGACGATAATATTGCAGCAGTGGCAGATGGAATATCCTCGGCTCTAGGCGGCATATGTTCCGCCATCATCTACCATTCTGCCGCCGCCGTTGCTCCGTTGCTATCAGTACCCGAAGCTCCGTCTGAAGTGCCCTCGGATCGCAATATTCCAGATATGTCTCAACGGTTCATTACCACAGCTGCTCCGGTATGTGCAGAGTGGGAAACGTCCGCCAAGAAATTCGCAAGCGAAGTGTCGGCGTGGCGTGCGATCGATCCCAACATTCCGTCCAAGGAATGGACACCTGAACAAAAATCGGTAATAGAAGCAGTCGGGCCTGTGATGTCCACCAGTGCTGACGAGCTTGAACGTTTGGGGCGCGCAAGCGGAAATGCGACGTTTGAAGACGCCGCTGTACTAGCTGCACAGTATCGCCGTGCGTTTGTCGCCGCCCTTCCAAATTACGCGCCAGCTGATAATTCTTTGTCCGCGACGTCGACATACCTGGTGAATAGTATTATGTGGGCTTGCAAGGCTGCATCATGATGGATAGCGAAAAGGACGATAGACCGTCCGGTGGCTATCGAGATAAAATGGTCGGCCCAGGGGCGTGGCCCGAGACAAACGCATCGGTATTCGCCGACCGCAGCGCAAAATTGGGCGCCGTCCATAAAGAGCTGACCGGTGCAAAAGAAGGATGGCAGTCTGGTCAGACGTATCTCAAGAGCGAAAATAACTGGGCAGGTGTATCGGCGACTGCCGCCAACGCCAAGGTCGACACTCACACTAAGGCTATGGAAGTGCACGAGCAGCAGCTCACTGCGGCCACCGGGTGGTGCGGGGAAGCTGTCGGCCTTATTGGCAGGGTTAAAGAAGCGATTGTTGGCACCGTAGATGCCGCGGTGAACGTTATTGACGAAACAGTTAAAGCGGCTAATGGAGAGAATGCGGACGGCCCGATCAGTAAGATCCAGGGTTACGCATACGAGTCCAACAAATCGATTGTTCAGTGGGGGGCCGACACCGCCTCGGGTAAGGAGGGCGTGTCCGCAGAGCCGCCGATAAAGGGCAAAGAAGATTTCGAGAAAGCTCGTGATAAGCCTGACGAAGGCAAGGTTAAGCCAGCCGAAGGAGACATACCTGCTTTCTTCGCCGCAAACCCCGTTGAGGGGGAACGGCCTGAGAGTTCGGTGGCTCCGCCAGTCCCTCAAGCTGTCCAGCCTGTAGCGAACGTTGTTAAGCCGCAGGAGGGTGCACGGCCGGCCGCTACCGGGAACACGCCGGTGGACCAAGTTGCCAATGAAATCGTTGGCACTGCGACCCCTGTTGAAGGCGAAAAACCGGGCAGTTCAGAATTCGCGCCGCCGCCAGTCGTTCAGCCCCAGGTCCCACAGGTGAGTAATAAACCGCCGGCATCGGCCGCGCCACCATCTCCCGCAACGTCCGGCGTAACGAGCGCGGCGTCGCCGCCAACGGGTGGTTCCCCGAACCTCTCAACTGGAGGCACCGGCGCTCCAAGCGCCCCCAGTCCGTTGAGCGGTGGCCTAGGCAGTGGTATGGACCAAGCCGCGAGCGCGTCGCAGGCAGCAGGCCAAGCACCAACCGGTGCGGCGCCGACAGATCCGTTGCAGGCCTTCTCGAAGGGGTTTGCGGATTCGGCGGGGACGCCGGTTCATGCTGCTTCGACTGGTGCGCCGCCGTTGGCGCCGGCCCCCGCGGTTCCGGCAAGCGATGCGATGGCACCAGCGAGTACCCATTCGGCGCCGACCTCACTGACTGGCGCACAGGCCCCTGCGGCGCCGGTACAAGGGCCACCGGCGGGCGGTTCGATGGGCATGGGTGGCGGAATGCCGTCGATGCCTCTCGGACCTCCGCCGACCGCGCCTCCGGCCGCGCCAGTGGCCCCGCCGCCCTCAGTCGTACCGCCCCCGGCACCGCCCGCGAACATCGCCGGCGGCGCTCAAGTCGCGCCCATTCCGGTGTCCGCAGCGCGCGCAGAGCGCGATGCTGCCCAGAACGCTGCGAAGCGGTCAGGTTCCGACCCGTTGGAGTTGGCACGCAGGGTTGCCGCCGCACTCAACGCGCCTGACATGCTCAACAAGGAGGATCCCTTCTTCCACTGGGTCACGGCAGTCACCCAGGATGGGCGGATTGTGGTGGCCAATAACTATGGATTGGCCTATATGCCGGCGCAGGTCCGTCTGCCCGAGTCTGTGGTGATGGCGAGCGCTGACGAATCGATCCCGCCGAATGAGCGCGCTGGTTGGGCGACCTATCCGGCTGTGGCGCTGCTGGGTTGGGTACAGCACCACGACACGAAGCTGCGGGCGTTGATTGGATTCGAAGGGCAGTTCAACAGCGATTCCGGTGTGCACCGAGAACTGTTGACCCCGCAGGACATCCCGGCCAGCGGCAAGATGGCTGGTCGAGACCGCCTGCAGGTGATCGCCCCGCAGATTGCTGCGCGGCTGGCTCAGATCGGGGACGGCGATCTGGTGAAGGTGCTGCCCCCTGCACCGGTGGAAGCGGCTCCGCCTGATGAGCTTCAGAGGCTGCAGTTGTGGGAGGACGTGTGGGCCCCGGTAATCAGCAGATCCGCCAACCGGGGCGAGGCGCATCTGAAGGGATTCTCCGCCTACGCCGTGCATGCACAGGAGCAGGCCCTCTACGACGCGCATACCTCAGTGTCGGCAGACGACCAACGCCGAGCCGTCGCGGAGTTTATTTATTGGCAGCACGTAGGCCAGTTGGCCGCAGATGCCGTTGGTGCGTAGGAAAGTGACGGCGATGAGAGTAGTTAGACGAATGCCCCCTATGGATGGGACCAGTCTAAAAAGATCTCGCCGGTCACTGGTTCAGTGCGCGCATTTGAACCGCTTTCCCCGTTATTTGCCGAGATTCGAAGCTCAATTGGGTGAAGCCAGGTACTCGCACAGTGGATACGGTATTGACATGGGCATTTCCGGCCGCACGGCTGAGTTGCAGGTGCAGAGAGGATTGATTTGCAGTGGGTAATTTCAAGGTCATCGCGGAGTCACTGACTGCGGCCGCTGAACAAATGTCGGAACCCCGCTACGACGGGCCGGATAAACAACATCCTAGTGATCCGTACGGACTAGACGTTCCGGATGCCGCCCTGCCGGAGACCAAGGAAGCCGTCAACCAGCTCAAGAATAGTACTGGGATACTGATGACGGCACTTAAGGCAGGAGACGCGGAGACGAAACGTCTCATCCTTTCCCTCAGATCAGCGGCCGCTGCCTACACCGAAATGGACGAGCGGAGCGCCAAAGTACTGGGGACTCAGGGCACCGACTCCAGCAAGGCGCCACCGATTGAACCAGTAACCCCTAAACCAATCGACGATATCGATGTACCGAAAATTGAGTATGGGGGCTACCCTTCCTCGCCGGACGATCAATGGGCTAAGTGGACAACCGCGGCACGTGCGATTAATGAACACGGTGATCCGGAAGCGATGCAGCGGGTGGAAGCATTCCAGAGTAGTTGGGCACAGTATCAAACCAGCTTAAATAACTGGGTTGAGGCCAACATCCCGCTAGAGGTGGGTAATTGGGAGGGGGACGCTGGCGTAGCCTGTAAGAATGCTTTGCTGCGCCTCCGTTCGTGGTGGAACGATATGGGGAACGAGTGCAAAAACCTGTCCATAGAGGCAGGGAAACTTCTCTCGGCGCACAAGCAACTTGCCAGCGTTCACCCCAACATGCACGACGTGGAAGTGGACGGAAATGGGTGGCTGAACCCAATCGATTGGTCCAACTTTCAGTACCAGTCGGAGTATGACCGCAATAACTACGAAAACAACATCAACCTCACACAAATACGGCCAGGCGGGCCGCCGCAGATTAGTGGTCTGCCAAAGATAAAGTCCAACGATGTCGGAACGCGCCCCGGCACCCAGGTGCCGGAGATCCCCGGGACCGGCCCAGGGGATTTGTCAGGCCCGGGCGGTCCAACTGACACGGGCGGGACACCCCAGGTGCCCGAAATACCGTCCGTGTCGCCTGCCAGCCTCGATCCCTCGGCAGGTGAGAAACCCGAATCAGGCTCTCCCAGCGGCAGTGGATCACCGTCGGGTGGGCAGGGGAGCGGCTCGCCGTCGGGCGGTGGGGCACCATCCGGCGGCATGCCGAGTGGTGGTCTACCCAAGGGAACCGAGGGCATGCCTGAGATGCCGGGTCTCGAGGAGCCGAGCCTAAAGCCGGCCAGCGCCGGCGGGGGTGGCGGTGGCATGGGCGGCGGTATGCCCGCCGGGCCGCTTGGGCCTGCCGTCGGAGCAGACTCTGTGGCGGCGTCTCCGTCCGGTGCCCGAGGCGCAGGCGGCGGAGTCCCCGGTGCGCCCGGCGGCACTGGCGCCGGCGGTATGGGCGGCGGTATGGGGGGCATGGGCGGCGGCCATGGGCAAGGCCAGGGCAAGGAGAAGCGCCGCAACCCGAACCTTTCGGAGGACGAGGACCTCTACAAGGAAGACCGTGCATACACCGAGGCGGTTATCGGCCGGCGTGCACGCCCGGATGCGAAGGACACCAAGAAGTAGCCGCAGGGCAGGGCGCTAGGTTTTCGCCTTGGGCGGTCGAAGATCTCGGCTTAGTCGGGGGTTCGGGGAGTGACTCGCGAGCCCCCGCCGCTGCATGCGTGGGTGAGGCGGTTCTTTCGTTTTCTTTGCAGAGCGGGCGTGTCGCTGCGGGAGATAGGTGTCGAGGCCTCCCGAAGATGGACGTCCTGCAACTTCGGGGGCGAAATGTATGCACCAACGGGTGTGCGTGGCGCACGTGGACGGTGGCCGCGTCCCAACGAGCAATGAGCTTCGGATCCGGCGCCGTTCACGCGCGCGATCAATGAGTCATGTTGACCGCTAGGTGATTTGGTGTTGATCGCTAAGTGTCGCCCTGGTGTTCTTGGCTGCGATGACAGGGCGTAATCGTCCTGGAGACATCGGAGCGCTAGCGGCGAGGCGGCTTGCCATCCGTCGTGGGTGGGCTCGATGGTGAACGCTGCCCGAGTTGGCGACTTTCCCACTGCGATGGCGTGGCGTTTGATGTCCTTGGTGAGCCGTTCGATCGGATTGTCCGACTAGTTCCTCTGCCACGGGCCGGCGAGAATGCGGCGAACGCAGGGAAGCTGACTGCTGCGGGCGTTTGACCGCCACCGCGGTGTGCAGGTTGCGTATGAAATCCACCCAAAACCCGCCGCGAGCGTTGGTGAATCCGTGGGTCACAGCACCTTTGAGCCCGGCTAGGAAGTCCGACATGGCCAGACACACCTCGGACAGGCCACGCTCTTTCAACATGCCAAAACTTGCGCAGAACCCACGAGACTTGCCGTCGCTGATGGCGGTACCTAGCACTCCGCGGGACTCGCCGATGGATACCCAGTGGGCGCCGGTACCTGAGGCACGGCGTGCACCGATGTGCCGCTTGCACCGGGTGTACGGAAGTCCGGTGGGGCCAGGCAGTGGGTTTCGATCAGCCGCTCTCGTTCGAAACCTAGGTGAAGGCAACGGTCAACGTGGGTGCATTTGTCCGTTGAGGTTTCCCTCTTCGCTATGGTCGGTGCGCCGGTAATCGGCAGCACCTATGTCGAGTGCCTCGGCGAGTTCGTTGGAGACCTTGTTCATTGCCTGCGTGGCGGCCGTCCGCGAGTCCTGCGCTTCATAGAGCGCCGTAGTGGCGACTGAACATGCCAGGCCGTGGGTCACGAAGACTGACATGGTCGCTCCGTCGGTGACCGCGGCAGCGGCACTGAAGTCGCCGGCGGCGTCACGTTGCGTCCCGCCGCGCCCATTCAGGTCTTCTGCGAGAACGTTCAGATCGTCGGGCACGCCGATCTCCCTTCGTTGTACTCAGAGGAATGCCAAAAAACGTTGTTGCTTATCACGCTAACGGCAGGCTCCAGGCCAGTCTCCGGCTTGGGCAGCAACCTCGTCGTAGGTGGCGCCGGCGCGTCGAATTAACGTGGCATTGCGGGCGGAGTTATCGATGAGGTCGAGATACCTCCACTCGGCGGGGGGCAACGTACCGGCGACCGCTGCGGTTTGGAACACCAGCGAGGCGGCTTGGCCCCAACCGGGAACCGCGTTCAGCGCGATGGCTGGGATGATAGACAGACCAAGAACTGTCTGGCAGCGGTCCAGCATCTTGCGGGTGACGTCATTCTGCTCGGCTTCGCTCTTGATGGCGTTCTTGATCGCCTCGTCGGCTTCCTTCAGTCGATCGACTCGCGAACTATGTTCACGGTTGCGAGCGTCATACGCGTCGGCGGCATCGCCATCCCAGCTTGCTGGGCGGGCCGCTGATTCGAGCTTGTTCTTAGCTTCCCCGAACTTCGTGGCGCCTTGGTCGAACTGACCACCTGTGTTCGGGTCGCCGAATCCGCACGTATTGGACATCGCCATCATGGCGAACAGACCTGCCTGGATGATCGGAGTGGCCATTGCCTCAGCAGCGCGGGCGTTGCCCAGTGCCTTTGCAATGCCTTCGCCCGCGGGCTGAAGAAAGCCGACCGCGTCATTGCCGTATCCCGCCATGCCCCAGCCGACGTGCCGGTCGTCTTTCTGGAGACCCTCACTGCGGTCATACATACCGTAACCCCAGTTGCCCCAGGAGTATGCGTCAACAAATCCCACGTTTCGCGCTCTCTCTCAATGTCGTTGGTTAAGAGCATAAGGAATGACTGGGCGCCTACCGCACACTAAATTTCCTCGCGCAGCAGCATTTGCTCCTGGTGGAGGCACAGCTAGAGCGTTGTGGAGTTGGGGTTCAGTTGGACCTGGCGTAGCCGCTCAAGTGCACGGTCATCGGTGAGCTCCGAGCGACACTCGGCGTTGAGCCAGTAGAACCGCAGGAACTTCAGGAGCGCCGCTCCGTTGGGGGAGTACAGCGACGACTCTTTGATCATCTTGAAATCGCCGTCGCTCATCACCATCACCAGCGGACTCTTGGCCGGCACACTGTCGGGTGCTCTATCTACGATGTCGACCACCTGTGACCACTCACCGCTGCTTGTCGAGAATGCCTCGACGAACGTGAAGCCGTCAGCTGTCAGTCGGATGAAACCGATGCCCCCGCGCTTAACCGTCAGCATTAGGGCAGCGGCGAACACCAACGCTGGCCCGATAAAGGCCATGGCGAACATAGGGCCAATATCGGGAGGCAGGGGTATGAAAAGTTTGTTCATCGCCCCGAGCACACCGGCGGAGCCGAGGGCGAGCACTCCGGCAATGACACCGATGAACAGCAGGATGTCGACGCGCTTGTCAACACGGAGCGTGGTCCCCTGGGCATCGCAGGTGCCCCGTGCGATGGCGGTAGGCATAATCTGCCAGACGCGTGCAGGTGCGAGCCAGAATATGGTGGCCCCAACGGCTATCAACGCGGTCAGGTAATCACCCTGGTACAGGGCAAATCCTGCCCAGCCTGCGCACGCCACGGCGCAGATGCCCAGGATCGCCATCGAAAATATTCTCAGTCCACCCACGTAAGCTCCGTTTCAACTCATTGAATCAACGCCCGGGCGTGAACTCCGGCACAGAGCGAGCCCGGATAACGCGACCGACAGCGATTGGCGCACAAGGAGCTTCGCGACCTGCGGTGGCCGACGGTGTTAAGCCGACACCGGATCGCGGAACACCTCAGCCCCGTGGCATACCGTCCTCCGTCAACTCCGCAACCATGGCATCGAGCCGTTCCCGGTCGGCCTCGATCGAGGTGGTTGCTGCGGCCGTAGCCTTTTGAATTGCTTCGTTGAGCCGTTGTTCGACGGCCTGGGCACCCAGACGCAACAAGCCGTCTTTGATGTAGACGTCGATCAGATGATGGTGCCCGTTCAGCGTGACTTCGACGCTCCTGGCTTCGTCTGCCGCGGTGAATGTTTCGGTGTTCATCTTGTGCAGCTGATCGTCCATTAGGGACTGGAGCTGCTGGGCTTGGCGCAGGACCGCGGCGACCTGCGGGTGTATCTCGTCTGTCATTGTTCCTCCCGACCTTTCTGGGACCCCTCTCCCAGGAAGCTTGATGTCACTGCTCCAGCGCCATCTGATAGCGGCTCTCTTCACGCGGGTTGATCAACGTGATGGGCAGCTGACGGTGCCGGGGAGTGTCGATGAAGTTGGGCCGCATGATCACTCGGCCGACGCCTTGATGCGGGCCCAGATACGTCGTGGAGTGCGGCCACGCCACGCGCGGCACCCGCCCGACGCGGCCGTTGATCATCGTGGCGAACTCGCGGAACTGTGGCCCGAGGGTCACGACGGCGCCGGATGCAGCGGAGCGGATGACGAACTGGGTGAACAGGCGCGCGTCGCCGAGGTTGATGCTGACGTCGACGTTGTCGAACGGCATGTACACGGGGTAGCGGTCCGAGGTCTCGCCGACGAGCACCCCGGCCGAACCGATCGGCAGCTCATGATGCTTGTCGGTCACCGGGGTGAGGCCTTGAAGGGCCGCCCGCTGCCCGCCGTACAGGCAGGAAAACCCGCGCGGCGTCGTCGGATTGGACAACGTCGTCAACAGCACCGTTGTTGTCGGGGCGGCGCCGGGACGGACCCGCACGCAGGTAGTGGTGTGGTCGGCGCGCGCTGACCACCAGACATCCGGGCCGCCGGGAGCGTTGTAGGCCGCGGTAAAGGTGCTGCGGCCCTTGATCACCGACCAGGTCTCCTTCTCGAAGGAGATCTCGGTGGCCTTGTCGAAATCGTCGAAGCTTCGCGAGCACTGTGCGTCAACCCCGTTGCTGGCCAACTGGTCTGCGATACGGGTGGCCGAGGCCACCAGGTACCGGGCGAGCCCGGACACCCCGCTGTCGCGTCGCTGGGCCGAGCGTCGGGTCTCCTCCGGGTTGGCACGAACCACAATCCAGGTCCGCCGGTTGGCCGGCGCCGGGTACGGGCCCACCACCTGCTCGTAGAGGGCCACGAGGCTCGCGGGAGCGGTCTTGCCGACCCGATAGCCGGCCGAGACGATGTCGGCTTCCAGGTCAGGGCAGTACGCTGCCAGCAGCTTCTCGACCAGTTTGGTGCTGACGGTGTCGTCGGAGACGGCACCGCCGTTGACGATCACCGTTGGCGTGAAAGGCCTTGGTACCAGCTCGATCACCGCGACCAGGTAGTCGCCCTGCCACCGCACCGCGACGTGGTCGCCGGGCATCACGGTGGCGCCGACCGCAGGCTCCGACGGCGCATCGGGGGTACTGCGGTGGCGGCGCCGCCACGCGAAGATCGCTCGGACCCAGCCGGTGAGCCGGTATCCGCGGATGGTGAGCACCGAGAAGATTGCGATCAGCACCGACAGCGTGATCCCCAGCCACAGCAACCTGAAGTGCATACAAACCGCAATGCACGCCGGGATCAGCGTGGCCGCCCAGATGGCGTGGCCCGTGGTGAATCGGAAGCCGAAATGCCGCCGCAGGAAGCTCATTGGCGCCGCCGCAGTGCGCGTCGGGTCATCGCAGCGATCCCGAGGATCAGGGCCAGTGCGGCCCCAGCGACCACCACACCGGTGATCGGGCCACGGTCTGGCGGCGGGATGTACACCGGCGGCGGAACTTCCTTGACGCGGAAGGGCGCCTTGGCCGGTCCCTCCGGGACCTCCCAGGTCAGCGCGGCCACCGGATCGACCACGCCGGCACCGACATAGTTGTCGACGCCGCCGCCGGGATGGCGTGCGGTGGCCGTGATCCGGTTGATCACCTGGGCCGGGGTCAGCTCCGGGAAGCGCTGCTTGACCAGCGCCGCCAGACCGGAGACGAACGCGGCCGAGAACGACGTGCCGTTCAGCGGCACCGGGCCGTCCTCGCCGGGGGTGGCATTGATCGGCTGGCCGTCATAGCCGAGCGCAGTGAGGTTCTCGCCCGGAGCCGCCGCGCCCAACCACGGGCCCGACATCGAGAAGTTGCTCGGCTGACCGTTCTGGCTGACGCTGCCGACGGTGAGCACCAGCGGGTCGTACCAGGCCGGGCTGACGATCGTCTGCACGCCCTTCCAACCGCGGGCATCGGCCGGAAGCGACTGATCCGGCGGCGGGTTCTGGGTGCAGTCCTGGCCGGTGTTACCGGCGGCCACCACGATCACTGCGCCCTTGACGTTCACCGCGTAGTTGATGGCCGCGCCCAGGCTGGACTCGTCGATCCGGCGGGTCACCTTGTAGCAGGCGGCCTCACTGATGTTGATCACTTGCGCGCCCAGGTTGGCGGCATGCACCACCGAGCGGGCCAAACTGCGGATCGAGCCTGCGGTCTGGGTGCTGTTGGGGTCGTTGGGATCTTGGCGCGAACCCTTGGGCTGGAACGCGACCGACGTCTGACGCAGCGAAATCAGTCGCGCATCCGGGGCCACACCGACGAATCCGTCGGTCGGGGACGGCCGCCCGGCGATGATCGACGCGGTCAGGGTCCCGTGGGCATCACAGTCGGACATTCCGTTACCGCCGGCGTCGACGAAATCGCCGCCCGGCTCGGCCGGAACCCGGGGTGAACCGTTGACCCCGGTGTCGATCACCGCGACAGTTACGCCGGCGCCGGTTGCGAATTTCTGCGCTTCGGCCAGCTTCAGGTAGTCCGCCGCCCAAGGCTTGTCGGCGAAGTTCGAATTCGGCATGACCGTCGGCGTCGCGCATATCTTGCGCTGCTCAGTCGGCTGGTCGGGGCCGGTCTCATCAGGAGGAACGGCCGCGGCGTCGATCGCCGGCGGATCGATTGCGAACGCCGGCGGCGCACTGAAAAGGGCCAACAGAACTGCCAGCACCAACACGGCTAAGCGCTGCACGCCTCACACTCCCCCAATGACATCGGACACGTTTGCAGTGTGCTGATGCACTTTCAGCAAACAATATCCGGCCTGTTCAGAAACGCATCGTCTCACGTCAAGCCGTCCGGCTATTTGCACGCAGGCAATCATAAGGGTGCCCAGGTGAGGCTGATAACGCTTTGTGCCCGCAGTGAGTGTTGCACCCGGCAAGAAGGGGGTCTCAACGGGAGGCGTAGTGCCATCTAAAGCCGGAGGACGTATCGGGAAGACGGGACCATCGCTGATCAACCCATGGTTTTGACTGACCGACCGTCGACGGGCGGAATGCAATGGGATATCACTGACGCATGACGCCTCACGGATCGGACGACTGGGACGACGACACCGCCGACCCCGCCGACCCCGCCGACGACAACGGCCTCGACGGGTTCGACTTCGGCACCCCGGTACTCGACGATGCATCAGGACTCGACGCTCTGCACGAGTACGCTGCGCCCGAATTAGGCCCTGGCAGCGGTGACGGCGGCGACCTGGACGCGGTCTACGACTACTCCGGCCACGAGTCCGACGAAGACCCAGACGACGGCTTCGGCGCCATCGACGGCGAGGATCAGCCCGAAGACGAAGAGCAGATTCCGGTGGTCCAGATAGTCAACCCGCCGGGTACCGTCACTGTCACTGCCTTCCTCAACGGAGCGGTTGCCCAGGTGGACCTGGATCCGAAGGTGACCACGCTGACCGAGGCGCAGTTGGCCGACGAGATTCGGTTCGTGGCCGGGGTGGCCGCCAAACGTGCGACGGCGGTGCTGCATGTTGGCACGGTGAACATGTTCGTCGAGCAGGGCATGGACTTCCGTGAGGCTCGGGAGTTCGTGGGGACGAATGTCCCGTTTTCGACTCCGGAGCAGGCCGACGAGGCTGAACTTGCACTCATTGCCCGCCACTCCGAGCGGTAGCCCTACGCGTCCAAATCCTGCTCGACCAAGCCCGCGACCGTGGCCAACGCATCAGCGTCGTCCGAGTCCACGGTCACCTGAGCTCCATTGCCGGCTCCGAGCGTCATGATCATCAGGGCCGAGCCGGCGTCGACGGGTTCGCCGCCATCCATGGACAGGGTGACCGGAACTCCGGCGTTGACAACAGCTTCGGCGATGATCGCGGCCGGGCGAGCGTGCAGGCCGATGGCGGAACCGACGGTGACAGTCTTGCTGGGCATGGTTTTCTCCTCAGGGTTGTGACTTAGGTGGTGGCCAGCGCCGGTGTTTCCGGCGTGGCGACGGTGGGTTTGGCGAACTGTTTGGCCGCAACCACGGCCAGTGCGGCGACGACGGTACCGAGAACCAGCGCGACCAAGAACCACAGCAGGTTACCGATCGCGAAGAACACGAAGATGCCGCCGTGCGGAGCCTTGAGCGTGACATCGAAGGCCATGACCAGGCCGCCGGTGACGGCGCCGCCGAGCATCATCGACGGGATCACCCGCAGGGGATCGGCGGCGGCGAACGGGATGGCGCCTTCGGAGATGAAGGACGCGCCCAATAGCCATGCCGCGCGGCCGTTTTCACGTTCTGGCTCGGTGAACAGTCGCGGCCGCAGCGTCGACGCCAGTGCCATCGCCAGCGGCGGAACCATGCCGGCAGCCATCACTGCGGCCATGATGCGGAGTGTGGCGGGGTCGGCGACGTTGAGGCCCGCGGTCGCAAATGCGTAGGCCGCCTTGTTGACCGGGCCGCCGAGGTCGAAGCACATCATCAGACCGAGAATGACACCGAGGATGACGACCGAGGTTCCGGTCATACCGCTGAGCCAGTTGGTCAGGCCGGTGGTCAGTGCGGCCAGCGGTCGGCCGAGCAACAGGAACATCAGCAGGCCGACAATCAGTGACGCGCCGAGCGGGATCACGACCACGGGCATGAGTCCCCGGAACCACTGCGGCACTTTGAAGGAGCTGATCCAATGCGCGGCAAACCCGGCGATCAAACCGCCGACGATGCCACCGATGAACCCGCCGCCAACGAACACCGCGACCGCACCTGCGGTGAAACCCGGTGCGATACCGGGCCGGTCGGCGATCGCGAAGGAGATGTAGCCGGCCAGGGCTGGTACCAGGAACATGAATGCCAGCCCGCCGAGCGTGAACAGCACTGCCCCGAGATACTGCGTCAGGCCACCGGGCGGTAGGTCGGCCAGCGTGTTGGTGACGGCGATGTGGTGGCCCAGTGAGTTCATCCCGTAGGACAGTGGTTCTGCGCCCTCAACGGGATTGCCGATGTCGTAGCCGGCGAACAGGAAGCCCAGCGCGATGAGCAGACCGCCCGCCGCGACGAACGGGATCATGTAGCTCACGCCGGTGAGCAGGATCTGCCGGATCCGTGTTCCCCAGCCCACGTCGCCCGATGCGGCCGGAGCGGCCTCGTCAACAGACCCGGCCACTCGAGGTGCCTTGGGATTGCTTGCCGCACTGACGGCTTCGGAGATCATTACTCCGGGTTCGTTGATGGCGCGCTTGACGCCGGAGGCGATGACGGGCTTGCCGGCGAAACGCTGCTTGTCCTTGACCCCGACGTCGGTGGCGAAGATGACCGCGTCCGCCGCGCCGATCGTCGCCGCGGACAGCGGTGTGCTTCCCGACGAGCCCTGGGTCTCGACGGCCAGTTCAACTCCGGCTTCCTCGGCGGCCTGTTTGAGTGCATCGGCCGCCATGTAGGTGTGGGCGATGCCGGTGGGGCAGGCGGTGACCGCAACGATCGACGCCGCCTTGACGGGCTCAGAAACCGCAGCAGGAGCAGCAGGAGCAGCAGAAACAGGCGCCGGGTTCACGACACCGTCGACGAGCGTCACCACCTCATCGACACTGCCGGCGTCCCGAAGCGACTCCACGAAGTCCTTGCGGACCAGCGCCCGGGCCAAACTGGACAGCAGCTTCATGTGCTCGGCGCCACCGGATTCCGGTGCGGCGATCAAGAACACCAGATCGGCTGGGCCGTCCGGGGCGCCGAAGTCGACTTTGGGGGACAGCCGGGCGAACCCGATCGTGGGGGTGTCGACGAATGGGGAGCGGCAGTGTGGAATCGCGATCCCGCCGGGGAGCCCGGTGGCGGACTGCGCTTCGCGGGCCATCGCGGCGCCCACCAGGCCCTTGGTATCGCTGGTGCGGCCTGCCGCGCCCAAAGCGCCGACCAGACGGGTGATGACGGCTTCCTTGTCGCCCCCTGCGTCGACGTCGAGCAGGACGAGATCGGGAGTGATGATCGGTTGAGTCATAGCGACACCTTCATGGGGTGGGTACGGACTGCGTCGAGGTCGAGTTGGGCCGGGCCGGGTAGGGCTGATCCGGGGAGCGCCGCGGCGGCACTGCCGTAGGCGACGGCCATCTGAAGTCGTTGCGGGGCTTCGGCGCCGGAGACGGCGGCACGAAGGTAACCGGCCAATGAGGCGTCGCCCGCGCCGACGGTGCTGCGCGGAACGATGGGTGGCGGCGTGGCCAGCCAGGCACCGGTGCCGTCGACCAGCACTGCCCCGGCAGCGCCGAGCGTCGCCAGCACTGCACCGACACCGCGTGCGACGAGACCACGAGCCGCCGCCACGACCAGAGACATATCACCCTGGGCGACAGCGTCTTCCAGATAGGAAGCCGACACCCCCGCCAGGTCCGCCAACTCCTCGGCGTTGGGTTTGATCAGGTCGGGCGCGGCGACCTCGAACGCGGCGGCCAGCGCTGCCAACGGTGCCTCAGAGGTGTCGACGGCCACTCGGCAACCGATCGGTGCCAGCAGCCTCACAACTTGCGCGTACCAGTCGTCCGGTATGCCGGGTGGCAGGGACCCGGACAACACCACCCAGGACGCGTCCTGAGCCTTGGCCCGCACGCAGCTGGTGAGTGCCGCCAGAACGTCGGCGTCCACGAGCGCACCGCGCTCATTGAGTTTGGTTGTGGTGCCGTCGGATTCGGTGATCGCCACGTTGGTGCGGACCGGCTCGGTGATCGGCACACTCACAAAAGGCATACCCAGACCACGCAACGCCGCGAGTAGCGGGTCAGAGTCCGCGGCCGGCAGCACCGCCTCGGCGGCGACACCGGCCAAGGTCAGCGCACGGGCCACGTTGATGCCCTTGCCGCCCGGTTCGACGGTGACGGAATCGACGCGCTGCACCGCGCCGCGTGTCAACGGCGATCCCACGGTGACGGTGCGGTCCAGGCTGGGGTTCGGGGTGACGGTGATGATCATGCGATCACCACCTCGACGCCGTGGTCGGTGAGCATTGCCCTGTCGGCCGCGGAGATCTCGCTGTCGGTGATCAGGGTGTCGACACTGTCGATGGGGGCGAAGCTGACGAAGTCCTCTTGTCCGACCTTCGATGAGTCTGCGACCACCACCACGTAATTCGCGGCTCGCACCATGGCTCGCTTTACGGCGGCTTCCTCGGTGTCCGGGGTCGACAGACCGTGCCGCACGCTGATCGCGTTGGTGCCGATGAATGCGATGTCGACGCGCAGGGTTTCGAGCACGCGCAGCACCTGTTCGCCGACGGCGGCCTGGGTGAGGCCGCGGACCCGTCCGCCGAGCAATTGCAGGGTGGCGGTCGGCATGGGGGCGATGAGGCCGGCGATCGGCACGGAGTTGGTCACCACGGTGAGTTCTCGGTCCGCCGGCAAGTGCGAGGCGACGCGGGCGGTGGTGGTCCCGGCATCGAGTAGCACGCTGGCACCGCTGACGGGGAAGAAGTCGACGGCGGCCGCGGCGATGGCGTCTTTCTGCGCGGCTCGGGTGGTGTCGCGTTCGCCAACGCCGGCTTCCACGAGGTGGAGCGTCCGGGCCGGTACGGCCCCACCGTGTACGCGGCGCACGACGCCCGCTTTGTCGAGCACGGCCAGATCGCGGCGGACGGTCTCGGTGGTGACGTCGTAGGTTTGCGCCAGCTCGGCGACAGAGGCGCGGCCCCTGCTCATGACCAGCGTGGCGATGGCCTGCTGGCGCTCCTCGGCGTACATGAGCCTCCGTTTGTGTGGGTTAGAGCCCGATCTAATGTTGATACATGTTGTTTTACGCTTGACTGTGTTGACTTGTCAATCGTTTCTAGTAATCTGGCTCACATGAGCACTACATCCTCGGTTGCATCACCCACCGTGTTGCGTGGGGTTCCCGTGGTCCCAGGTGTGCAGTACGCACCGGTGATTCGGGTCAGCCGGCTCCCCGAGATTCACGCACCTGCCGGCGATATCGCTGAGGCGGACCGTCCGGCCGAGGCGGGGCGTTTCGCGGCTGCGGCGACGGAAGTGGCCACCCGGCTGAGGGACCGGGCAGCGCACGCAACCGGCGCGGCCTCGGAAGTTCTCGCCGCCACCGCGACGCTGGCCCAGGACCGGGCCTGGCTGGGGGCTGCTGACAAAAAGATTGCCGCGGGCGCTCCGGCGGTCCGCGCCGTGACCGAGGCCGTCGACCAGTTCGTGGAACTGTTCACCCAGCTCGGCGGGCTGATGGCCGAACGCGTCACCGATCTGCGGGATATCCGCGATCGCGTCATCGCCGAGCTGTCCGGCCTGCCGGAACCTGGTGTGCCGCTGCCGGTTATCCCGTCGATCCTGTGCGCCGAGGATCTGGCGCCCGCCGACACTGCGGGGCTGGATCCGCAGCTGGTGGTCGGGCTGGCCACCACGCTGGGCGGGCCGACCAGCCACACCGCGATCATTGCCCGCCAGCTCGGAATTCCGTGCGTCGTGGCGGTCGGCGGACTCGACTCGGTCGCCGCTGGGGTGATGGTTCTTCTCGATGGCACCGCGGGGACGGTGACCGCTGACCCCAACGCCTCGGAAGCCGCAGAAGCAGTCGCCGCCGCTCAACGCGATGCCCTGGCTGCGCGGGAGTGGACTGGTCCGGGCGCGACGGCAGACGGTCACACCGTCGCGATCCTGGCCAACGTGCAGGACGGCGCGGCCGCCAGGACAGCGCGGGGAACCCCAGCCGAAGGCGTCGGGCTGTTCCGCACCGAGCTGTGTTTCCTCAACCGGGACACCGAGCCGACCGTCGACGAACAGGCCACGATCTACGGCGAGGTCCTCGACGCGTTCGCCGGAAAGAAAGTCGTCGTCCGCACCCTCGACGCGGGCTCCGACAAGCCGTTGAAGTTCGCGGGCCACCCGGAGGAGGCCAACCCGGCACTTGGCGTGCGCGGTATCCGGATCGCCGCCGCCAATCCCGCCCTGCTGAAACATCAACTAGAAGCGATCGCCGCGGCCGCCGAGCAAACCGGCAACCCGCCGTGGGTGATGGCGCCCATGATCGCCACCGCGGCCGAGGCGAAAAGCTTTGCCGATCAAGCGCGTTCGTATGGGCTCACGCCGGGCGTGATGATCGAGGTGCCCGCTGCGGCGCTGTTGGCCGACAAGATTCTGCAGCATGTCGACTTTCTGTCGATCGGCACCAACGACCTCGCGCAGTACACGATGGCCGCCGACCGGATGTCGGCCGATCTGGCCGCGCTCACCGATCCGTGGCAGCCGGCGGTGCTGGCGCTGGTGGCGATGGCCGCGCGGGCCGGAGCGACGGCGGGCAAGCCGGTCGGAGTGTGTGGTGAGGCGGCGGCCGATCCGTTGTTGGCCGCCGTGCTGGTGGGCCTGGGTGTGACGTCGTTGTCGATGGCACCGGCTGCCATCGCTGCGGTGGGTGCGAAGCTCGCGCAGGTGACGCTGCAGCAGTGCCGCGCCGCGGCGGAGGCGGTCCTCGACACCGCGACAGCCGCAGAGGCCCGTGAGGCCGCGTCGGCCGCGCTCAACTGACGGACCCGGGGAATAATCGGACCGCAGTCCGGTTATAGCTGTCATCAGACTTCACAAGTAGGAGGTAGAGATGCCAGCCATCACCGCAGACACCTTGACCCTGCCCCGCATCGCGGCAGCTCACGCGTCGGAAACCGAACGCCCGGTCCGCTCGATCACGACCGGCCCGCGCGGATACGAAGGCGAGGGATTCCCAGTGGTTCGCGCCTTCGCCGGCGTGAGCGATGCCGACCTCGACCCATTCGTCCACATGGATCAGATGGGTGAGGTGGAGTACCAGCCCGGCGAGCCGCGAGGCACCGATTGGCACCCGCATCGTGGCTTCGAAACCGTCACCTACATGATCGACGGCCGGTTCGCCCACCAGGATTCACACGGTGGCGGCGGCCTGATCACCGACGGCGCCACCCAGTGGATGACGGCTGGATCCGGCATTCTGCACATCGAGACCCCGCCGGCCGAGCTCGTCGAGAGTGGCGGCACGTTCCACGGCATCCAGCTGTGGGTGAACCTGCCCAAGAAGGACAAGTTCGCGACGCCCCGTTACCAGGCGATCGAGGGCACCGACGCCAAACTGCTGTCCTCTCAAGACGGTGGCGCGTTGGTCCGCATCATCGCCGGCGAGATCGACGGCGAGCAGGGGCCGGGCAGCACGCACACCCCGATCACCCTGGCGCACGCCACGATTGAACCGGGTGCGCAGCTCAACCTGCCATGGAACCGGGACTTCAATGCGCTGGTGTACGTACTGAGCGGCCGCGGGAGCGTCGGCTCGGTCGGCCACCCGATCCATCAGGGGCAGCTGGCTGTGCTCGGGCCGGGTGACCGGATCACGGTGTCGGCCGAGGAAACGCAGGATTCGCACCGGCCCGCGATGGAAGTTCTGCTGCTGGGCGGCCGGCCGATTCGGGAACCGGTCTTCCACTACGGCCCATTCGTGATGAACTCGAAGTCCGAGCTCATCCAGGCGCTGGAGGATTACCAGGCGGGCAAGTTCGGCCAGATTCCGCCGAATGCGCTGATGCCGCACCGGCCGCTGAACTGACGTACTAACTCACCGACTCGGCGGGCTGAGGGTAAAGCAACTCCAGCTCGCCGAGATGCGCTGCGGCCGTTACCAACGGCAAGGCCGCCGAGACCGCCAGATCGGTTCCGGTGGCTTCGGCACGCAGGGACACCACAAAGCTCTCCCCGATCGGTACCAGTACCGACGTGGTGTCCGCGCCGGTGAGCCGGGTGCAGATCGCCGCGGCGTGCTGTTCGATGACCGAACGGGTCTGCGGATAGACGCCGAGCGGCGGTGGCACAACATCGGCGATCAGTTCGGCGACGGCCCTCACCCGGATGACCCGGTTGGCCGCTCGCACCGCAGGGGCGCGTTGGTCGGTGGGCCCACCGGTCTCCGAAAGATATTGGCGCACAGCGTCGTCAACGGTTCGCGTGACGGTGAGTGTGTCGTGGCCGAGCGCGATCACGCGGTCGGTGGCCGCCTCGGAAGCGCCCCGCGTCACCCGCAGGACGGCAGCATTGAGGAATTGCGCGCCCACCGCGCGGGCCTGGTCGATCGCCGTGGACACCGACGCCGTCGCTCCGCGCGGCCACAGCAGCACCGAAGCCACGATCCCCACGAGTGCGCCCACGACGACGTCTTCGACCCGGACCAGTCCCACCCGCCAACCGGTCGGTGCGATCAGGTTGAAGTTGATCAGCACCATCATCGTGAACGCCGCCTGGCCGGCGATGAACGATCCGACCTTGGGCACATAGGCAGACCCGAAAGCCACGAACGGCAACAGGATCCACATCACCAACGGATCCACGCCGACGAACTCGATGAGCACGGCGCCGAGGATGAAGCCGATCGTCGTGCCGGCCACCGCCCGCAGCACGCGCGTCCCGGTGTTCAGCGCGCTGCTGCGCAACACCGACATCACACCCAGCACCACCCAGAACCCATGCTGCACCGGAAACACGTGGGTGACCGCCACCGCGAGGGCCAATCCCAGCCCCGTACGCAGGCTGTTGCGCAGCACCACGGCGCGCGCCGCCACCAGGCCGCGGGTGATGGCGGCGACCGCGACGGTCTCGGGCATCACCCAATCCGCGGCCCCGGTTTCCGGCAGCTGCCGGCCCAGCACCCGGGCCCATACCGGGCGGGCATCGGCCAGCGCCGCATTGCCGATCACACGTCCGGTGACCGCGATGATCGCCGAGATGGTGCGCCGGTTCAGCAGGACGCCGCCGACCTTGGCCGCGGCCGCGTCGTCGGCCATGCCGAGGATCTGGGTGACGTCCTCGCGGTAACTGCCCTGGGCCACCGTGCGCTGCTCGGCCAGGGCCGCGCGCAGATCGGCTTCGCGGGCGGCCCGCTCGGCCCGATCGTGAATCGTCAGTAGTGCGGCGCTGTCGCGCAGTACCCGCACCGTGGGATCGCGCGTGGCCCCGAGCATTTCGCCGGTCTCGTCGGTGACCTGGTCGCAGATCCAGCCCAGATCGTCGACGACGCGCACCAGTGCGCGGCTGCCCGCGCTGAGGGCGACGGGGCGGTAGTCGGCGCCGAGGAAGCTCGCGTACAGCGCGTTCATCGCGCGGGTGACGTCGCGGTCCGAGGCCCGGCCTTCCAGCCGGTCGGCCAGCAGCCGGCACACCCGGGCCGCGTCGCGGCGCAGCTCGTCGTGGTGGCGCGGCGCGAACAGGAACAGTGCGGCCGGGACGCACACCACCAGGGCGATCAGCCAGCCCAGCAGCCGGTCGGGAATGGGGCCGACGGGTGTGCACAGCGGCAGCACGAACAGCAGCAGGGTGGCGCGTTGTCCGGCGGCGACGATCTCGCTGAGCACCCCGGAGAACGTGACCACCAGACCGACGACGAACATCACCGCCACACTCAGCCACGGGTACGGGGCCAGGACCGTGCCCAGCACGATCAGTACCAGCCCGTTGAGGGCCAGGCCGCCGTAGGCCAGAGCGCGGGCGGGCCGGTTGCCCGGGAAGTCCGCCGTGATCAGTAAGGACACCGCTCCGAAGATCGCGAACAACGGGGTCTGGGAATCGCCGCCGACGGCAAAGCCGATCGCGGCGGCGATGGGCAGGACGATGGCGGCCCGCACCGCGCGGCGCAGCGCGTCGTTCTCGGGATCCCTGGCGCGTAATGAGTCACGAAGGCGATCAACACCCCGGCGCCAGATCTCCGCCGGGGTCAGCATGATCGCCGATGTTAGACCGGTTGATCAGATCCGGTGGCCGGAGTGAAGCGGCCCGATTCCAGCGCGTCGCGCATCTGCGTGGTTATCCACTGCAGGGCCTCGAAGTCGCGCGGCAGGGTGCTCTGCTCGAATCCGACGATCAGATAGACGCCCCAGGCCGCGAAGTACCGGGCGTTGCGCTCGTCGCCGATGAGCTCGAGTGCGGATTCGAAGAGGATGTCGAAGCGCAGTTGATCGACCTCGGCCTGGACGGCGTAGACGTCTGGATCCAGCGAGCTCCACACCCGGATCGCCGCCTCGGCGCCGTAGGGCAGGTCCAGTGTCTCGCCGATCAGGGTCTCGATGCGGTGGTGCGGATCCTCGTCGGCACGCACCATCTCGACCACTCGCAAGGTGCGGGCTTCCTGCCAGTGCGCGATCAATTCCTTCGTGTAGGAAGCCCAGCTGGGGAAGTAGTGATAGAACGATCCGGTTGTCACGCCCAGCCGGTTGCACACCTCGGCCAGTTTGAGGCCGCCGTATCCGCGATCGGACAAGACGTCCAGACCGATTTCGAAGTACGACTCCCGTGAAACAACCCCCGCCATGAAGGACCACGCTAGTTCGTCATCGATTTTTGAGCGCAGCGGGGCTTTGCTGGTCAGCCGCATATAACGCACTCAAACATGACGGCGTCCTGGCTCTCAGGTGACGTGTGGCACAATTTGATCGTGGCCCACACAGCGAGCCGAGGACCGGGACGCCCTCCCGCAGCAAAGGCAGCGGAGACCCGTGAGCGCATCGTGCGTGCTGCCCGCGAAGTTTTTAGCGAACTTGGCTACGACGCAGCTACATTTCAGGCAATCGCGATTCGTGCGGATCTCACCCGTCCGGCAATCAACCACTACTTCAGCAGCAAACGTGTCCTGTACCGCGACGTGGTCGAGCAGACCAATGCGAAGGTGATCGCCACCGGCATTGCCAAGGCGCGCGAAGCCACCAGCCTGCTGAACCGGATTTCGGCGTTTTTCGCCGCGGCGATGGATGCCGAGTCCACCGACCGATCGGCGGCGGCGTTCCTGGTGACCTCGGTGTTGGAAGCGCAGCGCCATCCCGAGCTCGTCTCCGAGGAGCACGACGCGTTGCGTAGCTCGCGCGAATTCGTCAAGTGGGCAGTCGATGAGGCCGTCACCGGTGGTGAGCTCACCACCGACACCGACATTCCGGCCATCGTGGAGATGCTGGTGGCCGTGATGTGGGGGATGGGCTTTTACGCCGGTTACGTGGGGCAGCGTGACGAGGTGGCCGTGATCGTCGACAAGTTCGAACTGCTGATGGCGAACAAGCTCTGGCAACTGCGCGATTGACGCGCCGGCGCCGTGAGGTGCCCCACATACCGCATAGACTGGCTAAGTTCTTCGGTAGCATTGATTGTCAAATGACTGATCTGAGCGAGGTACGGCCGGGTCGGGCCGAAGGCGACAGTTGGGACATCACCGAGAGCGTCGGGGCGACCGCGCTGGGGGTTGCCGCCTCCCGTGCCGCCGAGACGGCGCAAGCCGAGCCGCTGATTCGCGACGAGTTCGCCTTCCTGCTCGTGGCAGCCGCCGGTCCGGCGTGGGCGCAATTGGCCGGTAGCGAACCGCACTGGATCGGTGACGACCCGGAGGCTCATCGCATCCACGAGATGGCCCGCAACTACCAGGCCGTGCGCACCCACTACTTCGACGATTACTTCACCGAGGTCACCCACGACGGCATCCGCCAGGTCGTGATCCTGGCCGCGGGCCTGGACTCGCGCGCGTTCCGGCTGGACTGGCCGGCCGGCACCACGGTGTACGAGATCGACCAGCCCAAGGTGCTGCACTACAAGACCGAGACGTTGCGGGCGCACGAGGCCGTCGCCCGCGCCGAGCATGTCCCGGTGCCGATCGACCTCCGCGACGACTGGCCGGCCGCCCTGATCGAGGCGGGCTTCGACACTGAGCAGCCCACAGCGTGGCTGGCCGAGGGGCTCCTGCCGTATCTGCCTGCCGAGGCCCAGGATCGGCTGTTCGAGCTTGTCGGCGCACTCAGCGCACCCGGCAGTCGCGTCGCGGTCGAGGGGTTCGTCATCGATCCCGCGCGCTACACCGCAGAGAAGCGCGCTGCGCGACGGGCCCGCGGCGAGCACATGCGTAGCTCGCTGGGGTTGGACATCGATGTGGATGCGCTGATGTACACCGGTGACGAGCGGACCGACGCTGCCGAATGGCTCGCCGCACACGGCTGGGAGGTCGAGGCGGTGGCCGGCGCCGACGAGATGGCCCGGTTGGGTCGCGCGGCCGACGTCGACGAACTGGCTGAACTCGGCTTGGACAGCGTGCTGTTGCGCGCCCGATTGGACGGAGAATCCCGATGAGCTCACTTCGCAGCCACGACGACACCTGGGACATCGCCACCAGCGTGGGGTCGACGGCCGTGATGGTCGCCGCCGCCCGGGCCGGGGAGACCGGGCGAGAGAACCCGTTGATCCGTGACCCGTACGCGGCCGTTCTGGTCGCCGGTGCCGGAACCGGTTTCTGGGAGACGCTGCTGGATCAGGATGTCGCCGCCAAGATCGCCGAAGTGGACGACGAGGCCGCCAAGATCTTCGAGCACATGGGCAGCTACCAGGCGGTGCGTACCCACTTTTTCGACCAGTACTTCGCCGACGCCGCCAAGGCCGGCATCCGCCAGATCGTCATCCTGGCCTCGGGCCTGGATTCCCGGGCTTACCGGCTCGAGTGGCCGGACGGCACGACGGTGTTCGAGATCGATCAGCCCAAGGTGCTGGAGTACAAGGCCGAAACGCTGGCCGCCCACGGTGCGCAGCCGTCTGCGCAGCGTCGCGAGGTGGCGATCGACCTGCGTCAGGATTGGCCTGAGGCATTGCGGGAAGCGGGATTTGACGATGCGCAGCCGACCGCTTGGCTGGCCGAGGGCCTGCTGATGTACCTGCCTGCCGATGCGCAGGATCGACTGTTCGAGCTCGTCACCGAGTTGTCCGCGCCGGGAAGCAAGATCGCCGCTGAGACCGCCGGCATCTCGGCGAGCGAGCGCCGCGAGGAGATGCGTGAACGTTTCGAACGCTTCGCCGCGCAGTTCAACATGGAGCAGGCGCTCAACATCCAGGACCTGATCTACGAGGATCCCGACCGTGCGGATGTCGCCGAGTGGCTGGGTGCCCACGGTTGGCAGGCCGAGGGGGTGCACTCACTCGACGAGATGCGCCGGCTGGGCCGCTACGTCGAGATCGAACACGACGACACCCGGGCGTTCTCCACGTTCGTCACGGCCGAGAAGATCTGAGCCCGACCTCTGACACAACGAAAGGGGCGCCCCGATTGTGGGGCGCCCCTTTCGTTTTCGTTGCCGATCAGCGGTTCGACGTGGCCTTGGTGCGAGTCACGTTCGTGTGCTTGACGGTGGTGTCGACCTGGGGAGCGGTCGCCCTCTGATGCATCTGATGCACCCAGAGGTGGTGGTCGACCCCGGCGGAGGCGGGTGCGGCCAGCCCCAGAAGGGCCGTGGCCAGTCCGCTGACAAGCACTGCGGGAATTCCGAACTTTTTCATTTACTTCTATCCTTTTTGGGAACACTTCCGCATAAATCAACCGGCTGACCTGCGCGTTTATTCCTGTTAAACCGCGCGGGCCGGGTGACGGTGGTCACCGGACCCGCGAAGCCTCAGTGGCTCTGGTGCACAGTGGTGTCGACGTGCGGCACGGTCACGTGCGGACCGATCTGATTCAGCCAATCGTGGTGGGACACATCGGCGGAAGCCGGGCCGGCCAGGCCCAGAACTGCGGCGGCCAGACCGCTGGCGACGATTGCGGTGAATCCGAACTTCTTCATTCTCACTACCTCTTCTCGAACTCTTTTCTTGATTGGTTCAACTAAAGGCGCGAGCGGTTGATTTCCGGATCGCCGTCGTTGGCGGCAATTGACCGCTCGCTGGCAGAAACACGTCAGCCGGGCCCGAATGAGCGGTAGCCGACCCGGTTGGCCCGTAGTTATCCGCCCGCCGTATACAGGAGGGGAGCTGAGCCGTTTTGCGGCCCGTTATCGAGGAGGAATCCCCATGCCAGGAGTGCAGGATCGCGTCGTCGTCGTCACCGGTGCCGGTGGAGGTCTGGGCCGTGAGTACGCCCTGACGCTGGCCCGTGAGGGCGCCAGCGTCGTCGTCAACGACCTCGGCGGCGCCCGCGACGGTTCCGGCGCCGGCCACAACATGGCCGATGAGGTGGTGGCCGAGATCAAGGCCGCCGGTGGCCGTGCCGTCGCCAACTACGACAGCGTCGCCGAGCAGGCGGGCGCCGAGAACATCATCAAGACGGCGATCGACGAGTTCGGCAAGGTCGACGGCGTGGTGAGCAACGCGGGCATCCTGCGTGACGGCACCTTCCACAAGATGACGTTCGAGCAGTGGGACGCCGTGCTGAAGGTTCACCTCTACGGCGGCTACAACGTCATCCGCGCCGCATGGCCGCACTTCCGCGAGCAGAGCTTCGGCCGCGTCGTCGTCGCCACTTCCACCAGCGGCCTGTTCGGCAACTTCGGTCAGGCCAACTACGGCGCCGCCAAGCTCGGCCTCGTCGGCCTGATCAACACGCTGGCCCAGGAAGGCGCCAAGTACAACATCAAGACCAACGCGGTCGCCCCGATCGCCGCCACCCGCATGACGCAGGACATCCTGCCGCCCGAGGTCTTCGAGAAGCTCACCCCCGAGTACGTCGCCCCGGTGGTGGCTTACCTGATGACCGAGGAACTGCCCGACACCGACTCGGTGTTCATCGTCGGTGGCGGCAAGGTGCAGCGCACCGCGCTGTTCCAGAACGATGGCATCACCTTCACCGAGGTGCCGTCGGTCGATGACATCGCCGCCAAGTGGGGCGAGATCACCGATCTGTCCGCCGCTCAGCAGGCCAGCTTCAAGCTGGGTTAGAAAGAGTGAAAGCGCTTGTAGCGCAGGCTCTTACCGGTACGGCCGGGCTGGCGTACGTCGACGTGCCGGATCCCGTCTCTTCGGACGCGGTGATCATCGACGTCGGCGCCGCCGGCGTCTGTTTCCCCGATCTGCTGTTGTTGCGCGGTGAGTACCAGCTGCGGCTGGAACCGCCGTTCACGCCCGGCATGGAGGTGGCCGGAACGGTGCGCTCCGCGCCCGAGGGCTCAGGATTCACTCCGGGCCAGCAGGTGTCGGCGATGACGATGCTGGGCGGGTACGCCGAGCAGGTGGCGGCCCTGCCGGCCAACGTGATCCCCACCGCCGACGGACTCGACGACGGCCAGGCGGCATCGCTGCTGGGCAACTACTACACGATGCAGTTCGCGTTGGCCCGTCGCGGCGGGCTGATGCCGGGGGAGACCGTCCTGGTCCTCGGCTCGGCGGGAGGCATCGGCGCGGCATCGATCCAATTGGCGAAAGCCATGGGCGCCAAGGTGATTGCGATGGTGCACCGGTCCGGGGCCGAGGAGTTCGTCTCGTCCCTCGGCGCCGATGTGGTGCTGCCGCTTGCCGAAGGCTGGCGCGAGGCAGTCATGGAGGCCACCGGCGGTGAAGGCGTCGATCTGGTCGTGGACCCCATCGGCGGCGAGGCCTTCGACGACGCCATCCGCGTGCTGGCTCCCGAAGGTCGCCTGCTGGTCATCGGATTCGCCGCGGGCAGCGGCATCCCGACCGTCAAGGTCAACCGGCTGCTGCTGCGCAACGTGAGCGTGGTCGGCGTCGGCTGGGGCGAGTTCGTGCGGCGCCGGCCGGAGGCTCAAGCACAGGTCGGGGCCGAGCTGGCCAAGTTGGTGGCCGCCGGGTTGCGTCCGCCTCCACCGGTGCGGTTCCCGTTGTCCGATGGTGCGGCCGCGCTCGATGCACTGGCCAGTGGTGCGGTGCGCGGGAAACTCGTTCTGGAGCCTTAGTGAAAGCCCTGGCCTTCGATGTGTTCGGCACCGTCGTGGATTGGCGGTCCAGCGTTATCGCTGAGCTGGAGGCATTTGGTGAAAAGCTCGGGCTGCAACGTGATTGGCCGGCCTTTGCCGACAATTGGCGGGCCGGCTATGCCCCGGCGATGGACCGGGTGCGCCGCGGTGAGCTGCCGTGGACCAGGATCGACGATCTGCATCGCGCGATCCTGGTCTCACTGCTCGAGCAGGCCGGTGTCGAGGCAGACGCTGCCGAGATCGATCACCTCAACCGGGCCTGGCACCGGCTGGATCCGTGGCCGGACTCGGTGGCGGGGCTGGCCCGGCTCAAGCAGCGCTACCTCATCACGACGTTGTCCAACGGCAACGTCTCACTGCTCACCAACATGGCAAAACATGCCGGGCTGCCATGGGATTGCGTGATCTCCGCTGAACTGTTCCGGCATTACAAGCCCGACCCCGAGGCCTACCAGGGTTGCGCCGAGTTGCTCGACATCGCACCCGCTGAGCTGACCCTCGTCGCGGCCCATCCCTCCGACCTGCGGGCGGCCCGGGAGGCCGGGTTGGGGACGGCGTACGTGGCGCGGCCGCTGGAGTACGCACCGGATCATCCTCCGCATGCCGTGGGACCCGACGACTTCGACATCGTCGCGACGGATTTTGGTGACCTTGCCGACCAACTTGGTGCGTAGCGTAGAGGTGTGGACACCGCATCGAGTCAGGCACTACGCAAGGTCCTGGATCTCCTGATCGATCCGCCGGCCGAGCCGGATGTCAGCAAGGGGTATCTCGACCTCTTGGGCGACGGCAGTGACGCCCCGAAGAACGCGGGATTCATCCAGAAGGTGTGGGCGTCCCCGGTCGGATCGCGGCTTTACGACAACGCTCAGGGGATCGGCCGCAAGCTGATGACGGCGTGGCATGAGCCCACCGAATGGCTGAACATTCCGCCCGGCGGCCTCGCACTCGATGTCGGCAGCGGTCCGGGCAATGTGACGGCCGCGCTGGCGCGGTCGGCGGGGCTGGACGGGTTCGCGTTCGGTGTGGACATTTCCGAGCCCATGCTGGCCCGCGCGGTCGAGGCCGAGGCGAGCCGCCAGGTCGGCTTCCTGCGCGCCGACGCCCAGAAGCTTCCGTTCCGGGACGACGTCTTCGATGCGATCACGTCGATCGCGGTGTTGCAGTTGATCCCGGACGCCGAGGCGGCACTGGCGGAGATGGCGCGGGTGCTGCGCCCCGGCGGACGGATGGCGATCATGGTGCCGACGGCGACCACCCGGGGGCCGGCGAAGCTCTTGGCGAAGGGCGGTGCGCGCTTCTTCTCCGAAGATGAGCTCGCCGACCGGTTCGAGGGGCTGGGTCTGGAGAGGGTGCGGTCCAAGTCCATGGGCACCATGCAGTGGGTGCGCGGGCAGAAACCGTGAGCACGCTCGGCATTGTTCTTGTCGCATTGGTGATCGCCATCGGACTTCTCGGTATCGTGCTGCCGGTCCTGCCCGGCGGCGGATTCCTGGTGTTCGCCGCAATCGCGGTGTGGGCGATCTGGGAGGCCAACGACGGGACGAACGCCACCGTTGCTTGGGTCACGCTCGGCGTCGCGGCCGTGTTCTTCGTGACGGCCGAGGTGATCAAGTACGCGTGGCCGGTCCGGCGGATGCGGGCGGCCGAGGTGGGGATCTGGAGCCTGGTGGCCGGAGGGATACTCGGCCTGATCGGCTTCTTCGTCATCCCGGTGATCGGGTTGGTGATCGGATTCGTCGCCGGTGTGTACCTGGCCGAGTTGGCCTCGCGCCGCGACTACCGGCGGGCCTGGACGTCAACGGTGCACGCGCTCAGGGGCGTTGCGTTGTCAGTCGGCGTCGAGCTGACCGGAGCGTTACTCGCGACCATCACCTGGGTGGTGGGTCTGGTGATCGTGTCGTGACGCAGTGGACCCTGGGCCCCGACGCGGGCGAACTGCTGCTGCGTACCGGCGTGACGGGCAGTGCGTCCCGGATGGGACATCGGTTGACCATCGCCATGCGCTCGTGGCAAGCGACGGTGGACTGGGATGGCGAGGTCCCGTCGGCAGTCGAGGTGACGGTTGACCTCGACTCTCTCGATGTGCTGCGGGGCGAGGGCGGTATGACTCCGTTGTCGGGCGCCGAGAAGATTCTGATTCGATCCAATGCATTGAAGACGTTGCGTGCAAAGAAATTTCCGCAGGCCCGTTTCCGGTCCACATCGATCGAGCGCTCCGGTTCTGTGGTCCGGCTCGTGGGGGTTCTCGACCTTGCCGGCCGCTCCGCTGAGCAGACCGTCGAAGTTGAGGTTTCCGACGATTCCCTGCTCGGCGCGGCAACTGTGCGCCACACCGACTTCGGCCTCAAGCCGTACTCGATGCTGATGGGAGCGATGAAGGTGGCTGATGAGGTCGGGGTGAGTCTGGCGGTGACCCGTCCGGCCTGAGGGTGACGGGTCATAGCCGTCGCAGGTGCCGATTTCGAAGTGACAGGCGTTGTGCCCGACTGTCGCTGAAAAGTCGCTAACCGACCAGCCTGGCCCGCAGTGCGGTGAGTTCGTCGGCAGACACCCCCGACGCCTCGAGGAAACCTTGCACCGACCCGTAGGCCGCGTCGAGCTTCCGCCACGCCGCGTCGAGGTACTCCTCACGCACGCCCAGCACGTCGTCGGACAACCGGGCTTCGGCGTAGGTGATGGCCTCGGCCGAATCCGAGCGGGCCCGTACCGATTCCATGATGCGTTCCCGCAGGGCGAAGGTTGCGTCGTTGCTGCGCAGGAAATCGGTGATGACCGCGTCGCGCTTCACGCCGACCGCGGTGAGCACCGTCGCCACCGTGAACCCCGTCCGGTCCTTGCCTGCGAAGCAGTGCGCGATCACCGGGCGGTTCGCCGCGAGCAGCGAAATCACCTGCCGTACAGCGGTATGTGCGCCGGGTAGGCCCGGAAACTCCTCATAGACCTCGGTCATGTAGCGGCGCGCAGATGCGGACACGTCCTCACCGTCGGGTGACTCGGCCATCACCCGCTGAAACGTCGATTCGTGTGGTGCGTCCTGGTCGGAGTCGTCGTCCTGGTGGAACGGCAGCATGTGCACCGTCACGCCGTCGGGGACCTGGCCCGGCCCGCGCCGTGCCACCTCCTGATGCGAGCGGAGGTCGGCGACGTCGGTGATGCCCAGCCCGCGAAATGCCACGCGACCGTCGTCAGTGAGCCGGCTCAACTCACTGGAGCGGTACAGCAGGCCCGGCCGGATACCGGCGACCTCGGCGACGTCCCGAAAGTTCCATGCCCCCGCCAGTTCGCCCAGGTCGGTTCCGTTGCTGGTCATTTCGCCGTCACCGCCGCCGTCGCCAGCGGGGATCTCTCCCGGCCCAGTTCGGCCCGCGCGATGGTCCGCATGTGCACCTCGTCGGGTCCGTCGAACAGGCGCATCGCGCGGTGCCAGGCATACAGTCGGGCCAGCGGAACATCGTCGCTGACCCCGGCCGCGCCATGCACCTGGATGGCCCGGTCGATGACGTCGCAGGCGATCTGCGGGGCCACCGACTTGATCTGTGACACCAGAACGTGGGCAGCCCTGTTGCCCTCCTGGTCGATCATCCAGGCAGCCTTCTCACACAGCAGCCGCGCCTGATCGATCTCATTGCGGGACTTGGCAATCGACTCACGCACCACACCCTGCTCGGCCAATGGCTTACCGAACGCGATGCGCTTCTGCACCCGGTCCACCATCAATGCCAACGCCCGCTCGGCCGCCCCGAGGGCACGCATGCAGTGATGGATGCGACCCGGGCCCAGCCGGGCCTGGGCGATCGCGAAACCGCTGCCCTCTTCATGCAGCAGGTTCTCCGCAGGCACCCGCACATTGTCGAACACGATCTCGCAGTGCCCGTGCTGGTCCTGCCAACCGAACACCGGCAGGGAACGCTGAATGTCGACCCCGGGGGTATCGACGGGCACCAGGATCATCGACTGCTGCTGATGCGACGCCGCATCGGGATTGGTCCGGCCCATCACGATCAGGATCTTGCAGCGCGGATCGGCCGCACCGGTGATCCACCACTTGCGGCCGTTGATCACGTAGTCGGACCCGTCGCGCAGCATCGTGGTCTCGATGTTGCGGGCATCCGAGGACGCCACCGCCGGCTCGGTCATCGCGAACGCACTGCGGATCTCGCCGGCCAATAGCGGCTCCAGCCACTGCTTGCGCTGCGCCTCGGTGGCGAACAGGTGCAGGGTCTCCATGTTCCCGGTGTCCGGCGCCGCACAGTTCAGAGCCTCCGGGGCGATCTCCAAGCTCCAACCCGACAGTTCGGCCAGCGGCGCGTACTCCAGATTGGTCAGGCCCGATTCCGAGGGCAAAAACAGGTTCCACAGGCCGAGCTCGCGGGCCTTGACCTTGAGCTCCTCGACCACCGGGGGAACCGTGTGGTCCTTGGGACCCTTCTCTTCGCGATAGGCGTGGTAGGAGGCTTCGGCCGGCAGCACATGCCCGGTCATGAAGTCGGTGAGCCGGGAGTGGTAATCAGCCGCTTTGGCCGACAGCGCGAAGTCCATGCCAGCCACGATAGCCACATGGTTAGACAGGTAGAAAGGTGGCATGACCGGAAGCTTCCCGCCCGTCCCGCCCGAAAGCCGCCCGCCGTTCCCGCCCTTCACTCTCGAAACAGCCGTGCAGAAGGTCCAAGCCGCCGAGGATGCATGGAACACGCGTGACCCGGAGAAGGTCAGCCGGGCGTATACAGCCGATTCGCAGTGGCGGAACCGCGACCTACACATCGTCGGACGCGAGCAGATCGTGGAGTTTCTGACCGCGAAATGGGAACGCGAATTGGACTATGTGCTGCGCAAGAGCCTGTGGGGTTTTCGGGAGAACCGGATGGCGGTGCGGTTCCAGTACGAGTGGCACGACGCACCGGGCCAGTGGTACCGCAGTTACGGAAATGAGTTGTGGCAGTTCACACCCGAGGGTTTGATGGCCCGCCGCGAGGCCAGCATCAACGATGTCGCGATCGAGGAGTCGCAGCGGCGCTACTTCGGTCCGCGCCCGGAGGAGGAGTACGGCCGGGACATCGAGCTCCGGCAGTTGAGCATCAGAGCCAGCACCCCGGCGAGCGCGGCCAGGCCCATCACGGTGCCCGCCACCGCCGGCCAACCCGCGGCGTCGAACGCCAGCCCGCCGACCCAGCCGATGACACTGGACCCCGCGTAGTAGAAGAGGTTGTACAGCGAGGACGCCTGGGCCTTGCCGTCGCCGGCGGCAGCACCAACCCATCCTGAGGCGATGGCATGCGCGCCGAAGAACCCGGCGGTGGCGATCAGGAGCCCGATCAGCACGGCGACGACATTGCCGGCCAGGGTGATCGCGACGCCGCCGATCATCGTGGCGATGGATCCGAGCAGCACGGTCTTGCGGCCGAACCGGGTTGCCTCGGCGCCGGCCCGAGCCGAGGCCCAGGTGCCGGCCAGATACGCCAGGAACACCAGGCTGACGACGGTCTGCGGCAGATTGAACGGTGCGGCCATCAACCGGAATCCGAGGAAGTTGTACATCGCCACGAAGCCGCCCATCAGCAGGAAACCCTGGCTGTAGAGCACGAGCTGACGTGGGGAGCGCAGGTTCTCGGCCAGCCGACGGGCCAGGTCACGGCTGCGGGACGGGGTGAAGCCCCGAGCCGGTGGGGCGAGCTTGACGAACGCGAATGCCGACAGACCGCACAACACCGCGACCACGAGCACGCCGACGCGCCATCCGGCGAACTCGGCGATCGGTCCGGTCACGAGGCGCCCGGCCAGCCCGCCGATGGTGGTGCCTGCGACGTAGGTGCCTGCAGCGCGGGCGGCGTGCCCGGCGTCGATCTCCTCGGTGAGGTACGCGATTGCCACTGCGGGCACCCCGCCCAGCATCAGCCCTTCGAGGAGCCGGCCGGACAGCAGAAGGGCGGTGCCCGGTGCCAGGGGCACGATCAAGCCGAGAATCGTTGCGGCCGTGATGGATATCGTCATGGCCTGCACTCGGCCGATGCGGTCGGCCAGCGCCGACCACGGGATGACGCCCAGCGCCAGGCCCACCGTGGCCGCCGAGATCGTCAGCGCGGCATGAGCGGCTCCGGTGCCCAGGTCCTGGGCGATCAGTGGGAGCACGGCCTGGGGCGAGTACAACTGCGCGAAGGTCGCGACGCCGGCGCAGAACAGTGCAGCCAGGAGCCGCCGGTACTCGGTCGAGCCACGGGAGTGCCCCTGCCATTCAACTGAGGTCAGGGAGGTGGACACTCAGTCGACGGTAGGACGCCGGCCAAGATGTGTCCAATGCATGACTTTAGTCAAGCTCATGAACATTTTGCATGATGAACTCGGTCAAGCGCGCCGCGGCGGGAGGCAGCGGGCGGTCGGCGTTCCAGGTCAGCCCGATCTGACGTTTCGCCGAGCTCTCCGACAGCGGCACATACGCGGCGCCCGGCTCGGCGCGTTCGGCGCGGGGCACCGGAACGACCGCGACCCCGAAACCCGCTGCCACCAGCCCTTCCATGGTCGGGATCTCCATGGCCTCGAACACCACCGGCGGCGAGATGCCGGCCTCGGCGCACAGTTCGTCGGTGAGCTGACGCAACCCGAAGTCGGGTGCCAGAGCGACGAAGGGTTCGGACCCGGCGTCGGACAGCCGGATCCTGGACCGGCGAGCGAACCGGTGCCCGCGCGGCACGGCCAGGCACAACCGTTCCATGTACAGCCCGCGCCAGCGGTATCCGTCCGGCCGCGGCGAGGTGATCGCCAGGTCGGCCTCACCGCCCGCGAGGCGTTCGACGATTTCGTGGGCCGCGCCCTGGAACAGCTCGAAGCGCACCAGCGGAGCCTCGGTCCGGAACCGGCGCAACAGATCCGGCACGTACCAACCGGCCTGCGAATGCAGGAAGGCCAGCCGCACCGTCCCGGTATCGGGATCCCGTAGCTCGGCGATTCTTTCAGTGGCCGAACGGATTTCGCTGATACTGCGGCGGGCGTGCTCCAACAGGATGTGTCCGTAGGCGTTGAGCCGAAGCCGCCGGTTCACCCGATCGAACAGCGGAACCCCCACCTGTTCCTCGAGCCGGGCCAGTGCGCGCGACAGCGTGGGCTGGCTGATGCCGAGTTCGGCTGCGGCGTCGGTGACGTGCTCGGTTTCGGCGAGCACCACGAACCACTGCAGCTCGTCGGTATGCATACGCCGACTCTAAACGCGCTGATCACCGACCCGCGCTGTGCCATGCTGAGCCGCATGGCCGAAAAGGTGCGGGTGGTGGTGGGCGATGACCATCCGATGTTCCGCGAAGGCGTGGTGCGCGCCTTGACCTCAAGCGGCGAGATCGACGTGGTGGCCGAGGCCGACAACGGCGCCGACGCACTGGAATTGATCAGGACCCACCGGCCGCAGGTCGCCCTGCTCGATTACCGGATGCCACAGCTCGACGGGGCCCAGGTGGCCGCGGCGGTCGTCCGTGACGAGTTGCCCACCCGGGTGCTGCTGGTCTCCGCACACGACGAGTCGGCGATCGTCTACACCGCACTGCAGCAGGGCGCGGCCGGGTTCCTGTCCAAGGAGTCCACCCGCAGCGAGCTGGTGAACGCCGTGCTGTCCTGCGCCAAGGGCCGCGACGTGCTCGACCCGAACCTGGCGGCCGGGCTGGCCGGCGAGATCCGTCGTCGCAACGAACCAGATGTACCCGTGCTCAGCCCGCGCGAACGCGAGGTGCTCAGCATGATCTCCAAGGGCTTTTCCATCCCGGCGATGGCCAAGGAGTTGTTCCTGGCGCCGTCGACTGTGAAGACCCACGTGCAACGCCTCTACGAGAAGCTGGGCGTGAGCGATCGGGGCGCGGCCGTCGCAGAGGCGATGCGCCGCCGGCTGCTGGACTGACATGGCAGGCGGGCGCGTCGTCGAATTCTTCACCACCCAACCGGTTCGGGTCTCGGCGCTGCTGCGGCTTCCGCTGATCGGCCTGATCGTGGTGCTGGTGTCGGTGTGGGAGGTCGACCACTGGTTGCCTGTCCTGTACGCGGTGATCCTGAGCGTGTACGCCGCCGTCGCGGTGCTGTGGCTGGTGGTGGTGTTCCGCGGGCCCATGCCGCCCTGGGCCGAGTGGGCCTCCACCGCAGTCGACGTACTGGTGCTGGTCGCCCTGTGCGCGGTGTCGGGCGGGGCCACCGCGGCGCTGCTGCCGGTGTTCTTCCTGTTGCCCATCTCTGTTGCGTTCCAAGATCGTCCGTGGCTGACCGCGCTGCTGGGTGGCAGCACCGCACTGGGGTACCTGGCGGTGTGGATCCTGTATTCCGAGCGCGACGACAACGTGGGTCTACCCAACATCGTCTACATGCATGTGGGCTTTCTGGTCTGGCTGGCGGTAGCGTCGGCTGCCCTGTCGTTTGTGTTGGCCCGCCGCTCGGCCCGGGTGCGGACGCTGATGGAGGTGCGCCGCCAGCTGGTGTCGGAATCCACCCGGGCCGACGACCTGCGCAATGCCGAACTCGCCGAACATCTTCACGACGGGCCGCTGCAGACCCTGCTGGCCGCGCGCCTGGACCTCGACGAGATCCGCGAACGCACCCCGGATCCCGGCCTGGACCGGGTGCAGGCCGCGCTGCAGGAGACCGCGGCCGGACTGCGCTCCACGGTCACCGCGCTGCATCCGCAGGTGCTGGCTCAGCTGGGGCTCACCCCGGCGGTGCGGGAACTGTTGCGCCAGTACGAGACTCGACCAGATATCGCCGTGCGAGCGGATCTGGAGGACGTCGGGCGCCCCGTTGGGCAGGCACTGCTGTACCGGGCGGCCCGCGAGCTGCTGGCCAACATCAACAAACATGCCGGGGCGACCACGATTTCCGTCGGCCTCTACCGGTCGGGGGAGCGCGTCGTGCTGACCGTGGCCGACAACGGTAAGGGGTTCGACCCGTCGAAGTTGGCCCAGTCCGTCGCCGAGGGGCACATCGGGCTGGCCTCACTGCAGGTTCGTATCGACGCCATGGGCGGCTCGATGGCGATCAGCTCGGAGGCCGGGTTCGGCACCCAGGTCCGGGTCACCTTGTAGTCGAGGCTATTTCACGCAGGGAATACCGGAGACCTTCATCTGGCTCAGGTCGGTGGGCGCGGGGGTATAGGTGCCGGTCGCCGTGGCGGCCACCGTCGTCACCGGGGTGCTGGGCGTGGTTTCCTCTGTCGTCTCGCTGCTCGAGTCCCAGGAGCCCGACCCAGATTCTGACTCCGACCCCGTCGGCGATGTCGTATCGCTCGATCCGGACAGGTAATCGTCACCGGGGAAATCGGTTCCCACCGTCAACTGGACCGTTCCGGGCACCACCTCGGAGGACTGGTTCGCCATCACGCCCAGCTCATCGGCCAGCGACTGAGCAGCGGCCTCGGCACCGGTCCCGTAGTCGATCGTGGTGGTGGCAGCCAGCGATTCGCCGTCGCCGATCTGGCCCTCGGTGAATCCATGCGCGCCGAAGGTGGTTTCGAGCTGGGCGGCCAGTCCGCTGTAGGTGGACGCGTTGACCACGTCGAGCACCGCACCATGCCCATTGAGCGTCTGAGCCTTGCCGGTCGGTGCCGACGACGTCGTGGCGTCATCTTTGGAGACGAGGTCATGCACGATCTTGCGGATCGTCGGCACATCCACGAGGTTGATGTCCTCGCCGTAGGCGTTCTGGCTGAATTCCTTGATCGGCAGGGTGTAGAGCGTCGGCGGTTTGTCGGTCAGCGCGGAGGCACGGCGGGCAAAACTGGGCAGGTCGAATCCCGCGTCGAGCGCGACGTTCTGCTTGACCACGCCCAGCAGGCTGCGCAATCCGGCCGAGCTGTTCAGCGTTCCGCTCTTGCCCAGTGCCGATACCAGCGCGGCGATGAACGCCTGTTGACGGCGGGTGCGGTCGAGGTCGGTGAAGTTCTCGTCGTTGACATCACGACGCTGACGCACGAAGGCCATCGCCTGGGCCGCGTTGATCTCCTGGACACCCTGGTGAAAGTCGGCCCCAGAGTAGGGATCTGAGGTATCGGCGTTGAGGCAGACGGTGATCGGTGCCACCGCCTTGGCGATTTCGAAGAACGCACCGAGGGTGACCTCGACGAAATGGTCGATCGGAATGCCGAGCAGATTACGCACCGTGGCGATCTCTGCCTTGCGGCCCGCCTCCCGTGCCTGCTGTTCATGTCCGGCGGTATCACCGCTGTCGGACTCCAGGGATTCCATCTCGCGCTGATAGGCGAAGCCGTAGGCCTGCTTGACCTTGCCTTTACACGGGGAGACGTCGCAACCGGCCAAGTCCACATAGTCGTCGCGGGGAATGGAGAATGCGGTGGCCGGGCCGCCGTCGCCGGGCAGGTGCACCACGATCAGCACGTTGGCGTTGTAGCCGCCGACAGTCTCGTCGCCGGCGTGCAGGGCCTGGTAGACATCCTCGGGCAGCGGGTTGCCGTGCTGATCGAGCCGGCTGTCCAGCCCCATGATCAGGATGTTCTCGGTGTCGCCCGCCGAGACGGGACCACCGTCGAGTGCGTTGGAGGTGGTGATGCCGTCCAGGGCACCGTGGTAAGTCACCCAGCCCGCGCCGGTACCGGCCACTACCGACGCCGCAACCAGGCCCGCGGCGGCGCGTCGGGCCGCCCGCACGCCCCGACGCGGCATACGGTGCCGGGGGACGCTGGCGGCGTGGGCAGGTGTGTTCATCGCACCTGTCATTATGAGGCTGTTCGCTGAGACTCCCACCACCGGGGAAAATTGCTGGTCAACACCGACGTCTCGGCATTAGCGTGCGCAAGGTGAAATTGCGCATCGCGGTGGGCGTGCTGGTGTTGGCGGTGGTGGCGTTGCTGCTGAACGAACTGGTGGCGACCAAGGAGCACCGCCAGGCTGAGCCCTTCGCAGGTGGGCACGTGCTGGAGCTGGAGGGCCCCGACCTCGACGTGCGCGAGTACGGGCCGCCGGGGGACCGTGCAGTGGTGTTGCTGCACGGGTACTCGGCCTCGATCGAGTGGTGGGAGCAGGTGGCCCCGCAGCTGGCCCGCGATCAGCGGGTGATTGCGATCGACCTGGTCGGTCACGGCGGCTCGGAGGCACCCGCCGACGGCGCCGCGTACCGCTCGGATGCGCAGGCCACCGCGGTGCGCAACGCGCTCGTGGCACTCGGGGTGCGGCATGCGGTACTGATCGGGCATTCGATGGGCGGTGCCGTCTCGGCGGAACTGGCCCGGCAGTATCCCGACCTGGTAGAGCGGGTCGTGGTCTCGGATACCCCGGGCGCCGACGATCTGGTCAGCATGCCGCTGCTCGGACAAATGGTCTGCTGGCCGGTGATCGGGCCGGCGATGGATCTTGTCCGCGGTGTCGACGCGATCAGCGAGAGTTCGCTGCAGACCGGGTTCGCCGCGGACTATCCGGTGCCCGGCTATGCGCACCGCTCGTTGGAGCGCCTGACCTACACCGGGTTGTGCGACTCCACCGAAGGTCTGCGCCCGACTGCGGAAACGCTTGCCGCCCTGCACAAGCCGGTGCTGGTGTTGTGGGGCGACGAGGACGTGCTGACCCCGACGGCGCCGAATGTGGAGCGTTACACCGCGGTCGGGCTGACGCCCGTGGTGATCAAAGGTTCCGGGCACAGTCCGATGGTCGAGCAGCCCGATCAGTTCCTGGCCGCTGTGGCGCCGTTCGTCAAGACAGCCCCCGCGAGATGACCAGGCGCTGAATCTGATTGGTGCCTTCGAAGATCTGGGTGATCTTGGCTTCCCGCATGTACCGCTCGACGCGGAAGTCGCGGGTGTAGCCGACCCCGCCGAACACCTGCACGGCATCGGTGGTGACCTTCATGGCGGCGTCGGTGGCGATCAGTTTCGCGACGCTGGCCTGGGTCGAGTAGGGCAGGCCGAGGTCGCGACGGCGCGCGGCGTCCAGATAGGTGGCGCGGGCGCTGACCACCGCGGCGGCCATGTCGGCGAGCAGGAAACCGAGCCCCTGATGGTCGACGATCTTGCGGCCGAACGTGGTTCGTTCGTTGGCGTACCGGACGGCCTCGTCCAGGGCGGCCTGGGCGATGCCGACCGCGACGGCGGCGATGCCGAGGCGGCCGGAGTCCAACGCGGAGAATGCGATCGACAGGCCTTGCCCTTCTTCCCCGACCAGCCGACCGGCGTCGAGGCGGGCATTGTCGTAGAACGCCGAGGTGGTGGGCACCGCGTGCAGACCCATCTTCTCCTCGGGTTTCCCGAAGCTCAGGCCGTCGAGATCGGCAGGGACCAGGAAGCAGGAAATGCCCTTCGACCCTTCACCGGTACGAGCGAACAGCGTGTAGAAATCGGCCTTCCCGCCATGGGTGATCCACGCCTTCGAGCCGTTGAGGACATAGTTGTCGCCGTCGCGCGTTGCCTTGCAGTTCAGTGCGGCGGCATCGGAGCCGGCCTGGGGTTCGGACAGGCTGTAGGCACCGATCTGCTCACCGGAGAGCATGCCGGGCAGCCAGCGCTTCTTCTGCTCCTCGCTGCCGTAGGACAGCAGCGGGTGCGAGGACAGGCTGTGCACGCTGACCGCGACGCCGATCGCGGCCCACCGCGCCGCGATCTCCTCGAGTACCTGCAGGTAGACCTCGTACGGCTGACCACCGCCGCCCCACTCCTCGGGCTGAGGCAGACTCAGCAGCCCGGCCGCGCCGAGCTGGGCCATGACGCCCTCGGGGTACTTCTCGTCGCGCTCGTACTCGTCGACGATCGGGTCCAGAACCTTGTCGGCGACATCGCGGGTCAGCGTGATGAGGTCACGAGCGTCGTCAGAGGGCAGGAGGCGGTCAACCGGCATAGTTGCACATCCTAGTTTCTCTGCGTCTGCTCGTCGGAGAAGGTGGCTGGGGTCAGAACGCCGAATACGACCCGGAGGGCGGCGGAAATCCCGCCGTTGGCGCCGATCGGACGACCATGTAGTTGTGTCGACACGCACTGTGACGAACGTGCAGCTTTTCCCCGTAAATCCGCCGCAATTGGCGACGTTTGCCTGCACGTTCGCCGCAGTGTCCCGAAACAGGTATGTGGTGGGGTCCGGCTCGCGGTCGGATCAGGGGATCCGCGCGATGATCTGGATCTCGACCAGTGCCCCCGGCATGGCAAGCTCGGTGACGCCGACGGCGGTCCAGGCCGGATACGGCGCGGCCACGAACTCGTCCTTGACCTCACCGAAAGTCTGCACATGTTGCTGCAGGCCAACGTGATAGCTGGTGATGTCGACGACGTCGGCGAACGTCAGCCTGGCTTCTGCCAACAGCCCGCGCAGATTCTCGAAGGCGAGCGTGAACTGAGCCCGGGGTTCGGCCGGCACGGACATATCGGGGCGCATCCCGATCATGCCCGAGCAGCGCAGGTGATCGCCGTCGATCACCGCCGGCGCGAAGTGGTGGGCGTCGTACATCGGTTGCATCCACTGCGGGACAACTATTTTCATACATTGCTCCTCGTTGAGTGCACGCACGTCGTGTTCTGACCGTGAACAGACACAAACCTGCCCCTTTTCACGGCGAAAAGGGGCAGGTTTGTGTCTGCTCGCCGGAGAAATCCGGCAGAGGAACCTAGACGCGCTCCGCGGCGGGCAGTGCCGCGAGGATGTCGTTGACCCGGTCGCGGGCGTCACCGAAGAGCATCTGTGTGTTCTCGCGGAAGAACAGCGGATTCTGCACACCGGCGTAGCCCGAGGCCATGGAGCGCTTGAACACGATGACGTGGTCGGCGTTCCAAACCGTGAGCACCGGCATGCCGGCGATCGGGCTGCTCGGATCCTCGGCGGCGGCCGGGTTGACGGTGTCGTTGGCGCCGATCACGAGTACAACGGAGGTGCCTTCGAAATCGTCGTTGATCTCGTCCATTTCGAGCACGATGTCGTAGGGCACCTTGGCCTCGGCCAGCAGCACGTTCATGTGGCCGGGCAGGCGACCCGCGACGGGATGGATGCCGAAGCGGACGTTGACGCCGCGCTCACGCAGCTTGCGGGTCAGGTCGGCCACACCGTACTGGGCCTGGGCGACGGCCATGCCGTAGCCGGGGGTGATGATCACCGAGTCGGCGTGGCTGAGCAGTTCGGCCGCACCTTCGGCGTTGATCTCGCGGTGTTCGCCGTAGTCCTTGTCCTCGGCCGGGCCGGCCTCGATGCCGAAACCACCGGCGATCACGGAGATGAAGGACCGGTTCATGGCCTTGCACATGATGTAGGACAGGTACGCACCGGAGGAGCCGACGAGGGCGCCGGTGATGATCAGCAGGTCGTTGCCGAGCAGGAAGCCCGACGCCGCCGCGGCCCAGCCCGAGTAGCTGTTGAGCATCGACACCACGACGGGCATGTCGCCGCCGCCGATGGAGGCCACCAGGTGCCAGCCCAGCAGCAACGCGAGCACGGTGACCACGATGAGCAGCCACAGGTGCGGCTCGATGACGAACCAGACCGTCAGCGCAGCGAACACGACCAGCGCGCCGACGTTGAGGAAGTTCTTGCCGGGCAGCATCAGCGGTGCGGACTTCATTCGTGCGGACAGTTTCAGGTTGGCCACGATCGAACCGGTGAAGGTGACGGCACCGATGAAGACCCCGATGAACACCTCGGCCGAGTGGATGCCGAGCATGCCCTGCGTGGCCAGCTCTGCGGCCGCGTGCCCGTGCGGATCACCCTCGATGTGCAGGTAGCCGTTCCAGCCGACCAGTACGGCGGCCAGACCGACGAAGCTGTGCAGCAGCGCGATCAGTTCGGGCATGCCGGTCATCTCGACGACCTTGGCGCGCCACAGGCCGATCGCGGCGCCGACGATCATTGCGCCGATCAGCAGGGCCAGGCCCAGCGGTTCGATCTTGCGGTCGAAGGCCAGCGCGATGGTCGCGACGAGGGCTACCGCCATGCCGACGATGCCGAATGTGTTTCCGGCGCGGGAGGTTTCGTGTTTGGACAGTCCGGCCAGAGCCAGGATGAAGAGCAGGGCCGCGATGACGTAGGCGGCCGTGGCAACGTTTTCTAAGGTGAACATGGAATCCATTCCAAAGTCTGTGTGGGCACGCCGGATCTAGCTGCGGGAGAACATCGCGAGCATGCGACGCGTCACCGCGAAGCCGCCGAATACGTTGATGCTGGCCAGCAGGATCGCCAAGGTCGCCAGCACAGTGATGGCGACGTCGTGGGTGCCGACCTGCAGCAGGGCGCCCACCACGATGATTCCGGAGATCGCGTTGGTCACCGACATCAGCGGAGTGTGCAGCGCGTGGTGCACATTGCCGATCACGTAGTAGCCGATCACGATCGCCAGCGCGAACACGGTCAGGTGGACCTGCAGCGCTGCCGGCGAGATCGCGATCAGGGCGAAGATCGCGGCGGCTGCGCCGAAGGTGACCCCGAGCCGGCGCCCGGTCGACATGGGTTGCTTCTCCGGCTTGGCGACCGGGGTGGCGGCGGGCTGCGCGGTGGGCGCCGCGGAGACCTGCACTGGTGGCGGGGGCCAGGTGGTCTCCCCGTCGCGCACCACAGTCATCGAGCGCTGCACCACGTCGTCCCAATCGAGGACGACCTTGCCGTCCTTCTCCGGGGTCAACAGCTTGAGCAGGTTCACCAGGTTGGTGCCGTACAGCTGGGAGGCCTGGGTAGGCAGGCGGCCGGCCAGGTCGGTGTAGCCGATGATCGTCACGCCGTTGTCGGTGACGATCGCCTGGTCCTTGACGGTGCCCTCGACATTGCCGCCGTTGGCCGCGGCCATGTCGACGATCACGCTGCCCGACTTCATCGAGGCCACCATCTCGGCGGTGATGATGCGGGGCGCGGGCTTTCCGGGGATCAGTGCGGTCGTGACGATGATGTCGACGTCCTTGCACTGCTCGGCGTACAACGCCGCTTCGCGGGCCTTGTAGTCGTCGCCCATCTCCTTGGCGTAGCCGGTGGCCGACACCTCGGCCGCCGCCGGATCCACCGACAGGTACTCGCCGCCGAGGGAGGCGACCTGATCGGCGACCTCGGGCCGGGGATCGGTGGCCCGCACGATCGCGCCGAGGCTGCCGGCTGCGCCGATGGCGGCCAGACCGGCCACGCCGGCACCCACCACGAGCACCTTGGCCGGCGGCACCTTGCCTGCAGCGGTCACCTGACCGGTGAAGAACCGGCCGAATGCGTGGGCTGCCTCGACCACTGCGCGGTAGCCCGCGATGTTGGCCATCGACGACAGGACGTCCAGCGACTGGGCCCGCGAGATACGCGGCACCGCGTCCATGGCCAGCACGGTGATCGGGCGGGTGGAGAGCTTCTCGACCAGTTCGGGCTTGAGCCCGGGTGAGATCAAGCTCACTAGCGTCGCTCCGTCGCGCAGCTTGCCGATCTCGGCATCATCAGGCGCGTTGACCTTCAGTACGACGTCGGCGTCCCACGGCGTGCCGATCTCGGCACCGGCCTCTACATAGGCGGCGTCGGAGAAGCTCGAGGCAGCACCAGCGCCGCTTTCTACGACTACCGCGTACCCGAGCTTGATGATCTGCCCGACTGTTTGCGGCGTGGCGGCGACGCGCGTTTCCCCTGGTAGGGACTCGCGTGGGATCCCGATGAGCATCGACTCTGCTCCGTTTCTTTCTGGTAGGCCTCTTCGTTCAGCCTGGAAGAGTGTCGCATTTGTGTTCAGGTATCGCCCATGCCCCTTTTGGGGGATGTGATCAAAGGCCCAGCTCGGGTTACGGCCAGTACCGGCGTTTGAACATCACATACAACAGGATGACCAGAGCAACAATCAAAATGCTGCTGGCGATGAAGCCCGCGACGGTGTGGGCCCCGGGATACACGACGTTCTGGCCGTAGAAAGCCCCGGGGCACCGATAGTCACGGCGTGTGCACGTGACCCAGCCGCAAGTTGGCAGCGATCGTGCGCGCGGCGTGCGCGCCGGTGTCCATGGCACCTTCGATCGCACCGGCCTCGACCCCGGCGATATCGCTTCCTGCGAAGTGGATCCGCCCGTGCGCCTCACGCAGCTGCACGGCGCCGTTGGTGAAGTGGCCAGGCCGGTGCACCATGAAGCCGCCCTTGGCGAACTCGTCGGTGGACCAGTCGTGGCAGGCGGTCTCCGACACCTCGATATCGGGAATGAAGTACCGCAGCGCGCGCTGCACCGCGGCTGGGTCGCTGGCCTCGATGTCTGCGCTGTTGGAACACAGGCACATGATGAAGGTGTCCCCCTCGGCGTGGTACTCCACGCGTGCGGCATTGATGGGGTTCTGTCCGACGGGTGCCACGGCTTGGAAGGGCTCTAGTACGCCCTTGGCTCGCACCCAAATCTTGGAGCCCATGATCGGGTTCTTCTCGTCGATCATGGCGCGCGACGCCGCTGGGACGTCCGGCGTGAAGGTGATGTCGCCCAACGTGTTCAGGGGTACCGCGACGACGACGCTGCGAGCGCGGATCTGCTCACCGTCTCTTGTCGTCGCGGTGACGGCCGAGCCGTCGTCCTCGACCGAGGCGATCGGGGTGGACAGCCGTACCGCGGCTTTCGACTCAGCCATGATGGCATCGAGCAGTCGCTTTGTGCCGCCCTCGATCGGCCACGTGCCCGCGGTCTCGAAGAACGCCGCCCAACTGCCGAAGTAGGTGGCGACGCACGAGAGGAACTGGGCGACACCGTGATCCTTGTAGGCGGTGACGAGCCCGGCCATCGCGCCGTCGAGCAGATCGTGTTCGTACGGGGGCAGGTCGAGCGCGGCGAACCGGTCGGCGATGGTTTCCTTCTCGACCGCGCTGGTATCGACAAGGCTGATGTCGAACGGCTGCGGGAACACCGCACGTGCGTCGGCAAAAAACCGGCTCATGAGGGGCTCGAGGGCCGCTCCGTACTCCTCGGGTGACGCGGAATGCGTGGTGCCCTGCGCGATCCAGTACATCGTCGTGGGCACGGTGGGGATCTGTAGTGGAATGTCGTGACGCTGGAGTTCCTGCCACATGTTCGGCTGGGTCCAGTGCACATAGGTGCCGCCGTACTCCAGTTGACGGCCGAGTCCGTCCGCCGTCCAGGTGCGCCCACCGATCCGGTCGCGGGCCTCGACGAGTAGCACTGAGTAGCCCTGCACGCTCAGGTCTCTTGCCGCAATGACTCCGGCGAATCCTGCGCCGATGATGACGACGTCGTAGTTGTCGGTGGACATGGGTCCCCCCTTGTGTCGGTAGCAGCAGCAAAATCAAACTCGAATCGAGATCGACTTTAACCCGCACGGAGCGAGGCCGTCAACGGTTCGCGACCGGACGTGAGGGCAATTGCAGGCTGTACGATGTGGAATCGTGTTCGACACCAAGCCAACGCGGCGTGAAGCCGGCCGTGCACCGGTGGTGCAGCGCCGAGGTGTTGAGCGTGTGCAGGCGATCCTCGATGCGGCCGAGACCCTGCTCGCCGAGCAGGGCTACGCGGCTGCCACTCTCAAGGCCATCGGTGAGCGCACGGGCATTCCGACCGCATCCCTCTACCACTACTTCGCCGATCGTGGGCAGGTCGACACCGAACTGGTGAACCGTCATGCCGCCGCACTCGACGGGCAGTTCGCCGCAGGATTGGACGACCCGAAGGCGAAAACCCTGCCCGGCGCCATCGACGCGGTGATCGCACGCATCGCTAGCTATTTCCGGGACAATCCGAGCTTCGTCCAGTTGTGGTTCGTCGGCCGTAACTCGACCCTCACCGACATCGCCAGGGGTGTACATACATCGTGGGCCGAGCGACTCCGGAAACATCTCGTCGAGCGCAAACTCATCCGCGCCAACACTCCGCTGCTCGCGGTTGAGCTGGTCTTCGAGGCGGGAGATCGGCTCTTCGACGTTGCGTTCCAGCGTTCGTCGTCCGGTGACGATGCAACGCTTGACGAGACTCGGCGGATGCTCACCGCATATCTCCAGGGTTACGCACCGAAGTCCACGCAGCAGGCCAAGGCCAAGTAACTAAGCTTTTTCGCTTTACTCACGTTGTCCCCTTTGTGATTTCGCAGATCTCCTGATCGATCGTTGACAGTCGTCGCAGTGCTGCGTACGCTCAGCAAAACTCGATCTCGAATCGATATCGATGTAGGAGTCACGATGAAGACAACCGCCGCGGTCCTGTTCGAGCCGGGCAGGCCGTTCGAGATTGTGGAGTTGGACCTCGACGGTCCGCGCACCGGCGAAGTCCTGATCAGGTACACCGCTGCGGGTCTGTGTCACTCCGACCTGCATCTCACTGACGGCGACCTGCCTCCGCGATTTCCGATCGTGGGCGGCCACGAGGGCGCCGGCATCATCGAAGAGGTCGGTCCTGGCGTCACCAAGGTCAAGCCGGGTGATCACGTGGTGTGCAGCTTCATCCCGAGTTGCGGCCACTGTCGCTACTGTTCGACCGGGAGGCAGAGCCTGTGTGACATGGGCGCCACCATCCTGGAGGGTTGCATGCCCGATGGTTCCTTCCGATTCCACTACGGCGGCGAGGAATTCGGCGCGATGTGCATGCTGGGGACCTTCTCCGAGCGGGCCACCATATCGCAGAACTCGGTGGTCAAGGTCGACGAATGGCTACCACTGGAAACCGCGGTCCTGGTCGGCTGCGGGGTGCCTACCGGGTGGGGCAGTGCCAACTATGCCGGCGGGGTGCGTCCTGGCGACATCGCCGTCGTGTACGGCATCGGCGGCATCGGCATCAATGCCGTACAGGGCGCTGCCCACGCAGGTGCCAAGTACGTCATCGCGGTCGATCCCATCGAGTTCAAACGCGAGACTGCGCTGAAATTCGGTGCCACGCATGTGTTCAGTGACGCGGCCGAGGCCGCAGGGAAAATCAATGAACTTTCGTGGGGTCAGGGTGCGGACCAGGCCATCGTCACCGTCGGCACGGTTGACGAAGAAGTGATCTCGGCTGCGTTCGCCGTCATCGGCAAGGGCGGCACTCTGGTCGTCACCGGTATGGCCGCCCCCGACAAGTTGACCGTCCACGTATCCGGCCTGGACCTGACCCTCAGCGAGAAGACCATCAAGGGCACACTGTTCGGTTCCGCCAATCCCCAGTACGACATCGTGCGACTGCTGCGGCTCTACGACGCCGGCCAGCTCAAGCTCGACGAGCTCATCACCACCAGATACCGCCTCGAGGATGTCAATCAGGGCTACCAGGATCTGCGCGACGGCAAGAACATCCGCGGAATCATCGTTCATTGAGAGGCCGCTCGTGACCAAGGCTGTCATCGAAGTTCCGCGCGGGCACAATCCGTTCCCGCGCTCCGGCATCGTTCGCGACGACGCCGGAGTGGCGTACTACGCGGACGTACCCACAACGCTCGGTGCGATGCTCCGCGCCCACGTCGACTCGCGACCGGACGCCGAGGCGGTTGTCGAAGTGGGTGGTGGCCGGTTGACGTATGCACAACTGTGGGAGCGAGCTTCACGCGTGGCCGGAGGGCTGCGAACCCTGGGCGTTGAACGTGGGGACCGGGTGTCGGTGCGCTACCCGGCCGGTATGGACTGGGTTCTGGCGTTCTGGGGCACGGTGCTCGCGGGCGGGATCGCGGTGGCGGTCAACACGCGGTCGGCGCAGCCTGAGGTCGACTTCGTTCTCGCCGATGCCGGCGTTGAAGTGGATCTGACAGCCGGCACTTCGCTGCCTGACGGCGATCCCTACGTGGCGGACGGCATCGTCGCCGACCACGTGGCCGCCTTGTTCTACACCTCAGGTACCACCGGGCGCCCGAAAGGTGTGCCGACCACTCATTCGGCATTCATCACCAACGCGGAGAACATGATCCGATGCCTCGGTGTGCCGCGGGACTTCGGATCGCAGTTGCGCACGCTGATCAGCGTTCCACTGTTCCATGTGACGGGGTGCAACTCGCAGTTCCTGGTGGCTGCTTACGTCGGCGGCACCGCGGTGATCCTGCCGGCACTCCAAATATCGACGTTGGTGGAAACCCTTTCAGCAGAGCAGATCTCATTCCTGGTGACGGTACCGGCGGTGTACTCCCTGCTGCTGCGCCATCCGGACTTCGCCGGGTGTGACGTATCCACGGTGCGCCGGCTCGCATACGGCGGGGCCCCGATCGCGCCGTCACTCGTCGAACAACTGCACGCGGCATTTCCCTCGGCGAAGCTGATGAACGGTTATGGCATGACCGAGACCGCGTCCCTACTCACCGTCCTGCCGGACCGAGACGCAGTGGCGCATGCGGACTCAGTCGGATATGCGGTGCCATCCGTGGACCTCGGCGTTGTGCCCAGTGGCGACGATCCCAACGAAGGTGAACTCGTGGTCCGCGGCGCCAACGTGACCAGCGGCTACTGGAATCGGCCAGATGCTGATGCGGACACCGTAATCGATGGCTGGTTGCATACCGGGGACGTCGTGCGGATCGATGATGCTGGGCGCGTGCACGTCATCGATCGGATGAAAGACCTCATCAACCGCGGCGGCGAGAAGATTTCCAGCGTCGAAGTCGAAGCCGTCCTGCTCGCCGCTCCCGGAGTTGCCGATGCCGCGGTCGTCGCCGTGCCCGACGACGTCATGGGTGAGAAGGTCGGCGCGGTCATGTTCGGGGGTGAGACCCCGATCGACGTCGATGAGGTGCTGGATCATTGCCGAAGGCACCTGGCGGACTTCAAGGTGCCGCAGTACGCAGCCGTGCTCGGCGAACCCTTGCCACGCAACCCAAGCGGCAAGCTGCTCAAGAACCAGCTGCGTCGGCAGGTGCAGTGGGGCGAGCCATTGCGTTAGCGCGGACAGCTACCGCTGCGGAGATTCACCAGGGCAGTTTCACCACGGATCGAGGACGCGTGTCAGATACCCCACCTGGTCGTCGCGCACCTGCTGTTGCCACGGACCACCGTCGAAAGCCTCGACGTGGCCGATGGGGTACTCGCACAATTGCGCTAGGTAGCCGGCCTTCTTGGCGGTGCAGCGCGCCGCGGCAGGTGGGGCGATGTCGTCGTTTGTGCCCACTTGCATCAGCATCGGGCAGGTCAGGCGCGCGGCGAATGTGATGGGGCGGTTCAATCCGACCTCAAGTGCCGTGCGGGCGGCGACCTCGTTGCGCCAGGTCGGTCCGGCAACGGACGCGAAGGCCGCCGCGGCACCGGGACTGGTCACCAACGCCGTCGTTCCGGGTTCTCCGACGACCGGCAGGTAGTGCGGCCCGCGGCCGAGTCGGGTCAGTGATGCGTCGAACACTCCGTGCGCGGTCAGCCGAGCGAGCTGCATGACGCCGCCGCGACCGCGCGCGATATGGGCCAGCGTGGCGCGGCCGTCCGTGGCCGGATTGAGCGAGACGATCGCTGCAACACGCGGATCCTGAGCAGCGACCGCGACGACATGGCCGCCGGCATACGAGTAGCCCCACAACGCAATTCGATCTGAGTCGACACCGGGCAGGTGCCGGGCGGCCGCGATGGCGGCGTGGTAGTCCTCGCGCTGACGCCGCACTGCGATGTTTTGGCGCGGGCTGCCCTCCGAACCGCCGAAGCCGCGGTAGTCGAAGACAAAGGCATCGATGCCGGCTGCAGCGAAGTTCTCTGCGTAGGAGAGCAGTCCGGAGTCACGGGTGCCACCGAAGCCGTGCGCCATGACCACGCACGGCCGGCCTGATCGCCCGGTCAGGGTGTCGCTCTGCGCAGTGATGTGGGTGGCCGCACAGCGGACACCGTGGCTCGTGAAATACAGGTCCTTGGGCATTGCAGTCGCTTTCCGCTCAGGACACCACGAGTGCCGGCTTTTTCGGGGTGAACTTGAGCGAGTCGTCTTCGACCGGCCCGTGGCGCAGCCGCTCGACATCGATCTCGTAGGCATGCTTGAGCGTCCAGGGACCACTGGTGCCCGCCCGCGGAAACTTCGCGATCGCCCGCTGCACGTAGCCCGAGGTCATGTCCATCATCGGCACGCGATCCATGGCCGGCTGGTCCAGCACCGGGACAAAAGTGCCATGGCCATGTGCATCCATGTAGTCCAGTAGGCGGCAGAAGTGCTCGCAGACCAGGTCCACCTTGAGGGTCCAGGCGATGTTCGTGTACCCGACGGCATACGCGAAGTTGGGAACGCCGGAGAGCATCATCGCCTTGTAGGCGGTCGTATCGGGAAGATTGACCGGCCGGCCGTCGACATTGAGCTGGATCTTGCCGAACGGTGACATGTTCAGCCCGGTCGCGGTGACGATGATGTCAGCGGCCAGCTCCTGGCCGGATTCCAGCAGGATGCCGGTCTTGGTGAACCGATCGATCCGGTCGGTGACAACGGAGGCCTTCCCCGCGGAGATCGTCTTGAAGAGGTCCCCGTTGGGCACCATGGCAAGCCGTTGCTCCCAGGGGTTGTAGCGCGGGGTGAAGTGGGTATCGACGTCAAAGTGCTTGGGCAGCTGCATGCGCACGTACCCGATCAGCAGCTTGCGCATCAGCTTGGGCCACCGCTCGCAGGCCTTGAAGAGCCCGCGGCCGAGGGCCACGTTCTTTCTGCGGATGATCTTGGACGCCCGCTTGTGGCCCAGCATCCGGTTGAGCACATTGGCGATCGGATCGGACGCCGGAATCGAGAAGACGTAGCTGGGTGAGCGCTGAAGCATCGTGATGTGGGCCGTTTTGTCGGCCATCGACGGGATCAGGGTGACTGCCGTCGCGCCGCTGCCGATCACGACGACACGCTTGCCGGTGTAATCCAGATCCACCGGCCAATGCTGCGGGTGGACGACCTGACCGTCGAAGTCTTCCCGGCCGGCGAATTCTGGGATGAAGGGATTGTCGTAGTCGTAGTACCCGGTGCCCAGAAACAGGAATCTGGAGGTGAAGGTGGTGGTCTGGCCGGTCGTCGGATGTGTGCTGGTCAGCGTCCAACGTCCGTGCGCGGTATCGAAATTCGCGTTGTGAACCTTGTGGCCGAACCGGATGTGCTCTCCCAGGGCGAACTCGTCGATTGTCTGCTGTAGGTAGTCCAGGATGATGTGCCCGTCGGCGATTGCCTTGCGGTGCGTCCATGGCTTGAACCCGTATCCGAAGGTGGGCATGTCCGAGTCGGAGCGAATGCCCGGGTACTGGTGCAGGCTCCAGGTTCCGCCGATCGAATCCCGCCCCTCCAGTAGGGCGAACGTCGTGCCCGGCCGGAAGGTCTTGAGGTGATACGCGGCGCCGATGCCTGAAATGCCGGCACCGACGATCAAGACGTCGAAGTCTGTTTTGGGCGGTGTGGTCATGGGCTTATCTCCCTGGCGGCGACTAACTCAAAGTCGAGTCGAAATCGACTTTAACCAGTCGCACGGTCGGCGTCAACGGTACGATCTCGAATCGTGTTCGAAAAAGAACCTGCATACCCGGCGACTCGCTCCGCCGCGCTTCAGCGCCGGGGACTCGAGCGAATGCAGGCCATCCTCGATTGCGCCGAAGCGTTGCTTGCCGACCAGGGCTACGCAGCTGCCACGCTCAAGGCGATCGGGGAGTACGCCGAGATCCCCACCGCTTCGCTCTATCACTACTTCGCGGACCGCGGCGAGGTCGATGCCGAGTTGGCTCGACGCCACATCTGCGCCCTCGACACGCACTTCGCCGCGGCGCTCGCGTATCCCGGTCCGGCCACCTTGCGCCGCAGCGTCGACGCGCTGATCGACATGCTGCTCGCGTACTTCCGGGCGCATCCCAGTTTCGTTCAGTTGTGGTTCGTCGGGCGCTCGTCGGCACTGGCCGACATGGCCGGCGAGCTTCACGCGGGGTGGGCTGAGCGGCTGTGGCACTTCCTCATCGAACGGAAGCTGCTGAGCGAGGAGGCCCCGGAGTACGTGCTCCAGTTCGTGTTCGAGATGGGGCACCGCCCATTCGATGTCGCGTTCCAGCGGTCCCCGAGGGGTGACGACGCCACCATCGAGGAGGCGCGCCGCATGCTCACGGCGTACCTCGAGAGCTACGCGCCGGGTGTTTCGCACTGCGTCTGACTCCGGGTATTGACAGCACGGTAGCCGCGACTTTAAAGTCGATCTCGAATCGGGTTCGGATATGGTCAGCCCCGAGGGTGACACCGACAGAGGAGAAAGCCATGGGCCAGAGCCGGCGACGGGTCGTCTTCATCGGCGCCGCAGGCGAGATGTGCCGCCTTGCGATCGAGCGGTTCGCGGTGGCCGCCGGTGACTGGGAGCTGGCGCTCTACGACATTCGCCCCGAACTCCTCGATCAGCTGTTGCGCCGGCTGCCTGCCGGGCTGGCCACCGCCGCCCGGCTTGACCTGTATGACCGTGAGGGCCTGCACAACGCCATCGACGGCGCCGCGCTCGTCGTACTCGGTGCGGGTCCGTACAACCGCACCGCCGGGCCGGTGATGGACGCGTGCCTGGCGGCCAAGGTGCCCTATCTCGACTTCGATGACGATATCGAGAGCACCCTGCACGCATTGACCCTGAATGACGCCGCTCACGCGGCCGGGGTGCCGATGTACATCGGTTGCGGTGCGTCGCCCGGCATCACCAACGTGATGGTTGCCGATGCGGCCGCCGAACTGGACAGTGTCGAGAACATCGACGTGTACTGGGTGGTCGGCGACGAGCGCGGTTCGATCGGTCGCGCGGTTCTCGACCACATGCTGCGCGTCGCCGCGGGCCCGTGCATGACATGGCAGAACGGCGGACCGGTGATGCACCAGTCCTGGCTGGAGACCCGCTGGACGGAGCTGGGTGCCGGGCTCGGACTGACCATGGTGCACGAAACCGCACATCCCGAGCCGGTCACCTTGCCGCGAAAGTACCCAGACGCGAAGAATATTCGGTGCTTCGGAGGACTGGACCCGGCGCCGTACAACGGGCTGATTCGCGGCGTCGGCCTGGCTGTGCAGAGAGGACAGATGCCGGTAGAGGAGGCAATCGACTTTCTGGAGGCCCTGCTGATCGGCAAGCTCGGCAGCCTGAAGGGCTGGCGGCACGCCTTGTCCGGAATGCACAACCTGGCACGCACCGGCGAGTCGACGCGCGCTGAACTGCTGAAATTCCTCGCACTGTCGGCGATGGGCCGTACCTTTCCCTACAAGTCCGGCCTCAAGGTCGAGGTGACCGGCCTACGCAACGGTCTGCCAATGGTGGCCAGCCGGCGCACTCCCGTGAGCGGTCCCGGAACCTATCTCTTCACCGACATGGCCGCGGCGACGGGCACCGCGTGCGCGGCGTTCATGGTTGTCGCTCTCGACAACGAATCAGCAGTTCGTGCAGGGGTTTTCACACCCGAAGAATGGACAGAACCGGAGCGGTTCTACCAGGCGCTCGAACGTGTCGGCACTCCGCGCGAGGAGATTCTCGACGGATGCGGTACCCGATTCGTCCATCAGAACAGCGAAGGAGAGTAGCCATGACTACGACAAAGAGAATCGTCTTCATCGGTGCTGCCGGTGACATGTGCCGCGTCGCGATCGAGCGTTTCACGAAGGCCGCCGGTGACGGGGACTGGAAGTTGGAGTTGTACGACATCCGACCCGAAACCCTGCAGGACTTCGTCAGGAAATTTCCCGCCGGATCGGCGACGGTCGGGTCGTTCGATCTGTTCGACGGGGCCGCACTGCGTGAGGCAATCGACGGCGCGGCCCTCGTCGTGCTCGGCGCGGGTCCGTACAACCGCACCGCGGAGCCGGTGATGGAGGCCTGCATCGAAAAGCGGGTGCCCTACCTCGATCTCGATGACGACGAAGCCAGCACCCGAGCGGCCTTGAAGTTGGACACTCAGGCGAAAGAGGCCGGCGTGGCGATTCTGATCTGCTGCGGCGCCTCCCCGGGCCTGACCAATGTGATGGCCGCCGACGCGGCCCGCGATGTGGACACCGTCGAACGCATTGACGTGTGCTGGGCGACCGGCGACGAAGGACCGGTACCGCTTGGCCGCGCAGTGCTGGACCACGCGATCCGCGGTTTCGCCGGGCCGTGTTGGACCTGGGAGAACGGTCGCGCCGTTCAACACCAGACGTTCGTGGAGAACGATGTGATGGCGCTGGGCAATGCGATGGGCGATTACCGACTCTACGAATGTGCGCATCCGGAATCGGTGACGCTGCCCAGGCGTTGGCCGGAGGCGGACCGGATCCGGGTGCTGGGCGGTCTCCATCCGGCACCGACCAACGGCATCATGCGCGGCGTCGCGGTCGCTGTGCAGGAGGGCAATATCTCGATGGACGAAGCCATCGACTTCATCAACGAGATCATGACGGACAACAACGGATCGGCCAAGGTCTGGCGGCACGCCCTGTCGGGATTGTGGGGCACGGTTCGTCGCGGTGAGATCAGTGCGGTGGAGGTGCTGAAGTTCGTGGCGATGTCGGCCGCCCGCAAGCACCCACCGTTCCGCGGCATCAACTACGTGAAGGTGACGGGCACGCGCGACGGGGCGCATGTCGAGTCGGTGCGCCGGACCCCGGTCTGTGGGCCGGGTACCGCATGGACCACCATGGCGTCGCTCACCGGCTCGGCCACCGCGGCGTTCATGTTGTTGGCCGTCAACGAACTAGGTGATCTGGCCGGCGTTCTGGCTCCGGAGGACTGGGCCGACCCGGAGTCCTTCTACAGCGCTCTGGCAGCGACCGGCGGGTCGCCGCTGCACGAGGTGGTCCAGGCCCTGGTCACCCCGAGCTCGGCAGTGACGCAGCGAAAGGTCTTGTCCGGTGAAACTTCTCACTGAAACCGGGTGGGCTCAATCACCTGCTGCCGAGCCCGCGCTGGCCGAGGACATCCGCTGCGATGTGGCAGTGATCGGCGGTGGGGTCGGTGGCATGTCAGCGGCGCTGAGGCTGGCCGAGTCCGGAGCCGATGTCGTCCTGCTGGAAGCCCAAACCTGCGGCTGGGGCGCAAGCTCACGCAACGCCGGTTACGTGACCAACTCGGTCGCCGCCGATCCGGGACTGCTGGCGCTACTGCTGTCCCGTGACAAGGTGCGCGCGCTGCTTCACTACGCCGAGGCGGCCGTGGAATTCACCCAGGACGTCATCGAGAACCGGGCCATCGCCTGCGAATTCGAGAAGGTGGGCATCGTGGTGGCCGCGGTGTCGAAAGGCCAGCTACGTAAGGCTCGGCGTAACGCCAAGATCATGGCGGAAGCGGGATCGTCGGCCGAGTTCGTCGAGGGCCCGGACGCAGGCCTACCGGAAGGCTTCCTCGGCGGTATACGGGAAGGTATCGGCGGCACCTTGAATCCAGGACGCTATGTCCTGGGGCTGCGTGATGTTGTCCTGGCCTCGGGGGCAAGGGTTTTCGAGCACACCCGAGTGCAGGACGTCGCTGACAGTGGCTCCGAGGTGACCATCGAAACCGGTCGCGGCCGGGTACACGCCAACCAGGCGCTGCTCACCACCAATGCCTACGGCAAGGATCTCGCGATCACTCCGCGCCGCCTGGTCTCCCCGGTGTGGACCTCCCTGGTCGAAACCGAGCCCGTGTCCCCCGAACGTCTGGAGGCCATCGGCTGGACCAGTCGGGCACCGATGGTGACCTCGCACATGATTCTGGAGAGCTACCGGGTCACCCCGCGCAACACCGTCGTCTTCGGTACCCGGCGCCTGGAGACGACAAACGGACCGCTGGCCGCACGGACCCCGTCGGTACCTGTCGTCGACGACCTGGTCCGCGGATTCCGGGAACGCTTCCCCGGGCTGAGTGACGTCCGACCGCAACAGGCCTGGGGCGGCTGGATCGGCATGAGCTCGACCTGGCTGCCCGTGGCTGGACAGGCCTCGTCCAACGTGCTGTATTCGTTGGCCTGCAACGGCCACGGCTTTGCCCAGGCTCAATACGTGGGGCACCTGCTGGCCGGGCGGTTGGCCGGCGAACCCATGGCCGAGGACCTGCGAACCATCTGGCACACCGGCAGATTCTGGCCCAGCTTTGTCAGCCAACCGGCCCTGAACCTCGGCTGGTTCGCCGACCGGGTTCTCGATCGCCTCGCCCGCGCATAACCGCCACCATAGGGAGTAGACATGGACGTCAAAGGTGCCTTGTTCGCACTCGCGGATCTCCTCATGATCTTCGCCGGGTTCACCTGCGGGTGGAAGTTCATCCGGAACTACAAGAATTATCTGCTCGGACTCGAGTGGATCATCGTCGCCACCTCCGGGGTCAACTTCCTCATCTATGGGATGCTGCGACTGAGCCAGGACAGCACGAGTTTTCACGTCGCGATCTTCTTCGACGCCTTCTCCCGGTCGGTCGGGATCACCTTGATCCTGGTGCTGGGACTGATGGCCGTCACCCACGGGTACAAGCCTTCTCGCGCAGTCGATATCGCTGTCTTTGCGCTGGCCGGGGTGGTGGGCTTGGGTTTGACTTTCTACGCATTGCGGACGGCATCGCCCGAGACGCACCACATCGGACTGGCCGGCGCCGTGTTCCTGGTCGCGGTGAATGTGCTCACCAGTGTCTTCCTGCTCTATTTCGCCAGCCGGTTGTGGCGTGTCGGCGAGCGGGGCCAGGCGGCGGCGGTCGTCGTTGTCACGGCGATGGGAGCCGTCATCGCAGCGACGTACGACTTCTATCAGGTACCCGGCGACGACGTGAACCGGACGATGTTCTACACCGCGGCCCTGACCACCTGGGGGCTCCAGCTGATCGTCTACTACTACGGCTATCGCGCACTGAACAATCACATTCAGAGTGCCGGCCATCCGCAGCGAGATCGACAAATCGCCTGAAGCGCGGTTGCGTCGGCCCCACCATGGGGTGACAAGCGTGGTCAGTTCAACAGTCAGAGGTGTACTCATGTCCCTGTTCGATGTGCCCGAACGTGCGCAGCGATACCAGTCCGATCTGCTCGAGTTCATGGATGACCGCGTCTATCCGGCCGAGCCGATCTACGACGAGCAGATGGCCGCAGCCGGCGACCCGCATCACCATCCGCCCATTCTCGAGGAACTCAAGGCCGAGGCGAGAAAGCGCGGCCTGTGGAACCTTTTTCACCCTCATCCCGAATGGGGTCCTGGCCTGACCAACCTGGAGTACGCCCCACTGGCCGAGATCATGGGCCGCAGCCACATTGCTTCGGAGGCGTGCAACTGCAGTGCCCCGGACACCGGCAACATGGAAGTGCTCACGCTGTTCGGCACCGACGAGCACAAGGAGCGCTACCTCAAGCCGTTGCTGGACGGCACGATCCGCTCGGCCTTCGCGATGACCGAGCCCGCGGTGGCCAGTTCGGATGCCACGAACGTGCAGATGTCGATGGTCCGTGACGGTGACGAATATGTGCTCAACGGGCGAAAGTGGTTCGCGTCCAACGGTATGCACCGTAATTGCAAGGTGCTGATCGTGATGGGCAAGACCGATCCGGCCGCTGCGGTACACCGCCAGCAGTCGATGATGGTGGTGCCGATGGACGCACCCGGCCTCACGGTGCGCCGCAACCTGGGCGTCTTCGGCTATCAGGACCGTGAAGGGCATGCCGAGATCGACTTCCACGATGTCCGGGTGCCTGCCAACGATGTGCTCAAGGGTGAGGGCGAAGGTTTTGCGATCAGCCAGGCCCGATTGGGCCCGGGCCGCATCCACCACTGCATGCGGGCCATCGGGATGGCCGAGCGGGCTCTGGAATTGCTGTGCACGCGGGCGCAGTCCCGCGTCACGTTCGGCAAGCCGATCAGCGAGAACGCCAACATCCAGGACTGGATCGCCGAGTCCCGCATCGACATCGAGATGATCCGGCTCCTTACCCTCAAGGCTGCATACCTCATGGACACCGTTGGCAACAAGGCGGCCCGCACCGAGATCGCCGCCATCAAGGTGGCCGCACCCAACATCGCGTTGAAGATCGTCGACCGGGCCATCCAAGTGCACGGCGGGGGCGGGGTCACCGAGGACTTCCCGCTTGCCATGGCCTGGGCCCACCTGCGCACGCTGCGGCTCGCCGACGGTCCCGACGAAGTGCACAAGCGTGCGATCGCCCGCCAGGAACTGGGCAAGTACCGGAAGGGAACACAGGCATGACAGGACTCGACCTCACCGGTCGTACCGCGATCGTCACGGGCTCCTCGCGAGGTATCGGTTTGGCTGCGGCACAGGCGATCGCCGCTGCCGGCGGCAACGTGGTGCTGACCTCGCGACAGCAGGAATCCGCCGACGCCGCGGCGGCCGAGGTGGGCGGCACCGCGCTCGGCGTCGCGGCACACGCCGTCGATGAGGATGCCGCGAAACGTTGCATCGACCTGGCACTGGACCGGTTCGGCAGCATCGACATCTTGGTCAACAACGCTGGGACCAATCCGTCCTTCGGCCCCGTCATCGACCAGGACCACGGCAGCTTCGCCAAGACCTTCGACGTCAACCTGTGGGCGCCGATCCTGTGGACGTCGCTGGCCACCCGGGCATGGATGGGCGAACACGGTGGTGCGGTGGTCAACACCGCCTCTATCGGCGGCCTGGGATTCGAGGCCAACCTCGGGCTGTACAACGCGTCTAAGGCGGCGCTGATCCACGTCACCAAACAGCTGGCGCTGGAACTGTCGCCGAACGTGCGGGTCAATGCGGTGGCACCCGGGGTGGTGCGCACAAAGCTCGCCGAAGCACTGTGGAAAGAGCATGAGAGTCAACTGAATTCGGCCACCCCACTCGGGCGGATCGGTGAACCGGACGATGTCGGGTCGGCCATCGCATTCCTGGTTTCGGATGCGGCGGGCTGGGTGACCGGCGAGACGTTCGTCATCGACGGTGGGCAACACCTCGGCGACGCCCGGGCGTTCCGGTGACACCCACCGGCGTCGATGCCGTCGCTGTGGCCCGTTGGCTCGCGGACCTGGGCGTCGAATATGCAGCTCCGCTGAGGTTCCAGCGGATCGGCCTCGGACAGTCGAATCTCACCTACCGCGTCACCGACGCGGGTGACCGCTCCTGGGTGTTGCGCAGGCCCCCGCTGGGACACCTACTGGCCTCGGCGCACGATGTCGTGCGGGAGGCGCGCATCATCGCCGCGCTGGCAGACACCGACGTTCCGGTGCCCCGGATCCTGGGTGTCACAACGGACTCCGACGTTCCGTTGGTGTTGATGGAGTTCGTTGACGGGTTGGTCGTCGACACCATGACCGTCGCCGAGGCGCTGACCCCGCAGCGTCGCCGCGAGATCGCCGAATTCATGCCGAGCACCTTGGGCAGGATCCATGGGGTCGATCTCGAGCAGACAGGGCTGGCGGATCTTGCCAGCCACAAGCCGTACGCGCAGCGTCAACTCAAACGGTGGTCGGCGCAATGGGAGCATTCCAAGACCCGGGATCTGCCTGCACTGGACGACCTCACGCGTCGCCTCAGTGCCGCGATTCCCGAGCAGCGGGAAATCAAACTGGTGCACGGCGACTTTCACTTGCGCAATCTGATCACCGACCGCGACACCGGCGCGGTGGTGGCAACGCTTGACTGGGAGCTGTCCACTCTGGGGGATCCGATCGCCGACATGGGCACGCTGCTCACCTACTGGCCCGAGCCCGGTGAAACGACCGGGGCGGACTTCGCACCGTCGACGCTGCAGGGGTTTCCCAGCCGTGCCGAGATGGCCCGGCTCTACCTGGATGAGACCGGGCGCGATCCGGCGGCCCTGCAGTACTGGCATGTGCTCGGGCTATGGAAGCTGGCGATCATCGCCGAGGGCGTCATGCGCCGGGCGATGGACGAGCCAGAGAACAAGGCGGTCGCGGGCACCCCCACTGTGACGCGGATCGACTCGATCGTCGAGAAGGCCCGCGAGATCGCCGATGCGGCAGGACTTTCCCGGTGAGTCAACCGGGATCACGTTTCAGAGTGACGGGGTGAGGCGGCGCTGCTACAGCCAGTCCCGGCGTTTGAACATCACATACAACAGGATGACCAGAACAACGATCAAAATGCTGCTGGCGATGAAGCCCACGACGGTGTTGATCCCGGGGTACATGACGTTCTGGCCGTAGAAGCCGGTGATCGCGGTCGGTACCGCGATGATGGCGGCCCAGCCGCTGAGTTTCTTCATCACCGTGTTGAGCCGGGCGTCCTGCAGGGACAGGTTGGTCTCGAACACCGTGGTGACCATGTCGCGCAGGGACTCGGTCCATTCCGAGGCCCGCAGCACATGGTCGTACAGGTCGGCATAAAGTGGATCGAGCGCGGGTTCCGTTGACGAGTCGAGCCTGCGGTGCTGGATGGTGCTCACCACCTCGCGCATGGGAAGTACGACCCGGCGCAGATCGACCAGGTCCTTGCGGAGCTGGAAGGTCCGCCGTTGCAGGCCGCGCCGTGGGCCGCCGTCGGCGAACAGCTCATCCTCGAGCGATTCGATGGCGTCGTCCAGTGCCTCGACAGCCTCGAAGTGCCCGTCCACCACGACATCGAGCAGACCGTGCACCAGGGCGCCGACGCCGTAGCGCTGGCCGCCGAGATCGTCGAAGCGCCGTGACACCTCGCTGATGTCGAATTCGGCCGCACCGTTGATGCTGGGCAGCCGGACGGTGATCAGGCCACGAGGCAGCACGAATGCCGAGATGCGGTGTTTGACCAACATCGAGGTGTCCTGCGCTTCGTCCTCGTCGGGCGTCCGGGCGTCGATCGCGTACACCGTGAAGAACGTATGAGATTGGTACACCGAGGTTTTGGTGCGTTCCTTGGGTGCGACGGCGTCCTCGACGGCCCATATGTTGAGGCCGAGTTCCTTGGCCAGCTCGCGCAGCGCCTCATGGTCGGGGTCGTAGATGTCGGCCCACACCAGAGCATCCTCATCGGCCAGACAATCCGATATGCCCGAGAACGTGAAACCGTCGACCGGCTTTCCGGCTCGCCAGATTCGTCCCTGCACCTGCCTCATGAGGCGGCCACCATCGGCAGCAGGTAGGTCCGCACATAGTCGCGGGTGTCTTCCAGGCTGGTCAGTTTGATGCCGGTGTGCGGAGTGACGATGAACGACAACGTAAGTCGGGTGTGCAACTCGGCGACGGTGCGGATGTGGCGTTCCTGTGCCGGGGTGGTTTCGGCCTTACCGTAGAGGTCGGTGCGCAACTGTGCGGCCGAGTGTTCCGTCGCGAAATCGATGATGGCCCCGGCGTCGACGGTGAGGCTGGGCAGGATCGTCTCGGGTTCGGTACGCAGTAGCTTCTTGAGCAAGGCGTGATCCCGTAGGAACGTCACCGTGAAGACGGTGCCGTAGACCAGGCGGTCCTCCAGGTTGTCGGCATGTGCCCGGGCCTGGGCGCTGCCGTCGAGATAGCGCCGCGCCTCGGACAGCACCAGTGCGTCGATGAGGGCGTCTTTGGTGGGAAACCGACGATAGAGCGTGGCGCGACCGACGCCGCTGCGCCGGGCGACATCCTCCATCGTGGTGCGCCGGATTCCGACGAGTTCGGCCTGTTCGAGTGTGGCGGCCAGGATCCGCGTGCTGATCGGGTCGGGTTCACGCACGCGCGCCAGCACCGCGGGGTCCGGTTCAGCCAGCCGTCGCACGAAGTCCGCTGTTCGCGTCGATGTCACCGAACCACTCCTTGCCTGCATGCGCCGATCGTCGTAGCCTAGCCATCGAGACGAGAGAGACGATGAGTGTCTAAATGTCTCACACGTCTCATTCTAATGATCGATCCGAGCCAGGGGGCGCACATGGACATCAAGTTGTGGACGCGGTGGGTGGCACTGCATTCAGTGCCGAAGGCATTCATGTCGCTTCAAGGCCGGGCGGGCAATCCGATGGGCGCGCTGATCTCGAGCCACGGCAAAGGCATCGACCCCTATCCGCTGATGGAGCAGATCCGCCGGCGCGGTCCATTGGTGAAGACCCCCTTCGTCTGGGTCACCGCCGACCACGGTGTCGCTCGGGAAATTCTGCGGGACAAGCGGTTCGGCGTCACCCCGCCCACCGGGATGGGGATGCCGAAGCCGGTCCAGCAGCTCTTGGACCGCACTGATCCGAAGGTGGCCAACCCGGTGGAGCCGCCGGCGATGGTCATCGTCGACCCGCCGGAGCACACGCAGTACCGGCAGCTGGTGGCGCAGAGTTTCACGCCGCGCGCGATCGACAAACTCGACGCCAGGGTGGCCGAGGTGACCGCGGAACTCATCGATCGGCTCGCCGGGCAGCCCAGACCCGAGCTGATCGCGGACTTCGCCGCTGTCCTTCCGGTCGCCATGATCGCCGAGATCCTCGGCCTGTCAGGCGAATCCCATGCGCAACTGCTCGGGTGGGGACACGACGGGGCGCCACTGCTCGATGTCGGAATCCCGTGGCGCACCTACCGGCGTGGCATCGACGGGATGCGCGAGCTCGACGGATTCCTCGCAGACCTCTTCGACAAGGTCCGCGCCGGAGCGGCGGAAGACAACCCGTTCACCAAGATGGCCGCCGACCACACGCTGACCGATCACGAACTCGCCTCCAACGCAGCGCTTCTGATCGGCGCCGGATTCGAAACCACCGTCAACCTCATCGGTAACGGGATCGTGTTGCTGCAGCGGCATCCCGATCAACTCGCCCTGTTGCGCGACAATCCGGACCTGTGGCCCGCCGCGGTGGAGGAGATCCTGCGCATCGAAAGCCCGGTGCAGATGACCGCCCGTACCGCGCAATGCGACGTCGAGATCGGCGGGCAGCGGCTGCCGGCCGGAACCATGGTCGCCGTGTTGTTGGGTGGTGCCAACCGGGATCCGCGGGTGTTCAGTGAGCCGACGCGCTTCGACATCACCCGCCACAACGCCCGTGAACATCTGGCGTTCGCCTCGGGCATCCACGTCTGCCTGGGCGCGGCGCTGGCCCGCATCGAAGGCGCAACCGCGCTGCGCGCGCTGTTCGACGCCTACCCCGACCTGCGCCTGACCGAGACCCCACGCCCGCGCGGTCTGGTCAATTTGCACGGATATGTGAAGCTGCCGGCCCTGCTGGGGGCCAGGCGTACTGAGCCGGCCGGTCTGGTCTGCTGAGCTCGGTACTCTCGGTGGGGACCTGCCAGATCTTGAACGCGAGGCCCAGACCCACATGACGGATTCCCCACTCGACGGACTGATGGCGCGCGTCGGCGGTGTCAGCGGCCTGGCCTACTCGGCGCTGCCGGTGACCGTGTACGCGTCGGTCTCGGCGCTCTCGGGGCGGGTGCCCGCAATCATCTCCGCGCTGGCGACAGCGGCCGTCGTATTCGGTTGGCAGCTGCTGCGCCGCGAATCGGTCAGGCCCGCGCTGTGGGGATTCGTCGCGGTGGCAGGTTGTGCGCTGCTGGCTCTGGTGACCGGCCAGGCCAAAGACTTCTATCTCCCGGGTATCTGGATGTCCCTGGCCTCGGCCATCGTGATGACCGGCTCGATCTTCGTCAGGCGCCCACTGGTCGGGGTCATCTGGGCCTGGGCGACCGGCCGCGACGGCTCCTGGCGTCAGGTGCCCGGTGTGCGGCTCGTCTTCAACGTCGTGACCGCCGTGCTGGCGACGGTGTCCTGGTCGCGGTTCCTGGTGCAGAACTACCTCTACGACACGGGTCAGGACGGGCTGCTCGCGGTCGCACGGTTGGCGATGGGCTGGCCGCTGTTTGTCGTCACCACCACGCTGGTTCTGCTCAGCGCCCGCTACGCAATCCGGGCGCTGCCACGCTCGGCGACCTGACGGTCAGTAAAACTCACCCCGATTCCAGACCTTCACCGCGCCGGATCCCGCCGGTACCAATACCCGGGTGAACAAGACGCTGCCCGGCTGCTGTCGTCGCTGAAGCCAAGTCACCACTCCCTGCTTCAGCAACAGAAAGCTGCCCACAGTGTCAGTATTCGTCGACATCGTTCCCGGCGAGGCCGAAACCGGCTCGCTCCGTCCGGTCGTGCCGTCACGCCGTTGGCGCACCCTGCTGATCAGGTCCGCGTTGCCGCTGTTGTCGGTGGTGGTGTTCTTCGTGGTCTGGCAGGTGGTCGCCTGGGCCGGCATCTGGAACCAGACGTTCGTGCCCTATCCATCGGCGGTCTGGCGCGCCTTCATCGACGTCTCCACCACCCATGACGGGGCCCGCGGCTACGCGGGCTACCTGCTCTACGAGCACCTCTACATGACGTTGCGCCGGGTCTTGGCCGGCGTCGTATTGGGAGTAGTGATCGGTGTCCTTTTGGGACTGCTGATGGGCTCGGTCGGATGGCTGCGCAGTGTGCTCGAACCATGGCTGACCTTCCTGCGAGCGCTGCCGCCACTGGCGTACTTCTTCCTGCTGGTCATCTGGCTCGGCATCGACGAGGCACCCAAGATCACGCTGCTCGCCCTGGCCGCACTACCGCCCGCCGCGGTGGCCACCACGGCGGCCGTGGTCGCCGCACCGGTCGGGCTGCAAGAGGCGGCGCGGGCGTTGGGCGCCACCCGGGCACAGGTGATCCGTGACGTCGTGGTGCCCTCGGCGCTACCCGAAACCTTCACCGGGATCCGGCTGGCCGTGGGCATGGCGTACTCGTCGGTGGTGGCCGCAGAACTGTTCAACGGCATCCCCGGTATCGGCGGATTGGTCAAGGACGCGAGCAATTACAACAACACACCGGTCGTACTGGTCGGGATCTTCGCCATCGGGATCTCGGGTCTGGTGATCGACGGAGGTTTGCGGGCCGTTGAACGACGGGCCGTCCCCTGGAGAGGAAAAATATGAAACTCAAAGCCTTGATGGTGGCAGCCGTCGCATCGGCCCTGGCGCTGTCCGGCTGCGCGGTCGACCACTCCGGTCAGGACGCCCAGAAGCCCACCATTCGCCTTGGCTACCAGTCCTTTCCGAGTGGGGACCTGATCGTCAAGAACAACAGGTGGCTCGAAGAGGCACTGCCCGATTACAACATCAAATGGACGAAGTTCGACTCCGGGGCCGATGTGAATACCGCGTTCATCGCCAAGGAGTTGGACTTCGGGGCCCTGGGCTCGAGTCCCGTGGCGCGCGGATTGTCGGCCCCGCTGAACATTCCGTACAAGGTGGCCTTCGTGCTCGACGTCGCTGGTGACAACGAGGCCCTGGTGGCCCGTGACGGCGCCGGCGTCAACTCGATCGCCGACCTGCGGGGCAAGCGCGTCGCCACGCCGTTCGCGTCCACCGCGCATTACAGTCTCCTGGCGGCGCTGGCGCAGAACGGGTTGTCGTCCAAGGACGTTCAATTGATCGACCTGCAGCCGCAGGCCATCTTGGCGGCGTGGGACCGGGGCGACATCGCGGCCGCCTACAGCTGGCTGCCCACGCTCGACCAATTGCGCAAGACCGGCAAGGACCTGATCACCAGCCGGCAGTTGGCCAAGGACGGCAAGCCGACACTGGACCTTGCGGCCGTGTCCGACGAGTTCTCCAATGCTCATCCCGAGGTGGTCGACGTCTGGCGTCAGCAGCAGGCCCGCGCGCTGAACGTCATCAAGGACGACCCGCAGGCCGCAGCCAAGGCGATCGCGGCCGAAGTCGGGCTGAGCCCGGAAGATGTTGCCGGACAACTCAAGCAGGGCGTCTATCTGACTCCGGCCCAGGTGGCCTCACCCGAATGGCTGGGTAGTGACGGCGCGCCGGGCAACATCGCGGCCAATCTGCAGAGTGCGTCGCAGTTCCTGGCCGATCAGAAACAGATCCCGGAGGCCGCACCCCTGCAGAGGTTCAAGGACGCCATCTACACGAAGGGGTTGCCGGATGTCATCGCCAAGCAGTGACGCCTCCGGCGCCCTGTCGATCAAGAACGTCGCACACCGCTACGGGCGTGGCTCGGACGAGGTCACTGCGCTCGGCCCGGTGGATCTCGACGTCGAACCCGGCTCATTCCTGGTTCTGGTCGGCGCGTCGGGGTGCGGGAAGAGCACGCTGCTGCGCCTGATCGCCGGATTCGAAACCCCTTCTGAGGGTCAGGTTCACGTGGCGGGGACGCCGCCGACGCCCGGGGTCACCTCGGGTGTGGTTTTCCAGCAGCCGCGGCTGTTTCCGTGGCGCACGGTCGGCGGCAACGTGGACCTGGCCCTCAAGTACGCCAACGTGCCGCGTGAATCACGACCTGAGCGCCGAGCGGAAATATTGGAACGTGTCGGGCTGGAAGGCACGGCCAAGCGCAGGATCTGGGAGATCAGCGGCGGGCAACAGCAGCGTGTCGCGATCGCGCGGGCACTGGCCGCCGAGACCCCGCTGTTCCTTCTGGACGAGCCGTTCGCGGCACTGGACGCGCTGACCCGCGAGCGGTTGCAGGAGGATGTCCGTCAGGTGAGTGCGGAGTCCGGTCGCACAACGGTTTTCGTGACCCACAGCGCCGACGAGGCGGCGTTCCTGGGCTCCCGGATCGTGGTGTTGACCCGCCGGCCCGGAAAGATCGCCCTGGACCTGCCTGTCGATCTGCCACGCAGCGGCGTCGATGCGCACGAACTGCGGCGGTCACCGGAGTACCTCAGGTTGCGGACGGATGTGAGTGAGGCCGTGAAGGTCGCCGCGGCGTAATCTTCTGCGCCGAACGTGACGCCATGGTCGTAAACCCGCGCGGGCAACGACCATGGCGTCACTTTCGGCGCGTGCCGCGTCAGGCGCGCCGCTGCAGGAAATCGTCGATCAGCGCGGCCACTTCTGCGACGTGCGTCTCGAGCAGGAAGTGTCCGCCGTCGAGCAGGTGGATCTCGGCGTCGACAGCGTCCTTGCCGAACGCCCGGGCACCGTCGGGACCGAAGATCGGATCGCCCTCGCCCCACACGGCGAGCACGGGAACCGCACTGGTGCGGAGGTATTCGTGCAGTGTCGGGTACAGCGGGGCGTTGGTCGCGTAGTCCCGGAACAGCTTGAGCTGCACCAGGTCATTGCCCGGCCGGGCCACCATCGCCGCGTCGTGGACCCAGGTGTCGGGGTTGACCAGGCTTTCGTCCGCCACGCCGGTCAGGTACTGCCATTTGATGCCGTCCACACTCAACGCGGACCGCACGCCCGCCTCGGTCTCTGCGGTCTGCTCACGCTGGTAGGCCCACACCCCGGCCCAGAAGCTCTCGACGAAACCCTCGTCGTAGCCGTTGCCGTTCTGGCTGACGATCGCGGTGATGGCCTCCGGATGCCGCAGTGCCAGGCGCCAGCCGATCGGGGCGCCGTAATCCTGGACGTAGATCGCGTAGCGGGACACCCCGAGTCGATTCAACAGACCGTCGGTGAGGTCGGCCAGGCCGTCGAAGGTGTAGTCGAACTCGGTGGCGGCCGGCGCATCGGAGTGTCCATAGCCCAGGTGATCGGGTGCGATGACGTGGTAGCGCTCGGCCAGTCGAGGAATGAGGTCGCGGAACATGTACGAGCTCGTCGGGAAGCCGTGCAGCAGCACGATTGCCGGGGAATCGGGCGAGCCCGCCTCACGGTAGAACAGCCGCTGTCCGTCGACGGTGGTGTAGCGGTGATGAACGGTCATATCTAACTCCTTTAACGATTGTTACCGGTTAGTGACATCTAACGCGCGACGACATAACCTGTCAATAGTTATTTGGAGGTTAGATATGGAGCTGCTGGAGTTGGGCCTGAGCGATGAGGCCTTGCTGCTCGATCTGCTCAACACCACACCGGTGGTCGACGGAATGCAGCGCGACGTGCTCGCGCATCCAGAGGCGGCGCACGCGTGGCTCGACGAGCATGCGGCGACCGAAGCCGAACTGGCCGATCTGGTCGCGGCGCGGAATCTACTTCAGGAAGTGGTGCGCGGAACCGAGACGGCGGTTGCGTTGACGCCGTACCTCAACGTCGCGGCGATCCGGGCGCACGGGACGGACGACGGTGTGAGCTGGGAACTTGATACTTGCGACGCGCGGCGAGGCGCCCTGCGGGCCATCCTGGCGTGGGACGCGCTGAGGGCCTCGAGTCCGGGCCGGCTACGCGCGTGTGGGAATCCGGACTGCCGGCTCTTCCTGATCGACCGGACGAAACCGAACACAAAACGGTGGTGCTCGATGGCGACTTGCGGAAACCGCATGAAGGCGCGCCGATATCACCAGCGCGCCCGGACTGCGAAGACTGACGAACAGTCCTGATTACACCGGGGGGTACGCCGGCGGCGGGTAAACGCCACGCAGACCCCAGGCCAGCCACGGGAAGAAGAAGTCGCTCTCGTCGCTGAGGTCGTAGTCAGGATTCGGATCCATGCCCGGAGTCTAGTCGTAGAAGGCAAGGCCGGAACAGGGTCGCGCGCGGAATTGCCTACACTGATCAACCATCTAGTTGATTGATTTCCTGGGCAAGGTCCGGGCGATGCTGATAGTGAGTGTGCTATGTCATCCGATTCAGAAGGCGGCCGGGGCCGCGGTGGTGCGGCTGCCAACGGGACATCCCGCCGCGATGAACTGTTGACCGTCGCGGCCAAGCTGTTCGCCGCCCGCGGCTATCACGGCACCCGGATGGACGATGTCGCCGAGGCCGTCGGACTGAACAAGGCCACGGTCTATCACTACTACTCGAGTAAGTCGCTGATCCTCTACGACATCTACAAGGGCACCGCGGACTTCACCGTCGAGGCGCTCCACGATGACCCGACCGCGACGGCCAGGGAGACCATCTACAACTTCACCAGGCGACTGATGGTCGGCATCGCCAACGATCTCGAGCGCGCCGCGGTGTACTTCCAGGAAGGCCCGTACATCGCGGAGTGGTTCACCGAGGAGCAGGTGTCCTACATCCGGCGCGCCGAGACCCAGGTGTACGAGCACGTCCGCGACGTGATCGATCGCGGTATCGCGAGCGGCGAGTTCTACGACTGCGACTCGCACGTACTGGCCCTCGGCTACATCGGCATGACGCTCGGTTCGTACCGCTGGCTACGCCCCCACGGCAGGCGGACCGCGCAGGAGATCGCCGTGGAGTTCAGTACGGCGCTGCTGCGCGGGTTGATCCGCGACGAGGAAACCCGCAACGAGTCGCCGCTGGGGGTCGAGATCGAGGAAAAGGCCTAGAACATGACTGATCTGTTCCGATTGGACGGCAAGGTGGCCGTCGTCACCGGCGGCGGCCGTGGCATCGGCCTCATGATGGCCCGGGGACTGTTGCAGGCTGGAGCGTCGGTGTACGTCGCGAGCCGCAAGGAGGCCGAACTGGCCGCGGCGGTGGACGCGTTGTCCCCGCTCGGCCGGATCTCCGCGGTGCCCGCCGACCTCGGGACAGCTGAAGGGGTCGCCGCGCTCACCGCGGCGGTGGCCGAGCGTGAGGACGCGATCCATGCCTTGTTCAACAACGCCGGCGCGGCCTGGGGCGCACCGTACGACGAGTTCCCGGAATCCGGGTTCGACAAGGTCTACGACGTCAACGTCAAGGGCGTGTTCCTGCTGACCCGGGCGCTCACCCCGCTGCTGAATTCCGGTGCCACCGAAGAAGACCCGGCTCGCGTCATCAACACCGGCAGCATCGACGGGATCGTCGCGCCCGGCAAGGGCCGCGACAACTTCTCCTACAGCGCCAGTAAGGCCGCAGTGCACATGCTGACCAAGCATCTGGCCGGCGAGCTGGCCCCGCGGATCCTGGTCAACGCGATCGCGCCGGGGCTTTTCGAATCCCGGATGACCAAAGAGATGCTGCGGGCCGGCGCGGAAGAGGTAGGCGCCGTTCTTCCGCTGGGCCGCATCGGCCGGCCCGACGACATCGCCGGGATCTCGGTGTTCTTGGCCAGCCGGGCCAGCGCGTACATCACCGGTGCCGTGATCCCGGTCGACGGCGGCGTGAGCACCATCAGGTGACGGGCAGGGTGAACCAGCCCCAGGCCAAGAAGGCGAACACACCGAGATAGACCACGTCGCCGGCCATGTAGAGCCACTCGCTGCGACGGAATCTGGTCGTGGCCGCACCCGCCATGAACAACGCCAGGCCGCAGGCGGCCACCGGCGTCAGCACCGGGGCGATACCCACCGCGACGGGAAGCACCAGGCCGACTGCGCCGACCAGTTTGATGGTCCCGATCGCTTTGAGGTGACCGTCACCGAAGTCGTCGACCCAATGCTGGGTCTTACCCATCGACCGGTACTTCTCCCGCGACGCCAACAGCATGGTGGTTCCGCCGGCTGCATACGCTGCCGCGGCGATGATGGTGATGATCCAGAGAGTGATGTTCATTGCGCGCTCCGTTTCGTGGTTACGTCCAGCCGTTCCGGCTCGTCACTCTTATGACGGATCCGCACGAGGAGAGGTAACGCATGACGCCCGACGCATCACTGGCGGAGACATTCGAGCAACAGCGCCCGCGGCTGCTCGCGGTTGCCCACCGGGTCCTCGGCTCACGGGCAGATGCCGAGGATGCCGTCCAGGACGCGTGGTTGCGCCTGTCCCGTCAGGACGCGGACGCCATCGACAACGTCGCCGGATGGCTGACGACCGTGGTGGGCCGCATCTGTATCGACACGTTGCGGGCGCGCAGCAGCCGCGCAGAAGTGTCTCCCGCCGCCGCTGACATTCCTGAACTGGTCGTCACCGAGGACGTCGACACCCCTGAGGATGCCGCGGTGCTCGCGGACTCCGTCGGGCTGGCGATGCTCGTCGTGCTGGGATCGCTGCGCCCCGACGAACGCCTCGCCTTCGTCCTGCACGACATGTTCGCCGTGCCGTTCGCCGAGATCGGCCAGATCCTCGACAGGTCGAGCGATGCCGTCAAGATGATGGCCAGCCGGGCGCGCCGGAAAGTGCAGGATGTGCCACCGCCCACCGGGGGCCGCCGCCGCAAGCAGGAACAGCGCGAGGTTGTCGACGCCTTTCTGGCCGCCGCTCGCGACGGCGACTTCGATGCACTGTTGCGGGTCCTGGATCCCGACGTCACCTGGCAGCGGTACACGGCCGCCGGCGTGACCGTCGGGACGGGACCCGACGCTGTCATCGCCGCGGCTCGGCGCGGTCAGGGGACCCGCGTCGTCGCCCGGCGGGTGTCGGTCAACGGCGAGCCAGGGATCCTGGCGTGGGGGCCGACCGGTCGCCCGCTCAGCGTGATGGCGTGCACCGTCGACGGGGGCCGTCTGGTCGGGATCGTGTCGATCGTCGATCCACGACGGCTGGCCCTGATGTCGCTGCCCGAGCCACCCGCCGACGATTAACCTGGCCGCATGAAGTCGACGATCCTCTCGCGCCGAGACCTGGATTTCCTGCTCTACGAGTGGTTGGACGTCGAAAAGCTCACCGCACTGGACCGATTCACCGAGCACTCCCGCGAGACCTTCGACGGCGTGCTGGATCTGTGCGAGCAACTCGCGACGCGCTACTTCGCGCCCCACAACAAACTCAGCGACGCGAACGAGCCGACGTTCGACGGGCAGACCGTCACGCTGATCCCCGACGTCAAAGAGGCGTGGGACGCGTTCGCGGCGGCCGATCTGATCGCCATGGGGATGGACGCGGAGGTCGGCGGCGCGCAACTGCCGGTCACGGTCGCGCAGGCCGCGTTCGCCTGGATCGCCGCGGCCAACGTGTCGACCTCGGGCTATGTGATGCTGACCATCGCCAACGCCAATCTGGTGGCGCACTTCGGTACCCCGGAGCAGATCGAGACCTTCGTCAAACCGATGCTGGCCGGCCGGTTCTCGGGCACCATGGCGCTGTCGGAGACCCAGGCCGGATCGTCGCTGGCCGACATCACCACCCGCGCCGAACCACAGCCCGACGGCACGTACCGTCTGTTCGGTTCGAAGATGTGGATCTCCGGCGCCGAGCACGACCTCACCGAGAACATCGTCAACCTCGTGCTCGCCAAGATTCCCGGTGGCCCGGCCGGCACCAAGGGCATCTCGCTGTTCATCGTGCCCAAGTTCCTTGCCGACGGCACCCGCAACGGCGTGGCCATCTCCGGCCTCAATCACAAGATGGGGCAACGCGGGATCACCAACACCGTGCTCAACTTCGACGGCGCTGTCGGCTACCTCGTCGGTGAGCCACACCGCGGCATCGTCTACATGTTCCGCATGATGAACGAGGCCCGCCTCGGCGTCGGGATGGGCGCCGTGGCGCTCGGCTACACCGGCTATCTCAAGTCTCTGGAGTACGCGCGCGAGCGTCCGCAGGGCAGGCCGCTCGGTGTGAAAGATCCGTCGACCCCGCAGGTGCCGATCATCGAGCATGCGGACGTCAAGCGAATGTTGCTGGCGCAGAAGGCCTATGTCGAAGGTGGTCTTGCCCTGCTGCTGTACTGCGCGAACCTCATAGACCGGGAAGCCACCGGTGACAGTGCTGTCCTCGACATCCTCACCCCGGTGGCCAAGAGCTGGCCGTCGCAGTGGTGCGTGGAGGCCAACAGCCTGGCGATCCAGGTCCACGGTGGCTACGGGTACACCCGCGAATACGACGTCGAGCAGCATTACCGCGACAATCGGCTCAATCCGATCCACGAGGGCACCCACGGCATCCAGAGCCTGGATCTTTTGGGCCGCAAGGTAACCCAGAACGGTGGAGGCAGCTTGGTGGCGCTGGGGGAGCGGATCGCGGCGACCGTGTCAGTTGCTGCGGCGGTCGCGCCGGACCTGGCCGCGCAACTCGATGCCGCCTGGCAGCGGCTGGTCGCGGTGACCGGCGCGATGTTCGCCGCGGGTGATGTCGAGGCCGCGATGGCCAACAGCGCGGTGTATCTGGAGGCGTTCGGCCACATCGTGGTGGCGTGGATCTGGCTGGAGCAGTTGCTGGCCGCCGAAGGCCGCACCGGGGAATTCTATGACGGCAAACGGCAGGCCGCGCAGTACTTCTTCCGTTACGAATTACCCAAGACCGCACCACAATTGGATCTGCTGGAGAGCCTGGACCGGACCACGCTGGAGATGCGCGACAGCTGGTTCTAGTCGAACTCGATGATCTGGCGGACGGCCCGTCCGTCGGCCAGCTCGTCCATGCCGGTGTTGATCTGATCGAGCGTGATGGTCGAGGACACGAGCTGCTCGACGGGTAGCCGTCCGGCCCGCCAGAGCTCGACGAACCGCGGGATGTCGCGTGCGGGCACCGCCGAGCCCAGATAGCTTCCGATCAGCGATCGGCCTTCGGCGACGAAACCCAACGGCGACACCGAGATTCGTGCGTCCGGCCGGGGTAGGCCGACGGTGATCGTGCGCCCGCCGGGCCCGGTGAGCGCGATCGCGGTTTCCAGCGCGGCGGGGTGGCCGGCGGCTTCGATCACCACGTCGGCCTTGAGGTCGGCAGCCTGCTCTGGGGTGTAGGTCTCGTGCACGCCCAGCTCGCGGGCCCGCCTGAGTTTGTCGGGCAGCTGGTCCACGCCGATGACCCGGACGTCGTCGTGCGCGAGCGCGGTCATGGCAGCCGCCATGCCGACGCCTCCCAGACCGACGACCGCCACGGTTTGGCCCGGCCGCGGGGTGCCGACGTTGAGCACGGCTCCGCCGCCCGTGAGTACCGCACACCCCAACAGCGACGCGACGACTGCTGGGACATCGCTGGGTACGGGCACCACCGAGCGGCGGTCGACGACGGCGTAGGTGGCGAAACCGGATACGCCGAGGTGATGGAACACCGGTTGGCCGTCACGGGTCAGCCGGATGTCGCCGTTCATCAGGGTGCCGGCACCGTTGGCGGCCGATCCGGGTCCGCATGGGGTTAGCCCGTCGGTGGCACAGGCGGGGCAGTGCCCGCAGCGCGGCAGGAACGTCATCACCACCCGCCGGCCCACCGGCAGATCGGTGTCACCGGCCTCGACGGTCCCGGCGGCTTCATGGCCCAGCAGCATCGGGACCGGGCGCACCCGGTTGCCGTCGACGACCGACAGATCGGAATGGCACAACCCCGCGGCCTCGATGCGCACCAGCAGTTCGCCGGGCCCGGGTTCGGCGAGCTCGAGGTCGCTCACCCGGATCGGATGTGACTCGGCGTAGGGGCGGGGGAGTCCGATGTGCTCGAGGACGGCGCCGCGGATCTTCATACCCATCAGCCTGTCAGACTCCAGGAATGACCGACGGAGCCCAGTTGACCCGTGAGGATTTTCCGCTGCACTGGCCGGTGCTGACCCGCTGGACCGACAACGACATGTTCGGCCACCTCAACAACGCGGTGTACTACGAGCTGTTCGACACCGCGATCAACGCCTGGATCAACACCAACTGCGACGTCGATCCGGTCACTGCGCCGTGGTTGGGCGTGGTCGCCGAGTCGGGCTGCCGCTACTTCGCCGAGTTGAAGTTCCCCGACCCGTTGGTGGTCGGGCTGGCGGTGGCCCGGTTGGGGAACAGCAGTGTCACTTACCGGCTCGGCCTGTTCGAGCCCGACGGCCCGGTGGCGGCGGTGGGCCACTGGGTGCACGTGTACGTGGACCGGACCACGCGCCGTCCGGTACCGATTCCCGCCGTGATCCGCGATCTGCTGCAGTCGATATGCTCGCCGGATGCCACTCGTGAGCAAGACCGTCGAGGTTGATGCCCCTGCCGAGAAGATCCTGGCGATCGTCGCCGATTTCGAGGCCTATCCGCAGTGGAACCCTGAGATCAAGGGTTGCTGGATCCTGGCCCGCTACGACGACGGCCGGCCCAGCCAACTGCGGCTCGACGTCGAGATCCAGGGTCAGTCCGGCACCTTCATCAACGCGGTCTACTACCCCGCGGAGAACCAGATCTTCACCGTGTTGCAGCAGGGCGACCACTTCACCAAGCAGGAGCAGCGGTTCTCGGTCGTGCCGCTCGGCGACAACAGCACGTTGCTTCAGGTTGACCTTGAGGTCGAGGTCAAGCTGCCGATCCCGGCCATGATGGTCAAGAAGCTGATCGGTGACACCCTGGACCACCTGGCCAACGCGCTCATCACCAGGGTTTCGCAGCTGTCCGCTTAGGCTGCGGTCAGCGCGTCAGTCCCACATCCCGATGTCGTTGAGCCGTGCCATGAGCCGTTGGGCAGCATCGGTGAACTGAGTCGAGTTCAGCTCGATCGCCGCGCCCGCATCGCGCCGGCGCAGCGCGTCGATCAGAAGCCGGTGGTTCTCCACGGCTTCGGTGCCCCACTTCGGATCAGTCGAATAGATCAGCGACGGCAGGTACCGCGCGACGTGCAACAGGAACCAGGCGAGCTTGAGCCGACCGCTGGCGTGGTTGAAGGCCCGGTGAAAGGCGAATTCGGCCGACGAGATCGCCCCGGGATCCTGATTGCCGACGGCGGCCGCGAGTTCGGTGTTGAGCTGTTCCAGCTCATCGATCTGGGCCGGGGTGATGCGGGTCGTGACGGTAGCGGCCAGCTCACGCGCGATGGTGGCCTGCAGCCAGAAGATGTCTTCGACGTCGGCGCGGGTCAGGGGCACGACGACGTGCCCGCGGTTCGGCTCCAACTGCACCATGCCCTCGCCGCGCAGTGTGCGCAGGGCCTCGCGTACGGGCGTGATGCTGACGCCGAGTGCCGCGGCGGTCTCGTCGAGCCGGATGAACGTTCCGGGGCGCAGGACGCCGGTCATGATCTCGGCCCGCAGCTGGGCGGCGACCTCGTCGGAAAGTTGCTCGCGCCGTCCTCCGCGACGACGTTGCACGGCCGCTCTGGCAGGTGCATTCACGCGAATCCGGTCGCCTTTCTGGTGGGCTTGTCGCCGAGGCGCCGAGGCCATAGTGTGACCGGGGCAACCCCAATGTTTGATCAAATATAAAATTCACGCAACTCGATACCGATGGAGTGCAGATCCGGTGACTGCCGAGCCGATCCCCACTGAGCAGCCATACCTGGCCCGTCGTCAGAACTGGGCCAACCAACTGACCCGACATGCCCTGATGCAGCCCGACAAGACCGCCCTGCGGTTTCTGGGGCACACCACCACGTGGCGGGAGCTCGACCACCGGGTCACCAGGCTGGCCGGCGCCCTGAGCCGACGCGGGGTCGGATTCGGCGACCGCGTGCTGATCCTGATGCTGAACCGGCCCGAGTTCATCGAGGCGATGCTGGCGGCCACCAAGCTCGGCGCCATCGCGGTGCCGGTGAACTTCCGCATGACCCCACCGGAGGTGGCCTTCCTGGTCAGCGACTGCGAGGCCCGCGTCATCGTCACCGAGCCCGTGCTCGCCGGAGTCGCCACGGCGGTATGCGATCTCGATGCCACGCTGTCAACGGTCATCGTGGCCGGCACAGCTACCGAGTCCGCGACCGACGATCCAGTCCTGGGCTACGAGGACCTGATCGCCGAAGAAGGCGACCCCGCGCCACCGGTTGACATCCCGAGCGATGCCCCCGCGCTGATCATGTACACCTCGGGCACCACAGGCCGGCCCAAGGGCGCGGTGCTGACGCACAACAACCTGGCCGGGCAGGGTATGACCAACCTGTTCACCACCGGCGTCGACATCAACAACGACGTCGGCTTCATCGGCGTCCCGCTGTTCCACATCGCCGGGGTGGCCGGAAACGTGAACACGGGTCTGACGCTCGGCCTGCCGACGGTCATCTATCCGCTCGGCGCGTTCGATCCGGGTGCGTTGCTCGACGTACTGGCGGCCGAGAAGGTCACCGCGATCTTCCTGGTGCCTGCGCAGTGGCAGGCGGTTTGCGCTGAGCAGAAAGCCAATCCGCGCGACCTGTGTCTGCGGGCCCTGTCCTGGGGCGCTGCGCCGGCTTCGGACACGTTGCTACGCGCGATGGCGGACACGTTCCCGGGTAGTCAGATCCTTGCGGCGTTCGGGCAGACCGAGATGTCGCCGGTTACCTGCATGTTGTTGGCGGACGACGCAATTCGCAAGCTCGGCTCGGTCGGTCAGGTGATCCCCACTGTTTCGGCCCGCATCGTGGACGAGAACATGAACGACGTCCCGGTCGGCGATGTCGGCGAGATCGTCTACCGCGCCCCAACTTTGATGGCGGGCTACTGGAACAATCCCAAGGCCACCGCGGAGGCTTTCGCCGGCGGCTGGTTCCACTCCGGTGATCTGGTCCGTCAGGATGAGGAAGGCTACATCTGGGTGGTCGACCGCAAGAAGGACATGATCATCTCCGGCGGCGAGAACATCTACTGCGCCGAGGTCGAGAACGTCCTCGCCGGGCATCCCGCCATCACCGAGGTCGCCGTGATCGGCCGGCATGACGACAAATGGGGTGAGGTTCCTGTCGCTGTGGTGGCAATCGGCAGAGGCGACGCCCTCAACCTGGACGAGCTCGACGGCTTCCTCACCGAACGCCTGGCGCGCTACAAACACCCGAAGGCACTCGAAATCGTCGATGCTCTGCCCCGCAACCCCTCGGGCAAAGTGCTCAAGACCGAACTCAGGGAACGCTTCGGCTCGCCAGTCAATGCCCAATAGGGTTGACGTCTGCGAAAGTAACTCCGCGTCAACGGTTTCTGCAGGTCGCCGGGAAAGTTTGCTGTCTTTGCACGCCCTCGCTAACGGTTGATGGCACAATCCTCTCGATGCAGTGCACGGCCCGGTTTTTATCGGGTACAGTCCGGTGGTCTCAATTACTACTGGTGAGTAGGGAGAGACGGATCACACAGGCTGACAGGCGACGAGGAGGGGGCGTGCGACACGTCCAGGGGGCACACCGGTGACGGCGCCCGCCGACGGGCTCGTCGGCTACGTACGTGGTCAATTGGAGAAGCCGCTGGCTATGGTCGGTGGCTTCTTCAAGATGACCGTGCTCACCGGAAAGGCCTTTGTCACACGGCCTTTCCAGTGGAAAGAGTTCGTGCTGCAGAGTTGGTTCCTGATCCGCGTGGCATTCCTGCCCACGCTCGCGGTATCGATCCCGCTGACGGTGCTCATCATCTTCACGCTCAACATCCTGTTGGCGGAGTTCGGTGCGGCTGACGTCTCGGGCGCCGGTGCTGCGCTGGGTGCCGTCACTCAGCTCGGACCTCTGGTGACGGTGCTCGTGGTTGCCGGTGCCGGCTCTACCGCGATCTGCGCCGACCTCGGTGCCCGCACCGTGCGTGAGGAGATCGACGCGCTTGAGGTCCTCGGCATCGACCCGATCGAGCGGCTCGTGGTTCCCCGCGTGGTGGCTTCTACATTCGTGGCCTTCATGCTCAACGGCGCCGTGATCACCATCGGCCTCATCGGTGGCTTCTTCTTCGGCGTCTATGTCCAGAACGTGTCCGCCGGTGCCTATGTGTCCACACTGACGCTGCTCACCGGATTCCCCGAGGTGATGATCTCGGTCATCAAAGCCACACTGTTCGGCCTGATCGCCGGACTGGTGGGCTGCTACCGGGGCCTCACAGTGGCCGGTGGGTCCAAGGGCGTCGGCACCGCGGTGAACGAGACCCTGGTGCTGTGCGTGGTGGCATTGTTCGCAGTCAACGTCGTGCTCACCACCATCGGTGTGCGGTTCGGAACAGGGCACTGACATGAGTACCGCAACAGTCCTCCGCTCCCGGTTCCCCCGGGCCTTCTCGCGCACCTCCGACATCGCCGGCACCCCGGCCCGGTTCCTCGACAGCATGGGCCACGTCGCGTGGTTCATCGTCCAATCCATCGGCTCCGTCCCGCACGCGTTCCGGCACTATCGGCGCGAGGCGCTGCGATTGGTCGCCGAGATCGGTATGGGTACCGGCGCGATGGCCGTCATCGGCGGCACCGTGGCCATCATCGGTTTCGTCACGCTGTCGGCCGGCTCCCTGATCGCGATCCAGGGCTTCGCCTCCCTGGGCAATATCGGCGTCGAGGCCTTCACCGGCTTCTTCGCCGCACTGGCAAACATCCGCGTCGTTGCCCCGGTCGTCACGGGTCAGGCCCTGGCTTCCACAGTCGGCGCCGGTGCCACCGCGGAACTCGGCGCCATGCGCATCAGCGAAGAGATCGACGCGCTGGAAGTTATGGGTATCAGGTCGATTTCGTATCTGGTGTCCACGCGCCTGATCGCCGGCTCGATCGTGATCATCCCGCTGTACGCCGGGGCGGTCCTGCTGTCCTTCCTGTCTGCGCAGTTCGTCACGACGGTCTTCTACTCGCAGTCGGTCGGTACGTATGAGCACTACTTCCATACGTTCCTGCGCGTCGACGACGTGATGTGGTCCTTCCTTCAGGTCATCGTCATGTCCGTCGTGGTCATGTTGAACCACTGCTACTTCGGCTTTTACGCCAGTGGCGGTGCCGTCGGTGTGGGTGAGGCAGTAGGGAGGTCGATGCGAACCTCGTTGATCGCAATCGTGTTGGTGGTCCTGTTGGCATCGTTGGCGCTCTACGGCACCGACCCCAACTTCAACCTCACGGTGTAGCGGCATGACCGGATCTCCAGCGCCGCACGCGCCCCTAAACAAGCCCAAGATCCCGCCGTACAAGTTGGCCGGCTTGGTCCTCGCCCTCGTCACCATGGTGGTCGTGGCATTGACGTGGATGCAGTTCCGCGGGACGTTCGAGAAGAGGACACAGCTGACCGTGTTGTCGGGTCGAGCCGGTCTGTCGATGGATCCCGGCTCGAAGGTCACCTTCAACGGGGTGCCCATCGGGCGGCTGGCCTCGATCGACGTCGTCACCGTCGACGACAACCCCGAGGCCAAGCTGACGCTGGACGTCAAGCCCCAGTACCTGAAGCTGATCCCGGAGAACGTGAGTGCCGAACTGCGGGCCACCACGGTATTCGGCAACAAGTACATCTCGTTCCTGTCGCCTCCGAATCCCTCGAAGGAGCGGTTGTCGCCGTCCACGCCCATCCGTGCGCAGGGTGTGACGACGGAGTTCAACACACTGTTCGAGACGATCACCGCGATCTCCGAGCAGATCGATCCGATCAAGCTGAACCAGACGCTGACCGCGACTGCGCAGGCGCTCGACGGTCTGGGTGACAAGTTCGGCCAGTCGATCGTCAACGGCAACGACATCCTGTCCGACCTCAACCCGCGCATGCCCCAGATCCGGCGCGACATCTCGGGTCTGGCCGATCTGGGCGAGGTCTACGCCAACGCCGGCCCCGATCTGTTCGACGGCCTGACCAACGCCGTCACCACCGCCCGCACCCTCAACGAGCAGCGGGGCAACCTCGACCAGGCTCTGGTGGCCGCGGTGGGCTTCGGCAACACCGGCGGCGACATCTTCGAGCGCGGCGGCCCCTACCTGGTCCGCGGCGCGCAGGACCTGCTGCCGACTTCGGCACTGCTCGACAAGTACAGCCCGGCGCTGTTCTGCACGATCCGCAACTACCACGACGCCGGCCCGAAACTTGCTGGCGCACTTGGTGGTAACGGCTACTCGCTGCAGACTCAGTCGTTGGTGATCGGCGTGGGCAACCCGTACGTCTATCCCGACAACCTGCCGCGGATCAACGCCAAGGGTGGGCCCGAGGGCCGGCCCGGCTGCTGGCAGCCGATCACCAAGGACCTGTGGCCCATGCCGTACCTGGTGATGGACACCGGTGCATCGATCGCGCCCTACAACCACCTCGAGATGGGTCAACCGCTCGTGGCCGAGTACGTGTGGGGTCGCCAAGTGGGGGAGAACACGATCAACCCATGAGCATCAAGGGCACGATTATCAAGCTCGGCATCTTCTCACTGGTGCTGCTCACCTTCACTGCGATCATTTTCGTGGTCTTCGGTCAGATCCGGTTCAACCGGACCTCCGAGTACTCGGCGATCTTCAAGAACGTCAGCGGTCTGCGCACCGGGCAGTTCGTCCGGGCATCCGGTGTCGAGGTCGGCAAGGTCTCGGGCGTCAAGTTGGTCAACGGTGGCCAGCAGGCCGAGGTGACGTTCAACGTCGAGAAGTCGCTGCCGTTGTTCGACCAGACGACGGCCGCGATTCGCTACCAGGACCTGATCGGTAATCGCTACCTGGAACTCAAGCGCGGCGAGAGCAATACGAAGCTTGCACCCGGCGGCACCATTCCGCTGGAACGCACCGAGCCGGCGCTCGACCTCGACGCCCTCGTCGGCGGCTTCCGTCCGCTGTTCCAGTCACTGAGCCCGGAGAAGGTCAACACCATCTCCCAGTCGATCATCACGATCTTCCAGGGCCAGGGCGGCACAATCAACGACATCCTCGACCAGACGGCGCAGCTCACCCAGAGCATCGCCGACCGGGATCAGTCGATCGGTGAGGTGATCAAGAACCTGAATATCGTCCTGGACACCACCGTTGCGCATCAGCAGCAGTTCAACGACACCCTGAAGAACTTCGAGACGCTGATCACGGGGCTGAAGAACCGTGCCGATCCGATCGGATCCTCCGTGGCCAACATCAGCAATGCGGCCGGTTCTCTGGCGGATCTGTTGTCCGACAACCGTCCGCTGCTCAAGGACACCATCGGTCAACTCGAGGTCATCCAGCAGCCGCTGATCGACCAGAAGCAGCAGCTCAACGACATCCTCGTGCAGTTCCCCCAGGCGTTGAAGATCATCGGCCGTGCCGGTGGCATCTACGGTGACTTCTTCAACTTCTATGCCTGCGACCTTTCGTTGAAGCTCAACGGGTTGCAGCCGGGCGGGCCCGTCCGAACCGTCAGACTCAGTTCACAGCCGTCGGGTAGGTGCACGCCGAGATGAGGACACTGCAAGGTTCCGACCGCTTCCGCAAAGGCCTGATGGGCGTCGCGGTGGTGGCACTGGTGATCGGCGTCGGTTCGACGTTGACGAGTGTGCCGATGCTGTTCGCGGTCCCCACGTATTACGGCCAGTTCTCCGATACCGGAGGCCTGAGCGTGGGCGACAAAGTCCGCATCGCAGGCATGGATGTCGGCACGGTCAAGAGCATGGACATCAACGGCGACAAGGTCGAGATCGGCTACACCCTGGGTGGCAAGACGATCGGTACCGAGAGCCGCGCCGCGATCCGTACCGACACGATCCTGGGTCGTAAGAACATCGAGATCCAGCCGCGTGGTAGCCAGACGCTGCAGCCGCGCGGAATGTTGCCGCTGGGGCAGACGACCACGCCGTACCAGATCTATGATGCGTTCCTCGATGTCACGCGCAACGCGTCGGGCTGGGACACCAAGTCGGTCAAGGACTCGCTGAATGTCCTGTCGGAGACGGTCGATCAGACCTCGCCGCACCTGAGCGCCGCGCTGGACGGCGTGGCCAGGTTCTCGGAGACCATCGGCAAGCGCGATGAGGACGTCAAGAAGCTGCTGGCCAACGCCAACAAGGTCGCCACGATCCTCGGGGACCGCAGCACGCAGGTCAACCAGCTGCTGGTGAACGCCCAGACCTTGTTGGCCGCGGTCAACGAGCGGGGCCAGGCCGTGAGCATGCTGCTGGAGCGCGTGTCGTCGGTGTCGCATCAGGTCGAAGGCCTGATCAACGACAACCCGAACCTCAACCATGTGCTGGAGCAGCTGCGTACGGTCAGCGATCTGCTGGTCGAGCGCAAGCAGGACCTGGCGGACACCTTGACCGTGGCCGGCAAGTTCATCACCTCGCTGGCCGAGGCGCTGGCCTCCGGCCCGTACTTCAAGGTGATGCTGGTCAACCTGATCCCGCCGCAGATCCTGCAGCCCTTCGTCGATTCCGCGTTCAAGAAGCGCGGGATCGATCCCGAGGAGTTCTGGCGTAACGCCGGACTCCCGTCGTCCCGCTTCCCCGATCCGAACGGCAAGCGGTTCGAGAACGGCGCTCCGCCGGCGGCCCCCACGCCGCTGGAAGGCACCCCGGAGCATCCGGGACCTGCCGTCCCGCCCGGATCGCCGTGCTCGTACACGCCGACCGCGGCCGGAATTCCGTCCCCGGGCAACCCGATGCCGTGCGCAGCGGCCACCCAGGGTCCGTTCGGCGGCCCGGAGTACGGTCCGCCGGACCTCGCGACCTCGGCGCCGAATCCTGACGGCATCGCGCATTCGCCGGGTGTGCCCAGTGGGGCCATCCCCGGCCAGATGCCGCCGGATCAGCCCGGCGCCCCGGTCGAGTTGGCGCCCGGCCCGCCCGGCGCCCGCACCGTTCCGATTGCCCCGTTGCCGGTGGCGCCGGGAGACATCCCGGGCTACGCACCGCACCCGCCACCGTTGAACGCTCCCCCGGCACCGCCGGGACCGGGGCCCGATGCGGGGCCGGTGGGTACGCCGCCGCTTCCGGGTAACCCGCCGTTCCTTCCGCCCGGGTCGCAGGGATAGACAGGGGTATAGGGAGCTATGTCTACCGTTTTCAATGTGCGAAACATCAAGTTGCCCAAGGCTTCACGGGCAGCGATCATCGTCGGTGCGCTGGCGGTGGTCGCGGCCCTGGTGCTGGGCTACTTCGGCCTGAACCTGTACAAGAAGATGACCAACACCACGGTCACCGCGTACTTCCCCGAGGTCCTGGCGCTGTACCCCGGCGACAAGGTCCTCATCATGGGCGTCAAGGTCGGCGAGATCGACAGCATCGAGACCGACGGCGACAAGATGAAGGTCGTCTTCCACGTCAAGAACAAGTACAAGATGCCGGAGAACGCCACGGCATCCGTGCTGAACCCGAGCCTGGTGGCCTCGCGCGTCATCCAGCTGTCCCCGCCATACACCGGCGGGCCGCAGATGAAGAACAACGCCGTCATCCCGATCGAGAACACCCAGATCCCGGTCGAGTACGACGAGTTGCGCAACCAGATCACCCGTCTCCTCGACGAACTGGGCCCGACCGCCGAACAACCCAAGGGCCCGTTCGGCGACATCATCGAGTCCTTCGCCGACGGGTTCCAGGGCAAGGGTGAACAGCTCAACCGCACCCTCAACGGGTTGTCGGAGGCGCTGACCACGCTGAACCAGGGCCGCGGCGACTTCTTCCAGGTGGTCAAGAGCCTGGCGTTGTTCGTCAATGCCCTGCACAAGAGCGATCAGCAGTTCGTGGCGCTGAACAACGACCTGGCGCAGTTCACCAACTCGTTCACCAACACCGACCAGGAGTTGGCCACGGCCCTGCAGGATCTCAACCGGGTGCTCAAGACGACCCGTGAGTTCCTCGACAAGAACGGCGGGGTGCTCGCCCACGACGTGAACAACTTGTCGGAGGCGACGACGGCGATCCTGCAGCCCGAGCCGCGCAACGGTCTGGAGACGGGGCTGCACGCCTACCCGAACCTGGCCGCCAACGTGCTCAACATCGTCTCGCCCAATCAGGGTGGCATCGTGGGCCTGCCGGTTCTGCCGGGTCTGACCAACTTCTCCAACCCGCTGCAGTTCGTCTGCAGCTCGATCCAGGCGGGCAGCCGGTTGGGGTACCAGGATTCGGCCGAGCTGTGCGCGCAGTACCTGGCGCCGATCCTCGACGCGATCAAGTTCAACTTCCTGCCGTTCGGTCAGAACCTGGCCAACACCGCGATGACGCTGCCCAAGCAGATCTCCTACTCGGATCCGCGCCTGCAGCCGCCAGGGGGCTACAAGGACACCACCGTCCCGGGCATCTGGTCGCGCGACACCTTGTTCTCGCACGGCAACCATGAGCCGGGCTGGACCGTGGCGCCGGGCATGCAGGGTGTGCAGGTGCAGCCGGCCACTCAGCAGATGCTGACACCGGAGTCGTTGTCCGAGTTGATGGGTGGCCCGGACATCGTGGCCCCGCCGGCCCCGCCGGCGTTCGGTGCTCCTCCGGGAGGCAACCTGCCCGGACCGCCGAACTCGTACGACGAGAGCAACCCGTTGCCGCCGCCGTGGTATCCGCAGCCCGGACCGCCGCCGGCGCCTGCGCCGGGTGTGATCCCGGGTGACCCGATGTCGGGCCCCGCACCGGCAGCAGCTCCCGCGCCCGGCCCGGCTCCCGCCGGACCCGCGTTGCCTGCCGAGGTCGGAGGACAACCGTGATGAGCCGCTTGCGCGAAGAACCGACGGGTCTGATGAGCCGCTTGCGCGAAGAACCGACGGGTCGGATGAAGACACGCAAATGGGGTCGCGTCGGTCGGCGCGTCGCGGTGTTGTCCGCGTCCGCGCTGATCCTCACCTCGTGTGGGCAGTGGCGCGGTGTCGCCAACGTGCCGCTGCCGGGTGGGCCGGGCACCGAGTCCGGTCACACCACGGTGTACGTGCAGATGCCGGAGACGTTGGCACTCAACGCCAACAGCCGCGTGCGGGTGCGCGATGTCTTTGTCGGCCGGGTCCGCAAGATCGAGCTGATCAACTGGGTTCCGACGTTGACCCTGGACCTGGAGCCGGGCATCGTGCTGCCCAAGAACACCGAGGCCAAGATCGGCCAGACCAGCTTGCTGGGTTCGCAGCACATCGAGCTCAACCCGCCGGCGAAGCCGTCCGATGAGAAGTTGCGGAACGGGGACACCATTCCGCTGGAGCACTCGTCGGCTTATCCGACGATCGAGCGGACACTGGCCGGGATCTCCGGCATCCTGACCGGCGGTGGCATCCCGAACATCGAGACCATCCAGACCGAGGTGTTCAACATCCTCAACGGTCGCGCCGATCAGATCCGCGACTTCCTGGGCCGGCTCGACACGTTCACCGACGAGCTCAACCAGCAGCGCAACGACATCACCCGGGCGATTGATTCGACCAACCGGCTGTTGAACATCGTTGCGGCGCGAAACGACACGTTGGATCGTGTGCTGACGGAGTTCCCGCCGCTGATCCAGCACTTCGCGGATACGCGGGAGTTGTTCGCCGACGCGGTGACCTCGCTGGGCCGGTTGTCGAAGGCCGCTGACGACACGTTGTCGAACAGCAACGCCAACCTGCACACCAACCTGCAGAACCTGCAGCGGCCGCTCAAGCAGTTGGCACGCTCGGCTCCGTACCTGGTCGAGGCGCTCAAGCTGATCCTGACGGTGCCGTTCAACATCGAGAACATCCCGAAGGCGGTCCGCGGCGACTACATCAACGTGTCGCTGACGATCGATCTGACGTTGAGCTCGGTGGACAACGCGTTCCTGTCCGGCACCGGTGTCTCGGGCATGCTCCGCGCACTGGAGCAGGCGTGGGGCCGAGATCCGGCGACGATGATCCCGGACGTGCGGTTCACGCCGAACCCGCACGACGCACCTGGTGGCCCGCTTGTGGAAAGGGGGGAGTGAGACATGTTGCTGACCCGCTTCATCAAGATGCAGCTCGTTCTGTTCACCGTGCTGACCGTGATCGCCCTGGTCGTGCTGGCGCTGATCTACCTACGGTTGCCCACCTGGGCCGGGGTCGGGATGTACCAGCTGAATGCCAACCTCCCGAATTCGGGCGGTTTGTACGCCACGGCCAACGTCACCTATCGCGGAACGACGATCGGCAAGGTCACCTCGGTGGAGCCCACCGAGCAGGGCGCCCACGTCAAGATGAACATCTACAACCAGTTCCGGGTGCCGATCGACGCCAGCGCCAATGTGCACTCGGTGTCGGCGGTGGGTGAGCAGTTCATCGACCTGGTCTCCAAGGACGGCGCGAAAGAGTACTTCCGCGACGGCGACACGATCCAGATCGGCACCGTGCCCGCCGAGGTGGGCCCGTCGCTGGACGCCGCGCAGAAGGGCCTGGCGGCGCTGCCGAAGGAGAAGATCGCGACGCTGCTCGACGAAACAGCCACAGCGGTAGGTGGGCTGGGACCGTCACTGCAGCATCTGGTCGATTCCACCCAGGCGATCGCCGGTGACTTCAAGGACAACATCGGGTCGGTCAACGACATCGTCGAGAACTCCGGACCGATCATCGACAGTCAGGTGAATTCGGGCGACGCGATCTCGCGGTGGGCCAAGAACCTGAACACGCTGGCCGCACAGAGTGCCCAGAACGACGCCGCGTTGCGCAGCGGCATCCAGCAGGCGGCGCCGACAGCTGATCAGCTGAACTCGGTGTTCGGTGACGTGCAGGAATCGTTGCCGCAGACGCTGGCGAACCTGGAAATCGTCATCGACATGCTCAAGCGGTACAACAAGAACGTCGAGCAGGTGCTGGTGGCGCTGCCTCAGGGTGGTGCCGTCGCCCAGACCGCGACGATCTTCGCGCCCAAGGGCCTGCTCCACTTCGGTCTCGGCATCAATATGCCGCCGCCGTGTCTGACCGGGTTCCTGCCCGCCTCACAGTGGCGTTCCCCCGCGGACACGTCCACGGCACCGTTGCCGTCGGGCCTGTACTGCAAGATCCCCAAGGATGCGCCCAACGCGGTGCGCGGTGCGCGTAACTACCCGTGTGCCGATGTGCCCGGCAAGCGGGCCGCCTCACCGGCGGAGTGCCACAGCGAGGAGCCCTACCAGCCGCTGGGTACCAACCCGTGGTACGGCGACCCGAATCAGATCCGCAATTGCCCGGCCCCGGCCGCGCGCTGCGATCAGCCCGTCGATCCGGGTCGGGTGATCCCCGCGCCTTCGGTGAATAATGGGCTGAACCCGTTGCCGGCAAGTCAGCTTCCACCACCGGAATCATCGGCGATGCGCAGCGATCCGCTGACCGCGCCGCGGGGTGGCAATGTGAGTTGTAGTGGACAGCAGCCGAACCCCTGCATCTACACTCCGGCAGCAGGTTCGACCGCCACCTATAGTCCGTCCAGCGGTGAGGTGGTCGGTCCCGGCGGTGTGAAGTACTCCGTCACCAACTCGAATAAACCAGGAGATGACGGATGGAAGGAGATGCTGGCACCAGCCAGCTGAACCTCGCCGACCAGCAGGATCCCCACACCACCGAACCGCAAGCGGAGGCTCTCACCGAGATCGTTGATCCGATCTCAGCCACGGACGCTGAGGAGGCCGCATCGCGTCCTTCGCGACTGGGGCGGGGCTGGCTGGCGGCGATCCTTGCCGGGCTGCTGGTCTTGGCGGCCGCCGTCGGTGTCGGTGGCTACCTGGCCCTGCGCGCTCATCAGGACAGTGAACGGATCGCCGGCGACGAGGCCGAGGCCTTGCAGGCGGCCACGGACTGTGTGACGGCGACGCAGGCGCCCAACACCCAGGCGATGATCGAGGCCCAGACCAAGATCATCGAATGCGCGACGGGTGACTTCGGCGCGCAGGCCGGTCTCTACAGTGGCATGCTGCTCGACGCATACCAGGCCGCCAACGTTCAGGTGAAGGTTTCCGACCTGCGGGCGGCGGTGGAGAAGCACAACGACGACGGGTCGATGGACCTGCTGGTCGCGGTACGGGTGCTGGTCACCAACAGCGAGAAGTCGGATGAAGAGCAGGGTTATCGGTTGCGGGTGAAGATGGCCCGCGCCGAGGACGGCAACTACAAGGTCGCACGGCTCGACCAGGTCACGTCGTGACCGCTGTGCTGGACAACGCCGGTCCGGTGGCCACCGAGGTCACCGGGACGGACCAGGCGCGGTTGGCGTCGTGGCCGTCCCGGGCCGGGGCGTTGGCGATCGACGTGCTGGCGCCTGCCGGGTTGATCGTGACGTTGATGCTCGTCATTCAGGCGACGGCATTGGGCGAGTGGTTGTGGTGGGCGGTCTACGCCGGGGCGTTGGTCCTGCTGGTCGCCGTTGCCGCGGTGAATCGCGTTCTGCTGCCGGCTCTCACGGGCTGGAGCCCGGGTCGGTCGGTATTCGGCATCCGGGTGGTCTCACCGGCCGGCGACGCCGGTCTCGGGCGGCTGTTGCTGCGTGATCTCGCGCATCTGCTGGATACCGCGGCGGTGTTCGTGGGCTGGTTGTGGCCGCTGTGGGATTCGCGCAACCGCACGTTTGCCGATCTGCTGACCAGCACCGAGGTGCGCCGCGTCGAACGGCCCGAGCGCAACGTCCGGCGTGGTGTCGGTGCGATGCTGCTGGCACTTGCGCTGCTCAGCGGAATCGCGTGCGGCGTGGGATACCTGGCTGTGTACCGCGAGGATCGGGCAGTGGATCAGGCCCGCGCGCAGATCGCCGAGCAGGGCCCGCGCATCGTCGAGCAGCTGCTCAGCTATGGGGTGGATTCCGTCGATGCGGATTTCACCAAGGCGCAGTCACTGGCCACCGAAAACTATCGGCAGCAGTTGGTCACCCAGCAGGACGCGGTGCGCAAGGCCGGGCCGACCACCAACGACTACTGGGCCGTCAGCAGCGCGGTGCTGCCGGGCGTGACCACTGATGCGGCGAACATGCTGGTGGCGCTCCAGGGCCAACGCGGTACCAACCCACAGGAACTGAAGTTCATCACCGCGACGGTGCGGGTCGAGTTCAAGAAGTCGGATGATCACTGGCTCGTCGACAACCTCACGGTGCTCAAGCGGCCGGTGCTGAACGGGGGCGGACAGTGAGCCCGCGTCGCCGGATCGAGCCCGACGAGCGCGACTACTTCGCGGTCGAGCCCAAGGAACCCAAGGAACCGATCCGCTGGGGTCTGCCGATCGTCGGGATGCTCTCCGCCCTACTCATCGCAGCCGCCATCGCCGGCAGCACCCTGATCTTGGTGCGTCACGAATCCGATCGCCGTGCCGAGATCAAGGGCGCCGGGGCGCTCGACTACGTGCGCGAGTTCATGACGATCTATACGACGCTCGATCCGTACCACGCCAACGACTACGCGGACCGCATCAAGGAGCAGGCGACCGGTGACTTCCGAAAGATGTTCTCCGAGAAGCAGAACGAGATCGTCGTTCAGGTAGCGCGCGCCGAGCCGACGGAGGGCACCGTGCTGGACGCCGGCATCCAACGCTGGAACGACAACGGCAGCGCCGACGTTCTGGTCTCCACGAAGATCAGCACCCGAACCGCGGACGGCAAGTCCGTCATCGAAAGCGGTAGCCGCTGGGTTGCGACGACGATTTGGGAAGGACAGCAGTGGAAGATCAGCCAGCTGATTCAGGTGATCTGACCACCGGCGAGCCTGACAAGCCGCGCCGCAGACTGCGTTTCGGGCGGCGTCGCCGTACCGAGGCGGTGGTAGCGGAACCGGTCTCGGAGTCTGTCTCCGAATCCGATGATGCCGCGGATGCGGAGTCCGCTCCGGAGCGTCGGACCCCGACTGGCAAGTCGGGCCGCAAGGCCGTCGTCGAGCCCGAAGGTGACGTCGAGTCCGAAGGTGACGTAAAACCTGAGTCGGACGCCGAACCTGACTCTGCCGTCGAGTCCGAAGCTGAGCCCGATGTCGATGCCGATGCCGATGCCGATGCCGACGTTGAGGCTGAGGCTGAGGTGACTGAGGCGGAGGCGCCGGACGCTGAACCGGCCGAGGACGAGGTTCTGGTTCCGCATCGCGAGGCCGGCAAGCGCCTCACGTACTTCGCCGCGGGTGCCGCCGTGGTGTTCGTCGCGGCCGGTGCTTTCGGTGGTGCGATGCTCCAGCCGTACCTGGCCGACCGGGCATTGGTGGCGACCAAGCTCCAAGTGGCGAAGACGTCGGCCGATGCGATCACCACGTTGTGGACCTACAACCCGGACAACATCGACAGCCTGCCGGACCGGGCCGCAAAGTATCTGTCGAGCGACTTCGCCAACCAGTACCGGCAGCTGATCGATTCGATCGTCCCCACCAACAAGCAGGCCAAGGTCACCAACAACACCGAGGTGATGGGCACCGCGGTGGAGACCATCGGCGGCGATGAGGCCACCGCGATCGTCTACACCAACACTGTGTCGACGAGTCCGGTTACCAAGAACATTCCGTCGCTGCGGTATTCGTCGTATCGGCTGACATTGCAGCGCACCGACGGGGACTGGCGCATCACCCAGATGCCCGCTTTGACCCAATTGGACTTGTCTCCGCAGCTGTAGCGGCGAGGATGTAGGCATGGCCATCGCCTCACCGGTGACGCAGCGGTCAACCGTTGTGGCCCTGCTGTTGCTGACGTGCGCGACCGGAATCGTCGACGCGGTCAGCGTGTTGGTGCTGGGACACGTGTTCGTCGCGAACATGACCGGAAACGTGATCTTCCTGGGCTTCTGGTTCGTGCCGCACTCGGGCGTAGACGTGACGGGGGCCCTGGTCGCGTTCGCGGGGTTCGTGCTGGGCACTGTGGTGGGTGGACGTCTTCGGCGCCATCTCGACAGTCATGTGCGGAACTGGCTGACCACTGCGCTGGGTGTGGAAGTCGTTCTGCTGACCGTGCTTTCGATTCTCTGCGGAACGGGAGTGCTGGCCTATGACGACAACCGGAAATTGATCCTCATCGTTCTCGCGATGACGTTCGGGATCCAGAACGCGACGGCGCGTCAGTTCGGCATCCAGGAATTGAGCACCACGGTGCTGACGCAGACGATCGTCGGTCTCGGCTTCGACAGCAGGCTGGCCGGCGGCACCGGCGACCGGGAGAAGCTGCGTTACGGCGTGGTGTTGACGATGTGCGGCGGTGCGGTGCTCGGCGGGACGATCTCGCAGTTCACCGTTGCGCCCGTGATCGGAGCAGCGGCGGTGGTGGTGGCCATCAGCGCGCTGATCTTCAGGTTCGGGCCGGCGCCTGTGGAGAATGCGCGCTGACCCACGCCGCGCCCTCATCGGCCGCGTGCCGCAGGGCGGTGAACTCGCCGAAGTAGTCGGCTACCGCGCCGACGCCGGGCAGCATCCCGAGGTAGCGGTAAAGCTTTTGGGGGTGTGGCCTTTTCGTGAGTTCGTCACCCAACGCGCGGAGCGTGCCGGCGAATTCCCAGAGCTTCGCGGGCAGCGACGACGGGTGCGCTGTCTCGGGATCGTCGGCTACCGAGTCGGCATCGGTGTCGGCGAGTTGACGGTCGCACAGCACCGCGCCCAGCAGCTGCACCTGGTCGTCGTGGTCGGTCACGCCGTCTTCGCGTGCCACCGCGCACAGCACGATGGCCTGGTTGGAGAAGCCCAGGAAGTCCTGAATAGGAAGCCGATCAGCGATGGCCCCGAGCGCTCCGGGGAAGGCGACGAGGATCGTGGTGACCGCGCCCGCACGATGCACCCACCACTTCACGTGCCGGTCCTGATCCATCTCGGCCCAGGCCTTGGTGCCCGGCAGTTCGGCGAAGTTGAGCAACGCGGCCGCGATGTCGAGGGACTTGCCGACGGCGCCCTCGGCGGGTTCCTCGCGGTGGGTGCGTCGCCGCAGCCCGAGTGGGTCGAATCGGGTGAAGATATCGAGTACGGGGTTGATCACGGCTACCGCATTTTCGAGCGCGCCCGCGACGTCAGCGTCCGAGAGGTGCGTAGAAGGCAGCAGGTTTATCCCCATCCCAGCTATCTTGCCCGATGTTTGCGGTCGTCGTCGTTGACGTCCAAAAACTTGTCGGACCCCTTTGCGATCATGGTGTTGTGTCTTCGACGGCAACCACTTTCGCCGCTGGGGTGAACCCGGCCCAGCGTACGGAGGTGTTGTTCGACGAGTTGTCGCAGCTGTGCGGTCAACGCAACGCCATCGACGGACGCATCATCGAGATCGTCGCCGAACTGGACCGTGACGAGTTGTGCGGGGCCACCGGCGCCCGCTCGATCGAATCGTTGGTGGCCTGGAAGACCGGCATAACCCCACGCAACGCCGAGGTCGTGGTCGCTGTCGCGCGTCGGCTCGAGGAGTTCCCCAGCTGTGCGCAAGGGATGCGTGAGGGCCGACTGTCGCTGGATCAGGTCCGAGTGATCGCCGAGAAAGCGGCGGACGGTTCCGATGAGCATTATGCGCAGTTGGCCGCCGTCGCCACCGTCAGGCAGTTACGTACCGCGGTAAAGCTCGAGCCACGCCCCGAGCCTGACGCGAAACCTGAACCTCGGCGATCCTTCACTCGGGTCGAGGGCGACGGGCACACCACCTACCGGATCACCTTGCCGCGTCTGGACGCCGCCAAGTTCGATGCCGCCCGCCAAGCCCATCACGACGCATTGGTTGCCGAGTGGAAACGCGACCACGAGGCAGACGACACCGACGAGGACACCGAGGGGGCGCCGCCGTTCCCCGACAGCGTGGATGCGTTCATGAGCCTGGTCGAAGCCGGCTGGGACACCGAAGTCGCCCGCCGGCCGCACGGCCAGCACACCACCGTCGCAATGCATCTGAATGTCACCGACCGCATCGCCGCCCTGCATCTGGGCCCGGTGTTGTCCGATGACGAACTCAGTATCTATTGTGCGACACCACCTGCGAGGTCTGGCTCGAACGCAACGGCCAACCCATCAGCGCCGGCCGCACCACCCGCACCATCAGCCGCCGGCTGCGTCGGGCACTGGAGCACCGTGACCGCTGCTGTGTGGTGCCCGGCTGCGGAGCCACCCGCGGCCTGCACGCCCACCACATCGTGCACTGGGAAGACGGCGGCACCACCGACCTGGACAACCTGGTGCTGGTTTGTCCCTATCACCACCGCTTGCATCACCGGGGCGGCATCACCATCACCGGCCCCGCCCACCGACTGGTCGTCACCGACAGTGCCGGGAAACAGCTACACGGCGGGTCGTTGGCGCGCCCGCCGACCACACCGCCACCCGACGTCCCGCCGTGTCCGGGACCGACCGGTGAACGCGCCGACTGGTGGTGGTACCCACCCTTCCAACCCCAACCCCCACCGAAAGCGGCGTAGGTCAGGGGAATACGTCGTGGATGAGGCGTAGCCGTCCACCCATGTACCGGTGTCATTTGTGCGGACGACGAGGGTGACACCTGGCGCCGCCATGAGTGCGGCCGCGCGGGCCGAAGTCGGGATGCTCCCGGTAATCAGCTAGGACGCAACATCATTGGGACCGCAGTGCCTGCATGGATATCGCCACGGCGCAGGCAGCGCGAGTGTTCGGGCCGGACGGGTACGAAGGAGTCGGTCCTTCGGACCGCCGCGTCCGAACCAGCCCCGCGGTGGCACACAGCAACGTTGCGCCTCCGGGTGAACCGATACGCGCTCGATAACTGGCACACTCGTCAATATCTGGATGCCCAGCACAGGCCCGATAAAGGTACCCCTTCAAGGTTTGCGGCGGACGCGAAATTGAAGACGAAAATTCTTTTCAGCAATGCAGTGACAAAGGTCACAAGAGTGTTAAGTTGCCTGAGATCAACCTGAGAAGACGGCCGAAAGGACTGGTCAGATGGCAGTCAAACACCGTAGGCAGCGGCGGCACGTCAAGAGGGTTGCAACTCTCGGTGCGGCAACCGCAACAGTTACCGCGCTTACGGTTGGTATTGCTCCGCCGCCGGCCCAGGCCGCCGCGGTTCAGCGCGACGTCCGGCTGCAAGCCGGGGTCCAGATCTTCCCACCGCCCGACCAGATCCCGGACCTAACGGGTGGGCTCGGAACCCAGGTCTACAACCAGTTCCAGACCGTCGGTGCGCAGCTTGAGACGGCGTTCGTCGACAACTTCAACCTGTTGGCCCTCCTGCAGGCAGCCGGGATCGATCCGACCACCCCCGTCAAGGGCGCACTCAACGATGTATTGGGTGGGGCGCTGGGGGCACTGCCCGTCGACGTCGAGGGCCTTCTCGGAATCAATCTCGACGATCCACTGTCCTCGGCCGGGATCAACGTGATCACGACCGGCGGACTCTTCACCCTCATCCGTCTGCTCGGCGTCGACCTCGGGTGGGTGCCGTCGTTCCCGAATTCGGTGGCCGACGAGATCAACAACACGCCTTACCTCGATGTCAGCCTCGAGTCGATCTTTGACGCGCTTGGTCTTCCCACTAGTGGCGCCGGGCTCCTGGCAATCCGCGTTGCGCTCAGAGCGATTGGCATCGAACTGCCGGACCTCAGCACGAATGCCGCCGATGTGCGGATCCCCATCGTGGCGGGCTGGGGCTTCGGTGCATTCGCCGCGGGGGCGGCGTACCAACAGGTGGTCGACGATCTGCCGAATCAGCCCGGGGGCGCCAACTACGTCGGCACCAACCCGCTGCTGGGCAGTTTCACTATCCTGCCGATGATCCTGATCGACAACCCGGGTCGGGCCAACGGCGGCATCCTGGCGCGGGCGTATCCGCTCTTCGGGTTGCTCGGGATCGACACGGTGACACCCGATACCCAGGTGCAGAGCAGCGGGACCAGCATCGTCGCCGGCATCCCCGTGGTCGGCGACATCCCGTTGTTCGGGCTCACCCCTGGGGGCGCCAACCTGATCCCGATCAAGATCGACGCCACGGCCGAGTACCTGCCGCTCTCCGACTTCGCCGCCTGGCCCAACCCGTTCACGATGGCCAACAATGTTGCGGCAGGTCTGTTTCCGAGCTACATCCTGCGGAATCAGTCGCTCGACACGCTGAGCACGGTGCTGATCAACCAAGTCGTATCGCAACTCGGCGCAGACGTCACGGACTACCTGGCCAATCCGGGGGACAACCCGCAGCTGGGGCCCAAGCTGAACATCTACATCACGATCCCGGCCAACAGCCTGCCGCTGCTGGAGCCGACGTATCTGGCGTATGACGTCGTCAACCTGCTCACCGGGGCGAACCTCAACAACCCGATCGGCACGGCGCTGAGCCCGGTGCTCACCAGCCTGGTCAACCTCGGCTACACCGATGTGTCCTACAACCCGACAACGGGCGTCTATGAGCGCTCACTCGACGAAGCCGATGTGCCAACAGCTTTCGGAACCCTCCCGGCGGATGTCGACTGGGGCCAGGTGCCCGGGCACCTGGTCGCCAACCTCGTCACCGGCATGCAGAAGGCGATCAGCGATGGCCTGGTGAGCCAAACCCCGGTGTCCAATCCCATCAAGACCCTGCTGGGGCTGCTGGGTGTCGGTGGCTCGTCGAGCCTGTCCGGGCTGGACCTCTCAGCGCTCACCGGCGCGCTGAACAACGTTGGGACACAGAGCCTTGCGAAGACAAGCTTCGAACCGCAGAGCATCGCGCAGACCAATGTCGGCACGGACACGGTAAACCTGAAATCTGCTGCGGACGACTCGGTCGTCGACGATTCGAAGGTGAACGTCCAAGACGGCACCAAGAAGCTGACCACCGCAGCCGACGACGCTCGCCAAGGGGTCGAGAAGTCGGTGACGGAGGCCCGTGAGCGTGCGAAGGTTTCGGCCGAGAAAGCGCGAGAACGGACTGCCAAGTCGGTCAAGGATGCTCAGGACCGCGTGAACAAGCTCGCCGAGGATGGGCGCAAGCAGATCCAGTCGGCCGCCGACGGCATCCAGAAGGGCGCGGAGAAGGCGGTCAACGACATGAAGAGCAACGTCAAGAAGGCCGGCGATTCAGTGAAGCCCGAGAAAAAGGCCGAGAAAAAGGCCGAGAAGAAAGATGCCGCCTGACGCCTGACGCAACCCACATCAGCCCGCCTGGTGCACCGATTCCACGGTGTAGATGTGGGGGTCGAAACTGGTTGCGATACCTGCGCACCGGCTCATGTGCTCCCGTGCGCTCGGATCGGCGAGCATGGCTTGGAAGTCCTCGGCACTGCGCCACTGCGCGTAGTTGATCACGCGGGTGCCGTCCGTACTCAAATGGATGTTGGCAGCGATGAATCCGGGGACATAGCGCATCACGTCCTCAGTCGCCTGTTGCAGCAGCGCAACGAGTTCGGTCGCCCGATGCGGCTCCACGGTGAACACGTTGACGAGGGTGGCGTGGGGGCTGTGTTCGCGGATGGTCGTCACGATTCCTCCTATGTCAGGTTCCTTACAACGTCGACCATAGCACCGTTGTAAGGTTCCTGTCATGACCCAGGATGTGGAACGCGGCGTCGGCTATCTCGTGAAGCGCGTACAGCAGGGCTTGCGCCGCAATTGCGATGGCGCGCTGCGGGGCACCGGAATCTCGATGTCGCAGTATGCGGTGCTGCGCGCGCTGGCCGACCATCCGCTGGCGTCGGCCGCGGAACTGGCACGGCTGTGTTTCGTCACCCGGCAGTCGTTACAGGACGTGTTGGCCGGCCTGCGCACCGCCGCTCTGGTGCAGGATTCATCCGGTCCACAACGCGGCCGTGCCCGAGCGTTGCAGTTGACGCCGGCGGGCAAGCGTCGACTGACTGAGGCGCACGCAACGGTGCTCCGCGTCGAGCGGGAGATGCTGACCGGGATCCCGGACAACGCTCAAGGGGAACTGGCGGCGCTGCTGCTGCGCTGTGCGGAGAACCTCGAGACGGTCCAGGCAGAAACTACGATTGACCGGTGACTTCGGTAAGGCGTGGGCGTGGGCGGCCGGCCGGACCCGGCGTCGACGTCGGGCAACGTCGTTCGGATCTGCTCGACGCCGCCGAGCGTGCGATCCGCACCCATGGGCCCGATGTGGGGATCGCCGAGCTGGCCAAAGAAGCCGGCTTCGTGCGCTCGGCCGTCTATGCGGTCTTCCCGAACCGCGCGGCCATCCTCTCTGCCCTCGGTGAGCGCCAGGCCCACCGGCTGCTGATCGAGATCACCAGGCGTGCCGCCGGTTCCACCGATCTGCGCCAACGTATGTCGTTGTTCTTCGATGTCATCTGCGCCTGGATGCAGGACGATCCGAACCTGTACCGGGCGTTGAGCGTGCACGCCGCCGGCGGCCACGAGATGCCGGGAATCTTCGATGAACTCGCCACCGCGGTCGAGGCCATGCTGGCGGCGTCGATGGCGGCGGGAGGCGCCGATACCGCGGCAGCGGCGCCGTGGGCCCGGGCGATCGTCGGCTCGGTCATGGTGAGCGCCCAATGGTGGATCCGCGATTCGTCGATGCCCCGTGCCGAACTCGTCGAGCACCTCACGAAACTGTGTTGGGACGGCGGCTCGGCCCTGCCGTTCAGTCCGTTCGATGTCTCGGCTATTGACAGCGGTAAGCCATAAAAGACACCATGTCTTTTATGGCTGCTCCCGTCTCGCCCCAGATCGACGGTCCCTCGCGGTATTGGGAGGACGTGCCCGGCGAATACGACCTCAAGCTGACGGAGATCACCGGCGTGATCCCGCAGGGATTGACAGGCACGCTCTACCGCAACGGATCGGGCCGCTGGAACGTCGGCGCATCGCGGGTGGACAGCCTGTTCGACGCGGACGGCATGGTGGTCGCCTTCGCGATCGACGGCAACGGGGTCCGGTTCAAGAACCGCTTCGTCCGCACCGAGCACTACCTGACCACCACTGCGGCCGGCCGGATGGTGAAACGTGGATTCGCCTATCAGCGCCCAGGCGGCATGCGGGCCAATGCGTTTCGGCTACCGGCCAACACCGCCAACACCAACGTGATGATCTGCCAGGATCAGCTACTCGCACTCTGGGAGGGCGGGCGTCCGCACGGCATGGACCTCGACACCCTCAACACGATCGGGATGTGCAGCCTCGACGGGGTGCTCAAGGGTCCGGTCGGCGCGTACTCCGCCCACTACACCTACGACGCGACGACGGACACCCGGGTGAACTTCGGGTTCGAACCCTACTTCCCCCGGGTCGATCTGCGGCACGTCCGCAGCGCTCCGAACCGCGCCGAAAGGATCAGGCGGCTACAAGAACTGGCGGACGAGGCGATTCCCCGCATGCGGCTGCGCCTCTACGAGACCGACAATCGCGGCGTCACCCGCTATCTGCGGGCGGTACCGCTGCCCGGCGTGGGACTCATCCACGACATGGCGCTGACCCCGCGTTATGCCGTCTTCATGCTGTCGCCTTTGCGGATCAATCCGTGGGCCCTGCTGGGGCGGCAATCCTATTGGGACGCCATGAAGTTCAAGCAGAACGAGCCGTCCTACTTCATCCTCGTCCCGCGAGACGGCGGAAAGGTCCGGGTCATCGAGACCGATCCGTTCTACATGTGGCACTACGCCAACGCCTATGAGGACGGAGCCGACGTGGTGGTGGAGTTGCCGCGGTTCGCTCCCGGAACCTTCGGCGGCATGCAGGCCTGGGGCTCCGATAGCCGCAGCGATACGTCCCGGTTGTATGCCGACGTTCCCACCGAGGCAGTACCGGATACCGTGCGGCTCACCCGGTTCCGCATCACACCCGACGACCGTGTGCTGGCCGAACCGCTGGCCCAGATGGGCTGTGAATTTCCGCAGATCGATCAGCGCCGCTCAACTCAACCGCACTCGGTGACATATGTGACCGCCCCCGGGGACGGGGACGGCGGCGGGGAGGGGATCGGCCGCTTCAACCACACCGACGGCAGCGTGCAGACCTACTGCCCGCCTGGCCACAAACTGGTCGAGCCGATCTTCGTGCCCCGCCCCGGCAGCACCGCCGAAAGTGACGGATGGCTGCTGACAGTGGGTTACGACGAAACGCAGCACCGTAGCCGGCTCATGGTGTTCGACGCCCCGCGGGTCGACGCCGGTCCTATCACCGAGGCCTGGCTGCCGTTCCACCTGCCGATGAGCTATCACGGTGCGTTCACCGATCGGGTGGCCGCGCTGTAACCTGGGCTAGTTGGGCGCCAGTGCGCTGACAGCCAGGTGCGCCAGCACCGGCGACAGCAACTGCGCGTACTCGGCCGTGATGTGGTTGTCGTCGCGAAAGACCAACGTGTTGCCGACGATCACCGGGCAGCGCTGGTCGGTGCAGAAGAACTGGTCCAGCCGTGCGTATTGGCCACCACCGGCGCGAACCGCTGCGGACTCGGCGGCAATACCGTTGTCGTTCACAGCGGTCGGTCGGCTGGGTGCGCAGGCCGAGGCGTTGTCCATGTGTGCCGACAGGCACGTCGGCACGGTCGTATGCGGATCGGGAACCGGCCCGAGGACCAGGACCCGCGCACCCGTGCCGCGCAACTGCGACACCAGACGCGTCAGCCCGTCAAGCCAGGTGGGGTCGTAGCTGACGAACCCGAAGTCGGCGCCGTAGCGGCGCACCATGTCGAGCACGATCAGCGACGGGCGCTCTTTCGCGATCCGGGTCAGCACGTCAGCGCGCCACTGCTTGCATTCGGTGAACTCGCGTTCGAGGTAGGGGCTGAGGATCGGCAGAGCCATGGGTGGGCAGGTGACCTTCGCGAATGTCTCCAACCGCCAATGCTGCTGCTGTGCGGCAGTTTCCAGGGCAGGTTGCCACATTCCGGCGTGTGAGTCGCCGATCAGGGCGACTTTGGTGGCCGAAGCGGTGTCGCCCGACGCGCAGTCCGGCACGGCGACGTCCTGCCAGGACAAGACGCAGCCGTTGACGAACACCTCAGGTTTGGTGATATTGCCCAGTGGCGGTGAGAGATTCGAGGGCACCGCGCGCAGATCGGCCGACGCGGCGACGGCCGCCTGTATCTGTTGCTCGGGCGTCAGCGCCGGCGTCGGAGCGGCCGCAGGGGGTGGTCCGATCAGAGCGACCGGAACCGCCGCCGGGCCGGACCCGGTGGGCACCGGGCGTACCGCCAAGAGCACCAACCCCGCGCAGACCGCTGTCGCGGTGGCCGTCGCGCCGACGGCCAGGCTGCGCCACGACGAGCCCCGGAGTGCGGTGGCGAACCGAGCCGGGTTCTCGACCAGGTGCAGGGTGAGGAACGCCAGGCCCAACGACAGCACGATCATCGCCAGCCGGCCCGCCAACCCCAGACCGTGGCCGAACAGGGCGGGCGCCAACAGCAGCACCGGCCAGTGCCACAGGTACCAGGAGTACGAGACCCGGCCGATGCCGCGCATCGCCGGCTTCGACAGCAGCCGGCCTACGCCGAGACCGGGTATCGCGCAACCGGCCCCGATCACCAGGGCGGTGCCCATCACCGGAAGCAATGCGGCCGTACCCGGATACGGCGTGGCGGTGCCCAGTTGCGTACAGGTGGTCAGGATCAACGCCAGACCACCCCAGCCGACCAACGCCGCGCAGACCGGCGGCAGGGTGCGCCAGTGCGCCGCCGTCAAGGCGATCAGCCCGCCGGCCGCCAACTCCCAGGCGCGGGTCGGCAGGGAGAAGAACGCCCACGGCGGCATCGTCTGGGTCCACGCCAGCGACAGGGCGAGCGATGCGCCGGCCACCACCGCCAGCGCACACGTGTACGGAACAGCGGAACGGGTGTCCCGGCCGCTGCGGGCCAGCAGCCACGCGGTGCCCAGGATCAGTGCCGGCCACAGCAGATAGAACTGCTCTTCCACGCCGAGTGACCAGTAGTGCTGCAGCGGTGACGCGGCCGCCTCGGCTGCCAGGTAGTCCGTGCCCTGGACCGCGAAGCGGTAGTTGCCGGCGTAGAGCGCACTGGAGATCGCGTCGGCCAGCACCGAGCGGGCCCGCAGCGGCGGGAGGAGGACAGTGGCCGCCAACGACGTCGTGACCAGAACGAGTGCGGCGGCGGGCAGTAGTCGCCGGGCCCGCCCGGCATAGAACTGCGCCATCCGAACGGTTCCGGTGTCCGAGGCCTCGCGCCACAGCAGACCCGTGATCAGGAATCCCGACACGACGAAGAACACGTCGACGCCGATGAACCCGCCGCCGAAACCGGGCACTCCGGCGTGGAACAGCACCACGGCGAGTACCGCGACTGCCCGCAGCCCTTCGATGTCGGGGCGAAACTGTTTGTTCGGCAGGGATTTTCGCCCACTCGCGGTGTTGTCGCGGCGGGCGGCGGGCCTCGCGGAGGTAATCACTCTGTTCACTCGAGTAACGATCGTCGCACGGCAACCGTCAATGACCCTGGATTTGCGGGGCCTACTGCGAGCCTGTTGCTAGCCTCATCCCGATGGGGAAATCACGCATGGCGGCACTGGCAGTGCTGTGCGGCCTGCTTTCGGGCTGTTGCGCGCCGACTCAACCGACTTCGTCTCCGGCCGCGCCGTCGGCCTCGGCATCACCCACGAAGTCGGCGGCAGCGGACGGCACGTGCGATCTGAGTGGCCTGCCTCCCGAGGCGGACAAGACGGTGGAGCTCATCCAGTCCGGCGGGCCATTTCCCTACCCCCGCAACGACGGTGTCACCTTCGGAAACTACGAAGGCCGGCTGCCCAAGCACGAGCGCGGCTACTACCACGAGTACACGGTCCCGACGCCGGGCAACAAACATCGTGGCAAGCGGCGCATCGTCACCGGGGGAGCACCGCAGACCGATCCGCCCGAGTACTACTACACCGGTGACCACTACGAATCGTTCTGCCTGATCGGAGGCATGTGAAGACGTATCGGATCGACGGGACCAAGGTAGGTTCCAAGGCGGACTTCTTCACTGAGATCGGCCGCGCGGTCAATGGCGACGGCGGCTACTTCGGCTCGAACCTGGACGCGCTGGCCGACTGCCTGCGCGGTGGTTTCGGCACCCCCGAGGACCGCCGCTTCCGGTTCGTCATGACCGACTACCGCAACATCAAAGATGCGCTCGGCGAAGACACCTGGGGCACCGTGCTGTCGATCTTCACGACCGAGGGCGTCGACCTGTGGCTGGAGAACTGACGATCAGTTGAAGGCGAGCCAGCTCGGCAGGGCCCGCTCGCGCGAATCGCACAGCACCTGACGGGTATCGCAGTTCCCGCGCGGTGATCCGGCGCCGCTCCACATGCCGCCGGTGTCGCGACGTAACACGATCGCCGACGAGCCGCCGCCGTCGAGCAGCACTGCGTTGTCGGCGCCCAGTCCGCGGAACAGGTCCTGGATGTTGTCCGGGGTGTAGCTGCCGCCCTGGAAGACGTAGAGCTGATCGGCGGCGCGGTTGTAGCCGACGGCGGTGCGCGCCGCGCTGGGGCCGTTGTCGTTGAGCTGACCCGTCTCGCCGGGAGCCAGCAGTCCGATGCCGGCCACCGCGACGAACCTGGCATTTTGATCCAACAGTCGCTGGATTACCGGGGAGGCCGAGTCATAATCGTTGTCCCCCTTGGGCATCACCACATACGGGGCGCCGCCCATGGGAAGGATCATGGTGGCCAGTGCCGCCCAGCGTTCGTCACCGCCGGACAGGCCTTGCTTGCCGGCATAGGCCAGCGTTCCGGTGACCGCGGCGTTCGCTCGGCCCTGACCTCTGGTGTTGTCCACATACGCGCCCAGCGGGGATGAGCATTTGGTGTCACGCCACGAGCCGCCTTTCTGGCCGCGTACGTCGAAGAAGTTGGCGTTCACGGCGATGGTCGGCTGACCCAGCACCTGCCAGGCGGCAAGGGGCGCATAAGTTTCCGATGCCTGCCACAGTCCTTCCCCGGTGCGTGCACCCGGTGTGCGTTCGCAGCGGGACTGATAGCCCTGGTGGCTGTCGACCAACAGCCGCGGGTTGAGCCGGCCGGAGGCGTTCTTCATCGTCATCAGGTGGCCGCCGTTGTTGAGCGTGTAGGCGCGGCCGTCGGCGGACAGGAACGGCGCGGCGAACTGTCCGCCGAAGTTGTAGACGAGGTAGGCACCCTTGGTGTTGGCGATCGCCCCGAGCAGCATTGCCCTGGCGTCCTCGGCGCGCGCGACGGGGGAGCCCGTGGTGGCTAGCGCTGCGCAGACGGCAACGGCGGCCGCAGTAGCGACCGCACGCCGGAAGAGTTTTGCCAGGCCTGGCACGAAGTACACAATAACCACACAGGAAGCTCTGTCAACATGCGTAACAGCCTGGTCACGGTTGGATCAAGACGGGATCGCACCCGGTTGATCGGTGTTAGCTGGCTCTGCGGTATCGGCCCTGCGGAGCACTGCCGGCCGCAAATGTGCGGGCAGCGCGCGTAGACCGGCCGCGCCCACGGCCGTCACCGCCACCGCACCCGCCGTGGTCAGCAGCACCGGAGCCGTCGGGAAGGTGCCTTCCAGCAGCATTGCGACACCGAAGATGACGAACAGGGCTGCCGCGCCCAGCTGGATCGCCCGCTCGGGCAGATGCTTGCCCGCGATCGCTCCGATCACGATGGCCAGCGCGTCGGCGGCCACCATGCCGATGGTCGAGCCGATCCACACCCCCACCCAGTCGTTGTCGGCGGCCAGCGTGATCGTCGCGAGCATCGTCTTGTCGCCGAGTTCGGCGAGCAGGAAGGCCGAGGTGACCGTTAAGAACGCGGGCGCGGTCGAACGCTGGGCCCGCGTCGCCTCGTCCTCGGACAGCTTGTCGCCGCGCAAGGTCCACAGGCCGAAGAACACGAACGCGAAGCCGGCCAGGATGCCGAGCAGGTGAGTGGGCAGTGCCGCGCCGAGGTAGTGGCCGACCGCGACGGAGATCAGGTGAACGGCGGTGGTGGCCGCGGTGATGCCGATGAGCACCACCCACCACCGGTACCGCAGCGCAAAGGTCATGGCCATCAACTGCGACTTGTCGCCGAGCTCGGCGACGAAGATGACGGCGAAGCTCAAGAGCAGAGCAGCGAGCACTCAACAACTCCTCGGTCGTTGGCTGCCGTTCGGGGCTGAAATAGATGCCTCCGGCCGGCAGACCATTGGTCTACGGCCGAAGGTCTCGCCCACCGGTCAGTGACCGGTTCGGATATCCGGGCCGATGATGCATCGCTGCGCGGCCAGTATGTCGAGTATCCGATTGGGGGCTACTCCCCTTCGATGCGTTCCACCATACGCACGTCGGCGGGGCCGGTGCAAACCGTCCCCGCCGAAAGTGCTTATTCGACAATAAGTTTGGGGATCGACACGAGAAAGTTCGGGTCCCCTGACGCGCTGGTTCAGCTACCCACATATTCGGCGAGGTGCTGGCCTGTCAGCGTTTCACGCTTGGCCACCAGGTCGGCCGGGGTGCCCTCGAAGACGATGCGACCGCCGTCGTGTCCGGCTCCCGGACCCAGGTCGATGATCCAGTCGGCATGCGCCATCACCGCCTGATGATGCTCGATCACGATCACCGACTTCCCCGAATCCACCAACCGGTCCAACAATCCGAGCAACTGCTCGACGTCGGCCAGGTGTAGGCCGGTGGTCGGCTCGTCGAGGATGTAGGTGTCGGCCTTGTCAGCGCCGGTATCCCCGAGCCGGGATGCCAGCTTGAGCCGCTGCCGCTCGCCGCCGGACAACGTGGTCAGCGGCTGCCCGAGCGTCAGATAGCCCAGGCCCACATCGGCCATCCTGGACAAGATCTTCTGTGCGGCAGGCACTTTGGCCTCGCCATCGCCGAAAAACTGCTCGGCTTCACCGACCGGCATCGCCAGTACCTCGGCGATGTCGCGCCCGCCGAGGGTGTACTGCAACACCGAGGCGCCGAATCGCCTGCCCTCACATTCCTCGCACGTCGTCTCGACGGTGGCCATCACCCCGAGGTCGGTGTAGATCACCCCGGCGCCGTTGCACGTCGGGCAGGCGCCCTCGGAGTTCGAGCTGAACAGCGCCGGTTTGACGTCGTTGGCCTTCGCGAAGGCTTTACGGATCGGGTCGAGCAGGCCCGTGTAGGTGGCCGGGTTACTGCGGCGCGAGCCGCGGATCGGGCTCTGATCAACCACCACCACGCCGTCGCGGCCGGCCACCGAGCCGTCGATCAACGAACTCTTGCCCGAACCTGCCACGCCGGTGATCACCACCAGTGCGCCCAGCGGGATGTCGACGTCCACATCGCACAGATTGTGGGTGTCTGCCCCGCGGATCTCCAACGCACCGTTGGTTTTCCGCACCTCGTCTTTCAGGGTTGCGCGGTAACCGAGGTGCCGGCCGGTCACGGTGTCACTGCCCCGCAGGCTCGCCACACTGCCTTCGAAGACCACCTCACCCCCGGCCGATCCGGCGCCGGGTCCCAGGTCGACGACATGGTCGGCGATCGAGATCGTCTCGGGCTTGTGCTCGACGACCAGCACGGTGTTGCCCTTGTCGCGCAGGGCCAGCAGTAGGTTGTTCATCCGGGCGATGTCGTGCGGGTGCAGGCCGATCGTTGGCTCGTCGAAGACGTAGGTGACGTCGGTCAGGGAGGAGCCCAGGTGACGGATCATCTTGACGCGCTGAGCTTCTCCACCGGACAGGGTGCCCGCAGGGCGATCCAGCGACAGATAGCCCAACCCGATCTCGACGAATGAGTCCAGCGTGTGCTGCAATGCGGTCAGAAGTGGCGCCACTGATTTCGCTTTGTCAGTATCTTTGACCGTCCCGAGCCACTCGGCCAGATCGGTGATCTGCATCGCGCAGACCTCGGCGATGTTGACGCCGCCGATCTTCACCGAGCGCGCGGCCTCCGACAGTCGGGTGCCGTCACACTCCGGGCAGGTGGTGAACGTGACCGCGCGCTCGACGAACGTCCGGATGTGCGGTTGCATGGCCTCGACGTCCTTGGCCAGGAACGACTTCTGGATCTGCGGGATCAGCCCGAGATAGGTGAGGTTGACCCCGTCCACCTTGAGCTTGGTCGCCTCCTTGTGGAGTAGTGCGTCGAGTTCCTTCTTGGTGAACTTGTTGATCGGTTTGTCCGGATCGAAGAAGCCGCAGCCGCGGAAGATCCGGCCGTACCAGCCGTCCATGCTGAAGCCGGGGATGGTCAGCGCGCCCTCGTTCAGCGACTTGGTGTCGTCGTACAGCGCGGTCAGGTCGATGTCGTTGACCGCACCGCGACCCTCACACCGCGGACACATCCCGCCGACGATCTTGAAGTCACGCCGTTCCTTGACGGTGCGGCCGCCCTTCTCGAGCGTCACCGCGCCCGCCCCGCTGATCGAGGCCACATTGAACGAAAAGGCTTGTGGCGAACCGATATGCGGAGTACCCAGCCGGCTGAACAAGATGCGCAGCATCGCCCCGGTGTCGGTGGCCGTGCCGACGGTGGAGCGCGGGTCGGTGCCCATGCGCTGCTGATCCACGATGATCGCGGTCGTCAGCCCTTCGAGCACGTCGACATCGGGGCGGGCCAGGTTCGGCATGAAGCCCTGCAGGAAGGCACTGTAGGTCTCGTTGATCAACCGCTGAGATTCCGCGGCGATCGTGTCGAATACCAGTGAGCTCTTGCCCGACCCCGAGACGCCGGTGAACACCGTCAACCGGCGCTTGGGCAACTCGATGTCGACGTCCTTGAGGTTGTTCTCCCGGGCACCGGTGACCCGGATCAGATCGTGACTGTCGGCGGGATGGGTCTTGGTGGTCATCGGCTAGGGCAACTCCTGGATACGGACCATGTTTCCGGCGGGATCGCGAAGAGCGCAGTCGCGAACACCGTACGGCTGTTCGGTCGGTTCCTGGACCACCTCGATGTCTCCGGCCTGCACCTTCTCAAAAGTACTGTCTAGGTCTTTGGTGGCGAGCAGGAGTGTGCCGAAGGTGCCCTTGGCCATCATCTCGGAGATCATGCGGCGCTCGTCGTCGGTGAGGCCGGGGGTGGCGGTCGGTGGGTACAGGACGACGGATGTGTCGGGCTGATTCGGCGGACCGACCGTGATCCAGCGCATCCGGTCCTTGCCGACGTCGAGGCGGACCTCGAAGCCGAGGATGTCGCGATAGAACGCGAGGGATTCTTCCGGATCGTCGAGCGGCAGCATGCTTGAGTGAATGGTGAGTTCCATGCTTTTCACGCTAGGTGGAGGCGGGTGGCGGGCGCTTCTCGATTCCTGACCGGTTTGGTGACCTGTTTCTCCATGCACGACGGCAGGCCGTCGGTCACCGTGGCGGTCTGCTCGCGATATCGGCTGGGCGGGATGCCGACGAGTTCGGTGAATCGGGTGCTGAACGTGCCGAGCGAGGAACAACCGACGGCGAAGCACACCTCGGTGACAGACATGTCGCCGCGGCGCAGCAGCGCCATCGCACGCTCGATGCGACGGGTCATCAGATACGAATACGGTGACTCGCCGTAGGCGATCTTGAACTGTCTGCTGAGGTGTCCGGCCGACATGTTCACCCCGCGCGCGAGGGCTTCGACATTCAGCGGCTGCGCGTATTCGCGGTCGATGCGGTCCCGGACCCGGCGCAGCAGCTTGAGATCTCCCAGCTGTCGGTCGGTCACATCGCGATCGTACGGCCCGGGCATGTTCAGGGCCCCAGCCGATACACCGCGCCGGCGTAGTCGTCGGTGATGTAGACCGCGCCGTCGGGGCCCGCGACCGCAGCCACCGGGCGTCCCCAGCGGGCGCCGTCCGCGGCCTGGAAACCGCCGACCAGGGTCTGCTGCGGGCCCAATGTGCCGTTGTGCCAACCGAAGAATGACACCTCGGGCGCCTGCGGTGACCGCCGGTTCCAGGAGCCGTGCACCCCGACCAACGCGCCGGGGCCGTAACCGGGGAGTTCGGCGAAGCTCATCCCCAGCGGGGCGGAATGCGCGCCCAATGTCTGCTCTACCGGTGCCAGCGCCGCACAGTCCATCTTGCTGCCGTCGGTGTTCGTCTCGATGTCCCGGATGAACCGGGCGGGTGGTCCGCCGTCGGGATTGCAGTACGGCCAACCCAATTCGCGCCCCGGGGTCACCTTGGCCACCGATTCCGGCGGGTGATCGTCCACATAGTCCTGTCGCACCCGGCCCTGCGGATCGGCCACGTTGTCGCGGTTGTTCACCGCAGTCCACAGCGATCCGTCCGGAGCGAGGGCCAGACCCGTCCCGTTGCGCACCCCCGTGGCGAACGGGGCCGCCGGGCCACCACCGGGTGGTACCCGCATGATCGTGGCCCGCGGCGGAGTGGCGGCGCGGTCCTCGGCGGAGGTATTGCCGGTCGAACCGATCGAAAAGTAGACCGCGCCATCGGATCCCACGACCACACTCTTGAGGGCATGGGAGTAGGCGCCGTGCAGTTCAGGGCTCTTGGCGTCGGGTAGATCACCGGCGATCGTGCGGCGGTTGACGGCGCGGCCGCCGACGTAGTCGTAGGCGTCGATTCGGTTGCTCTCGGCGACGTACAGCGTGGGGCCGGCGAAGAAGAGTCCGTGTGGCTGCTCCAGCCCGTCGAGCAGGGTGCGCCGGTCGGGGCGCACCGTCAGTACCTGCCCGGTGGCCGGCACCGACACCAGCAGCGCGCCGTCCGGGGCGAACGTGGCCATCCGGGCCTTCGGCACCCTGGCGATCACCTCGATGTTCCAGCCCTTCGGGATCAACGCCCGGCGAGGTTCATCGAGTGGGGCTTGGGCAAGGTCCTCCGGTACCTGGAGGGGCGCAGCTGCCAGCCCGGCGGGCGGCGCGCTCGACGCCGGTGCTGGTGCGGTGTCCGGGCCGCTTCCACACGCGGCCAGGCTGACCGCGGTGACCAGTGCGATCGCGCTACGCGCCGCCAAGACCCGCATTCATCTCCCAGACCAGGATCTCGGCTTCGGTGCCGGCTGTGACCTGTCCGCCCGAATCGGTGAGCCGGGCGGCGTCACCCTCGGCGAGCGGCCCGGATCCGTCCAGCGTGACGGTGCCGCGTGCGACGAACAGATGGACGTAACGGGCCTGCGGCAGTTCGACCGAGTCGCCGGGCTGCAGGCGGGCGCCGTACAGAGTGGCATTGCGGTTGCCCAGGGTGACCGCCGCGTCGATGGCCCCGGAGGCGATCGGCGTCAACGTGTTGGCCAGTTCAATCTCCTGCTGCTGATAGCTCGGCGTCACCCCGGCGGTATCCGGGAGCGCCCACATCTGGACGAAATGCACGGGCTCACCGGAAGATCCGTTCTTCTCGGAATGCTGCACGCCGGTGCCCGCCGACATCCGCTGGGCCAGACCCGGGTAGATCACCCCTGAGTTGCCCATCGAATCCGCGTGCGCCAATTGACCCGACAGCACCCAGGTGACGATTTCCATGTCCCGGTGCGGGTGGGTGTCAAAGCCGGCGCCCGGCGCAACGATGTCGTCGTTGTTCACCAGCAACAGACCGTGGTGGGTGTTGGCCGGGTCGTAGTAGTCGGCGAAGGAGAACGAGTGCCGCGATTGCAGCCAATCTGTCGTGCTCGCCCCGCGGTCGTCCCCGCGTCGGATGTCGACTCTGGACGTCCCGGAAGCCATGGCGCCAGCCTACCGACGGCCTTGGCTGACCAACCGGTGGATCGGGCGAGGCGGGGGCCTAGTGTGTTGGACGTGGAACTCAACGGAGCAAGCGCCATCGTCACCGGTGGCGCATCAGGTATCGGCGCGGCGACCGCCCGCCAGTTGGCCGCCAAGGGAGCCCGCGTCATCGTGGCTGACCTGCAGGCGGACAAGGGCGAGGCCCTCGCCAAAGAGATCGGCGGCATCTTCGTCACCGTCGACGTCACCAACACCGACCAGATCATCGATGCGGTCAAGACTGCCGCGGACCTCGGCCCGCTGCGCGCCCTGGTGAACTCGGCCGGCGTCGGCTGGGCCCAGCGCACCATCGGCAAGGACGGTGAGTTCTCCTCGGCTCACGACCTCGGCCTGTACAAGAAGGTGCTCGACATCAACCTGGTCGGCACCTTCGACTGCATTCGTATCGCCGCCACCCAGATGAGCAAGAACGAGCTCACCGACACCGGTGAGCGCGGCGCGATCGTCAACATGACCAGCGTTGCGGCCTTCGACGGCCAGATCGGCCAGGCGGCCTACTCGTCGTCCAAGGGCGGCGTGGTCGGCCTGACCCTGCCGGTGGCCCGTGATCTGTCCGCGGTGGGCATCCGGGTCAACACCGTGGCGCCGGGACTCATCGACACCCCGATCTACGGGGAAGGAGAGGCGTCGGAGGCGTTCAAGGCCAAGCTCGGCGAGTCGGTGCTCTTCCCGCACCGTCTGGGTAAGCCCGACGAGCTGGCCTCCATGGTCGTCGAGCTGCTGACCAACTCCTACATGAACGCCGAGGTCGTCCGCGTCGACGGCGGCATCCGGATGCCACCCAAGTAACCCTCGCGAACAGTCACAAACCTGCCCCTTTTCGCTTGAAAAGGGGCAGGTTTGTGTCTGCTGGGCAGAATCGTCGGGTGACCGATACCTGGTGGGGCGACGCGCTGCTCGGCCTCGGGGCCGCCCTGTTGCTGAGCTGGCTCGTCCTCGTCATCGTGCTGCTCATCGTGCGGCCGCGCGGAAACCTGCTCGGTGAGGCCCTGCGAATACTTCCGGACCTGCTGCGCCTGATCCCGCGCCTGGCCGGCGACACGTCGTTGCCTCGTGGCCTACGTGTCCGGTTGGCGCTGTTGGTGGTCTACCTGGCGCTGCCCATCGATCTGATCCCCGATTTCATCCCGGTCCTCGGCTACGCCGACGACGCAATCATCGTCAGCGGGGTGCTGCGGAGCGTGGTGCGCCAAGCCGGACTCGATGCCGTTCGGGCGCACTGGCCGGGCACCGATGACGGGTTCCATGCCTTGGTGCGATTGACCGGCCTCAAGTAACTCTCGCGGCAAAAACAAGATCCCCCTTTTCGACGCTGAAAAGGGGGATCTTGAGGCTGATCGGCGGAGAGAGAGTTACCAGTCCGACTCGTCGAACTTGATGACGCCGCGAATGTTGTTGCCGTCCAACATGTCCTGGTAGCCCTGGTTGATGTCTTCGAGCTTGTAGGTACGCGTGATCATGTCGTCGATGTTGAGCAGGCCCGACTTGTACAGCGCCGTCAGGCGAGGCGTCTCGACATGCGAGTTGCCACCACCGAAGATGTTGCCCTTCAACGTCTTCTGCAACATGGTGAACAGGAAGAGGTTGAGCTTGACGTCGGCATCCATCATCGACCCCATGCCCGTCACCACGCAGGTGCCGGTCTTGGCGGTGAGGATCATCGCTTCTTCGATGTATTCGCCCTTCATATCGCCGACGGCGATGATGACCTTGTCCGCCATCAAGCCCCAGGTGGTCTCGATGACCGGCGCGATGGCCTCGGCCATCGAAGCGTAGACGTGGGTGGCGCCGAACTTGATGGCCTGCTCGCGCTTCCATTCGTTCGGGTCGATGGCGATGACGTGCTTGGCGCCGGAGATCACCGCGCCCTGCAGGGCACTCATACCGATACCGCCGACGCCGACGATGATGACGGTTTCACCGGGCTTGACGTCGGCGACGTTGGTGGCCGAGCCGAAGCCGGTGGGCACCGCGCAGCCCATGATGGCCGCGGTCTCGAACGGGATGTCCTTGTCGATCTTGACGACCGAATCCTTGTGCACGGTCATGTACGGCGCGAAGGTGCCGAGCAGGTTCATCGGCGACACGTCACGACCACCGGCGGTGATGCGGCTGGTGCCGTCGGCGATGGCCTTGCCACCGAGCAGGACTGCGCCGCGGTCACACAGCGAGCGGAAGCCCTTCAGACATGGCGGGCATTCACCACAGGCCGGGATGAAGGCGAGGATGACGTGGTCGCCCTCTTCGATGCCGGTGACGTTCTTGCCGACCTTGGTGACGACGCCGGCGCCCTCATGGCCGCCGAGCGCGGGCAATGCCATCGGAGTGGCACCGGTGGTCAGGTGGTAGTCCGAGTGGCACATGCCCGCGGCGTGCATCCGGATCTGTACTTCGTCGGCGACAGGATCACCGAGGTCGATCTCGTCGACCTGGAATGGCGAGTTGAGTTCCCACAGCAGGGCGCCTTTGGTCTTCATGGGGGCGATAATAGAACAGGTTGCAGTACTGCCAGGTAACCGGCCTCTGACCTGCATCTATTCAAGCTTGATTTCGTTGTTGGTAGACGGGCGAGACACGTGTCAAGCGGACGAAGTGATCACTCGGACATCCAGCGATGAAAAGTGAGGCTGCGGTCGGTCTATCCACCATGACCCAGAAAAACCCCAGCATCAACGCAAGCATCGTCCCGAATCTGTGGTTCGACCGGGAGGCCGAGCAGGCCGCTCAGCACTACATCGCCGCATTCGGCGGCAATGGCCGCGTCGTCAACACCATCGCCTCCCATCCCGAGTCGCCTTCTCCGCAGGATGTCCCGGTCGTGGTCGAGTTCGAACTGTCCGGGCAGCGCTTCGTCGGGATCAACGGCGGCCCGCAGTTCACCTTCACCGAGGCGATCTCCCTGGAGGTGCGTGTCACCGGGCAGGAGGAACTCGACCGGCTCTGGACGGCGCTGGTCGACGGCGGCGAGGAACTGCCGTGCGGATGGCTCAAGGACAAATACGGGCTGGCCTGGCAGATCACGCCGACCGAGTACTACGACCTGCTGGACAAAGGGAACTCTGAGGCTGAGGCCCGCTTGATGTCCGCAGTGCTGAAGACCTTCGGCAAGTTCAACATCGCCGAACTGCAGGCGGCCTACCGCGGGGCATAGACCGCGGCGGTGGCTCAGTGGAGGCCGAGCGGTCCGGCCAGCTCGGCAAGCGCAGGAACCAGCTTGTCGGATCCGGTCAGGACCTGCACGGCCACGTGGTTCGCGCCGGCGGCCAGATGCTCGTTGAGTCTGGCCGCGAGGGCATCAGTACTGCCATATGCGACAAGAGCGTCGATCAGGGCATCGCTGCCGGGCGTCGCGACGTCGGTGTCGGTGAACCCCAACCGCTTCCAGTTGTTCACGTAGTTGGTCCCCTTCAGATAGATGTCGAGGGCCTTGCGCCCGACGGACCTTGCCTGCGCAGCGTCGCTGGTGAGCACCACCTTGTGCGCCGGGGCGATGAACGCATCCGGTCCGACCAGGGCACGCGCCTGGGCAGTGTGCTCCGGGGTGGTCAGATAGGGATGGGCTCCCGCGCTCCGGCGTGCGGCCAGTTTGAGCACCTGTGGGCCGAGCGCGGCGACAACGCGGCGGTCCTCGGGCACCCCGTACTCGTCGAGTTTGTCCAGGTACTCGGTGAGCGCGTGGTAGGGCTTCTTGTACTCGGCAACCAGCTCGGGGTGCCCGGCGCCGATCCCGAGCAGGAACCGCTCGGGGTGGGCTGCCTCGATGCGGTGGAACGACTCCGCAACCGGACCGGCGGCGGACGCCCAGATGTTGACGATGCCCGTGGCCACTTGCAGTTTCTCGGTTGACTCCAAGACCGACTCAACCCAGTCGAGTTGGGCCGGCGGCGAGCCACCGGCCCAGATGGCGCCATAGCCGAGCGCTTCGATGTCCCTCAGTTGTGCGGCAGTCAGTTGCTTCCACTGCCTGAACAGGCCGAAGACGCCGAAGGTGCCCAGAGTCGGGTTCGTCATGGCTCGGTCAACCTGCCTTGCTGCAGTTGGGTGTGGTGGGCACGCCGTTGAAGCGGTCGGCGATCCAGGCCATGCTCCGCTCGCCGTCAACGAAGGCGGTCAGGAGTGAATTGGCATCCGTCTTGTTCAGGAAAGGTGGTTGCTCGTTGGTCCACAACGTGACGTCGGCTCCGAGCGCGCACCAATCTCTCGCGGTGGTCACAACCGATTCATATGGCGCGAAGGAGTCCCAGCGATTGTGTGAAAGGTACACCGGTCCAGTGGGTTTCACGTTCCCGATTCGCTGCATCGCCAGAATCGAGTTGAGCGGCTCCTCCCGCACCGATCGATAGAGGTCCTTCGTGAACCATGGCTGCAGATGGCGGAACGCGTAGTTGATGCCAGTTTGGATCATGCACTGCCGGCTGGTGTTGGCCAACATCTCCACACCGCGCGGGGTGAGGGAATCGGTAATCGGTTGTCTCATATCGGGATACGCTTCTTGAATCCCTCGCAGCACCCACCCGAGGGATCCGGCGAGCTGGTTCCCGTCAAGGGGCGGCAGCATGCTGGGCAGATCGGTCGTCGCGCCGTTGGCATAGGTCCCGACGACGTTGAGCTCGGGTGCGTACGCGCCGGCCAGCTCGGCCGCTGCCAGCGCAGCATGTCCGCCGCCGGCCAGCCAGCCCCAGAAGGCGACGGGACCGTGCGGGTCCAACGTGGTGCCGGGCAGTTTCATGGCTGCCCGCGCGGCGTCGTTGAGTGCCGTCCCGCCTGCGACCCGGTTCAGGAACTGTGGCGCCATCGGACCGTGCACGCCCAGTCCGACACCGTCTGTGACGACTATGGCGAAGCCGCGCGCCAGCAACGTCGCGATGAATCCTTCCTCGAGATTGAACATCAGGTCGAAACCCGTGTCCAAAGAGGCATGGATGCCTTGGTTGAACAGGCGAGAGGGAGCGCACTGTTCCCCCATTCCGTACGGGGCTGTGGCGTAGGCCAGCAACGGGCGGGGTCCACCGCCGGGCCAGGAGACGTCCGGTTCGATGTAGGTACCCGTGACTGCCACGGGGTGACCCTGAGCATCGGTGCTGCGATACATGATTCGCGTCCCGGTACCAACGAATGAGCCCAATTGTCCGGAAGGCTCCAGAACCAGCCTGGAAGGCTCCGTTCGGATGAGATCACCCGGTACGCCCGCGGGTAAGGGATCCGGCGGAGTGTAGAACGCCAGATACTGTGATTCGTCAGCTCGAGCGACCGGCGCATTCAACGAAAACGGCGCTGACGCAAGAACACACAGGGCGACGATTACCGCCCTGACCCAGATCGGCGGACAGGGAATCATCGTTGGCTTCCTTTGGTTGGGCTGGTGGTACGACGGATGGTTGGTGTGATCGGGTGTGAAGGCCGAGCGTGTCGACTAACCGAGCAACGCGGCGAGTTCCCTCGCGAATACGGTGATGGCGTGATCGCCGGCGTCGAGTACGCCCGCCAGCAATGGGAAGCTGTGCGGCATGCCCTCGTACTCGTGGGCGCGAACCTTGACGCCGGACACGGCAAGCCTTTTCCCGTAGCGGTCCGCATCGTCGGCAACGGGATCCACCTGGGCACTGACGATCACGGCCGGCGGGGCGCCTACGAGCTCCTGCGTCAGCAGCGGTGAGGCGAGGCTCGACTGACGGTCGCCGATCTCGGGTATGTACATGTCGTAAGCCCATTCGAGTGCGGTCCGGGTCAGGAATGGGCCGTTCTTGTACCGGTCGACCGAGTCGCTGCTCATCGTGGCATCGAGTGCGGGACACAGCAGACCTTGGGCCTTGACCGAAGGACCTTGCTCACGAGAGGCAAGCGCAACACTTGCCGCCAGCGCGCCCCCGGAGGAATCGCCGGCGACCGCCAGAGCCTCGACATCGATACCAAATCGATCGGAATGCTCACTCACCCAGGAAAATGCGTCGGCGGCGTCATGGTGAGCACGGGGAAACCGGTCTTCTGGGGCCAGGCGGTATGCGACGGAAACTACGATGAGTTCACCCCGCACGCAGAGCTTTCGGCAGAGCCGATCGTGGGTGTCCAGGCTTCCGCGTACGAATGCCCCGCCATGTAGATAGACAACGCCCGGCAGCGAAGCGCCGGAAACTGGTGGGTGGTAGCTGCGTGCCGCGATCGACCCGTGGCGGACAGGGATCATGAAATCAGTGACAGTGCAGCCTGTTTCGATGTCACCCGCCAACGAGACCAGATTCTCGCCGGACTGCCGGTAGGCGGCGATCGGCATCTCCCACGGCTGTGCAGCGGGACGCTCTGACAAGGCCTGCAGCAGCTGCTGGACCTGCGTGTGCAGCGCACTCATGCGTCGGCTCGGAGTTTGCCGCGTCCTCTGTACTCCGGCTCCAATTCCACTGATAGACCTCCAGTTTCGGGCGGGCCGCCTTCCAGGCCTCGCGGTGGATCCGAGCGTGCACCATGCGTTGGTGATAGTCAACACATTGTCGATTTCCCATCGACGGTGATACAGGGCGAATCGGTCGCCCAAAGTGGACACACTGTTGACTAGTCTCGACTGTGAGTCTAATCTCAATCTTGCCAAGGCCGTGACACCGAACACCGGCGCACGGCGTCACAACCACAAAAGAGGATTGACATGGCCACGAGATCGGACGTCGACCAGATCCAACCGTCGACTTCACGCGATGGCGAGAGCTACGTGTCCCACCGTGAGGACATCCACTTCAACATGACCGGTGACTTCATGACGGGCGTGGATTTCTGGATCCACGCAACCGGTGAGACCACCAGCGGCCAGCTGATCGTCATCGAGACCAATTGGGTGCGCGGCACCGAACCGGTCTGGCACATCCATCACCGGGAAGAAGAAGGCTTCTTCGTGATGGACGGCGAGATCAAGATCCACACCGAGGCCGGTTCGTACAACGCCAAGAAGGGCCAGTTCGTCTGGGGGCGCAAAGATCAGCGGCACACCTATGAGGTGGTCGGTGACGAAGCGCGGATTCTCGTGGTGTTCGTGCCCGGGCCCGACAGCAATGGGTTCGAGCCCAACGGCGGTATCGACAAGTACTTCTACGAAGCGCGCGATCGTGAGCTCAGGACGCCTGAGCAGCTGCAGGCCGAGGTCGAGAACCTGAAGGTCAACTACGGCCTGGAGATGTTCCCCGAAATTCCGCATCCCCGCGAGAACGCGTGAGCGTGGTTGTCGTTTCGGATATTTGGCTTTACTGACCATTGGAGTTGCTGTGACCATCGATGTATCTCTTGACACCGTTCCGCATTGGATCGGCGGCGCGGCCGTCTCCTCGACGGAGGGGCCGCGAGCCGAGATCCATGACCCCGCTACGGGGAGCGTGATCGGGGCAGTTGTGTTGGGCGGTGCCGATGCCGTCGACGAAGCGGTGGCCAGTGCGCGAGCAGCGGCGGTGGCCTGGGCCGATACGCCCAGCCCCGCCCGCGCGGCGGTACTGCATCGCTTCCGGGTGTTGCTGCACGAGCAGGTGGACGACTTGGCGTCGATCATCACCGCCGAACAGGGCAAGACGCTTGCAGATGCCCGGGGAGAAGTGGCGCGCTCGATCGAAGCCGTCGACGTCTCCCTTTCGCTGGTGCAGCAACTCAAGGGCGAGTACGCCGAGCAGGTTGCCAACGGGGTCGACACGTACTCCTTCCGGCAACCGCTCGGCGTGTGCGCCGGCATCACACCGTTCAACTTTCCGGTCATGGTGCCGGTGTCGATGTTCGCCGCCGCCATTGCGTGCGGGAACGCGTTCGTGCTCAAGCCAAGTGAACAGGTGCCGTCGGCATCGGTGCGGTTGGCGCAGATCGCGAGCGAGGCGGGATTGCCCGACGGCGTGCTCAACGTCGTGCACGGCGGGGTGGAGGCAGCCGAGGCACTCATCGACCATCCCGACGTCGCAGCGGTGTCCTTCGTCGGGTCTACCCCGGTCGCACGCGCGATCTACCGGCGCTCGGCCGAGGCCGGCAAGAAGGTGCAGGCCCTCGGGGGCGCCAAGAACCACATGGTGGTGATGCCCGACGCAGACCTCGATGCCGCGGCCGATGCGCTGGTTTCGGCGGCTTACGGGGCCGCGGGTCAGCGATGCATGGCCGTGACGGTCGCGGTCGCCGTCGGTTCGGCGGCAGATGCGTTGGTGGCCAAGGTTGCCGAGCGCGCCAACGCGTTCACGGTGGGGCCGGGCGCGGCGTCGGGTACCGACATGGGGCCGTTGATCTCAGAGGGCGCACTCGATCGGGTCCGTGGGGCGCTGCAACGCTCCGTCGAGCAAGGCGGCCAACTGATCGTTGACGGCCGTGAACGGACAGCTCCGGGAGCCGGTTACTTCATCGGTCCCAGTCTCGTCGACCGTGTCCGCGTCGAGAGCGACCTCTACCGCGACGAAGTGTTCGGACCGGTCCTCAGCGTGCTGCGCGCCGAAGATCTCGAGCAGGCCCTGCAGATCGTCAACGACAACCCCTACGGGAACGGCGCCATCATCTTCACCGGCAGCGGCACGGCTGCGCGTCGATTCAGCCGGGGTGTACTGGCCGGCAGCGTAGGGATCAACGTGCCTATCCCCGTGCCGATCTCCTGGTTCGGCTTCGGCGGATGGGGAGACTCGCGCTTCGGAGACGACGGGCTCAACTACGACGGATACCGCTTCTACACGAGGTCCAAAGTCGTCACCCAGCGTTGGACCGAGCCCCGGCCCGGTCTTGCCCCGCACTTCGTCGCGGCAGGCAGCCAGTGACCTCGCCACCCGCCACTCTCCCTCGACTCGACCACGTCGGCATCCTGGTACGCGACCTGGACTCGGCACTCACGCACTGGGCCAATCGGTTTGGGGTTGATGTCGCTCGCGCGGTGGAGGTTCCGGCCATGGGCCTCAGCGCGGCGTTCCTCAATATTTCCGGCGCAGAGGTCGAGCTGTACACCCTGCACGACCTGGACGCGCTTGACGTAGCCCTCTATGGAGCACCGGCGAAACTCGACCACGTAGCACTACGGCTACACCGCGCCGACGGTCCCGAACTCGCGGGCTGCGCCATCCGCGGGCCTGGGCGCGCGGAGCCGATCGACGCACCGATTCTGATGGGAGACGCCACCCATGTCTGGACCGAGCCCCCCGGCATCGATGTTCTTCTCCAGCTGATCCGGCCGAGCGAGTGAGATCTCGATCTATATCCGTTGCACCACAGGCGGTCTCGCCAGGAGGCCGGCCGCAAACGAATCACCTTAGAAAAGGAGTGAACATGGGACGCATGGAAGGAAAGGTCGCGCTGGTCACCGGCGCGGCCCGAGGCCAGGGCCGCGCACACGCCATCCGCCTTGCCCAGGAAGGTGCGGACATCCTCGCCTTCGACTGCCCGGCGAATGGAGGGGTTCCCTATCCCGTCGGCACGGCGGCTGACCTCGAGATCACGGTCAAGGAAGTCGAGGCGCTGGGCCGGCGAATCATTGCGCACCAAGGCGACGTTCGCGAGCAGGCCGCGCTGGACAAGCTGGTCGCCGAGGGCGTGCAGGCCTTCGGCGGACTCGACGTGGCAGTGGCCAACGCCGGCATCTGGACTGTGCACCCGTTCGCGGACATTCCCGAGGACGAGTTCCTGGATGTGCTCAACGTCAACATCATGGGGCCCTGGCGCACGCTGAAAGCGGTAACTCCCGCCATGAAGGCGCGCGGAGGTGGCTCGGTGATCATCACCTCGTCCGGCAATGGCGTCGAGGGGTCTCCCCATTACGTGCACTACGTGGCGTCGAAGCATGGCGTACTCGGTTTGGCGAAGAGTGCGGCACTCGAGTTCGGCCAGTACGGCATCCGAGTCAACTCGCTGCTTCCCGGGCCGACCGATACTCCCGCCCTGGATTGGCAAGGCGGCTATGACCTTTGCGCGGGCAAGGGCCCGGGTAACGGCGTCAAAGAGGACCTACAGGGCGCGAAGTACTGGGCGGTTCTCCGGGACGTGGGCCTCCTGCCGCCGCAGGCCATGAGCGAGGCGGTGCTGTGGCTGGCATCCGACGAATCACGATGGACGACAGGCCTCGAGATGTTGGTGGAGGGCGGTCACATGCTCATGCCGGGGCTGAACATGACGAAAATGGCCCTGGACAACCAATAGCGTCCGAGCAGCCCTGGAAGTCAGATAAGCCCTCTGTGAAGGCGTCGATCACGCCTTTGCAGAGGGCTTGCGGCGTCGAGCGGGTTTCTTGGCGGGCTTCCACTCAAGGCCATAGACCGTCCGCAGCCAGATCGTCGTCACGGTTTCGGCCATGTCCTCCAACGGGATTGCGTTCTCGCTGCGCAGACTCATCAAGGCGAGGTTGCGCTCGCCCATCCACATCAACGCGGCGGCCAAAGATCTGGCCGGCGGCCCCGCGATGGCGATACCGGCGGCTCTGTCGCGCTCGATGCTGGCAGCCGATGCGTCGATGAACCGGCCGAGGATCGTGTCCCACTGCGTCTGCAAGTCCGGCTCGGCCGCAGCGGCGTCACCTACTTCACGAAGAACGTGACCATGCTGTTCCCAGACCTGAATGACTTCCTTGACCGCGTGCTCGATGGCCGCCTCCGGCGGCATGCCTGCCGGCCGCTCAAAAATCAGTTGCGACGCCTGAAACACGTCGGCGGTGACCCGCGAGAGCAGCGCAGACAGTAGCTGCCACTTGGACTCGAAGTAGAAGTAGAACGACGACCGCGACAGTCCGGCGCGCTTGGTCAGATCGTCGATGGAGATGTTGCGCAGCGGCACCGTGCGCAACATGTCGTAGGCACCTTCGAGGATGGCTTGCTCGCGCCTGTCACCTTTGATGTTCCGGCGGCCCACCCGTGTTTCCGCGGTGCTCGAGCCAAAAGGTGAAGTGGACGCCATGTCAAACATGATAGGTCAGACCTACCACGAAGCCGCGGTGCCGCGGGTGGATGCATCGGCAAAGTATCGACGCTGTGTTGATAATACTCAACATGTAGTGCATACTGAGTCGGTTGCGCCGGCCTCCTGCTCGGATTCTGCCGCTGATCGCCTTGCGCTCAAACGGGATTCGCGCGCCGGCCGCGGAATGAAATGCTCTCTACCCGAAGCGGGAGTCAACCGTGTCCAACCTCGCCGACAATCTCGTCGCAACCGCTCACGTATACGGGGACCGGCCGGCCGTGAAGCTTGACGAGTACGTCGTGTCCTATCGTCAGCTCTATCACCACGCTTCGGCTGTCGCCGGGGACCTGCGAGCCCGGGGTGTGCTCCCGGGCGACCGGGTAGGCGTGGTGCTTCCAAACGTCCCCGCGTACCCAGTGTTGTTCTACGGCGCTCTGCTGGCCGGCGCGGTTGCAGTGCCGATGAATCCCCTGCTCAATGCTCGCGAGGTCGAGTACTACCTCACCGACTCTGGCATGTCACTGGTGTACGGATTGGACGGGAGCGATGCCGTCGTGTCGGCCGCGGCGGAGAAAGTCGGGATTCCTTCGGAACTGGTGCCCGCCACGGGACCAATGAACCTGTCCGGCAGCCCAATCTACGAAGCAACCACTCGAACCGACAGCGATACCGCCGTCATTCTCTACACCTCCGGTACCACCGGGAAGCCCAAGGGGGCAGAACTCACCCACGGGAACCTGTCGACCAACGCCGCGACGACAGTGGACACATTGATCGAAGTAGGGCCGGAAGACGTGATCCTCGGTTGCCTGCCGTTGTTTCACGTCTTCGGCCTCACCTGCGGGCTCAATGCAGCGGTCGAAGCCGCGTCCCTGCTCACCCTTGTCCCTCGCTTCGAGGCCACCAAGGTTTTGCAGGTCCTGGCCCGCGATCGGGTGACGGTTCTCGAGGGTGTGCCGACCATGTACGCCGCGATGTTGCACTCTCCCGATGCGGACAACACGGACATGTCCTCGCTGCGCACGTGCATCACCGGTGGTGCGGCCATGCCCGTCGAAATTCTCAAAGCGTTCGAGCAGAAGTTCGACTGCGAGATCTACGAAGGGTACGGACTCTCGGAGACGGCACCCATCGCCTGCTTCAACCAGCCAGGGCATCAACGCAGACCGGGCACCATCGGGATACCCGTGCGGGGCTGCGCGCTGCGGATCGTCGGCGACGACGGCGAGGACATTCCCGACGGCGTGCCAGGCGAGATCGCCATCCAGGGCGAGAACCTCATGAAGGGATACTGGAACCGGCCTGAGGCAACCGCCGAAGCCATCCCCGACGGGTGGTTTCGTACCGGAGACATCGCCATTCGCGATCGCGACGGGTACTACACCATCGTCGACCGGAAGAAGGATCTGATCATCCGGGGCGGATACAACGTCTATCCCCGCGAAGTAGAGGAAGTCCTCTACGAACATCCTTGCGTCGCCGAAGCGGCGGTGATCGGCATCAAACACGCAGACCTCGGGGAGGAGATCGGCGCGGCCGTGGCACTCAAACACGGGGCATCTGCGGAAGCCGAAGAATTGAAGACCTTCGTCCGGGAACGACTCGCCGCGTACAAATACCCCCGCGAAATCTGGTTCGTCGACTCGTTGCCCAAGGGGCCGACCGGGAAGATCCTCCGGCGTGAAGTGCAGCCTCCCAATCCGACCAAGATCGACTGATGCACTGGCGATTTCAGGCAGAAAGGCGAGGCTCGACGCCGCCACGTCGAGCCTCGCCTCGCTTCGTCAATCGACGTGCGCAGGAACGGGCGCGACCTGGATGACCGCTTTTCCTCGAGTGCCGCCGGACAGTGCCTGATTGAGGGTTTCCCGAGCGTTCTCCAGTCCGTCGACGATGGTCTCGTCGTACGTCAGCGAGCCTTCGCCCAGTGCCGCCGCGAGCTTGCCGATGATCTCGCCGTAGCGTTCGACGTGGTCGGTAACGATGAAGCCCCGCAGGGTAGCTCGCTGCATCAGCAGCTGATTTGCGTTACGCAGGCCGGGTTGGTCGCTGTCTTCGTTGTACGTGTCGTACTCCGAGATCAGGCCACACAGCGACACTCGTGCGCCGATGTTCAGCCGGCCCAGGACATGATCCATTATCGGGCCACCTACGTTCTCGAAGTCGACGTCAACGCCGTCGGGAGTCGCGTCGTCGAATAGCTCGCGCCAGTTGTCCGCGTGCCGGTCGACGCATGCGTCAAAGCCTAGTTCCTCCACTAAGTGTCGGCACTTTTCGACACCGCCGGCGATGCCGACCACGCGAGCGCCACACTGCTTCGCCAGCTGTCCGGCGATAGAACCGACCGCCCCGGCAGCGGCTGAAACAACAACCGTCTCGCCTGGCTGGGGATCGCCAAGCTCGACACCGATGAACGCTGAAATACCCGTGTGGCCCAGTACTCCGAGGAACGCGGGAAGCGGCGCCGGCAGCGGGTCGGGAAGAACCGTGAACGGAAATTCGAGAACGGAATCGTCAGCGACGCAATAGTCTTGCCAGCCGGTGAAGCCGAGCACGTACGCTCCGACCGGCAGATCGTCACGGCGACTTTCAATGACCTGTCCGACACCGAGGCCTCGCATCACCGCACCCAACTCAACCGGTGGGATGTAGGAACGCAACTGACTCATCCAGACCCGATTTGTGGGATCGAGTGAGAGGTACAGGGTGCGGACCAGCGCCTGTCCTTCGTCAATTTCCGCGATGGGCTCCTCGACCCACACAAGATCCGTCTCGGTGACCTGGCCTTGCGGTCGGCTCTGCAGGCGAAAGAGCCGGTTGATGGGCATTTTCATAACGGATCCTCTTCGTCACAGGTGGCGGGGTGGTGGTCATCATGCGTCGCACCTGCCGCGACCCAGGGAAGCGGCAAAGACCACCAGCGAGAATAGACCAGACGTCGATACTAATCAACGGTCCGTCGATATTACGGCTGGTGACGATCTTGTAGCCGACCAGTGCGCCTGGGCGGCATCGGATTTGGAAAGTATCGACACACTGTTGACTATTAACGACGTATGGTGCACTCTCGATTTTGGCACCCGGCTGTGACGGCAGTCGACCAAGAGATGGAGGCGACGCATGAACATACAAACGGCCAACCGCGCAACGGTTGAGCGATTCTGGAAGGCCCTTGATGACGGCCCACCGCGCGGTGAGGCTTTGGAGGCTTGGAAGGACACCTTCGCCGAGGACGGCGTCTGGGAAATGCCATTCGCTCCCGAGCCCCTCGCCGACACCGTGCCAGGCCGGCACCTCATCGGTCATTTCATCGACTGGTTCTTCGACTCCGTGCCGGATCTCCGCATCGATTCACTGACCGTGCATGACACCACTGATCCGGAACTGTTCATTCTGGAACTGCACGGGAAGGCGACGGTCACGCAGACCGGCAAGATCTACGCCAATACCTATTGCACCCACATGCGGATCCGGGACGGCAAAGTTGTGCTGATTCGCGAGTACTTCAACCCCAACGTCGTGCTCGAGGCCTTCGGGCGCGATGTGATCGCCGAGGGCATGTCAGCTGTGATGGCGGCCGCCGGAGTGGGGGTCGGACAGTGAAGTTGGAGCCGGAGTTCAGCTACACCGCAGAGCTGGCCGAACCTCAAATCGTCGGCCCGGGACCTTACGGACTACGCCAAGTCCTCGCTGTCACCGGCGGCAAGGTCACCGGCAAACGATTCAGCGGAACCGCCGCTCCCGGCGGCGGAGACTGGCTACTGGCCGGCGAGGACGGCTACGGCCGCCTCGATGTCCGCGCCCAGTTCTACACCGACGACGGCGCAGTCATCTACATGAGCTACCAAGGCCTGGTCGAAGTCACCGAAGCCGCCGCAACCGCACTCGGCGGCGGCACCACCGGCACCGACTTCGGCGACCATTACTTCGTCACCACCCCACGCCTGGAGTCCGGAGACCCCAGATACTCCTGGGTCAACCAAACCATCTTCGTCGGCCAAGGGCGCGTGCAACCCGGACCCGTCGTTGAATTCCAGGTCTTCCGAGTCGCGGCTTGATCGGCGCCTAGAGCACCGCGGGCAGCCCGAAACTCTCGAACAGCGAGGGCTCCATGAACGCCACCACATGGGAGATGCCGTCCTGGCCGACGTCAAGGACGTGCAGCTGAAAGGCATCGTGCCGGCCCGTCTCGGGATTCAGCAGGTACATCGCCGCGGCGGGCTGGCCATTGGCGCTCGTGGCGATGAACCGCATGTCCCCGGCCTTCTCGGCCGGGCACTTGTAGCGGGACAGGTCGCCGATGGCCTGCGGCCCCTGATACCAGGTATCGAACGGCGGCATCTCCCAGATGGCCTCGGCGGTGAACAGCTCGACGAGCTTGTCGATGTCGTAAGCCTCGAAGGCGGCCATGTAATTGCGCAGGAGATTCTGTGCGTGCGGGGAATCCGGCGGATCGATCGCATCATCCTGGCTGGGGCCCACCGCGTCGAGCTGGGCGCGGGCGCGCTGCAACAGGCTGTTGACCGCCGCTGTCGAAGTTCCGATGGCGCCGGCCACCTCCGCGGCCTTCCACTGCAGCACCTCGCGCATCACCAGCACCGCACGCTGGCGGGCGGACAGGTGCTGCAGCGCCGCGACGAATGCGAGTCGCACCGAATCCCGGGTCCCCACGATCGTGCCGGGATCCGCCGGGTCGTCGGTGGAATCGGGGAGAGGCTGCAGCCAGGGGATCTCGTGGTGCTCGGAAATCTCATCGGTGGGCGACGAACTGGGATTGCCCAGGCCTGAGGGCAGCGGACGGCGTTGTCTGCCCTCCAACGCTGTCAGACAGGTATTGGTGGCGATGCGATACAACCAGGTGCGCACCGAGGACTTGCCCTCGAAACCCCCGTACGCCTTCCAGGCGCGCAGATAGGTTTCCTGCACCAGATCCTCGGCATCGTGCAGCGAGCCGGTCATCCGGTAGCAGTGAGCCAGCAGCTCACGGCGGTAGCGCTGGGCATCAGCCAGGAACGCATCGGCCGGGCTGTCGTCATCGAGGCGATGAGCGAGGACCGTCACATTCGCGAGCTTACGCAGCACCACCGACAACTACGACCGGAAAATGTCCGACCAGTGCGGCTACGCTCGCCAGGGTGACCAGCACGCGCAGTGAACAGACTTTCGACGGCGTCGGCGGGGTCCGCATCGTCTACGACGTATGGACACCCGACACCGCACCGCGCGGCGTCGTCGTCCTCTCCCACGGCCTGGGCGAGCACGCCGGCCGTTACCACCACGTCGCGCAGCGGTTCGGCGACGCCGGGCTGGTGGTCTACGCCCTGGACCACCGCGGCCACGGCCGTTCCGGCGGCAAGCGGGTGTACCTGCGCGACATGTCCGAGTACGTCGGCGACTTCCACACGCTGGTCGGCATCGCCGCCGCCGAGTACCCGCAGCTCCCACGCCTCGTGCTGGGGCACAGCATGGGCGGCGGCATCGTGTTCAGCTACGGCGTCGAATATCCCGACGAGTACTCCGCGATGGTGCTGTCCGGGCCCGCGGTGGCCGCGCAGGCATCGGTGTCGTCGGTACTGGCGGCCGTGGCCAAGGTGCTCGGCAAGGTCGCGCCCGGGCTACCGGTGGAGAACCTCGACGCCAATGCGGTGTCCCGTGACCCCGAGGTGGTGGCGGCCTACAAAGCCGATCCGTTGGTGTGGCACGGCAAGGTCCCCGCAGGCATCGCGCGGGCATTGATCATCGTGGGGGAGACCATGCCGCAGCGGGCCTCGGCACTGACCGCGCCGCTGCTGGTGGTGCACGGGGAGAAGGACCGCCTGGTGCCCGTCGAGGGCAGCCACCGCCTTGTCGAGTGTGTGGCCTCGGAGGACGTGCACCTGAAGGTCTACCCCGGTCTGTTCCACGAGGTGTTCAACGAGCCCGAGAAGGGGCTGGTCCTCGACGACGTGACGTCCTGGATCGAGACGCACCTGTGAGAAAGCTTGTGGTGGCACTACTTTCGGTGCTGTTGGTGGCCGGCTGCGGTTCGGAGGCTCCGAAGGAGGCCCGGCAACCGACGTGGACCGATACGGACGTCACCTTCGACGCCGACGGACTCACGATCCACGGCAGCTACCGGCATGCGGAGGCAACGGGCCCGGCCGCGCTGCTGATCTCCGAGAGCGGGCCCACCGACCGCAATGGCGACAACAAGGTCGTCGGCCCGATAGGCAACATGCGCGAGCTCGCAGAAACGTTGTCGGACAAGGGTGTTGCGAGCCTGCGTTACGACAAGATCGGCACCGGCGCCACCAAGCTCGGCCCCTACGAGAAGAAACCCGCCGAGGTGGTCAGCGGCGTCTACACCTCCGGCGCGGCCGCCGCGCTGCGCTTCCTGGCCGGGCAGCCCGACACCGACGCGGCCAAGCTGTCGATCTATGCGGTGGGCGAGGGCGCCATCCATGCCATGACGCTGGGCGGCGCCGCTGATCCGAAGGTCGGATCGCTTGCCCTGTTTCAACCGCTGTCCGGCCGCTACCTGGACATCATCACCAACCGGGTGCGTGCCGGAGCCACCCCCGAGGTGCTGACCGCCTGGCTGGCCGCGGTGGACGAGATCCGCACCAAAGGGACCGTGCCCGCCGATCTCCCCGAGGGCCTGAGCGCGATCGTCAACAAGGGCAACCTCAACGCCATCGTCGAGGCCGACAAGATCGACCCTCTGCAGCTGGCCGCCGCGCTGCCCGACGGCATGCCGGTGCTGCTCACCTGCTCGGACTCCGACGCCCAGGCCGGCTGCGAGACCGAGCGTCCACTGATCGGCGCGCTCAAGCACACCGCGCTCACTGTGGTCGAGCTCAAGGGTGTCAACCACGTGCTGCGTGACGATCCCACCGACAGCATCGCCAACTACGGCAAGCCCGGACCGTTGTCACCCCAGGTGGTGGACGCGATCGGCAAGTTTGTCGGTGCTGATGGCTAGGTTGGTCGCGTGACTGACGACAAGATGCTGGCGCGTATCGCCGCACTTCTGCGTCAGGCGGAGGGCACCGACAACCTCCACGAAGCCGAGGCGTTCATGGCTGCCGCCCAGCGGCTCGCCACGGCCACCTCGATCGACCTGGCCCTGGCCCGCGCGCATTCGGCCGAGCGAACCAAGGCGCAGATGCCGGTGCAGCGCACCATCACCATCGGTGCAGCCGGGACCAAGGGGCTGCGCACCTATGTGCAGCTGTTCGTGATGATCGGGATGGCCAACGACGTGAAATGCGACGTGGCATCCAACTCGACGTTCGTCTACGCCTACGGGTTCGCCGAGGACATCGACGCCACCCACGCGCTCTACACCAGCCTGCTGATGCAGATGGTCAAGGCATCGGAGGCCTACATCGCCTCGGGTGCTCACCGTCCGACGCCGACGATCACCGCCCGGCTCAACTTTCAGCTGGCCTTCGGTGCCCGTATCGGCCAGCGCCTCACCCAGGCCCGCGAGGAGGCGCAACGCGAGGCCGACGAGGCCGACCGGCCGGGCACCGCCATCGCCTTGCGGGACAAGGATATCGAGCTGCGCGGCTTCTACCGCGAGGCATCGCAGGCCCGTGGGACGTGGCGAGCCACGAATGCATCGGCGGGGTACTCGTCGGCCGCGCGTCGGGCCGGGGACCGCGCCGGTCGCCACGCCCGCCTCGGGGCGAACCAGGAAATCTCCGGCGCCCGCGGCGCCCTGGAGCAGTGAGCGCCAAGGACACCCAGCGTGCCAGGGTGTACGCCGCCGAACAGTTCGTGCGCACCATGTTCGACCGTGCGGCCCAACACAGTTCGCGCGCCATCGACTTCTTCGGCACCTCGCTCACCCTGCCGCCGGAGGCTAAGTTCGGATCCGTCGACTCGGTACAGCGCTACCTCGACGACGTCGTCGCCCGGATCGGTGCGCAACCGCTGACCGTCCGCGCCCGGCGGGGAGCCACCGCGGCGCACTACGAGCTGATCGACGGCCGGGCCGTTATCGCCGTCCCCGAGCGCGACACCTGGGCATTGCGAGAGTTGGTGGTACTGCACGAGCTTGCCCACCACGTGAGCCATGCAGACCCACCCCACGGGCCGGCGTTCGTCGCCGCGTACTGCGACCTGTGCGCGACGATCATGGGCCCGGAGGTCGGGCTGGTGCTGCGGATGGTGTACGCCAAGGAAGGCGTCCTCTAGCGTGGCGTAGGTGACCGAGCCCGCCGAAGTCGATGCCATGTTCAACGAGGTGCTGCGTACCGAGGACGAGGCGCTGATCGCGGCGCGTCAATCCGCTCACGCCGCCGACATGCCGGCCATCGAAGTGTCGGCCCAGCACGGCAAGCTGCTGTCGCTGCTCGCGACGATCTCCGGGGCGCGTCGAGTGCTCGAGATCGGTACGTTGGCCGGCTACAGCACCATCAACCTGGCCCGCGGCGCGGGGCCCGACGGCAGCGTCGTCACCCTCGAATACGAGCCGCGTCATGCCGAGGTGGCGCAGGCCAACCTGGCGCGGGCCGGCGTCGCGGACCGGGTCGAGGTGATCGTCGGCGTCGCGCTGGACACCCTGCCTCGGCTGGCCGAACGAGGTGACGTGTTCGACCTCGTCTTCATCGACGCCGACAAGGAGAACAACGTCCGCTACGTCGAGTGGGCGATCGAGTTGGGCCGCCCGGGCTCGATCATCGTGGTGGACAACATCACCCGGTTCGGTCGGGTGCTCGCCCCGGCGACCGACGACGCACAGGCGCAGGCCGTGCGCGACATGCTGGAGATGATGGGCACCCACCCGCGGTTGGACACCGCGGCCATCCAAACCGTGGGCACCAAGGGCTGGGACGGCTTCGCCGTCGCGCTCGTCAGGTAACCCGCCGTCCGCTCGCGGAGATGGGTTAAGCCAACGAGTCCTGCGGCTCGCGCTGGATCGGCTGCGGCCACGGCTCGGGCTTGGGCCGCTGACGCACCATCTGCGGCCACCAGAACCACTTGCCCATCAGGGCCGCGATCGACGGGGTCATGAACGAGCGGATGACCAGGGTGTCGAACAGCAGGCCCAGGCCGATCGTGGTGCCGACCTGACCGATCACCGCCAGCTCGCTGATCGCCATCGACATCATGGTGAAGGCGAACACCAGGCCCGCCGAGGTGACCACCGAGCCGGTGCCACCCATGGCGCGGATGATGCCGGTGTTGAGCCCGGCGTGTATCTCCTCTTTGAACCGGGAGACCAGCAGCAGGTTGTAGTCCGCGCCGACGGCCAGCAGGATGATCACCGACATGGCCAGCACCATCCAGTGCAGTTCCAGTCCGATCAGGTGTTGCCAGATGAGCACCGACAGACCGAATGATGCGCCGAGGGACAGCACCACGGTGCCGACGATGACCGCGGCGGCGACCATGCTTCGGGTCAGGATCAGCATGATGATGAAAATCAGGCACAGCGAGGCGATCCCGGCGATCAACAGGTCGTAGTTGGCGCCTTCCTGCATGTCCTTGAACATGGCTGCCGTGCCGCCGAGGTAGATCTTGGAGCCCTCCAGCGGGGTGCCCTTGATGGCCTCCTTGGCGGCCAGCTTGATGGGTTCGACGTGAGCGACTCCTTCGGGGCTCATCGGATCACCCTCGTGGCTGATGATGAACCGCACCGCGTGCCCGTCGGGGGACAGGAACATCTTCATGCCGCGCTTGAAGTCCGGATTCTCGAAGGCTTCCGGCGGCAGATAGAACGAGTCGTCGTTCTTGGCGGCGTCGAAGGCCTGACCCATGGCGGTGGAATTGTCCTGCATGGCCGCCATCTGATCCTGCATGCCGCCCTGGGTGGCCTGCATGGTCAGCATCATGGTCTTCATCGTCTGCATGGTCGTGATCATCGGCTGCATGTTCGCGATCATCACCGGGATCAGCGCGTTCATCTTGTCCATGTCAGGGACGATCTGCTCGAAATCCGCTGTCATGGTGTCGATGCCGTCAAGGGTGTCGAACACCGACCGGATCGACCAGCACATCGGGATGTCGTAGCAGTGCGGTTCCCAGTACAGGTAGTTGCGGATCGGCCGGAAGAAGTCGTCGAAATCCGAGATGTGGTCGCGCAATTCCTTGATGTCGTCGACCATTCCGTGCATCTTGCCGACCATGCTGTTCATGACGTCGCGCATCTGCCCCATGAGCGCGATCATCTTGTCCATCGTGTCGATGGTGACCTGCATGTCGTCGGCCTGCTTGAGCATGTCCTTCATGCGGTCCTGCATGTACTTCTGATTCATGGTCTGGGTCGTGCCCTGCATGCTGATGTTGAACGGGATCGAGGTGTGCTCGATCGGGGATCCCTGCGGGCGCGTGATGGCCTGGACCCGGGAGACACCCGGAACGCCGACAATGCGTTTGGCGATCCGCTCGATCACCAGGAAGTCCGCCGAGTTGCGCAGATCGTGGTCGCTCTCGATGAGCAGCAACTCGGGGTTCATCCGCGCCTGCGAGAAGTGGCGGTCTGCCGCGGCGTACCCGGTGTTGGCCGGCAGATCTGCCGGCAGGTACTTGCGGTCGTTGTAGTTGGTCCGGTAGCCCGGCAGTGCGAGCAGACCGACCAGGGCGAGCGCGATCGTGGCAATCAGGATCGGCCCGGGCCAGCGCACCACGGCCGCACCGATCTTGCGCCAGCCGCGGGTGCGCATGGCGCGCTTGGGTTCCAGCGTCTTGCCGAACTTGGTGGCCACCGTGATGGTCGCCGAGCCCAGGGTGAGCGCGACGAGCACCACCATGACCATGCCGATTGCCAGGGGGATACCCAGCGACTGGAAATAGGGCAGGCGGGTGAAGTGCAGACAGAACGTGGCGCCGGCGATGGTCAGGCCCGAACCCAGGATGACGTGGGCGGTGCCGTGGAACATGGTGTAGTAGGCCTGTTCTCGGTCTTCGCCGACACTTCGGGCCTCTTGATATCGACCTATCAGGAAGATTGCGTAGTCAGTCGAGGCGGCGATGGCCAGCATCACCAACAAGTTCGTGGCGAACGTCGAGAGTCCGATGATGTTGTAGTAGCCCAGGAACGCAACCAGGCCGCGGGCGGCCGACAGTGACAGCAGCACCATGACGATGGTCAGCAGCACTGTCACGACGGAGCGGTATACCGAGAGCAGCATGATGATGATGACCGCGAAGGTCAGCGCGGTGATCATCTCGAGGCTGCGGTTACCGGCGATCTCCTGATCAGCCGACATCGCCGCCGGGCCGGTGACGTAGGCCTTGAGGCCGGGCGGTGCCGGGACGCTCTGGACGATGTGTTCGGTGGCTTCCACCGATTCGTTGGCCAGCGCCTCGCCCTGGTTACCGGCGGTATAGACCTGCACGTAGGCGGCCAAGCCGTCGGAGCTCTGAGCGCCGGAAGCGGTCAGCGGGTCGCCCCAGAAATCCTGGACGTGCTCGATGTGTTTCTTGTCGGCCTCGAGCTTGGCGACGACCTCGTCGTAGTACTTGTGTGCCTCGTCGCCCAGCGGCTTGTCGCTTTCCAGCACGACCATGACGGAGCTGTTGGACTTGAACTCCTGGAACACCTCGCCGACACGCTTCATCGCGATCATCGACGGCGCGTCGTCCGGCGTCATCGACACCGAGCGCATCTTCCCCACCTCTTCGAGCTGGGGAACGATCACGTTGAGGACACCGATGACGGCGATCCAGCCGATGATGATCGGGACGGCCAGGCGCCGGATCCACTTGGCGATGCCACCGTGCTCGGCGGCTTTGGCGTGCTGTGGACCGCTGACCGGGATCGAGTCGGCCGGGGTGTCGTAATTGCTCATGCAGATTTCACCAAGCAGAAGGTCTGGGCGTTCACGCCGTTGGAGGTTCTCTCGTCCTTGAGTTCGTCATCGACGGTGATCCGGCAGCTGATCGTGTCGCCGGTGCCCTGGGCGACGACGTTGGGGAACACCGACGGGGCGGTGGACTCCAGGCGCAGCGTCCAGGGCAGGGTGACCCCGTCGATGCGCTGGGGCTGGGCGTCGAGATCGAGGTAGTTCACGTCTGCCGTCGCACCGGGCACGCCGTAGATCTCATAGACCACGACCTTGGGGTCGAAGGGCTTGGTGTCATCGACCTTCGCGCTGGCCATACCGGAGCCGTCGCCTGCGCCGAAGAATGTGCGCACCCGCATGACCGTGAATCCGCCGACCACCACCACCACGATGATGATCAACGGGATCCAGAACCGTCTCAACAGCTTCATATTCGCTGGTCGGCCTTTCGGAGGTCAGGTACGCAGTGACGTACTGGTTAGCTGCGAAGCTCCATTGCCATTTGGTGAGCATGTCGGCATCGGCGGATTCCCGCCAACATCTTTCTACGTCGGCATCCGCAGCGACGTCCCCGTCGGAATCGTCCCGGAACGGGCTGACCGAAACTTCCGAGATCAGCCGGCTGCCCGGCGCACTCAGAACGGTGATGTCGCCGATGAGTCGACACTGCTCATCCGATGGAATGAAGGGTAGTACGCCTTCCACGCTCCACAGGGTGCTCCTGTCGGCGTCGAATCCCGTCCGAGACAGCGCAGCAGGCCAATTGCCGGCGATATCTGCGGGGACGCCACGCACGGCAGTCGTGGATGCGGCGCCGGCCAAGGCGTCGGTCTTGACGTCGAGGATCGCCGGATGGTCGACGACGTACACCTGGGTGCCGGCGGGCCACGGCAGCTGATAGGGACGCGGGTCCAGATCGGAGGCCAGGAAAACCACCTGCTCGATGCCGGATTCGGCAGCGGTGATCAGAAAGGCGTCGAGCCGGTCGAGAAGGTCTGCCGGCTGTGACATGCACGAACTTGGCATCAACACTCCTCCCCCGCAGGATTCCTTGCCGGATGTAAAGTGAAACCTATACAGTCGGCTAACTTCAATCAAGTTAGTTTGGCTATTAACGCTGTGATCTAGACCGCGTTCGGTACGCTCAGCGCGACGAAGGGACGGGTGTGGCGAAGGCTGTTGCGCCGCGTGGCTTTGCCCGCGAGAGGGTGCTCGAGGCGGCGTTGAGCCTGTTCGCCGAGCACGGTGTCAACGGTACGTCGCTACAGATGATCGCCGACCGCCTCGGGGTCAGCAAGGCCGCCGTCTACTACCAATTCCATTCCAAGGACGAGATCGCGCTCGCCGTCATCCAGCCGGTCTTCGACGACATGATCCGGTTGGTCCGCATCGCCGAGGCGATGTCCACACCCGAGGCCCGGCGGGAAGCCGCCATCAGCGGCATGGTGGAGATGGCGGTGCGGCATCGTCGCGTCACCGCGGTGTTCCACGGCGATCCGGTCATCGACAGCCTGGTGCACAGTCGACCCGAACTCCAGGACACCATCGAACGGCTGACCGGGATCCTGCTGGGCCCCGATCCCGACGCCGCCGGCCGGATCTGCATGTCGGTGTTGGCCTCGGGTATCTACGGCAGCGCCACCGACCCCACCCTCAACGACGTCACCGACGAAGAGTTGCACCGTGTGCTGCTCGATTGCGCGCAGCGGTTGCTGCGCGCGCCCGCCGCGCCCGTCGCCTCCGGCTAGCCCGCACTCAACCCCGCAGTGCCGACGCGAAGATCGCCGGCAGCTTGCTCCAACCCGGCGCCGCGGCGAACTCCACCAGCAGCCGGCCCGTCGTCGCCGCGGTGCGGTTGTTGACGAACCACGGCGGCTTCGGCGACAGCGACCACTCGCCGCCGAAGACCGAACGCGGCGCGGGCCGGAACGGGCCGCGGACCACGGTGCGTTCCGGGCGGTCGAGCAGAAAAGCGTTGTGCACCACGCCGGTTCCGCTCTGGATGTCGTTGCGCGGGTGCCCCGGGAAAGCGCCCCACGTGGCCGTTGGCGTCAGGTAGCCGACGCCGGTCCAGGCGTTGATCGCGATGGTGCCGTAGCGCAGCTGCTCGACGAGGTGGTCCAACTTGTCGCCGAGGCTCGCGATGGCGTTCGGGTGGGCGATGATGTTGACCCCGAGCGTGCCGACGAATTCGTCGTTGGCGACGCGCACGGCCTCGGCGGCGAAATCCTCGTTGGGCACGTCGAGTTCGATCACGCCGAGCACCGGACCGAAGTACTCCGTGCACAACAGGGCTTTGCGGTCAGCCGGATCGACCACCAGTACCCGGGCACCGCTCGAGCCCAGATGCTGTGCGTCCGGATACGAGGTGTCCGCGCTCGCGACCCTGACGTCGGAACCGGGGTAGTAGGCGGCTCGCGCGGGGGCGCCGTTGACGGCCTTGCGGATGGCGGCGATGAACTCGTCGCGCTGCGCCCATCGCTTGGGCAGCACCACCACCTGCGCGGCCACGCAGTTGTAGCCGTTGTTGTGCAGGCGTTGCGTGGCAACGTGATTGGCCTGGAACTCGATGTCGGCCTTACTCCACTCCCCGGGCAGCACGATCGTCGGTGACACCCCGCCGAGCTCGGCGGTCATCTCCTTGTCGAGCACCGGCTCGTCGGCGGCCTTCCGTCGGGCGCCCTCTTCTCCGGTGCCGAACACGATGGCGTCGTAGGTCAGGGCGCTACCGGTCATGTGCACGTGGTCGACGAGCTTGTGTCGCACCAGATATGTGCCGGCCTCGGCGCCGCCGGTCAGGATGCGCACCGCGCCGACGGCGATGAACGGAGCCAGCACCTTCGTCAGTACGGGTAGCAGCGGATCGGTGATGGGGTTGAGCTTGAGGGCCACCACCCGGTTGTTGGCGTACAGCTCGTAGATGGTGTCGAGCGGCGCGATCGAGAAGATGTTGCCCGCGCCCAGTACCGCGCCGACGCCGTGGGTGCGGGAGGGGTCGCGTTGGGCCAGACCAGCCGATCGGATTGCCTCGGCTTTCTCGATTCCGGGCTGCAGCCACACCTCGGCGCTGAATCCGGACAGCAGCAGCTGGTCGAAGGTATTGAGTGGCAAGGCCTTTACCGTCGTGCGGCCGCCGGGGGCGTAACCGAAGGCGGCGCCGTCGAGCGGGCTACGGCCCGTTTCGAGCTTCGCCAGCGTCTCCGACAGTGCGCCCAGCCCGGCCGCCAGTGAATACGGGCCGGACATCCACTCCTCGCCGACCAGCGGCGAGGCCGGGTCGAGTTGTTTGATCCCGACGGCGGCGTCCACCCATTCGGCGGCGTGACGCGCGGTCAGTGCGCGCACCTCGTCGAGTAGGCCGCGCCGGGCGGCCAATGACAGGGAAGCCCAGGTCTTTTCACCTTCGACGAGCTCCTCGAGGGCCTCGTCGATCTGCGTTTCGGTCATCTCAGCTCACGCTCTTGTCGAATCGGACCAATGCGTCGTGATGGTTGTGGGCATACGGTGTCGGACCCTCGCCCGCCTGCCGCTTGGCCACGATGGCAGCGTACTGCTCGAACGGAGTGGTCCGGTCCCATTTGGCTCTGGCCTCGGCCGGGGTGTAGGTCACGGTGTGCTTGGCCGGAATGTCCACCAGGGTGGGGCCGACGATGGGTGTGGTGTTCGGCGTCGTCAGGTCCAGGACCGCAAGCTCCAGCCGCGGATAGGTGGCGATGACCCGCAGGAAGGGGCGGACCACCGCGCGCGCCGCGACATCGGCGAACCGGCGCTGGGGGATGCCGCCGAGCAGCCGCATCCACTGCGGCATGGTGGCGATGATGGCGGCGCGCATCGGGATGTTGAACGCCTTGCGCATCCAGCGCGGCATCCGCTCGGGCAGGATGTGGTAGCCCAGATCGACCAGGTAGTCCATCATGCGCTGGGCCACCTCGGAGCCCACGAGGTCAGGTCGGAAGCTCTCGAAGTACGCGCGGACGCCCTCGCGGGTGCGCGGCACGTCGTCGGGATTGATGGTCTGGAACTCCGCGGCCCGCGCGCACTCCGCCCAGTACCGGCTCTCCTCGTCCGCCGACAGCTTGCCGGGGCCGAACATCTCGTAGCTGTAGAGGATCGAGTGCCACGCGGTCAGGTGGATCCACAACTGCGAGTGCGGATCGTTGGCGTCGAACGGGCGCTTGGTGATGGGCTCGGTGCCGACAGCCTTGGCGTGGATCTTGACCAGGATCTCCGACGCGTCGAGGACGGACTTGGCGTCGCCGAAGGCCACCAGGGCGAAGTACTGCATGGTCCGGTCGTAGCGCAGGCGGGTGCGGCTGTAGACCTGCCCGGTGGCGTCCACCGCGGCGGCCAGGAACGGGTCGAGGTGCTCGATGGTGACCGCGCGCGAGAAGCCGATCAGCAGTGAGGTGGGGTAGCTCCACACCTTCCAGGTGACCGAATCCGGGCCGAAGAAGCCGTAGTCCTCAGCAGGTGCCAGGGGTTCGGCAACTGCCGGCAGACCTGCTGCTTTACGAAGTGCGATGACCGCATCCATCTGCGTCGTTCCCTTCCGGATCTAGTGGTACATGACGTACCAGTTGGGCAAATGGTACGTCATGTACCACTAGATTGGCTAGGGTGTAGCCGTGACAACTGAGGGCAACGGTTCGGTGAGTCGATGGGCCGGCCAGCGGGAACGCCGGCGGGCCGAGTTCGTCGACGCGGCATTGTCGGCGATCGCCGAGCACGGCCCACAGGCGTCGACCGAGCAGATCGCGGCGCACGTCGGCGTCACCCGCACCAAGCTCTACCGGCATTTCGCCGGCGCCGCAGACCTGCAACGCGCGATCGCGCAACGCGCTGCCGAGATGCTCAACACCGAACTCGCCCCGCTGTGGACACCACACGGATCGATGGCCCAGATCATCGAGGCGAGTGTCGGCGCCCACGTCGGGTTTCTCGTCGAGCATCGCAGCCTCTATCGCTACCTGGCCCGGTGCTCCCTCGGCGACGACGCCTCGGCACCCGACGCCATCGCCGATATCAGGCTGACCATCGGTACCCAGTTGGATGCCCTGTTCACGGTGTACCTCAATGCTTTCGGCGTGGAGACCGACCCTCAGCCCTTGGCCTTCGCCATCGTCGGGCTGGTCGAATCGACGACCGGCCGGTGGCTCGATCAGCCCGGCTCGACCGCCCAGGACCGGCTGGTGGCCGATCTGGTCCGGTGGATCTGGCTGCTGGTCGACGACACCCTGCGCGCCGGTGGGGTGTATCTGGACAGCGCCGAGCCGCTGCCGACACCCGAGGTGATCGCCGCGCGGGCCGAGAGCTACCGGAATCCGGAGCGGATCGGCGCCGCCTGACCCCGGCACCGCGAGCGTGCGCAAACTGCCGACGTTTCACGGTGTGTCGGGGGGCAAACACGCACGGTCGCGGTGTGGGGTGACGCGGCTACCAGCGGCAGATGTCGGCGCCCCAACCCGAGTCGATGGCGCGGAACGCGAGCAGATGCCGCTGCCACCAGGGCAGCGGCGCCGAGAGCACGGGGTCTGTTGTCGCGTCGTCCACCACGCGCGGCGGTCCGTCGTGCAGATAAGCGATTCGGACGCCACTGATGCCCGCGTCCTGCCACAGCATCACACTGCGCCGCAGCTCGAGCCAGGGGATGCGGACCGGCGGGTCTTCCGACATCCAACGGATCTGCCGGCGAAGGAACGTCAGGTCGGCCGACTGCTGTGGAAACTCCATTCCGACCACCGTGACGGTGTCGCGCTGATAGTCGGCCAACCGCAATGCGGTGACGCCGGGCACCAGATGATTGGTGGCGCCTTCCTCGGTATGCAGGTTGCTGAACATCGAGTAGTTCGACACGGTCTTGAGCCCCACATACGGCGTCACCCCGTTGGCGAACGCCAACAGCGGGGCGATGAGCAGCACCAGAGGGCGAAAACTCCAGTTCGGTGGACGCACACCTGCCGCGTGGACGGAGTGGTACGCGCGCAGCAGCGCGACCATGAACGGCACCACCGCGACGAACCACGTGAGCACGAGCAGGGTGTGCCAGGGTAGGCCGACCGGGCTCGTCGGCGAGTCGGCCGAACTCGACAACACACTCAGCAGCACATGCATCGCAAAGCCGGCGAGCGCGACGCGGCGCAGCACCGAAGCGCGGGTCGCCAGGGCGACGAACACCTCGGCCGGGACCAGCAGTACGTACACCGCGAAGACGACCGTGGCGAAGTCGTAGAACGAGGCCATCGCCAGTATCGAGTGGAAGGCCACGCCGAGCAGCACGCCCCAGAAACGTAGCCGCGGCACCGCCAGCAACCCGAGAATCGCGGCCTCGATCACCACTGCGGCGATGCCGACGAACTCCCCGATGGCCCGGCCCGGTGTCACATCGTCGAAGCCGTTGAGCCAGATGAGCTGGCCGAACAGTTCGCCGCCGCACGAGGTGGCCGGGGTGAAGTAGGCAGTGTTCAACTTGTCGAAGACCGTGAACAGGTAGACCACGAGCAACACAAGACCGATGGGGCTCCGCGCGGCATCCAGCCAGCGCTCGACGAAGCCCTCCGGCGTCCCCGGTCGATTCCGGGTGGCCAGTGCCCACAAGGCCGCGGTACCGAGTGCGACGGCGATCAGCAGGCTCAGCACCAGATGGTTCGCGGCCGCGGGCAGGTTCAGCGCGGCCACCGTCGCGCCGGCCGCGACGGCCAGGCCGGCGGCGGCCACCGAGCCGGGAAATATCAGGGCGGGCACACCGGCCAGCAATGCCGGCAGCACCGCAAGGGGCTGGCTGTCGGAGTAATGGAACACCAACGCCATCGCGAACAGCGTTGCGAACCAGCCGAGTTGCTGATGTGCGCCGGTCGGGTCATCCGTTCGGAGGTTGCTGCGCCGCCGCATTGAGAACACCTTACTTGTCCGGCTCAGACGGGCGTCGACAGCCGGCGCCATCGGGCCAGTTACGGCGTAATCTGAGAGGTGATGGATGGGGGCGGTAGGGCTCAAACGCCTTGCCGTATAACGGAAAGGAATAGAAATGAGTACGGTCCATTCATCGATCGATCTACATCCGGACATTCTGGCCCTGAGAGCGAGCTATGACCGTGTTGCAGAGTCGATGGCCGCGCAGGTCACCTTCGGCCTGACGTTGCTGACGGCGATGTACGTCGCGCTGTCACCATGGATCGTCGGCTACGACGCCTTCAACAGGCTGACGGTCAACGATCTGATCGTCGGAGGGGCGATCGCGTTCCTGTCAATGTGTTTCAGCTTCGCGCTGGATCGCGCGCACGGCATGACCTGGACACTGCCGATATTCGGTGTGTGGCTGATCATCTCGCCGTGGGTGTTTGTCAGTGGACCGAGCGCCGGCATGATCTGGTCGCACGTGATCAGTGGTGCGCTCGTGATGGTGCTGGGCTTCAACGCAATGTACTTCGGGATGCGGGTGCGCAATTCCGAAGCGCGGCACGCCTGACCGGCTGGTAGGCGTACCTGGTAGACCAGCCGGACCCCGGCTGGAGGGGGATCCGTGTGCCTGGACCGCCCCATTACCCGAGGATGCGTCAATTTGCTCCCCGTGGACGGGTTTGACGCCATATCGTGGGAAATCGCGGGAACTTCCGATGACGGCGATGGCGGGTACGAATTGCTGACATGAAGCTGGCGGGGCGGGAAGAAGAACTGGCGACGATCCGTCGCTGCCTTGGTGGGCCGGGGACCCACCACGGTGTGGTGATCGTCGGCAGTGCCGGCGTCGGCAAGACCCGGTTGGCTCGCGAGGCACTCAGCCACGCCGCGGCATCCGGCCACCGGACCAGCTGGTTCGTCGGAACCGAATCGGCGCGGGCCATCCCGCTCGGGGCCTTCACCGGATCGATCAGCGAGAGCATGTGCGACCCGCTGCCGGACGTGCGACGCGTGATCGATTCCTTCGTCGCCCAACAGCGCATGGGCAAGGTCGTCATCGGCATCGATGACGCGCACCTGCTCGACGGGCTGTCCGCGCACGTCGTCCACCAACTGGCGCAGACCCAAGGGGTGCGCCTCGTCGTCACCGCACGTTCCGGGGGACCGGAACCAGACGCCGTGACCGCCCTGTGGAAAGACAGCCTGCTCGACCGGATCGACCTCGAGCCGCTGTCCGCCGCGGCGGCCGCCACGCTGATCGAGTCGGCGGTCGCCGGCCCCGTGGACAGCCGAACCACGCGCCGGTTCTGGAAACTGACCGGAGGCAACGCTCTTTACCTGCTGCAGCTGGTGAAGGACCAGATCGCCGCCGGGCGGATGCGCAAGTCCGCCGGGGTGTGGATGTGGGACGGCAATGTGGCCGTGTCCCAGAGCATCACCGACATGGTCGGGCGTCGCCTCGGCGGACTCGAGCCCGGTATGGCGCTGGTGCTCGACACGCTGTCGCAGTGCGAGCCGCTGAGCGTCGACGTCCTGTGCGACCTCGTCGAGCCCGCCGACCTGGAGGCCGCTGAGCAGATGCACCTGGTCAGGGTCGACCGGGCCGGGCGCGGACTGGTGGCGACTCTCGCGCACCCGTTGTACGGCGAATTGCGTAGGGCGACAGCCGGTGAGATGCACCTGTCGAGGATCCGGGGGCGGCTCGCGCGGCGGCTGGAGTCGGACGCCGACGGGGATATGCGCGCGACCGTCCGCCGGGCACTGCTGGCGCTGAACTCCGACCTGCCACCGGATCCAGAGCTGTACCTCACGGCCGCCCGCTGCGCCGCCGTCCTGCTCGATCCCGACGCCGCCAACCGATTCGCGGCTGCCGCGGCCGAATGCGGCGCACCCGGGGCCGCGCAGCTGCGGGCGATGACGCTGATCCTGCTGAGCCGAGGTGAAGAAGCTGAGGCCGTCCTACGTGACATCAGTGCCGACGGGCGTCCCGACAACCATCACTGGGCGACGGTTCGGGCGGCCAACCTGGCCTGGATGCTCAGCCGCCCGCGCGACGCCGGCGAGATTTTGGAGAAGCTGTCCACCACAACCGAATCCGATGAGCAGCGGATGGAACGCCTGGCCATCGAGGCCTGCGTCGACGCGGTACTTGGGCACTGTGCGCGTGCCGAGGAAAAGGCAAGGACCGCCCTGGATTTCGGTGGTTTGCCCGATTTCCACGCTATGATGGCCTCGATCGCGTTGATGATGGCTTTCGGTGCGCTGGGACACGTCGATGACATCAACACCGTCGCCGACCAGGCCATCAAAAGGGCCAACACATCGTTCGAATCGTCGCCCATGCGCTTCTGGTTCGGTGCGGTCCACGGTCGCGCCTGCCGGCTGACCGGTCGTATCGACGAAGTCACGGCGATGGCAGCGCTGCTGGACGAGTCGGCGCGTGACATGCCTGGTCTGGTGTACGCCAACCTCGCTCACCTGCTCGGCCACGCCGAACTGGTCCGTGCCGATCTCGGTGGTGCCGTCAAACACTTGCACGAGGCGTATGCCGGTGCCGAAACACACGAGATCACAACGGGTTTGCGCATCGCGAGCTGTTTCGCGCTGGCTGAGGCGTATGCCAAACTGGGCCAAGTCGCCGCGGCAACCGATGCGCTGGCGGGAGTCGGGCAGCTGGTGCCCGACGATTACGTGTTCGTGGGCACCGCGATGTCGGTGTCCACCGGGTGGACGCTGGCTGCCGGTGGCGCGCTGACCGATGCGATCGATCTGGTGCGCGCAGCGGGTCGCGACGCCGCGCAACGCGAACAGCCGACGCATGAGCTGCTGTGTCTGCAGACGGCCGCACAGTGGGGCGACACTTCGGGCGCCGCGCGTGTACGGGAGCTTGCCGAAACCCTGAAACTGCCGCTGGCCGAGACGGTGGCCCGCCATATCGAGGCACTGGCCGCCGATGACGGCGCCGGATTACTCACGGCGGCAGAGGAATACCGGGCCCTCGGCGACCGAGCCACCGCCACTGACGCCTTGGCGCAGGCCGCGGTCGCGTTCGGCCACCACGGTCAGGGTAAGCGCAGTGCGTATGCGGCCGCGTTGGCGCAGGAGAGCGCCGACGAATGCGGTGGGCTCTGTACCCCGGCGTTGCGCAACCCGGCTGGACAGCCGTTGACCGGCCGACAGCGCGAGATCGTCGAACTCGTCGTCGCGGGGCTGACCAACAAGCAGATCGCCGAGCGGTTGGTGATGTCGGTACGCAGTGTCGAAGGCCATCTGTACCGGGCCTGCCAGCGGGTGGGCGCCAGCTCACGCGAACAACTCGCCGCGATCATCCGTCGCGGTCCGAAGGGCCTGATGTGACACGCCCACGCAGCACGTCGGCGGCCTCGGTCTGGTAGGCATGCTCGGCCCAATCCAGGGGAGTGGAGCCGAATCTCCGGTCGACGATGGTCGTGTCGGCTCCGGCATCAAGGAGCCGTCGAATCAGCTCGAGGTCGCCGGACCACGCGGCCTGGTGCAGCGGGGTCGCACCCTCGTCGTCAAAGGCGTTGGGATCGTCGGGGAACACCGGTGTCACCGCCTCCACTCCGGATACGTCGATTCCGTGCCGGGCCAACAGGTCGAGCCGCGCGGTGAACCCGTGCTCGGCAGCCCAGCTGATCTGGCGCTGCCACAGCTGTTCTCGGGTTTCCATTGCCTCGCCGAGACGCAGTTCCCACGGGCTCGGACCGGCATCGGCCAGGCCGTGGGCGAACAACAGTTCCAGGTGGGAATCGTCGGCCCGGAACATCCGGTTGTACAGCGTCTGCTGATCGACCGGATGTGCGCCGCGCTGCAGCAGCAGAGTGGCGAGTTCGGTCGCGAAGGGGTGGGGCGGTTGTCGCCGCGGGCCCTGTTCACCGTCGCCGAACACCCCGGTCAGTGCGGTGAACGGCGTCGACAAGCCGCACCATAGGTAGCCCGCGTTCGGGTCGGCGCCCGTATCGAGCAGTAGAGTCGCGGCCGTGAGTACGTCGTCAGCGTTGCGGCCCAAGGGAACCCGACTGTAGCTCAGGTATAGCAACGGCACCCAGCCGAACGGGCCGCCCCCGGTCGACGCCAGAACTGGCTCGGCGAGGTGCCGGGCCAGCGCGGCGGGATCGGCCGCTGAAGCGGCGGCCCAAATGTGCCGGTCGACCAGATCCGGTGTGGCGGCGAGCAGTTCAGCGGCGGCCTGCCAACGTGGGGGAGCGTCAGTCTCGTTGTAACGCAACGATGCCCACGCGCAGAACCGCTCGGCCGGCTCGAGGTTGTCCTCGTCGAACGCACCGGGGTCGATGCTGAGCTTGGCGGCGTCGCGCAGATAATGCACGAGCCTGGGCCAACTGCTGAAGCCGTAGTCGCGGGCGACGGCGAATTGGGCTTCGTGCAGCGGGGTGCGATCCGCGCGCTGCAGCTTGCGGGCTTCAGCGCGCAGATGGTCGATCGAGGGATTGCTCGGCAGACGGCTGGCCATGGACGGCCTCCTCTCACTCGCCCGCGTCCGCGAATCGGGCTGAGAAGAGGTCGGTCACAAGGCTACTCAGTGCAGGGAGGCTTGGCCTCTTCGAGCGGACGTCGGGCGATCCTGCACGCCCGACGTCACTCTACCGGTGAAGACGGTTACATGCAGACAGCGCCGACGGCGGCGGACTGCACCAGCTTGGTGTATTTGGCCAGAACGCCGGTGGTGTAGGTCGGGGGAAGCGGCTGCCAGCCATCCTTGCGCCCGGCGAATTCGGCCTCGTCGACCAGGAGGTCCAGCGTTCCGTTCGCCACGTCGAGGCGGATCCGGTCGCCGTCTTTGACGAAGGCGATCGGCCCGCCATCGACGGCTTCGGGAGCGATGTGGCCCACGCACAGGCCCGTCGTCCCGCCGGAGAACCGGCCATCGGTCATCAGCAGCACGTCCTTGCCCAGCCCGGCACCCTTGATGGCGCCGGTGATGGCCAGCATCTCGCGCATACCCGGGCCGCCCTTGGGGCCCTCGTAGCGGATCACCACGACGTCGCCGTGCGTGATGGTGCCGTCTTCCAGCGCGTCCAGGGCCGCCCGCTCGCGCTCGAAAACCCTTGCGGTGCCCTCGAACACGTCGGAGTCGAATCCTGCGGACTTCACCACGGCACCCTCGGGAGCCAGTGACCCGTGCAGGATCGTGATGCCGCCGGTGGGGTGGATCGGGTTGTTCATCGCCCGCAACACCTTGCCGTCCGGGTCGGGCGGCGCGATGTGGGCCAGGTTTTCGGCCATCGTCTCGCCGGTGACGGTCAGGCAATCGCCGTGCAGCAGACCGGCATCCAGCAGGGCCCTCATGACCACCGGGACGCCGCCGATCTCGTCGACGTCCTTCATCACGTGGCGGCCGAACGGTTTCACGTCGGCCAGGTGCGGCACCTTGTTGCCGACGCGGGTGAAATCGGCCAGGGTGAGCTCGACCTCGGCCTCACGCGCGATCGCCAGCAGGTGCAGCACGGCGTTGGTGGACCCGCCGAAGGCCATCACGACGGCGATGGCGTTTTCGAAGGCTTCCTTGGTGAGGATGTCGCGAGCGGTGATGCCTCGGCGCAGCAGTTCGACGACCGCAATGCCGGACTTTCGCGCGTACTCCTCGCGTCGCTTGTCGATGGCCACGGGTGATGCACTGCCGGGCAGTGACAGTCCGAGCGCCTCGGCGGCGCTGGCCATGGTGTTGGCCGTGTACATACCGCCGCACGCACCCTCACCCGGACAGATCGCCCGTTCGATGATGTCGACGTCCTCCCGCGACATCAACCCGCGCGCACACGCGCCCACGGCCTCGAAGGCGTCGATGATCGTGACTTCCTTCTCGGTGCCGTCGGTGAGCTTGGCGACCCCCGGCATGATCGAGCCGTTGTAGAGGAAGACGCTGGCCAAGTCCAGTCGAGCCGCCGCCATCAGCATGCCGGGGATCGACTTGTCGCAGCCGGCCAGCAGTACCGATCCGTCGAGGCGCTCGGCCTGCATCACGGTCTCGACGCTGTCGGCGATCACCTCGCGGGAGACCAGCGAGAAGTGCATACCTTCGTGGCCCATGGAGATGCCGTCGGACACCGAGATGGTGCCGAACTCCAGCGGGAACCCGCCGGCCTCGTGCACGCCGGCCTTGACCGACTGCGCGAGGCGCTGCAGCGACATGTTGCACGGGGTGATCTCATTCCACGACGACCCGACACCGATCTGCGGCTTGACCCAGTCGTCGTCCCCCATCCCTACCGCGCGGAGCATTCCGCGGGCTGCGGTCTTCTCCAGGCCGTCGGTGACGTCGCGGCTGCGGGGCTTGATATCGGGGTGGTCGGAAGGCATGAAGGCAAGTATGCCCCTCGGCTAGTTAGCCGCCCAAATTCTTTGTGATGCCCAAGCGGTGCAGGTCAGCCGGTCGTTTCTCCCGGACAAATGGATATGCATACCCCAGTGGGGTACCGGTAGGATGAGGTCATGGACGCGGCAGACAACTCGGGTGCACATGGCTACTCGGCGCAGAAGGAGAACTACGCCAAACGGCTGCGCCGGATCGAAGGTCAGGTCCGGGGTATCGCCAAGATGATCGACGAGGACAAGTACTGCATCGACGTGCTCACCCAGATCAGCGCCGTCAACAGTGCGCTGCAGTCCGTGGCGCTCGGTCTGCTCGACGAACACCTCGGACATTGTGTGACGCAGGCGGTCTCAGAAGGCGGTGACGAGGCGGAGGCCAAGCTGGCCGAGGCATCGGCGGCCATCGCCCGCCTGGTCCGCTCCTGAGCTTGCCGAACCAGTGAGCGTCGCCGAGATCTACGGCAGGGTTGTTCCGCCGCGTTCGTGACGACCATGGTGTCTATTTCGGCGAGGCGACGCCTGACCAGTCGCGTTAGTCACCCAGCGCCTGCTCGATCCGCTCGACCTTCGCGGTGAGCTGCCCGGTGTAGCCGGGCCGGATGTCGGCCTTCAACACCAGGCTGGTGCGAGGCGACACCGCAGCCACAACATCTACTGCCTGTTTCACCACGGCCATCACCTCGTCCCATTCACCTTCGATGTTGGTGAACATGGCGTTGGTCTCGTTGGGCAGGCCCGAGGCCCGCACCACCCGCACGGCCTCGGCCACCGCAGCGCTGACACTGCCGGACTCGTCCCCACCGTTCGGGCTGATGCTGAAGGCGACAATCACACAATCGATTGTGCCCGCCACTGCGCGTTCTCTCGGGTCGGCAACCACGCACAGCAGCGTTATGGCACTACCGTGGCATTCCAGCATGACCTTCAGCGTCACCGGCGAATCGCTTTCCGCCCCCACCAGCCCGTGGACTCCGCGCGTTGCCACGCAACTCGCCATCCTCGCGGGGGCGGCGTTCATCTACGTCACCGCCGAGATGCTCCCGGTCGGCGCGCTGCCGGCGATCGCCACCGATCTTCAGGTCAGTGAGGGACTGGTCGCCACGCTGATGGCCAGCTACGCGCTGGTCGCCGCGCTGACCACGGTCGCACTGGTGCGCCTGACGGCCCGCTGGCCGCGACGCCGAACCTTGGTCGCGACCCTGGTCTGCCTGACGGTGTCCCAGGTGATCTCGGCGCTCGCCCCCAACTTCGCGGTGCTGGCCGGCGGCCGGGTGCTGTGCGCGCTGGCCCACGGGTTGATGTGGTCGGTGATCGCACCGATCGGTGCGCGATTGGTCCCGGCCAGTCACGCCGGTAGGGCCACCGCCGCGGTCTACGTGGGCACGGGCCTGGCCCTGGTCGTGGGCAATCCGCTCTCGGCGGCGCTCAGCGAGGTGTGGGGCTGGCGGCCCGCGGTGGCGGTGATCGCCGTGACCGCGGCTGCGGTGGCCGTGGCCGCGTGGACGATGCTTCCCTCGCTCGCTCCGGCGTCCGCCGCCGCATCGGCACCCGGGGCCCCGCGCAACCGCCGGCGCAACCGTCGTCTGCTCACGCTGTCGATGCTCACGCTGATAGGTGTCACCGGGCATTTCATCGCCTTCACCTTCATCGTGGTGATCATCCGGGACGTCGTCGGGATACACGGCCCGCACCTGGCCTGGCTGCTGGCCGGATTCGGCATCGCCGGGCTGGCTGGGATGGCGGCCATGGCCAGACCCCTCGACCTGTGGCCCAAGGCCTCGGTGGTGTGCTGTCTGGCCGCACTGGCCGCTGCGCTGCTGTCCTTGTCGGTCCTGGCGCTTGAAGCGTGGTCCGGGCCGGCTGTGGTGGCGCTCGGTGCGGGTTCGGTGGTGGTCTGGGGCGCCGCGTCCACGGCGTTGCCACCGATGCTTCAGGCCTCGGCAATGCGCACCTCCCCGGACGACCCCGACGGCGCCTCCGGCCGGTACGTCGCGGCCTTCCAGGTCGGCATCATGGGCGGCGCGCTGATCGGTGGCGGCCTCTACGACCACGGCGGCGCGGCCCCGACCGTTGGCGCCGCCGCTGCCCTGATCATCGTCGCGATGGTTGGCGTCGCGTTGTCTCGCGGCGTATTCACAGTTTCCTACGCAGCCTGCGAGAAGTAACGCAACGAGAGTCACAGTCGATAAACACCGCAGTTCAGCGCCGTGGGACCGGTCGCTGTCGGGGAATAACGGCTTCTCGCGGCAGTAGCTGGTTGCCGCGCTGTGAGACACTGGAGCAAGTTGTGCTGTCTGGAGGTTACTCATGCCGAAATCGGCAAAACGTCGACTGATCACTGCTTTCATGGCTGCGGGGCTCGCCGGTGGACTGGTGCTCAGCCCATCCGCCTATGCAGACCCCGAGGTGCCGCCGGCACCCGTCGACCCTGCTGTTCCGGCCCCGGCGCCGGATCCGTTCGCTCCGCCCGTCGACGCGGCGGCGCCGGCCGCCACCGTTCCGGGTGCTCCTACGACGCCCGCGCCGATCATCAACTACGGCTCTCCGACCGTCCCGTTCACGGAGGGCAACGCCCCTGGGCAGAGCTCCACGCCGTTCACCGGTGAGGCGCCGTTCCTGCCGCCGTCGTTCAACCCGGTCAATGGATCGATGGTGGGTGTCGCCAAGCCCATCTATATCAACTTCCAGCGGCCGATCGCCAACCGGCAGTTGGCTCAGGACGCCATCCGGATCACATCGAACCCGCCCGTGGCGGGCCGGTTCTACTGGGTCACCGACACGCAGCTACGTTGGCGTCCGCAGGACTTCTGGCCGTCCAACACGGTGGTGAACATCGACGCGGCGGGCACCAAGTCGAGCTTCCGGGTGGGCGACTACCTGGTGGCCACGGTGGACGACAAGGCCCACCAGATGGAGATCTTGCGCAACGGGAAGCTGGAGAAGACCTTCCCGGTGTCGATGGGCAAGCCCGACGGCAAGCATGAGACCAAGAACGGCACCTATTACGTGCTGGAGAAGTTCCCCGACATCGTGATGGATTCATCCACCTACGGGGTGCCGGTGGACTCCAAGGAGGGCTACAAGCTCAAGGTCAAGGATGCGGTCCGCATCGACAACAGCGGCGTCTTCGTGCACAGCGCGCCGTGGTCGGTCGCCCAGCAGGGCAGGAGCAACAGCAGTCACGGCTGCATCAACCTCAGCCCGGAAAACGCCAAGTGGTTCTACGACAACTTCGGCAGCGGCGACCCGGTGGTGATCAAGAACACCGGTGGCGGTTGGTACAACACGCCTGATGGTGCATCCGACTGGCAGATGTTCTAGCAGAACGCAGATACCAAAAACCCCGCAGCCTCGCTGCGGGGTTTTTGGTATCGGGGCTAGATCAAGTCCAGCGGCTCACCGAACCGGTGAAAGTAGACCTCGTAAGCCAGCCCACCAAGGTTGGCTGGATCACCGACGTCGACGTGCGACGGCATCCGGCTCGGCTCTGCGAGGACCGCTTCATATCTCACCCGCCCTTGGCTGACTACCCAGTGTGCTGCGTCTTCCAGGCCATCCTCAGACTCGTCGGGCCCGAGATTGGACCGATAGGGCTCGTCTTGGAGCTCGGCGGCGAAGTCCAAGAACAGATCTTGGAACTTGTAGACGGAGCGCTTCGGTAGTCGTCCGAGAATTTCACGAAGATGATCGCGGCTCCGCGAGGCCTCGGCTATGACGCCCCAGAACCAGTCGACGTCCGCACCCTCGTCGTGACGAACATCGTCAACCAAAGTCGCTCCCAACGCTTCAGGCGAACAGGTCTACCGGCCTTAGTTCCAGATGCGCACGCGCTGAGCCGGCTCCAGGTAGAGCTCGTCGGAATCGGCCACCTCGAACTCCTCGTAGAACGAGTCGATATTGCGGATGACGCCGTTGCAGCGGAACTCCGGCGGTGAGTGGGGATCCACCGCCAATCGCCGGATCGCCTCGGCGTCACGAGATTTGGTCCGCCACACCTGGGCCCAGCCGAAGTAGACGCGCTGTACGCCGGTGAGCCCGTCGATCACCGGGGCCTCCTTGCCCTTGAGCGACAGCTGATAGGCCAGCAGCGCGATGGACAGCCCGCCGAGGTCGCCGATGTTCTCCCCGACCGTGAACGCGCCGTTCACGTGGTGCGAGCCGTCCAGCCCACGCGGGGTGAACTGTTCGTACTGATCGATCAAAGCCTTTGTGCGAGAGCCGAATTCGGCGCGGTCGGCATCGGTCCACCAGTCCACCAGGTTGCCGTCACCGTCGTACTTTGCGCCCTGGTCGTCGAAACCATGACCGATCTCGTGACCGATCACCGCCCCGATACCGCCGTAGTTGGCGGCGTCGTCGGCCTCGGCATCGAAGAACGGCGGCTGCAGAATCGCTGCGGGAAAGACGATTTCGTTCATCCCCGGGTTGTAGTAGGCGTTGACCGTCTGCGGTGTCATGAACCATTCGTCGCGGTCCACCGGGCTGCCCAACTTGGCCAGCTCGCGGTCGGAGTTCACCACGTGGCCACGCCGGTAATTGCCGTAGAGGTCATCGCGCTCGACCACCAGGGCCGAGTAGTCACGCCAGCGGGCCGGGTATCCGATCTTGGGGGTGAACTTGTCCAGCTTCACCAGCGCCTTGGCGCGGGTCTCCGGCGTCATCCAGTCCAGGTCGTTGATGCTGACCCGATACGCCTCGCGCAGGTTGGCCACCAACTCGTCCATCCGGGCCTTGGCCTCGGGCGGAAAGTACAGCTCAACGTAGAGCTTGCCCAGGGCATCGCCCATCAGGCCCTCCACCAGCGAGACACCGCGCTTCCAGCGATCGCGGTTCTGCTCGGTGCCGCTCAGGGTGCGTCCGTAGAAGTCGAAGTTCTCGGCCACCAGTTCGTCGGTCAACAGCCCGGCGCGCGAGTGGATGACGCGCCAGCGCGTCCAGGCCTTCCAGTCCTCCAGGTCCTCGCTCGCCCACAGCGCGGCGAAGGCCGTCACATAATCGGGCTGACGCAGGACCAGCTCGGAGGCGTTCTCAGGGGTGGTGCCGAGCGCGCCCAACCAGGCGGTCCAGTCGAATCCGGGGGCATCGGCGGACAGGTCGGTGAACTTGCGCAGGTTGTAGGTCAGGTCCGCGTCGCGGCGCTTGACCACGTCCCAGTGAGCGGCGGCCAGTTTGGACTCCAGCGCGACGATCCGGGCCGCGGTGTCGGTCTGAGTGGCCGCCGTGTCCGCCCCGTACACCAGGGTGAACATTCGGGCGATGTGGCCCGGGTAGGCCGCCAGGATCTCGGCGTGCTGCTCGTCGCGGTAATACGACTCGTCGGGCAGCCCGAGGCCGGACTGGCTCATGTGCAGCAGATACCGCGTCGAATCCTTGGAATCGGTGTCCACGTACACGCCGGCGCCGCCGGACACCCCGGTGCGTTCCAGCCCGCCCAGGACGGCGGCCAGCGCGTCGCTGTCCGCCGCGCCGTCGATCATGGCGAGCTCTGCCAGTAGCGGCGCCAGGCCGCGCGTGGCGATGGCCTGCTCGTCCATGAAGCTGGCGTACAGATCACCGATGCGCTGCTCGTCGCTGCCCGAACTGGAGGAAGCGGCCTCTCCGTCCGATGTCGCCGCAGCAGCCTCGGTGATCAGATCGCGGATCTGCTCCTCGGCGCGGTCGTGCAGCAGCCGGAAGGCGCCGTCGGTGGCGCGGTCGGCGGGAATCTCGTATTCGGTCAACCAACGGCCGTTGACGTGGCCGAAAAGGTCGTCTTGGGGGCGGGCCTGCGGGTCGACATGGCTCAGGTCGATACCTGACTTGATCGCTTCTACCGTCACCCCGACATTCTTCCAGAAGGCTGCGGGTGCGCTGGGGCAGTTCGGCTGCCGGTACCCTCACGGCCATGCCCGAGGCGCCCTCCAGCAAGGACAGCAAGGAAAGCGCAGCCGATCACTCCGGCGGTGCGATCACCGGCTTCGGCTTCGCATCGGCGGTGGCGGGACTGATCGCGGTCGCCGCGGTGGTCCTGGCCGTGATGGTGTGGTCCGGCCACCGCAGCGAGTCCGATGAGCGCGCGTACCAGACCCGGGTGCTGCGGACTGCAGCCGACTGGACCAGTGTCCTGGTCAACATCAACAAGGACTCTGTCGAGGCCGGTATGCAGAAGCTGCGCGAGGGCACCGTCGGTCAGCTCAATGCCGACTTCGACGCGGCCGTGCAGCCCTACCGCGATCTGGTGCAGCGGCTGCAGGCCCGCACCACCGGCCAGATCGACTCGGTGGCCATCGAATCGCTGTACCACGCGCCGCCAGGCCCTGATGGTCGCCCGGCGCCTGCGCGCAAGGCGGAACTGACCGGGATGGTGTCGCGAACCGACACCGTGCTCGTGGTGGCCACCTCGGTCAGCGAGAACGCCGGCACCGACAAACCTCAGACGGTGCGCTGGAACCTGCGGCTGGACGTCTCCGACGTCGACGGCACTCTGATGGTCTCGCGGTTGGAGCCGATCCGATGAGGAACCGGTTGCGCGTCCTGGCGTTCGACATCGGCGCTCCGCTGGCTGCGATCGCGGCGCTGATGTACATCGGCCTCGCGCTGGCCTGGCCGCTGTGGTGGGTCTCGCTGTGTTCGGTGCTCTGCCTGCTGATCGTGCAGGGCGTCGTCGTCAACATCGTGCTGGCCCGTCGCGACGGCGTGACATTGGGCACCGACGACGACGCCCCCGGACTGCGGCTGGCGGTCGCGGGCGTGGCCGCCGCGGCGGTGGTGGCCGCGGTGACGGTGGGTTACCTGCGCTGGACGGTGCCCGACCGCACTTTCAACAACGATCGCGACGAGGTGGTCCGCATCGCCAGCAGCGTCTCCGAGGCCACTGCCACGTTCAGTCCCCAGAGCCCGACCTCGTCCATCGACCGCGCGACGGGGATGATGTCGCCGGATCAGGCCGGGCAGTTCAAGAACGAATTCGCCAATGTGGCAAAGGAATTGACCAAAAAGAACGTGTCGGCGACCGCTTCCACGATCTCGGCGGGGGTGGAGGCGTTGGGTCCACAGGTGGCCAGTGTGGCGGTGGTCATGCGCGGAACGCAGAGTGCGCCGGGCAAACCCACCGACAATGCGGTGCTGGCGCTGCGGGTCGCCTTGAGCAAGACGGACGGGCGTTGGCTCGTCGACAATGTGACCCCGTTGCACTCCCGCTGACGCGGCGCCTGACCGAGGCGGACTATTTGGCCGAACGCTGTGAGGAGAGCTTGGCGAACCGGTCCGAGAGCCGTTGCATGCGCAGGAGCAGCGAGGCCGGTGGACTGACGGTGCCTTCCAGGTAATCCGCGAAGGACTCGTTGGACACTCCGATTCGCGAGGCGAACTCGGGCGCCTGCAGTTCGGAGCGACGCAGCATGGCCTGGATCTGCTGGGCCACCTCGGTGCGCTCGGTGGCTTCCAGGTGCTCACGGGTGCGCACCAGGACCTCCGACAGCGCTTTGGACACTCCGTACGGCCGGGCGGTCTGCAGTACTTCTTCGACCTGTCGGGCGGTCCGGCCGTAGGGGTCACGCTTGATGGCGGCGACGATGCGCTGCCATACCGCCATGTCGTCGGTCTCCAGGGCCGAACGGATCGCCGCGGTCGGCCAGTACTCGACCGGCCGATCGTCGAAGGCGGGTTGACGCTGCGGCGGCGCGGCCTGGCCCTGACGTGGTTGTCGTGGCTGTGCCGGCTGCTGCGAGCGCTGTACCGGTGTGCGTGGTGTCTGCGTGCCTTGCCCCTGTGTGCGCTGTGCCTTGGTGTCCTGCCCAGGAGTGCGTTGCTCCTGTGTCCGTTGTACCTGTACGGGCGCGTTCTGGGAGCGTTGTGCCGAACTGCGTTGCCCGGAAGTGCGTGACGCCGTGTCGCGCGGTGTCGCCGTGCGCGGAGTCGATGCGGTGCGCTGAGCCGACGCAGGACGTTGAGTCGACGCCGGCCGCTGAACGTTGGTCCGTTGGGTGGCAGTGCGCTGGGCCGACGAGCGCTGCCCGGCGGTGCGTTGGGCAGCAGGTGCCTGGGGACGTCGAGGAGACGTTTGGGCCGGCTGAATTTCGTCGCGACGCGCAGTCCGCGCATCCCTCGGTTCCCGGACGTCGGGGGCCAACGTCACTTCGCCTCCTCCAGCATCGCTACCGCAACTGACAGGCAGCGCTGCCTGACCTTCTCCCATTCGGCAGCCGCATCCGGGTCCGACATCGCGAACTCGTGTTCATCGGATGGTTGCGGGTCGGCCAGCCGCCGCACCAGCTGCGTGGCCACCCATCTGCTCTTCGGGTTCTGCCCACAGTAATACCGGTCCATGCCCGACAACACCAGCGCTGCAGTCTCGGTTTCCATCGACTCGGCAAGATCAGCAAACTCTTCAAAGTCTTTGGTGCTGTTGCGGCACATGACCAGATAACTTTTGAGCCGCAGGGTTTCGGCGCCTGTCGGGATCTGCAGCCGATCACCGGTCGGCAGTTGCACGTTGGTGGTCTCGACCGGGCCGAGGCGTTCCATCGGAGCGCGCTGCGCCTCGGCCTCGGCCTCCAGCGCGTCCACGGCTACCGAAAGCCTGCCTCGCCACATCGTCACCGGGTGCACCCCGGGGCAGCGTTTCGGGCCGCCCGGCCGCCGCGCCGCGAGCCGCGCCGATGATTTGCTGCAGCCGCTGAACGCCAGTGGATCGGTGACGATGATCGTCTGTGGGGCAAGATGTTTCATCCGGGCGGCGGTACGGACCATCATGCGCAGGTCCGACCCGCTCGGACCGAGCGCGGAGATGTCGTCGGGGATGATCACGAGATCGGTGACCTCGACCTTCGGCAACGGCTTCTCGAAGTCCACCTCCGGCAGCAGCCGGTCCAGCCAGTGCGGCAGCCACCAGTTCCATTCGTCGAACATGGCCATCAGTGCGGGCACGAGGATCAGCCGGACCACGGTCGCGTCGACGGCGATGGCCACCGCACAGGCCACCCCGAGCTGGGCCACCAGCGGCATGCCGGCAAAAGCGAACCCGATGAAGACCGCGATCATGATCAACGCAGCGCTGGTGATGGTGCGCGCGCTGGTGCTGACTCCGTAGGCAACCGCGTCACGGGTGTTGTTGGTCTGCAGGAACCGCTCCCGAATCCGGGTGAGCAGAAAGATCTCGTAGTCCATCGACAGACCGAAGGTCATTGCCAGGACCAACGGCGGAACCGTGCTGTCGAGCGAGCTGATCTTCTCGAAGCCCAACTCCTCGAACCAGCCCCACTGGAAGACGACCACCAGGCTGCCGTAGGCCGCGGCCACCGACAGCACGGTCATCAGCACACCCTTGAGCGCCAGGAATACCGACCGGATCGACACCAGCAGCATCACGAAGGCGATCAGCGCGACGAACAGGAACACCAGTGGCTGGGTGCTGGACACCCGGTCGTCGAAGTCCTTGATCAGGGCGGTCGGGCCGCCGACGTCGACTCGTGCGTTCGACCCGGCCGCTGCGGGCAGGTTGTCGCGCATCCAGTCGACGGCCTCGCGGGCGGCCAGGTCTTCCGGGTCGACCGACAGCACGGCGGACAGCAGCGCGCTGGTGTTGTTGTCGGCGAACACGGGCGGCTGCACGTTCACCACGTGCGGTGTCCTGGTCATCTCCTGGCGGACCGCGTCGATCGTGGCGGTGCCCCTAGGACCTGAAGCACCGGCGCCGTCTCCCCCCGGAAAGGTCACCAGCACCCGAACCGGGCCCAGCGCGCCGGGACCCAACGCATCGGCGGCGGCGTTGACCCCGCCGCGGATCTCGTGAGTGGGCTCGAACTGGCGCTGCATGCTGTTGCCCAGCACCATGCCGAACGCCGGTGCCGCCAGGATGAGCAACAGGATCGTCGCTCCGACGGCCGAAGCCCACGGACGACGCATGACCGCGCCGGTCCATCGGGTCCAGAAACGCGACTGGGTGGCCTCGGCGCGCCGCGACCAGTGCAGGTAGGAGGACCGCTTGGCGGCGGCATTGCCGAAGGTCGCCAGCACCGCCGGGGTCAGCGTGGTGGAGGTCAGCACCGCGACCGCCACGGCCAGGATGGCGCCGGTGGCCATCGATACCAGGACGGGGGTGTTGATGATGTAGATGCCGGTGACCGAGGCGATCACCGTGAGTCCCGAAAGTGTCACCGCCAGACCGGAGGTGGCCATCGCGGCGTCGACCGCATCGGCCGGATCACGCCCGGCGCGTAGCTCTTCGCGGTACCGCATCAGGATGAACAAGGAGTAGTCGATGGCCAAGGCGATGCCGAACATCGACACCGTCGACGTGACGAACACGCTCATCTGCGTGTACATCGACAGCAGATAGACCAGGCCCATGGTCACCACGACCGTGCAGATGCCGAGCACCAGCGGCAACGCCGCGGCGGCCAGTGAGCCGAACACCGCCAGCAGCACGATCAACACGATCGGCAGGTTCCACTTCTCGGCCGCGGCGATGTCGTGCTTGGTGGCCTGGGTGGCGGCGGCACCGAGGGCGCCCTGCCCGATGACGTAGAACTTGACCTTGCCGTTCTCGCTCTCACCCGGATCTTCGCCGTGCACCCCGACCTTCTGGCGGAGCTGCTTGGCCACGTCTACCGCGCCGGTGTTGTTGAAGTCCAGCTGCAACGTGAGGACGTACGGCCGGTCGGGCTGCGGGGCCGGCTGTTGCGGATTCGGCACGATCTTGACGCTGGGCACCTGGCCGGCGATCTTCTCCAGCGTGGCCACCGCGGCGTTCATGTCCTCGAACGAGGCATCCGCGCGCGGAGAGGCGATCAGGGCAAGCGGGGACGCGCCCTGATCCGGGAAATGTTCCTCGAGCTGCCGCTGGACGTGGAGCGACTGTGAACCTTCGACGTCGAAACCGCCGCCGGTCAGATTGGACGACTGGTTGATCGCGAGGTAGATCGAGGGCACCAGAAGCAGTAACCATGTCGCGAAAACCGCCCAGCGGAATCTGCGCAGATAGCTGCTCAAGCGCATCATGAACTGCTGGATGCGAGGTCCCCGCTTTCTCCCCCAACATGGCTGGGCGTGTCCTGGCTTGTGTCAGCGAGAGCGTACCTCTACCGGTGTAGGGTGACCCGCTCTCTTCGGGTTCTGAGATCGCCCTGAGACTTCTCACAGCAATATCCACAGCTGACCTCCGTAGCGTTACGTCAGTGTCGCTAACGGAACAGCGCCGGCCGGCGACATAGCCAAGGACGACCCCGGCTGACGCGTGCGCCGGGGCCCACGCTGAAGGAGTTCTCCATGCAACCGACCAACGGTGGATTGCGCCGCTCGCTGGCCGTGGCTTTCGCGGCGACTGCGGCGGGCGGTGCGACGGTGGCCGCGCTCATGGTTCCGTCCGCCACAGCTGCGACCGATCCCTGTGCGGCCAGTGAGGTCGCCCGCACCGCGGGCGGTGTGGCCACCAACATCGGCAACTACCTGGACACGCATCCACAGACCAACCAGGCCCTGACCACGATCAGTCAGCAGCAGGGTGGAGCCCAGTCGATCGCGGCTCTCAAGACCTACTTCGATGCCAACCCGCAGGCTGCCAAGGACATCCAGCAGTTGCAGCAGCCCCTGACCGCGCTGGGCACGCGCTGCAAGCTGCCGGTCACCCTGCCGCAGCTGATGGGGCTGGTGCAGGCCACCCAATCACCGGCCGGGACTGGTGCCGGCAGTTTGCCGGGCTCCCTGCCCTCGGCGCAGAACGTCGGAGTGCCCAGCGTCGCGGTGCCGGCGCAATCCTCACCGGCCTCGGCCGTGGCCCCGGGCTCCGGTCCGCTTCCGGGACCGGCCAGGGCCTCGACGCGCTAGGTCCACCGTCCTCGCGTCGTCGCGGTGGCGCCGCTGAACTGCGGGTTTGCGGCCCGAAGTGGCGGTTTGCGCACAAGGCAGGAAAGTCGTCACGGATTCTGCTTAGCTTTCTTGAGCCGATAACCGTTTGGGGTTACGGCCTTCCCCATCCGATGAAGGAGCTTGACCATGTTGCTCTCGGCCCGAAATGCGCGGCGCGTGGTAGCTGGCGTGGCCGGCACCGGCGCTGTAGCTGGTGCGATGCTGTTCGGCGCCATCCCGTCGGCGCTGGCCGACGACCCGGCGAACAACCCACCCAACTGCAGCGCAGCCGACCTGGCCGGCGTGGCGTCGGGTGTGTCGGCATCGACCTCGGCTTATCTGTTCACCCATCCCGACGTGAACAACTTCTTCACCGGCCTGGAAGGCCTGCCGCGTGAAGAGGTGAAGACCAAGGTGCAGGACTACATGGACGCGAACCCCCAGACGAAGGCCGAACTGACCGGTATCCGCCAGCCGCTGGTAGACCTGAAGAACCGCTGCGGCGAAGCTCCGGCTCCCTCCATCCCGTAACCGAGTGCGGGTGGATGCAACCCCCGCCAGCGGCGAAGGACACGTGACACCCGAGAGCGTGAACCGCACGGTGCTGATGGTCGACGACGACCCGGATGTGCGTACCTCGGTTGCCCGCGGATTGCGGCATTCGGGGTTCGATGTCCGGGTCGCGGCGTCCGGCAAGGAGGCACTGCGCCTGTTGTCGAACGAGTCGCATGACGCGCTCGTGCTCGACGTTCAGATGCCCGAACTCGACGGCGTCGCCGTGGTCACCGCGCTGCGGGCATTGGGCAACGAGATCCCGATCTGCGTGTTGTCGGCGCGTGACACGGTCAACGATCGCATCGCGGGCCTGGAAGCCGGCGCGGACGACTACCTGACGAAACCGTTCGACCTCGGCGAGCTCGTGGCACGCCTCAACGCATTGTTGCGTCGGGCCAGCCACACCGACCGTCCGTCGGACACCATGACCGTCGGGGCGCTGACCATCGACACCGCCCGCCGGTTGGTGTTCGTCGGCGGGGACCGCGTCGACCTGACCAAGCGGGAATTCGACCTGCTGGCCGTGTTGGCGGAGAACACGGGTGTGGTGTTGTCCCGGCAGCGGCTCCTCGAGTTGGTCTGGGGATACGACTTCGATGTGGATACCAATGTGGCTGACGTCTTCATCTCGTATCTACGGCGCAAGCTCGAGCGACCCGACGTGCCCCGGGTGATCCATACCGTCCGCGGGATCGGGTACGTCCTGCGGGAGGATGCGTGATGGATTCGGTGAGGAACCAGCAGTAGGTGCGGATCTTCGGCTTCATCCGTTCCGCGTCGTTGCGCACCAGGGTCGCGGTGGCCGCGGCGCTGGCGGCTGCGGCGGTGGTCGCGGTGTTCACCATCCTGACCTCGGTGGTGTTGGCGAACAACGACTCTGCACAGTTGGATCGCAGGCTTGATTCGATCGTCGATGCCAGCATCAACCCCGAGCATCTCCAGGATCCGACGCGCGGCGTGTTGACCACCGGCCGGTCACGTTCGACGGGGCAGGTGGTGTTCCAGCGGGGCTTCCAGCTGCCCGCGCTGCCGCCGGGTACCGAGACCGTCGAGGTCAACGGCGTCGACTACCGGGTGCGCACCGTCCAAGTGGACCAGCACGGTGGTGTGCTGATGTCCATCGGTATCCGTGCGGACAGTATTTTGTTGAGCCCCAACAGGATTCCGCTGTACAGCGTGTTCGGTGTGGCGACTGTGTTGGTGGCGGGCGGTCTGGGCTGGCTGTTAGCGGGGCCGGCCATCCGGCCGCTGCGCAAACTCACCGAGCACACCTCGAAATTGGACAGCGGCACCGACACGATGCCGAAGGTGCGTGGCGTGCGGGAAGCCGAGGACCTTTCGGAGGCGATGGCAGGCATGCTCACCCGCCTGGCCACCGCACAGCGCGCCACCACCAATTCCCTTCAGGCGGCACAGGATTTCGCCGCGAACGCCGCGCATGAGCTGCGCACCCCGCTGACGGCGATGCGCGCGGACCTGGACACGCTGCGCATCCACAACCTGCCCGAATCCGAACGGGACGAAGTGGTCGCCGACCTGTCCCGTGCACAGCGCCGGGTGGAGGCCATCATCACCGCGCTGGGCCAACTCGCCTCGGGGCAACTGGCCCAGGCCGAGGACCGCGAATTGATCGACCTCGCCGATCTGCTCGACCGGGTGGTCCGGGAGAACGCCAGGGGCACCGAGCATGTCCGGATCGACGTGCACGTCGCCGACGACATCGGCCTGGTGATGGGCTGGCCCGGCGGCCTGCGTATTGCGGTGGACAACCTGGTTCGCAATGCGATCGTCCACGGCGAGGCCACCCGGGTCGTGCTGACCGCACACCGCAGCAACGAGTTCCTGGTCATCACCGTCGACGACAACGGCCGTGGGCTACCGGTCGAGGAGCACCAGACGGTGCTGGGCCGGTTCCGCCGGGGCAGCACCGCGATGGCAGGCGGTTCCGGACTGGGCCTGGCACTCGTGGCGCAGCAGGCCCAGTTGCACGGCGGCGAGATCACATTGTCCGACGGGCCACTCGGTGGCTTGCGGGCCACGCTGACCGTGGCCATGTCGGCCTCACCGACACAGGATGCGGCTCAGGCAGATTGACGGCGTCGCAGCCCGGCGAGCACGGCACGCCAGCCCAACAGCAGCAGGGCCGTGGTCAGGGAGGCGACGATGATGAAGCTGACGGCCACACCGGCGGAAGTCAGTTTGCGCAGCACCATGCCGACCACCACCGTGCTGACCCACACCACGATCCCGGTGGGCGCCAACGACGTCGGCCGCTGCCAGCCGCGGGAGAGCAACCAACCCACCAGCGTCCCGGTCAAAAACGGCCATGCGGTCTCGGCCACGCCGGCCACCGTCAGGCCCTCGGCGTGGCTGCGCCGTCCGATGGTGCAGAACACCACCACACAGATCAGGTCGGCCAGGAAGGCCGTGCCGCTAGCTCGTCGCATAGGTCATCACATCCAGTACCAGTGGGCTGACGTCGGTTTGGTCGCGTTCGGCGAAGCCCGGTTGCCGTGCGGCCGGCTTCCCGTCGAAGAGTGCGTCCGCGGCGCTCAGCGACGTGAGCCGGGAATCCAGCCGGAACGATTTGAAGGTAAATGGTAAGCCATTGGACGCCAATGGATCCGGCCCGTCCATCACATGGAAGTGCAGATGCGGCGCATCGGAGTTGCCGGAGTTGCCCAGGGTGCCGATGACCTGCCCGGTGCTGAGTTTGTCCCCCGGCTTGACCTTGAGACTGTTCGGTTGCAGATGCGCGTAGAAGGCGTAGTTGCCGTCGCCGATGTCCTGCACGATGTGGTTGCCGCCGTACTGCGCAAGAGTGAGACCCTTCGGCGTGACGCCTGGGACCTGCTCGTTCAGTCCGTCGAGTACCGCCACCACCGGTCCGTCGGCGACTGCGTGGATCTCCGAGCCGAAATACGGGTAGCTCGTGACCTTCGCCCGGTCACCCGCGAAGATCCGGCCGTCGGCGCCGAGCTGCGCATAGTCGATCGCGAATCGTTCTGCCGCCCAAATCTTTCCGTTGATCGGGTTGAGTGCCATGCGGTGCGGTGTCATATCACAGCAACTGTTGGCGTCGACCCAGTTGTCACCGGTCAGCGGCGGGGAGATGGACACCGGCTTACGGGTCTGGACGGACACCGGCGCCAGGGACTCGGTCAGTGTCGGCGGAACGAGCGGAGGCATCGGCTTGGCCACGGTGATCCCGAGTTCATGGGTGAGCTCTCCGGGCACCTGCGTCGGATCGTCGGCGATCACGTCCAGCCACACGTAGGCACTCTGTCCGGGTCCGATCACGTTGGTGCCGACGGCGGAATTGCCCACCGCCCGGGTCCAGTACTTGAGGCTGTCCCCGGACAGCGTGAGCAACTTGCGGTCACCGGCCACGGTGCTCAGTGAGTTGAGCGTGACAGCCCCCGGTGAGGTGTTGGTCAGCATCAGCTCGTACGCCAGGTGAGTGCGCCCATCGGTGGCCGCCACCGGGACCGGTTCGGCCAGAACCGATCCCACCACCGGCGTGACCACCGGCGGCGGGGTGGTGGTTGTGGTGGACTCCGACTGCGGAGTCTGTGCCGACGAACATCCCGCCAAGGTCAGCATGAGCACTGCGATCGCGTACCGGACTCGCATGGACGTCTCCTAGCGCTCGGGGTTCAGGATTCGGATTTCGGGGAGGGTGCTTCGGCCCCCGGTTGGATTGCCGGCCCGCCGGCGTCCGGATCGACGTCCTTCTCCGTCCGGAACATGAAGAAGAACACCACCCACCCGATTGTCGAGATGAAGATCCAGCTGACCAGCCGATAGATCAGCATCGCCGAGATCGCCGCGGCCAGCGTCATCCCGGAGGACACCAGGCCGGGTACCAGCACCGCCTCCACCACCAGCAGACCGCCCGGCATCAACGGGATCGCCCCGACCGCCCTGGCTGCGGCGTAGGCGACGGTGACTCCGGCCAGCGACGGATGTCCGCCTGCGGCATAGCAGGCGAACGCCAGGCAGGCCACGTCGGCGACCCAGTTGAACATCGACCAACTGAAAGCCACCGCGAGGTCCCGGCGGCCCAGGCTGACCGACTCCAGTTGGTGCAGGATTTCGCGCCATTTGGGCAGTCCGGCGTCTGAAGGCTTGCCGCGGAACGAGTTCACCCACGACAACACCTTGGCGCCGATTCCGTCGATCAGTTCCGGTCGGGTGGCCACGGCCTGGGCCAGCAGAATGATCGCCAGGAACGCGCCGAGCGAAAAGATCAGCGACAGTGGGTTTTTGCTGGCACCCAGCATGAGCGCCCCGCCGAGGCCCAGCAGCGCCAGACCCACGACCTGCAGCACCCCTGACATCACCAGCTGCCACGAGGCCACCAGCGGCGAGGCACCCCAGATGCGTTGTTGGCGGTAGACGAACGTCGCCGAGAGCACCGGGCCGCCGGGCATGGTGGTGGACAGCGCGTTGCCGGCGTAAAAAGCGGCCTCCGAACGCCATTGTTTGACGGGCACTCCGGCCGAGCGCAGCAGTGTCCGCTGGATCTGGGCGAAGCTGTGCATCGAGGCCATCGCGGCGCCCACTGCCGCCAGCACCCACCATCCGTTCGCGGTGAGCAGGCTGCGCCAGGCCTTCGCCAACTGGTCCCAGACCAGGGTCACCTCGACAGCGAGCACCGTGACCGCGAGTGCGATGATCGCCCATCGCACCCACCAGTACTTGCCGCGCGTGGAGCCGGCCCGGTCCCGGGCTGTGTCGGCCGGCGCGTCCTGTGACACGCCCTACAGGGTAACCGCGCAGGTCGCGCCGACATCACGGGTTGCGGCGGCGCGCCGCATTAGGCTACCGACATGTCACTGGATCCTGTTGCTGATGAGGCCGTCACGCCGTTCGTCCGCAAGGTTGCTGCCTGGTCATGGCGACTCCTGGTCATTCTGGGGGCCATCCTGGCATTGCTGTGGCTCATCAAACACCTTGAGGTGATCGTGGTGCCGGTGGCCCTGGCCACCATGGTCGCTGCGTTGCTGTTGCCCGCCGTCGATTTCATGGACCGCCGCGGGGCACCCCGCGGAGCCGCGGTCGCGCTGGTGTTGCTGGCCAGTTTCGCGGTGGTCGGCGGAATCCTGAGCTTCGTCATCTCCCAATTCATCGAGGGCGCACCGCAACTCGTGGAACAGGTGACCCGAAGCATCGACGGGCTGCGCAACTGGCTGATCAACGGCCCGCTGCAGCTGAGCAAGGAGCAGATCGACCAAGCCGGCAACACCGCGATCGAGGCGCTGCAACGCAACCAGGAGAAGCTCACCACAGGTGCGTTGTCCACCGCGGGCACCCTCACCGAGCTGCTCACCGGCGCGCTGTTGGTGCTGTTCACGCTGATCTTCCTGCTGCAGGGCGGGCGCAGCATCTTCGCGTTCGTCACCAAGGTGTTTCCAACCCATGTGCGTGACCGGGTCCAGAGCGCCGGGCGGGCCGGTTTCCATTCTTTGGGCGGCTACATGCGAGCCACGTTCCTCGTGGCCCTGGTCGACGCGGTAGGCATCGGTACCGGGCTGGCGATCATGGGCATCCCGCTGGCGCTGCCACTGGCGTCACTGGTGTTCATGGGCGCCTTCATCCCGCTCGTCGGTGCGGTCGTCGCCGGATTCCTGGCGGTGGTGGTGGCGCTGCTGGCGAAGGGGTTTGTCTACGCCCTGATCACCCTCGGCCTGATCATCGCCGTGCAGCAGCTCGAAGGGCATGTGCTGCAACCGCTGGTGATGGGCCGTGCTGTGTCGATCCACCCGCTGGCGGTCGTGTTGGCCATCGCCGGCGGTGGCGTGCTGGCCGGTATCGTCGGCGCCCTGCTCGCGGTACCCACCGTGGCGTTCATCAACAGCGCGACGCGGGTTCTGCTGTCCGCGGCCCCGGACGCCGAGGAGGCCCGGCAGGAGGACGCCGAGGGCGTGCTCATCGAAGCCACGCCCAACGACCTACCGCCGGAGGATCCGGAACGTTAACCGGGCTCCTACAGCCGTCCCTCGCGGCGCAGCAGATCCTGCGCACTCATCCCGCCACCGCGACGCGGGGGTTCGTCGTCACGGGGGTTGAACTTCTGGGTCGACGGATCCTGATCACGTTGACGTGGCGGCGGATTCGGACCGGGACCCGGTCCCGGTCCTGGTCCCGGACGCTGCGCGTTGAATGCCGTCGTCGGTGCACTTTCCCCACCACCGGACGGTGGCCGTTGCTGCTGTTGCGGCATCGCGCGGGTGGCGTCGGCCGAGGGTCGAGGCGCCGGCGCCGGCGCCGGCGCCGGCGGCACAGGGGGAGGCGGTGGCGGAGTGCCGTTGGACGGGCCGCCCTTGGCCGGGCCGCCGCGCAATGCACCGAGCCACGACTCGATCTCACGATCTTCACGCTGCGGGGGTCCCGCCGGGCCGACGCCGGGCCGCGCGGTCGGCTGCGGGGTGCGCTCCGTGCTCGCGTTGGTGTTGCCGGTGGCGGTGTTGACGGTGTTGACCGCCGTGTTCACCGCGTTGCGTACGGCGTTACGGGCCATGGCGAACCGGGTGGTGGGCGGCTCTTGGTTGGTAACCGGCGGCTGCTGCTGTGCCGGTGTGTGAGGCGGGGCGATCCGCGCCGTGCCTGCCGCCGAGGGCGCGTTGGTCCGAGGCATCTGCGGGCGCATGGGCTCGGCCGCGGGATGGGTCGGATCGTGTGGCCGAGGTGCCGGCAGGGCGCCGACTCCGGCCAGGGCGCGTGGGTCCTCGCCGGAGTCCTGCGCCATCGGGCGTTTGCGCTCGTCGGGCAGTTCGGTCTCACCGAGGCCCAGCTTCTGTTGGATGCGCTTCATCCAGTGCGGAGCCCACCAGCAGTCATCGCCGAGCAACTTCATGATGGCCGGTACCAGGAACATCCGGATCACCGTGGCGTCCAGCAGCAGGGCGATGAGCAGACCGAAAGCCAGGTACTTCATCATCACCAGGTCGGAGAAGGCGAACGCACCGACCACCACGGCCAGAACCAGGGCCGCGCCCGTGATCAGGCGGCCGGTGGTCGCGGTGCCGATGCGAATGGCCTCCGCAGTGGACATGCCGCGTTCCCGGGCCTCCACCATGCGGGATACCAGGAAGACCTCGTAGTCGGTGGACAGACCCCAGATCACCGCGATGATCAAACCGATCATCGGTGCCATCAGAGGCTGCGGGGTGTAGTTGAGCAGCCCGGAACCGTGACCACCTTCGACGAACATCCAGGTCAAGATGCCCATCGTGGACCCGAGTGTGAGCGCGCTCATGAGTGCGGCCTTGATCGGCAGCACTATCGATCCGAATGCCAGGAACATCAGCACGGTCGTGGTGAGAACCAGGATCACCGCCAGCAGTGGCAAGTTGTCGAACAGGCTCTGAATACTGTCCTGCGCCAGAGCCGGCGTGCCACCCACATAGACGTGGGTGCCGTGCGGAGCGGGAATGGCCCGCAGCTCGTTGATCTTCGCCGGTGCGTCGCTGCTGTTCACCAGACCGTTCTGGATGCTGCGAACCGACGGATCCTTGGACCCGCTTTCCTGGGCGTTACGTTCCTGCCACATCTTCGACGGGTCGTCGGTGCCGGTGAATCCAGACAGCGCCGCGGCCTTGGACCGCAATTCGGCGAGCTGCTGGTCGGTGACCGGTTTGTCGTCGTCGCTCTGGATCACCATGGTCAGCGGTTCGGTACGGAAGCCGGAGAAGAGTTTGTCGAACTCCTCCTGGGCCATGCGCACCGAGTTGTCCGGCGGCAGGTACTTCTCGCTCATACCGCCGAGCGCGAGCTGGCCGAGCGGGATGACGAGCAGGGTCATGACGACCAGGATCGGCGTGGCGAAGGCGATCGGCCGCTTCATCACGACGTTGACCAGCTTGCCCCAGAATCCCCGTTCGACCTCTTCGCGGGTTTTCGTCTTCTGCGTCTTCTCGGCGAACCAGTCGATGATCTTCCGGGAGAACGGCCAGTTGGCCAGGAAGGGCACCTTCAGCAATGTCGTCACACCCAGTGCGTCGACTCTGGGCCCCAGGATGGCCAGAACGGCCGGCAAAACCGTGATCGACAGGAATGCCGCCAGCAGCACCGAGGCGATGATGGCGTAGGTGATCGATTTCAGGAAGCCGAGCGGGATCAGCAGCAGGGGCAACGAAGACGCCACGATGATCACGGAGGAGAACGCGACGGTTCGTCCCGACGTCATCACCGATCTTCGGACCGCAGCCTCTACGTCATACCCCTCGGCCAGCTCTTCTCGGAACCGGCTGACGATGAACAGGCCGTAGTCGATGGCGATGCCGAAGCCCATCATCGTCACCACCGGCTGGGCGAAGAAGTGCACGGGCCCGAACTCGGCGGTGAGCCTCAGGATGCCCAGAGCACCGGCGATGGTCAGGCCACCGATGATTGCGGGCAGAGCCGCGGCGACAGCTCCGCCGAACACGAAGAACAGCACCACCGCCACCAGCGGCACGATCGCCAGCTCGGCGCGTTTCTGATCGGTGCCGATCGTGCCGGTCAACTCGCTGGCCAGCGGGTTCAGCCCGGCCAGTTTGATATCGCCGTCGTTGACCTTCCTCAGGTCAGGCTCGATGGCTTGGTAACTCTTCAGAATCGTGTCGTCGTCGTCGCCCTTGAGCGGCACGCTGATGAAGGTGTGCTTCAGGTCCTGCGTCTTCATCTGGTTGACGAGTTCGTCGGTGGTGTCAGGGGCCTTGAGCCAACCCACCCAACCGACTACCTGATCCGGGTGATCCTTGACCACCTGATCGAGCTCCCCGCTGACCTTCTTCTGCCACGCCTTGTCGGTGACCTTCTTGTCATCCGGCGGCGTCAGGATGGCGACGACATGGCTGGTTCGATCACGGCCGTAGACCTCGTCGCCCAACAGCGAGGCCTGGACCGACTGGCTGCCCTCGTCGTAGAAACCACTCTGGGTGACGTGCTCTCCGAGACTGGCGCCATAGAGGCCGCCACCTAGGCACAGCGTCACCATGACACCGATGACGATGTACCTGAACTGGTACACCGTTCGACCCCACCAGGCGAACACTTAGGCTCCTAACGCTTTCTAAAACTTGTGGTGACCCGCGATTGGACTGACGAAGGTCTTCAGTTGTTACACACGCGCGGTCAGTAGCGATGACAGCGGCCGGAACGGCTGTAGCCATGCTCCCTGCTCGGGCAGCGAGTCCAGGCCGATCCGTGGCAACGGTTCCCGGAACACACCGGGAATATCCTCCAGATCGACAAACTCCAAGGTATCCGACGCTAACGCCCAGCTCGCATGTTCGCGAAATCCGAGCACCTGCACCGGGGTGCCCTCACGGGCTATTTCTTCCAGTGGTTGCCGGAACGCCTGTCCGTCGGCTGAGGCAACCAGAACCGCTGCCAGTCCTTCGCTGCGACGCAGGGCGATGTGATCGAGCATGTCGCTGTCGACATCGCTGTCGTCGTCGATCTTCGGCTTCGCGAAGACGGCGAAACCCACGTTACGCAACGCTTCCACCCATGGGCGCACTACATCGGCGCTACCTGGGGCGATGTTGGTGAAGACGGTGGCCTCGGGCTCCAGTGACACATCCTCGGAGTCGCCGAATTCGGCGGACAGGTCCGCGGCGTACCCGAGCAGCCAGCGGCCCAACGCGTCGAAGCGGGGACGGTGCGCCGCGGTGGGGCGGCCACCCAGGATCGCGCCCAGCCCCATGTCGAGGTTCGGCGCGTCCCACACCAGCAGTACCCGCCGTGGGGGCGTGCCGGCCGGTACGTCGGCGCCGGCGCTGGATCGGGCCTCTACCTGCGCTGTGTCGTCCTGCATGTCTTCGGTCACACTCATGGCAGTTTCTCCCACACCAACTCGGTGACGTCGGGGCCGGCCAGGGCCTTGCGTTCGTATTTGGTGACCGGACGCTCGATCGAGATCGGCAGTCCCCCGCGAGCGGGAGGGGCCCCCGGCGTCCCTGTCTCGACCCGGCGCAGCCGCGGCTCGGCGTCTCCGACCTCGGCGATGTGCTCGGCATATCCGGCGTGGTCGGTCGCCGCGTGCAGAATTCCGCCGGGACGCAACCGGTCGGCGATCAGCGCCACCGTGGCCGGCTGCAGCAGGCGGCGCTTGTGATGGCGGGCCTTGGGCCAGGGATCCGGGAAGTACACCCGCACGCCGGTCAGCGTCCCGCTGCCGAACATGTGCTCGAGTACGTCGACGCCATCGCCGCGAACCAGGCGGATATTAGTGACGGGTGACGAGGTCTGGGCGGAGCGGTCGATCGCGCTGAGCAGTTGGGCCAGGCCTTTTCGGTAGACCTCGACCGCGATCACGTCCAGATCCGGCTCGGCCTGGGCCATCGCCAGCGTGGAGGTCCCGGTGCCGGAGCCGATCTCCAGGATCAGCGGGGCCGAGCGGCCGAACCAGGCCGCGGTGTCGAGGTCGACGACCGGTGTCGAATCCTCGTCCCGGGCCTGCATGCCGATCTCGGGCCACAGCCGGTCCCAGGTTTGTTGCTGGGCGGGCGACAGCGTCGACCGCCGGGTGCGGAAGCTGGTCACCCGGGGAAAACGGTGCGGCTGGGCGGACGGCACGTCGGCCGCCTCATCTGCCGGCGCCGGCCCACCGACATCGGATGCGGACGGGTGCATCCGTCCATGGTCTCTTATCGGGGGCGGTGTGCCCGCATCGTGGTAGAGATTGATACCCAACAGTTGCCTCCAGCTGCCAGGCCTTAAACATCCGTTCGCGAGTCCGTCCGGGCCGTGTCACGATTTTTCGTGAGGCAACGGGTTGCGCCCGTCACCACGCAGGGAAGGCCGCCAGATTTTCGCAGACGAGCTCACATGCTTTGCCGACCGTGACGGTGATGCGCGGTTGGCGGAGATCTGTGCGCGGGTTTCGGCTCCGATCAGGGTCGATGTGCGCGGGCGTCGCGGCGTGGGCGTGCGCACCGTGGCCTCCGCCCTGGCCGGTGCGGGCTACGAGCTCGCGGACACCGGCGACGTAGCCGTGCTCGTGATCGCCGAGGTGCTCAAACCCGAGGATGAGGCTGTGCTCGACGGGCTGACCCGGGCGGGCCGGCCGGCGATTGTCGTCCTCAACAAGGCGGATCTGGCCGGGTCCGGGCCCGGAGGTCCGGTCGCGACCGCCCATCACCGGGCCGGCCGCCTGCAGAAGCTGGCCGGAGTGCCGGTGGTGCCGATGGTCGCGCTGTTGACTCGGGCGGTTCTGCCGCAGCGTCTGGTCGATGCGCTCCGGTTGTTGGCCGCTGAACCCGCCGCCCTGACGTCGCCGGACGCCTTTGTGACGGGTCCGCACCAGGTGGAACGCGTCGTGCGCGCCGAGCTGCTGCGACGTCTCGACCGGTTCGGGATCGCGCACACGACGCTGGCGTTGAGCCGGGGCGCGGCCGCTGAGAGCTTGTCCGGGCTGTTGCGCCGGCTCAGTGAGGTCGACCAGGTGGTGGCGGCCATCGATACCGCGGCCGCATCGGTCCGCTATCGGCGGGTGCGATGGGCGCTGGCCGAGCTGCGTGCGGTCGGCGGCCCGGCGGTGGGACGCTTTCTGGCCGCCGACGAGACGGTGATCGCGGTGATGGCCGCGGCCGTCGAGGTGGTGCAGGCCGACGGGGTGACGGTGGATCCCACCGCCGACCGTGACGCCCATCTGTGCCGGGCCCGCCACTGGCGGCGCTACCGTGACGGTCCGGTGAACGCCTTGCACCGCAGTTGTGGCGACGACATTGTGCGAGGGTCATTGAGACTGTTGGGTGCGGCGGGTAAGGGGCGATGACCGACGTGGATACGGCCCGGGATGAGGTCGTGGCGGATGCGGTGGCGGCGGCTGACGCCGTGGTTGCGGCGATCGATCCCGGCCTGAACTCGCCGGGCGTGGACACCCGTGATGCGGTGCTGGTGGCCGGTCCGTGGTTGGCGGGGTCAACGAGTGTCATGGCGGCGTTGCGGGAGCTGATGCCCCAGACCACGTTCGTCGAATCCACCGAACTGGTGGCCGGTGAGGCGCCGGCGGCCGTGGTTTTCGTGGTTTCGGCGGCCGCCCCGATTACCGAATCTGATTGTGCCCTGGTCGATTTGGCTTCGCGATACACCGATCTGGTCGTCGGGGTGGTGTCCAAGATCGATGCGTACCGCGACTGGCGCGACGTGCGCGACGCCGATGCGGAGATCCTGAGCGCGCGCGACGAGCGCTACGAGCGCATGCCCTGGGTGGGGGTGTCGGCCGCACCCGATCTGGGTGAGCCGCAGCTCGACAAGCTCGTCGAACTGTTGGCCGGCCGGTTGGCTGACTCCGACACCGCGCGCCGGAACAGGCTGCGCGCCTGGGAAACTCGCCTGGAAGCGGTGATCGGCAGGTATGAGGCCGACGGATCCGGGGCTGACCGCCAGGCACGGGTGGATGTGTTGCGGGAGCGTCGCGCCGAGGTGGCCAGGGCGCGCAGGCTGACCCGTACCGAGCGCAGCATCGGGTTGCGCAGTCAAATGCAGCAGGCCCGGGTTCAACTCGGCTACTTCGCCCGCAACCGGTGTAACTCGGTGCGCACCGAACTGCAGGAGGACGTCGCCGGGATCAGTCGTCGCCGGATTGCGACGTTCGAGGAGTATGCGCGTCAGCGCGCCGGCGAGGTGGTCGGCGAGGTCGACGAGGGCGTGACCGCGCACCTGCGCGGGGTCGCGGCAGAGCTCGAGCTGCCTGCCCCCACGGCGTCGGCCCCGGCGGTGGCTGGATTGCCGGCTCAGCCGGCGGCGGCCGGATTGCCGGCTCAGCCGGCGGCGGCCGTACCCGACCTGCCGTCGCCGCCCCTCAAATCCCGCACGCCCGAGACCCGCCTGATGCTGGTTCTGGGCGCGGGCTTCGGACTGGGTGTCGCGGTGGCGGTCAGCCGGCTGCTGGTCGGTGCGGCGCCGCGACTGGCCGTGGCCGGGCTCGCGGTCGGCGCGGTGGTGGGTCTGCTGCTGGCGGTCTGGGTGGTCGGCACCCGCGGGCTGCTGCACGACCGGGCCGTACTGGACCGTTGGGTCGGTGAGATCACCACGACCCTGCGTTCGGCGGTTGAAGAACTCGTCGCGACGCGGGTGCTCGCCGCCGAGACCGTACTCACCACCGAACTGGCGGCCCGAGAGGAAACCGAGACCGCCGCAGCAGCTGCGAAGACCGCCGCGATGGACGCCGAACTGCGTGAACATGCCATCGCCACCGCGCGCGCAGCGGCTCAGCGGGACCGTCGGATCCCGCCCTTACAGCGCGCGCTGACGGCGGTACGGGCCGATTTGTACGGCAACGGCGATGCTACTGGTGAGTAACCTTCCGATAACGTCCATCTGAATCGTTCCTGTGAGTGATCGGACATACCACTGGTTCACAGTGGGTATGTGACCCGCGTTAACCTCTACCCAAGGGGTAGCCGTGATCGCGTCGAACGCGGGTTGGGTTACACAAACCTACGCAGGAGAATTTGATGACCTCAGCGACCATTCCGGGTCTGGACACCGCACCGACGAAACATCAGGGACTGCTGGCCTGGGTCCAGGAGGTCGCAGAGCTGACTCAGCCCGACCGGGTGGTTTTCGCCGACGGGTCCGCCGAGGAATATGACCGGCTTGCCGCCCACCTGGTCGAGGCGGGCACCTTCCAGAAGCTGAACGACGAGAAGCAGCCGAACTCATACCTGGCGCTCTCCGATCCCTCGGATGTCGCCCGGGTGGAATCGCGCACCTTCATCTGCTCCAAGCGGGAGATCGACGCCGGCCCCACCAACAACTGGATGGAGCCCGCCAAGATGCGCGGGATCTTGACCGACCTGTACCGCGGCTCGATGCGTGGCCGCACCATGTACGTGGTGCCGTTCTGCATGGGCCCGCTGGACGCCGAGGACCCCAAGCTCGGTGTGGAGATCACCGATTCCGAGTACGTCGTGGTTTCGATGCGCACCATGACCCGGATGGGTCGGGCCGCGCTCGAGAAGATGGGCGACGACGGCTTCTTCGTCAAGGCGCTGCACTCGATCGGCGCACCCTTAGAGCCCGGCCAGGAGGATGTGCCCTGGCCGTGCAACGACACCAAGTACATCACCCATTTCCCGGAGACCCGCGAGATCATGAGCTACGGCTCGGGTTATGGCGGCAACGCGCTGCTGGGCAAGAAGTGCTACTCGCTGCGTATCGCCTCGGCGATGGCCCACGACGAGGGCTGGCTCGCCGAGCACATGCTGATCGTCAAGCTGATCTCCCCGGAGAACAAGTCCTACTTCGTCGCAGCGGCATTCCCGTCGGCCTGCGGCAAGACCAACCTCGCGATGCTGCAGCCCACCATCCCGGGCTGGCGCGCCGAGACCGTCGGTGACGACATTGCCTGGATGCGGTTCGGCAAGGACGGGCGCCTCTACGCCGTCAACCCCGAGTTCGGCTTCTTCGGCGTCGCACCCGGCACCAACTGGGACTCCAACCCGAACGCGATGAAGACCATTGCCGCGGGCAACACCGTCTTCACCAACGTCGCCAAGACCGACGACAACGACGTGTGGTGGGAAGGCCTGGAGGGCGAGCCCGACCATCTGATCGATTGGAAGGGTCAGGACTGGAACCTGCGGGAGGCGGAAACCAAGGCGGCGCACCCGAATTCGCGCTACTGCACGCCGATCGCCCAGTGCCCGACGCTGGCTCCGGAGTGGGATGACCCGCAGGGCGTGCCGATTTCGGCGATCCTGTTCGGCGGTCGTCGCAAGACCACGGTTCCGCTGGTGACCCAGGCCCGCGACTGGCAGCACGGCGTCTTCATCGGCGCCACCCTCGGGTCCGAGCAGACCGCCGCCGCCGAGGGCAAGGTCGGTACCGTCCGCCGCGACCCGATGGCCATGCTGCCGTTCCTGGGTTACAACGTCGGTGACTACTTCCAGCACTGGATCGACATCGGCAAGAACGCCGACGAGTCGAAGCTGCCCGCGGTGTTCTTCGTCAACTGGTTCCGCCGCGGCGACGACGGCCGCTTCCTGTGGCCGGGCTTCGGTGAGAACAGCCGCGTGCTGAAGTGGGCCATCGAGCGCATCGAGCACAAGGCCGACGGCAAGAGCACCCCGATCGGCATCGTGCCGACAGCGGCCGACCTGGATCTGTCCGGGCTCGACGTGGAGCCCGCCGACGTGGACGAGGCCCTGGCCGTCAACGCCGAGGAGTGGAAGGCAGAGCTCCCGATGATCGAGGAGTGGTTCGAGTTCGTCGGCGAGAAGCTGCCCACCGGCATCAAGGACGAGTTCGAGGCCCTCAAGCACCGCCTGTCCGAAAAGTCCTGAGCACCGCGAGCGTGCGTGTCTGTTGGTAGACACGCCGCAACGCGTCAGCATTACGCGCACCCTCGTGACTCACGAGGGTGCGCGTTTGCGTTGGAGGGCAACCCCTTACGTGCGCGCCATCTCGCGCGACGGCCACCACATGCGTTCGCCCAGCAGGCTCATCGCAGCGGGAACCAGGTAGGTCCGCACGACCGTGATGTCCAACAGCAGCCCGATGCCGATCGTGGATCCGATCTGCACCAGATTCAGCACCGTCCCACTGGTCAACGCGAACATGGTGATCGCGAAAACCACTCCGGCAGTGGTGATCACGCTGCCAGTACTGCCGAATCCGCGGATGATGCCACTGATCACCCCGCTGTGGGATTCCTCGCGGATGCGGGCGGCGAACAGCATGCTGTAGTCGGCGCCGACTGCGACCAAGGCCATGAACGACACCGGGAACACCGACCAGTCCAGGCTGATACCGATCAGGTGTTGCCAGATCAACGTCGACATTCCCGCCGCCGCGCCGAAGGACAGCACCACCGCGGCGATCATCAGGATCGGGGCCACCAGGCTACGCAGCATCACGATCAGTACCAGGAGCACTGCCGCCACCGCGACGACACCGAAAAGTGCGAAATCACGCCAGGTTTGGTCGACATGACGTTTGGACAGCGAGGCCAGGCCGGTTGATTCGATCTGGGCGTGCTCCAGCACGGTACCCGTCGCGGCATTGTTCGCCGCGGCGATGACGTCGGGTACCGCACCCATCGCCTCTGCGCCGTACGGGTTCACCGCCCAGACCACCATCATGCGCGCGCTGCGCCCGTCGGGAGAGATCAGCAATTGCTCGCCGGCGGTGAGGCGGCGGTCCGTGCGGCCCTCTTCGGGCAGATAGAAGCCCCGCCCTGCGCCGGTGCTGGTGTCAGCGGACATTCGGTGCAGGAAGTCCGAGGCGCGCGAGAGCCCCGCACTCAGTTCGGTGGTCAGCGTGACCATGGTGTCGGTACCCGTCTTGACCTGGCCCAAGCCCGAGGTGAGACGGCCCAGACCGGTTGTGAGTTCATTGATTCCGGACAGCAGCCGACTCAGTTCCTGATGCGTCTGTTCAGGGGTGCGGGTGCCGAGTTGGTCGAGCATGGCCCGCAGCTTCTTGATGGCCGTGCGTAGGTCGGGCAGCGTGTCCAACGCCGTGGTCACTGGTCCTTCGGGCACCAGCGGCGCGGCGAGCGTCAATCCGTCGATCGCCAGCTGTGCGCGCCCGCCGGTGGCTGCGTTGAGGTCGGCGAAGGCCTGCCTGGCGCGTAGGCACGAGCTGTCCGCCGCGCAGGCAGCCGAAGGCTCCGGCCCGGTGAGTGGATCGAACACGGCGTGTAATGCGGCAGTGGGAGCTGCCAATCGCTCTCGGGCGGAATCGATTTCGTTGACCACCTGGTCCAGGGAATCGGTGGCGTTGGAGATGCTGCGCACCGCGCTCACAACGTCCAGTGACCCGCCGGAGAGCCTACCCACCACCCGATCGGCGGATTCCAGCGTGCCGAGCAGATTGCGCGCCAAGTCGACGAGAGACCGGGCGCCGTCGGTGAGTTCGGGAAGCCTGGCGGCCGCATCCGCTGAGCCGTCGTGAAGTTGGGTCACACCGGAGGCGAGACGCTTCAGCTGTGGGATGGCCTCTTCGACCCGTTCGTGGGCATCGGCCAGACCGGCGCCGACTTGGGCGGTCTGGGAGCCGATGGCGGTCTCGGGCAGTGGCTTTCCCGCGGGCCGGGTGATCGACCGGACGTAGGCGACTTGGGGAAGGTTGCCGATCGACATGGCGATCAGGTCCAGCGCCGCCAGGTCGTTGGTGTTGCGCATGTCGTGGTCGGCCCGGATGGTGATGAATTCCGGCGCCGCCTCGTTGACGCCCCAATGGCGATAAACGGCCTCGTATCCCCGCTTGCTGTCGGTGGCGCGCAGCTGCATCGCGTTCTCGTCGATGTTGGGTTCGAAGGTGAACAGCACCGAACTCATGGCGATGAGAAACGCCAAGGATGCTGCGACGAGCGCGGGTGCGCGACGGATGATGGCCGCGCCGCGCTTGCGCCAGCGTCGTTCGTTGAGCGGACGGGGTTCGGCGTATCCGCGCCGCCCCCAGAGCGCCATGATCGCGGGGGTCAGCGTCAGGCTGACTGCCATGGTTATCGCGATCGACAGCGCGATCGGAGGTCCTGCGGTGCGAAACATCCCGACCTTGGTGAATACCATGGCCATTCCGGCGCCGGCGATGGTCAGGGCGGAGGCGATGACGATACCCGCGGTGTGCGCACCTGACCGGGCAACCGCATCGTCGACAGCCAGCCCGCGGCGTCTGCCCTCGTGATAGTTGGCCAGCAGGAAGATGCCGTAGTCGGTCCCCGCACCCAGCACCATCGCGGTGACCAGGGCGATGGTGAAGTTCGAGACGGTCAGCAGGTCATGACCACCCAGCAACGATATGACCGGTCGTGCGACTGCGAGCGAAATGCCCACGGTGAGAAGCGGAATCATCGAAGTGATCAGCGACCGGTAGACAGCGAGCAGCAGCAGCGTGATCAGCACCACCGAGACCACGGTGATGATGGCCAGCGAGGTATCGATGGCGGAGAACAGATCCGACAGGGTCGGTGCGGCCCCGGTGAAATGGACGTCGAGTCCGGCTGGGCGGGGTATCGCGTCGACCGCGGCGCGGACGTTCTCGGTGGACCGATGCGCACGGGTGGAGCCGACGTCGCCGGTGGTGGCGACGATCAGGTGGATGGCTTTTCCGTCTGGGCTCAGGCCGATTCCCTCGAGTCCGGGGGTGCCGTAGGTGTCGAGCACGTAGGCGACGTCGTCCTTGTCGGCCACCAATCGAGACACCACGTCGCGGTAGTACGCGGTGTCAGCTGCTCCGAGGATCCGGTCACTCGACACCACGATGCTGCCGATCGCCGTGGTGTCGGGGACTCCGAAGTCACGGGACATCTGCCGCAGGGTTTCGGTGGTCGGGCTTTCCGGGGTGAACGGCGCCGAGTGCTCGGCGACCGTGTGTTCCAGCTGAGGGATGGCCAGGTTGAGAACGCCGGCCAGCGCCAGCCACACCCCGAGAATCAACCACGCATGCTTCGCGCAAGCTCTGCTGAGTTTGCCGAAGGCTGCCAGATTGTGCATTCGGGCATCGTAGACCAATTGGTCTATGGATGGTCGACTAGGATGGACCAACTGGTCTATTTCGATGATGAGAAGGGTGGCGGCAGTGGCGGGCCCGCGCGAGCGTCTCATTCGGAGCGCCATTGAGCTGATGCGTGAGTACGGCGTGCACGCGACGGGGTTGAGCGATCTGCTTGAACGCAGCAACACCGCTCGCGGGTCGATCTACCAGCACTTTCCCGCCGGGAAAACTGAACTGATGGAGCAGGCGACGTTGGAGGCCGGGCGAATCATCACCTCGCAGATCCAGCAATTGACGCAGGCTCTGCCCGCTGCGGACGTCATCGGCGCCTTTGTCGCCGGATGGAAGCAGAATCTCGTCGACAGCTCTTTCGCCGCGGGATGTCCCATCATGGCGGCCGCCCAGGCTGGGCCGGACGCACTCGTGCTGCGGGAAGCGTCGGCAGCGGTGTTTGCTGACTGGTCCAGGGTGATTGCGGAGTCGATCGGATCCAAGGGTGTTGACGCCGCCACCGCAGCCTCACTCGGCAGCTTCATCGTCAGCTCACTGGAAGGTGCCATCATCCAGTGCCGCAGCGCCAGGTCGCTGCAGCCCCTCGACGACGCCAGCACTGGTCTGATGATGCTGCTGCGTGGGATCGGCGCGGACTGACTTGGGGGTTACCCCGCGGTGCCCAATTCGGACCGTGCCCGGCCGATCTGTTCGAATGCGTAGTCGGCAACCTCGGTGGCGGTCATACTTGCGCCGGCCGACGCAAGTGACCGGTAGCGGTCTTCACCGAGAACTTCTTTCAGATCCGCGATGGCGGCGTCGATCTCGGGGAAGCCCGCGCGCGCCATCGCGGTCGAGGCGAAGCCGCTGATGGTGGCTGCCGGTTGGTGTCCGCCGAGCCGGTCGAGCAGTGCGGTGAGCAGTCCCAGTGCGTTGCGCATCAGTTCGACGGTGCCGGAGTCGTAGTAGTGCCGGATGGCTTGGATGATGTAGTCGAAGGCATCAGTCAGCTGGCCGCGGTCGGCGGCGAGCCCGGCCAGCAGGCAGGCGAAGATCGATGTCTGCTGTCGATCGCCGCTTTCCTGGGCGAGGTGCCACCCTCGGCGGAGGGCCTGGTAGGCAACTGCGGGCTCAGTCTCCCGGCGGGCCCAGCCGTACCCGAGCAGCGCGGCACCGGCCAGGGCGGGGTTGGCGAGGCTCTCGGCGTCGGTGGGCAGCCGCGCCGACTCGTTCATCGCTTCCGCCGTGGCTCCGCAGACAGCCAATGTCACCGCCAGGACGGTCTGGTTGGCGGTGTGGCGCTGGGGTAGGCGAGCGATCGTTGCCCGGCACCACTCGATTGCCCGGTCGGGCCGGCCCGTCGTGTTGTATCCGGCGGCGACCACGCACGAGAACTCGTCGCCGACATCGTCGAATTCTCCGCTGCCGATCGCCGCCCGGCTGGCTTCGGCGTACTGGTTGAAGTCGTCGAAGCGTCCCAACGCAGCACAGTTGGTGGCGCCCACGAAGAGTTGAGCCAGTCTCGGATGGTGTGCTGTTTGGGCCGTCGGGAGGATCTCCTCGACCCAGGCCAGGGGTTCCCACTGCTCGAGGAAATATCCGAAGTAGATCGCATTCACCGCGACTGAGGCGGCCGCGTCGAGATCGCCGTTGTCGGCGGCCCATCGAAACGCTGTCCGCAGGTTGGGCAACTCGGTTGAGAACCATTCGTAGGCTTCGCGTTGCCTCGGGCTGTCCCACAACGCGAGCACTTCGGACTGCAGGCCCGCGAAGTAGTGTGCGTGTGCTGTGCGTACCGCTTCCGAGTCGCCCGAGTCGACGAGCTGCTCCTCCGCGAATTGACGGATGGTCTCCAGCATCGAGAAGCGAGTGTGCGATGTTGTGGGGTCTGCCACCAGGAGCGACTTCCGGACGAGGGCGTCGAGCAGATCCAGCGTCCCCAGTTCGTCGTCGGAGCCGGCGATGGCGCACGCCGCAGCCAGGTTGAACCCGCCGTTGAACACCGAAAGCCTTGTCAACACGGACTTTTCATCGTTGTCGAGCAGGTCGTAGGACCATTGCACGGCGTGGCTCAGCGTCTGGTGCCGTTCCAGCCCTCGACGTGAGCCCACGAGCAGCCGGAAACGGTCGTCCAGCCGATCGCGGATCTCGGAAGCCGTCATCGACACCATGCGGGACGCCGCGAGTTCGATCGCCAGTGGAATTCCGTCCAGGCGACGGCAGATTTCCACTACCGCGGCGGATTCGACCGGCGAGGTGAATGACGCACGGGGAGAGACCGCCTGAGCTCGATCGATGAACAGTGCCGCGGCCGCGGCACCCGGGCCGTCGCGGGTGTCCAGCGATGCCACCGGCCACAGCTGCTCGTCTTTGAGTCTCAGTCCTTCGCGGCTGGTGGCAAGGACCGTGACTGCCGACGACTGGGCGAGGATCGACTCGATCAGATCGGCGGCCGCGTTCAGGACGTGTTCGCAGTTGTCGAAAACCAGGATGCGGGAGCGTCCTTGGAGGGCCGAGGCAATGCTCTCGGTAACGGTCAACCCGGCTTGCTGGGTGATTCCGAGAACGGCCGCGACCGAGTCCGGGACCGCGGTCGGATCACCGACCGCGGCCAGTTCGATCACGAACGCACCGTCCGGAAATGCGTCGAGCGAGCGGGAGGCGACCTCCAGTGCCAGCCGGGTCTTTCCGACCCCGCCGACACCGGTTAACGTCACCAGGCGATGTGATTTCAGGACCGTGTCCAACTCGGTCAGATCAGCCTCGCGTCCGATGAGGCTCCTGGTCGGAGCCCGCAGATTCCCCGGTCCGGAAGTGGTGGTGTTCAGCGGCGGGAACTCGGTGCGCAGGCCCGCGGCGTGGACCTGGTAGAGGTCAACGGGTTTGGCGATGTCGCGTAACCGTCTCGACCCCAACGAAATCAGGTCGACGCCGCTTAACAGGCCCGCCGTCACCGCGTCGAGCAGGATCTGTCCGCCGTGCCCGGACGCCATGATTCGGGACGCCCGGTTGAGGACGGCGCCGAAATAGTCGTCGTCGCGGTGTTCGGCTTCCCCGGTGGCCAGGCCCATCCGTACCGGCAGCCCCAGCTCCCGCTGTGCGCTCACCGCCGCTTCGACGGCGGCGGACGGCGAGGCGAACGCCGCGCAGACGCCGTCGCCGGTGTGCTTGAAAAGTTGGCCGGCCTGCTCGGCTATCGCGCGGCGCAGCACCTCGTCATGCACCGCCAGGGTGGCTCGCATGCCGTCAGCGTCAGATTCCCACCGTCGGGTGGAACCTTCGATGTCGGTGAACAGAAAGGTGGCGATGCCTGCTGGCATGTCGACGCCGTTCTCAGCGCGCTTCGGTGAATCGCATCGGCGCTCCCCACGCTGGATCCGCTGGGCGTTCTGACATCGTAGGTCCGACGCAAGCGGTCGGGGCCGCGATTAGCGGTGTGGGCGCTGTCGGTGCTTCTGGAGTCAAAGACCTGTTCATGGCCTGCCCAGCGGGTGTAACCGCGCCCTACTTGACACCTGTCAAGTGGCGCCGGTTACAGTGCCCTCATGCAGATCCGCGAGCATGCCGAGGCCAACCCCGAGAAGCCGGCGATCATCCTCCACCCGTCGGGCACCGTCGTCACGTTCGGTGAACTCGAAGCCCGCGCGAATCGGTTGGCGCACTACTTCCGGCGGCAGGGACTGCAAGAGGGCGACGTGGTCGCGATTCTCATGGAGAACAACGAGCACATCCACGCCGTGATGTGGGCGGCGCGCCGCAGCGGGTTGTACTACGTGCCGATCAATACGCATCTGACCGCCGCCGAGGCCGCGTACATCATCGACAACAGCGGGGCCAAGGCCATCGCCGGCTCCGCTGTGCTCAAGGACATCCTGGGCGGCCTGGAAAAGGAACTGCCCAACGGCTTGCCGGGCACCCTGCTGATTGCCGACGGAGCCGAATCGTCGGCGACAAGCGCCTCCGGTGAATTGGACGGCTGGAAGCGTTACCCGGAGGCCGTCGCCGATCAGCCCGAGACCCCGATCGACGATGAGTTGGACGGCGATCTGTTGCAGTACTCGTCGGGTACGACGGGCCGGCCCAAGGGCATCAAGCGCGACCTGCCGCATGTGCCGCCGTCGGAAACCCCCGGCATGATGTCGGCGCTCGTCGGGTTCTGGATGCAGCCCGATTCGGTGTATCTGAGCCCGGCCCCGCTGTACCACACGGCACCGTCGGTGTGGTCCATGCAGATTCAGGCCGCCGGCATCACCACCGTGGTGCTGGAGAAGTTCGATGCCGAAGGCTGCCTGGACGCGATACAGAAGCACAAGGTCACCCAAGGCCAGTTCGTGCCGGTGATGTTCACCCGAATGCTGAAACTGCCTGAGGACGTGCGTAATTCGTACGATCTGTCGAGCCTGCGCCGCGTGATGCATGCGGCGGCACCGTGTCCGGTCGAGATCAAGAAGCAGATGATGGACTGGTGGGGGCCGATCGTCGACGAGTACTACGCGTCCTCCGAGGCCATCGGCGCGACGGTGATCTTCGCCGAAGACTGGCTGACACATCCGGGTTCGGTGGGCAAACCGATGAACGGCCTGGTGCACATCCTCGACGAGGACGGCAAGGAAGTGCCGCCCGGCCAGGCCGGTGAGATCTTCTTCGAGGGTGGCGCCGATTTCGAATACCTCAACGACGCCGAGAAGACCGCATCCTCGCGTGACTCACACGGCTGGAAGACGGTGGGAGACATCGGGTATGTCGACGAGGACGGCTACCTGTACCTGACCGACCGGCGCCACCACATGATCATCTCGGGCGGGGTGAACATCTATCCGCAGGAAGCCGAGAACACGCTCGTCGTACACCCGAAGGTGATGGACGCCGCGGTGTTCGGCATCCCCGACGACGAGATGGGCCAGAGCGTCAAGGGCGTGGTGCAGACCGTTGACCCGGCGGATGCCACCCCGGAATTCGCCGAGGAGCTGCTGAGCTGGCTGCGTGAACGCCTGACGCATTACAAGTGCCCGCGGACAATCTCGTTCGAGGTTGAGCTGCCCCGCACCGACACCGGCAAGCTGTACAAGCAGGAGCTGATAAACAAGTACTCGTGACCGTCCTGGAACTGCCCGCAGGTATCCGCGTCGGGGTCGACACCCCGACGGATGACGCGACGTTCACGCTGACCGAACGGCCCTGCGAGGACCGGCGGGCGGTCACCGTGAACTCTGTGCAGCAGGCCGTGGATCAACTCACCGAGCGCTGCCGGACATGGCCGCAGGCCGCGGCGGTGTGTGACGACGTGCTGCGTTCACTGGACCCGGCCGGGCCGACCCGAGCCGGGTTGGTCACCGAATCGCTGGCGTATTCGACGCTGCAATCGGGATCCGAATTCGCCCGCTGGCTGGCAGAGCGCGGGCCGGCCGTCGTGCCGCAGCTACCCGAACCGGTGCAGGCCCACCGTGACGGGAACACGCTGCACGTCAGGTTCAACCGGACCCAGCGGCACAACGCGTTCTCCACCGACGCCCGCGGCGCGCTGCTCGAGGCCCTCGAGGTGGCGCGCCTGGATCCGTCGGTCGACGAGGTGGTACTCGGCGGCAACGGCCGATCTTTCTGCAGCGGCGGCGATCTGGCCGAATTCGGTTCATTCGCCGACCCGGCGAGCGCCCACCTGGCCCGCACCCGGCACAGTCCGGCGCTGGTGCTCGACGAACTGACGGCGAGGCTGGGGCGACGCTGCCGCGCCGAGGTGCACGGCCAGGTGCTGGGCAGTGGCCTGGAGATGGCGTCGTTCTGCGGTTGGGTCAGCTGCCATCCCGATGCCACGATCGGCCTGCCGGAACTGGCCCTCGGGTTGATACCCGGGGCGGGCGGCACGGTGAGCATCACCCGACGCATCGGCCGGTGGCGCACCGCCTACCTGGTGCTCTCCGGGGACACCGTGGACGCGGCGACGGCACTGGCGTGGGGCCTGGTCGACGAGGTGGCATAGTGCCAGGGGTGATGGGTGGTCCCTACTTCGATGACCTGGCGGTTGGCCAGGTATTCGACACTGCGCCGTCGATGACGTTGACTGCCGGCGCGGCCACAACCCATCAGGCGATCCTCGGCGACCGGCTGCGGTTGGCGCTCGATGCCGAGCTGGCTGCCGCGGTGACGGGGCAGCCGGGCCCGCTGGCGCATCCGGCGCTGGTGTGCGATGTGGCGATCGGCCAGAGCACGCTGGTGACGCAACGGGTCAAGGCGAACTTGTTTTACCGCGGCCTGGCGTTCCACCGCTGCCCGGTGATCGGGGATAGCCTGTACACCCGCACCGAAGTGGTTGGTCTCAAACAGAATTCGATGAAGCCCGGGCGAGCGGCCACTGGCCTGGCCGCCCTGCGGATGACTACGGTCGACCAGAAAGATCGCAAGGTGCTCGACTTCTACCGCTGCGCGATGCTCCCACTGTCCAGGGACGACATCGACACCGGTCATGCCGACGATCTGTCGATGATCGGGGCCGATGCGACAGCCCCGAACCCCACCGCCGGCTGGGACGCCGACGTGTTCCGCGCCCGGGTGCCGGGGCCGCATTTTAATCCAGGCCTGGCGGGCGTGGTGCTGCACAGCACCGCCGATGTAGTCAGCAGTGCACCCGAACTCGCTCGGCTGACGCTGAACATCGCTGCCACCCATCATGATTGGCGCGCCGGTGGCCGGCGCCTGGTGTACGGCGGACACACCATCGGCCTGGCCCTGGCCCAAGCGAACCGGTTGCTACCGAACCTGGTCACCGTCCTGGGTTGGGAGTCCTGTGACCACACCGGTCCTGTACACGAGGGTGACACCCTGTTCAGCGAGCTGCACGTCGAGTCGGCCGACGCCGGGGTGCTGAGGTTGCGCTCGCTGGTGTACGCGGCCGGCGGACCCGACGATCCCGACCGCCAGGTGCTGGACTGGCGGTTCAGCGCGTTGCAGTTCTGATGGCGCAGTTGGTGATCCCGAGGGCCGTGCTGAGGCAGGCCCAGGCGGTCGCCGACGGCTTCACCGCCGACACCGGGGTGACGGTCGACGCCACTGAACTGCTCACCGGCCGCGCCGCACTGTTGGACATCGCGCCGCGAGGGCAGATCTCGGCGGGCGGGGCCACGCGCCTGCTGGCCACCCGCGACGGATGGTGTGCGCTGACCCTCTCGCGCCCCGATGACATCGCCATGATCCCCGCACTGCTGCAGGACGATTCGGTAGGCGCCGACCCATGGCCGGCGATCGGGAGGTGGGTTGCCGAATCCGGCTCTGCGGAGGTGGCCGAACGCGCGCGCCTGCTCGGGCTGCCGGCGGGTGTGCTCGGTGAAACTCCGCCCGCGCCGCCGGTGGTGCGCCCGATCGGGCCGCCCGGTGCCGCACCGTTCGCCGGTATGTTGGTGGCCGATCTGTCGTCGATGTGGGCCGGGCCGTTGTGTGGACAACTGCTCGCCCGGGCCGGGGCCACCGTGGTCAAGGTCGAGAGCTGGAGCCGCCCGGACGGGACCCGTTCCGGGCCACCGGAATTCTTCGACTGGATGAACGGCGGAAAGCTTTCGTACGCCACTGATTTCGATGACATCCGCGATCTGGCCGCGCTGATCGGGGCAGCCGATGTGGTGATCGAGGCTTCGCGGCCGGCTGCACTGGCGCGGCGTGGGCTGGGGCCCGATACTCCTGCTCCCAGGCGCGGGCGGATCTGGTTGCGCATCACCGGGCATGGCACCGTCGGGGAGAACGCCGACTGGGTGGCATTCGGCGACGATGCCGCGGTATCCGGAGGGCTGGTCGAATACCACGGTGGTGCACCGGTATTCAGCGGTGACGCCATTGCCGACCCGCTCACGGGGCTGCACGCCGCCGCTGCGGTGGCGGCATCGCGGGAACGCGGAGGCGGTGAGCTGATCGAATTCTCGATGGCGGCTGTGGCTGCCGCGTACAGCTCGCTGGAGGGCGACGGCCACGAGGTGACGCCGGCGCGTCCTGCCGTCGGGCCGCCCGGACCGCAACTCGGTGCCGATAACGAGTCAGTGCACCGGTTGGTGGCGGAACGGACCGCGGGCCCATGCTGATTCGTCACGCGACGCTGCTCGACGGGACAGTGGTCGACATCCGGGTCGGCGATACCATCGGGCAGGTCGCCGAGTCGTTGTCGCCCGAGCCTGGCGAAGAGGTGCTCGACGCGGCATCTCACACCGTGATTCCCGGGCTGCACGATCACCATCTCCACGTGCACTCGGCGGCGGCCGAGGGGGAGTCGATCCGGGTCGGCCCCGCCGAGGTGGGCGATGAGGCAGGACTGGCACGGGCGTTGACCGCCGCGGTGGTGGGCGGCGACGGTTGGATCCGGGCGGTCGGCTATCACGATGCGGTGGCGGGCCCGTTGGACCGCCACGTACTGGACCGGTTGATGCCCGGAACACCGGTGCGGGTGCAGCATCGCAGCGGGGTGATGTGGACGGTGAACTCGCCCGGCCTCGCGGCCCTGGGGTTGGGCGATCACCCCGACGGGCGGCTGCGTAGCGCGGACCGGACGTGGTCAGATGCGTTGCAGCGGCGTCCCGCCCAGATTGAGGAGTTCAGCGCCAGGTTGGCCGGCTTTGGTGTCACCGGCGTCACCGATGCCACGCCTGACCTGCAACCGGCGGACCGCCCCGCGGGCCTGCTGCAGCGTGTGCACTACCTGGCCCCGGGCAAGCGGATCCTGCACGACGACAGCCTTGACCTGGACGCACTGTCCGCCTGGATATCCGAGCGCCATCGGGCCGGCGCACCGGTGGCGGTGCATTGCGTGACCTCGGCCCAGCTCGTCGTCACCATCGCCGCACTGCGCGCCGCGGGCAGCCATCCCGCCGACCGGATCGAGCATGCCGCGATGGTGCCCGGGGACCTCGTCGACGAGCTCGTCGCCCTCGGGATCACGGTGGTGACCCAACCCAACTTCGTCGCGGAGCGGGGGGACCAGTACCGCACGGATGTGCCTGGCGCCGAACAACATCAGCTGTGGCGGCTGGCCACTCTGCTGTCCGCCGGGGTGCCGGTGGCACTGTCCACCGATGCGCCGTTCGGGAATCCCGACCCCTGGGCGACCATGCGCGCCGCGGTACATCGCCGCACGCCGCGCGGTGTGGTCCTGAACCCGGTCGAGCGGATCTCGGGCCGCCGCGCGTTGACGCTGTTTCTGGGCGGCGCGGGGAATCCGGCCCGGCCTCGGCGCGTCGCCCCCGCTGAGCCTGGCGACCTCTGCCTGCTGACGGGCTCTCCGCAGCGGGTGGTGGATGCGCTCGACGCCGATCTGGTGGCCACCACCATCATCGCCGGTGCGGTGGTGTTCCAGCGGTGAGCCGGGACAGCGTGTGGCGGGTATCAGGCATGCCCGCGTTGCTGGCCTGTGCCGCAGTGGGATTCGCCGGGTTTTCCCTGCTGCTACCGGTTGCCCCGATGTGGGCGGTGCGCATCGGCGCCGACAACCTGGGTGCCGGCGTCGTCAACAGCGTGCTCATGCTGTGTACGGTCATCGCGCAACTGCTGGTCGGGCGGGTGTTGCGGCGAGCCGGATGGGCGCTCACGCTGTCGCTCGGGCTGGTCCTGCTGGGGGCACCGGCACTGCTGCACGCGTTTACTTCGTCCCTGTGGCAGGTGTTGGTCCTCGCGGCGTTGCGTGGACTGGGCTTCGGCATCCTGACGGTCTGCGGAGTCGGTGGTATCGCCGCACTCATCCCGCAGAAGCGTCGCGGCCGGGCGATCGGCGCGTACGGGCTGGCCATTGCGGCACCGCAGTTCGTGCTCATCCCACTGGCGCCATGGCTGGCCGAAAATATCGGCTATCAGCTGGTATTCGTGCTCGCTGCCGCCCCGCTACTGGGGCTACCGCTGGCATTTGCCCGCCCAGCACCGGTTTTGACTCCCGCGGAGCATCCCGATCGACTCCGCGGTATCGGTGGGCTCGTCGGCCCGATTGCCGCCCTTGTGGTGATCACCGCCGCGGGCGGCGGGATCCTGACCTTTGCCCCGCAACTGGGTGGCGCGGTAACCGCATTTGCGGCGCTGCTCGGCATGACGGGGACGGCCGCACTTGCCCGGTGGTGGATCGGGGGCGTTGCCGATCGTCATGGCCCGGCCAGGTTCATCGCTCCGATGCTGGGAGTGGGCGCGGTCGGTCTGGCGGTGATCGCGACCGGCATCACCCTCGGCTCGATCAGCGGTGCAGTCGTCGTGATTCTCGGCAGTGTGCTGCTCGGCATCGCTTACGGGGCGTTGCAGAACCTCACCCTGGTGCAAGCGTTCGCCGCCACCGGTGAGCACGCCCGCGGCGCGGTCAGTGTGGCTTGGAACGTCGGATTCGATACGGGGACCGGCCTGGGGTCTCTGGTCGTCGGTGCGCTGGCCACTTCGTTCTCGTTCCCGACGGCATTCGGCGTGATGACAGCCGCGTGTGTGGGGGTTGGGTTGATGTGGGTACTCACCCGCCATGACGGGCAATCAGGCCACGGCGCCGTTACTTGACGCATTGCACGAGTACCACAACTCCAACCGGTACGGGTTTTCTCCGCCGGGGCATCGTCAGGGCCGCGGTGTCGATCACCGAGTGCTGCAGGTACTGGGGCGGGAGCCGTTCTTCAGCGATGTGCTGGCCAGCGGCGGCCTCGATGACCGGCGGATGAGCAACGGCTATCTCAAACGGGCGGAGGACTTGATGGCCGAGGCGGTGGGAGCACGGGTGGCCTGGTTCTCCACGTGCGGAAGTTCGCTGTCGGTCAAAGCCGCGATGATGGCGGTGGCCGGGTGCGACGGCAGCCTGCTGCTGAGCCGGGACAGCCACAAGTCGGTGGTCGCCGGGCTGATCTTCTCGGGGTTGGTGCCGCGCTGGATCACCCCGCAGTGGGACGCCGAACGGCACCTGTCTCACCCCCCGTCGCCGCAACAGGTGGAGCAGGCCTGGCAGCGTCACCCGGATGCAGCCGCTGCGCTGATCGTCAGCCCCAGCCCGTACGGCACCTGCGCCGATATCGAGGGAATCGCCGAGGTCTGTCATCGTCGGGGGAAGCCGCTGATCGTCGATGAGGCGTGGGGCGCGCATCTGCCCTTCCACGAGGATCTGCCCACGTGGGCGATGAATGCGGGCGCGGACGTGTGCGTGGTCAGCGTCCACAAGATGGGTGCCGGGTTCGAGCAGGGCTCGGTTTTTCACCTGCAGGGCGACCTCGTGGACCAGAACCGGCTGTCGGCATGTGCGGACCTGCTGATGACGACGAGTCCGAATGTGCTGGTGTACAGCGCAATTGACGGATGGCGTCGGCAGATGGTCGAACATGGTCACGAGTTGATGGGCGCAGCACTGGATTTGGCTGACGCGACGCGGCGCGAGATCGAGGAGATCGACGACATCGAGGTCCTTGACCAGGAGTTGTTGGGTAAGCAGGCCTCGCACGATCTGGATCGTCTGCAGGTGCTGATCGACGTCTCGGCGACGGGCACCTCGGGATATCAGGCTGCGGACTGGCTGCGGGAGTACTGCCAACTCGATCTGGGCATGACCGACCATCGCCGGGTGCTGGCCACGATGTCGCTGGCCGACGGTTCAGATACCGCAGGCCGGCTGGTCGAAGCGCTCAAGCTGTGGCGCAAGGCCGCTCACGACTTCGACCCGCCGCCGCGGGTCGAACTGCCCGCGCCCGAGGAGTTGGAACTGGACAGCGTGATGACGCCGCGGGATGCGTTTTTCGGCCCCGTCGCGGATATTCCGGTGGAGGAGGTGGTGGGCCGGATCTCCGCTGAACAGATCACTCCCTATCCGCCCGGCATCCCGGCGGTGGTTCCCGGGGAACGGATCAATGAGGCCGTCTTGGATTACCTGCGTACCGGACTGGTGGCAGGCATGAATGTGCCGGACCCGGCCGATCCTTCGCTGCGCACGGTTCGCGTCGTCGCATAAGCGGTGCGAAGGTCGGCGACCAGTCCGTCGAAGGCTTCGTCTCGGGTCTCCGACGGTCCACGCAACACTGCCGACGGGTGAATCGTCGCGATCAGCGCCGGGTCCCCGCACGGCTCCAGGCCTGTGGCGTGGAGGATCTCCCCGCGGTGGCGTGACACCCGAAAGTCGTTGCCGAGCAGCGATTTGGCTGCGGTTGCTCCGAGTAAGACGACCACGTCCGGGGAGATCGTGTCCAATTCAGCGAGAATCCATGGCCGACATGCCTCCACCTCGGTTCGGCTGGGAGTCTTGTGGATACGACGTTTGCCGCGCTCGTTGGTGGTGAACTTGAAGTGCTTCACGGCGTTGGTGAGGTACAGGTCGTCGCGGTCGATCTCGGCCGCGGCCAAGGCTTTGTCCAAGATGCGGCCGGCCGGACCGACGAAGGGTGTTCCCTCCCGGTCCTCCTGGTCACCCGGTTGCTCACCCACCAACATCACCCGGGCTGACGGTTGACCGGACCCGAAAACCGCTTGCGTGGCGTGTCGATACAGCGGGCACCCCTCGCACTGCTGCGCTGCCTCTGCGAGTTCGGACAGCTCCCGTGTTTCGGGCACGAACTGTGCTGCGCTGTTCATCATCGGGGAATACCCGTATCGGCCGTTTTGCCACGCCCAGCGCGGGTATTCGTTGTGATGACACAAGGAGATGATCGCCATGACCGGGGCGTACGCGGCCAAACGGGTATTGCACCGCAGACACAGCCTGGAAGCCGCGGCCCTGGGGATCGGCTGTCGGGTCGCGGTGAAGAACCTGATCCGCGCCTGGGCGTTGCAGCCGGATCTGGCTTGGCCGCTCAGCTCCATAGACGATGTCGTCGGTCTGGTCCCGCGTCGCTCATCGGTGTCGGTGGAGCCCGTGACACTGCCGAAGTGTCCGGCGGAACTGGTGCGGGCACAAGGGACATCAGGGCGTAACGCGATCTTGTACTTGCACGGTGGGGCGTTCGTCACCTGTGGGCTCAACACCCACCGTGCTTTGGCTGCCCGGCTGTCGGCCGCCGCTGATGCGCTGGTGCTCAATGTCGGTTACCGGATGTTGCCCGTGTGCGGACCGGCAGACGGGGTCGAGGACGCCCTGGCCGGATTGTCCTGGTTACGGCGGCGGGGCTACGACGCGCAGCGCACAGTGATTGCGGGCGATTCGGCAGGCGGATACCTGGCCTTCGGGACGGCGCTCAGGGCGTTGGCCCGCGGTGTGGTGCCAGCAGCAGGCCTGGCCGCGATCTCACCGCTGATCGACCTGGACCCCACACGGAAACTAGCTCATCGCAACATCTCTCGGTGTTCGATGTTCACCGGGGCGGCGTTGTCGGCTTTCGCCCGGTCCGTACGACGTAGCCAATGCCAGCCGAACCGGTGCAATGCCGAGCCGCTGATCGATCCGGCCACGGCCGATCTCACGGGTATGCCACCGGTCATGATTCACGTGAGTGCCGACGAATTGCTGTTGGCTGACTCAGAATTGGTGGCCGAGCGGCTGGCCGATGCTCACGCACACTGCGAGTTGCATGTGTGGAGTGGCCAGATACACGACTTCCCGCTCGCCGCCGAGATCCTGCCGGAGGGCAGGCGTGCCATCGGCTATATGGGTGACTTCGTCAAGGGCGTGACCTCTGCGCCTGCTCAGAGTGCGGCGTGATCGGTTTCCCATCGAGTTTCCCGCAGCCGCGTCGTGGGCATCCCAGTGCCATGAGCGATATCGACAATGGCCCGGACGACACCCTCTCGCCCAGTGAGTCGACCGATTCCGACGAGGTCGCCAATGCGGACGGCGACGATGTGGTCGATGCGCCGGAGCAGTGGCACGGCGCTGACCGTGCGGGCGAGCCGGAATCGCTCGATAGCAAGCTTGATGCGGAACGGCCCGACAGGCAGGTCGGGCAGGCTCCGCCGCGCGACGTCGACGAGGCGATCGCCGAGCCTGAGGGGTTCCAGATAGCGAGCCCCGACGACCAGCCAGAGGACGGGTGAGAAATTCCGTCAGCCGGCCTGCCGCTGCAGCGTGACCGAGGCAGTGTTGGCGTCGGCGTGGGTGGCGATGCCGCTGCCCTTCGCCGTGACAGCCAATGCCGTGCGGTCCCCGCGGAACAGGTCGCGGGAGAACTCGCACGGGGAACCGTTCTGGTCGTAGGTCACCCGCGTGATCAACAGAAGTGCCGCCTTCGGTTTGATGCCGAGCAGGGTGGCTTCATTGCTGGTGGCGTTGACCGCCTCGATACGCTCATCGGCCCGGCCGGTGACCAAACCGTATTGGGACTGCAGGATTTCGTAGAGTGACCCACCCAACTGCTGGTCGAGCAGGCCGGGAAAGGTGTCCGCGGGGAATTGCGCGTGTTCGAGCGAGATGGGCGAACCGTCGGCCAGGCGGACGCGCTGGATCTCGATGACGTAGTCGCCGGGGCCCAGACGCAGCGCGCTCCGGGTGGCGTCGTCGGGGGTGGTGATGCGCGTCGAGAGCACCCGGGTGCCGGCGACATAACCCTGGTTGGCCAGGAAGGCGGGGACACCGACCACATCGGCGAGGTGCCGCTCGACCTGCCCGTGGCTGATGAAGATGCCGCCGGCCCGGCCGATGACCCGGTGTACCAACCCGGCTTCCTCCAGCGCGGCCAGCACCTGGCGCAGGCTGGAGCGACTGGTGCCGTAGTGCTCGGCCAGGTCACGCTCACTGCCGAGTTTGGCGCCGGGGGTGCCCGCGTTGATGTCGGCGACGATGTGCCTGCGCAACTCTTCGCTGTGAACTGCCACCCCGGCCCCCCTGCACGTGTATTGGTACAGCCAATTCTATCCGGGTTGAACTAGAGTTCAGCGATCGCCATGTGCGATTCGGGCAGAATCTGTCCGCCGTCCACGACCAGCGACTGTCCGGTGATGTACCCGGCTTCGTCGGTGGCGAAGAACAGCGCCGCATTGCCGATGTCGGCGACCGATCCGAGTCGGCCGGCAGGCACGGCCGAGGCCATTTGGTCCATGTAGTCCTGGCCCATTTCGACCAGGCCCTCGGTGATGATGTTGCCAGGCAGCACGGCGTTGATGGTGATCTTCTTCGGGGCCAGTTCCATCGCGGCGGTGCGCAGGAAGCCCAGCTGGGCGGCCTTGGACGCCCCGTAGTGCGACCAGCCGGGGTAGCCGGTGATGGGCCCCGTGATCGACGACGTGATGACGACGCGTCCGTGGCCGCTCGCGGTCAGCGCCGAGAGTGCGGCCTGCACGATGTAGACGGTGCCCTTGAAGTTCACCGCAAGGACCTGGTCGATGTCGTCGGGGGTGAGGTCCTCCAAGCGCCCGGACGGGAAGATGCCGGCGTTGGCGCAGACGATGTCCAGCCCGCCGTGCCGCTCGACGGCGGCACTGACCACCTGGCGGGCGTCCTCGGGGCTCGTCACGTCCGCCCGCAGGGCACTGACCCGACCCGGGGCGTCGGCGAGCGCCGCGACCGCCTCATCGAGGTCGGACTGGTTGCGCCCGGTGACGAGGACGTCTACGCCGGCGTTGGCGAACGTCTGGGCGATGCCGCGGCCGATGCCCTTGCTGCCACCGGTGACGATGGCCGAACGGCCCTGAAGCGATGCGAACATGGTTGGGGTCCTTTTGAGAGTCAGGTCAGGTTGAGGCCGTTGGAGCGCAGGTAGCGCTCGGCGAGTTCGCAGCTACCCGCGGCGTAGCTGATGGCCTTGGTCGCCGATTCCCTGGAGTGGCTGTGGCTGCCCATCCAGGCCAGCAGCAGCAGCCTGCGCAGCAGCACGAACGACGCCAGCATGTCCTCGTCCGAGGCAGGCAGGTCGCGTCGCGTGCGGTAGCCGCTCACCCAGGCGTCCTGCCATTCCGGCAGTGCCGGGTCGTCCTCTATGAACGACACCGCGGTGCCGAAATCATAGAAGTACCAACCGAATCCGCAGTCATCGAAGTCGATGACGGTGATCTTGGGAGTTCCCATAGGGTCAGGATCCACCAGCAGATTGGCCAACCGCAGGTCAGCGTGGATCAGGCCGTAGACGTCGGGACCGGTGCCGTAGGCGTGCAGCCGATCGTGCAGCAGCGCCTGGGCGCGCTCCAGCACCTGCTGCTCGGCCGCGCCGACGCCTTCGGCATCGTGCCAGCGGCCCCAACGGGGAGCCGCCCCCAGGCTGTGTTCCCAGTCCCAGGAGAACCGGCCGAACCCGGGCGGGCGCTCCCACCGCTGCGAATGGTCATGCAGCGCAGCGGTGATCCGGCCCAGCGTGTGGAAATCGTCGAGGGTCAACGTGCCCTCGTCGGGCTCGGCCCCGGCGACCATGCCGAAGTGCACGGCGTGGCGGTCGGTTCCATCGGCGTTGACGGTGACCAGCCGCCGGCCGTCGAGGGCCGGCAGCACGGTGGGCACCGTGACGTCGCTGTCGGCCCGCAACGCCTGCAGCCAGTCCAGTTCCGACTCGATCTCGTGGGGCTGGTGATAGGCCTGCCGGTGCACCCGCAGGATCGACTGGGCGCCGGCATCTTCGACGAGATAGGTGGCATTCTCGGACAGGTTCAGCAACCGCAGGGTCGCGTCAGTCCCGATGTCGTACTGGCGTAGCGCCAGTTGGGCGACATCGATCTCGTCGGTGATGACCATTAGTGATCCCGTCCTTCAATACCATCGAGCACCGCGGTGATCCGATCCCTCGCCACGGTTACGTCGGCGGTGCTGCCGCCGATGTAGAGCCTTCCAGCGGCACCGATCATCTGCACGTCAACCACAGTAAGCCCAGGTGCGGCCCGCTCCGCCTCATTGGCCGCCACCGCTGCGAACAACGCCGGGGTCATCTCGTACACCAGCAGTGACTGCCCGGGCAGGATCATCGATGCCTGCCGGTTGCGGTTGAGGATCACCGCATGCTGATCGGTGATGTTCTCGATGATGTCGTGGTAGAGCACCTGCGGCCGCAGCTGGTCGGAGGCCTTGTTGCCGGTGCCGGCCAGGATCGCCTCGCCGGCCCGCTGCACATCCTCCAGATTGGCCGAGTGGATCTCGAGAACACCGAATTGGCGCTCCACGTAGAGGATTCCGGGCTGGATGCCGGGGACCTCGCGCAGCGCCAGGTCGATCACCCGCTCGATCGCCAAGGCGGGGGACACCTCGACGATCAGCGCGTGCTCACCCTCGTACGGCGGGTAACCCCGGGCCCGGGTCGGCGTTCCGAGGTAGGCGGCGAACTGGCGCTGCAGGTCCTCCACCAACAGGTAGACGCGGATCTGGGTGCGAATCCGCGTACTCTCCTCTGCTTTGGTCGGCATGGCTACTTGCTGGCAACCGCGAAGTGCGCGCCGAGTTCATTGTGCGGACGCGGGATGACGTGCACGCTCACCAGTTCGCCCACCTGCGAGGCGGTCTCGGCACCGGCCTCGGTGGCGGCCTTGACGGCACCCACCTCACCGGTGACGATCACGGCGACCAGGCCGTCGCCGACCTGCTGGCGATCGGTGATGGTGACGTTCGCGGCCTTGACCATGGCATCGGCAGCGGCCAGCGCAGCCACGTAGCCCTTGGTCTCGATCAGTCCGATTGCGTTGCTGGACATAGGTGTTTCTCCTTATTTGTTGGGTTTGGTATCAGGTTTGGTATCGATGGAGCCGATGATGAGTGCGTCGACCGGAGGCGGGGTGCCGGTGAACCACCCCGAGGCGACCGAGCCCTGGGCGACGAGGACCCGTTCGCCCACACCGCTGCCGAGGACGTCGAAGGCGATCAGCTTCGACCCGGTGCCGTCGATCTCGACCTCTAGGAACGCGCCGGGAGGAATGCCGTCGATCCGACGGGTCGACCACACGTTGCCGGTGACAACCGCTGAGATCATTTGCGCTCCTTCTCAATCGTGACCCCCAGAGTTCGGGCTTTTTCTCGGGCCAGCGGGGTGAGCACCGCCTTGCGGCCGAGCACGAGCGTGCCGCCGGCCATGTCGGCGATCTGCCGTTCGGTTACCGCGCCGCTTTCGATGCGCCTGCTGGCTCCCCCGCCGGATGGCCGGGTGGATCCCAACAGCCTGAAGCTGAGCCGACCTGTCTTGAGGTCGGCCCGGGTCTTCGGGCTCTCGAAGAGCCGCAACAGCTTCCGGACAAAGCTGTCGAGGTCTCGGTCATTGGTCAACTGCACTGTCTCGGTGCGGTTCTTGCCGTCGACGGCACGGGGCCCGGTGGGTTCCACGCCGAACTGGTCCGCGACCGTTGGCGGGGCAGATGGAGCCGGAGCCGGTGGTGGGGGGACAGCCACCGGCCCCGGAGTCTTCGTGGCAGCAGCGACATCCCGAACGGCCTCCCGCACCACCTCACGCACGAGGGCGCGCAGTTCGTCCCGGTTGATGCTCACGCGGTGGCCCTCGCCAGCGCGTCCCGGGCTGCCTCGGCGGCCGTACGAACATCGGCCTCGGTCCCGGACAGGTACACCCGGCCCGTGGCGCCGATCATCCGGAAATCGACCACCTTGATGTCCGCGGCCTTCTCGGCCTCGTTGGTGGCCAGGATGGCGTAGGACGCGGGGGCCACCTCGAGCACGAACAGTGATTCCCCGGGGAGCACCATCGAGCCGATCTTGTTGCGGTTGATCAGGAATGCGTGCTGGTGGTCGACGCTGGAGATGATCCGTGAGGCCAGCACGTTCGGCTGCACCGCGCTTCCGGTGTTGCCGCCCAGTTCGTCCAGTGCGGCGTCTGCGGCAGCTTTGACCGCACCCGTCTCGCCGTGGAACTCCAGATAGCCGAATTGTCGCTCTACCACCAGGATTCCGGCCTTGACCTCGGCGTGCTTGAGAGCGACGTCGGTGACGCCCTCGATGTCCAGTCCGGGGGCCACCTCGATGATCTGGGCGGCCTGATCGGCACGGGGAAGAGCTCCCTTGATCCAGGTGCCCAGATACGACATGGTCTGCGGTTGCAGCCGGTCGATGAAGATGAAAGAACGAAGTTCAGCCACAGCCCTACCTCTTGATCAGTTGTGCGAGTTCTTCGGCGACCAGCGCGCGCAGTTCGGCGCGCAGCGTGTCCAGGCCAGGGTCAGATGACCGGCTTGCGGTCGGGTACGCGCGGCGAGACGTCACCGGCGCACCGTCTCGGTCGTTGGAGGCATACGGATACGCGGGCACCGGGCGGGCGGGGGAGTGCCACGGGTCGAGGCCCGCGAAATTGCCCATGGGCACCGCGGAGTCGCTGTTGTAGGCGATCCGGGCCCAGTTGATCAGGTTCTGCGGCTGCAGGTTCTCACCGATCGAACTGCGCCCGACGAACCCGGTGCCGATGGTCATCGACGGTGCCAGGTTGGTGTCCAGTCCCGAACTGCCAGTGCTGTTGCCCACGTTGACCGACACCCGCAGCACCGGTACCCGGGCGGCGAAATCGGCTATCAGCGAGGGATTTTCGCTGTGGATCGCCGCCGAGTGACCGGCCCCGCCGATCCGCACCACTGCCCGGGCGGCGCGGATACCACGTGCGGCGTCGGCCGCGGTGGTCATGCCGAGCACCGGGGACAGCTTCTCGTGGGCCAGCATCTCCTCGGAGATCACGTCGTCGAACGGCGCGATCAGCACCCGGGTCTTGGGGGTGACCCGCAGGCCCGCCTGCCCGGCGATCCATGCGGCATCGCGCCCGACGACGTCGGTGTTGAGGTGACCGTCGGCGAACATGTAGGCCCGCAGGCGCCGTGCGCCATCCTCATCGAGGATGTGCGCGCCGGCACGGGTCAGTGCGCCGTTGAGCTTGCCCGCGATCGCGCCCTCGGCGATGAGGACGGATTCGTTGGTGCACAGCACCGAGTTATCGAAGGCCTTGCTGTCCACGATGCGCTTGGCCGCGGCGTTGATGTCCGCGCTGGCCTCGACGAACACCGGGACATTGCCGGGGCCGACACCGAGTGCGGGGTTACCGGAGGAGTACGCCGCACGCACGACGCCGGTGCCCCCGGTCGCCACGATGACGTCGGTGCGCTCGTCGGCCATCAGCGCCTGCACCAGAGGGATGGACGGTTCCTCGACCACCTGGATGATGCCGTCCGGTGCGCCGGCGGCCACCGCGGCCTCGGCAAGCAGCCGGGCCGCGTCGGCCGAGCACTGCTTGGCCCTCGGGTGCGGAGCGACGACGACGGCGTTGCGGGTCATCAGCGCCAGGATCACCTTGAAGTACACCGTGGCAACGGGATTGGTGGTCGGCGTCAATGCCAGCACCACGCCCGCCGGCCGGGGCAGCTCGACGATCTTGCGGGCCTCGTCGACGCGCGGCGACACGTAATCTTCGCCTCGGTAGTAGTCGACGATCCCGCGTGAGCAGGCCCGATTCTTGGTGACCTTGTCGGCCACCACACCCATCCCGGTCTCGGCCACCGCCTCGGCGGCGAACCGTTCGGCTGCGGCGTAGGCCGCGTCGGCCACCGCGTTGACGATGTTGTTCACCGCCACAGCGTCGTAATCGGCGTAGGCTGCCGCGGCCCAGCCGGCCCGCTCCAGCATGTGGCCGGCCTGTGCGGTACTGGTCATGATGCTTTACGTCCTCTCACGACGGTCTCGGCCCTGGCCACCGCTACAGCGAGGCGGTCCAGGACGTCCTCGCAGAGTTCGCGCGAGAGCAGGAGACCCGGTTTGAACTGCAGGACACGGGGATCCAGCGTCGAGAAGATCGCCCACACTCCGTTCTCGTAGAGTTCCCGCATCACGAACTTGGCGCCTTCGGGGTGGTCGAACTCCAGGCCGATCACCACACCGTTCTGCCGGATACCGACGAACCAGTCCGGGTGGTCGGCCTGGATGCGCTGCAGCCCGTGGTCGAAGATGTCGGCGATGTAGTGGACCATCGAACGGACTTCGGGGCGGGTGGAGATCTCGAGGGTCTTCAGCGCGGCGACACAGCCCAGCTCGGCGCCACCGAAGGTGGAGATGTGGCCGAAGCCGTCCTCGTCGAGCCACTTCGCGGCGCGATCGCCGAGCAGGGCCGCGGTGATCGGGTACATGCCACCGGACAGGCCTTTGCCGGTCACCAGGATGTCGGGCTCGATGCCGTGTTTGGTGATGCACCACAGCTCACCGGTGCGCATCAGGCCGGTCTGCACCTCATCGGCTATGTACAGAGTGCCGTGCTTCTCGGTGATGGCCTTGACGGCTTCCAGGTAACCAGGTGCGGGAAGCGGGAATCCGTAGGTGGCCGGGATGGTCTCCATGATCACCGCTGCGACATCGCCGGGGGCCAGCACACGTTCCATCGCCTCGATGTCGTTGAACGGCACCTGGAGGAACTCGTCGGGCTGGTCGGCCAGGAAGAACTTGGCGAACCGGTCGTCGCCGGTGGCCACGGCTAGGCCGGTGTGGCCGTGGTAGGCCTTGACGATCGAGACGATCTTGCGGCGTTTGGTGGCGTGCCGGGCGCTCTTGAGCGCGATGTCGATCGCCTCACCGCCTCCGGACCCGTACGCCACCTTCGTGATCGACGCCGGCGCGGTCTCGACCAAGCGCTGCGCCAGGGCGGTGCGGGCCACCGATGGGAAGTGGTGGTTGCCGACGTCGAAATGCTCCATGCCCTCGGTGATCGCCTGCATCACTTCGGGATTGCGGTGCCCGAGGTTGTAGGTGCCACCGTTGAGGTGCAGATCGATCAGGCGGCGGCCGCCCATGTCCCACAGGAAATATCCCTCGCGGCGGTCGATCACCAGATCGACACCGGTATCAGTCCAGAACTGTGTCTTGTCTGGATTCCAGAACGTCTTCGCCTTCTCCAGCACTTCGGCTTTGGATTCGAACGTGAACGTGCCGTAGTCGTACATGCGGCTCCCTCTCCAGCTATCCGGTAGCTGTGATGGGCCTCACCGTAAACGGTCGCAACCATTTCTGTCAATGGTTGCGAGAAGTGCTTGCCAATCGATTTTGGTAGTGCCAATATACGTAGGTCTCGACTGTGGCCCAGGCCACATCAGGGATCCCACTGTTACCTGGAAGGTGCCCCGATAGATGACCGATCAAGCCGTCGCTGGGAGCGAAAACGCAGCTCACGATGTTCAAAGACTGAAACGCAACGCCGTCGGCACGGTCGGCGTCATCTTCATGGCGGTGGCGACCGCCGCTCCGATCACGGCAATGGTCGGTAACGTGCCCATCGCTGTCGGTTCGGGAAATGGTTCGCACGCACCCGCCGGCTACATCGTCGCGACCGTCGTGCTCGGCCTCTTCGCCGTCGGCTACGCGACCATGGCCAAGCACATCACCACCACCGGTGCCTTCTACGGCTATATCTCCCACGGTCTCGGCCGTATCGCCGGGATGGCCAGCGGCGGGCTGATCACCATGGCCTATGTGGTGTTCGAGGCCTCGTTGATCGGGATCTTCTCGTTCTTCTTCCAGAACTTCATGCAATCCCAACTGGGCATCCACATTCACTGGGTGATCCCGGCGCTGCTGATGCTGGTGATCAACGCGGTCCTGACCTACTTCGACGTCAACCTGACCGCCAAGGTGCTCGGCGTGTTCCTGGTGACCGAGATCGTCATGCTCGCACTCGGCGCGCTGGCGGTGCTGGTCAGGGGTGGAGGTCCGCAGGGCTTCGCGGTCGCCGAGACCCTCAACCCGATCGGCGCATTCACCCCGGCCGCCGGAATCGCCGGCGCCAGCGCCGGATTGGGTTTGTTCTTCGCCTTCTGGTCGTGGGTCGGGTTCGAATCCACCGCGATGTACGGCGAGGAGTCGCGTAACCCCAAGAAGATCATTCCCCGGGCCACCATGCTGAGCGTCCTCGGCGTCGGCCTGTTCTACGTGTTCGTGTCCTGGATGGCCATCGCCGGCACCGGACCGCAGCACGCTGTGGAACTCGCGCAGGATTCCGCGACGTCCTCGGAGATCTTCTTCGCCCCGGTACGCAGCGCCTACGGCGAGTGGGCGATCACGGTGTTCAACATCCTGCTGGTCACCGGGTCATTCGCCTGCGGCATGGCGTTCCACAACTGCGCCTCCCGCTACCTGTACGCGCTGGGCCGGGAAGGTCTGTCCAAGGGCCTCCAGAAGACCATCGGCGCAACGCATCCCACGCATGGCTCACCGCACATCGCCTCGTTCGTACAGAGCGGGATCACCCTCGTCATCATCCTGGCGTTCTTGTTCGCCGGGATGGACCCCTACGTGCACATGTACACACTGCTGGCGATCCTCGGCACCATGGCGATCCTGATCGTCCAGTCGCTGTGTGCCTTCTCGGTGATCAGCTACTTCCACATCCGCAAGAACCATCCGGTGTCCAAGCACTGGTTCAAGACGTTGATCGCCCCCGGCCTCGGTGGGATCGGCATGCTCTACGTCGTGTACCTGCTGTGGGAACACAAGGACGCTGCCGCGGGCACCGCATCCGGCACGCTGTTGTTCAAACTGACCCCGTGGATCGTGGTCGGGGTGTTCGTATTCGGCGCGGCCATGGCCACCTACTTCAAGCTGCGCGATCCGCGCCGCTACGAGTTGATCGGCCGGATCGTGTTCGAGGACAACGTTGTTCGAGACTGAAGTGTTCGAGACTGCGGTCCTTCGAGACCGGAACATCGACCTGGCCGGTAGATGGACTCCTTCGAACGTCTCCTGTTGAAGTTCGTCCTCGCGTGGGCTCCGTACGGGGGCCCTCGCGAGGACGACATCTGGCTCGAGTTCGGTATGACCGCTGAGCAGTTGTTCGTCCGGTTCGCCGGGATCGTCTCCGGTCAGGTGCCCAGGGTCAGGGTGCTGTCGGCCGCCGACCGGTCACTGCTGGGACTGGCCTGCCGGTACCTGCGCCAGCAGCATGAATCAGGCGAACGCGGCGCGTAGGTTCGCGCACTGGCTGGCCATGAAAGCTTGCGCCACCGGCGTTTTCGCGGCGATCTGGTCGAATCCGTGAAACGCCCCGTACACCTCTTCGACCTGGCAGTCGACCCCGGCTTCCCGCAGGCGCTCGGCGTAGGCCATGTCCTCGTCATGGAACAGGTCCAAGGTCCCGACACCGATCCAGGCCGGCGGCAGCCCGGTGAGATCAAGACGTCGGCCCGGCACGGCGACGGCCGGATCGGCTCCTCCGAGGTAGGCCGACCAGCCAAACTGGTTGCTGCCCTGCGTCCACAGCCGGTGGCCGGGATTCTCCAACTCTGGGCCCACCGACCGGTCGTCGAGCATCGGATAGACCAGAATCTGGGCGGCCAGGGACACCTCGCCGCGATCGCGGGCCAGCAGGGCGAGTGCGGCGGCCAACCCACCGCCCGCGCTGGCGCCGGCCACTGCGACCCGTGAGGCGTCGACCGCGGGCAGCGCCGCCAGCCATTTCAGCGCGTCGTAGCAGTCCTCCAGCCCGGCCGGGTAGGGATTCTGCGGTGCCAGCCGGTACTTGACCGCGGCCACCGTGGCGCCCAGTTCCTTGGCGAAGCGTCGGCACAGGGCGTCGTCCTGTGCGGGGCTGCCCAGCACGTAACCGCCGCCATGGATCCACAACAGGGCAGGCGTCGGCTCGGTGGCACCGGCCGGCCGGAACAGTCGCACCCCGACACCGGAGCTCAAGGTCAGCACCTCGACGTCTGACGGTGTCTGCCGGTTCTGCAGCACCGTCAGCCGCTGCAGCAGCGGCAGCGTGCGTCTGGACACCAGCCGACGTGGGATGAAGCGGGCGATGCGTTCGAGGTCCGGATGGAAGCTGGGCGGGGTGGCGGTCGTCACCCCCACAGTTCTACCCGGTGATCTCGGTGGTGTGGAAAAAATGCCGCGTCAGGACTTGTTGATCACGATGAACAACGCGGCGATCAAGTCCTCGCGGGTGACGATGTAGTTGGTGAGGATCAACTCCTCTGGCAGATTCGTCTTGTCGTAGTCGCCGTCATAACGGGCTCGCAGCACCGTGACCCCGGACCGCTCCACCACCTCGATGACCTGCATGGTGACTCGATCACCGACGATCTCGTCGCGCACCCAGGTGCGGATGGCGTCTGGAGTGGTGAACTCGCGCTGGTTGTCGTGGACCAGCGCATCAGGAGTGAGAGCGGCCAGGACCGCTTCGACATCGAGGGAATTGACAGCATCGACGTAGCGGCGCGCCGCGGCAGGTATTTCACACATCTGTTCAATGGACATGCCGACAGCGTCGACTCGTCGGTAAGCGGAGGGTCAAGGCCGAGACCTAACCTTGAGTCTCCCCCTGGGGGAGCCTTCACACTGACCTCATGACGATCGATCTGTCCATCGGAGATTTCTCCAGAATGACGCAGCTGTCCGTCAAGACGCTGCGGCACTATCACGAGGTCGGCCTGCTCGAGCCGGACCGTATCGATTCGAGCACCGGGTACCGGTACTACGTCGCCGACCAGGTGCCGACGGCCCAGGTGGTGCGCCGGCTCCGTCAGCTGGGCATGCCCATCGCCGATGTGCGAGCGGTGCTGACGTCCGCCCCAGCCGACCGCAACAGACTGATCAGCGGTCATTTGCAACGGTTGGAGGACCAACTCGCCGAGACCCGCAGCGCCGTCGAATCCCTGCGTGCGATCCTCGAGCGTCCCGGGGGGAATTCAGCAGCTGCGGTGATCGAGCACATCAGCGTCACGGCAACCTCGGCCGCCGCGATCACCGCGACCGTCGACCGCGACGATCTGTTGCCCTGGTGGCATGGCGCTATGGGTGAACTTCGGGCAACGGTCGCCGCAAATGCGAACTCAGGGGCCGCTGGTGCGCCCGCGGCGCTGTTCGACTTCGACATCTTCGCCCACGATCACGGCACCGCCACGGTGTTCATTCCTGTCGAACGCGGTGTGCGGCCGGCCGGGCGCGTGCGGGATGTCGTCATTCCGGCGGCCGAGCTCGCGGTCGTGCGTCACCGCGGATCGCATGACGATGTCGACCTGGCCTACAGCGCTCTCGGCGAGTACGCGAACCGCCACGAAATCAGTGTGGAGGGTCCGCTGCGCGAGTACTACGAGCGATTCGCCTGGGACACAGACGATTCCACGGAGTGGTCCACCACATTGTGCTGGCCGGTCTTTCGGGCTGACGCATGAGCACGTTGCAGGGGCGGCGCGCGGTGGTCACCGGCGGCACCAAGGGTGCCGGTGCGGCGATCGTCGCCCGGCTGCGGGCTGCCGGTGCGCACGTGACCATAGTGGCTCGTCACCAGGGTGACGGCGTCCTGGCAGCAGATGACTTCGTCGCCGCGGACCTGACCTCGGTGACCGATGTCGCCGATCTGGCGTCTCATGTTCGCCGGAATGGCGGTGCCCAGATCTTGGTGCACACGGCGGGCGGCTCCGCGGCGCCACCCGGAGGATTCGCGGCGCTCAGCGATCAGGATTGGACCGATGAGCTCAGCCTGAACCTGTTGGCGGCGGTGCGGCTCGACCGGGCGCTGCTGCCCATGATGATCGAAGCGGGTTCGGGCGCCGTGGTGCATATCGGGTCGATTCAGAGTCGCATGCCGCTGTACGACGCCACCCTGGGTTATGCGGCGGCCAAGGCAGGACTGCGGGCCTACAGCAAAGGGCTGGCCAATGAGTTGGCGCCCAAGGGTATTCGGGTCAACACCGTATCCCCGGGCTTCATCCAGACCACGGCAGCCGAGGCGTTGATCGATCGCATCGCCGCAGCCGCCGACGGATCCCGCGAGGAGGCACTCGACACGGTGATGTCCGCTCTTGGCGGTATCCCGCTGGGGAGGCCGGCCCAGCCTGCCGAAGTCGCCGAGGTGGTCGGGTTCCTGGTGTCCGACGCCGCATCCTCGATCGTGGGTGCCGACGTGGTGGTCGACGGCGGCACGGTCCCGACGGTGTAGGCCGCCGGCTACTTCAGCAGCGGATCGCGGGGCAGGCCCAGGATGCGCTCGGCAATGGTGTTGCGGGTGATCTCGGACGTTCCGCCGGCGATGGTCATGGCACGGTTGCCGAGATAGGCCCGGGTCAGCTTCTGCGTCTGGCCGGTGACTCCGGCCGAGCCCACGAGATCCATACCCAGCTCGGTCAGGTGCTGGGAATGCTCGGCCACCAGCAGCTTGGTCACGTTGCCCTCGGGACCTGGCTCGGCGCCGGCGATGGCGCGGCTGACCCGGCGCAGATTCAGCAGGCGCAACGTGTGCCCGAGGGCGATCACCTCGCCGGCGCGGCGCGCGTAACGGGCTCCGTCGGGATCGGCGTCGATCAGGGCCACCAGCTCGTCGGCGTCGAATCCGGTCGGTGCCGCAGAACCGCCGCCGATCGAGATGCGCTCGTTGCCCAAGGTCGCACGCGCGACGAGCCAGCCGCGGTTGACATCGCCCACCACATCGGCATCGGGAACGAATACGTCGTCGAAGAACACCTCGTTGAAGTGTGCGTCGCCGGTGAGACCTCGTAGCGGATTCACTGTCACCCCAGGGGCTTTCATGTCGATCGCCATCATTGTCACCCCGGCGTGCTTGGGCGCCTCGGGGTCGGTGCGCACGGTGGCCAGGCCCCACTGGCAGTGCTGAGCCAGGCTGGTCCACACCTTCTGACCGGTGACCCGCCAACCGCCGTCGACCTTCTTGGCCGCGGTGCGCACCGCGGCGGCATCCGAACCCGCGCCAGGCTCGGAGAACAGCTGGCACCACATGACCTGCCCGCGCAGCACCGGTTCTACCCAGCGCTGCCGCTGATCGTCGGTGCCGGCCTGGGCGATGGTCAGGGTCACCCAACCGGTGATGCCCATATCCGCCCGCTCAACCTGTGCCGATTCCCCGGTCGCTTCGCTCCTGCCCGCCGGACCGAACTCTTCCTCGATCACCAACTGCTCCAACACATCAGCTGCACGGCCGTAGGGCTTTGGCCAGTGCGGCACCAGGTAGCCCGAGTCCACCAGGTAGTCGCGACGCTGGTCCTCGGGCAGCCCGAGGACAGCGGCTGCGGCGTCGCGCGCGTCCTGCCGGTACCGCTCGGCCTCTGCGGGGAGTGCGAAGGAGGCTCCGTTGGCCTGGCCGCTGCGTTGGCCGTCGACGACGTCGATCAGTGGATCGGCGCCGTCACCGAGCACCGCGGCCAGGGTGCGGGCGCGGCGCAGGTAGAGGTGTGCATCGTGCTCCCAGGTGAAACCGATGCCGCCGTGCAACTGAATGTTGTTCTCGGCGTTGAAGACAACCGCGCGGATTGCATGCGACGCGGCCACCGCGGCGGCGAACCACGCGCCGTCGAGATTGTCGGCGCGGGCAGCGTCCCACACCGCGGCGGTCGTCTGCTCGGCGTCGACGAGCATGTTGGCCGCGTGGTGTTTGACGGCCTGGAATGTGCCGATGGTGCGACCGAACTGCTCGCGCACCTTCGCGTACTCGACGGCCATGTCGAGCGCGGCCCATGACACTCCGACGGCCTCCGCCGAGGCGAGGATGCGGAACACCGTGCGGGCCGGGCGTGCGGCGCCGCGCAGTATCCGGCTTCCGTCGACGGCGACGGCCCGCAGATCCACCGCGCCGATGCTGCGGGTCGTGTCGAGTGAATCTTGTGCGGTGACGGTGATCCCGTCGGCCATGGCATCCACGATGACGATGTCGTCCCCGGCGGCCAGCACGAGCACCTGCGCGTCGGGTGCGCCGAGCACCGCGCGGGCCTGCCCGCCGAGCAGGCCGTCGTCACCGATACTCACCGAGCCGGCCAGGCCGAGTGCCCCCACTGTCGCACCGCCGGCGAGGCCCGGAAGAAGTTCGGCACGAACGGAATCCGGTGCGTAGCGGTCGATGACCACCGAGGCGGAAACGGTCGGCAGGAAGGGTCCTGGGCACAGTTCGCGCCCGGCGACCTCAACTACAACCGCGAGTTCGGGCAGGCTGAATCCCGAGCCGCCGTATTCCTCGGAGAGGGCCAGCCCGTTCCAGCCGAGGCCGGCACCGGCTGACCAGATCTCGTCGGGGTAGCTGCCCGCCATCTCGAGGGTGGCGCGTGCGGCTGCGCGGCTGCCGAGCCTGTTCAACTGGCCGAGTGCAGCGTCGGCGAGATCCTGGTGCTCTTCGGTGATGGCCAGCGCAGACTTAGTCATGGTTAGCGAAGCTAACGGGGGTTGCGTGGATAAGTCGATGTGAGCCAGGTCACATTTGGACGTCGGGTGCACAAGTCGGCGAAGTTGTCGCCGTAGTCAATACGCTGCGGGGTACGCTCGCGCAATGACGGCACGACCGGATAACCGGTACCCCGCACCGACGCTCGCTGATCGAGCCAGATGGTTGCTGCATGCCAAGCCTGCCGACCATATGCTGGCACTCAGCGTGGCATCGACTTCGCTACCAGTGGTGGGCAAGCACCTCGAACCGCTAGGTGCCCTGACCGCCATGAGTGTGTGGGGGTTCCGTCACCTGCCCGAATTCATCACCTCCTCGGCGAAGTCCTGGCTCACGCCGGACAACGGCGAGTTACGGCAGGCGGAGCGGGAGCAGACCAACTCGGTCGCCCAGGAAGCTCTGCGCGGCGTGGTCTCGCCGGCTGACCTTGCCATCGACTGGCCGGCCCCGGACAGCATGCCGCCGTTGTGGCACACCATGGAGTACCGGCGCGACGTGTACCGGACCTCGGTGCGCTACGGCGACGACCCGGCCCAGCTGCTCGATGTGTGGCGGCCCGCTGAACTTCCCAGCTCTGCCCCGGCTCCCGTGCTGCTGTTCGTGCCGGGCGGCGCCTGGGTGCACGGCGGCCGGATCCTGCAGGGCTACGCGCTGTTGTCACATCTGGCGCAGCAGGGTTGGGTGTGCCTGTCGATTGACTACCGGGTGGCCCCGCATCATCGTTGGCCGCGGCACATCACCGACGTCAAGGCCGCTATCGCCTGGGCGCGGGCCAATGTCGACAAGTTCGGCGGCGATCGCAATTTCGTCGCCGTCGCGGGCTGCTCGGCCGGCGGTCACCTCGCCGCGCTGGCCGGGCTCACCCCGAACGACCCGGATCTGCAGGGGGATCTGCCGGACGGGGCCGACACGTCGGTCGATGCCGTGGTCGGCATCTACGGGCGCTACGACTGGGAGGACCGCTCCACCGAGGAGCGGACCCGGTTCGTCGACTTCCTGGAACGGATCGTGGTGGGCCGCAAGCTCGATCGCCATCCGGAGATCTTCCGGCAGGCCTCACCGATTGCTCAGATCCATCCAGATGCGCCGCCGTTCCTGGTTATCCACGGCACCGGCGACAGCGTCATCCCGGTGGCGCAGGCCCGCAGTTTCGTCGACAAACTCAAGGCTGTGTCACGGGCAGTGGTGAGCTACATCGAGCTGCCCGGCGCCGGACATGCCTTCGATATGACAGATGGGGCCAGAACCGGGCCGATGGCTACGGCAATTGGCTTGTTCCTCAACCAGATTCACCGAAACCGGGCGATTGACGAGGCTAAAGCAGTCATCTAGACGTATCCACACCTGGGGAGGGACACCGTGAAACGGTTGAGTGGGTGGGACGCGTTCCTGTTGTACACAGAGACGCCCAACGTGCACATGCACACATTGAAGATCGCGGTCATCGCGCTTGAAGGCATGGGTGAGCGGACTTTCGGGATCGACGAGTTCCGGGAGGTGATCCGCGGACGGCTGCACATGCTCGACCCGTTCCGCTACCAACTCGTCGACATCCCCTTCAAGTTCCATCACCCGATGTGGCGCGAGAACTGCGACGTCGACCTGGACTACCACGTCCGGCCGTGGCGGGTACGCGCGCCGGGCGGGCGCCGTGAACTCGACGAGGCCATCGGCGAGATCGGCAGCACCTCGCTGGACCGCAGCCGGCCGCTGTGGGAGATGTACTTCGTCGAAGGTCTGGCGAATGGGCGGATCGCGGTGGTCGGCAAGATTCACCACGCACTGGCTGACGGTGTCGCGTCGGCGAATCTGTTGGCCCGCGGCATGGACCTGCGCGACGGCCCGCAGCGCGACGACGATTCGTATGCCACCGATCCGGCGCCCACCAAGACCGAACTGGTGCGCTCGGCGTTCGCCGATCACATGCGCCAACTCGGCCGGTTGCCCGCGACCGTCCGTTACACAACCCAGGGCTTGGGTCGGGTCCGGCGCAGCCACCGCAAGCTGTCGCCCGAGCTGACCCGCCCCTTCACGCCGCCGCCCAGCTTCATGAACCACATTCTCGATGAGAAGCGCCTGTTCGCCACGGCCACACTGGCTTTGGCGGATGTCAAGGAGACGAGCAAGGCGCTCGGGGTGACGATCAACGACCTGGTGCTGGCAATGTCGTCGGGGGCGCTGCGCACGCTGTCCCTCAAATATGACGGCCAGGCCGACCACCCGCTGCTGGCCTCGGTGCCGATGAGCTTCGACTTCTCACCCGATCGCATCTCGGGCAACCGGTTCAGCGGCGTATTGGTGGAGTTGCCGGTGGATGTCGCTGATACGGCCGAGCGGGTTCGCCGGGCGCATGATGCCGCGGCCCTGGCCAAGGAAAGCCACCAGTTGGTCGGCCCAGAACTGATCGCGCGGTGGGCGGCCTACATGCCGCCGGCGCCCGTCGAGGCGATGTTCAAATGGCTGTCCCATCAGGACGGTCAGAACAAGGTGCTCAACCTCAACATCTCGAACGTCCCGGGGCCGCGGGAGCGCGGCAAGGTCGGCGGTGCCACCGTCACCGAGATCTATTCGGTGGGGCCGATCACGACCGGCAGCGGGTTGAACATCACGGTGTGGAGTTATGTCGACCAGCTCAACATCTCGGTGCTCTCCGACGACGCCACGGTCGATGATCCGCATGAGGTCACCGACGGCATGGTCGAGGAGTTCCGCGAGATCCGTAGGGTCGCAGGGCTTTCGGACAAGCTGACGGTGGTCGAGTCCGCAATGCCGCAGTAGCCTCTCGCGCGAACAGACGCATAGGTACCCGTAACGGCAGTTTTCGGGTACTTACGTGTCTGCTCGTCGGATGAGCGGTATCATTTCTACAAGAAGAACTTGGATAAACTCCGCTGGAGGTTACCGTGCGCGTCGAAGTCGACCTCGATCGCTGTGAAGGCAATGCCGTCTGCGAGAAGCTCGCACCGCAGCTGTTTCAACTCGATGAGGACGACTACTCGGTGGTCCAACTGGACCCGGTCCCGGCTGAGTTGGAAGAACTCGCCGCTCTTGCGATAGAGGAATGTCCGCGGGCCGCACTTCGGCGCGGCTAGCCAGGTGCTGAATCTGTCTGTCGACCAAATGGTGGATCCGCCCACGCATCTCGGGAGAACTGGTTAGCCTCCGTTCCATGCCTGCCGCCGACGTTGCCGACTTCATCGTCGTCGGTGCCGGGTCGGCCGGATCGATCGTGGCGTCAAAGCTGGCGTCGGCAGGTGCGGACGTGGTGCTGGTCGAGGCCGGAGGCACGGATCGTCGACCGGACGTCCGGGTCCCCACCGGGATTGCCTCGCTCTACCTGACTGCCAACTGGAAACACCAGTGCGCACCCGATCCGAGCAAGGGTGACGTCGTCGAGCACTTCCCTGGCGGCCGCATCATCGGCGGTAGCGGGTCGATCAACGCCATGGTCTATGTGCGCGGTCGTGCCGCGGACTACGACGGCTGGGCCGAGGCCGGATGCCATGGCTGGTCGTTCGATCAGGTTCTGCCGCATTTCAAGGCAATCGAGAACTGGATCGGTGGAGCCGACGAATATCGCGGCGACGCCGGGCCGATTTCGGTGTCGTGGTGTGGGCACCGCCACGAGGTTGACGAAGCGTTCATCGCTGCCGCCACCGAGGCCGGACATGATCTCAACCCGGACCAGAACGGCCTGTCACAACTGGGCGTGTCCCGAACTCAGGTCAACCAACGTCGAGGCCTGCGGGTTTCCTCGGCGCGTGGCTTCCTTCGATCACTGCCGCGAGATCGACGGCCGCGACTGCTCGCCAGGACGACAGTGTCGAAGGTCCTCGTCGAGAACGGTCGAGCCGTCGGCATCGAATGCCGGGGACGCAAACTTCTTGCCCGCCAAGAAGTTATCTTGAGTGCAGGCGCCATTGGCTCGCCGGCGTTGCTGATGCGCTCGGGAATCGGGCCATCGGGCACCACACTCGAACTTCCCGGCGTCGGTGAGAACTTCCAGGACCACCTGGTAGGTACTCAATTCTGGGCGTCGAAGGTGCCCACCGCAAATACACTCGGTGCGGTCGGGGCGCTGATGGGCATTCGTTCCTTGCTGATGCACGGTGACGGCCTACTCACGATGTCGCCTTTCGAAGCCCAGATCTTCACCGATGACTTCCAAATCGCGGTCAGCCCCATACATTACGAACTCAATGCCAGCACTGGCCGGACGGCGATCGAGCGTGTCGACGGGTTCACGGTTTACACCGTGCTCATGCATCCTCAGGCCAGGGGCCGGGTCGGACTGCGCGACGGGAAAGCCCGGATCGAATTCCAGCGTTTGGGCGACGGTGACGACGTCGATCGGCTACGCAAGGGAATGAGTCTGGCCCGTGATGTCGTCGAGGGAGGGTCGGCGATGAAAGGCGTTGCCGGCGCGTACCTCAACCCCGGCGAGCAGGATCGTGCGTGGCTGGCCCGGCGGGAAACCAGCATCGGCCACGCCGTTGGAACCTGCCGGATGGGCACCGATGACGCGTCGGTCGTGGACTCCGAATTACGGGTACACGGCATCGACGGACTCCGCGTCATCGATGCGTCCGTCATGCCGACATTGACTTCGGGCAACACCAACGCGCCGACGATGATGATCGCCCACCGCGCTGCCGATCTCGTGCTGCACAGCGCCTGACCCACCCTTATCCTGCACGCCGACCAGGTCAGACGGAGGCGAGGAGAAATTCTGCCAGTTTGGTGCTGGCAGGCCCCAGCCGCGACTGTTCGGCCGAAGCGAGGTAGATGTCCCACATGATTGCCGGTCGTATCTCGACGGCGCGAAGGTCTGGATAGCGGGCGGCTTCACTGGCGGGCATGACGATGGTCCCGAGGCCGTGTCGGACCAGACGGCCGGCGATCGAGTACTCGAGGGCCACCTCGTGCGACACCCGCGCCGTCACACCGGCCGCTGCGAACGCGGCATCGACGAGACGTCTGAGCCCGAATTCGGACGGAAAACCGATCAGATCCTCATCGCAGAGCTCGGTGACTTCTACAGCACTGCGGTGTGCGAGCGGATGATCGGTACGGCAGACGAACACCATCGGCTCCTGGCACAGCAACTGCATCTGAACGCGGGCGGGGAACCGGTCGGGGGCCGACACAAGAGCCAGATCGAGAGATCCGTCGGTGATCGCCGAGAGATAGGCCATGGAGCCAATTTGGCTCTGCCGCAACCTGATGCGGACAAGCGGATAATCGCGGTGAAAGTCGCCCAGCACCTTCGGCACGTCGAGAGTGCCGAATGAGATCAGCGACCCGAGGTCGACCGTTCCGGTCAGCTCCCCGTGGTACGCGCTCACCGCATCCTTTGCCAGCCGCGCGGTCTGGACCACCTGGCGGGCGTGCTCGCGGAACAACTCTCCTGCAGGCGTGATTCTGATTTGGTGTTTGGAGCGGTCGAACAGTTCCACGCCGAGTTCCTTCTCCAGTTTCGCCACCGCCGTGGACAGGGCCGACTGGACAACATGCGTCTGGTTCGCGGCTCGGGAGAAGCTCATTTCGCTGGCGACCGCGATGAAGTACTCAAGCTGGCGAAGTTCCATGTTCGGAGTATCGCGCTTCGCGATAGAGATGATCAATATTGTTCGTTGGACTTGATGGACCAGCGTTGGTCTGATGGACGGACGACGGTTCGAACGAAGGAAATGAACAATGCTGGCTGCAGGCAACGTCACGGTCAACGACCTTCTGTGCGTCACCCCGCCGCGGATACCCGATGGTGCGCATGCGATGACGCAGATCATCGAGCTCCCGCCGGCCGACCCCGGGGTACAACCGCACCGCCACTCGGGACCGGTCTTCGGTTATGTCCTTGAGGGTTCGATCCTGTTCGAGCTGGAGGGTGAGGAGCCCAGGAAAATTGTTGCGGGCGGGGCGTTCTGGGAACCAGGCGGGGATGTGGTCCACTACCAGGCCGCCAATCTGGAGCCGCACCACCGCAGTGTGTTCCTGGCGGTCTGCATCTGTGCACCAGGCGTCGACATGATCACCATGCTGGATCCCGAGGAGATCAAGACCCGCGAGCACCTGCGTCATCCGAGCGCACGTCAAATCACGATCGGCTCACCGGGAAACGAGGTACAACCGTGAAAGCAGTAATCACCGGCGACCGCGCAGCGGGCGTGGCCGGATTGGCGCTGTCGGAGATTCCGTACCCGCATGCGGCCGAGAATGACGTCATCGTCCAGGTGCACGCGGCCGCGTTCACACCTGGCGAGCTGGATTGGCCGGGAACGTGGGTCGATCGCGCGGGGCGGGACAGAACGCCTACCGTACCGGGGCACGAAGTCTCCGGAACGGTTGTCGAACTTGGCTATGGCACAACGGGTGTGACGATCGGGCAGCGGGTCTTCGGGGTCACCGACTGGGCCCGCAACGGCACACTCGCGGAGTACGTAGCCGTCGAAGCGCGCAATCTTGCGCCGCTTTCGGCCGATGTCGACCACACTGTGGCGGCCGCAATTCCTATCTCCGGCCTGACGGCTTGGCAGGGTTTGTTCGACCACGGGCACCTGACTTCTGGGCAGACCGTGCTGATCCACGGGGTGGTGGGCGCTGTCGGCTCGATCGCCGCGCAGCTGGCGCGAGCACAGGGGGCCCGGGTGATCGGCACGGGGCGAGCCGCGCAGCAGGACACCGCGCTCGCTCTCGGTGTCGACACGTTCGTGGAGCTCGAAGCCGGGTGGACAGAAGCCGTCGGTCAGGTCGACGTGGTCTTCGACGTGATCGGCGGTGAGATCCTGGATCGTTCAGCACAGGTGGTGCGGCCGGGCGGCACCCTGGTCACCATCGCCGAACCGCCGCGGGTCCAGCCAGCAGACGCACGAGCGGTCTTCTTCGTCGTCGAACCGGACCGGGACCAGCTTGTCACGCTGGAGCGCAAACTCCGCAGGGGCCGGCTGCGGCCGTCCGTCGGCACGGTACTTCCGCTCTCAGATGCACTGTCGGCATTCGATCCGGCAAAACGCGTCGCGGGTAAGACCATCATCAGGGTCGTCGACGGCAGCTGAAGGGGGCTACTGGATCGGCTCGTCTCCGAGCACGGTGGTGCGCAGCATGTGCCGCGGTGAGTTGGGCTCGTAGGGTGCGGCGCGGTGCAGGACGCCCTGGTTGTCCCAGATGACGGTGTCGCCGACCGACCACTTGTGGCTGTACACCCTGTCGGCGGTAGTGGCGTGGGCGAGGAGTTCGGCGAGGAGGGCTCGGCCCTCTTCGCGGTCCATGCCGACGATGTAGTCCGCCGAAGCGCCCAGTACCAACGACTTTCGCCCGTTGCGGTGCGTCCACACCAGCGGGTTCTCGTGGGTCGGCCGGGCCTGCCATCGGCTCAGCTGATCGGCGGTCGGATCCGGATAGACCCGTCGCTGTGAGGCTTCCAGGGAGTGGACCACCCGCAGCGTCCGGTAGCGCTCCTTCTCGGCCTCACCGAGCGAGTCGTAGGCCGCGTAGGTGTTGGCGAACTCGGTCTCACCGCCCCGCGCGGCGACTTCGAGGGCGGACAGCACGGTGGCTTTCTGCGGGCATTCGTCGTGCATGGGAGTGCAGCCGTCGATATGCCAGTCGAACGTCGCCTTGAGGTATTCGGCCGCCTTGTTCTTCGACTTGTCCAAGGTGATCGGATAGATGCCCGACACGGGGTGGTGGCCGTCGGCCGAGCGGTCGATCTCGCCCAGGCGCTGTGAGAAAGCTACTTGGGCTTCGGGATTCAGGTGCAAGCCGTGGAACACCAGTACCCCGTTGTCTTCCAGTGCGTCCAGCACCGCAGCTCCCAGGCTGTCGTCGGTGCCCAGGCGTTCCGGGTCGACGCCGACAACCTCGGCGCCCACCGAAGCGGTCAGCTTGTTGATGGTCAACACACTCATCGGTGTGTCCTTTCGTGTTCGGTGCCGGTTATGGCCGTGGGTCTCCGGTGCGGATCATGACTGCGTCGGCGGCGTCGATCGGGGCGGAATGGTGCATGATCTCCACCGACATCGAGACCATGATCAGCGAATAGATCATGTGCAGCAGGTTGAGCGCATCGTCGGGAACGTCGTCGAGCGGAAACTTGTCGCAGTATTCGATCGCCTCTTCGAGCCGTGGGAAGAAGGCATCGTAGAACTGGTGCATTTCAGGCATGGTGCTGGCCATGCGGCGGTCCCAGCGTTCGGTTTCTGATGGCAGACACCAGATTTCGGCATACGGCTCGAGTTCGGCGAAAGCGCTCGGCAGTCGGGCGGATGTCATCGGGATGCTCCTGCCGGCGTGCGCTCACGCTGGTAGGCATCGACCCAGTCGACGGCCACCTTGTGCAGGTGACGCACCAGTATTTCCTGATCGTTGAGCGGGAAGTCGTCGATGACGTCGTACTCCAGTGCGGCCTGCGTGCCGCCGAGCATGCCGGCATCCTGCAGGGCGAACTCCTTGAGCACCACAGCGGCCACCTCGTGTTCGATGCGTTCGCGCACCGTGCGGGCCGGGTGGAAGTAGGTGAACGCCTCGAACCGGTGGGTGTTGTGCGAGGTGGGCCAGTAGCGGTACAGCAGGTACCAGCCGCCATAGATCAGGATCTCCAGGTTGGGAAAGATCTGAAAGTTGCTGATGCCCCACGGCTCGATGTTTCCGGGGTTGAGACCGTGCATCGGTAGGTCGCCGATGTCGGGGGTGCGCCACGGACCCACCAGCCCGCTCTGGGTGGCCCGCTCGATCGGGTACATGTACTCCGGTGCGAGTAACCAGCGCCGGGTGCCGGCGGTCGAGACGAGCCGGTGCGGACCGTCGAGTTGGAAATGCCCACAGGTGAATCCGGCGTTGGGATCCCTAACCTCCGGTGGCACCTGCTGGGTGTGCAGCGACGGCACGTGGTAGTACTCCTGGAAGGCGTCGGCGAAGATTTTCCAGTTGCTGTTGTTGTGGGCCACCCAGTCGTAGCGCTCGGTGAGCTTGCCGAACGGGTAGTCGTCGAGTGCGGTGACCATGGGGCCCAGGAACTCGCGCAGGCTTTGGCGCGGCTCGAGGTCGAAGTTGACGAACACGAATCCGGCCCACACGTCGCAGTGCACGGGGACCAGGCCGTAGTCTGCGGTATCCAGACCGGCGAAGCCGTCCGCATCGGGTAGCGATATCAGCTTTCCGTCGAGACCGTAACGCCACCCACAGCGCCGGCATTCGAACTCGTCCCCGGTGCTGCGTAATTCGGTCGCACGGAAGTCTGCCGGTACCAGAGTGTGTCCGCGTCTGCGGCACAGGTTGTGGTAGGCCCGAATGTCGCCGTCGTGGTCTTTCACCAGGAGCAGCGATGCCTCGGCGGCCTCCACCTGGCGGGTGATGTAACTGCCGACCTCGGGAGTCTCCTCGACCCGGCTGATGTTGAGCCAGGCCCGCTTGAAGACAGCCTCCCGCTCCAGAGCGTAGAACTCGGGAGAAATGGAATCCCGGAACGGTATCGGCCCGGTTCCCAGGTCCGGATAGTGCTCGGTCCAGGATCCCTCGACCGGCTTGGGCCACTTGGTTGCCATGCGAACCTCCGTGTGACTAGTGGGTTTTGGGACTGTTCGGGGCGGCCACGCGCCGCTACATCACCGCGCCGCCATTGACCCCGAGGGTCTGTCCGGTGATGAAACCGGCCTCCTCGGAGCACAGGAACCCCACGGCGGCAGCGATATCCGCTCCTGTGCCGAGCCGGCCGAGCGGAATGTTGGCGGCGATCGTCTCATTGGGCGGCAGGTAGCCCGCGGCCTGTGACTGGTGCTGCATGGGGGTCTCGATACCTGACGGCGGGATGTTGTTCACGGTGATGCCGTGCGCGGCGTACTCGCGGGCCAGCGATTTCGTCAGGGTCAGGAGGGCGCCTTTCGATGCGGCGTAGTGGGCCGCGAACGGTGTACCGCGCTGGGCGCTCGATGAGGAGATCATGACGATGCGTCCCCACCCGGCGTCGATCATGTCCGGCAGGGCCACCTGGCAACAGCGGAACGTCCCGCTCAGGTTCACCTCGAGCATCTGTGCCCAGGACTGCTCGGTGATCTCGGCGAATGGGGCGTACCCGAACATCCCCGCGCTGGTCACCAAGATACCGACCGGCCCGAGTTCACTGCGGACCTTGCCGAAGGCCTCTTCCACCGCGGCGCGATCGGTGATGTCGGCGCCGACCGCGAAGGCGGTGACGCCGGCTGATTGCAGATCATCGGTAACACGTTGAGCAGCAGTGGAATTCACGTCGAGTACGGCGACGTGATGGCCGCGCCGGCCCAACTCGTGGCAGGTCGCCTCACCCATGCCCGATCCTCCGCCGGTCACCACGGCGACCCTGTTCACGCTGGCTTTACTCATAGACCACCCTCACTGTGCGGCTGGTGGGAAGTGCTTGGCACGTCACCACCCAGCCTTCGGCAACTTCGTCGTCGTCGAGGGCGTCGTTGTTGAGCATGCGTGCGCTGCCCTCGACCACATGAGCCATACATGTTCCGCACGAACCGGTTTCGCAGGATGACGGAGCCTTGAGGCCGGCCAGGCGTGCGGTCTGCAGCAGGGTATTGCCGGCGCGGTAGGGCGCGGTAACGGTACTGCGGCCGAGTTCGATCGTCACCTCTTCGGTGACCACGGGTTCGGCAGGATCGGGAGGCGGGATCGCGGCGACGCTGAACCGCTCCAGATGCACCTGCTGTTTGGGGATCCCGGCGTCGAGGAGGACCCGCTCGACAGTGTCCATGAACGGCGCGGGACCGCACACGTAGTAGTCGGCATGAGCGCGAGCTTCGTCTTGCGGTCCGGCACTGCCGATGAAGTCGGCGATGCTTTGGGGTGAGACGACGCCGTCGAGATCGTCGAGATGGTGGTGCACGTCGACGCGACCGCTGTAGGCGTCGGTCAGGTCGGCCAATGCCTCCCGGAAGATCACCGAGTCGAGATTGCGGTTGGCGTAGAACAGCCGGGCGTTACGGGTGGTGGCGGCCAATGCCGAATGCACCAACGAGAACACCGGCGTGATGCCGCTGCCGCCGGCGAAGGTGACGACATCGCGTTCGGTGGCGGTGAGAACGAAGCGCCCCTCGGGCGGTGCGATGTGCAGTACGTCACCGACGGTTGCGGTGTCGTTGATCCAGTTGGAGACCAGGCCGTCACGATCGCGCTTGACGGTGATCCGGAGATCGGACTCGACGGCCGGTGATGAGGACATGGAATAGCACCGGCGGTGTTCGGCACCGTCGATCGTCACCCGCAGGGTGACGAACTGGCCCGCCAGGTAGCCGAATCTTCCCTTGCTCGGCTCGGGGACGTCGAGCACCAGCGATAAGGCATCGGCGGTCTCCTGGACCACCTGCTTGATCCGCACGGGCGTGAACCCGTCGGCGTCGATTACGTCGTCGGGTTCCGTGCGGGGTGTCGTCGATGTCTCCATCGGGGCCAACAATATCAAGTACTTGTCATTAATCTCAAGTGCTAGATATCGACGGCGGTGTGGGAAACCTCGATTACCTGTCGCCAGGGACGAGCCTCTAGGCTGCGGGCTGACCCTCGCGGTGGCCCGGATTGCACCGCTCCAACGCTGCACCCCGAGGACACCTTGATGGCGATCGCCGACGTTCCCAGCTACCTGCATCTCAGTAGCGCGGACGTCGAAGAGATCGCGTTTGAGCTCGACGTGCTCCGTCGTGACATCGAGGACTCGCTCGGAGCGACGGACGCGGCGTATATCCGGCGGGTGATCCATTTCCAGCGGGCACTCGACGTCGCGGCGCGTCTGGTGATCACCGGCAGCCGGTCGAAGAAGGGCTGGCTGCTGGGCACGTGCGCGCTGGCGTACGCGAAGTCCATCGAGAACATGGAGCTCGGCCACAACATCTCCCACGGCCAGTGGGACTGGATGAACGACCCTGAGATCCACTCCAACACCTGGGAGTGGGACATGGTCGGGCATTCCGCGCAGTGGCGGTACTCGCACAACTACCGGCACCACGTCTACAGCAATGTGCTCGGCATGGACGAGGACATCGGCTATCGCCTGCTGCGGGTGACACCCGACCAGCCCTGGCGCTGGTGGTACCTGGTGACCCCGGTGCGAAACCTGGTGTTGGCAGCGATGTTCGAATGGGGCATCGCCCTGCACGGGCTGCACTCGGAGCGTCTCCGGCTGGACTCGCCGGACGCTGTTGCGGTCGAGAAACGGAAGTTCTTCGGCAAGGCCGCCCGTCAGTTGGCCAAGGACTATGTGTTCCTGCCCGCCCTGAGCCTGCGCCGGTGGCGCCGAACCCTGGCGGCAAACCTCACCGCGAATGTGCTCCGGAACCTGTGGGTGTACGTGAACATCATCTGCGGGCACATCCCCGACGGCACCGAGACCTTCGACCCGGCGGTGGTCGAGGACGAGACCAAAGGCGAGTGGTACCTGCGGCAAATGCTCGGGACCGCGAACTTCAACGCGAGCCCGCTGCTGGCGATCTCGGGCGGTCACCTGTGCTACCAGATCGAGCATCACCTGTTCCCCGACCTGCCGAGCAACCGCCTTCCACAGGTCAGTGCTCGCGTACGGGAACTGTGCGAGAAGTACGACCTGCCTTACAACACGGCATCGCTTCCGCGCCAGTACTTCCGGACGCAACGGATCATCCACGGGTTGTCGTTTCCCGACGGGCTGCGCAGCATCGGCCGGCGCCGCCGCAAATAGGCCTGCCTGCTCGCCCCGTCGGGAGGCGGAGATTTCACGGGTCGATGTGGTCAGACTGCGGCGTGTGGCCGGTGCCCTGTTCGATCACCCGGCGGAGGAGTGCCTTCAGCTGCTCCTGCTCGTCGTCACTGAGTACACCGAACACCCGCTCATGGGCCGCGACGGCATCGGCGACGACGGCAGAGGCCACCGCCCGACCTTCATCGGTGAGGAAGACCTGCAGGATGCGCCCGTGCTGAGGGTCCTGTTTGCGCTCGACCAGGCCCCGCTTCTCCAACGCGGTGAGCGCGAGTTGCACGCCCTGCGGGGTGATCAGCAGCCGACGGGCCAACTCGGCGCCGGACAGCCCGGGCTGATTGGTCAACTGGCGCAGGACACCGATCTGGGCAGTGGTGACGCCGTGTTCCTTGACCGACTCGTTGACTTCGGTGAGCGAGAAATAAAACGCCTGTTTGAGCCACCACAAGGTGTTCTCGTTCAGATCCATCCTCGTTCTCCTGCCACACGCGCCTCAACCCGACGCTAGCGCACTGGGCCTTCCGTGCCTGACGATCCTGCCGTCCTTCATCACGAACCGGACGTCGAGAGTTGTCGCGATGTCGGTGCTGGGGTCCCCCGCGACGGCGATGACGTCGGCCAGATAACCCGGGGCCAGCTGCCCCAGCTCGTCGGCGGCATCGACCAGCTGTGCGGCCACCAGCGTCGCGGCCTGCAACGCCTGCATCGGGGTCATGCCGCGTTCGACGAGTGCACACAACTCCTTGGCGTTCTCGCCGTGCGGCACGGCTGGGGCGTCGGTGCCGCAGGCGATGCGAACTCCGGCGGCAATAGCTTTGGGCAGCATGGCTTTTGCGCGCGGGAACACTTCGAGTGCCTTCTTGCGCAGCTCGGGTGCGATGCGGTCGATCGCCATGGCGTCGGTGAGGTAGGTCGTGGACACCAGGAACGTGCCGTGGTCGACCATCATCTGGATTGTCTCGTCGCTGGCCAGGAATCCGTGTTCGATGCAGTCGATGCCGGCCCGGATACAGGCCTGGATGGCGGTGTCCCCGACAGCGTGGGCAGCGACTTTGACTCCGGCGCGGTGCGCCTCGTCGGCGATGGCCTCGAATTCGGCATCGGAGTACTGCTGGGCGCCCGGCGCGGTGCTGTGGGACATCACGCCGCCGGAGGCAGAGACCTTGATCAGCTTGGCGCCGTGGCGGATCTGGTACCGCACGCACGCGATGACATCCGGTACCCCGTTGGCTATGCCCTCGGCGACCGACAGCGGCATGACGCCCGGTGCCAGTCGCTGGAACACCGTGGGATCGAGATGCCCGCCGTAGGGAGTGACGGCGTGGCCGGCCGGATAGATGCGGGGCCCCTGGTGCCAGCCTTGGTCGATCGCGCGCTGCAGTGCGACGTCGAGCAGGTAGCCGCCGGTCTTGACCATCAGGCCCAGGTTGCGGACAGTGGTGAACCCGGCGTCCAGTGTGGTGCGGGCGTTCACCGCGCCGCGCAGTGTGCGGTACGCAGGGTCGTCCTGGACGCCGTGCATCGGTGTCGGCAGTCCGCCGGGATTACCCGGACCGCCGATCAGCAGGTTGAGCTCCATGTCCATCAGCCCGGGCAGCAGGGTGGCGTCGCCGAGGTCGACGACGGTGGCCGAATCCGGCAGCGGCCCTTCGGGATTGATCGAAGCGATGCGGTTGCCCTCGATGACCACGACCGCCGGGGACCGGACCTGGCCGCCTGCCACGTCCACCCAACGGGCGGCGCGAAGGACTGTCTTCGGGACTTCGGCCGCGGTCTCGCCTTGCGTCATGGAACCGGCTCGACGACGCAGTCCAACGATGTCGCACCGGAATCGGGTACCCGTGGCTGCTTCCAGCACTCCACCGGGAAGGACACCATCACCATCGAATACAGCAGGTGCATGAGGTTGAGCACGTCCTCGGGCATGTCATCGAGACTGAACTTGTCGCAGTAGCTGATCGCCTCCTCCGCGCGGGGCGTGATCGCGTCGTAGAAGGCCTGCATCTCGGTCATCGTGCTGTCCATCCGCTTGCCGTAACGCTGTGGCTCACTGGACAGACACCAGTCCGAAAACCGTTCGAGGTCGGCGAATTCGGCCGGCAGTTTCGTACTCATGGGGTCACACTCCCGCGGTCTTGCGCTGGTAGTCGTCGATCCACGCCGCGGTCTCCTTGTGCAGGTGCCGAAGCAGGATCTCCTGATCGCACAGCAGGAACTCGTCGACCACCCGGGTCTCGATCGAACTCTGGGTGGCCTCCAGGGTGTTGGCGTCCTGTAGGCCGTACTCCTTGAAGGAGACGGCGGCCAACTCCTGGCCCAGCCGCTCCCGCGGCGTGCGCGGCTGCGGGAAGTACAGCGTGCACTCGAAGGTGTGCGTGTTGAACGAGGTGGGCCAGTAGTGGTAGGTCAGATACCAGCCCTGGCCCCAGAACAACACAACGAAGTTGGGGAACAACTGGAACGAGTCCAACCCCCACGGATCGCATTTGGCCGGGTTGAGGCCCACCGGCATCTCGCCGAGATCCGGTTTCTCCCATGGGCCGAAAAGTCCACTCTGACAGATGTCCTCGATGGGCTTGCGCATCTCGTCGGGCATCTCCCAGGCCCGCACACCGGACGTGCTCACCAACCGGTGCGGCCCTTCGATCCGGTAGTGCGGTGCCTCGAAACCGGACTCCGCGGCGGCCTTCGAGTAGGCGGTGGGGGATTGGTTCGCGTGCAGGATCGGTGCGTGGTAGAACTCCTGGAAGGCATCCATGTAGAGCTTCCAATTCGCCTTCACCTCAGAGCGATAGGTGAAACGCGAGGTCATCTTGTCGAACGGGTAGCCCTCCAGATCGGTGATCATGGGGCCCAGGAATTCGCGGAGAGTTTGTTCGGGGATCTTGGCGAAGTTGACGAAGATGAACCCTTCCCACACCTCGCAGTGCACGGGAACCAGGCCGTAACGGCTCTTGTCCAGGTCGAAGAACTCGGCCTCCTGCTGGACGAAGTTGAGCTCACCGTCCAGGTCGTAACGCCAGGCGTGGTATTTGCAGGTGAACTGCCGGCACACCCCGCTGGTCTCCTCCAGCGGCATGTCGTCCCACACCAGCTTGTTGCCCCGGTGACGGCAGACGTTGTGGAAGGCCTTGATCTCCCCGGTCTTCCCGCGCACCAAGATGATCGAGGTGTTGGCGGCCTTCATCTCCCTCGTGAAGTAGCTGCCTTTGCGTGAAAGCTGTTCGACCCGGCCGACATTCAACCAGGCACGTTTGAAGATCGCCTTGCGCTCCAGTTCGTAGATCTCCGGACTGATCGAGTCTTCATACGACACCGGGCCGGTGCCGAGCTCGGGGTAGTGCTGAGTCCAGCTGCCTTCAGCCGGCTTGGGAAACCGAGCCATGCCCGCTCCTCTGAGATGTGATTCGACCGATGATGCCGACATGGGGCTGCACATGCCGGACAGGGCTTCAGGCTTGACGGTAGACGGCGGTTCCACCAATGACAAGTAGTTGATACTCTGGAAGTATCGACGCGGAAGGATCCGGATGGATCAGCATCTTGGGGAGTACCTCGGAATCGAGGCCGACTGGTCGCTCGACGGCGACCCCGCCCACGCCGTGGAGGTGATCTCCCCGCATACCGGGCAACCCATCGCGCGGGTGGCCGCGGCCGGGCCGGCCGAGGTGGACGCTGCCGTCGCGGCCGCTCGGGTGGCCGTCGACCAGGGGCCGTGGCCACGGCTCGACCCGGCGGAGCGCATCGCGACGGTGCGACGCCTCGCCGAGATCTACGCCGAACGACGCGGCGAGATGGCCCAACTGATCTCGGCCGAGATGGGTGCGCCGATCACTTTCGCTCAACGCGCGCAGGTCGGGCTTCCGACGATGATGATGTCTGCGTTCTGCGACCTGGCCGAGACCTACGCGTGGCGCGAGACCCGCACCGGTTTCTTCGGATCGGACGTACGTATCCAGAAGCAACCGGTGGGCGTCGTCGCGGCCGTCGTGCCGTGGAACATGCCGCAGTTCCTGATCGTCACCAAGCTGGTGCCCGCGTTGCTGGCCGGCTGCGCGGTGGTACTCAAACCCGCGCCCGAATCCCCGTTGGATGCACTGCTGTTGAGCGACATGCTCAAAGAGATCGGCTTGCCCGAGGGCGTCGTCTCCGTCGTCCAGGGGGATGCTGCCGTCGGTGCCCACCTGGTGGGCCACGCGGGTGTCGACAAGGTTTCCTTCACCGGATCGAGTGCCGCGGGCCGGGCCGTCGCGGCGGCCGCCGCCGCCAACTTGACCAAGGTGAGCCTCGAGCTCGGGGGCAAGTCGGCGGCCATCATCCTCGACGACGCCGACCCGGCGACGGTCGCGGCCGGGGTACGGTCGGCCAGCCTGTCCAACAGCGGCCAGATCTGCAACGCACTGACCCGCATCGTCGTCCCGGCCTCCCGGGAGCAGGAGTTCGTCGACGCCCTGGCCGATCGGATGACGGCCCTGGTCGTGGGTGATCCCGCCGATCCGGCCACCGAACTGGGACCACTCGTGTCCCGACGGCAGCAGCAGCGCGTGCGCGACTACATCGAGCTCGGGCAGCGTGAGGGCGCCCGGCTGGCCTGCGGCGGCACCGGGTTGCCCGACGGCGTGGACACCGGCTGGTATGTCCGGCCCACGCTGTTCGCCGGCGCCGACAACTCGATGCGTATCGCCCGCGAGGAGATCTTCGGTCCGGTCCTCACGGTGATCGGGTACCGGGACGAGGACGAGGCAGTCGCGATTGCCAACGACTCCGACTACGGCCTGGCGGGCTCGGTGTGGACGGCCGATCCCGAGCGGGGGATCGGGATCGCCGAGCGTGTACAAACCGGCACTTTCGGGGTAAACCAGGGGTACACGATGGATCCGTTCGCACCGTTCGGCGGCGTCAAGGACAGCGGCTACGGCCGGGAACTCGGCCGTGAAGGACTCGATGGCTATCTCGAGACCAAGTCCATCGCCGTCGCGGCCACCCGGTGATCGAGAGGGAATGACGATGACCACCACCACTCCCAGGGCTCCCGCCGCCGAACGCATCGCGGTGCGATGCGTCGACTCCGACGTGCATCCCGTGCCCCGCCGGGGCGAGCTCGGTCAGTACATCCCCGAGCCTTGGCGGTCGAGATATTTCAACACCCACGATGTCGGCGATCTGATCTACTACGACGCTCCCGATTACGCGCATGCCTACGCGATGCGCACCGATGCCTTCCCGTCCGACGGCGAATTCGCCGGCAGCAACCCCGATCTCGCATTCCGGCAGCTGATCATGGAGGCCGGGGCGGATATCGCGGTCCTGGAACCCGCGGCATATTCGGCCCACATCCCCGAGGCCAACCATGTCATGAACTGCGCGCTCAACGACTGGCAGGCCAACCATTGGCTCGATAGCCATAACAACTGGCACGAGCGCTGGCGCGGGTCCATCTGCCTGGCGGTCGAGGCCCCGGAGTTGGGGGCACAGGAGATCGAGCGGTGGGCCGGCCATCCCTACATGGCGCAGATCCTGATCAAGGCCGAGCCGCGGCCCTCCTGGGGTGACCCGAAGTACGACCCGATCTGGGCTGCGGCGACCAAGCATGACATCACGGTCAGCTGCCATCTGTCCCGCGGCGAATACGACGAACTCCCGCTTCCGCCGGTCGGGTTGCCCAGCTACAACCACGACTTCATGGTCACGTACTCGCTGCTGGCGGCCAACCAGGTGATGAGCCTGATCTTCGACGGGGTCTTCGACCGGTTCCCGACGCTGCGGGTGGTGTTCGTCGAGCACGCGTTCACCTGGATCCTGCCGTTGATGTGGCGCATGGACGCCATCTACGCGGCACGCAAGGGCTGGATGGACATCAAGCGCAAGCCGAGTGAATACGTCAAGGACCACATCAAGTTCACCACCCAGCCGCTGGACTACCCCGAGGACAAGACCGAGCTGTCACGGGCCTTCGAGTGGATGGAGTGCGACAAGATCCTGCTGTTCTCCTCGGATTACCCGCACTGGACATTCGACGATCCCCGCTGGCTGGTCAAGCACCTGCCCGAGCACGCGCGGGAGAACATCATGTTCCGCAACGGGATTCAGACCTACAAGCTCCCTGAGACTGTTCCGGTGCTCGAAGGACAGGTGCGCGTCTTCTGACGTCAGGGCAGCTTGATCGCTGACACGTACATGTCGACGATCGGGCGGTAGAGGTCGACGTCGTCGAGTTCACTGCCCAGAACGACGGCGTCACTGGTCGCGATGAGCACCTGGGCGAACGTCTTGGGTGGGATGAGCAAGGTTCCGCCGAGTTGGTCGATGCCCTCGATGATGAACTTCGTCAGTGCGTCGACAACTTCGGATCGCTTGGCGGCGACACGTTCTCGCGCGTCGGGGTTGCGCAGCAGGTAGAGCATGAACTCGTGTCCGAGCGCGGCGTGCTCGGCGCCGCGGTCTTGGCTCAGCAGGCGCCATCGCCGTGCGATCTCATCGATTTCGCGTGTACCGACCTGGTTCGCGCTCGACATCACCTCGGCGAAGTTGTCGAAGTAGCGCCGCCAATAGCGATCGCTCACGGCCAGGAACAGGTCTTCCTTGGTCGAGAAGTGCTTGTAGATGGCGCCCTTGGTATATCCGGCGGCGCGCGCGATGTCATCGAGCGTGGCTGGTGCGAAGCCTTTTTCGGCGAATACCTCCTCCGCGGCATCGAGCAGCACCGAGCGGGTGTGCTCGAGTCTGCGTTCTCGGGTCCAGCGCTCCGCCATGGCAGAAAGTCTGCCACAGAATCTGAGCGACCTATTGGAATCTCAGATACCGACCAGTATATTTGCATCGGTTGGTCCGCCTCGCGCTGACCACTGCCTCCACGATCGTCAAGGGGAAACCGATCATGAGTGATCTGTCCAAAAAGTCTGCTGTCACCGAATCGCTCAGCGGAATCGCTGAGCTCGAAAAGCAAGGTCCGTCGTCGTCGAACGCATTCAAGATCTGGGCGACCGTCGGCGGAATGGTCCTGCTGCTGACGTTGTATCTGTTCACCCGATGGGTTACCGGCCCCTACTTCGAGTCGGTGTCGGGGGGCCCGAGCGAGCCGCCGATGTACATGAAGATCCCGCTGATGGCGAACGCCGTCGTGCTCTGGATCGGCCTGCCGGTTGCCCTGTGGTTCTTCATCATTCGGCCCTGGGTGCGGGAGAGGCGTATCACGCTCGACGGCATGCTGTTGGTGTCGATGGGCCTGATGATGTTCCAGGATCCGATGCTCAACTACTACAGCACCTGGTGCACGTACAACGCCTGGCTGTTCAACCAGGGGTCATGGGCACCGCACATTCCGGGCTGGGTGGCGCACGAGGAACCGGGCCACACTGTGCCCGAACCGCTGCTGACCAACATCCCGGGCTACGCGTACGGTGTCTTGCTGCTCACCATCGTCGGATGCGCGCTCATGCGCAAGATCAAGAACCGCTGGCCCGGGATCAGCAACCTGCGGCTGGTCCTGGTCACTTACGCGGTCGCCATCGCCTTCGACTTCGTCTTGGAGGCCCTGATCATGCTGCCGATCGGGTTCTACTCCTACCCGGGCGCGATCCAGTCGCTGTCGTTCAACGCCGGCACCTATTACCAGTGGCCCATCTACGAAGGCTTGATGTGGGGTGGCGTCCAGACGGCGCTTGTCTGCCTGCGCTTCTTCACAGATGACAAGGGCCACACCGTGGTCGAACGCGGAATCGACCGGGTCCGAGGTGGATTCGTCAAGCAGCAGTTCATCCGATTCCTGGCGATCTTCGGTGGTGTCAGCGCATGCTTCTTCCTCTTCTACAACGTTCCGGCGACGTGGCTCGGCATGCACGCTGATCCGTGGCCGGAGGATGTGCAGAAGCGTTCCTACTTCAACCCCGGAATCTGTGGAGAGGGAACCGACCGACCGTGTCCGACCCCTGACCTGCCGTTACCGACCAAGCACTCCGGGTACGTCAATCACGAGGGTGAACTGGTCCTGCCGGAAGGCGTAACCATGCCGCCCGTCGTGCCGATCCAGAGGCCGAACAGCGATGACGGCCAGTAAGTTTCGGCCGCTCGCCGAACCCGGTTCACCGTCGCCGTTCTACCGGGCCGCGGGTAGGGAGATCGAGACCTTCCGAGCGGCCGCCCGCCGCGGTGCACCGGTGCTGCTCAAAGGGCCCACCGGGTGCGGAAAGACCCGTTTCGTCGAGGCGATGGCGCACGAACTCGGTCGTGAGCTCATCACCGTCGCGGGCCATGAGGACATGACATCGGCCGATCTGGTGGGCCGGTTCCTGCTGAAGGGCGGCGAAACCGTTTGGGTGGACGGCCCGTTGACCAGGGCGGTGCGGGAGGGCGCCATCTGCTATCTCGACGAGATCGTGGAGGCACGTCAGGACACGACTGTGGTCATCCATCCGCTTGCCGACCACCGGCGCGAACTGCCTATCGACCGGCTCGGCACCACCTTGTCCGCGGCCCCGGGCTTTCAACTGGTGATCTCCTACAACCCCGGTTACCAGAGCATCCTGAAGAGCCTCAAAGACTCGACCCGGCAGCGCTTCGTCGCGATCAGCCTCGACTTCCCGGCTCCAGAAGTCGAAACCGAGATCGTGGCGCATGAGGCGGGGATCGACTCATCAACCGCTGCGTCACTGGTCGTCCTCGGAAACGCCGTGCGGGATCTGGACGGCTCGGCACTGAGCGAGGTGGCCTCAACCCGCATGCTGATCCTCGCCGGCGGACTCGTCGCCGAAGGACTCAGCCTGCGCGACGCTGTCCAGTCCGCTGTGGTGGAGGTGCTGTCCGACGATGCCGATGTGATCCGGGGCCTCGGAGAACTCGTCGACGCGGTCCTGCCGCCACCGTGACCGGTCGTCCAGAGCCGCACCACTTCCGGTTCCTGGCCGGATTCCTCGCCGGGCGGTCCGTCGAGGTTTCGGCGGCCCGCGCGGACGAGTTGGCCTATACCGACGGGCAGGTCGTCTTCGTGTCGGCGAGCGCAGATCCGGACAGGCAGCGTCGCGAAGTGTTGGTCCAGAGTGCGCTTCTGGGAGCCGGAAGCCTTGACGGTCAGTACGTCAAGCGACTACGGGCACGGCCCCAGCTTGCCCGCCGCTACCTGGCGCTCGAAGGGCACCGCGTACTTGCCGAACTCGGTTCGCGTGTTTCCCTGGCGGCCGCGGTCGGCACTGACTCCGCTGCGCGGTCGGCCAGTTCCGAGGAATCGCTTCAGATCGCGCAGGGCAGAACCAAATTGGACCCACCGCCGGATTGGTTCGGGACGATCAAACCGTCCAAACTGAGCCGCGTCGACGGGGCGAGGTCACGCGCGACCGATGCCGATGTCCGGATGAACGCCGAGCACACCGATCCGTCCGAGATGGATGAGGACGATGATGACGACGACGGACCGGCAGAGAAGAGCTCGATCCTCAAACTGTTCGAGGCTCCCATCGGGACGCGGACGCCTGCGAAATTCCTGCGCACGCTGTTCGGCGGCTCCCGCTCGTCCGGAAGCGAGGGTGCCGGCGGGGAATTGGGGGTCGGCTCGATACGACGGACTTCGCGCGCCGGCGTGAATGCGCGCCCGGTACCGACCCCGATCCACTTCACCCGCGTCGAGAAGCCTGGTGCGGCCCTCGCAGTCGGCGGCGCCTTGTATCCGGAATGGGACGTCTTCAGTGGTCGCTATCGGGAGAACCGGTGCCGCGTCATCAATTTTCCGATCACCGCCACGGTGGACAGCTCAGCCGTCGGTGTGACACGTGACGCGGTTCTGCGGCGCAGACTGGCGAGAGTGGGCCTCGGTCCCAAAGTGTTGCGCGCCCGTGCCGACGGCGACGACGTGGACAACGAGGCCTTGATCGACCTGTTCGTCGATCTGCGCTCAGGTTATTCACCTCCCGAGCACGTGTACACGGAGCGCCGCAAGCTCGCCCGCAACCTCGGTGTGCTCATCCTCGTCGACGCTTCGGGATCGGCGACCGATGCCGATGGCGACGGTCTCGCCGTCCACGACCATCAACGTCGCGCGGCCGCGACACTCGCCGCGACACTCGAGGAACTCGGCGACCGTGTCGCGGTATACGGGTTCCGCTCACAGGGCCGCCAAGCAGTGCACCTGCCTGTCATCAAGACCTTCGAGCAACGCTTCGGCGCCGCCGAACGATCCCGGCTCAGCCAACTGCAGCCATTCGGCTACACCCGGCTCGGTGCCGGCATCCGTGGCGCGGGGGAGATCCTCAAAAACCAGGCAGGAACGCCACATCGGCTGCTGATCGTGCTGTCGGACGGCTACCCGTACGACGATGGCTACGAGGGCCGATACGCCCAGGCCGACACCGCCAAGGCCTTAGAAGAACTACGGGCCGAGAGCGTGGCCTGTCTGTGTCTGTCCATTGGTGCACCCGCCGATGCCGACGCGCTCGTTCAGGTATTCGGCTCGAGCAGTCATGCGGGAGCCCCGACGTTGTCGGAGCTGAGCCCGCGGATGGATGAGTTGTTCTTGTCGGCGCTGGCCGAACTGGCCGCTCCGAAGCCACGGTGACGTGAGTCAGGAGCCGGCCGGGCCGCATACGGTGTCGTCTCCGGCTTTACGCAACAACGCTTTGAGTTGCCGTTGTTCGGTGGGCGTCAGGCGGTCCAGTACCCGCTGATCGGCGTTGTGGACGGCGTCCTCGGCGCGGGTCAGCAACGCTCGGCCTGACGGGGTGAGTTCGGCGGGCAGTGCCTTTCCCGCAACTGCCGTATCGGGGCGGTGCACGGCGCCCGCGCCTTGCAGGCGGTGCAGCAACTGGTTGGTGGCCTGCGCGCTGACATTGGTGAAGCGGGCCAGTTCGGCGCTGGTGAGCCCGGGATTGAGCGAGATGATCCGCAGGCAGACGAACTCCGCCAGTCCGAGTCCCAGCGGGGCGAGAACGGCCGCCACCTCTGGCCGCAACGTTGCAGCCACCCGGTGCAGGAGGTAGCCCAGCGGCTCGCTGTCGGGGGCAGTCATAGCTGGCATCCTCACACGCGCCGCCCCCGCCGACGATGAGGATGGGTCGGACCGTTTCGCCCACAGCTCAACCAGTTCTCAGGCAGATCTCATTGAAATGTCTCCTGGGCGGGCGTATCAAGGAACTTGATACACATACCGGGCCGCGTTCCGTCGGTCCGGATGAGATCTGGAAAAGGATGTGTGACATGGGTTTTGGAGGATTCGGTGGCGGCTGGGGTCCGGCGGGATTCGGCGGCGGCAGCTGCGGCCATGAAGGACAGGGCGGTTTCGGTGCGGGAGGGTTCGGCGGAGGCTTCGGCGGCCCCGGGTTCGGTAAGGGCTTCGGGCCCGGGTTCGCGCTCAAACGTGCTGCGGTCGGCACGGCGGCGCTCTTGCTCGACGGCCCGGCCACGGCGGAACAGATCGTCGAGCGCACCACCGAGGCCACGGGCGGCGCCTTCACCCCGCCGCTGGACATCGTCGAACTGGCCATCTCAGGACTGGCCGGCCGCGGTGTGGTCACCGTTTCCGACGGTGTTGCCACGCTGACCGATTTCGGCACCCAGCTGCTGGCCTGGCGTGGCGTCACCAGTGAGACCGCGCACGCATTGTTGGGCAAGGTAGGCAAGTTCGCCGACGTCATCAAGATTCGCACCGGCCTGCACGAGGTGGCGGGTCTGGCCCGCACCATCGCGTTCACGGGCACCGACGAACAGAAGGCGCAGCTCGGTGAGGTGCGGACGAACCTGCTCGCGGCGATCAGTGAGGCGAAGAAGGCCCTGCACGGCGCGCTGGCCGAAAGCTGAAATTCCCCGCCGAGACTACGGTTTGCGACGCAATTTCGGCTGACCGCATCAGAAACCGTAGTCTCGGCGGGTCGGGCTGCCTCAGCGCAGCACCGAGCCCGGATTGAGGATGCCCAGCGGGTCGAGAGCGTCCTTGATGCGACGGGTCAACGCCATCACGTCGTCGCCGAGTTGCAGTGGCAGCCAATCCCTTTTGAGGCGGCCGACACCGTGTTCGCCGGTGATCGTGCCGCCCAGCGCGATCGCGAGCTCCATCACCCGGGCGAATGCCTGCCGGGCCCGCTCGCTCATGTCGGGGTCGTCGGCATCGAACACGACCACCGGGTGGGTGTTCCCGTCACCGGCATGAGCCACAACGCAGATCAGCACGTCGCAGTCGTCGGCGATGTGTTTGATACCGGCCACCAACGCCGGCAGGTCGGGGATCGGCACGGTCACATCCTCGAGATAGAACGTGCCGAGCTGCATCAGGGCCAGGCCCACCAACCGCCGGGCCGCCGTCAAGGCTGCCCCTTCTTCGGGATCGTCGGTGGCGTAAACCTCGGTGGCCCCGGCCTTTTCGCAAGCCTTCACGATGTGGGCGATCTCCTCGGCCGCAGCGCCCGGGGCGTCAGACTGGACCAGCAACAATGCCTGTGCCGAACGGTCCAGGCCCATGCGGCGGTAGTCCTCGACCGCGTTGATGGTGGCGTGGTCCATCAACTCCAACATGGCCGGTCGGACTATGGCCGTGATCGCCACCACCGCGTCCGCGGCGTCCTCCACCGAGGCGAACACCGCGACCACTGTCGACGCCGGAGGCTGCGCCGGGATCAGCCGCAGGGTGAGTTCGGTGATCACCCCGAGGATGCCTTCAGAGCCGACGAACAACTTGGTGAGCGACAGACCGGCGACATCCTTCAGTCGTGGGCCGCCGAGGGTGACGGCGGTGCCGTCGGCCAGCACCACCTGCATTCCCAGTACGTAATCGCTGGTGACCCCGTACTTCACACAGCACAATCCGCCCGCATTGGTCGCCGCGTTTCCACCGATCGAGGAGATCTCGACAGAGCCGGGGTCCGGCGGATACCACAGGCCGTGCTCGGCGGCGGCTCGCTTCACCTCGGAGTTCAACAGGCCGGGTTGCACAACCGCGGTGCGGTTCGCGGTGTCGATGCGTATCTGCCGCATTCGCTCGGTGCTCAGGATGATGCCGCCATCAACCCCGTTGGCGCCTCCGGCGAGCCCCGACCCTGCGCCCCTGGGCACCACGGCGACGTGGTGTGCAGTTGCCCATCGCAGCACGGCCTGCACGTCCTCGGTGCTGGTGGCCCGTACCACGGCTCGCGGCACGCCCGCCTCGGGATCGAGAGCGGCATCACGGCGATATCCCTCGATCACCGCGGGGTCGGTGACCACCGCGCCGTCGGGTAGTTCGGCGACCAGCGTGGCGATCTCAGGGTCCGACGCGGACATCTTCAGGAGCTTACCGACCGGCAGCGGCACCCGCGGTGAGCCGAGCCCGGGCCCTTGCCCAGGTGAGAAACTCCGCGACGGCATCGGCCGTGTAGTGCCCGCGCGGTGAGCCGAAGATGTCGAAGGCGTGCTGCGCGTGCGGGATCTCCGCGTAGACCACCGGTGAATTCGACACCTTGCGCAGTGCGGCGACGAAATCGCGGCCCTCCACCACCGGGATGAGTGAATCGTTCGTCCCGTGCAACACGAAGAACGGCGGTGCATCGGGGTGCACCAGGGTGATCGGCGACGCGTCCTGGTACACCTGCGCATGGGTACCCAGCGGCAGCTTCACGATCAGCCGCTCCAGGATCTCCATGAACTCGGCCCGCCCGGGACCCGTGGTGCTGAACCAGTCGTAGCGACCGTAGACGGGGACCGCGGCCGCCACCGACGTGTCGGCGTCCTCGAATCCCGGCTGCCACTTGGGATCGTTGGGGGTCAACGCGGCCAACGCGGTCAGGTGCCCGCCCGCCGAACCGCCGGTGATGCACACCGCGTCCGGGTCGCCGCCGTACTCGGCGATGTTCGCCTTCACCCACGCCAACGCCTGCTTCACGTCGATGATGTGGTTGGGCCACGGGTGGCGAGGGCTGATCCGGTAGCCGATCGACACACAGATCCAGCCCTGCTCGGCCAGGTGGCTCATCAGCGGATACGACTGTGGCCGGCGCATGCCGATCATCCATGCTCCGCCCGGGACCTGCAGCAGCACTGGCGCTTTGCCGTCGCGCGGCAGGTCCGGGCGCATCCAGATGTCGGCCAGGTTGGCCCGGTGCGGGCCGTAGTGCACGGTCTTGCGGGCGTAGCGGCGCCGGCTCATCGCGGTGGAGTACACCTCACCCCGACGTAGCGGCCGCAGCGTCGACGGGTATTCGTCGGCCAGTGCTTCGTGCACCGGATTCTCGAAGTACGGCCGCGATTGCACACCGCGCCGGTGCACCAGCACCAACAATGCCCAGGAAATCGCCTTGAGCAGCAACGAGATTCGGCCACCTGTCGAGCGATAGTCGCCGCGGATGCCGCGGCGCAGCGCATCGAGCGCCGACACGGTGATCACCAGCGGGGCGTTCTCCGAGGTCGGCCAGCCGAACGCGAAGGACTGCACGGTGCTGTAACCCCTGCGCCCGAGCGGTTTCACTGCGTTGGCAGCGTTGAGCAACTCGGCGGCCGCTGCGAGCAGCTGCCTTCTTGGTCCAAGATGGCGGTCAGCCATTCACCATCTCCTGGAGTCGACGGCGGTCGATCTTGCCGGTGCTGTTGCGTGGCAACTCGTCGAGCACGGTGATCTCCCGCGGCACTTTGTAATTGGCGAGGTTCTCCCGAACATACGCCTTGAGGTCGTCGGCTGTGGCGGCGCCGGAGAGCCTCACGAACGCCACGAGTCGCTGACCGTACTTTTCGTCGTCGACACCGATGACCGCAGCTTCGGCGACGTCGCGATGGCCGGCCAAGACCTTTTCGACCTCGATCGGATACACGTTCTCTCCGCCGGAGACGATCATCTCGTCGTCGCGGCCCACCACGAACAGCCGGCCCGCCTCATCCAGGTAGCCGACGTCACCCGAGGACATGAAGCCGTCGTGGAAGTCTTTGCCCTTGACGGTGGGGCCCCCGGTGTAGCCGTCGAACTGCGTCGAGTTGCGGACGTGAATGGTTCCCACTTCGCCGGTGGGCACCTGCCGGAACTCCGCGTCGAGGATGCGGATCTCGGTGCCCTCCGCTGGTTTACCGGCCGTGTCGGGTGCGGCGCGCAGGTCGGCCGGTGTGGCGGTGGCGATCATGCCGGCCTCGGTGGCGTTGTAGTTGTTGTAGATGATGTCGCCGAACCGGTCCATGAAGGCGGTGACGACGTCGGGACGCATGCGTGATCCGGATGCCGCGGCGAACCGCAGTGTGCGGCCGTCGTACCGATTCAGCACGTTCTCGGGCAGGTCCATGATCCGGTCGAACATCACCGGCACCACGCACAGGCCCTTGGCCCGGTGCCGGTCGACAAGCTCGAGCGTGGCTTCGGGATCGAACTTGCGCCGGGTGACGATCGTGCAGGCCATCGACGCCGCGAAGGCCAGCTGGGAGAAACCCCAGGCGTGAAACATCGGCGCCGCGATCACTACCCGCTCTTCGGTGTGCCACGGGGTGCGATCCAGGATCGCCTTGAGCACCTCGGGTCCGCCGCCGGAATGCTTGGCGCCCTTGGGGGTTCCGGTGGTGCCCGAGGTGAGCAAGATGACCTTACTCTTCTCGCTCGAGCGGAGCGGCTCTGTCCCGCGGTGCTGCTCGACGAGCTTGGCCACGGTGACGTCATGGGCATTGGTGTCGGTCCACGCCACGATCCGTGCGGCGCCGGGCCGGTCGGAGAGGGCCTGGTGGACGGTGTCGGTGAACTCTTCGTCGTAGATGACGGCATCCACCGCTTCGCGGTTGACGACCTCGGCCATGGCGGGTGCGGCGAACGACGTGTTGAGCAGCAGTACGTCGGCGCCGATGCGGTTGGCGGCGATCAGCGACAGCACGAAGCCACGGTGATTACGGGCCATGATGCCGAGCACCTTCGGTTCACCGCCCGGCAGCGCCTGCAGGCCGGCGGCCAAGGCGTCGGCCTGTTGGTCGACCTGCTGCCAGGTCAGTGTGCCGAGCTCGTCGACCAGGCCGGGCCGGTTCGGGCAACGCTGAGCTGACGCGGCGAAACCCGAAGTGACACTCATGTTTTCGCGGGCCATGGCGGCAGCGATGCGCAGGTATTTATCCGGGCGCATCACCGTGATGACACCGGCGCGGCGCATGGTGGTGACCAGGCCGACGGTGTCGGCGACTCGGTCCAGCGGTCCCGTCAGCAGATCGAGCGGATTCACCGGCGCTCAGCCGATCACCGGGAAGCGGCGCTGGTCGGCCAGCTCGTCCAGCGCGCGCTGCATGACCCGGCGGACGTGCGCGTCGACCTCGTCGATGTCGGGGTTCTCGCCGAATTCGGCCTCGATGTCGATCGGCTCCAGCGTCTTCATCACGATCTTGGACGGCAGGGGCACATTGAGCGGCAGCACCGCGGACAGGCCGAATGGGAAGCCGAATGACACCGGCACGATCTTGGTGCGGGCCATTCGCGCGATCGGCCCGAGTGCCTTGGCGATTTCGGTGCCGCGGGACAGGAACAGGTGCGTTTCCTGGCCGCCGATGCCGACCATCGGCACGATCGGGACGCCGGCGTTGATTGCGGCCTTGATGTAACCGGTGCGCCCCCCGAAATCGATCTTGTTCGCCGACAGGGTCGGGCGATACACGTCGTAGTCACCGCCGGGGAACACCACGACCACGCCACCCGAGCGCAGTGCCTCGTCGGCGTTCTCATGGTTGGCTCGGATGAAGCCGGTCTTCTTGAAGAAGGCCGCGGTCGGGCCGGTCATCAGCATGTCGTGGCTGAGGGTGTACACGGGACGCTCGTAGCCGAACTTCTCGTAGAAGCCGGTGGCGAACACCGGCACGTCCAGGGCGAACAGGCCGCCGGAATGGTTCGACACCACCAGCGCACCGCCGTTGGGGAAGTTGTCCAGGCCCCGTACCTCCGCGCGGTGGTAGCCCTTGATCAGTGGCCGCAGCAAGCCCATGACCTTCTCGGTCAGGCCCGGATCCCATTTGGTGATTTCGGACGGGTCGATGTCGGACGCGGCCACAGGGTCCCCCTATGTGGATTGGAACGTGTTCTAGTTTTGCTAGTGTACCCAGGTCGCGGGCGAAAAACCCATTTGCTACGTGGGTCCATCTACCTACCGTCGAGTAGCTGCGGTCAATCCTCTCAAAACCACAGGTCGAGTGGCGTCGCTATGAGGTCAGCTCGCGTATCTCCTCGCCGACGTTGCGCCGGGCCTGCTCCTCCCAGCGCTCCCGACCGGGCGCGGTGTGGAAGATCGGTCCGTCGAGCAATGACGCGAGCACCTGCGCCCGTGCGGGCCGGAAAACGTCGTCGGCAACCGACGCGTACTCCGCACGAACCGCCTCGGCGTACTGCCGGTAACGCAGCGCCGGGCCCCCGAGCACCGACAGATCGGCGTCGCTGAGCACTGCGCCGTTGAGGTCGCCGGCGTCGACCTTGTGGGATTTGGTCGCCAGCACGAGGCGGGCCACTTCGTCGCGGTCATGGGATCCACCCAGCAGTTCGCGGGCCAGCATCGCGGAGCGGTCTTCGTTGTCGTCGCGGCCGATCTCGTAGATCGCATCGTGGAACCAGGCTGCGAGTTCGACGGCTTCCCGGTCGAACTGCAGGCCGTCGTCGGCGAGGGTGCCGATCGCGTCGAGCACTTCACGCAGGTGTACGACGTTGTGGTGCTTGCGGTGGGGCTCGGACCAACGGGCCAGGAGGTCTTCCCGCAGGCGCTCGGTGAGATGGGCGGCCATGGGTCCAGTGTGCTCCGCGGTTGACCTCAACCGTTGTTGAGGCACCATGATTGGCGACCATGGGATTGGACCTCACCGCATACTTCGACCGGATCGGCCATCAGGGTCCGGCATCACCTGACCTGGACACGCTGCGCGACGTCGTCGCCGCGCACGGCCGGTCGATCCCGTTCGAGAACCTCGACCCGTTGCTGGGTATTCCGGTCGCCGATCTCAGTGCCGAGGCATTGGGCGACAAGCTGATCACGCGACGCCGCGGTGGTTACTGCTACGAGCACAACGGACTTCTCGGCCATGCCCTGGACGAGCTGGGGTACGGCGTCGACCGGCTGGCCGGTCGGGTGGTCTGGATGAAGGAACCTGACGCGCCTCTGCCTGCGCTCACCCACAATGTGCTGGCGGTTACCGTTCCCGGGGAGGCCGGCCGCTTCCTGGTCGACGTCGGCTTCGGCGGGCAGACGCTGTCATCGCCCATCCGGTTGCAGACCGGCGCCGTGCAGCAGACCCGGCATGAGCCCTACCGACTGCTCGAGCTGCCCACCCGCGGCGAGTCGGAGTACGAGCTGGCCGCTCAGGTGCGCGGGCAGTGGCAGCCGCTGTACCGGTTCACCACCGTGCCGCAACCGCGCATCGATCTTGAGGTCGGAAGCTGGTATGTCTCAACGCATCCCGGCGGGGTATTTGTCGTCGGTCTGACCGCGGCACTGGTCACCGACGACGCCAGGATCAACCTCCGCGGCCGGAACCTGGCCATCCACCGGCGCGGTGAGACCGAACGTATCCGCTTCGACACGGCCGCACAGGTTCTCGATGCGCTCACCGAGCGGTTCGGCATCAATCTGTCCGATCTCGATCCGGAAGTGGACGCCGAAGCCCGGGTGGCCCAGGTCCTCGACAGCTGAGCCGGCCGGGGCAACCACAGCAGGAAATGTCATGTTCCCCGGGCGGGCGGCCGACCATACTCGGTGACCGTGGAGGTTCAACCGAACGGGCGTGACCGATTGCGGGATTTGCTCGACGCCGTCGTCGACGACGACAACTCCGGCGTCGGCGACATGGCCCGCAGCAGTTACGCCTCGGAGTTTCACTTCTCCCGGGAGGTGCGCCGGCTGACCGGAGAACCGCCCGCGGCGCTGCGCCGGCGGGTCATGCTGGAGCGGGCGGCCTGGCGGCTACAGCAGGGTGCCGGAGTAGCGGAGGTCGCCGAGACCGAGGGCTGGTCGTCGGCCGAGGTGTTCTCCAGGGCGTTCCGCCGGGCGTTCGGGGTGCCGCCATCACGCGCCGCCGATGTCGCGTTCCGGTTGAGCGCTCCGAACGGGGTGCACTTCCACCCGCCGCAGGCATTGTGGTGCGATGCCGATCCGAGCGAGGCGTCCGGGCCCGATATCGCCCAGTTCATGCTGGTACACGATGTCGCCGACACCGAACACCTGATCGGTGCCGCCGGCGGGCTCTCTGAACAGCAATGGGCCCAGGATATTTCGCCGGGTCAGGTGGTCCTGGACTGGGACGGCCCGGAGCCCAGCGTCGCAGCGGTACTCGGAGCGATCGTGTGGACCAAAGAGGTCTGGCTGGCGACTATCGAGGGCCGGGATTTCCCGTCGCGTGACGCGACCCGCAGCGCGACGGCCGAGCAACTCGCGGCTCACCACGACGCCATCGGAAAGCGCTGGACCACATTGATATCGGAGTACTCGGCAGCAGGACGTCTGGGCGACACCGTGATCGATGCACTGTGCGATCCGCCGGAATCCTTTCAGCTGTACGGGATCATCGCGCATGTGCTGACCTACTCGGCGCATCGGCGCGCTCTGGTGCGCGGCATGCTGGCCCGCCATGGTCTCGAAGTGGACCGTGGCGACCCACTGGAATGGATGAGGAGGGACTGACCGGTGAAGACCGTGTACTACACCGCGTCGAGCTTGGACGGGTTCATCGTCGACACCGACGACAGCCTGGACTGGCTGATCACCCGCAACATCGATCAGCAAGGCCCATTCGGCTACGACGAATTCATCAAGACGATCGGGGCGCTGGTGATGGGTTCGTCGACCTATCAGTGGATCCTGAAGAACCAGCCGGGTGAGTGGATGTACGAGCAGCCGACGTGGGTGCTGACGCACCGGCCTCAGATCGTCGCCGCCGGTCATCCCGTGCAGGTGTTCTCCGGGGACATCGCCGGGCTGCATCCGCGCCTGGTCGACGCGGCGGCGGGTAAGGATGTCTGGGTGGTCGGGGGTGGTGACGTTGCCGCACAGTACGTCACGGCCGGGTTGATCGACGAGATGGTGGTCAGCTATGCGCCGTGCACCTTGGGGGCTGGATCGCCGGTCTTGCCGGTCCGTTCCGAGTGGGTGCTGGCCGAATCGGCGCCCAACGGTGAGTTCGTCTGTGCCCGATGGGTCAGGACGACGGCCGGCTGAGCCGGGGAACACCATTGCGGCGGACGAATTCCCTTGATTTGATCAGGAATTCGAGTTGCCGGGCGACATCGTGCAACGGCTCGACCGATTTTGACGAGCGACAGAGCACCACGACGCCCTCGAGGGTGGCTATGCACATCACCGCGAGTGACGACGCGTCGGATTCGTCGAAACCGTCGGCCGTGAAGGCTCCGGTCAGGGACGTGCGCCAGCGGTCGAAGATCGCGGCGGCGGCCGCGGCGAGATCGGGCTCGTCGTCCGGTGCGGCGATCGCCACCGCGACCACCGGGCAGCCGGCGCTGAAATTGCTTCCGGTGAGTACCCGCTCCCAGAAACCGACGAATCGGTGCACCAGATCCCATGCACTGTCGGATGTTTCGGCGCCGATCACGCCACCGATCGTGTCTGCGGCGTATTGCAGCGCCTCGATCAGGATCTGCCGGCGCCCGCCGGGGAAATGGTGATACACCGATCCGCGTGGCGCACCGCTGCGGGCCAGCACCTCATCGATCGTGACGCCGGCGGCGCCCCGCTCACGCAACACCTCGACCGCGCTGCCGAGCATGCGGGCGCGGGTCGAGCCACGCTTGTTACGTGGCTTCGTGGCGGTGTCAGGCAACCCGGTCATGAAGGAACTGCGTGGAACAGCGAAGAAGCATCCGGGGGGTGATGGTGCGCACCGGGGTGTGCGGCGTGTGAACCCGACGGCTGAACCGGTGACCGGCGAGATTGAGTTCAACGACCCACATCGCGCACCGCCCTTCTATGTCATCCACCATAGAAATGATGGAATCCTCGCATGATGTCGAGTATCCGACGTACACACTGGTGTGCAAAAGACTAGCAGGTTAACTGCCCCTGAACAGGTTCTCCCTGCGCCGAGGGGAGGCACCAAAATTATGATGTCTTGCATAATTCTGTGAGCAGGCGTTGACTGCTCCCATGACGACCGACCCGGCACTCGAAACCCTCACGCTGCAGCGGGACGGCCACGTCCTACTGATCGGACTGAACCGTCCGGACAAACGCAACGCGTTCAACGTCGCGATGCTCACCGATCTCGCCCTCGCCTACGGACTGCTCGAATCCGATGACGACCTGCGCGTCGGTGTGTTGTTCGCCCACGGGGCGCACTTCACCGCCGGCCTCGATCTCGTCGACGTGGCGCCGTATGTGGCCAGTGGTGATCTACCCATGCCCGAAGGCGGACGCGACCCGTGGCGCCTCGACGGCGACTGGACCAAACCGGTGGTGGTCGCGGCCCAGGGCCGATGCCTGACCCTCGGCATCGAACTGCTCCTGGCCGCCGATATCCGTGTGGCGGCGCAGGACACCCGGTTCGCGCAGATAGAGGTGCTGCGCGGCATCTATCCGTTCGGCGGCGCGACCCTGCGCCTACCGCGCCAGACCGGCTGGGGAAATGCCATGCGGTGGCTGCTCACCGGCGATGAGTTCGACGCTGCCGAGGCGTATCGGATCGGGCTGGTCCAGGAGGTCACGCCGGATGCCGACGCGGCCGTCGCCCGGGCGACCGAGATCGCCCACACGATCGCCGACCGGGCCGCGCCGCTCGGTGTCCGCGCCACTCTCGCGTCGGCGCACCTCGCGCACAGTGACGGGGACGCCGCTGCGATCGCCCGGCTGCGGCCCGTGGTCGCCGAGCTGTTCGCGACGGCCGACGCCGCCGAAGGCGTGCAGTCCTTCATCGAACGCCGGGCCGCCAACTTCGTGGGCCGCTGAGTCCCCTGCGCTCGGCGAAAGAAATCAGCCCGCGGTGTCGAGCGCGACCAGAGCCGCGGCCACCGCGAAGAACTTGTTGGACCCGAGCTGCCGCACGGTCTTGATGTTGAATGCCGCAGCCAGATGCTCGGCATCGGAGTCGGTGACCCCGGCCAGCGCCGCCGGTGAAGCGTCCAGGATCTCCTTGAGCGACTTGTCTTCGTAGGCCTTGTCGAGCGACTTGGCCAGATCGACGGAAACTGCCACGGTGCCTCCTCGTTGTTGGGGCGCCCACCTTAGCTGCCCAGCCTGAATTCCGGCTGTCCGTTTCCTGGGGCCGCCAGACGCGAATGTCCCGGAAACCGTGGTCTTCCGGGACATTCGCGGTGGTTCGAGGAGTTTTACTCCGGCGTGTACCCAAACGGCAGCAGCACACTCTTGGCCTGGGTGTAGGCGTCGATGCCCTCCGGGCCGTTCTCGCGTCCGATGCCCGAGTTCTTGAACCCGCCGAACGGGGCGCCCGGATCGAAGGCGTACATGTTCACCGCGTAGGTACCGGTGCGGATCTTCGAGGCGATCTCGACGGCCTTCGGGAAGTCCGTCGTGTACACACTGCCGGCCAGGCCGTACGGCGAGTCGTTGGCGATGCGCACCGCATCTTCCTCGGTGTCGAACGGGATCACCACGAGCACCGGCCCGAAGATCTCTTCCTGGGCGATGGTCATCGAGTTGTCGACGTCGGCGAAGACGGTCGGCTGCACGAACCAGCCCGAATCCAGGCCCTCGGGACGGCCACCGCCGGTGACGATGCGGGCACCTTCCTCGACGCCCTTCTTGATGTAGCCCTCGACGCGCTCGCGCTGCTTCTCCGAAATCAGCGGGCCGATCATCGAGGCCGGGTCGTCGGGCAGACCGACCGGCATGGCGGCGACGGCGGCCGAGAGTTTCTCGACGACCTCGTCGTAGCGGGACCGCGGCGCCAGGATGCGGGTCTGGCCCACGCAGGCCTGCCCGCAGTTCATCAGGCCGGAGAACACCAGCATCGGCAGGGTGGAGTCCACGTCGGCGTCCTCGAGGATGATCGCCGCGGACTTGCCGCCGAGTTCCAGCGTGCAGGGCTTGAGCTTCTCGGCGGCGATCTTGCCGATCTCCCTGCCGACACCACTGGAGCCGGTGAAGGTGAACTTGTCCAGCTCGGGGTTGGCGGTCAGGGCGCGACCGGTCTCCGGTCCGCCGGGCACCACCGAGAGCACGCCGTCGGGCAGGCCGGCCTCGGCAAGGACCTCGGCGAACAGGTTGGTGGTCAGCGGGGTCTCACCGGCCGGCTTGAGCACGACGGTGCAGCCGGCGAGCAAGGCCGGGCCGAGCTTGTTACAGGCCAGGAAGAACGGCACGTTCCAGGCGATGACGGCGCCGACGACGCCGATCGGCTCCTTGATGACCAGGGTCTGGCCGTAGATGCCGTCGCGGATGTCTTTCCAGTCGTACTTGTCGGCCGCACCGGCGTAGTACTGCAGGCTGGACACACCCGCGCCGAACTGCATCATGTCGACGATGGTCGGCGGCTGGCCGGTCTCCAGCTTCAGCAGGTGCTTGAAGTCCTCAGCGCGCTCGTTGATCAGCTCGACGGCCTTGGCCAGCACGGCCTGCCGCTCCGCGGGCGACATGTGTGGCCACGGACCCTCGTCGAACGCCTTGCGGGCCGCGGCGCACGCGGCGTTGACGTCGGCCTCGGCGGCCAGCGGGACCTGGCCGACCTTCTCGCCGGTCGCGGGGGAGAAGACCTCGATGACCTCAGAGGTCGAAGGCTCCACCCAGTGGCCGCCGATGAACAGTTTGTCGAATTCCGTCCTAGTCACGGCTGGCGAGGTTTGTGTCATGGCCGTCACATTACCTACGTTTCCTGAAAACGAGAACCTGTTCCAGTTGACGGTTTCAGGACGGTCGCAGAACCAACACCAGATTACTCACCAAGAACTCCCGCAACCCTGGCACCGAGGTCATCCACCAGGCCCATCGTGGGTGGTAGCGCGGAAAAGCCGCGATCAGCGCACCGGTACTGGCCGCCCATTGCAGGCCGTCGGCGGCCGACACCGCGAACAACGACGAGCCGTAGTCGTTCTTGGGTCGACGACCGTGTTTGCGGGTGTAGCGCTCGGCTGCCCGGGCGCCGCCCAGGTAATGGGTCAGCCCCATCTCGTGGCCGCCGAACGGGCCGAGCCACACCGTGTAGGACAACACCACCAATCCGCCTGGCTTCGTCACCCGCAACATCTCGTTGCCGAGCCGCCACGGGTGCGGCACATGCTCGGCGACATTGGAGGACAGGCAGATGTCGACGCTGTCGTCGGCGAACGGCAGCGCCATCCCGGAAGCCCGCACGAACGTGCCCGATGCGGAATCGACAGCCGGGCTCATGCCGGATGTCGCCGCTCTCGCGGCTCCGGCGTGCGCCTCCCGAGGGTCCGGCTCCACCCCGATGTAGTGCATGCCGGCCTGATCGAACGCCGACGCGAAGTAGCCGGGCCCGCCGCCCACGTCGAGCACGGTGCGCCCGGCAGGGGATTCGCCGGTGGCACCAGACCACAAATCAGTGACCACGTCGACGGTATCGGCGGCCAGCGCCCCGTAGAAGCGGGCCGGTTCGCTCTGCTCGAACCGGAATTGCGCCAGTAGGCGCACCGACCGGCTCAGGGTCGCCCGGCGGGCAAAGCGCGCCGAGATGTCGCTGGGCTGCACCTGCCTAACCTACTGACCGGTACCCTCAACACGATGTCTGCCCGTCCCGATCCACGCCTGCGGAGCGTCCTGCTCTTGTGCTGGCGCGACACGGGGCACCCGCAGGGCGGCGGCAGCGAGGCTTATCTGCAGCGCATCGGCGCGTGCCTGGCCGACGACGGCGTCAGCGTCACGTTGCGTACCGCGCGGTACCCGGGCGCGGCCCGGCGCGAAGTGGTCGACGGAGTACAGATCAATCGGGCCGGCGGACCCTACAGCGTGTACATCTGGGCCGGGCTGGCCATGGTGGCCTCCCGCGTCGGCCTCGGGCCGCTGCGCAAGGTCCGGCCCGATGTCGTCATCGACACCCAGAACGGACTGCCGTTCCTGGCCCGGTTGGCCTTCGGCCGTCGGGTGGCGGTGCTCGTGCACCACTGTCACCGGGAACTGTGGCCAGTGGCCGGCCCGATGAAGGGCCGGATCGGCTGGTTCGTCGAGTCCAAACTGTCGCCGCGACTGCACCGTCGCAACCAGTACGTCACCGTATCCCTGCCCTCGGCCCGTGATCTCAACGAGCTCGGGGTGGATTCCGGCCGGATTGCGGTGGTGCGCAACGGACTTGACGAGGCTCCCGTTCCCACCCTGGAGCTGCCGCGGTCGACGAGCCCGCGCCTGGTGGTGCTTTCCCGGCTGGTGCCGCACAAGCAGATCGAAGACGCTCTCGAAGCCGTCGCGACGCTGCGCACCAAGATTCCCGGGCTGCACCTGGACATCCTGGGCGGCGGCTGGTGGCGGCAACGGCTGGTCGAACATGCCGAACTGCTCGGTATCTCCGATTCGGTGACGTTCCACGGCCATGTCGATGAAGAGACCAAACACCGTGTGCTGCAGCAGAGTTGGGTGCACGTGCTGCCGTCGCGGAAAGAGGGCTGGGGGCTCGCGGTCACCGAGGCCGCCCAGCACGGGGTGCCGACCGTCGGTTACCGCGCTTCCGGCGGGCTGACCGACTCGATCGTCGACGGGGTCACCGGGCTCCTCGCGGAGGACCGTGATGCCCTGGTCGCCGGGCTGCATCAGCTGTTGAGTGATCCGGTGCTACGGGTCCAGTTGGGTAGCAAGGCTCAGGCCCGCAGCGACGAATTCTCTTGGACGCTCAGCGCGGACGCGATGCGGGCAGTCCTGGAATCGGTGCACGGGGGCAACTACGTCAGCGGGTTGGTGTAGCCGCACCGGTCCGCCAGTCGCAGTTTCGGAGAGATCCCCGATGTGCCCGGCTGTCAGCGACAATCGAGCGACAAGTGCCACAGTGGCAACGCCGACCCCTTCAAACCCATTGTCGCTCGGTGGTTTTGCCACTCGTGCACCATCGGTCTCGTCAATCTCACCTGTCCAGCGCCCACCTATCAGCGACACTGTCGCTCGCGGGTGGGCAAGTCGGCACTCGCTTCCGCGTCGCGTCAGGAGACGTCGGAGTCAGCGGCGCGCCTCTGATCGCCCGCGTACTCGCCACAAACTGACGGCCATCCCGATCGCACCGCCGACCAGAACCAAAACCCACACCAGGTGTGCGGCGATCATCACGCCCCGTTGTGAGGCAGCGGGCGCCGAGCCGCCCACCCGATGCACCGCGACCTCTCGATCGGACTCGCGCACCACCCAGCCCACCCCGGCCTCGGCCAGCTGTTGATCGGTTGCGCCCGAGATCACGAGGTCCTGCACGGCCCGCGCGCGTACCCCTTCACCGGGCACGGTCTGGCCGCCGATGGACAGATCCCCCGTCGTCAACACATCCGCGCGCAACCACCGTGGGAGTGGGTCGAGCACCGGAGCGCCAGGCGCCCAGGAGAATTCACGCATGCTGTCCGGGGGGAGCACGGCGACCGGACGAGGGTCGGAGTTGATCTGGGCGGCTGCCGCCGCCCAGCTCGCGGGGTACTGCACAGCGCGCATCTGATTGCCGACGCCCCAGGCGAGATCTGGCAGTACTGCGATCAGCGCCGCGCAGCACACCGCGGCCGCCGCGGTGGCCGGCACCCGCAGGCGCTGCAAGGCGACCGGCGCGGCGGCGGCGGCCACGACGTAGCCCGGCATGGCGAGGGCCACCCATTTCTGTCCGTCGCGTACCACGCCGAGGCCGGGTACGGCCCGGATCGTCGCGTCGACGAATACCAACCCGGGGCCGGTGGCCATGGCCGCGGGGATCAGCACGGCTGCCGCGGCCAGGATCAGCAGCGGTGCCGCCGTGCGGTTGCGCACCACCACCGGCATTCCGAGCGCGACGATGCCGACCAGTACGGCGGTGGCCACCAACGCGAAAACCGTTGTGCGTGAGCCGGGTACCGCTTCACCGTTCCAGATGCCACCCAGGCCGGCCAGGCTGCCCAGGGTGGCCAGGCCCGGCTCGGCACGCGCGGCGAACGCATGAACCCCGGCTGCCGATGACGGAGATGACACGGTGCCACCGACAGCGGCGGCAACCAACCACGGCGTCGCAGCCAAAACTGAAGTTCCCGACGCGAGCGCGGCGATGCGCAGACGTCGCCACCCGTCGCCTGGAACCGCAATGCACACGAGAGCGGTCGTCGCCGCCAGCATCAGCCCCGTCGGCGTCAGCCCCGCCAGCGCGATCGAGAACACCAGACCCCACGCCGGGCGGGAGCCCGAACCGTTTTGTCGCGCGCGGGACCCCCCGCGTAGCCGCAGCACACACACCGCCACCCAGGGCAGGCAGCCGTAGCCGACCAGCAGACTCCAGTGCCCCTGCAGCAACCGCTCGGCCACATACGGGTTCCAGGCGGCCAGCGTCGCCGCGATGAACTGGCCGGGCAAGCCGGGCCCCAATACCGTCGAGGCCAATCGTGCGGCGCCCCACCCGGCCAGCCACAGGCCCGCCACCAGCAGGACCTTGACCACGATCCCGCCGTCCAGCACGGTCGAGGTCAGGGCGACAAAGAAATCCTGCGGCAAGGCACGCGGTGCGGCCTCGGTCAGGCCCAGCGCCGCATCGGTCAGATATGAGCGGGGTGTGGAGACGGCGTCCCGCAAAAGCAGGTAACCGGGCCCCAGCAGGGGCCCGGTTACCAATAACGACAGTGCCAGCGCGTAGGCCGGCAGTAGGGCAGAGCGCAGGCTCAGATCACCGGTCCGGCGGTAGATCGGTTGGTCGTTGAGCGGGCAGCTTCTCGGTCTTGGCCTCAGCGCCGGGCACTTGGAAACCCTGGGTGTCGAAGAAGCCGTGATCGGCGGTGTCGAGCCCGGGATCGATCAGCGTGGACTCGGCGCGGATCGCGAACGACCCCACCACGGCGCCGCCGACGAGTGCCAGCAGGCCCAGCGCGGTGAACGTGATCGGCAGGATGCGGGTCCACAGTGCCACGCGATCCCGCTCGTCCTGAGCTGCGGCGACCTGGGACTCCACGGTCTCTTCGTTGGAGGTGACCTTGTAGTCGACGTAGGTCACCTCGGGCTTGAGCTTGTCCCGTGCGTAGTACTGGTAGCCGTGGTCCTGCTGCTTGACGATGGTGCCCGACACCGGGTCGACCCAGAAGGTGCGCTGCGCGGCGTAGAAGCGGTCCATCGTGATCCGCTCGTCGGGTTCACCGGGCACACCCCACATCTCGGGGCTGGCGGTGACCGTGCTGTCGGCGTCGTCCTCGTAGAGCGAGGAGTACTTGACCGGATCGGCCAGCTTGCCGTTGGAGTCGTAACCCACGTTCTGGATGAACCGGTAGGTGGTCAGGCCGTTGACGTCTTCTTCACCGTCGTAGTTCGCGTCGTACGCCTTCTGCGCGATCGCGTCGAAGAACGGGTAGGTCTTCTTCTCGGTGTCGAACGGGAACCGGTAGGTCAGGCCCTCGTGAGGCAGCGCGACGTTGGTCGGCGGCTTCTCGTCCTCGATGGCCCGCGGCTTCTGCAGCGCACCACCCGGGTTGTTGTCGCTCGACACGGCCAGCGCGTTGCTGCGGTTCATCGTGACGGTGTCCACCAACGCCAACAGCAGGCCGCCGTCCTTCTGGCGGTCCGTGCGCCGCAGTGTGCTGCCCACCTGGAGCGTCACCACCTCGGCGTTCGACGGTGATTCCACGCTGACCTGTTGCTGCAGTGCCACCGGCACGTTGCGGTCCACCGAGAACTTCTCGGCCACCAGGGATGCTGGATCGAAAGCGGTCGCAGTCCCGTCGCTGACCAGACTGGCATCCAGATTGAGCGGGATCTTGGCGATCTTGCCCTTGGTATAGGTGGTCAACAACAGTGCGGCGATGAGCAGAGCTGCACCCAGCCCCATCAGTCCACACGCCGCGATACGCAGCGCCACTGCGCGGTTCAAACCGGGCCTCCTTCAGTGTGGGCCAACTCGTCGTGAGGCAAACCCGTTCGACCCTAACAGCCCTATCTAAGGCCATCACTTACTCCGGTGACATCTCCCCGGCGCGTTAACCCGCAGTTTGGCGGGGGTGCCATCGAGCGGCACACTGGTCGCCGTGGCCACCGGAGCACCGGACCCGGAAACCGGACCGGAATCTCAGGTCGGCGGGACACGCAGCTTCCTGCCGGCAGTCGAAGGCATGCGCGCCTGCGCCGCCATGGGTGTGGTGCTCACCCACGTCGCCTTCCAGACGGGGCACACCACCGGGGTGAGCGGCCGGTTCTTCGGCCGGTTCGATCTCGCGGTCGCCGTGTTCTTCGCCCTGTCGGGGTTCCTGCTGTGGCGCGGCCATGCGGCTGCCGCCCGTGGTTTGCGGCCGCGCCCGCGCACCGGTCACTATCTGCGCTCCCGCATCGTGCGCATCATGCCCGGCTATGTAGTGGCCGTCGTGGTGATCATCCTGCTGCTGCCGGAGGCCAAGGCCGATCTGACGGTGTGGCTCGCCAACCTGACCCTGACCCAGATCTATGTGCCGCTGACGCTGACCGCGGGGCTCACCCAGATGTGGAGCCTGTCGGTCGAGGTCAGTTTTTATCTGGCGCTGCCGCTGCTGGCGCTACTGGCGCGGCGGCTGCCGGTGCGGGCCCGCATCGGCGTGATCATCGCGCTGGCGGCGCTGAGCCTGCTGTGGGTGCGCATTCCGTTCTCCGGCACCACCGGGCTCAACCCGTGGAACTGGCCGCCGGCCTTCTTCTCGTGGTTCGCCGCGGGGATGGTGTTGGCTGAACTCACCGTGAGTCCATTCGGCTGGGTGCACCGGCTGGCCCGGCGCCGGGTGCTGATGGCGGTCATCGCCGCAGTGGCGTTCGGGATCGCGGCCTCGCCGCTGGCCGGCCTGGAAGGTCTGCGGCCCGGATCGGTCGGTCAGGTGACGCTGAAGACCGCGATGGGCGCAATCGTCGCGGGTGCGCTGCTGGCCCCGCTGGTCCTCGATCATCCCGGCACCGGTCACCCGATCCTGGGCAACCGGGTGATGGTCACGCTGGGCCGCTGGTCTTACGGATTGTTCGTCTGGCATCTCGCGGCGTTGGCCATGGTGTTCCCGATGATCGGGGAGTTCCTGTTCAACGGGCAGATGCTGGTGGTGTTGGTATTGACACTGGTGTTCGGCTTCGCCCTGGCCGCGGTGAGCTACGCGCTGATCGAATCCCCTTGCCGGGAGGCGTTGCGGCGCTGGGAGTACCGGAACCAGACTCCGGTGCCCCCGCTGGACAGTTCGATCACCGACGAGCCCGAGCCTGCTCCAGCCGCGCGATGACCTCGTCGCGCACCGCGGTGCGCCGGGCCTTGCCCGCATCGTCACGCAGCGGGGTGTCGACGAACTCCACGTCGACGGGAACCTTGTAGCCCGACAGGCGCTCACGTAGGAAGGCCTGCACCGCCTCGGCGTCGAGGACCGACCCGTCGCCCGCCTGCACCAGCGTGTACGGCACCTGTCCCAGGTCTTCGTGCGGTACGCCGACGACGAGGCAGGACAGCACGTCGGGATGCTCGGCGAGCGCCGCTTCGATCTCGGCCGGGTACACGTTCTTGCCGCCCACGGTGAACATGTCCACCCGTCGGTCGTTGAGATAGAAGAACCGCTCGTCCCCGTCATCGACGTAATACCCCAGATCTCCGAGTGAATCCCAGCCGTCGCGGCTCTTTGCGGTGCTGCCGACGTAGCGGTAGGTGGGCGCGCTGCCGGGGCCGGGCCGCAGGTAGATCTCACCGGTGACGCCGGGCGGGCATTCTTCGCCGTCGTCGTCGAGCACCTTCATCTCACCGGCCACCACCACACCGACGGATCCCGGATGTCGCAGCCACTGCTCACCGGAGATGAAGGTCAGCGCCTGCAGTTCGGTACCGCCGTAGAGTTCCCACAACGCCTCGGCGCCGAGCAGCTCGATCCAGGCCTGCTTCACCGCAGGTGGGCACGGTGCCCCGACATGCCAGAACCGGCGAATGCTGGACAGGTCATAGGCTTTCGGGTCGGCGCGGTACACCGGCAGCAGCCGCTGCATGATGGTGGGCACCGTGGTCAGGAACGTCACGCGGTGTTCGGTGACCAGCGCCAAGAACTCGGCCGGGTCGAAGCGTGGCATCAGCACCAGGTGGTGGCCCTGGAGCAGTGCGATGGCGAATGTGGTGAAACCGGTGTTGTGGCTCATCGGCACCGACATCAGCGTGACGTCTCCGGGCTGGGCGCCCAGCGGGACCCCGATCAGGGCGGGCACCCGGCTGTCGCCGCCGGCTTCGATCAGCTTCGGGCGTCCCGTGCTCCCGCCCGAGGCCATCGACTTCCACGTCGGTGCTACCGCCTCGGGCAGCGGTGCATCGGAAAGTTCGGCACCCGGGGTGAAACCGGTTGGCAGCCAAGGGGTTTGACCGGAGTTACGGCCGACTACCAGGGCCCTCGGGCGCAACGCGAGGATCCCGGCGAACTCGGCATCCGGTAGCCGCGGCGAAAGGGGTTGCGGTACCGCGCCGAGTTTCCAGGCAGCCAGGACGGCCTGCACCCATTCGATCGAGTTGGGCAGGCTGATGGTGACGTAATCACCTTGTCGCACACCGCGTTCGGCATAGGCGCGGGCGAGTCGGTTGCTGGACCGGTCCAGTTCACCCCGGGTGAGCGTGATGCCTTGGCACGTCACCGCCGGCCGGTCGGGATCGGCAGCGGCCAGTTGGCTGACTTGAGTGGGGATCGGCGGGATCGCGTCGGTCATTTCAGTACCCGCCCTGACGGTCGAAGATCCGGCGCGGATTGTCCACCAGCATCGTGGTGATCTGTTCTTCGGTGACGCCGCGTTCCCGCAGTGCGGGCAGCACGTCATTGTGGATGTGCAGGTAATGGCTGTTGGGCAGGGCCGTGGCGGTCAGCTCGTCGGGTAGCGCGTCGAAGTAGCACCAGGTGTCGTGCGAGAGCACCATCTTCTCGGCGTGGCCGCGCTCGCACATCGTCGCCACGGTGGCGACGCGATCCGCGAACGGCAGGTAGACATCCACGCCGAAGCGGTCCATGCCGATGTAGGAGCCGTTGGCGATCAACTCCTCGAGATAGCCGATATCGGTGGTGTCACCGCAGTGCCCGATCACCACCCGGGCCAGGTCTACGCCCTCCTCGGCGAAGATGCGCTGCTGTTCGAGACCGCGCCGGGTGCCGGCGTGGGTGTGGGTGGAGATGGGGGCCCCGGTCTGGCGGTGTGCCTGGGCCACGGCGCGCAGGACCCGTTCGACGCCGGGGGTGACGCCCGGTTCGTCGGTGGCGCATTTGAGGATCGCCGCTTTGATCCCGGTGTCGGCAATGCCGGCTTCGATGTCCCAGACGAACATCTCGGTCATCGGGTCGGTCTGCCCCGCCGCGGGCGCGTTGAAGTGCAGCGCCAGTGGCAGGTCGTTGTAGGTGTAGAAGCCCGTGGCGACGACGATGTTGAGGTCGGTGGCCTCGGCGATCCGGGCGATACGCGGGAGGTAGCGGCCCAGCCCGATCACCGTGAGGTCGACGATGGTGTCGACGCCGCGGGACTTGAGTTCGGTGAGCCGGGTGATCGCGTCGGCTTCCCGGCCGGCGTCGTCGCCCCAGGACTCGGGATAGTTCTGTGTCAACTCGGTGGTCATGATGAAGACGTGCTCGTGCATGAGCGTGACGCCCAGGTCGGCGGTGTCGATGGCTCCGTGGGCGGTGTTGACTGTCGGCATCCAGCCGATGCTAGGTCGATCAGTCGGATGTGCGCGGGGATTCGGCCCAGTCAACGATGTACTGCCCATCGAAATCGGTCGGCGTACCGTCGACGAGACCGACTATCCGAATGAAGCAACTCTCGCTGTGGCCAGTATTCGTGTGCCCCAACGTCTCTCATGCGGTTGACTGCGCCCGGTGGCAGGCCCGGAAATGAGGCGACCCCGGCTGCCGTAGCTACGCCGAGGGCCAGACTGAGCTGAGGGGCCCGGCCGCACAACTACGGTGCAACTCGGGCCCCTCATCGTTTAGATCTTCATCGTCTTGCCGCAGTTGCCGCAGTTGATGAGACCGTGCCGACTGACTTTCACGTTCACGAACGTGAACCGGCAGTACGGACAGGTGATCGTAGGTACCGATACTGATCTGGCCATCGTCGTTCTCCTTCAAGCGTGTAATCGGTGTCGGTCAGCCGCGTTCGGTGACCGTGGTGTTGGGATGCCGAGCCGCGGTGGAAGGCTTCACGAACCGGCCGGTGACGGCACTGCGGTGATGAGTTCCACTGCTGCGGTTGGCCCCGCGCTCGGTGACGGTGGCCCTGGGGCTACACGCCGCGGTCGATGCTTTGACATAGCGGCCGGTCGCGGCACTGCGGTGATGTCCTTTAGCCATTGCAGTTGTTCCTCTCGGGTTTTCCGGATCGGTGTTGAACCGGATACCGGTCTATAAGTGCGCTCATCGCCCCGACCCCTGAATCGGTCGTGATCTTGTTCGCGCCCCGATGCGCGGCGAGCCAACGCCTCACCTTCGGCAGCCGAGACTGATCGACGTGCTGCGCGCGCCGGCCGTGCGCCCAACGAGCTGGCCTCGATCAACTTGTTGATGTTCTTGATGGTGGTCAGGATGTCCTCCTTCGATTGCGGCGGATACGGGAGCACTGGTAGCCAATGAGGTTTTCGACGCTCTTGGCGTCCGGCAGGCCCAGCTCGTCGGCGATCTCGCGGTAGTTGAACCCCATCTCCTTCAGAAACACCGCTCGGCGGGCCCGGTCGGTGCTGAGCTGGGCCAAGGCTTCGCCGACCGAATCGCGGGCCACGATGGTCTCCTCGATGCCCCGGATGATGTCGAAGCTCTCTTCGAGCACCTCGTCGATCGGCGTACAGGCCTTTTCGATCCGGTCGAGCTCGTCGCGCAGTGCACTGCGGTAGATGTTGGCGAACTGATAGAGGCATTGGCCGATGAAAAAGGTGCCCAGCGACGCCCCGCCCGAAGATTGCCAACGGTGGGGTTTGAGCACCTTGTCTCGGAAGTACCCCAGCGCGGCGACCACGGTGTCATTGGCCAGATCCTCGGCGGTTTCGCGGTCAGGCCAGCCCTCGATGCGCCCCAGTCCGTAGCCGGTGAGGGCTTTGACCTTGCCGTAGATGCTGCCCCGGTGGATCCAGGCCCGCAGCACACCGACGCCGTAGCGGGCGAGCTCGCGGGTGAACCGATCCCACGGCCGGCCCGCGAAGTCATGCAGCTGCAGCGCCAGCAGGAGCTCCTCATCAGCTTCCAGACGGAGCAGGCGTTCGCGTTCATCACCGAGTTCGAGCGCGTCGTCATCGAGCCAACCGTTGACCAGGCCCTTGTCAAGGCCCTCGCGGTTGTCTGGTTGTAAGCACGCGGAATCGACGGGCGGGCCGGGTCGGCGGTCCGGTCGATCCATGGGCTACATCTCCAGGAGGCGAGAAAGAGACAACCGATCCATACGGCTGTCGCTTCCTCTTAAGTCCGCGCCTGGTCGCTACCCCTGAAAATCCCGAAAACTTTTTCAGGCGTCGTTGAGCAGGTGAAACAGCACCGCTTCCATTGTGCTCCGCAACGCCGACACCCCGGCGACATGAGGACCCGCCAAGGCGCCTGGCGGCCCGCTGAGGCGTGTGCTTTGAGTAATACGCCCAACCCGGTGTATTGTGGTCAGCGCAGACCCCCCCACTCCTGTGGATAAGGGGGTCTAGCTGTTTCTAGGGGTAATTTCGCGCGGTTCCCGGCTGCGGTCCCGCTCAGCCAGGTATTTCTCGTACCAGTTGTGGGCGAACTCATTGCGGGCGTGCCGGTCCACTGACGCATAGGCACTCCACGCCACCAGGTCAGCCATCTGCACAAGCTGCGATGACTTCGAGTCGAGATGGATTGCGTCCTCGATGATTCGTCGTTCATCCAGCTTGAGGTTGCGGTGAGTGGTTCGGTAGGTGCTGTCGCTGCCGTCGCCGTCCATCACCACCACCCCGAGTGAATCGGTGGTGGCCAGCTCATTCTCAAACTGCACGATCAGATCGCGGTAGAGCCCGGTCTTCGTCGCGGCAAGGTCTGCGGGATCGCCCTTGCGGTAGACCGAGCCAACAACCAGGCCCTCAGCCGAACGCAGCGTGTCCAGGCACGTCACCGCGACGTCGCGGCCGAAGTCTTTCCAGAACTCGGTCCCGTTGTGGATATGCCGGTCCGGGACGCTCTTGGAGATCCGGCCGCGGCCGTTCACATACTCGGTCGTGTGCAGCTCCTGGTGGACGGCCACCCGGTACTCACGCCACAGCATTTTTCGGGCATCAAGCCAGTTACGCAGCACCGACCCCCAGTGATCCGGACGGAACTCGATCCAGCCGTAGACCACCATCCCCGACTGTGGATGCCCAGAGTCGTCGATGTAGATCATGCGATCGAGGTGTCGTCGTGCCACCTGTCGATCATTGCTCACCACCGATCGCGAACTGCGGTCACCTGTGAAATCCCGGTGTAGCGAGTTCGGCAGTTGAGCCAGATGAGCAGCGACGCCGGGCGGTGCTCACTTCTTCCCGTCGTCCTCGGCAGCGGGCTTCAAGAACGCGGCCAACGCACCACACCCTGCCGATACCGCGATGGCATTCCCAATATCCGCCAAACCCTCGGTGCTTCCGGTCACGGCGATCCCGTACGCGCACAAGCCCAGGTAGGCGAACGGGAATGCGATCACAAAGAATGCGGCGAAGAACTTCACAGTGCAACCTCCAACGATGTCAACGACGGGGCCCAGCTCGAAAGGGCCTTCACTAGTTCCTGGGAACTCGCGGCGATTTGTACAGGGTTGGGGGTGCAGAGCTCTTCCCTGCCCGGGCCAGCAGGTAGCCGCCGCAGCCCCAGGGCCAGCTCTCTCGCCGGCCCAGGATGGTGCAGGATCACAATCTGGGCCATCTTGAGATGGTCCAGGCGGACACGCTGTGTCGGCACCGCACCCTCAAGAAACACGATTTTTGACTTGTGACCAGCGAAATCGCCGGATTGGATGCCTGTCGACCGTGCAGGACCTGTATCGCTACGAAAACCCGGAACTCGCTTTTTCGCGGTTTCCCCAAAGCAACGATCTGGGTTTCTAGTTGCTTTTCGGTGGTTTTTTCCTACGATTGACGGTGTAGACCCTGTAAAAACAGGTTCGAGAAACCAGAATAAGTTTGGAGGTGATCACGATGGCTGTAGCGAATGGAACGACTATCCACCGCCGTGCGGTGAGTTTTGACCCGCCCGAGCTGGTGCGTGAACTTCTGGACCACCTGGGGCCCACCGTGGTGGCTGCCTTGGCGGGCGTGCGCGACCGCAAGCAGCCCTACAAGTGGGCCATCGACGGTGGCGCTACGCCCCGCGATGAGTCGCTGTCTCGACTGCAAGTGGCCTACCGCGTCTGGTGGACGATCGCCGAGGTCGACGGCGAGAAGATCGCCCGGTCGTGGTTCATCGGGGCCAACCCGCGCTTCGGGGAGCGGCCCCCGTATATGGCGATCCGCGAGGACCAATTCACCGAGGTCCTGGCAGCCGCCGAAGAGTTCGTCGACCGTTAGAAGTTCCCTGTAATCACCCTCCCTGCATGGCTACCATCAGATTTCTTAACTGAGGTAGCCGTGCAGGGGGTTGGTCGGTCGTGGCGCGTGACGTGCTGATTTGCAACACAACGAAATTGGCTTTGCTGCCGGCATCCCAGCAGATCGCCTATCGCCTGGCAGATCCGGACTACGGGCCTTTGATGCCCCGGCTACGGCCCACCGACCCCACCGACGATCGGCGCAAATGGCACCGGTACGACCTGGCCGGGGAGCGCACCATCTACGTGGCCTCCAGCCTGGAAGGCATGTACGCCGAGCTGATACAGCCGTTGAAGGAACCTGAACCGATCCCAGCGAGCGAGTTGTTCGACGATGCCGGCGAAGGCGAAACGGTCCAAGACCTCATCGCGCACGACTTCGCCGAGGACGGCAAGGAACCGCCGCACGAGATCGACCTGGACTGGCTGCTCAAGCAACGCCTCTACACGATGGTCCTGCCCTCCGTCGGCTGGTTGGTCGACGCCGAACACTCCAACACAATCGCTTACCTGCACCGCAACAAACCTGCCGCGCTTATCCAGAAGGGGCTGCAACAGGTGACCGTGGCCGAACTGCGCGGTGAAGACCGCTTCGTGACCAGCCACCTGGCCGAGACGATGGCCCAGCCCCAGCTGCAGGATGAGAGCCGCCCGATTGGACTGCTCTACGGCTCCAAACTGGGCAGCGACTGGGACTGCTGGACCTTGTGGTTGCGCGACGGGATCCACAACGCCATCAGCGTTGACGGCGGCCAACCCGTCCTGCACCCAGACGAAAATCCGGTACTGCTCAAAGTCCTTAGGAAGTACGGACTTTCAATACCGGGTATGTGACGCGGAGGCTCTTGCTGCTCACTCATCGGTCGCTCCGATCACTTTGAACATGCGTGCCGCCTGTGCGGGGATTCCGCCCAGTCCCTGGCGATGGTGCCCGCACCGTCGAGCCCCCAGCTGATGACGCGGCGCGGCACGATCCGGATGATGTCCCCGGACAGACCGCCATCGGTGGTGCCCGCGCCGGGCAGTGCCGTTGCGGTGCCACGGATTTCGATGCCGCGTGCCTCGGGTGGGCGCACCGAGAGCACCGTGTCGACGATGAAGGCCACCTGTGGGTTGGCGAGCACGTTGCGCCATTTTTGTGTCGATGCCAGGGCGTGGCCGACGATGTCGATGGTGGCGTCGCCGGGGCCGAGGTGGACCCCGACGGGGCGGATCTGCGGATCGCCGTTGCGGCCGACGGTACTCAGGCGTCCGATCGGTTGCCCGCGCAGGTAGGCCAGTTCGGCCGTGGTGAAGGTCATGGTGTCTGCTCTCTGTCATCGTGCTGTAGGTTGCCGCGAAGACGGCTGAATACCCGTTCGATGCAGTCGATTTCGTCGGGCCGGATGTGGTCGAAGAAAAGTTCGCGCACCGACTCGGTGTGCAGCGGTACGGCGTTGCGCAGGGCATCGGCGCCCGTTGCGGTCAGCACTGCGCGGTAACCCCTGCGGTCCTCGGGAACCGGTTCGCGCAGCACCAGACCGCGTTTGGCCATCGAGTTGATCTGGTAGGTGATCCTGCTGCGGGAGAACACCATCTTCTCGGCGAGTTCACTCATTCGCAGGCGGTGTTCGGGGGCGTCGGTCAGCAGCATCAGCAGGTGGTAGTCGATCAGGGTGAGGCCCGTGCCCTCCCGGAGGCGCTCGTCGAGCAACGTCTCCAGGCGCAGGCTGGACTCGATGTAGGGCCCCCATGCCCGCTCCTGCGCGGCGGACAGTGTGCGCGCCATGTTCCTCCTTCACGCAACGTGGTTCAGATTTGAATAGTGTGCAACATCGCCTTGCCGCTTGCCTGATCGCAGCCTACAGTCAATATAGTACAAATTTTAACTAAAAGAAGGGATGGATGACATGACACACGTCATCGATTGGGACGACGCCTACCGGCAGCAGACCCCGGCCTGGAGCATCGGCGCACCGCAGCCGGAGTATGCGGCGATCATCGACACCGACGGCGCGGTCCGAGGTGAGGTCCTCGACGCGGGATGCGGTCACGCCGAACTCGCGCTGGCGCTGGCCGCTCGCGGCCATTCGGTCGTCGGCCTGGATCTGAGCCCCACCGCCGTCGCGGCAGCCACCGAGGCGGCTCGGGAGCGGGGACTGGCCGACGTCACATTCGCGCAGGCAGACATCTCGTCGTTCACCGGATACGACGGGCGGTTCTCGACGATCTTCGACAGCGGCCTGCTGCACGCATTGCCTGCCGAACTCCGCGACGGCTATCTGCAGTCCGTCTACCGGGCGGCCGCCCCCGGCGCACGGCTCTACATTCTGGCCTTCGGTGCAGGCGCATTCGGTGACCATGACGGTCCCGGCCCGACGCAGTTCACCGAAGGGCAACTGCGCGAGGTGGTCTCACGGCACTGGGAGGTAGACGAGATCCGGCCGGCTCAGCTGCACGCCACCCTGCCCGAGGGCCGCACGCAGATGCCCGGTTTCCTGGTGACCGCGACGAAGGCCTAGTTGGCGGCTTCGACCACGGCCAGTACCTCGGGGGTGACGGGGTCGAGGATGTCGTCGAAGTCGTGGTGCTTCTGCACGTACTTCGCGACATACGGGCAGACCGCGACGATGCGCTTGCCGGCTCCGCGGGTATCGGTCAGTGCCGCGGAGACCAGCTCGCCCGCCAGGCCGCGGCCGCCGAACTCGTCGTCGATCTCGGTGTGGTAGAAAATGCGCTGGTCGCCGGAGTCGGCATAGGCCGTGAGGCCGGCATGTTTGCCGTCGACGGTGATCTCGTAATGGCGCGCTTCGGGAATGTTGCGGACTTCAGCCATGTCCCAACTATGCCCCAGTAGCACTGGCACGATCATGCAGATGGCTGTCACCGCAACGTCGACGTGGGCGCCGTTGGCATCACCGATCTACCGGGCGCTGTGGATCGCGCAATTCGTCTCCAACCTCGGGACGTGGATGCAGACGGTGGGCGCCCAGTGGATGCTGGTCGGAGATCCGCGCGCCCCGGTGCTGGTGCCGTTGGTGCAGACCGCCACCACGCTGCCGGTGATGCTGCTGGCGCTGCCGTCGGGCGTGCTCGCAGACCTCGTCGACCGCCGCAGGCTGCTGCTGGCGACTCAGGGCGCGATGGCGGCCGGCGTGGCTGCGCTGGCGACGCTGACCGGTGCCGGTCTGGCGACGCCGACGGTGTTGCTGATCCTGCTGTTCCTGATCGGCTGTGGGCAGGCGCTGACCGCTCCGGCCTGGCAGGCGATTCAACCGGATCTCGTTCCACGCGAACAGATTCCCGCGGCCGCCGCACTCGGCAGCATGAGTATGAACGGGGCCAGGGCGATCGGTCCGGCGATCGCCGGCGCACTGGTGTCGTTGTCCGGTCCGACGCTGGTGTTCACGCTCAACGCGGTTTCGTTCGCCGGGATCGTCGTGGTCCTGCTGTTGTGGCGCCGCCCGACCGCCGAACAGCTGTTGCCCGCCGAGCGGCCGCTGGCCGCACTGAGCGCCGGTGGCCGGTTCATCCGGAGGTCGCCGATCATCCGGCGGATCCTGCTGCGCGCGGTGTTGTTCATCGCGCCGGCCAGCGCGCTGTGGGGTCTGCTTGCCGTGATCGCCGAGCGTCAGCTGGGGTTGTCGTCGTCGGGATACGGGCTGCTGCTGGGAGCGCTGGGGGGCGGGGCGGTGCTCGGCGCGCTCGTCCTGGGCCGGCTGCAGTCGGTTTTCGGCCTGAACACCTTGCTGATCGTCGCGGCGCTCGGATTCGCCGGGGCCACTGCGGTTCTGGCGCTGGTCCACAACTTCGGCATCGTCCTGGCCGCGCTCGTCATCGGTGGCACGTCCTGGCTGCTGGCGCTCTCCACTCTCAACGCCTCGATGCAATTGAGCCTGCCCGCCTGGGTGCGGGCCCGCGGGCTGTCGGTGTACCAGTTGACCTTCATGGGCGGTCAGGCCATCGGTTCGCTGGTCTGGGGCCTGGTGGCCGGCGTGACCAGCACTGTCACAGCCCTGCTGATCAGTGCCGGGCTGCTGGGGTTGTGCGCGGTGTCGGCCTGGTGGTGGCCGTTGCACGCGCGCACCGGGGATCTCGACCTGACGCCGTCCGCGCATTGGCCCGAACCAGCGCTGGTGTTCGAGCCGGCGCCGCCCGATGGTCCCGTCCTGGTCCTGACCTCCTACCGGGTGGAACCCGAACACGAGGCCGAGTTCTTCGCTGCCATGGGCGTCCTCGGCCGGTCTCGGCAACGCACCGGGGCCACGCAGTGGCAGTTGTTCCGAAGTGCCGAGCGCGACGCGGTTTTTGTCGAGGCGTTCGTGGTGCGGTCCTGGGACGAGCACGTGCGACAGCACCGCACCCGCCTCACCGGCAATGACCTGCTCATCGAGCAGTCAGTGGAACGGTGGGTCGAGGGTGAGCCGGTCTCGCACCATCTGATCGCGGTGCGCACTCCTTGACTGTGAGCGCCATCACAGTAATATGACCAGTGGTCATCCAATCTGGAGGCGCTGATGCCAACGGTCACCTGGGCACGTGTCGATCCCGCTCGTCGGGCCGCGGTGATCGCGGCCGCCGAAGCGGAGTTCGGGGCGCACGGATACTCCCGCGGTAGCCTCAACGTCATCGCCCGTAAGGCCGGCGTCGCGAAAGGCAGCCTGTTCCAATACTTTGCGGACAAGCGTGACCTCTACGCCTTCATCGCCGACGTCGGCAGCCAGCGCGTGCGGTCTTACATGGAGGGCCGGATTCGCGAGCTCGACCCGAACCGCCCGTTCTTCGAATTCCTCCCGGTCCTGCTCGACGACTGGGTGGCTTATTTCGCCGATCACCCCAGGGAGCGGGCGCTGCACGCCGCCGCCAGCTTCGAGGTCGACGCCGACGCCCGGGTCAGCGTGCGCACCGTGGTCCATCGGCACTACCTCGATGTGCTCCGGCCCCTGGTGCGCGATGCCCAGACCCGTGGCGACCTGCGGGCAGACTGCGACGTCGACGCGTTGTTGTCCCTGTTGTTGATGATCTTCCCGCACCTGGCGCTCGCGCCGTACGTGCGTGGGATGGATCCGATCCTGGGCCTGGATGAGCCCAATCCTGAGCAGCCGGCACTCGCAGTACGACGACTCGTCGGAGTGTTGAAGGCCGCGTTCGCGGTACCCAATTCACCGGCGGCCACCGAAGCAGCGCACCAGATCTGAGGAGGCAATTCCATGAACCGGACACGTTTTGGCTCACTTGCGGCGGGCGGTCTCAACTGGGACAGCTTGCCGCTGAAGCTCTTTGCCGGGGGCAACGCGAAATTCTGGAACCCGGCCGACATCGACTTCTCCAGGGATCGGGCGGACTGGGAGGCGCTGACCGAGCGGGAACGCGAGTACGCCACCCGGCTGTGCGCGCAGTTCATCGCCGGTGAAGAGGCCGTCACCAACGACATCCAGCCGTTCCTGAGCGCGATGCGGGCGGAGGGGCGCCTCGGCGACGAAATGTATTTGACGCAGTTCGCTTTCGAGGAAGCCAAGCACACCCAGGTATTCCGGATGTGGCTGGACGCGGTGGGGGTGACCCAGGATCTGCACGGCTATTTCGACGAGCTGCCGGCTTACCGGCAGATTTTCTACGACGAGCTGCCGGAATCGCTGGAGAAGCTGATCGTCGATCCCTCGCCGGCCGCGCAGGTCCGCGCTTCGGTGGTCTACAACCACGTCGTCGAGGGCATGCTGGCGCTCACCGGCTACTTCGCCTGGCACCGGATCTGCGTGGGGCGCGGCATCCTTCCCGGGATGCAGGAGCTGGTTCGCCGCATAGGTGATGACGAGCGCCGCCACATGGCGTGGGGCACCTTCACCTGCCGCAGGCATGTCGCCGCCGACGACGCCAACTGGGCGGTATTCGAAACCCGGATGAACGAGCTCATCCCGCTGGCACTACGCCTCACCGAAGAGGGGTTCGCGCTGTATGCGCCCGACATCCCGTTCGGTCTGGTCGAGGACGAGTTCATGCAGTACTCCGCCGACAAGGGGATGCGCAGATTCGGCACCATCAGCAGTGCCCGCGGTCGTCCGCTGGCCGAGATCGACCTCGACTACTCGCCGCTGCAGTTGGAGGACACGTTCGCTGACGAAGACGAGCGGGCGTTGGCGACAGCCGGTTGACGGCTGCCGACAGTGCGGTGTCGGCGAACCCCTCTGTCGCCGACACCGCAGCCGTGCGCACTGCATAGTGCACAGCCGCGCGAACACAGCTAAGCCAGATGGCCGGGCTGCAAAACTGACTGCGTAGTTAATGCACTCAGTCCTGCACGATCCTGGTCCGCAACCTGTGATCCCCCATGTAGCAAAGGGCGTTCCGGGCGTGTGCCACGCGTGCCGGTACCGTAAGTACCGGATATGTGCGTTGTCAACTGCTGCGGCAAATGTTCCGCGTCGGTCCAGCTCAGTCCTGGTCGGTGGGCGCGGGTGCCGCCGGGGTGCCGGTCGCCTCGGATGTTCGTCGGGGGGTTCGCTCGAACGTGACCGTGGATGCCGCGACGAAGGTGACCGACAGCAACGCCAGCAGCTGCACCCACGGCGAATGTCCGACATAACCGTCGACCGAGCGCCAGGGGTACTGACTCAGCGTCGCACCGGCCAGCGTGAGCCCGCCCGCGGCGACGGCCACGGTCAGCTTCTCTTGCCAACCGTCGCGATCACGCAGTAGGTAGCGCACTCCCAGCGTGGCACTGGCGACCAGCAGTCCCGGCAGTCCGGAGATGGCCGTCCCCACGGCCAGAACCGCGGTCGCAACCACGTTCGGGGACGGTCGCCATGGCCGCACAGGCTCGAGATCCAGGTCGCGGCGCCGGGCCGGCCACAGTGCCAGTAGGGCCAGGACCGGTAGCAACGTGAGCCCGCCGATCAAACCCACACGGTAGGGACGGTTCGACGGGAAGGACAGCGTCACCGGCCCGTTCTTGCCGGCCGGGATCAACCAGCCCTGCTGCCAACCGTTGATCTTCACCGGCGGCAGCTCGGCGCCATCGGCGGTGCGCGCAATCCACCCCGGGTTCACGCTTTCGGGCACCACCAGGACCCTGGCCTTGCCTGATGCCGGCACCTCCATCTGGCGGCGGTCCGGTGACCAGACCGGCGCGTCGACGGGAGTTGTTGCGGCGGTGCGCAGTTGGGCGGCAGTCCGCGTGTTGAGCACGACACCGTCGACGACGAACGCGGCGCCGGGGCTGACCAGGAGTTCCTGTTCACCGGCAGGCAGGGCGATCGGACCGGTCCGGCATGGCTGGGCCGGAATCGGGTCGCCGTCGAGCAGCGCCCCCACAGTGGTGCGCACCGACATCTGGATGAACTGGCCGGCCACGCCGATGACGGGACCCTGCCCACACGGAAGTGAGACTGTCCGTTTGCGATTGGCTGCGGAGTCGGCGGCGGCGACGGGCTTGCCGTGGACGTCGAGGACGGTCAGTTCGGCCAGCCCGGGCGGCTTGAGCTGGTCGAAGCCCAGCGAGGTGCGGTCGATGATGTCGTTCCAGCCCAGCAGCGACACGGTGATGGTGTCGGTTACCCGCGGTTTGAGCTGCGCGGTCTGTGGCTCACCGTTGCCGGGAAGCTTGTGCACCTGCGGGCCGTCGCCCAGGTCGATCGAGACCAGCGTCGGGTGCGCGGGCGGTTCACTGGCGCCGGGATCGATCCGCAGCGCGCCCACCTCGGTCGGTGCAGGAAGTTTCAGCGTCAGCGTGGGTGGTGCCTTGAACTGAACAACGCGTTGCGGTGCGGTCCATGATGTGCGCGGGTCACCGTCGGTGGCGGCGAAGGACGAACCGAGCACGTCGATCGGGTCCGCGTCACCGGAAGCGCGGGTGGTTCCGGGTTGGGCGACCAGATCGGCGAGTTTGGGTCCCTGACGGGACCGGATCCACACCGTCGGCTCGACGTCGGTGGGCGTCGGCACCGTGAGTGTGCGGCTCATATTGACCGGATCCTCGGAGGCCAGCGCCAGCGCCGCCGCGCACCGGACCCCGGCCGGGCTGTCTGCGCACCCGGGCCTGCCCAGTAGTTCGGTTCCCAGATCCCATTGTGCGACATCCGAATCCGCCGGCGGTCCGGGGACTTCGACGGTGTGCCGCAAGTTGACGGGATGGGCGAATCCCGATGCGTCGTACTGGGTCACGGACAGATCGGTGATGCCGAACTGAACACCGGCAGAACCGTCGTTGGTGGCGACCGCGGTGACCCGCACCCATGGGGTCTCGCCGACCGGCAGTGGGATGGTCAACTGCTGGCCGGCGGTGTCGAAGCGCAGGCTGCTCGTGCCGGTCGCAGTGGCCACTTCGATGCGGCGAACCTGGGCGCCGACGGCCGTCGCGCTGGGGGTGATGGTCAGCGTGGCGTTGGTGACCGGGTGGTCGAAATCGACCTGCAACCATTGACCGACAGCGGCCTGCAGGGCGTTGGAAACCCACGACGTCGAACCGTCGCTGTCGACGGCCGCGGCGGGCCCGGTGGCCGGTGCGACGTTGGGCAGCGCGGTGGAGTCCGCCGCCGAACTCGACACCGATACCCGTCCGCCGTTCCACTTGCCGTAGACGGGCGTGGCCCCGTCCGACGGGTAGTCCGGGACGCGGTTGTGGGTGTGGCGGGCGTCGTCGGGGGTGCGGACCGCCGAGGCGTGGTCGTCGACGCGGCCGTAGTCGATCTCGCGCGCGGTCGGGGTGTCCGTGACGATCACCCCGGCGGATCCGTCCGGTTGCACCGGCAGGCCGGCCCGCTCGGCGTCGGCAGTCAGCAGCATCGGCCCCAGCGGGGGGCGGCCGGCCAGGCGGCGGCGTTCGTCGAGGCGCAGCAGCGCCTCGGGCGCGCCGGACACCCGGGCCATCGCGTCGGTGTCGACCAGATACGGTGCGGCCGGGTCGGTTCCACCGGTGTCCACCCGGTAGATCTCGACGGCCGGGTAACGCGGGCGCAGGCCGCTGTCGGCGACGAAGCCTTCCAGCGTTCCGGGCCCCGCCGACTCGCCGAACTCGGCCATCTTGGACAGTCCGGGAGACCCCTCTATCGACCGGTGCACCAGCACCGGCCGGGCCGACCGGGACACGTCGGGGTCCAGGTCGTTGCGCAGTACCACATACGAAATACCTTGCCGGGCAAGGGTATCGGCGAGACCGGCGGAGGGCCGGCCGGCGGCGAACAACCGCTGCACCGAATCCAGCGCGCGGATCGTCTCCGGCGGCGTCAGCGGGATCGAATCACGCACACCCCACGGACTCGAGCCGAGCACCTGCAACGGTTCGTCGTGGCTGTTGCCCCAGGTCTGGGTGGCGAACGGGGCGCCGGGTGCGACCAGGACCCGGCCCCGGTCGGTGTTGTGTTCGTCGAGCCAGTCCGCGGCATCGTGCCAGTACTGGGGGATCGCGGTGAAGGTTCCGGCGGGGGTGATCCGGCCGGTCCAGGCGAGCGAGGTACCTGCTGCCAGTGCGGCGAGCACCACGATCGCCACCGCGATGCGCTTGTCGCGTTCGGGCCGGGCGAAAGCCCGCACCCACACCGGCAGAGCCGCGGTGCCCGGCAACGGGATCCGGCCCAACAGGTGAGCCAGCCCCAGCGCCAACGGCAATCGCAGCACCGGATCGAGCTTGGCCAGGTTGCGCAGCGGTGTGCCCGTTCCGTCCAGGAAATCCTGAACGGCCGCCGCCACCGGGGAGCCCAGCCCTCCGGAATAGCCCAGGCCCAGCAGCACCACGCCGATCAACAACATGGTGATCAGGCGGCCCCGCGCAGGCATCGATCGCAGCGCCAGCCCGGCCAATCCGGCCGCCGCCACCAGTGCGGTGGCCAGCACCGCGACCGTGCTCGTCACCAGCGACGCCGCCGCGGTGGCGGTCGATGCGACGAACGGGGTCCAGGTATGAGTGCCGCGCAACATCTCGGTGAGCGACATCCACTGAGTGGTGACGCCAGAGGATTCGATGAAGTCCAGGAACGGCGGGCTGATCCGGCCGAGCATCACCAGTGCGACGACCCACCAGGCGACGGCCAATGCCGTGCAGCCGAACCACCACGCGGTGAATCGCCACCACAGCCGGTTCGGCCGGTGACAAGCCCACCAGATGATCGCGGCCAGGCAGCCGGTCAGCGTCGCGAAGGCGTTGACCGCACCCATCAGCGCCACGGCGCCCGCCGACCGGGCGGCCATGAGCCGCAGATTCCGGTCCGCCCGGAACGCCAGGATGATCGGCAACAGCACCCACGGCGCCAGCATCATCGGCAGCGTCTCCGACGAGATCGCGCCGAGGGTGGTCAGCACGCGCGGTGACAGCGTGAACGCGAGCGCACCCAGCATCCGCGAGCTGGTACTGCCGATGCCCAGTGCCTCGGCGACACGCAGAAAACCCCAGAAGCCGAGCGTCAGCAGCAGGGCCCACCACAAGCGCTGGGTCACCCAGCCGGGAATCCCCAGCAGATCGCCGGCCAGGAAGAACGCCCCGTGGGGAAAGAGGTAGCCGTAGGCCTGGTTCTGCGCCTGCCCGAACGGCAGGTCGCTGTTCCACAGATTGAAGGCGCGAGCCAGGAACCTCAGGGGATTCGCGGTGAGGTCCAGCTTCGTGTCGGGCGATATCTCTCCGGGCGACTGGGCGAAAGTCAGGAGCAGTGTCGCCGCGGCGACCACCCACAGCCAGCGCCGCGACAGTGGCGGGTCAGATGCCCGCCGCGTTAGCGGCACATCCAAGCTAGGACCGGTCGCCGTACTCGACCCTGTTGAGCACCGATGACGCCGGGTCGCCCGCTTGCAGCGGAGGCTTCGTGTCCTGCTGCACCATCAACGTCACACCGAAAACAGCAGCCGCACCCAACAGCAGGCCGACGACAATGCTGGCCGCGGAGGGTATGACGAACCGGTTCACCCGGCCAACCTAGCATGGCAACACCCCTGATCCGTGTGAGGTGGACGCCCGCCGACACGCAGAGAATCGATTACCGCTTGCTCAGCGGCTAAGGTCGGGCCCCATGGCTTCACCGCGTCTCGTCGCTACTTTCGCAGCCTTGTCCGGACTGTTGCTGGCCTGCTCCCCGAGCACCCCGGCACCGGAGTCCCCATCTTCGGACACGAAGCCGATGTCCACCCACGCGGCGATGCCTGCCGCACCGGTGTGTGACCTGGCGGCCCTGTCACCCCGCGACAAGCTGGCCCAGCTGCTGACCGTCGGCGTCAAGGATGCGGCCGACGCACGTTCGGTGGTGAGCAGCCAGCACGTGGGCGGCATCATGATCGGCAGCTGGACCGACCTGTCGATGCTCAACGACGGCTCGCTGCCCGACATCTCCGCCGCCGGCCCGCTTCCACTTGCGGTCAGCGTGGACGAGGAAGGCGGTCGGGTGTCCCGGTTGTCCTCGCTGATCGGTGAGCAGCCGTCGGCGCGGGTGCTGGCGCAGACCAAATCTGCCGATGAGGTGTACGGCGTCGCCCTGGAGCGCGGGAAGAAGATGCGTGGCCTCGGCATCACCGTCGACTTCGCGCCCGTCGTCGATATCACCTCCGATCCCGACGACACCGTCATCGGCGACCGGTCCTTCGGGGATGACCCGGCCAAGGTCACCGAGTACGCCGGTGCCTACGCCCGCGGACTGCGGGACGCCGGGATCCTCCCGGTTCTCAAGCACTTCCCCGGCCACGGCCACGGCTCGGGTGATTCACACACCGGCTCGGTGACCACCCCGCCATTGGAGGACCTCAAGGCCAACGACCTGGTGCCCTACGCCACCCTGACCACGCAGGCTCCGGTGGCCGTCATGCTCGGGCACCTGGAGGTGCCCGGCCTGACCGGTACCGATCCGGCCAGCCTCAGCCCCGCCGCATATGAGCTGTTGCGTTCGGGTGGATACGGCGGCCCGGGCTTCAACGGTCTGGTCTACACCGACGACCTGTCCAGCATGGCCGCGATCAACCAGCGCTACGGAGTGGCTGCAGCCGTGCTCAAGGCCTTCCAGGCCGGGGCCGACAACGCGTTGTGGATCACCACCGATGAGGTGCCCGCCGTGCTGGACGGCCTGGAGAAAGCACTGGCCGACGGCCAACTCAACCAGGCCGCCGTGGACGCGGCCGTGCAGCGCAATGTCGACGCCAAAGGCGGGGTGCACTGCTAGCAGCTCGCTGAGCTGCTGCCCTGACCGTCAACCGGACGCTTATCCTGTTCGGATGGCAGGTGGAACCAAGCGGCTGCCGCGGGCTGTGCGTGAACAGCAGATGCTCGACGCCGCGGTGCAGATTTTCTCGGTCAACGGCTATCACGAGACGTCGATGGACGCGATCGCCGCCGAGGCCGAGATCTCCAAGCCGATGCTGTACCTCTACTACGGCTCCAAAGAGGAATTGTTCGGCGCCTGCCTCGACCGTGAGCTGACCCGGTTCGTGGACGTGGTGCGCGGAGAGATCGACTTCACCCAGAGCCCCAAGGACCTGCTGCGCAGCGCGGTGCTGGCCTTCCTCAACTACATCGACGCCAACCGGGCGTCCTGGATGGTGCTCTATACCCAGGCCACCAGCTCGCAGGCGTTCGCCCACACGGTCCGCGAGGGCCGCGACCGGATCATCGACCTGGTTGCTCGGCTGCTCAGTACCGGTACGCGTAATCCTCAGCCCGACAGCGACTTCGAGATGATGGCGGTGGCGCTCGTGGGTGCCGGTGAGGCGATCGCGAGCCGGGTGAGCACCGGGGATGCCGACGTCAATGAGGCCGCCGAATTGATGATCAACCTGTTCTGGCGCGGACTGAAGGGCACGCCGTCGGACGCGGGCACGCCGACGGTCACGGCAGGCTAGTCGCCGTTGCCTGCGCGCTCGGCGCCTCACAATTGGTGTCCGGACACCCCTGCTGAGGGCAGTACGCTCCCGGAATGGGTTCCGAGCTGAAAGTTGCTCCGGCCGTGTTGCGGTCGGCCGCTGCCGCTGAGACTGCGGTCGGTGGGGCCGTCACCGGGCTGCAGGTCGGGCAGCCACTGACTGCGGCGGCAGCGGCGATGCCGGACCTGCAGAGCGGTGCGGCCTGCGGCCAGGCCTCCTCGATCGTGGAGAGCGCCGCCACCGCCGTCGGTGGCGAAATCAATGCGCATGCAGGCAAATTGACCGATGCGGCCAATGCCTATCAGCGCACCGATGAGGAGTCTGCACGTCGGCTGAATTCAGCGCTGCCCCCGGGTTGACATGCCGGTTTCGATCTCTCAGGTGGAGGCCTCCCATCCGGAGGCACTGGTGCGGAGTGGCGCCGACATCGGTACCCGGGCAGCCACTCTGGCCGCCCAGATGGACCAGCAGCGGGCCACCATCGACCAACTGCGCGCCTCGTGGACGGGCACCTCGGCCGATGCCGCCATCGCCGGTGCCATCGCGTCATTGCAACGCATGCAGCAGCTCCATGACTGTCTGTCCGCGCTGCGCTCGGCCTTGCAGGACGGCGGTGGCGAACTGGTGCAACAGCGCGGCCGCATCGTGGGCACCGTCGACAAGCTGAAGGGGCAGGGTTGGCAGGTCGCCGACGACGGAACGGTGTCGGTCCGTCCGGGCAGCGTGCTCGATTTCTACGCGAAGCTGAGTCCGGTGAACCGGATGCTGCTGCGGGCGATGGCCGCACAGGCGTCGGCGCAACTGAAGACGATGTTGGCGCAGTTCGAGACCACCGACACCAAGGTCGGACAACAGGTACGGGACGCTGTAGCGGCGCTCAGCACGCCGGATCCCAAGCAGGCGCCCGATCCGAACAGCCCGAAGGCACTGGTCGAGCGGCTGGCCGGGATGACGCCCGACGAGCGGGCCGCATTCCTGGCAGGGCTGAGCCCGGAAACCCTGCACGAGATGATGCTCGCCGACCCGCAGGTGATGGGCAACACCGACGGTGTGCCGTTCGATACGAGGATCGACGCCAACAACATCAACATTCGCAACGCATTGGATGAGGAGCTGAGAAAGCCGTCACCCGATGAGGCCCGGGTCAAGCAGTTGCAGGCCATGCTCACCCCGATCGAATTTCCGCCCGGTAGTGGGCGGAAGGTGCCGCGAAAGTTCGTCGGATTCTCGACCGAGGGCAATGGCCGGATGATCGAGATGATCGGCGACATCAAGCCCGGTATCAAGGGTGTCGGGGTGGTGGTCCCCGGCACGGGCTCCAACCTGAACGGCAGCGGCTCGAACCACAATGCGGCGGTGGCTTTGGCAGATCAATCGGAATCGCCTGTCTTCCTGTACATGGGCGACGACTTCCCCCAAGATCTGATGAGCGACGCGACGGACCCCGCGTACGCTGCGTCGATGGCTCCCAAGCTGGTCTCGTTCGGTCACGAGATCGACCGGGAGGTGGGTGCGGGGGCGCCCGGCACACCGGTCACCTATATCGGCCATTCCTACGGCGGCGCGATCGTCGGGACCGCCGAGCAGATGGGGTTGCGCGCCGACCGCATCCTGCACGCCTCGTCGGCGGGCACCGGCATTCTCACGGGCGAATACACCAACCCTAATCCGGACGTTCAGCGTTATTCGATGACCGCGCCGGGAGATCCGATCGGGCCGGTCCAGTCGCTGCCCCGTGACGCCAGCGATCAAGACTGGATCAACTCGATACCCGGGATTCCGCACACCGTCGACGGGCAGGTGGGCAATCCGCTGGGGGGCCTGCCCTCGGCGACCGACCCCGACAAGATTCCTGGTGTCACCCGACTGGACACCGGGTACTACGGGCTCGGGGGTGGGCACCACGGCGAGGTGATCGTGGGGCAGAACGCACACGGGGAATACTGGAACGACCCCAAATCCGACGCGTTCAAAAATATGGTCGCCGTCATCAGTGGCGGTGAGGCCACCGGCTATGTCGAGCGCGGGATCGAGACCAACTATATGGATATCGATATGGGTGATGACGGGAACTTCCGGGCCGAGGCGTCGGATACGGCACGAGGGTTCGGCGCACCCAAAATTCCGGAGCTGCCCTGGGATGATGACGGATCCTACGAACGGCGGCAGCATCCGTGGGACAATCCGCGAGTGACGGACAATCCCGGCAAGGGGCCACGGGTGCAGGTGAAATGAGATATCTCGCAACGCTTTTGCTGGCTCTGGTCGTGATGATCACCACTTCGTGCGGGCCTGCCCACAAGGATGATCCGCACAACGACGATGAGGCGACGATGGAACCCATCACCTTGACTGTCACCGAAGCCGCCAAGGCGGTGGCCGGCTATGTGTCGATGATCGTCGGCAAGCCGATCGATCCCGATCCCGCCTACGCGGCCCTGCACGGGTGCCGCACCAATGCGGGGATGATGCCGGACGGGCCGCCCTGGCGGGTGTACCGCAATGCCTCGATTCCCGATCCCGCACCCGAACTCGTCCAGGCCGCCCTCACCCGTATCGACACCCTGCGCGATGAGGGGTTCGAACCCATCCCGTGGACCCGCCCAGAGCCGGAACCGCCGAACAGCAAAGCCTACGAGGACAGTCGCGGGTACAGCGTCTCGGTACAGGCTGAAGTCAGTCCGGCCGGGACCTACAGACTCGACGTGTCCGCGACCTCGCCGTGTGCGAATGAGGATTAGACCGCCGTACCCTCCACCAGGCTGAAGGGGGAAGCCGTCTGGACCACCCTGGTGAGCCGGAACCCGGCCTGCTCGTAGAGCTTTCGGTAACCGTCCGCGCCGCGTTCCCGGGCCGCGATGCCGATCAGCATCTCCATATCGGTCCACTTGCCGATGAACGCGCGGTCATCATCGGGGATCACTCCCTCGACCAGCAGCAGCGTTGCGCCAGGGGCAGCGGCCGCGCGCACATTGCGCAGGATCGTCACCGCCTCGTCGTCGGGCCAGTCGTGGATGATGTTCTTCAGCACGTAGGCATCGGCGCCGGCCGGGACGCTGTCGAAGAACGACCCGGGAACCACCTGAACCCGATCGGTCACCTCGTACTTGGCCAACATCTCCGGCGCCCCGTCGACCACCTGCGGCAGGTCGTAGAGCACCCCGCGGGCAGCCGGGGCGGCGGCCAGCACAGCGGCCAACAGCCGGCCGTGCCCACCGCCGACATCGGCGATCGTGCCGAACCGGGTGAAGTCATAGGCCGCCACCACCGGGGCGATGGCCAGTTCGGAGATGCTGGTCATGGCGTCGTTGAAAATCGCGCCGAGTTCCGGCTCGGAACCCATGTAGTCGAACGCCCCTTTGCCGCGCAGCTTGGGGATGACGGCCTCACCGGTGCGGACGGCATCGGCGAGGTGGCTCCAGTGCTCGCGGTGCTGCTGTGAGCCGACGAATTTCGCCATGCCCGCGATCGAGACCGGCGCATCTTTGCGCAGGGTGTCGGCGAGGGGGTTCAGCGCGTAGCGTCCGTCGCGGGTGCGGCGGAAGACGCCTTCGCTGACCAGGGCTCGCATCAGCCGGTCCAGGGTGTCGGGGTTTGCCTCGACCCGGCGCGCCAGCTCGTCGGGACGCAGCGGTCCATCGGCCAGCGCGTCGGCCACTCCGAGCTGTGCGGCGGCCGTTATGCCCTGGGCGACCCAGGCGCCCAGGATCATCTCCAGCATCGCCGCGGGCGGCGGTGCCGCGCGTCGATACAGCCGGTGCAGATGATGGCGGACGCGTTCGACCACGCGGACCAAACGAGCGGGCGGCACCTTGGCTGGAGTCACCGGATGACTCTAGGGCAGGGTGAGCGAGGCGTAGGTCACAACGGCCGGGCTCGATGGTGAACAGCAAACCGAACTGGCGTCGGAGCCTGTCGCGTCGGCCGCCTAGAGTGGTGCGAATGTTCATCGCGACCGAAGAGCCCGGTAATGCCTGACGCAGGCACCGGTGGCTCGTCGCTGGACCAGCTTTACCAGCTCAATCGCGAGGTGGCCGAATCACGCTCGGCCCGGCTGCTGGTGACGAACAACCTGGCCACCTATCTCACGCTGATGGAACGCCACCTGGACCGGGGCGCCAAACTCACCGAGATCGACCTGGTGATCCGGCTTGAACGCGACCTGGCCGCCCTCGGCTCCGAGACCGAGCAGTCGGGCCTGGCCCTCATCAAGTACTGGGCCAGCCAGGGCTGGCTGCACCGGATCACCGAGCAGTCCGGCGAGGCCGAACGCAACGTGTGCTACCTGACCTACGAGGCCCGGGCCGTGGTGGATTTCGCCCGTCGCATGCGCCGTGAGGACACGATTGCGACGGGCGGCTCGATCACCGGTATCGCGGCCGGTCTGCACCGGGTGGCGGGTCAGGTCAGCAACGACCCGGACCGTATCCGCGCCGACATCGAAGCCGAGATCGCCAAGCTGCGTGACGAATTGGATGCTCTCGAGCAGGGGCAGCGGCCCGATCCCGACCTGGTCGACGTCGAGGACGAGGCACGGGCCATCGCCTTGCAGATGGAGCAGATCGTCTCCGACATCGGGCAGTACGGCGCCATGCTCAACCGCATCACCACCCGGCTGCTGGATGCCTCCGCCGACACCGATCTCGGTTACCGGGAGCGCCAGCGTCAGTTGTTCGACGACTACGAGTCGTTGTTCGCCTCTCGTGAGAGCGCCTCCTACACGGCCTTCACCCGGATGATCCAGGATCCCGAGCAGCGGGCCGCGCTGGTGACCGACATCGAGGCGGTGACCCGTGAGCTGCCGCATCTGGACCCGGACCTGCGCGAGGTGATGACGGGGTTCTTCAGCCTGGTGTCGGCGCAGACGGCCGAGGTGGGGCGGACCCGGCAGCGTTGCGCGCGTCGGATCAAGCGCTTCGTCGCCTCCGGCACGCTGGAGCACAGTCGCGGCGTCACCCGTCAGCTCAACGATGCACTGGCCAGTGCCCACGAACTCCTCAGCATCTCGCTGGCCGACAGCCGGATCGGCGTCGAGGTGCCGCTGGTCCGCACCGATCTCAATTCGATTGGCGCCGTGGCCTTCAAGATTCGTGACGCGATCCCGCCGTCGCAGGCCGAGTCCTCGGAAGGAGAGGTGAACCTGTCGGCGTTCTCGGCATTGGCATCCCAGGTCGACGCCGCGGAACTGGCCGAATTGATCAACGGCGCGGTGGCGGCCGGGCCGGTGTCGCTGCCCGACGCGATCGGCATGCTGGACTCGGCGTATCTCGGGCATGTGATCGTGCTGTGGTCCTGGGCGCTCAAGCAGCACACCGAGGACGGCGCCGAAGCTGGTTCTTCAGTCCGGGTGCGCTTCCGGTCCCTGGAGGGCGCCGACCGCGAAATCGAAATCCCCCGACTGGTTTTCACCGAGCCGATCCCTACTGCCAGTGAGAGCATGCTATGACCGACACCCCCGATACCGCGCCGGTCTCAGATGCCGTGCCGGTCTCAGATGCCGTGCCGGTCTCAGATGCGGCGATCGACTTCGACGCCCTGCCCAGCATCGACGCCGTCGAACGGTCCACGGATCAGCGCCGCGCGCCCCGCTTCGACGGGGACGTCAGTGAGCTGCCGGACCGGGCCTGCTGGGCGCTCCAGCACCTGCTGTCGCGACGTTACGTCAGCAAGGACAACCATTCGGAGCTGTGGTCGTGGGTCACCCGGTATCGCGCCGAGCTCACCGTGCGGCTCTCGGAACTCGATATGCGGCTGTGCATCTCGGACGATCACGACATCGCCTACGTCGAACAGGCCGACTACGAATCGCAGTGGCGGCGCCGGTTGCTGCGCCGTGAGACTCTCAACACCTACGACTCGATCCTGGCCCTGCACCTGGCCAAGCTGATGCGGGCGGCGACGCGCGACGAGAACGTGCTGATCAGTCGCGACGAGATCCACGAGCTGTTCGCCGGGGTGAACAACGACACCGACCGGGATACGGCCTCGTTCGACAAGCGGATCGACAACGCGATCGAGCGGCTCACCGACATCGACATGCTGGCCCGCAACCGCGAGGACGAGGACAGCTTCACCATCAGCCCGGTGGTCAACGCGATCATGACGGCCTCGATGATCACCGAACTGCAACAGCAGTTCGAGCAGCTGAAGCGGGTCGCGAGCGGCACAGTCGGCGATCCCGACGATTCGGGTGACGCCGACGGCGCTGATCCAGCCAAACGACTTGACGACGATGTGGACGCTCATGGCTGAACCGACCAACCAGTTCTCGCTGTCCCGCCTGCAGGTCATCAACTGGGGCGTGTTCGATGGGTATCACTCGATCCCGTTCAACCAGCACGGCACGCTGATCACCGGTTCTTCGGGCAGTGGCAAATCCTCACTGCTGGATGCGATTTCGTTGGCCTTCCTGCCGTCGCACCGACGCAACTTCAACGCCTCCGGTGATACCACTGCCGCGGGCGCGGGCACCGGAAAGCGCACCGTGGACAAGTACGTCCGCGGCGCATGGGGTGAGCGACGCGAGGGCACGAGCCGCCAGATCATGTACCTGCGCGGGACGGGCCCGGCCTGGTCGGCGGTCGCCGTCACCTACTGCGACCGCACCGGGCGATCGGTCACCGGGCTGGTGCTCAAATGGCTTGCCGCCGAGAAGACCTCGGATCCGGGCAGCCGGTACTACCTGATCGACGCCGACCGCGACATCTTCGACCTGTGCAACCGGTGGGCGGCCAACGGCTACGACGCCGCGGTGTTCCGTGACGACGGCTGGACCGGTGGCCGTAGTGAGAGCCAGTACCTGGCCCAGCTGTACTCGAGCATAGGCATCCGGGCCTCGGAGGCCGCCCAGCAGTTGCTGGGCAAGGCAAAATCGCTGAAAAGCGTTGGTGGTCTCGAACAGTTCGTCCGCGAGTTCATGCTCGACGAGCCCGCCAGCCTCAGCGGTGTGGAAGAGGCCCTGGAGCAGATCAACCCGCTGGTCGAGGCCCGCGGCCTGCTCGACGTGGCCCGGCGCAAGCGCAACACATTGGGCAATATCGCCGCGGTACAGGCACGGTACGCCGACGAGGCGGCCAAGTTCGGGGTGATCGACACCATCGACAACGCGATGGTGCGCGACTACGTCGACCACCGCCGGCTGGCCCAGGCCGGCCCGGAGATCGACAATCTGGACGACCAGATCACGCAGCTCGGTGCCCAGCGCGACGAGTTCGGTTCACAGCAGCGTCAGTTCAAGAACGAGCACAACTCTCTCATGGCGCAGACCAACACCGTCACCGTGGATCTCGTGCCACTGCAACAACGCCTGACCGAGGCTGAACGGGTCAGCGAGGAGGTGTCGCGCCGGCGCAGCGGCTACGAGGACAAGGTCACCGCTCTGGGATTGACCCCGCCGGACAACGGTGAGGAATTCTGGTCGCTGCGTGAGACTTTGATGGAGGAGGCCGACCGGCTGCACCGGGAGTTGTTCACCGGTAACCAGCCTTACGTCGAGGCGTCGGCGAAAGAAGTGCGGGCCCGTGAGGCGCGCGAGAGTATCGAATCTGAGTTGGAGCGGGTGCAGCGACTGGGGTCCCCGCTGCCGCGGACCGAGTACGAGATGCGGGCGCGCATCGCCCGGGCCCTCGACATCTCCGAGCGTGATCTGGTCTATGTGGCTGAGCTGATGGAGCTCAAGCCCGACGAGTCGCGGTGGCGGCTGGCCGTCGAAAAGGTATTGCGCGGGGCCGGATTACGCTTGCTGGTCCCTGATATCCACATGGAGCGCGCGCTGCGCTTCGTCAACGAGAACGACATGCGTGGGCGGATCCAGTTGCAGCATGTCCAACACGGATCGCAGTTGCGTACCCCGCCGCCGCACACCCTTGCCACCAAACTCCAGCTCGCCGACCCGACGCATGACAGTGCGGTTGAGGCGCTCAACGTGATCGCGGCGGTCGGTGACTACGTGTGTGTCGACGGGCCGGGGGAGTTCACCGAGCAGTCCCGTGCTGTCACCGACCAGGGTCTGCGCAAGGACAGCGGGCGGCTCTCGATCAAGGACGACCGGTCTCGGCTACGACCTTCGGATTACATCTTCCTCGGCGGTACCGCGGCCAAAATCGAAGCACTGCAAGATGATCTGGCTGCCGCCCAGGACGTGTACCAGGTGGCGCGTACGGCGCGTGAGCGTCTTGACGAGCACCGCGGCCAGCTGCAGTCCCGGGAACGGGCCTGCCGGGCACTGTGCGACCAGTTCATGCAGTGGAGCGATATCGACACCGATTCGGTGGACGGGATGCTGGAGCGCCTGCAGGGGGAACACGATCTGCTGGTCTCCGACAACCCCGACGCCGAACGGCTGCAACAACGGGCCGACGAATGCTGGGAGCGGGTCGAGAAGGTCATCCAGCAGATCGGCTCGCTCAACGAACGTGAGACCACGCTGGACCGCAGGCGGACCGCGCTGCTGGAACTCAGCGAGGTGCTCACCGAGCGGCTCGGCTCCGAGCTACTCCCGCAGCATGCCCGCGACACCATCGATGGCTACGCCGCCGATATCGCCCTGACCCTTGAGCTTCTCGACTCCGAGCCGTACCGGGCCGAGCTGACCCGTGTCATCAGTCGCGAGCGGGACCGGCTGCGAGCGGACCGCAACCGGTCGCACGACGAGTTGGCCGGCATCATGGCCGCCTACGACAGCTCGTTCCCCGACGCCATCCCCAACGACAGTGATGTGTTCGACGAGCGGGTCCACGACTATGTGGCGCTGTGCCGTCGGATCGACGAACGCGAGTTGCCCGACGCCTACGAGCGCATGCAGCGGCTGATCACCGAACAGGCACCGGGCGCGATCCTGAATCTGCACATGATCGCCGACAACGAGGCGCGGCGGATCACCGAACAGATCGCCCGGGTCAACACCGGCCTGGGAGCCGTGGAGTTCAACCGCGGCACTCGGCTGACGCTGCACGCCGGAACCCGGCATCTGGCGGCGGTCGACGAACTCAACGAGAAGGCCCAGCGCATCTCGTCGCGGGTGTCACTGGTGAGCTTCGGCGACGAGACCGCGATGTTCGAGCAGTACACCGACATCCTGCAGCTGCGAAAGCTGTTGGCCGGCAACACTCCCGAGGACCGGCAATGGACGCGTGATGCGCTGGATGTGCGCAACCGGTTCGTGCTGTACTGCGAGGAGCGCGACGCCGAAACCGGCGAGGTGATCCGGACCTACAGCAACTCCGGCGACAACTCCGGCGGTGAGCAGGAGAAGCTCATGGCCTTCTGCCTGGCCGGGGCGCTGAGCTTCAACCTGGCCAGCCCCGACAGTGACGACACCAGGCCGCTGTTCGCCCAGCTCATGCTCGACGAGGCGTTCTCCAAGTCGGATCCGCAGTTCGCCCAGCAGGCGTTGTCGGCTTTCCGCAAGTTCGGTTTCCAGTTGGTGATCGTGTCGACCGTGCAGAACAGCACGACCATCCAGCCCTACATCGACAACGTCGTGATGGTGTCCAAGTCCGACGCGTCGGCGCCCAATGCCCGGCCGGTCGCCTCCGTCACCTCGGCCTCGATCTCAGAATTCGCCGAACTGCGAAAGACTTCGGGCGACGCCGTACCGACCGCGTAGTTCGAGCGCTGGGCGTCCGTCCAAAAATGATGTCTGAACCGTCGTGGTGGTGGCCTTAGCCTTGAAAGGTGACGCCAACTCTGCGAGTGAACGCTCTCACGTTGCGCGACGTTGCCGCGACGGAGAAGTCGGTGGCTACGGCTACGTCAAACACCGGAGCCGCTGGAGCGCTGGGTGATGCGGCGGCGGGTATGACGGGTTTGCGCACCGCAGACGGCTGCCGAACCGCCCAGGCGGTGTTGGATGCGGTCAATCAGTCGGTGAGTACGGCGCTGAACGGTCATTCGGAGAAGCTCGAGGCGGCAGCCCGGCAGTATGAGGCCACTGACGTCGCATTCGGTCGTCGATTGCAGCAGTTCAGTCGATGACGGTCACCATCCCGCAGGTGCAGGGCTCGCAACCGGATGCGTTGACCCGCGCCGCCGCTCAGATGGAGGTGGCCGCGGCGGCCTACCAGGCCCAGATCGAGCGGCAGCAGGCGAATCTGGCCAAGCTGAAGTCGGGATGGCAGGGCACGGCTTCGGAAGCGGCAATTGCCGATGGGCAGAAGACCCTTGAGCAGATGCAGCGGGTGCACGAGGCCATGGTTCGGGTGCAAGCTCCTCTGCAGGCCGGCGGCGCGCAGTTGACCCAGATCAAATCGTCGGTGTTGCACACGGTGGCGCAGTTGGAAGGTCAGGGCTGGCAGGTCGCTCCGGATGGCACGGTCTCGGTGCGGCCGGGCAGTGTGCTCGATATCTACGCGCGGCTCAGCCCGGTCAACGCGTTGACGGTCCGCATGCTGGCGGTTCGCCACACCGCCACGGTGAAAAAGTTGCTGGCTCAATTCGACGCGGCCGATCAACATACCGACGAGGCGGTACGGCAGGCGGTGGCCGGCCTGACCAACACCCCGGGCAGCGGGCCCGGCGGCGGCACACCCACCCCTGGGGACAAGGCCGAGCCCCAGATCCCCGACACCAAGGACCCCCACGCGATCCACGATTGGTGGCTCTCCCTGACCCCGGAGCAGAAGGCGCAGATGCTCCGCGATCACCCGGACAAGATCGGCAACCTCAACGGCATCCCGACCGGTGTGCAGAGCGAGGCCAATCTGAGGATCCAGAAACAGGATCTGGCCCGGGTCAACTCCGTTGCTGAGTCACATCATGTCAGCGTCGACGAGGTGCGGGCGCACCCGGAGAAGTACGGTCTGACCGCCACCGACATCACGCGGTACCACAATGCGGTCGAGGTGCAGAAGGCACTCGATCGCTATGGCCGTGACGCCAACATCCCCGGGACCAGGAAGCACCCGCCGATCTTTTTGAAGAAGTACGACCCGGAGGCGTTCGGCGGCAAGGGTGCGGCGGCGATCGCGATCGGTAACCCTGACACCGCAAACAACACCACGGTGAAGGTCTCCGGTCTCACCACCTCGGTGAAGGGCGGATCGTTGGACAACCCGGATCCGGTCAACCTCTACAACGAGACCAGCAAGGCCGACCCGGACAAGTCGAACGCGGTGGTGATGTGGATGGGGTATGACGCGCCCGATGACCAGGCGGTCGCGGTGCCGAATATGGCGCGCCACGGTGCTGAACTGTTGGCCGCCGACGTCAATGCTCTGGATGCTACCCACTTGGGCTCCAGCCACCTGACGGTGATCGGCCATTCTTATGGCTCGACCACGGTGGCCGATGCGGCGGCCGGGTACGGTATGCGCGCCGATGACATCGTGCTGATCGGTAGCCCCGGCACCGACATGGCGAAGTCCGCTGCCGATTTCCACCTGCCCCCGAACGGACACCTGTATGTCGGAGCCGCCAGCACCGACCCGGTTACCTACTTCGGCCGGGAACACATGAGTGGGCCCGGTCTGGGTCTGGGTTCGGATCCGTCGATCGATGGGTACGGTTCGACTCGCTTCGACGCCGAATCGTCATTGCGTGATTACCGCACGGATCACAGCAGATACTTTGAGCAGGGCTCGGAGTCGTTGTACAACATGGCCGACATCGCCTCGGGTCACGGTGATCGGCTGCAACAGAATGGGATGACCGCCGAGCATCGTTCGGATCACTGGTATGCCAAAGTTCCGGTGGTAATACCAACCCCGCTGGGCCCCATCCCGGTGCCCGGCACATCGATCACGATTCCGGGTGTCGACCAGGCCTTCGACCCGGAGGCGGATCGGCGCGCTCGGGACAGCCACCGCCATTAGAACCAGAGGCAGGAGTATGACGATTGGGAACATGGTGGAGACACGTGATCGGTGCGATCGCGCTAGTGACGCTGGCCAGTGTGATTGTCGGGTGCGGCGGTGGTGAGGCAGTGACAGAACCGATGACACCGCAACAGGCCCGCGCACAGGTGATCGACGCCGGAAAAGAACTGGTCCGGGATTTGGGGTTGCGGGGCAACCTGGTGGAGACGGTGTTCACCTACGAATCCTGCACCGACGACAACAAGGGCCCGTTCAGAGGCAAGCTTGCGATGGTCTTCTGGATGCCTGGCGCGGACCGGTCCGCTGCGGTGGACCCAGCGACGCTCATTACCCCGCTGCAGCAACACGGATGGCAGGGCGACCCTGACTTCCACTCACACAGCAGCGCGACGTTGACGAAGAACGACGTGAAAGCGGAGGTGGACTTCATGTACGTCGTGCCACTGGACTCCCACGCGCGCGTCACGCTCTACGGCCAATGCCGGGATACCTATGACCACTCGAAGGATCCGTTCGATCGCGGCGACGTGACGGCTGAGTTGGAATCGCAATAGCCTCTGGCTACTTCGACCGCGCTCAGCGCAGCGGGCTGACCGTCGCCGTCAGGTGCGGGTAACCCTTCTTCAGGTTGCGCAGGGTCAGCTCCCAGCCGTCGGCGTCGCGCTCGACGTAGAGCCCGGCCTTCGCCGGGAGCACCACGGGCTTGGCGAACCGCACCGAGTACTTGACCGCATCGGGGAGCTGCCCCTCGATGTTGGCCAAAACTGCTGCAGCGCTGAACATTCCATGCGCGATCACGGTGGGGAAGCCGAACAGCTTGGCGGCCAGCCCGTTGGTGTGGATGGGGTTGTGGTCCCCGCCGATCGACGCGTAGTTCCTGATCTGGCCCGGGGTGATGTTCAGAACGGCGTTGGGCGGCGGCAGCTTCGGCTGCTTCTGTGGTTCCGGCTTGGGCTCACCGGACAGGCTGGTCTTCTGCTGGTGCAGGAATGTCGTCACCTGGTGCCACGCCGTGTCGTTGCCGACCTTCAGCTCCGTGACGATGTCCACCAGCAGGCCCTTGCGGTGCTCGCGCAGGTTCGCCGCGTGCACCGCCGCGCTGACGGTGTCGGTCACCTTGATCGGGCGGTACTGGGTGATGTGGTTCTCCAGATGCACCGAACCCATTGCGGCGAAGGGGAAATCGAATCCGGTGACCAGCGACATCACCGTCGGGAAGGTCAGCGCGAACGGGTAGGTCAGCGGCAGGGTGTCACCGAACCGCAGCCCGGTCACCTGGGCGTATGCGGCGACGTTGGCCGGGTCGATGGGCAGGTTGTCGACCGTGACGGTGCGGGCCGGCAGGGCGTCGTCGCGCGGTATGAACGGCAACGCCCCGACGACGGCACGGAGCATGTTGTTCACGTGCTCACGCCCCCAACATGGCCTGGCCGCAGACCCGGATGGTGTTGCCGGTGACCGCATTCGACGCCGGGCTGGCGAAGTAGGCGATCAGTTCGGCCACATCCACCGGCTTGCCGCCCTGGAACAGCGAGTTCAGCCGGCGGCCCACCTCGCGGGTGGCCAGTGGGATCGCGTCGGTCATCTTGGTCTCGATGAAGCCGGGGGCCACGGCGTTGATGGTGATGTTTTTCGGCGCCAGCACCGGGGCCAGCGCCTCGGCCAGCCCGATCATGCCGGCCTTGGTGGTGGCGTAGTTGGTCTGTCCGCGGTTGCCGGCGATGCCGGCCATCGACGACAGTCCGATCACCCGGCCGCCCTCGCCCAGCACTCCGGCCTCCACCAAACCTTCGGTGAGCCGTTGCGGGGCAAGGAGGTTCACCGCGGTCACGGAATCCCAGCGGCTCTCGTCCATGTTGGCCAGCAGCTTGTCGCGGGTGATACCGGCGTTGTTCACCAGCACATCGACCTTGCCGCCGTGCTGTGCGGTGACATGCGCGACGATCTGCTCGACTGCATCGTCGGCGGTGACGTCGAGCGTCAGTGCGCTGCCACCGACCTTCTCGGCGACCTTGCCGAGATCCTCGGCGGCCTGGGGCACGTCGACGGCCACCACGGTGGCGCCGTCCCGCGCGAACACCTCCGCGATCGTCGCGCCGATCCCGCGGGCCGCACCGGTCACCACGGCCACCTTGCCGGCCAGCGGCTTGTCCCAATCCGCCGGCGGCGTCGAGTCGGCGGCACCGACCCGGTAGACCTGCCCGTCGACGTAGGCCGATTTGGCCGAGAGGATGAAGCGCAGGGTTGACTCCAGGCCGGTCGCGCCGGGCTTGGCGTCGGCGGCCAGGTACACGAGCGACGCCGTGGCGCCGCGCTGCAGCTCCTTGCCCAGCGAGCGGGTGAAGCCTTCCAGGGCGCGCTGCGCGATCTGGGCGTGGACGCTGCCGGCCTGCTCGGGTGTGGTGCCGATGACGACCACACGTGCGCACGACGCGAGGTTGCGCAGAACCGGCGTGAAGAACTGGTAGAGCTCCTTGAGCCCGGCGGCGTCGGCTATGCCGGTGGCGTCGAGCACCACACCGCCGAACGAATCGGCCCAGCGGCCGCCGATGTTGTTGGAGACGACGTCGTAGTCGTCGGCCAGGGCAGCCCGCAGGGGTTCGACGATGCGTCCCTCCCCGCCGATCAGCAGGGAGCCGGGCAGCGGTGGCTGACCGGGGCGGTAGCGGCGCAGGGTCTCGGGCTGCGGCACGCCCAGCTGTTTGGCCAGGAACGATCCCGGCCCGGAGTTGACCACTTGGGAGAACAGGTCGGAAGCCACTTCAGCTGCCTTTCGCTTCGCAGTACTGCGTTGTCCATACCGAACTTACTCCAGAGTAAGAACAGTGGGTAATATGGCCCCGGACAACCCGACAGTGGAGGGCAAACAGATGGCCAACAACACGACCCGGCGACGCGTTGCCGTTTTGGGTGGCAACAGGATTCCGTTCGCACGGTCCGACGGCGCGTATGCCAACGCCTCCAACCAGGACATGTTCACCGCCGCCCTGGACGGGCTGATCGAGCGATTCGATCTGACCGGTGAACGCCTCGGCGCGGTGATCGGCGGAGCCGTACTCAAGCACAGCCGCGACTTCAACCTCATGCGTGAATGCGTGCTGGGCAGCGCGTTGTCGCCCTACACGCCCGCTTACGACATCCAGCAGGCGTGCGGCACCGGCCTGCAGGCCGCCACCGCGGCCGCCAACGCCATCGCGCTGGGCCAGTACGAATCGGCCGCGGCCGGCGGCGTGGACACCGCCTCGGACGCGCCCATCGCGTTCGGCAACGACCTGCGTCAGGTGCTGCTGGGCCTGCGCCGCGCCGAGTCGAACATCGACCGGCTCAAGCTGGTGGGCAAGCTGCCGGCCGCGCTGGGGGTGGAGATCCCGGTCAACAGCGAGCCCCGCACCGGCATGTCGATGGGGGAGCACGCCGCCGTCACCGCCAAGAAGATGGGCGTCAAGCGCGTCGACCAGGACGAACTGGCCGCTGCCAGCCACCGCAACATGGCCGCCGCCTACGACAGCGGCTTCTTCGACGATCTGGTCTCCCCGTTCCTCGGGCTGTACCGGGACAACAACCTGCGGGCAGATTCCAGCCCGGAGAAACTGGCCAAGCTCAAGCCGGTGTTCGGTGTGAAGGCCGGCGACGCGACCATGACCGCGGGCAACTCGACGCCGCTCACCGACGGTGCCTCCGTGGCCCTGCTGGCCAGCGAGGACTGGGCCGAGGCGCATGGCCACGAGCCGCTGGCCTACTTCGTCGATTCCGAGACCGCCGCCGTCGACTACGTCAACGGACCCGACGGCCTGCTGATGGCACCCACGTACGCGGTGCCCCGGCTGCTCGCCCGCAACGGACTGACGCTGCAGGATTTCGACTTCTACGAGATCCACGAGGCGTTCGCCTCGGTGGTGCTGGCCACGCTGGCGGCCTGGGACTCCGACGAGTACTGCAAGGAGCGGCTGGGGCTGGACAAAGCACTCGGCTCCATCGACCGCTCCAGGCTCAACGTCAACGGCTCCTCGCTGGCGGCGGGCCACCCGTTCGCGGCCACCGGTGGGCGCATCGTCGCCCAGCTGGCCAAGCAGCTGGCGGAGAAGAAGAAGCAGACCGGTCAGCCGGTGCGCGGCCTGATCTCGATTTGTGCGGCGGGTGGGCAGGGCGTCACCGCCATTTTGGAGGCGTAGCTTGCGGAGCCGACAACATCCGAAAAATTTCTTTTGGAGATGTGTAACGGCCGCGGCATAGAGGTCGATACACGGGTAGCTCCGTGTTGCCGTCTGACCCCCCGACCCGACGGCAACACGGGGCGACCTAACTTCCAATTCTCGGCAAAATCGGCCGTACTTTTCTCTGGTTTGAGGGGTACCCGAGGCGTACGATCGAGCCTACGACGGGTTCGGGAGTGACTGATCCAAAGAGTCGGTACAGGGGTGAAAGACCGGCTGCGTGCGACGAATTGAAACGCCCCCAAGTGTCCTCCCGAACCCGCCCTTTTTGTCTTGAGTCCCACCTCTTCTGCTCCCACGGCACCCACTCTCCGCATAGCGTGGTGCCATGCAGATCAGCATCCTCGCCTCACTCAGTGAAACCGCCGGCCGCTCCCCGATCGACGCCACTGTAGAAAATCTCGCGCAACTGCGCGATGAGGGATTCCAGCGGGTCTGGATGACTCAGATGCCCTATGAACCCGACCTCCTGACCGTGCTGGCGGTGGCGTTTCGTGAGGTCGACGGGATCGAGGTGGGCACCGGCGTCATCCCGATCCAGAACCAGCATCCGATGCTGCTGGCCCAGCGCGCGCTCACGCTCAGCCTGATCAGTGGCGGCCGGTTCCTGCTCGGCCTGGGCATGACGCATGCTGCGGTCACCGAGGGCATGTGGGGCATTCCGTGGGACAAGCCGGTGCGTCGGCTCCGCGAGTATCTGGACGGGCTGCAGCCGCTGCTCAACGGTGAACCCGCCGACGCGCCAGGGGAGACGGTCACCACGCGCGGCGCCCTGCAGATCCCCGGCGCTTCGGCGCCCGACGTGTACGTCGCCGCACTGGGGCCGCAACTGCTCAAGCTCGCGGGCCGTCGTACCGCGGGAACCGTCACGTGGATGACGGGCCCGACGACGCTGGCCGAACATGTGGCCCCGACGCTGCGGGAGGCGGCCGGGGACCGTCCGGTTCGCGTTGTCGCAGCACTTCCGGTCAGCGTCACCGACGATGTCGACGGGGCCCGCGCCCAGGCCGCCAAACAGTTCGCGATGTACGGACACCTGCCGTCGTATCGGGCCATGCTCGACCGCGAGGGTTACGCCGGACCCGAGGACGCTGTCATCATCGGTGATGAAAGCACCGTGGCAGAACGTATTCGCTCCCTCGGAGCGGCCGGTGTCGACGAATATGTCGGGGTGGTGTTCGACGCGTCACCCGAAACCCGAGCCCGCACAAGGGCACTGCTGCGCTCGCTCGACAGCTGACGTCGGCAGTTTCCGTCGCGGACTTTTGGTGGAGCTACCCACGGTTCAATCCGTCGTCAGGCCGACGCTTCGGGCTCGGGTTCTGTCTTGAGCAGTTCGCGGACCGAGTTGCGGGAACCGTACGGCCGCAACATCCGGCTGGCCGGCCGGGGCCGCACGATCTGCGGCCACCAGAACCACCGGCCGAGAAGTGCCGCGATGGACGGCGTCATGAACGACCGCACGATCAAGGTGTCGAACAGCAGACCGAGGCCGATAGTGGTGCCGATCTGGCCGAGGACGATGAGATCGCTGAAGATGAACGAGGACATGGTGGCCGCGAACACCAGGCCGGCCGCGGTCACCACCCTGCCGGTTCCGGCCATCGCGCGGATGACGCCGGTTTTGAGCCCGGCCCCGATCTCTTCCTGGAATCGGGATATCAACAGCAGGTTGTAATCGGCGCCAACGGCCAGCAGCAGGATGATGGCGAGTGCCAGCACGATCCAGTACAACTGGATGCCGAAGATGTACTGCCACACCAGGACCGACAGACCGAACGACGCGCCCAGCGACAGCACCACCGTCCCGACGATGACCATTGCGGCAACGATGCTGCGGGTGATGAACATCATGATGAGCAGGATGAGGCTGATCGCCGCCAATGCGGCGATGAGCAGGTCGTATTTGGCCCCGTCCTGAATGTCCTTGTACGCCGAGGCGGTTCCGGCTACGTAGATCTTGGCGTCCGACAGGGGAGTGGCCTTGATCGCGTCGAACGCGGAGTCCTTGAGCGCGTCGATGTGTGAAATGCCCTCGGGCGTGGCGGGAGTGCCCTCATGCGTGATGATCATGCGGGCGGCTTTGCCGTCGGGCGACATGAACAGTTTCAGGCCGCGCTTGAAGTCAGGGTTGTCGAAGGCTTCCGGTGGCAGATAGAACGAGTCGTCGTTCTTGGCGGAGTCGAAGGCCTGGCCCATCGCGGTCGAATTCTCGAGGGCTTCCTGGGACTGCGAGTTGGTCCCGGCCGTGGTGGCGTAATTCGAGAGAGTCAGGTCGCGGTTGCGCTCCTGGATGGCGATCTGCGGCGGCAGCAGCGCCACGAGTTTCGGCTGAAGCGCGTCGAGCTTGTCCAAGCTTGCGGTGATCTGTCCGAACTGGTCGCTGAGCTTGTCGATCCCGTCGAGCGCGTCGAACACCGAGCGCAGTGCCGCGCACATGGGGATGTCGAAACAGTGTGGCTCCCAGTAGAAGTAGTTGCGCAGTGGGCGGAATTGATCGTCGAAATTGGCGATCTTGTCCCGGAGGTCGTTCACGATCGCCACGGTGTCGTGGAAGGCCTGGGTCTGTTCATGGGTGGCGGCAGCACTGGCCTGCTGCAACGTGACCTGCTGCTTGAGGATGTTGATCGTGTTCGACAGCTCGTTGGCCTGCTTGAGCAGATCGGCAGCGCGGTCCTGCTGGTAGCCCAGATTCATGATCTGGCTGGCGCTTTGCGCGCTGATCTGAAATGGGATTGAGCTGTGCTTGATCGGTGTGCCCAGCGGGCGGGTGATCGACTGGACCAGGGCGATACCACGGGTGTGCAGAACGGCTTTGGCCACGCGTTCGAGGACCAGCATGTCCGCGGGGTTGCGCATGTCGTGATCGGTTTCGATCATCAGCAGCTCGGGGTTCAGCCGGGCCTCGGAGAAGTGGCGGGTGGCGGCGGTGTAGCCGATGTTGGCCGGCGCTGATTCCGGTAGGTAGGGGCGACCGTCGTAGCTGGTCTTGTACCCCGGCAGGGCAAGCAGACCGACCAGCGCGATCAGGCACGACACCACCAGGATGGGCCCGGGCCAACGCACGATCGCGGTACCGATGCGGCGCCATCGCGGTGCCCGCGGGTTGCGTTTGGGCTCGAAGAGGCCGAACCGGCTGGCGATGGTCAATACGGCAGGTCCCAGGGTCAGCGCGGCCACCAGCGTCACGAGCACGCCGATGGCAGCGGGTACACCGAGGGTCTGGAAGTAAGGCAGTCGGGTGAAGTACAGGCAGGCCACGGCTCCGGCGATGGTCAGTCCGGAGCCGACGATGACGTGCACGGTGCCGCGAAACATGTCGTGATAGGCGGCTTCTCGGTCCATGCCACGGCTACGGGCCTCGTGATAGCGGCCCACGATGAAGATGCCGTAGTCCGTGCCCGCGGCGATCGCCAACAGCGTCAGCAGATTCGTCGAATATGTCGACAGGCCGATGACCCCGGAATGCGCCAGTGCGGCCACGACACCGCGCGCGGCGGACAGTTCGATGAGGACTGTGACGAGCATGATGAGCATCGTCACGAAGGATCGGTAGACGACCAGCAGCATCACCGCGATCACCAAGAAGGTTAAGAGGGTGACCTTTTCGGTGCCCTCGCTGCCCACCTCGAAGTTGTCGGTGATCAGCGGTGCGGCGCCGGTGACGTAGGCCTTGACCCCCGGCGGTGGCGGGACGCTCGCCACGATCTCGCGGATGGCGTCGACGGACTGGTTGGACAACGCCTCGCCCTGGTTGCCGGCCAGATACACCTGCACCAGAGCGGCTTTGCCGTCCTTGCTCTGCGAACCGCCCGCGGTGAGCGGATCCCCCCAGAAGTCCTGAATGTGCTCGACGTGCTTGGTGTCCTCGGCCAGTCGCTTCACCAGGGTGTCGTAGAAGCGGTGGGCGTCGTCGCCGAGTGGCTTGTCGCCTTCGAGCACGACCATGGCCGCGCTGTCGGAGTTGAACTCGTCGAATACCTGACCGATGTGTCGCATCGCCATGGTCGATGGCGCGTCGGGCGCGTTCAGGCCCACGGATCGCGCGGCGCCGACGACCTCCAGTTGTGGCACAAGGATGTTCGTCAAGGCAGCGATCGCAACCCAAACAAGCACGATCGGTACGGCGAGCAGACGAATGGTTCGCGCCGTCCTCGAACCGACAACTTCACCTTCTGTGTGCTGCCCGCTCATGCTGACTTGTCCAAGCAGGCGATGTAGCCGTTCACGTTGTCAGTGGACCTTTCGTCCTTGACCACACCGTTGACGGTGATGCGGCACCCGATGTAGCCGCCGTCGCCCTGTGCCCGCAGATCGGCGAACATCGTCGGGTCATCGGTGACCAGCGTCTGCGACCACGGCAGCGTCACGTCCTCGGCCCGCTGCGGTTGTGCGTCGATGTCCAGGTAGTTGACGGTGGCGACGGAGCCCGGTGATCCGAACACTTCGAAGAGAACCCGTTTCGGGTTGTATCCGGTGTTCTCCAGGGCGTCGGCACTGGGACGTGACACCTCGTTGTCCGAACCGAATATGCCGTGTAGCCGGCTGACGGCGAAGGCGACGACCGCGACCACGAGCACGGCAACGATCACCGTCCAACGTCGCCGGACCAGGCTTCCTACCGAGATCCCCTGCATCTCAGAGCCTTTCGAGAACAAGCGCAAACTCGCCTTGAAGCGAGAGTCTTCGGCCGTTCCAAGCACCTGAACGGTACCGTACGGTACAGTCCTGAAGAGGGCAAGGCCTACGGACAAGTGGCCATGGCTGCCCGCTACGGAAAGGTCTTCAGTGTCACCCCCTTCCGCCGCCTCCGCGCATGACGTTTCACCGCCGGCTCCGGCGTCGCAGTGGACCGAGCGTGAGTCGGAATTGTTGGCGGTGACCCTGCGCCTGTTGCAGCAGCACGGATACGACCGGCTGACCGTGGAAGCTGTGGCGACCGAAGCGAAGTCGAGCAAGGCCACGATCTACCGCCGGTGGCCGTCGAAGACCGAGCTCGTCCTGGCAGCCTTCATCGAGGGCACCCGGATCCAGCTGGTGCCGCCCCGCACCGGCGCGCTGCGGACCGACCTGCTGAGCATCGGCTCGTCGGTGTGCGCCCAGGCGCGCGAGCACGGCAGCACGATGAGCGCGATCATGTCCGAGGTAGCGCACAGCCCGGAATTGAGTGCGGCCCTGCAGAATCAGTTCGTTCTGCAGCGCAAGATGCTGATGACCGAAGTGCTGACGGATGCGGTCGACCGGGGTGAGATCGACGCCGCGGCGGTGCACAACGAGCTGTGGGACGTGATGCCGGGATATCTGGTGTTCCGGTCCCTGATTCCTGGGCGTCCGCCGACCGAGGCGACGGTCCGGGCACTCGTGGACGACGTCTTGATGCCCAGCCTGACCCGCTTCTGAGCTTGGGCCTGTCTGGTCAGCGGCGCCGCCACCACACCAGCAGGCCGACTGCCGCAAGCACGGCGATCACCGCGACTGCCGACACCGCCGGCTTGGACCTCGCCGTCTCGGTTGCGGCCTGGGCCCGGTCGACCACGGCGTCCTTCGTCGCGGCAGCCTTGTCCTGGGCGCGACCCTTGACGTCGAGCTTGTCCGACAGCGCGGCCACCGTCTCGCCCAGCTCGCCGCGAGTCTTGTCGATGTCGGACTGCAGTTCGTGGATGTCGGCGTCCGGCCCCGGTTCGGGTGGAAGGTGATCAGCGGTTGCCATGTCGTGCCTCCTTGATCTCGTCGAGGTCGTGTTTGACGCTGCCGACTGATTCGGTTGCCGGCGGCGGAACCTTTCGGGCTTGGCTGCGGCTGATCAGAGCGGCCACCCCGGCTCCGAGGAACAACACGGCGGCGACGATGACCGCAGCGGCCCAGACCGGGAGGGCCAGTGCGATTGCCGCCACCGCGGCGGCGACGGCCGTCATGAGGCCCAGCACCGCCAGCAGGCCGGCGGCACTGATCAAACCGGCGCCGAGACCTGCATGGCGGGCGGATTCCTGGAACTCCCGCTGCGCCAACCGCAACTCGTCGCGTACCAGTCGTGTCGTCTGCTCCTGTAATTGTCCGAGGAGCTGAGCCGTGGACGGTTCGTTGATGGTTTTCGATTCGGTCGTCATCGGTGTGCCTTTCACCAGGCGTACTTCTTCTCTGAAGAGCAGTGCCCGACGCACGGGCGGGCAAAACCTCGAACCGGCAGCTGCGCCGTTAAAACTGTCGGGTTCGGGGTATCCGCACTGTCAGCCCGAAAGCTGATCTTTCAGGCTGTTGCCGATACGAGGAGAATCGTGAGCCGACTCTCGAAAATGCTGTACATGCCGCTGTCGATGGCGACGAGTGTGGGCGGAGGCCTGTTGGCCGGCGCGTTGTTCACCCAGATCTGGAAGCGCATCGATCAGCCGAATCTGGAACCGCCCGACCCCAAGGATCTCGAACGGTCCACCGCCAAAGCGCTGACGGCAGCGGCTCTCCAGGGCTTGGTGTTCGGCTTGGTTCGCGCCGCCGTCGACCGGGCGGGGGCCAAGAGCTACCGGGCGCTGGCTCATGAATCGCCGGTCTGAGGTGGACGCGGCTATCCGGCCGGATGGCCGACGGTCTTCCCTGGTCGAATGCCTCCGGCATGGAATGCGACGTGTGTCAACGCAATCCGCGCAACGCCCAGATTGTCAGGTAGGCCAGCCCGAAGAACGCTGCAACGGCTATCGCCACGCCCGTCGACTGCACGTAGGACAGCGGTGAGCGCATCCAGTCGAACGTCGCCGCGACCACCGCATCGGGCCGGGTCACCAGGTCCCAGGAGTTCCATCGTTGGAAGCGGCCGATGACGACACCGACGGCGCAGGCCCCAACGGAGAGCACGACGGCCAGCCAGCCCCAGAACGAGCCGAATTCGTCGTCCAGGCGTTGATGCACCAGCAGCAGCGACACCACGCCCAGCAGGATCCCGGTCCACGCGGCGAACCCGTACTGCAGCACGTGGCGCCACAGCTCGTATCCCTCGCCGAGGTGGACCAGATCGGTCACCAGATACGGGGCGTTCGGCAGGAACGCCAACCAGCCCAGTCCCAGTGGCAGCAGCCACAGCCGGCGCTCGACAAGATCGAAGGCGATCGCGAAGACCATCGGGATCCACGCCAGCACCAGGTTCCACACCAGGAACTTGGTCGGGTACGACATCGGTGCGGCCGGATCGGTGATCCCGAGAGCGAGGGTCAGCGCCGTCGTCGCCATCAGCGACATGACGAGCAAGATGCCGCGGGCTTCAGTCATGGGTCCAGCTTGCCTGTCTCCCACCGAGTCCCGACGAGCAGTGCCCCGGAGGCGGGAGGTGCCCCCAGCAAAAACCCCCAATTCCGTGAGGAAAAGGGGGTTTCTGCGTCTCTTGGCGGAGCTTCTTAGAACGCAGCCTCGTCGAGCTCCATCACCTCATTGTCGATGGTCTCGAGGACCTGACGGGTGCTGGTCAGCAGCGGCAGCATGTTCTTGGCGAAGAACGATGCAGCGGCGATCTTGCCGTCCAGGAAGGTGCGCTCGTCACCGGAGGCGCCGGCGTCGAGCTTCTCGATTGCGACTGCGGCCTGACGCAGCAGCAGCCAACCGAGCAGCAGGTCGCCGACCGACAGCAGGAAGCGGACCGAACCGAGACCCACCTTGTAGATGCTGGCGGCATCCTCCTGTGCGGCCATCAGGTAACCGGTGAGAGTGGCAGCCATGCCCTGGACATCGGTGAGCGCGGTGCCGAGCAGCTCACGCTCGGTCTTGAGCCGACCGTTGCCCGACTCGTTCTTGATGAACTGCTCGATCTCGCCGGCCACGAACGCCAGCGCCTGACCCTTGTCGCGGACGATCTTGCGGAAGAAGAAGTCCTGCGCCTGGATGGCGGTGGTGCCTTCGTACAGCGAGTCGATCTTCGCGTCGCGGATGTACTGCTCGATCGGGTAGTCCTGCAGGAAGCCGGACCCACCCAGGGTCTGCAGGCTCTCGGTGAGCTTGGCGTAGGCCTGCTCCGAGCCGAAGCCCTTGACCACCGGCAGCAGCAGGTCGTTGACCTTGTGTGCCAGCTCGACGTCCATACCGTGGACCGCCTTGGCGACCTCGGCGTCCTGGAACGTCGCGGTGTAGAGGTACAGCGCCCGCATGCCCTCGGCGTAAGCCTTCTGGGTCATCAGCGAGCGACGGACGTCGGGGTGATGAGTGATGGTGACACGCGGAGCGGTCTTGTCCATCATCTGAGTCAGGTCGGCACCCTGGACACGCTCCTTGGCGTACTCCAGCGCGTTGAGGTAACCGGTCGACAGCGTGGCGATGGCCTTGGTGCCCACCATCATTCGAGCCTGCTCGATGACGTCGAACATCTGCGCGATGCCGTTGTGTACCTCGCCGACCAGCCAGCCCACGGCGGGCTTGCCGTGCTGGCCGAAGGTCAACTCACAGGTGGCCGAAACCTTCAGGCCCATCTTGTGCTCGACGTTGGTCACGTATACGCCGTTGCGCTCGCCCAACTCGCCGGTCTCGAAGTCGAAGTGGAACTTCGGCACGAAGAACAGCGACAGACCCTTGGTGCCCGGGCCGGCGCCCTCGGGGCGGGCCAGCACGAGGTGGAAGATGTTCTCGAACAGGTCATCCGAATCGGCAGAGGTGATGAATCGCTTCACACCGTCGATGTGCCACGATCCGTCTTCCTGCTTGACCGCCTTGGTGCGGCCGGCCCCGACGTCCGAACCCGCGTCGGGCTCGGTGAGCACCATGGTGGAGCCCCAGCCGCGCTCCGCGGCGATGACGGCCCACTTCTTCTGCTCTTCAGTGGCGTTGGTGTAGAAGATCTGCGCGAAAGCGGCACCGCCGGCGTACATCCACACGGCAGGGTTGGCGCCGAGGATGTGCTCGTTGAGGGCCCACAGCAGCGCCTTGGGCGCGGGGACACCGCCGAGCACCTCGTCGAGGCCGACGCGGTCCCAGCCACCCTCGATGGCTGCGCGCACCGACTTCTTGAAGCCCTCGGGCAGCGTCACGGTGTGCGTGTCGGGATCGAAAACGGGGGGATTGCGGTCGCCTTCGGCGAACGATTCCGCGATCGGTCCCTCGGCCAGGCGGGCCATCTCGTTGAGCATCTCGCGGGCGGTGTCGGCGTCCAGATCGCTGTATTCGCCGGCTCCGAGGGCCTTGTCCAGGCCGAAGACGTCGAACAGGTTAAAGACCTGGTCGCGGACATTGCTCTTGTAGTGGCTCACTTTTCCTCCTTGTGGAATGCCACCTGAGGTTGGGTACTCGGGATAAGTTACCCACCAGTAACTGCGGCCAACTATACCGTTCAGTAACTTCAACGCAAAGAGACTCTGAGCAATTTCTGCGGTCTAACCAACCCAGTGGTTGATCGAAGCTTGTACCCGCTGGTCAAAACGGCTCTGGACTGCACGTTCATCACAATGTGACGATCCTCACCAACTTCGCCATTAGGGTGGGCGGATGCGTCGAATCGCGGTGTGGGGTACAGGAAACATGGGTGCGACAGCCATCCGGTCGGCCACGGCATTCCCGGGGCTGGAACTGGCGGCAGTCATCACGTCGTCTGAGGACAAGGCTGGTCGGGACGCTGCGACTTTCGCCAAGCTGGACGCCCCGACGGGCGTCACCGCCACCACCGACGTCGACGCGGCGCTCGCCCGGTGCGACGCGGTCGCCTATATGTCCTCCGGCGATATCCGTCCGGAGGAGGCAATCGCCGAAATCGAGCAATGCCTGCGTGCGGGCAAACAAGTGGTGACGCCGTCGCTGTACTCGCTCTACGACCCGGCGTCGGCCCCCGCCGAGTGGGTCGAACGACTCACCGACGCCGCGACAGCCGGCAACTCCGCACTTCTGGTCAGCGGCGTCGACCCCGGCTGGGGCAATGACGCCCTGGCGGTGATCGCCGCCGGGCTGTGCACCCGGATCCGCACCATCCGGTGCCAGGAGATCTTCGACTACTCCACCTACAACCAGCCGCATTCGGTGCGGGTGCTGTGCGGTTTCGGTGGATCGATGGACGAGACGCCGATGATGTTGCTGCCCTCCATCCCGACCATGGTGTGGGGCGGCAACGTGCGGCTGATCGGCCGAGGGCTCGGCCTGGAGATCGACGACATCACCGAGACCGTCGAACGCTTGCCCCTCACCGAAGCCGTCGACAACGTCATGGGCCGGTTCGAGGCCGGCACCCAGGGAGCGTTCCGGCTTCAGGTCATCGGATGGGCGAACGGTGTCGAGCGGATCGTCATCGAACACATCACCCGCATCGACCCGGCCTGTGCCCCGGACTGGCCACAGCCCGACGAGGGCGTCGGCGACCATCGCGTCATCATCGACGGCGATCCGCAACTGACCATGGTGGTCCGCGCCGATGTGCCGGGCGGGACTCGCGCGGATGGCGGCAACACCACTGCGGCCAACCGCCTGCTCGGTGCGATCGATTGGCTGGCCACCCAGAAACCCGGCATCTACGACGGCCTCGACGTGCCGTTGCACCCACCGCTGCCTGCCGAGGTCGAGGCCACTCGCTGGGTCTAGACCCCGCGAGTTTTCTCCGCGAGCAGACGCAAAACTGCCCCTTTTCGTGTGAAAAGGGGCAGTTTTACGTCTTGTCGCGCTAGTTGGACGCGGGCTCCTCATTTTCCTGCTGAGGTGTCTCCTGCTGCTGAGCCTCCAGTGGCTCCGACGCCTCCGGTGACTCCGTCGACTCCGCATCGGGCAGCTGGCCCACCAGATACTCGGCCAGGCCGCCGATGGTCGGGTAGTCGAAGACTGCCGTCGCGTTGAGCGTGAACTTGCCGCCGAACTGAGTGTGCAGCCGGTTGCGGAGTTCGATCGCCATCAGCGAGTCGGTGCCGAGATCCAGGAAGCGGCTGGTCGCGGCCGGCGGTGAGGCGAGCCGCAGGAAGTTCTGCACCTCCTTCTGCAGGAACTCGGTCACGAACCCGGCACGTTGCGGTACCGGGATCTCGAGCAGCTGCTTGAGAACCTCGCTGTCGCCGACGACCTCACCGACTGCACTCGGCAGCACCAGGTCGAGAATCGGCGGCCGCGAGCTTCCGAGCACCTTCGCGGCCCGCTGCCAGTTGGCCTTGATGACGGCGGCCTGGCCGGTTCCGTTGGCTACGACCTCGGCGAGGGCGGCGAGCGCCCCCGAGGGATCGAGCGGAATCAGTCCCTGAGCACTGATATTGGCGGTTGCCGCCTCCGAAGAGGCCATGCCGCCCTGACCCCAGGGTCCGAAGTTGATACCGGTGGCCGGCAAGCCCTGCGCCCTGCGCTGCGCGATCAGACCGTCGAGCAGCGCATTGGCCGTCGCGTAGTTGGACTGCCCGGGTGAACCGAACAAGCTCGACACCGAGGAGGACACGATGAAGAAGTCCAGCTCGTCGTCCTTGGTCAACCGGTCCAGGTGCCTGGCGCCGAAGGCCTTGGGCGCCAACACCTTGTCGAACCGCTCCATACTCTGCTGACCCAGCAGGGCATCGTCGAGCACGCCCGCCAGATGCACCACACCGGCCAGCGGCGAGACCTCGGCGCGGATCCGCTCCAGCAGCTTCGCAACCTCGGACTCCTCGCCGACATCCGCGGTGAAGACGTGGATGCGGGTCTTGTACCGGTCGGTGATCTCCTCGATCAACTTCTGCGCGTCCGCATCGGGTTCGCGCCGGCTGGTCAACACGATGTCGCCGGCACCGATCTGGGCGAGGTAGGACGCCGTGTGCAGGCCGATCGCGCCGAGGCCACCGGTGATCAGGTAGCTCCGGTCCGGCTGCGGATGCAACGCGGTCGGGATCTGCAGCACGATCTTGCCGATGTGCTTGGCCGTCTGCATACGGCGGAACGCCGCTCTGGCTTCGGTGAGCGGATAGATCTCCGCGGGTAGCGGCGTCCACTCGCCGTTGGCCAACCCCTCCGACACCTCGGTGAGCAGGTCGCGAATGCGGTCGGGCTCGGTGAACATCACCGTGTCCAGCGCGACGATCTCGTAGGCGATGTCGGGGCGGACCTCGGCCATCTGCTCGGCCGACCAGATATCGCGCTTGGCGATCTCGGCGAACCGGCCGTTCTGCGCGGTGGCCCGCAGCGTCGCCTCGATGAACCCTTCACTGGTCAGGCTGTTGAGGACCACGTCGACACCCTTGCCGTCGGTGTCCGCCAGGATCTGATCGGCGAAATCCGTTGTGCGCGAGTCGTAGACATGTTCGACACCGAGCTTGCGCAGTGTCGAGCGCTTGAAGGTGCTGGCCGTGGCGAACACCGTGGCCCCCTTCGCCTGGGCCATCTGGATGGCTGCCAGGCCCACGCCACCGCTGGCCGCGTGGATGAGCACCTTGTCGCCGGGCTTCAGGTCGGCCCAGTCGAACGACAGCCTGACCGTCAGCGCCGCGGCGGGAATGGTCGCGGCTTCCACACCGCTCACCCCGTCCGGGATGGGCGCCAGGAACTGCGCAGGCACGTTGAACCGGCTGGAGAACGCGCCCTGCATGGAGCCGTACACGCGCTGCCCCACCTCGAGCCCGGTGACGCCATCGCCCAATTGTGTGACGATGCCGGCGAAGTCGCCGCCGATCGGCCCCGGGTCGCCCGGGTACAGGCCGAGGACATTGAGGACGTCGCGGAAGTTCATGCCCGCGGCCTCCACCCGGACCTGCACGTAACCCTCGTCCGGCGGCGGCACCTCCTTCTCGGTGATCCGCAGGTTGTCGATCGCGCCGCGCTCGGTGGGTGCCAGGACGTAATCGCTCCCGCGCGGCACCGTGAGATGGCCGCTGCGTGCCCACGGCAACAGCCGAGAGGCCAGCAGCTTGCCCTGCCGCACAGCGATTTCCGGCTCGTCAACCGGAGTGGCCAGCAGATTGGCCAGCGCCTGTACGGCCTCGGGTGAGCCGTCGCAATCGACGAGCTTGGCACGCAACGCCGGTTCCTCGTTGATTGTGGTCCGCCCGAATCCCCACAGCGCCGCCTGGACGGGATCCACCGGCTCACCCGATTCGGTGGCCACGGCTCGTTCGGTGACGATCCACAAACCGTGTGGGAGTTTCACACTGCCGCTCGGTGAACCGCCCTGCACCGTGTGCACGGCGCTCAGCAGGTTCTCGATCTCGGTGTGGAGGCGTGCGGTGCCGTCGGCGCCGGCCTCCTGTGCACTCGGCGCGGTGGCGCGCCAGACGACACCGGCGAACGGCATGCCGCGCTCGGCAGCCTGCGCCAGTACCTGTCCCAGGAGTTCCGGATCAGCGTTCCGGTTGAGCGGGATGCAGCCCGGCACCTTGGCGGCGAGGTCGTCGAAACCGGCGATCAGCCAGGTGCCACTTGCCTTCTCGGCCTCAGGTTCCACCGGCGGCACCGGTACCTCGTGCCAGCCCAGGGTGTACAGCAGCCGGGTGGCGTCGCCACCGAGACCACGCAGCAACGCTTCGCGGGGTGCGCGCTTGACCGTGAACTCCCGAATACCGCCCAGGTGACGGCCATCTCGATCGATGTAGTCGAGATCGAAGACCTGGGTTTCGCTGTCGAGTGCGCTCTCGTGCCACCTCGCGCGGCAGTAGAACCGCCGAGGCATCTTCTCCTTCAACGTCACCTGCCCGTACCGCAGCGGCAGGAACAGATCGTTGATGCCCTGCTCGGCCGCGAGCAGCGCCGGGAACGCCGGGAAGGCGACGCCCGTGCACAGGTCCATCAGGACCGGGTGCATCGGCTCGGTTCCCAGTTGTTCGGCGAGTTCCTCGCCGACCAGGATGTCGCCGATCGCCTCGCCCTCACCGAGCCACAGCGACTTCAGGGAACCGGACCAGTTCGGGCCCCACGACAACTCCAGGTCGGCGAAGGTCTCGAACAGCTCCTGCGGACGCATCCGGTTCAACCGCTCGATCGTCTCGTCGATCGGATCGTCCTCGGTGGCGGGCTCTTCGGTGGTGTCGTCCACGCCGGCGACCACCGTGCCTTCGGCGTTCAGCGACCAATCGGAGTCGCGTTCCCCGTAGGGACGGCTGTGCACCTGGAACTTCCACCCACCGCCGTCGTCCAGCGGATGCAGCGTCAGCTGCACCTCGCGAGAACTCTTCTCGGGCAGAATGATCGGCTCGTAGAAGAAGACGTCTCTGGCTCGGGCCGGAGTGCCGACAGCGGCCAGCGCCATTGCGGCGTACGTCGCGCCGGGGACGACGACAGTGCCGTAGATGACGTGATCGGACAGCCACGGCTGAGACTTGACGGACAACCTGCTGGTGTAGACCGAGTCGCCGGATGCGAGATCCTTTGCACTGCCCAGGATTCCGGAGGAAACGGTCGCACCGACGCCGCCGTCCATGGCGATGCCGGCCGACTTGGGCCAGAAGCGCCGGTGCTGGAACGGATATGTCGGCAACTCGATCTTGTGGCCGGGCTGGTTTTGCACCGCTGCGAAGTCGGGGCGGTGGCCACCGACGTAGGCTGCGGCCAGCGCGTCGGCGACCTGGCGCCGATCGCTGATTCCCTTGCGCAGAGAGACGATCGCTCGCGGTGCGGCCAGGTGTTCCGGCCATACCTGTACCGCCGCGCTGGTCAGCACCGGCTGTGGACCGATCTCCATCAGTATCGAGCAACCCAGCGCCGCGACCGTACGCACGCTTTCGGAGAACTGCACCGGCTGACGCGAATGCCGGCGCCAGTACGGAGCGTCGAGCGGGGTCTGGGCCGTCAGGATGGCCCCGGTGCGGTTGCAGACCAGGGGCAGCGTCGGTGCGGCGAACTGCACCTGCGCTGCGTACGCCTCGAATTCATCGAGCACCGGATCCAGCAGTTCCGAGTGGAACGCGTGGCTGGTCTGCAGCCAGGTGCAGCGGATTCCCTCGTCGCCGAACTGGGTGACGATCTCTTCGAGGTCGTCGCCCGGGCCCGAGAGGACGGTGTTGGGGCCGTTGTAGGCGCCGACCGACACCCGTGGGAATTTGTTTGCGATCTCCTCGACGTGCTTGGGGTCGGCGAATACCGCCACCATGCGTCCGCCTTCGGGCAGGCTGCCGAACAGCCGGCCGCGCTCGGCCATCAGCCGGGCACCGTCCTCCAGGCTGAAGACCCCGGCGACGCAGGCCGCCGCGTACTGGCCGACGCTGTGGCCCAGCACGACATCGGGTTCGATGCCCCACGACTGCCACAGCCGCGCCAGACCCATCTCGACGGCGAAGAGTGCCGGCTGCGCATATGAGGTGTCCCGCAGGCTTTCTGCAGCACCGCTACCGGTCGCGAACATCACCTCAAGCAGCGGACGTGGCAGCATGCCCTGGATCGCATCGGCGCACCGCGTCACGGTCTCGGCGAAAACCGGCTCCGTGTCGAACAATTCGCGCGCCATCCCGGGGTACTGGCTGCCCTGCCCGGTGAACAACCATGCGGTTGTCGGCTGGTTCGTGTGCTCACCCCGCACCACACCTGGTCGCGTCCGGTTTTCGGCCAGGTCGGCCAGACCCAGGCGCGCCTCCTCGATCGAATCCACGACCAGCGCAGCCCGATGCTCGAAGTGCGACCGCCCGGTTCCCGCTGTCAGGCATACGTCGGTCAGGTCGGCGTCCGGGTGGGCGGTCAGCCACCCTTCGTAACGCTGTGCCAGCGCCACGAGTGCTTCCGGTGACCGCGCGGACAACGCCAGCACGGCGACCTGGTCGGCCGCAGCCGGAGAGTCCGTCACGACCTCGTCGGCCGGGTGCTCCTCGGCGGCGTCCGGTCGTACGGGTGCCTCTTCGATCAGAACGTGCGCGTTCGTGCCGGTGAACCCGAACGAGCTCACCCCGGCGCGGCGCGGTCGGCCGTTGGTCTGCCAGGGGGTTGCCTTGTCGACGACCTGCACCGGCAGGGAATCCCACGGGATGTGCGGCGACGGGTTGTCGAAGTGCAAGCTCTGCGGCAGCACCTCATGCTGCAACGACAACACGACCTTGATCAGACCCGCTGCCCCCGAGGCTGATTCGGTGTGACCGATGTTGGTCTTCACCGAACCCATCAGCAGCGGCCGGTCGGCGTCACGCGACGCGCCGTAGGCGGCGGCTGCCGCCTGGACCTCGATCGGATCGCCGAGCGGGGTTCCCGTCCCGTGCGCTTCGAGGTAGTCGACGTCCCCGCCGGTCCAGCCTGCGCGGGACAGCGCCGTTCCGATGAGCCGTTGTTGTGCACCACCATTGGGCACGGTCAAGCCGCTGGACGCGCCATCCTGGTTCACCGCGCTGCTGGGGATGACCGCGCAGATCCGGTCGCCGTCGCGCTCCGCGTCGCTGAGCCGCTTGAGCACGAGCACGCCGCAGCCCTCACTGCGTACGTAGCCGTCCGCGGAGGCGTCGAAGGTCTTGCAGCGCCCGACGGGGGAGAGCATGCGTGCGCGGGATGCGGCGACGACCGTCACCGGGGAGAGGAGAACGTTCACACCGCCGGCCAACGCCAGGTCGCAATCGCCGGAGTGCAACGCCTGGCAGGCCTGATGGATCGCCACCAGCGCCGAGCTGCACGCGGTGTCGACTGCCATTGCCGGGCCTTCGAATCCGAGTGCGAACGCAACCCGGCCGGAGATGGCATTGAGGGCATTGCCGGTGATGAAGTACGGCTCGATCTTGTCGATCGACTCCGATGACAGCAGGTGCGCGTACTCGTTGGCGGCCACGCCGGCGAAGACGCCGGTACGGCTACCGCGCAACGCGGCCGGCGAGAATCCGGCTCTTTCGAGCCCCTCCCAGACCGTTTCGAGCATCAGCCGCTGCTGCGGCTCGATCCAGACGGCTTCACGCGGGGAGATGCCGAAGAATTCGGGATCGAATCCGTCGATGCCGTCGAGGAATCCGCCGAAGCGCGTGTAGGTCTTGCCGGCTGTCTCGGGGTCCGGGTCGTAGAACTCGTCGATGTCGAATCGGTCTTCGGGTACTTCCCGGATGGCGTCGACGCCGCCGGACAGCAAGTCCCAGAACGCTTCCGGATTGGGTGCGCCGGGGAAGCGGCACGACACGGCGACGATCGCGATGGGCTCGTCTGTGCGGGCGGAAACGGCGGCCGGTTGCGGCGCCGGTTTGGCCTGCTCGTTGAGTCCGAGCACGTCGCCGAGCAGATATTCGGCGACGTCGGAGATCCGGGGGTGATCCATCACCAGCGTGATGGGGATCTCTGCGCCCACGCCCTGTTCGATGCGGCGGCGCAGCTCGACGGCCATCAGCGAATCCATGCCGAGGTCGAAGAACCCGGCGTCCTCGCGGATCTCCGATGAGTCCACCCGCGTCACCTCTGCCACCGCGTCACGCAGGTGGTCGGTCAGGAGCTTTTTGCGCTGCTGCACAGGAGCATTGGTCAGCCGTTCGACCAGCTGCGTCTTGCCGGATGCGGTGGTGGGTGCGGCGTTCGAAAGTTGTGCCGGTACCTCACGCTCCAGCTCCGCCAGGAATCCCCGCCGGCCCGCCTGCTGGTACAACGGCAGGAAGCGGGCCCAGTCGATCCGGGCCACGACGCCTTGTGCCGAGGCAGCCGCTACGACGTCGGCCAGCCCAGCCAGCGCGTCGGCGGGCGGCAGTGTCCGGACTCCGCGCTGGTCCAGCCGCGCACGAGACTCCGCGTCGGCCATACCCGCGGCCCATGGACCGAAGTTGACGCTGGTCCCCGGGACGTTCTGCTCGCGCAGTCGCCAGGCCAAGCCGTCGAGGAAGGCGTTCGCCGCACCGTATGCGGTCTGACCGTATCCGCCCCACACCGAGGCGATCGACGAGGTGCTGATGAAGAAGTCGAGCTTCGCGTCAGCCGCCGCTTCACTCAAATGCCAGGCACCCCAGACCTTCCCGGCGAAGACGCGGTCTACCTCATCGTCGTCCAGGTTGGCCAGCGGGGTGGTGCCGAGCTCGCCCGCGGCGTGCACGATGCCCGCCAGTGGCGGTAGCTCGGCGGCCACGGTCTTCAACAGGCGTGCGACGTCGTGCGCATCGGCGACGTCGGCGGTCACCGCACGGATGTCGCAGCCGTGCTGGTCGCCGAGTGCGGTGATGCGCTGCTCGGCAGCTTCGCTGGGTGCGCGACGGCTGGTCAGGACCAGGTGCTTGGCGCCGTGCGCGGCCAGGTATCCGGCGATCTCCAGGCCGATCGACCCCAGTCCTCCGGTCACCAGATACGTTGCGTCACCCCGCAGTTCCAGGGGTGTGCCGCTGGGCAGGTCCTCCCGGCGGACCAGTCGGGGGACGTAGACCGCCTGATCGCGCAATGCGATCTGGTCTTCCCGCCGGGACGCGTCGGTGGCCGTCGTGATGCGGTTGAGCAGGGCAGTCCACTCGCCGGCACTGCCTTCCGACAGGTCGGCCAATCCGCCCCACAGCTGTGGGAGCTCCAGCGCCGCGGCGCGACCGAATCCCCACAGGGCACTCTGTTCCGGCGCCACGGTGTCCGCATCGGTGACGTGCTGTGCGCCGCAGGAGACCAGCCAGATCGGAGCCCTCAGGTCAGCCTCGACCGCGGCGCGCAACAGCCGTCGCGTTCCGGCCAGGATTTGGTGTTGCATCCGCAGCAGCGACCGCATCGAGGGCACGGTCTTGGCTTCCGGTTCCCCGTCCAGGGCGGCCACGTGAAGAATGCGAAGAGTCGAACCGTCCGCGGCAGCAGTGCGCAACGTATCTGCAAGCTGATCGGTGTCCGCGTCGGACGTCGGCAGCGCGAGGAACCGATACTGCTGCCCGCGCGAGGTCAGCACGTCTACCAGTGGCTGGACCGCCGGAGACTGCTCACCGATGAGCAGCCAGGTCGACGACTCGCCGAAGTCGGCGCCCGACAGGGGAGTAACCGCTTTTTCCCAGCGGAACTCGTAACGGTCGTCGGCGATGGACTGGGTCGAGCGTTGGCGGTTGTGTTGCGCTGCAAGCTTGGTCAGCACGTCCAGGGTCTGGCCGTCGCCGTCCGCGCCGTCGAGCAGGGTTGCGAGTTCCGCGAGGCGGCCGTCTTCGAGAAGGCGAATGGCCTGGGTGCGCGGACCGGCAACGTGCTGCTGTTGGTTGGGCTCTTCCCGATTGTCTCGGTACCAGTACTGGCGATGCTCGAACGGGTAGGTGGGCAGATCGAGTTTCTGTGCGTTCGCGTGCCGGAACGCGCTGAATTCGGGCAGGTGGCCCAGGACGTACGCATCGGCGACGGCCTCGGTGATCTGCCGCTGATCGGCGGTGTTGCGGCGTAGGGACGCGATCACCCGGGGTGCGGTGGCCTGGTCGGGCCAGGCCCCCAGGGCGGTGGCGGTGAGCACCGGCCGCGGTCCGATCTCGACCAGCAGCTTGCAGTTCATGTCGGCGAGGGTGCGCACTGTCTTGGCGAACTCCACCGGTTGGCGGGCATGCCTGCGCCAGTAGGCGCCGTCGAGCTTGACGCTCCTGCCCAGCGCCGCGCCGGTGCGGTTGTCGATCAGAATCCGTTGCGGCGCGTTGAACGTGAAACGGTTTGCATACGATTCGAATTCGTCGAGGATCGGATCCAGCAGCGCCGAGTGGAATGCGTGGCTGGTTTCGAGCCAGTCGCACCGCACGCCGTCAGCGGTGAGCCCGGCGACCGCCCGCTCGAGTTCCTCCGCGGGCCCCGACAGCACCGTGTTGGTGCCGTTGTAGGCGGCAACCGACACCGTGGGGAACTGGTCGGTGAGGCTCTCGACCCGCTCGGCGGCGGCGAACACCGCGACCATGCGGCCTCCCGCGGGCAGGCTGCCGAAGAGACGACCTCGTTCGGCCATCAGTAGGGCGCCGTCCTCCAGGCTGAACACGCCCGCGACGCACGCGGCCGAGTACTGGCCCACGCTGTGACCCAGCACCACGTCGGGCTCGAAGCCCCACGACTGCCAGAGCCGGGCCAGACCCATCTCTACCGCGAACAGGGCGGGCTGTGCATACGAGGTCTTGCGCAGCGTCTCTTCTGCTTCCGCGCTGTCCAGATCGAAGATCACGTCCAGCAGGGGCTTGTCGAGCTTGTCGGCGATTGCCGCCGCGCAGCGCTGCAGCGTCTCGGCGAATACCGGCTCGGAATCGAACAGCTCACGGGCCATACCGGCGTACTGGCTGCCCTGTCCGGTGAACAGCCAGGCGGTCTTGGGCTTGTCGTGGGATTCGCCGCGAATCAAGCCCGGCGCGGGGCGATCGTCGGCGAGCGCGCCGAGTAGTTCGATGGCGGATTCTCTCGAATCGACCACCAGTGCGGCCCGGTGCTCGAGATGTGCCCGGCTGACCCCCGCGGTGTGGCACACGTCGGCCAGGGTGGCCTCGGGGTGCGCGCTCATCCAGCTGCGGTACTGCTCAGCGACCTGCACCAATGCGGCGGGTGTGTGTGCCGACAGGGGGAGGATGCCGAACCGTTCGGCTCTGGGCTGGTCCACCGGGTTCGATACCGCCGGTTCGGGTGCTTCCTCCAGGATGACGTGGGCGTTCGTCCCGGCGAACCCGAACGAACTGACACCCGCGATGCGTGGCGTGCCGTTGCGCTCCCACGGGGTGGCCTCCTTGACCACTTCCACCGCGAGCCGGTCCCACGGGATGTGCGGCGACGGGGTCTCGAAGTGTAGGTGCTTGGGCAGCAGCTCGTTCTCGAGTGACAGGACGACCTTGATGACGCCCGCGATGCCGGCGGCGGCCTCAAGATGCCCGATGTTGGTCTTGGCCGAGCCCATCAACAGCGGCCGGTTGGTTTCGCGTCCGGGGCCGAGGGCCGCCCCTGCGGCCTGGGCCTCGATCGGGTCTCCCAGTGACGTCCCGGTGCCGTGCGCTTCGAGGTATCCGACGTCGCTGGGTTCGAGATCGGCGCGCTTGAGGGCAGCGGCGATGACACGCTGCTGAGCGACGCCGTTGGGCACCGTCAATCCACCCGATGCGCCGTCCTGGTTGATCGCGCTGCCGCGGATCACGGCCCGGATGCGGTCGCCGTCGCGGATGGCGTCTTCGAGGCGCTTGATGACGATGACGCCGCAGCCTTCGCCGCGCACGTAGCCGTCCGCGGCGGCGTCGAATGTCTTGCACCGGCCGTCGGGGGCCAGCATGTGCGCACTGGAGAAGGTGATCATGGTGGCGGGCGTGAGCAGGACGTTCGCACCGCCGGCGAGCGCGAGATCGCACTCTCCTAAGCGAAGTGCTTGGCACGCCTGATGAATCGCGACCAGCGACGAACTGCATGCGGTGTCCACGGCGACCGAGGGGCCCTGAAGCCCCAGCCGGTAGCTGATCCGGCCTGCTGCTGCGGCATTCGACGTCCCGATGGCCATGTAGGCCTCGATCTCGGGGTAAGTCAGCTCGTCAGAAGCCATTCCGAGGTAGTCGTGGGTGGCCAGACCCACGAACACGCCAGTGTTGGTGTCGGCCAATGCGGTTGGCGCGGTACCCGAGTGTTCCACCGCGCGCCAGGCCGTTTCCAGCAGGAGCCGATGCTGCGGGTCCATCAACCTGACCTCGCGTGTTGACATGCCGAAGAACGGCGCGTCGAATCCGGTTACGTCATCGACGAAACCCGCCCGGCGGGTCACCACCTTGCCTGGTACGCCGGGCTCCGGATCGAAGAATTCCTCGACGTCCCAGCGATCTTCGGGTACGTCCGAGATCCCTTCGCGTCCCGTCCGCAACAGGTCCCAGAAACCGTCGGCGTCTGGTGCCCCTGGAAAACGCGCAGCGTAGCCAACGATGGCAAAGCGTGCGGACTGTTCGTTCGGATGTTCAACGGACTTCATACCGTTGTCCTCTCGCATCGGCGTGCAGAAATACACCTCCGCGCATCCCCCCGAAAGCGCTTGAAGATCAACCCGAACCACTATTGCATGCGAAGCTGTGGCGCGCGCGACTCCCCTTGCCCGGTCAAACTTCCCTCGTCAAGCTCTCTGAGCCGTCTCTGCGGAACGACGGGTATGTTGATCCCCCGGGGGGTCCCGCCGGCCCGAGAGCGGCCGCGCGCAGAGCACTACTGGGAGGGCCTGGGTTTTGCGGATCGGTAAGATAACTGTTGGCGCACTTGATGAATGGTCGCTGAGTCCTGGCTCGGTGACCTCTTGGCAACCGACCGCCGCGGCTCAGGAAACGGCAAGAAGCGCACCGGTCAGCTCGGTTCCGGTTAGCTACATGCAGGGCCAACATCTGCGTAATTACAGCCAGCGCAACGCCGCGGGATTGAACTTCTCGCGACAGATCATCGCTAGCTGTGAGGTTGCTGGGCAATGTGATATCTCGGCAATGGACCACGCGGTGAATACCTACCTGCGCAGGCATGACACATTCCGGAGTTGGTTCAAAGAAGGCGATGACGGCCAATTCGTCAGGCATTCAATCGAAAACCCCGATGATATCGAGTTCGTGCCGGTTGACCATGGCAACTTGAGCGTCGAGGAAATTCACTCGCACGTTGTGTCCATACCGAATCCCCTGGAATGGGGCTGCTTTACGTTTGGAATCATCCAGAACGAGGAGCACTTCACTTTCTTTGCCGCCATGGATCACGTCCACGGAGACGCGACGTTGATTGGCACCACAATGATGGAAGCCAACGGAATGTATTCCGCGATGAGTGGCAGCGGCCAGGCCCTCACGCTTCCTGATGCCGGTAGTTTCGATGATTTCTGTGTTCGTGAGCGTGAGTACACGTCGTCGTTGACGTTGGAATCGCCGGGCGTGCGCGCGTGGATCGACTTCGCCGAGAACAACAGGGACGGATTTCCGGAATTCCCGCTGCCGCTGGGTAATCCGAATGAGGCGACCAGTAGCGCCTGGTCCACCGAGGTCCTGTTGAGTCCGGAGCAGACGGAACGCTTCGACGCGGCGTGCTCGGCGGCCGGCGCCCGTTTTGTCGGTGGCTTGTTTGCATGCCTGGGCCTGGTAGAGCACGAGTTCACCGGTGCGTTGACGTATTACGGCCTCACTCCGAGGGATTCGCGCACGGCGGGCGACAATTTCATGACACAGGGTTGGTTCACCGGTCTGATACCGATCACGGTTCCGGTGGCGGCGACCTCTTTCAGCGATGCCGCCTGGGCTGCGCAGCAGTCTTTCGATTCGGGACTGGACATGGCGAGAGTTCCGTATTACCGCGTGCTGGAACTGGCGCCTTGGCTGAACTGGCCGCAGCCGAACTTCCCGGTATCGAATTTTCTGCACGGTGGGGCGGCGCCGCTCAACGCCATCCTCGCGGCCGGTGACATGGGACTGGCAAACAACATCGGTATGTATCCGGACAACCGGTTCTCTTACCAATTGACGATCTATATCTTCCGGTACGGCGAGGGCACGGTCATGGCGATCATGCATCCCGACAACCCGGTCGCCGAGAAGTCGGTCACCCGCTACCTCGAGGCGATGAAATCGGTGTCGTCACGAGTTGCTGACAGCGGGCACTGGGGCCGGGTCGCGTAGCGGAGAGCAAACAATGGTCAAGAATTTTGCGCATCGCTCCGCCTTCGAGGTGAAGGTGAAGGCAACATGCGACGGTTAGCCGATTTCGTGGTGCGGTGGCCCTGGGCAGTGATCGGGGCCTGGGCCGCACTGCTGATCGCCCTGCCGCTGACGTTCCCCTCCCTCGGCGAGATGGCCGAGAAGCACCCGCTGGCAATCCTGCCGAACGATGCGCCGTCGAGTGTCACCGCCCAGAAGATGACCGAAGCGTTCCACGAATCGGGCAACAACGACCTGCTGTTGGTGGCCCTGATCAACGAGAACGGGCTGGGCTCTTCGGACGAGGCGACCTACCGCAAGCTGGTGGACGCACTGCGCGATGACGTGACAGACGTCGAGAGCGTTCAGGATTTCATCGCCACCCCGCAGCTGCGACAGTTCCTGACCAGCAAGGATAAGACCACCTGGGTACTTCCGGTGGGCCTGGTGGGTGAGTTGGGGACACCGCGGGCAATGGAATCCTTCAATCGGGTTTCCGACGTCGTCAAACTCAGTACGGCCGGTAGCCCGCTGGCCGTGCACCTCACCGGCCCCGCGGCCACCGCCGCCGATCTCACCGTGGCGGGGGAGAACGATCGACTCCCGATCGAGATCGCGATCGCCATCCTGGTCCTGGCCGTGTTGTTGTTGGTCTACCGCAGCGCTGTCACGATGCTGCTGCCATTGATCACGATCGGGTCCTCCCTGCTCATCGCCCAAGCGCTGGTGGCGGGCTTTTCGCAGCTGACCGGCGCGGGTGTTTCGAACCAGTCCGTCGTATTCCTGAGTGCGATCATGGCCGGTGCCGGCACGGATTACGCGGTCTTTCTGATCAGCCGCTATCACGACTATCTGCGATCGGACAACGATTTCGACCAGGCCGTCCGGGCCGCGATGATGTCGATCGGGAAGGTGATCTCCGCATCTGCCGCGACGGTGGGGCTCACCTTCCTACTGCTGAGCTTCACGAAAATGGGTGTATTCAAAACGGTCGGGGTGTCGGCCGCGATCGGTATCGGCGTGGCGTATCTGGCCGGAATGACCCTGTTGCCGGCCATCCTGACCCTGGTCGGGCCCCGCGGCTGGGTCAAGCCCCGGCGCGAGCTGACCGCCCGGTTCTGGCGGCGTTCGGGAATCCGCATCGTTCGCCGACCGGTTCCGCATCTCGTCGCCAGCCTTCTGGTGTTGGCCCTGCTGGCCGGCGCCGCGATCTTTGCCCGCTACAACTACGACGATCGCAAGGTGGTGGCGGCTTCGGCGCCGAGTTCGATCGGGTACGCCGCGGTGGAACGCCATTTCCCCATCGCCCAGTCCATTCCCGAATACATCCTCATCCAGTCACCGCATGACCTGCGCTCCCCGCGGGGTCTCGCAGACCTGGAGCAGCTGGCTTCGCGTGTCGCCCAACTGCCCGACGTGGGTCTGGTCAGCGGCATCACCCGGCCACTGGGGGAGGTACCGGCGGAGTTCCGGGCAACCTTCCAGGCCGGCATCGTGGGTGACCGGCTGGCCGACGGTTCCACCCAGATCGACCAGCGTTCGAGCGACCTCAACCGACTGGCGACCGGGGCGGACACGCTGGCCGACAGCCTCGCCGACGTGCGCACCCAGATCAACCAGATTGCGCCCAGTCTCCAGAGCGCGGTCGACGCGTTCTCTTCCGCGCGCACCGAATACGGTGGCGACAAGCTGGTGCGGGACGTCGACACCGCGGCCAAGCTGGTCGACAGCATCAACGCGTTGTCCAACTCCATGGGCGTCAACTTCGCTGCCGTCAAGAACATGTTTGCCTGGATCGGGCCGGTGCTGGCGGCGTTGAACGGCAATGCGGTCTGCGATGCCAACCCCTCGTGCAGTGACAGCCGTATCCAGATGCAACGGCTCATGGACGAGAACCAGGACGGCAGCCTCGACCACATCAACGATCTGGCGCACCAGCTCCAGGGGGGCAGCGGGCAGACGCTCAACGCCACGGTCAAGAAGCTGAACGCGGCACTCGCCGGCGTCACCAAGGCGGCCAATGCCATGGGGATGAACAAGGCAGGCGGTCCGCAGTCGGGCTTGAAGGACTTGCAGAGCGGCGCCAACCGCCTGGCCGGTGGAAGTCGCGAAGTGGCCGGTGGCGTCGACGAGCTCGTCAAGCAGATCAAGGTGATCTCAGCCGGGTTGGATCAGGCCTCGGGATTTCTGCTGACGATGCGCAACGACGCGGCGGACCCGGCGCAGGCGGGGTTCAACATCCCGCCCGAGGTGCTGAACATGGACGAGTTCAAGAAGGCCTCCGCGGCGTACGTCTCGCCGGACGGCAGGTCGGTGCGGTATCTGGTGCAGACGAAGCTCAACCCGTTCAGTCCCGAGGCCATGGACCAGGTCAACCAGATCCAGGACATCGCCCGGGGTGCGCAGCCGAACACCACGCTCGCCGACGCCTCGATATCGATGGGCGGGTTCCCCGCCGGGCTGCGGGATACCCGTGACTACTACCAGCAGGACATCCGGTTCATCATCATCGGGACCCTCGTCGTCGTGATGCTGATTCTGATGTTGCTGCTGCGTTCGATCGTCGCTCCGATCTACCTCGTCGCGTCGGTGGTGATCTCCTATCTGGCCGCCCTGGGCATCAGCGTCCTGGTGTTCCAGTCGCTACTCGGCGAGCAATTGCATTGGAGCGTGCCGCCGTTGGCCTTCGTGGTGTTGGTCGCGGTGGGAGCCGACTACAACATGCTCCTGGTGTCACGAATGCGGGACGAGTCTCCGCACAGCATTCGGTACGGCATCATTCGCACGCTGAGTTCGACCGGAGGGGTGATCACCGCAGCGGGCCTCATCTTCGCCGCCTCGGTCGCCGGTCTCATGTTCTCCAGCATCGGCATGGTGGTGCAGGGCGGCTTCGTGATCGGAGTCGGCATCTTGCTGGATACCTTCGTGGTGCGCACCATCACGGTGCCCGCCATCGCTGCGCTGATCGGCAAGGCCAACTGGTGGCCGTCACGAATGGGCGACCAGAAGTCGTTGCGTACACCGGCAACCAGTCCGTGACCACGGCGGGAAGCGGGCACACGTGATGTATGGAAAACTCGAAACGAAGCAAATCGGGCAGGTGCAGAGATGAAGAAGCTACTCGCAGGGCTGACGGTCCTGGTAACTGCCGGTGTCACAGGATGTTTCGGCGTCGGATCGGCAGCCGCCGATGACACACAGGCCCCCGGGACATCGGCCGGTGGCACGCCGCCGCCGGCGCCGGCGCCGGCTGACCCCGGGACCGCATACGCCCTGGGTGGTGCCCACGTCCTCGGTATCCCCTATGACGAGTACATCCGGATGACGGGTGAGCAGTGGTTCCCCGGCATGAAGCGGGTGAAGGTCGACTACCCGGCAGGGCAGGTTCAGGGCCATACCCTGGAACGTCTCTTCCCCGGCATCGGTCCGATCGGCGAGCAGATCTATCCCGGTCTGGGCCTGGACGGTCCCAGCATCGGCGAGTCGGTCGATGAGGGAGAAGGAAACCTCGACGCCGCCATCCGCAAGGGCGGTAAGGGAAGAGCGATGGGGCTGTCCGAGGGAGCGCTCGTGCTGAACGCGGTGAAGGCGCGTCTGGCCAACGATCCGACTGCCCCGCCACCGGACCAACTGAGTTTCGCGACGTTCGGCGACCCGATCGCCAAGCACGCCTTCGGGGAGAGCTTCCTGACCCAGAACTTTCCGGTCGGCAGCGTCGTGCCGTTCATGGACTACCGCATCCCGGCGCCCGTGGAGAGCCAGTACCACACCGACCAGTTCGTCTCGGCTTACGACAGCATCGCGGACTGGCCGGACCGGCCCGACAACTGGATGAGCGTGATCAATGCGGTCGCCGGCCTGGCGACCGGTCACACCGCGATCGCGTTCACCAACCCGAGTAACGTTCCGCCGCAGAACATCAGGACGACGGTCAACTCCAAAGGTGCGACGACGACGACGTACCTGGTACCCGAAGAGCACCTTCCCCTGGTGCTGCCCTTCAAGTACCTCGGATATGACCAGGGCACGCTGAATCAGTTGGATGCGATATTGCTGCCCCGGGTGAACGCCGGTTATTCGCGAAACGACGACCCGGCGACCGCCCCGATCACCGTGGATCCGGTACACGGATTCGACCCCGCGGAGGTCACCGCACCCGCCAACGACGCGACGTTCGGTGGCGGCACCGACCCCATGTCGGAGATCGCCAACGGTGCCTTGTCCCTGTTGTCCGGCGGACACTGACAGCGGCGCGCGAGCCGACGGATTCGACGAGTTAGTACGGACGTGACATGACGCTGACGACGACTTCGCCCCAATCAACCATTCTCTCGATGCTGCACGGACGTGCCAGCCTGCGTCCGGACGACGTGGCCTTTGCGTTCACCGACTACGACGACGACCCGGCCGGGGTGACCGAGACCGTGACGTGGTCGCAGCTGTCTCGGCGGACGATGAACGTCGCACGACAGATCCGCTTGAGCGGTTCTGTCGGCGACCGGGCGGTGATCCTCGCCCCGCAGGGGCTGGAGTACATCCTGGCGTTCCTCGGTTCCATGCAGGCCGGGTTGATCGCGGTTCCCCTTCCGTTGCCCCATCGCGGCTCGAACCACGACCGGGTGAGTGCGGTCTTCGTCGATACCGCGCCGGCGGTTGTCCTCACGACCTCCGCGGTCGCCGAGGATGTCGGGGATTACGTGGATCAGTCACAGATGGACACCGCGCCGAAGATCGTGGTGGTCGATTCGCTGAATCTGGATGCCGAAGAGGGGGCAGACCCGTCCGACGGCGGTACCGTCGAGTTCCCCAGCACGGCGTACTTGCAGTACAGCTCGGGTTCCACTCGGCTGCCCACCGGCGTGATGATCTCGCACCGCAACCTGCAGGCGAATTTCGAGCAGTTGATGCGCGGCTTGTTCGCCGATGCCAACGCCAAGACCTCGACCGATATGACCATCGTTTCGTGGCTGCCCTTCTACCACGACATGGGGTTGGTGTTGGGTGTCTGCGCACCCATCCTGGGCGGCTACTCCGCGGCCCTGACGAGCCCGGTGGCGTTTCTGGAGAAGCCGGACCGATGGATCCGGGCACTCGCCGAGAACCCGGGCGCCTTTTCCGCGGCGCCCAACTTCGCGTTCGACCTCGCCGCCCGCAAGACCAAGGATTCGGACCTCGCCGGACTCGACCTGGGCGGGGTGGTGGGCATCATCAATGGCGCCGAGCGCGTCGAGCCCGCCACGTTGGAGCGCTTCGCCGACAGGTTCGCTCACTTCAACTTCCGGGACCACATGCTGCGTCCGTCGTACGGGATGGCGGAGGCTACCGTCTTCGTCGCCACCGGCACGTGGACCGAGTCGGCGGAGGACGTCTATTTCGATGTCGACGAGTTGGCGGCGGGCCGCGCTCGCCGCTGTGCCGCCCGAGCCGGCACAGCGCTGGTGCAGTATGGGCTGCCGCAGTCACCCGTGGTGCGGGTCGTCGACGTCGAGACCAACCGGGAATGCCCGCCGGACGCGGTCGGCGAGATCTGGGTGCACGGCGACAACGTCGCGGCCGGCTACTGGAGCAGGCCGCCGGAGGAGCAGCAGTGCTTCGGCGCGACCCTGGTCGACCCGTCGCCGGGTACGGTCCACGGACCGTGGCTGAAAACCGGTGATCTTGGCTTCGTCTCCGGCGGAGAGCTTTTCATCGTCGGTCGGATCAAAGATCTGCTGATCATCCGCGGGCGCAACCACTATCCCGAGGACATCGAGGCAACTGTCCAGCAGATCACCGGTGGCCGGGTCGCGGCGATCTCGGTTCCGGTGAACAGCACCGAGAAGCTGGTCACCGTCATCGAGCTCAAGAAGCGGGGTGAGTCCCCGGTCGAGGCGGGCAACTGGCTCACCGCGATCAAGAGCGATGTCACCTCGGCGATATCCAATGCGCACGGCTTGAATGTCGGGGATCTCGTTCTGGTTCATCCGGGTTCGATCCCCACTACGACGAGCGGCAAGATCCGCCGCGCCGCCTGCGCGGAACAGTATCGACAGGACGAATTCGCTCGCTTGGACGCCTGATCGCCCACCACTGCGCGAGATTCCAGTGGGGCGGCAGCACCGGGACCTCCACGGCTGAGGGCGGATCACGGGTGAGGCGGTGCTGTGTGAAGATGGAGGTGTTATGAGCGCAACAGAACTGAGTCCGACGTCGCTGCGTGAGGCGTTCGGCCACTTTCCGTCCGGTGTCATCGCGATTGCTGCCGAGGTAGAGGGCACTCTGGTCGGCTTGGCCGCCAGCACCTTCGTGCCGGTGTCGCTCGACCCGCCACTGGTGTCGTTCTGTGTGCAGAATTCCTCGACCACCTGGCCCAAGCTCAAGGACCTCCCGTCGCTGGGAATCAGCGTGCTGGGCGAATCCCATGACGACGCGGCCCGCACCCTGGCCGCCAAGACCGGAGACCGGTTCGCCGGGCTGGAGACCGAGTCGCGCGAATCCGGCGCGGTGTTCATCCACGGAACCAGCGTGTGGTTGGAGAGCGCCATCGAGCAGTTGGTGGAGGCCGGCGACCACACCATCGTGGTGCTGCGGGTCAGCGATATCACGGTTCATGCCGACGTGGCGCCGATAGTGTTCCACCGCAGCACGTTCCGTAAGCTCGGCGCCTGACTTTCCGGGCGTCGCGGTGGTGAATCGGCCGACTCAGGGGCGAGCGGCGAGTTCGTCGCGATATTTGGCGATTCGCTGTTCGATCTCGCCCGCATCGCCGGGGCGGCCCTCTTTTCGAGCCAGCTCGGCCCGGACCGACAGTTCCCGGATCGCGGTCCGGATCTCGTTGACGCTCTGAGTCTGTCCCATGCTCATGAAGCTGCCTTTCGACGCTCATTGGCTGCTTTCTCCGAGCCTACGCGCCGAATCTCGGTATCCGCTTCAGATCTCCTGCAAGCCGATGATGACCTTGCGGAACAACTGCGCGCCGGCCTCTTTCTGGGTGGGTGGGCAGGCCACGTTGACGATCATTCCCCGGACGAGGCCGTAGTAGTCGCATACCTCCTTCTTGCTGGTGGTCACCGCGAAGGAGTCGTCGGCCGCCGATTCGGGAGCATTGGTCACCACGTTGTCGACCGTGCCTGTGGTGGTCTCGACGACCTGCCCGAACTTCGTGACAGTCGTGGTCGTCTTCGCGTTCTGGCAGCGTTCATACCACTGGCGGGCGTAGTCGAGGCTGTTCGGATCCTTGGCGGGGAACACCGTGAGCACGAAGGACGTCCTGTCGTTCCCGTCCTGTGCCTTGTTGCCGCCGGGATCGTCGACCGGGAACATCAACCGTGAGATGCGGGCGTGCTCGTACCGCTCCGGGTCCTTTTTCTCGTTGAAGGTGAAATCGTATTTGCCGGTTTCGATGGGATCGTCTTTCCAGGTGCACCCGGGTGGTGACGACGTCTCCGTGTATTCCCGGTCCGGGTCGTAGGTGCCGTCCGACTGCCGCACCGACTTCGACGAGTCGTAGTCGGTGTAGCCCGGCGGATACAGCGAGTTGAAGTCGATCGCGTTGAGGATCATCGTCGGCGGCTTGTCGCTGAGTAGGGGCTTGCGGTCATGGGGGCTGTCCGCCTGCTCGACGGCGGCCGACCGCGGCCAGGCCAGCCAGGCCACCAGCGCCACGACCAGCAACGCCACGACCCCGATCCCGATGCTCCCGGTGACGATCGTCCGGCGGGACAGCTTGCGGGGGTTCGCGGCGCTCGGCGCTGCCGAATACGACCACTGGTTCGGCGCTCCGTCTGGCCCGGTCACGGCTGCGGTCCTGCCGTGTCGCACAGGGCCGCGGTCAGTCGTCCGAGTGGGGTGCCGTCAGGCTCGCAGTAGCCGGGCTGGCCGGCCTTGCGAAGCTCCACGTGGTCGGGATACTGCGGTGCCCCGTCGGTTTCGGTGCCCGGGGCCGTCCCCGGTGCCGGTGGACCCGGCGGTGGCGGTGGTGGTGGCGGGGCAGGCTGGTTGGGATCAGCAGGTGGCTGTTGTTGTTTGGCCTTGTCTTCCTGCTCTTTGGCCTGCTTCGCGGCCTCGGTCTTCTGCGCCACCTCCCGGTCGCGCAGCGTGATGCACTCCTTCATGCGGCCTTCGTCGTCCACGTAAGGGCAGGGCCCGGTTTTCGATTCCGTGAAGTCGATGCCTCCGCCGGGTGCCCGTTTGTAGTCGTAGCCGTCGGGAGTCTTGGTGAGGGCACCGGCCTTGAGTGCGGCGAGCTTGTTGGACAACCGCTCGGGTGTCTCCCCGACGAACGCCCGGACATCGGCGCTCGCGGACGGGAACGTCGCGAAGCAGCCGGTGTCGCCCTTGGCGGCCTCCACCGCGGGCGTGAGGATCTCTCGGGCCTTGGTGAAATGCCCCTGTTTGAGTTCGTTGTCGCTCAGGGTCTCCGACACGAGGGCGAAGTTGCCCCGCGGCGGACACGCGCTCGGCTCCTTCTCGTGTGCCGCCTTGAATTCTTCGAAGGCCCCGCGGATGTCGCCACGGAGCATGAGCAGGTCGCCGGCGGCAAACTTCTCCCGGAAACCGCGCCCGAAGTTGCCCACATCGATCCACTCGAGGGTGTTCTGCATCGCGCCGTCATCGCGGGCTGCGAACTGGCGCGGGAGCTTGTTGCCGAGGATGCCGACGCCGGCGACCTTCACTGCGAACAGGAGCAGCAGGACAAGTACGGGTATCGACCACAGCAGCAGCTTGCGCCGCAACTGCAGACGGCTGGGCCGGGGGACGGCGGGCTTCGTCTGCTCGGGCTCTTGACCCTGGCCGGCTTCGGCAGGTGGGAGCGTTTGCGTCATCTCGATACCGTCCCCCGTTTACGCCTCAGCCAGTGCCCCACCAGTCCATACAGCTCGACACCGAGAAGCACTGCGGCGAGCGCAGCGAAAAACCAGTAGTACTCGGTCCGGTCCGGATGCGGCACTTTCGGTATCACCGGGTCGGCCGGGACGGCCTGGGGCACGGTCGAGGGGAGTTCGTCGGCGCTGAACAATCCGCGCTCACGTTTGTGGAACGGAATCCCCAGGCTGTCGGCCGCGGTGTTGAGCGCCTCTTCGTTGAGTGGTACGTCGACCGTGTCGTAGTTGGCGCCGGCGTAGATCCGCGGTTTGACATCGTTGGTGCTGTAGCCGAACACGGCTCCGCCGGACACCTGGCCCTCGGGGATGTCGAAGGCCCACTCGCCGGGATCGCTGCCCGCGCCGAAGATGAAGACCAGATTCGCCGATCCGGGGTACGCGCGCGACGCGGCGTTGAGTTGTTCCTTCAACAGCGAATTCGCCGCTGCGACGTTGGTTTTCACCACCGCGTCAGCCGACCGTTCCCCATAGGGCTTGAAGTTCTGCAGGAACGGGGCCAGGCTCCACTCGTCGCGGGAGATCGGCCAGTCGACGCGGGCGGAATCGGCATAGGAGATCACGCTGAACCGGGCGTCCGGATATTTCGTGAGCACCATCTGGGCATCGGTGACGGCGCCCTTCATGCGTGATTCCAGGTCGCGGTAATCGGTCGATCCCGAGCTGCCGAAACCGTCGGCGGTCATGCCCGCCGAGCGGTCGATCACCAGGAACACGTTGATGTTCGATTCCTCGGCGGTGCTGGTGAGCCGGGGCGGGCGTTCGGCGCGGGATTCGTCACCGAGACGTGTGGCGGCCAGCCCGAGGCAGACGATCGCCAGCACGGCCATACCGAGCCGCAGCCATGCCCTTCGCTCCGGCATCCGGCCCTGCCGACGGGACGCGGCGATGGTCGCCGCCACCCTCAGGCCGATGGCCAGGAGTGCGAGCACGACGATCAGCCAGATCGGAAACACCGGGGCGACACTGAGTTTCACAGCCGCATCCCCAATCGTGCCGCGGCGAGCCCGACCGCTGCGATCAACGCAATCTGCAGCAGGATGTCCGGAACATCCCACTGGAACGGATGCTGTTCTTCTTTGCGCTCGTCATCGAGGGTGGACTGCGGCGGGTTCGACAGGATCTTGTCGACCGCACTCGACAGCTCTTCCTTCTGATTGTCGATCTTCTTCGGAGTGGCGGCATCGTTGTACCCGCCCACCTCGGTGTAGAGGTACTGCCGGCCCCCGGAATCCTTGACCAGCTTGTCGACCGATTCGCCGGTGAAGGTGCCGGGCACGATGGTGTTCACCTGGATCTTGGCGTCCTTGACGATCCCGGCCAGCATGGCGTCGGAATACGTCGGGGGAGTGTCGCTGTAGCTCTTGGTATCGCCGACATAGATGATCGTCCGGCCGCGACCGTTGTCGGATCCCACCGCGGGCAGACCCATGGCGCACATGGCGAGGGTGTCGTTGATCGTGCTGCGGGCGGAGACGCGGTCGAACAGTTCGGTATCGGTCGAGTAGGCCGCAGTGGGATCGTCTTTCGACGACGCGGCTTGGGCAACCCCGGCGATTTCACCGAGGCGCTGGGACACCCACGGGAGATCCGAGGTGACCGGGAAGTTGCGGTAGAACTCCTTGGTCATCCCGATGCGTTGGTTGCCGAACCCGTCCACCTTGTCGCGGAAGATCGTCATCAACTGATCGATGGCGAGCCCGTCTGACATTGTGATGCTGTAGTACGGCCCGAAGCACAGCATGATGTCGACGTGCGGGGTGTCCGAGCCGGCGAGCTGAGGTTCGTAGGTCTTGGTCGGTCGAACGGTCGCGCCGAGGAGCATGAAGACGGCGATGATCGCCAGCACCAGGGCCGCGACGGAAAGGCGTTCGTGCAAGCGTAGCGCCCGCTGATACTCGGGAAGCGTGGTGAGACGGAAAGACCTTGCCAGGTAGGGTAATTCACCTTGCCAGCCGTACCGGGTGCGTCGCATCGCGTACCACGCCGCGACACCGATACCGGCGATGATCGGTAGGAGCAGCAGCGGCCATTTCAGGTCCATGTCAGCACCGCCGTCCGCGCCGCGTCGACCACGCTGGGTACGGTGCGCGGGTCTGCCTCATCGAACTGTCCCGGATAGGTCATCGCCAGGACGTTCAGGGCGGGACCGGCCAGGGGGCTCTGGGCGACATCGGTGGCCGTCATGCGTCGCGCCTGATAGCCGGTACGAAAGTTGATGAAATTTCGGAAGATTCGGCTGATCTCGTGGAATGCCTCGCGGGTGGAGAGTTGGCCGTCGTGATGCTGCTGCTCAACCTTGCTCAGGGATCGGGAGAACTTGAATCGCAGCACCCGGTAGCTGATGTCACGGAGGACCGGGATGCGTCGCAGGACCTCGATCGGCAGTGTCCACACGATCACCCCGACGATCCAACCGACGACGAGCAGAACGAGCAGTGCAGCGCCGATCACCCACCACACCGAATAAGCCATTGGGGGGAACAGGAATTCGAGTGAACTGTGCATCAGCGCCGTCCCTCGCTCAGCACGGAAAGGGCCGGGGCGATGTCGGCCCGCGACGCGACCCGCACACACGGACTGTCGAGTTGCGCGATGAACGACTGCCATTCGGCCATCCGCGCGGCCTCGGCCCGGCGGTACGCGTCGAGCACCTTGGCGCCCAACACCGATGGCGTCAGAAGAGCTCTGCCGGTGGCGACATCCAGCACCTCGTCCGCGGTGCGCGGTTGGCCGAGGATGTCGAGATCTTCGATCAGAATCCAGTGAATAGCGTTGCGCCCCCGCACCGTCATCGCCGCGGCGACGAGTTCCGGTGTGACTTGGGGTTGATCGCAGACGATGTAGATCGAGTACCGCTTGTCGAGGGTGCCGGCGACGAACTCCAATTGCCTGACGATGTTGGACGGATTGCCGACCTCGATGTTGATGTGGCTGAGCAGGGTCAGCATCTGCTCGAGATGGTCCTCGCCGGTCTTGCCCGGCTCGATGGACGATCCTCGGTCGTCACCGTAGACCAGGCTGAGCTTGTCCCCCTGCGCCGAGGCGACCAGACCGACCGCCCCGAGGGAGAGGATCGCCAGATCGCGTTTGCTCTCCCCGCTGGGGGCATGGGCGAGCAGGTTCGCCCCCGTGTCGGCGATCAGCAGGAACTCCTGGGTCTTCTCGGCGACGTACCGGCGGACGACGAGGTGGGTGTTGCGCGCCGATGCCTTCCAGTCGATGTCGCGGACGTCGTCGCCGAAGGCGTACTCGCGCAGGTCGACGAAATCGTCGCTGCGGCCGAACTGCAGCGACGTGTGGCCGCCCTCCAGCACCCGGTGTGACCGCAGCCGCATCCCGACGGCCCGAGGGTCGAAATTGAGTTGGGCGCGGACCCGGTTGAGAATGTCCCCCATCGTGGCTCGCTACGGCGTCGGCACGCGGTGCAGGATGCCGTCGACGAGATACTCCGGTGTGATGCCTTGGGCCGAGGCCTGGAATTTCAGGATGATCCGGTGTCGGAGAACACGTTTGGCGACGGCCTTGACATCATCGGGTACGGCGTAGGGTCGGCCTTCCAGTAGCGCGTGTGCACAGGCGGCCCGGCACAGGGCGATGGTGGCGCGCGGGCTGGCGCCGAACTGGATGAGATCGGCCAGCTGGGGCTCCAGATAGTTCTTGGGGTGCCTGGTCGCGTTCACGATGTAGCTCGCGTACCTGACGATCGAGCGGTCGATGAACACCCGCCTGAACATGGCCTGCAGCCAGAGCACCCGCTGGGTGTCGAGCTGCCCGTTGCCGGCTTCCGGATGCGTGTCGAACACCCCGCCGGCGATCCGGGCGACGACTTCCTCTTCTTCCTCGGCCGTGGGGTAGGTGAGGATGTCTTTCAGCATGAAGCGGTCCATCTGCGCTTCTGACAGCTGATAGGTACCCTCCTGGTCGATCGGGTTCTGCGTCGCCAGCACCAGGAACGGGTTCGGCAGCGGATAGACGGTTCCGCCGATCGTGGTCTGACGCTCCTCCATGGCTTCCAGCATCGCGCTCTGGGTTTTGGCCGAGGACCGGTTGATCTCGTCGAGCAGCACGACGTTGGCGTGCACGGGACCGAACGAGACCTTGAACTCACCGTTCTTCTGGTCCCAGATCTGACCGCCGGTGATGTCACTGGGCAACAAGTCAGGGGTGCACTGGATGCGCTGGAACCGCGCGGCCAGGCTCTCGGCGAGGGTCTTCGCCGCGGTGGTCTTGGCCAGGCCGGGGACACTTTCCAGCAGGACGTGGCCGGAGGCGATGAGGCCGATAAGGAGGGACTGCTGCAGGGTTTTCTGGCCGACGATCTTTGCTGACAGCGCGTTCTGCAGGTATTGGATCGTCCCGCCGACCCGCTGGAGGTCCTCATGGGACAGCTGAGGTCCGGACAACTGCATGCGTATCCCCCGTCGCAGCGAGCGTGATGTCAGCTGAGCCTAGCAACGGTTGGCTGGGGGCGGGTGCACCAAATTTTTCGCCGAGCGTGCGCTCAGATCCGGCAATCGCTTCGGATCGCGATCTGAGCGCACGCTCGGCGAAGTATCTACTTTCGGAACAGCTTGTTGCCCAACCACACAATCGGGTCGTACTTGCGGTCGGCCACCCGTTCCTTCATCGGGATCAGCGCATTGTCGGTGATCTTGATGTTCTCCGGGCAAACCTCGGTGCAGCACTTGGTGATGTTGCAGTAGCCCAGCCCGAACTCCTCCTGAGCCATGTCCTTGCGGTCCAGGACGTCGAGCGGGTGCATGTCCAACTCGGCGATCCGCATGTGAAACCGCGGGCCGGCGAACGCCTCTTTGTTCTCCTCGTGGTCGCGGACCACGTGGCAGACGTTCTGGCACAGGAAGCATTCGATGCACTTGCGGAATTCCTGGCTGCGCTCGACGTCTTCTTGCTGCATCCGGTACTCACCGGGCTGCAGGTCCTTCGGCGGGGTGAATGACGGGATCTGGCGGGCCTTTTCGTAATTGAACGAAACATCGGTGACCAGGTCGCGCATCACCGGGAACGTCCGAAGGGGCGTGATGGTGACGGTTTCGGACGGGTCGAATGTCGACATCCTGGTCATGCACAGCAGCCGGGGGCGGCCGTTGATCTCCGCCGAGCAGGATCCGCACTTGCCGGCCTTGCAGTTCCACCGCACCGCGAGATCGCCGGCCTGGGTGGCCTGCAGGCGGTGGATGATGTCGAGCACCACCTCACCGTCGTTCACTTCGACGGTGTAGTCCTGTAACCCGCCGCCGGTGTCGTCGCCGCGCCAGACGCGCAGGTTCGCGTTGTAGGCACTCATGCTCAGCCCTTCCGATCGGGGTGCTCGGCCAGTTCTTGTGCGGTGTAATACTTTTCGAGTTCGGACAGCTCGAACGTGGCCAGCAGGTCTTCGCGCATCGGCAGCTGCTGCTCCGGCGTCACCGTCACATCCGGCACTACCTGATCTTCGCCGTCGACATCCGCACGGCACACCAACAGGGTGTGCCGCCAGTCGGCGTCCATCTCGGGATAGTCATCGCGGGTGTGCCCGCCACGGCTCTCGGTCCGGGCCAGCGCGGCCTTGGCGACGCACTCGCTGACCAGCAGCATGTTGCGCATGTCGATCGCCAGGTGCCAGCCCGGGTTGAAGACGCGACCACCCTCGACGCTGACGTTGTGCACACGGGTCCGCAGCTCGGCGAGCTTGGCCAGCGCTTGCTCGATCTCTTCGGCCTTGCGGATGATGCCGACCAGGTCGTTCATGCACTGTTGCAGCTCGGCATGCAGCGTGTACGGATTCTCCGGGTGCGAGTGAGATTCGAACGGCGCCAACGCCAATTCGGTGGCCTCGATGAGCGCGGCTTCCGACACCTTGGGCCGCTCCGGCAGCGCCTGCACGTAGTCGGCGGCACCGAGCCCGGCGCGTCGACCGAATACCAGTAGATCCGAAAGGGAGTTTCCGCCAAGGCGGTTCGAGCCGTGCATACCACCCGAGCACTCGCCTGCTGCGAATAAACCGGGCGTGCCGGCTCCACCGGTATCCGGATCCACCTCGATACCGCCCATCACGTAGTGACAGGTGGGGCCGACTTCCATCTCGTCCTTGGTGATGTCCACCTCGGCGAGCTCCATGAACTGGTGGTACATCGACGGCAGCCGGCGCTTGATCTCTTCGGTCGTCATACGCGAGGCGATGTCGAGGTAGACCCCGCCGTGCGGCGAGCCGCGGCCCGCCTTGACCTCGGAGTTGATGGCGCGGGCCACCTCGTCGCGGGGGAGCAGGTCAGGGGTGCGGCGGGCGGAGTCGTTGTCCTTGAGCCACTGGTCGGCTTCTTCCTCGGTCTCGGCGTACTGGCCCTTGAACACCGCGGGGATGTAGTCGAACATGAACCGCTTGCCCTCGGAGTTCTTGAGCACTCCGCCGTCGCCGCGGACACCTTCGGTGACCAGGATGCCCTTCACCGACAACGGCCACACCATGCCGGTCGGGTGGAACTGGATGAACTCCATGTTGATCAGGCCCGACCCGGCGCGCAGTGCCAGGGCGTGGCCGTCGCCGGTGTACTCCCAGGAGTTCGACGACACCTTGAAGGACTTGCCGATACCGCCGGTGGCCAGCACGATCGCGGGGGCCTCGAACAACACGAACTTGCCGGTCTCGCGGTAGTAGCCGAAGGCCCCGGCGATCCGGTCACCATCTTTGATCAGGTCCGTGATGCTGCACTCGTGGAAGACCCGGATGCGCGCGTCGTAATCGCCGAGCTCGCGGTAGTCCTCCTGCTGCAGGGAGACGATCTTCTGCTGCAAGGTGCGGATGATCTCGAGTCCGGTGCGGTCGCCGACGTGGGCCAGGCGCGGATAGGTGTGGCCGCCGAAGTTGCGCTGGCTGATCCGGCCGTCCTTGGTCCGGTCGAACAGCGCGCCGTAGGTCTCCAGCTCCCACACCCGGTCCGGGGCTTCTTGCGCGTGCAGTTCGGCCATCCGCCAGTTGTTGAGGAACTTGCCGCCGCGCATGGTGTCACCGAAGTGCACCTGCCAGGAGTCCTTGGTGTTGACGTTGCGCATCGCCGCCGCGCAGCCGCCCTCGGCCATCACGGTGTGGGCCTTGCCGAACAACGACTTGGTCACCACCGCGACCCGCAGGCCGCGTTCGCGTGCCTCGATCACGGCGCGTAGTCCAGCTCCACCGGCACCGATCACGACTACGTCGTAGGAGTGGCGTTCTATTTCCGATGAGCCGCTTGCGCGAAGAGCATCAGGGTCCGATGAGCCGCTTGCGCGAAGAGCGTCAGGGTCCGATGAGCCGCTTGCGCGAAGAGCATCAGGAGAAGTCATGCAGTCTTTATCCCTTATTGTGTAATTGGTTGTTAACCAACAAATCTCAGGTCCGAGATGGTGCCGCTGGCAACCAACATGATGTAGAAGTCCGTCAGCATCAGGGTGCCCAGCGTGATCCATGCGTACTGCTTGTGGCGGACGTTGAGCCTACTGATCTGCGTCCACATCCAGTACCGCACAGGGTGTTTGGAGAAGTGTTTGAGGCGTCCGCCCGCGACGTGACGGCACGAATGGCAGGACAGCGTGTAGACCCACAGCATGATGACGTTGCCCAGCAGGATGAGATTGCCGAGCCCGAATCCGAAGCCGCTGGCGGTCTGGTCCGAGTGGAACGCGACGATCGCGTCGTAGGTGTTGATGAGCGAGATGATGCCGGCGATGTAGAAGAAGTACCGGTGGGTGTTCTGGATGATCAGCGGCAGCCGGGTCTCGCCGGTGTAGCGGGCGTGCGGTTCGGCGACCGCGCACGCGGTGGGCGACTGCCAGACCGAGCGGTAATAGGCGCCGCGGTAGTAGTAGCAGGTCAGCCGGAACAGCAGCAGGAACGGCAGTGAGAAGGCCGCGTAGGGCAGCCACCACACATCGGGGAGGACCTGTGGCCAGAAGTGGCTGGCCTCGGGGGTGCAGCCCTGGCTGACGCACGGTGAGTAGAACGGCGTCAGATAGTTGTACTGCGGTACGTAGTAATTGCTCTGCAGGAAAGCGCGCACAGTCGCATAGATGACGAACGCGGCGAAGCCGAGATCGACGACCAGGGGCGACTGCCACCACCGATCGGTACGGAGGGTGCGCTCGGGGATCTGCGCTCGTGTGGACGAGAAGACCCCGGTCGCACGACGGTCAGCAGTGGGTGCGCTCACGGTTCCCTTTCTTCAGTTTCAGTTGTTCTCCGGGCGGCAGGCGCCCGTCAGCTCAGCGATATCCGCCGAGACCCTCGTCAGCGACGTCCTGCCAGAACTCGCTTCCGTATTGGGTGTCGGGGATGCCGATCTTTTCTCGGCCTGGTTTTTGGCGAGTCACGCCGTGACGCATCTCCAACTCCTCGGCGTCGATGTCCAACCGCTCGATGTCGTTGAGGATCCGCTCGGCGTCGTTCACGACGCGGCGCATGGCGGGGGAATCCCCGTACTTCGACGCCAACGTGGTGACGCAACGACGCATGTCGCCGATCAGGTTGTGGAGTTCGGAGAACTCAGTGGTGGTGGACAAGTGACCTCCTCGGGCTGAAGGTGTCGGGGCTCACAGTACGACAACCAATGCTAGCGACATCACGATCGGGACGTGATGCGCATCACGTCATGGCTCCGACTTGCAGTTGGTGAGAAGAGCTCCCGGGAACCGGGGTCGTACTGTTGGTTTCGTCGGCTTCGCGGCCGGCCGAAGGACATTGAGCAGGACATCTGAGCACCTGGAGGACCTATGAGTGAGACCACGTTGCAGGAGCGGGCCGCGGCCCTGCTGGCGCTGCACCAACCCGGCAACCCCGTTGTGCTGCCCACGGTCTGGGATGCCTGGTCGGCCCGGTTGGCAGTCGGCGAAGGATTCTCCGCGCTCACGGTGGGTAGTCACCCGCTGGCCGAATCCATCGGCAAGCCCGACGGCGAGGGAATGTCATTCGACGACCTGCTGGCCCGGGTGCGTCAGATTACCGACGCGGTGGATGTGCCGGTGTCGGTGGACATCGAATCCGGCTATGGCGAGCGGCCCGAGCGGCTGATCGAGGGCCTGCTCGACGTCGGCGCGGTCGGCTTCAACCTTGAGGACACCGTGCACAAGGAGGACAAGCGGCTGCGCAGTCCGGCTGAGCATGCCGAGTTGGTCGGGCAGTTGCGCGCGGCCGCTGACGCCGCGGGCGTGCACGTGGTGATCAACGCGCGCACCGATCTGTTCCTGCGCAAAGACGGGGACGCCGCCGATCGTGTGGACCGGGGGATCGCCCGCCTGTCCGAGGCGGCCGCCGCCGGCGCCGATTCGTTGTTCCCGGCCGGGCTTGCCGACCCGGAAGGGTTGGGGCGCTTCGTTTCTGCCGTTTCGCTGCCGGTCAGCGTGACTGTTCCGGCCGATTCCGCCGACCTCGCCGCGTTGGCGGCCATCGGCGTGGGGCGGATTACCTTCGGACCGTTCCTGCAGGCCGTGCTGAGTGCGCGGGCCAAGGAGGTGCTCGGACGCTGGCGGTAGCCGCGCTCGATCAGCCGAGTCGATCGGCCATTTGCGCGAACTTCCGCTTCTCGACGTGCGATCTGTGCCAATAATGACGCACTGATACGTCGAGCAGGCGGGATGCAGCGATGGGTTGGCGCATGAGAAGTGTGGTGACACTGGGTGCGGTCGGTGGGGTGGTGCTCGGCGGGATCGGTGCGATCCCGGCTGGGGCGACGACGATGGTGCCGTTGTCGAACCACATCCGGGGGTGCGATTTCCAGAAGGGCCTGTTCCTCGACGGTATGGGGTCGGGCAGCGGGGGCGGGTTCGCCCACGTCGGATCTGACGGCGCTCAGGTAAGTGCCCAGGTGACGCTGCAGTCGGCCACGGCGGGCACCGACTACCAGGTCAGGCTCATCCAGCTGCCACGGTCGTCGGTGGCGACGTGCAACGTCGGAGATCCCGGCGTGGCGGGCGGAGTGCTGCATACCGATGCCGCTGGGACGGCCACCATCACTGTCTCCGGACCGGCGATGGACGGTGCCACCGAGGCCTGGGTGTCGGTCGAAGGCCCCCCGGCGCCCGGACGCATACGCAGCGACGTGTACAGCTCGGACTACCCGGTAAAACTCTGATTCATGCGAAAGCCGTTGGGATCCAAGGGTTTCCACCGGCTTTCGGTGTCAGGTCGGTGAATCACCGGAGGCGGACACGGACGGCCAGCGCGGCGCACCCGATGACCACGGCGCCGCCGAGCGCCGTCGACCAGGTCAGTCGTTCGTGTAGTACCAGCGCGGCCCAGCCGATCGTCATCACGGGCTGGATCAACTGCACCTGACTCACCTGGGTCATCGGTCCGATGGCAAGGCCGCGGTACCAGGCGAAGAAGCCCAGATACATGCTGACCACCGCGAGGTAGCCGAACGCCGCCCACTGTCCCGGCGTCGCGTGCGGCGGCTGCTGCACGACGGTCAGCGCGGTCAAGCCCAGCATCACCGGCGCCGCGACCACCAGGGCCCAGGACACGGTCTGCCAGGCGCCCAGTTCCCTGGCCAGCAACCCGCCTTCGGCATACCCGACGGCCGCCGAGAGCACCGCTCCGAACAGCAGCAGGTCCGGCCAGCTCAGGTGGCCGAGTCCGGCGCCGTGCACCATGGCGAACACCACTGCCGCCGCAGCCCCGGCGGCGGCCAACGTCCAGAACGCTGCGGGCGGACGCTCGTGTCCGCGGAGAACCGCGCACACCGCTGTGGCGGCCGGAAGCAGTGCGACCACGATGGCACCGTGGCTGGCCGGAACCACCGTGAGCGCATAGGAGGTCAGTAGCGGAAACCCGGCGACGACACCGGCGGCGACCACGGCCAACCGCGCCCACTGCCGGCCCCTGGGCAGTGCCTGTCGGGTCAGGGTCAGGGCGGCCACCGCGATGGCGGCGGCGACGACGGCACGTCCGGCACCGATGAACAGCGCCGACAGTCCGCCGTTGGCGACCTTGGTGAACACAATGGTGAACGAGAACGCCGTCACCCCGAGCAATCCCCACCACAATCCCGCGTGGGATAGCGCCGACGAACTATTCCGAGTAGCGCTACTCTGTATCAACATGGATAACGATAGCACTGAGCGCATCGTGTCCGGCCTGCGAAAGTGGATCACCGCCGCGCCGCCGGGCGCGCAGCTGCCGTCCAACCGCGCTCTGGTGGCGGAGTACGCGGCCAGCCCGGTGACGGTGGCCAAGGCCATGCGCACGCTGCGGAGCCAGGGGCTGGTGGAGAGCCGGCCGGGGGTCGGGACGTTCGCGCGGACGGTGCGCAGCGCGCGTCTTCCGGACTATGGCTGGCAGACGGCCGCTCTGCGGTCGCCGCAGGCGCGGATCCCGGCATTGTCGACTCCGCTGCGCAGCGTCGCGCCCGACCTGATCGCGTTGCACACCGGCTATCCCGTCAGTGAATTGCTTCCTCGGCGACTGGTCCGCACCGCAATCACGCGCGCCGCCCGGGGGGATGCTGCGCTGAGCCCGGCACCTGCGCCCGGCCGGCCCGACCTGCAGGCCTGGTTCGCCCAGGAACTGGCCGAGGCGTTCGGCGCCGGCGTCACCGCGCCGACGGCACGTGAGGTGATCGTGCTGCCCGGGAGTCAGAGCGGTCTGAGCTCGATCTTTCGCGCGCTGGTCGGGTTCGGGCAGCCGATGCTGATCGAGTCGCCCAGTTACTGGGGAGCCATTCTGGCGGCGGCCCAGTGCGGCGTGCGTTTGGTGCCCGTGCCGGCCGGGCCGAGAGGGCCTGAGCCCGAGGAACTTTCACGCGCATTCGCCGAGACCGGTGCCCGGGTGTTCTACGCTCAGCCGAATTTCGCCAATCCGACCGGCACCCAATGGGATCCAGAACTGGCCGGCCAGGTGCTGGAGGTGGTGCGCAGTCACGGCGCCTTCCTGATCGAGGATGACTGGGCCCATGACTTCGGCATCGACAGCACGTCCAGGCCGGTGGCAGCATCCGACGACGCGGGCCACGTCGTCTACCTGAGGTCGCTGACCAAGAGCGTTTCGCCGTCGATCCGGGTGGCGGCGTTGGTGGCCAGAGGTCCTGCGCGCGACCGGATTCTGGCCGATCGCGGTGCGGAGTCGATGTATGTCAGTGGGTTGTTGCAGGCAGCCGCGCTGGATGTGGTGACCCAGCCGGCCTGGCGGACCCATCTGCGTGACGTGCGTCAGCAGTTGCGGACCAGGCGTGACCTGCTGATTGCCGCGCTGACCGAGCATGCGCCCGGCGTGCAGTTGGAACAGGTGCCCCGCGGCGGGCTGCACCTGTGGCTGCGCCTGCCCGATGCGATCAACCTGCAGCGATTGGTGCGTGAGTGTGAGGCCGAGTCGGTGCTGGTCGCGGCAGGCAATGAGTGGTTCCCCGCCGAGCCGTCCGGGCCATACCTGCGGCTCAACTTTTCCGGGCCCGATCCGCAGCGCTTCGACGAGGCTGCCCGGGTCATCGGCCGGGCGCTGGCCGATCAATCGGGCTGACCGGCGCACCGCGACGCAATCTCACATGTGCGGCGCGCGGGCCGTGAGCACACCGTGACGGGTGATTCACACAGGGCGACATTTCGGCAACGTCAGGTTCCTAATCTCGCCGTATGTCGTCAACACAGAACGTCGTGGTCATCGGACACGGCATGGTGGGACACCGCTTCGTCGAGGCGCTGCGGTCTCGTGACGCTGCGGGCACCTGGCGGATCACCGTCCTGTCCGAGGAAGCCGACGCGGCCTATGACCGCGTCGGCCTGACCGGTTACACCGAACACTGGGACCGGGGCCGGCTGGCCCTGCCGGGTAATGACTACGCCGGTGACGACCTGGTCGACCTGCGGCTGGGCTGTGCGGTGGCCGAGATCGACCGCGACGCGAGGACCGTTGTGACCGTCGACGGCCAGAGCATCGATTACGACGCGCTGGTACTGGCCACCGGCTCGTATGCCTTCGTGCCGCCGGTGCCCGGTCACGACCTGCCGCACTGCCACGTCTATCGCACGCTGGACGACCTGGATGCCATTCGGGCCGGCGCGCAGGCCGCGCGCGATTCGAAAACGCCTGTCGGTGTGGTGATCGGTGGCGGCCTGCTCGGCCTTGAAGCCGCGAATGCGTTGCGCGCGTTCGGGCTGTCGACCCACGTGTTGGAGATGTCGCCGCACCTGATGGCCGCCCAGCTGGATCCGGCCGGCGGCGCACTGCTGAACCGGATGATCCGGGGCCTCGGCATCGAGGTGCACACCGGAGTCGGCACCGAGAGCATCCAGCCGGTGCAGCGGCACAAGCCGCTGAAGAAATCCCAGACCGACGACTCGGTCCGGGTGTCGCTCAATGACGGCAGCAGCGTCGACGCCAGCGTGATCGTGTTCGCGGCCGGTGTGCGTCCCCGCGACGAGCTGGCCCGTCAAGCAGGTCTCGACATCGCGCAGCGCGGCGGCGTCATGACCGATCTATCCTGTGTGACAAGCGATCCCAGTATCTACGCGATAGGCGAGGTGGCTGCGATCGAGGGGCGCTGCTACGGCTTGGTCGGACCCGGATACACCAGCGCCGAGGTGGTCGCCGACCGGTTGCTCGGCGGCTCGGCCGAGTTCCCCGAGGCCGATATGTCCACCAAGCTGAAGCTGCTCGGCGTGGATGTGGCCAGCTTCGGCGATGCCCAGGGCCGGACCCCCAACTGCCTGGACGTCGTCGTCAACGATCCGGTGAAGAAGACCTACGCCAAGCTGGTTCTCTCCGATGACGCCAAGACGCTGCTCGGCGGCGTCCTGGTGGGTGACGCGTCGGCCTACGGGGTGCTGCGTCCGATGGTGGCCAGTGAGCTGCCCGGCGATCCGCTGTCGTTGATCGCACCGGCCGCTGACGGCGCGGCTGGGGCCTCGGCCCTGGGTGTTGGTGCGCTCCCTGATATCGCGCAGATCTGCTCGTGCAACAACGTGACCAAAGGTGATCTCAAGGAAGCCATCTGCGGCGGCTGCACCGATGTCCCCGGCCTGAAGAAGTGCACGCTGGCCGGCACCTCGTGCGGATCCTGTGTTCCGCTGCTCAAGCAGTTGCTGGAATCCGAGGGGGTCGAGCAGTCCAAGGCGCTGTGTGAGCACTTCAGCCAGTCGCGGGCTGAACTCTTCGAGATCATCAGCGCCACCGAGATTCGGACGTTCTCCGGCCTGATCGAGCAGTTCGGTACCGGAAAGGGTTGCGACATATGCAAACCCACCGTCGCTTCGATCCTGGCCTCCACCAGCTCCGATCACGTGCTTTCCGGAGAGCAGGCCTCGCTGCAGGACTCCAACGACCACTTCTTGGCCAACATCCAGAAGAACGGCAGCTACTCGGTGGTGCCACGGTCGCCCGGCGGGGAGATCACCCCCGAGCAGCTGATTCTGATCGGCGAAATCGCAAGGGATTTCGATCTTTACACCAAGATCACCGGCGGCCAGCGCATCGACATGTTCGGGGCGCGCGTCGAACAGCTGCCTGAGATCTGGCGACGGCTGGTCGAGGGCGGCATGGAATCCGGTCAGGCGTACGGGAAGTCGCTGCGCACCGTCAAGAGCTGTGTCGGCAGTACCTGGTGCCGGTACGGGCAACAGGATTCGGTGAACATGGCCGTGGAGATCGAGAAGCGGTACCGGGGTCTGCGCTCACCGCACAAGATCAAGATGGCGGTCTCGGGGTGCGCACGCGAATGTGCCGAAGCGCAGAGCAAGGACGTCGGCGTCATCGCCACCGAACAGGGCTGGAACCTGTACGTGTGCGGCAATGGCGGCATGTCGCCGCGGCACGCCCAGCTGCTCGCCGGGGATCTCGATGACGAGACTCTGATCCGCTACATCGACCGCTTCCTGATGTTCTACATCCGAACCGCCGACCGCCTGCAGCGCACCGCGCCGTGGCTGGAGGCGATGGATTCCCCTGGGGGTGGAACGGGACTCGACCACCTGCGCGACGTCGTATGCAACGACTCGCTCGGCCTGGCAGCCGAATTCGAGGCGGCCATGGAGCGGCACGTCGACGGCTACGCCTGCGAGTGGAAGGGCGTCCTGGAGGACCCGGAGAAGCTGTCTCGCTTCGTGTCGTTCGTCAACGCACCCGACGTCGACGATCCCACCATCACGTTCACCGAACGGGCGGGCCGCAAGGTGCCGGGCGCTACCGACATCGGGATGCCGAAGGTCCGTGGATTCCAGGAGGCGAAATGACCTTGCTCGACGACAGCAAAGACGTCGACGCCCTTCCGTTCTCGGGATGGACGACGGCCTGCCGCTACGACTTTCTGATGCCGTGTCGTGGCGTCGCGGTGCTGCTGCCCGACGGTTCGCAGGCGGCACTGTTCCGTCTCGATGACGGCTCGTTGCACGCAGTCGGCAATATCGACCCGTTCTCCGGTGCAGCGGTGCTGTCCCGGGGGATCGTGGGTGACCGTGGCGGGTGCGCGACTGTGCAGTCGCCGATCAAGAAGCAGGCCTTCGCGCTCGAAGACGGCCGTTGCCTCGATGACGCCGCCGTGGTGATACCGGTCTACCGGACGCGGGTCACGCCGGGCGGGTTCGTTCAGCTGGCGGCCTGATCGGCCGCCCGGCTCCAGTGGGCGTCACGTCCTTGGAGCTTGCGGCGCTCCACGGCGCCGCGTCGTTCGAGCACCGTCAGATTGCGGTACACCGACTCGATCACGACGGGTGCGCGGAAATGCGCGTGCATATCGTCGCGTAGCTGTGCGGTCGTCATCGGCCGGGACGTGCGTTCCAAGGTGTTCAGCAGGTGTTCACGCAGACGTTCGGCCGGGACCCGGTTACCGGGTCGCACGGCCGAGTTCGCCGCCGTGGCGGGCAGCGCCCACCGGTTTTGTCACCTGCACTTTTACCTGCTCTTCCGCCGAATAGCCCGATGATCGCGCTAACGATAGCTGAGTATTCGACCCGGATCTGACACCGCGAGCCCCCGGCAAACGATGGGGAAATTTGTTGCCGCGTCAACCTCCTGTACAGGGGCGGTTTCGGTGCGGAATTTGCCAGAATTGCACCATCGGTGAATGTCACCAAAGGTGTGGTGCGTCCCTCGCTGGCTAACTAGAATAGTTCGCTGGGTGTGTTTAGACTCCCTCTCAATAAGCGTCGTCGGAGGGGCTGACAAGGGATGTTTGCGCGTTCGGTGTTGAATCTGGTGGGGGCGGCAGCGATGCTGGGCGCACTCGGGGCAACGTTGGTGCCTCTGGGTTTGAATGCCGTGGATCGCACAGGTGAACCCATTCCGTGCGGTAACGGAGCACGTCCGGATTACCAAGTTGCCGCCCAACAGGACCGCCTGAACCTGGACCAACACACACTCGCCGGGCCCGGATACCTGGCCAGTGATTACGTCGAGCAATGTTCGGCGATGATCGGTGCACGGCGATCTGCGACGTTCTCCGTTGCGGGGGCCGGCGCAGCACTCTTGATCGTGGGATGGACCGGGCCGCTCCTGGTGCGGTCGATCCGGCTAAGCCGCGGCGGGCAGGCTCAGTACCCCGGCGCGGCGGAAGCGGTTCGCAATCAGCCGGACCATGCCGGGGTGGGTGCCCAGTGGTTCACTGACGAGGTCGGCGCCGGATTTACGCAGCCGGTCCTGGAAAAGCCCGTCGGCGAGCAGGTAGGACGCCACAGCTATGCGGCGATGGCCGCGTCCGCGCTGCGCGGCGACGGCTTCGGCCACACTCGGCGCGCCGGTGGCGGCGAAGGCCAGTTCTACGCGATCGCCGGTCATCGCTGACAGCAGCGCGGCGGTGCGCCGAAGGTCGGATTGGGCATTTCGGTCCGAGGTGCCCGCCGCCGCCAGAATCACCGAATCGCCTGGCCGCCATCCCGATTCGACCAGCCGATCAGCGAGAACCCGGACCGTACCCGGGCATGGGCCCAGCGGCTCGGTGACGGTGACGGCCGGGTGCCCGCTGGCCGTCACGTGGGCGGGCACATCGACGCGGACGTGATAACCGGCGGCCAGGAAGGCCGGTACCACCACCGCCGGGCAGTCCATGGGCAGGGACGTCAGAACCTCGCTGGGGGCCGGCCCGACGACGTCGACGAACGAGACGTGCACCGGCCGGCCCAGCAGGTCGGACACCCGCGCGGCGAGATCGCCGATCATCGTCACGCCGCCCGGCTTGCGGGTTCCGTGCGCCACCAGGACCAGGCTCATGTCCGGACCATCTCGGCTTCGTCCACGGCCAGCCGGTAACCGCGCTTGACGACCGTCGACACGATGTTCTTGTCTCCCAATGCAGTACGAAGTCGCAGCACCGCGGTTTCCACGGCGTGGGTATCGGTTCCGGTGCCCGGCAGAGCGCTGAGCAGATCGAACCGTGACACCACCGCCCCCGGCCGTTGCGACAGTGCGCGGATGGTCGCCATCGAAGCCGGTGACAGTGACTTGACCGCGCCGTCGACCAGGACACAGGTGCCCCGGATCTCGAGCGAGTGTCCCGCGACCCGCACGGTACGCGCCTGCAGCAGTGGCAACTCGTCGGTGATGTGACGGGCCAAGGCGCCCAACCGCATCCGTTCCGGTGCCGAGGTCGGCACGCCGAGCCGCACCAGCGGCCGTGCGGTGACCGGGCCGACGCACATGGCGTGCACGTCGCTGCGCAGCGCTGACAGCACCCGGTCGGCGATGTCCATCTCGGTGGCGCGCATCAAGACCGACGCAACCGCCATGGCCGAGGTGAAACTCACTGCGTCGAAACGTCGTTCGGCGATCCCGGTGACCATCTGGTCGAACTCGCCGTCCCGTGGCGCGGGATGCCAGCGGTAGACCCGGATCGGCACCACTTCGGCGCCGGCCGCCCGGAGTTCGTCGAGAAATTCGGGGAACGGGTCCCACTCGTCGGTGGCACCGTGCAACTGCACGGCGATCCGTTGCCCTGAAATGCCCTGCTCGATCAGGTAGCGCAACACCTCGCGGGAAGATTCCGATTCGGGCGACCATTCCTCGGGCAGGCCCGCCGCCCGCAACGCCCCGGTGGCTTTCGGGCCGCGGGAGACGATGCGGGCCTTGCCCAGCGCGTCTGTGAGCTCGCCGTCCAGGCCCCAGCCGTCCGCTGCGGCGATCCAACCGCGGAACCCGATCCCGGTGGTGGCCACCACGATGTCTGGTGGCACCTCGATGAGCGACGCGGTGTGGGCGCGCAGTTCGTCGTCGTCGGGCAGCGGAACCATCGTGATGGCGGCCGCGCTGGTCACCGTCGCGCCACGGCGGGTGAGCAGTGCGCTCAGCTCGTCGGCACGTCGGGCTGAGGTCACCGCCACCCGAAAGCCGGTGAGCGGTGCCCAGTCGGGCTCGGTCATGGGTCCAGTGAAGGCATCGCGTGTTTCCAAGTGATTACCCGGCCATTGCGGAGGCGTGTCGGTCGTCCGGGGCTGGTGTGACGCCCGTCGCAGCAGGACGGCGGACGTAGCGGAACCAGGTGCATGCGGAGGCCAGCACGTAGAACGCGAGGAAGATGCAGAACGCCGCGGTGGCCGATCCGCTCGACAGATAGGACTGGCGCAGCGCCATGTTGATGCCGAATCCGCCCAGGGCCCCGATCGCACCGGCGAAGCCGATCAGTGCGCCGGACATCGACCGCGACCAGTGCTGCCGTGCTTCCTCGCTCATGTCCAGCGAGTGGCTGCGGGCCTCGAAGATGGACGGGATCATCTTGTAGACCGAGCCGTTGCCCAGGCCGCTGAGCAGGAACAGGGCGACGAATCCGATGACGTAGCCGGCCATCATCAGGCCGTTGGCCGCAGCGGCGGTGTGGTCGTCGAACATGCTGATCGCGACCAGCATCCCGGCAGCCAGGATCATGCCGCCGAACACCGCAAGGGTCACCCGGCCGCCGCCGATCCGGTCGGACAGCTTGCCGCCGTAAACCCGGGACAGTGAGCCGAGCAGCGGGCCGACGAACGCGATCTGCGCGGCATGCAGCGAGGCCTGCGCCGCGGTCTGTCCGCCCGCGGCGAAGTTGATCTGCAGCACCTGGCCGAAGGCGAACGAGAACCCGATGAACGATCCGAAGGTGCCGATGTAGAGCAGCGAGATCACCCAGGTATCACGTTCGGCCAGAATGGATTTCATCGCACCCAAGTCGATCTTGTGTTGTTCGAGGTTGTCCATGTACAACGCCGCGCCGATACCGGCCACGGCCAATGCCACGAGGTAGATGGCGCATACCCAGTATGGGGAGCGGTTACCCGCGGTGGCGATGACGAGCAGACCGACCAGCTGGATCATCGGTACGCCGATGTTGCCGCCGCCCGCATTCAGGCCCAGCGCCCAGCCTTTGAGTCGTTGTGGGTAGAAGGCATTGATGTTGGTCATCGACGAGGCGAAGTTGCCGCCACCGAAGCCGGCCAGGGCCGCACAGATCAGGTAGGGCCACAGCGGCAGGCCCGGATTGGCCAGCAGCGCCATTGTTCCGACCGTGGGGATCAGTAGGACGAAGGCCGAGAACACCGTCCAGTTGCGGCCGCCGAAGGTGGCGGTGGCCAGCGTGTAGGGGATGCGCAGGCAGGCGCCCACCAGGGTGGCGGTGGCACCCAGCAGGAACTTGTCGCCGGCCGAGAAGCCATAGACGGCCTCGGGCATGAACAGGACCATCACCGACCAGATGGACCAGATCGAAAAGCCGACGTGTTCGGCGAATACCGACCAGATCAGGTTGCGCCGCGCGATGTACTTGTTTCCGGCTTCCCAAGCCAACGTGTCCTCGGGATCCCAATTGGTGATGCGATTCGACTTCAGCAGAGTGGGCATGGCGCACACGCTAGGAAGCGTTTATTGCCCGAATGCGCCCTGCGGTGACCCGGTCGTGAAATTCCGCTCACCTGCTCACATGCACAGGTGTGAGCCTGTGCATTCTGGTGGTTACCAGACGTCCCCGTCGCGCCAATCGCAGGTGATCTCCGCGGTGGTGTCGAAGTCCAGGCCGGCAGGCAGGTCGATCGGCAGCACGAACACGGACCCGTCATCGTCGGGGGTACGCGTCACGCCGGTCGGCTGCAGCACCGAGGTCGGGCCCTGCCAGGGCAGCCAGCCGCGGGCGAGATACATGTCGGTGGCCGTGTCGGCAGAGCTCAGCGCGCCGAGTTGATAGGCGCCGCGCAGCACCTGTTCGATAGCGTCCATCACGGCGGTGGCCAGGCCCTGGCCGCGCCAATCCTCGCGGACCGCCACGGCTTCCACGTAGCCGCACCGCAGCGCGGTGTCGCGGTAGATCAGGCGACGCTGGACCACGGCGGCATGTGCGATCAGGGCGCCGTGATGGCAGATCAGCGCGTGCATGCCACCGAGTGAGTGCTCCCAGTCGGCGTCACTGAAGTCGCCCTCGAACGCTTCGATGACCATGCGCCGGGCGCCCTCGCGGGTCTCGTGGTCGAGATCAGAGGTGTGAACCAGACGCGCGGTGTGCAGGATCCCGCCGCTGACGCGTGGTGCACTGACATCCTGGATGGGCACACCCATGTTCTACCAGCGCCGCGCGCCGGTGTCTCTACGTTGCTTGCCGTCCAGCGCATAGGCCAAACTCCGCTGGGGGCGTGCTCCCCAGGCGCCGCTTTCTACACCTGGGTCGTTGATCGCCGGGATCGCAACCCTGACGTAGAAAATGACGACAGGAATGATCCAGACGGCTGGCTCTAGTCCGCGAACGGTCGGCGCGGGTGTGCCCAATGCAGCCGCACGGTCTGTCCGGGGCGGACCTGGCCCAGCTTGTCGATGTCCTCGTCGGTCACCACACCGATCACCGGATAGCCGCCGGTGACGGGGTGGTCGGGTCCGAGAATCACCGGAAAACCGTTGGGCGGTATCTGGATTGCTCCGCGGGTCGCGCCCTCGCTGGGGAGCTGGCGGTCGGGCCAACGGTAGTCCAGGGGCATGCCGACCAGGCGCATCCCGACCCGGTCGCTACGGGTGGTCACCTGCCAGTTGGTCCGTATCAGAACGTCCGGGTCGACGAACCAGTCGTCGCGCGGGCCGGGCACCACATTGAGTTCCAGCACGTCGTCACTGATCGAGGCGACCGGGGCCTGATCCGTTTCGGGCAGGTCGGAGGTGTGCTCACCGACCGGCAGGATGTCACCTGCTTGCAGCGGGGCCGGCCCGATCGCCGACATCACGTCATAGCTCCGTGAACCCAGGACGGGCTCGACGGCGATGCCGCCGCGGACCGCCAGGTAGCTGCGCAGTCCCGAGTGCGGTGCGCCCAGCGAGATCACCTCGCCGTCATGAACGTGATGAATACTGTTGGTGCCGAACGGAATACCATTGACCGCCGGGTCCGTGTCGGCGCCGGTGACTGCGATGGAGATGTCCCCGCCGACCACCCGGGCGGAGAACCCGCCGAACATCACCTCGATGGTGGCGTGTTCACCGGGGTTGGCGACCAGTCGGTTGGCCAATGTGTGGGACCGCCGATCGGCGGCACCCGAGCGGGTGACGCCGAGGTGGGCCATGCCGGGCCGGCCGAGGTCCTCGACCAGAGCCAGCGGTCCGGTGCGCAGAACTTCCAGTGTCGTCGTCATGGTGTCCTCCTCGCTGACTAGCCGATGGCCCGGAACTGCACCCACGTACCCGGGGTGAGCAGTGCGGGTTGGTCCCGATGTACGTCGAACAACACCGCGTCGGTGCGCCCGATCAACTGCCAGCCGCCGGGCGACTGTCGCGGGTAGATGCCGCTGAACTCACCGGCCAGTGCCACCGCCCCGGGCGGGACGTTGGTGCGGGGCTCGGCTCGGCGCGGGACCTGTAGGCGTTCGTCACCGCCTACCAGGTAGGCGAATCCGGGTGCGAAGCCCATGAATCCGACCTGCCACTGGCTGCCGGTGTGTGCCGCGATCACCTCGTCCGGAGTCAGCCCGGTCAGTGCCGCCACATCACGCAGATCGGCGCCGTCGTAGATCACGTCGATGGTCACGTCGGCCTGGCCGACCGGGCGGACCGGGGCTGACCCGGGTTGCAGCTGCAACTTGCCCAGCCGCTGCCGCGTGGGGGCCTGGTAGCGGGGATCGGCCAGTTTGATCAAGATCGTGCGTGACGCCGGCACGATATCGATCACACCGAGCAGTTGGGCCGCTGTGAGACTGGCGGTCCACGCCAAAACATCGGCAGTGCTGTCGAACTCGAGCAGCAGAGCCTGATCGCCATAGTCGCGAGCGGTGCCCGGGTTCAGGCTTGGTCCCGTCGCGTCCATCACCTCTGATGTCACACTCATGACCTGAAGCTACCCGCGAGTAGCTAAGAAAGCTCCGGCTCTATGAACCTTGCCAGAGGTGCCTTATCGAAGCCTCACACGGCGGCCTGGTATGTGGGCTCCCGGCGCTTGATGACGGCGATCACCCGGTAGGTGATCGGCAGCATGATCACCTCGACCGCGGTCTTGTAGATCCAGCCCAGCGCGGTGTAGGTGACGAAGTCGCCGACGGTGCTGATGCCGATCGCGCTGGCCGCGATACCGCAGAAGACGAGGGTGTCACCGAGTTGGCCGGCGAACGTGGATCCGACCAGGCGGGCCCACAGGTGCTTCTCCTTGGTGCGTTCCTTGATGGCGACCACGACCCAGGCGTTGATGGTCTGTCCGACGATGAAGCCGGCGAGGCCCGCCACGATCAGCTGGGTATAGGCGTGGACGATGTTCTCGAAGTGTTCCTGGTTGGCGTAGAAGTCCGCCGCGGGTAGATAGATGGTGATCCAGAATGCCAGTGCGGCGAGGGCATTCATGGAGAACCCGAGGAAGATCGCACGCCGCGCGGCCTTGAATCCGTACACCTCCGAGAGCACGTCGCCGATGACGTAGGTGAGCGGGAAGACGATGAACCCGCCGTCGGTGATGATCGACCAGTTGCCGATGATCGGCCCGAAGGCGACGCCCTTGGTGGCGGTCACGTTGGAGACGATCACCAGGGCCGTGAAGACGGCGACGAGTACCGGGTAGTAGGCCGAGCCGACGATTGCGGTGCCACGGTGCTCGGTGTTCTCCGGGGTGCTTGTCACCCGGTCATCTTGTCAGGTCAGCGCCCGGTTGAGCAGCGGTGGCAACTGGTCGGCCACCAGGGGGTAGGACAGCGGCGAGGCGAATGCGATGGCGCCGGCCAGATCTTTGGGGGTGAAAACGTGCCGCTTGCGGACGGTGGCTTTGAGCTCGGCGATCCCCGGATCGGCCAGCAGGGCGTCGCGCTCCTCGTCGCTCTCGGTGGTCCAGATCAGCACGTCGGCGGCATCGAGCACGGAGGCGAAGTCCGAGCGCGGGATCAGCTCGGGTGTCGGCGGCACCGCAAAGCCCATCTGGGTGAGAAATTCGGTACGCCATCCCGTCTGGGTCTGCACACTGTCCCGGAACAGGGTGCCGCTCAGCAGCATGGCCTTCTTACCCGCGAACCGCGGGTTGTTGGTCGCCACTGCCTTGAACCTGTCGTCCACGCCGGTGATCAGGCCCGTCATCGCGTCGTTCTGGAACAGCGCCTGGCCGATGAGGGTGGCCTGGTCGCGCCATGGTCCGAAGAACGCGTCGGGGCCGGTCTGCGCGATGGTCGGGGCGATCTCGGAGAGTTTGGCGAAGGTGTCGGCATCGAGTCCGGCATTGGTGGCCACGATCAGGTCCGGTTTGAGCGCCGCGATCGCGTCGACCTGGATCCCGTCGTTCAGGCCCAGCAGCGCGGGCTGGGCCGCCCCGAGTTTCGGTTGCGCCCAGGGCCACACCGCGAACGGCTCACCGCCGAACCACTCGGTCGTCGCGACCGGCACGACGCCGAGGGCCAGCAGGTCGTCCTGTTCGGTGAATCCCGCGCTGACCACCCGTTGCGGTGGCCCCGGGACGTTGGTGTCACCGAACAGGTGGCGGACGGTCACCGAACCGTCTTTCGCAACCACGCCGGGTTTTTGCGTGCTACACGCAGCGACCAGGGCCATTCCAGCGGTGACCGTGAAAAACCCTCGCCGCGACCAGGTTGTCGGCACTTAGCCAGGGTAACCGTTTAGCTACCCGCTAGTGAAGGTGCCGAACAAACCGCCGAACAGGACCGAGGCCAAACCCAGCGCCACCACGATGTTCACCATGGTCGCCGCGGCGAACAGCACGATGGGCCGCCATCCGGCTTCCTTCAGTCCGCGTAGCGAGAATTCCAGCCCGATGGCCACGAAAGCAAAGATGAGGAACCAGGTCCGCAGGTCGTTCACGGTGGCAATGGAGGATGAGGCGGCCTTTCCGCCAAGTTGCAGATACAGCGTGCCGATCACCGATGCGGCGATGAAGCCGAGTACGAACGTCGGGAAGCGGTCCCAGAATTCGCGCAGCGACGGACGCGCCGCCGCAGTCCCTGGGGTGTCAGATTGCCGCTCGACTTTCAGCGCGAAGTACGCGGTGAGAGCGATGGCCACGATGCCGATCAGTGCGTTCTGCGTGGTTTTGACGATCGTGGCGATCTGCAGCGCCTGTTCACCGGCGATCGTGCCCGCGGCGGCCACGGCCGCGGTGGTGTCGATATTGCCGCCGATCCAGGCTCCGGCCACCGCGTCGGACAGTCCGAACACATCGGCGAGCCAGGGCAGCAGGAAGATCGAGGGCAGCGCGAACATGATGACGAGCGATGCGGCGTAGGCCAGCTGCTCTTTTCGGGCCTGAACCGCGCCGGCGGCGGCGATGGCCGCGCTCACCCCGCAGATGGAGACAGCCGATGCCAGCAGCGCCCGCAGTTTGTCGTCGAGGCCGAGCCGGCCACCGAGCCACCAGGTGAACCCGAAGACGATCGAAATCAGAAGGAGCGCTTGGATGATCGCCGGTCCCGCGGCAGTGGCGAGCACCTTGAGGTTGATCGACGCTCCGAGCAGGACCAGGCCGGTCTTGATGAAGAACTCGGTGCGAAACCCTTGGGACAGGATGTCGCGGAGGGCGAACCGGGCCAGGAGGGCGTTGCCGATGAGGCCGAGAGCGATTGCGTAGACTGGGAATTCGACTGATTTGGCGACCTTCGCCAGCGGTGTCCCGGCGGCCCAACGAGGCACCTCGGTTTCCAGGAATCGGGTCGCCGCGCCCAATGCGATGACGACGAGCACGCCGGCGACGGCGTAGCCGATCTTCGACGAACGCTGTTCGGAGCGTTCCTCGGTGCTGGTCATGGGATCACACTGCCGGGGATGGCGCCGACGAGCACGAGGGTCAATAGGGTGAGGCCGACGATCACGGCCAGCCAGTCTTCGTTCACGCGCGTCAGGCTAGGTAGCGGGCGCCCCCGCCGGGACCCTTGAGATCTTCACGAATGCAACCGGTTACGAATGTCGCGGGCTCCCGCATGCGCCCGCAGCATCGGCGGGTTATTGTCGATCCCGCATATTGGGCGTCCCCCGGTTCTATTCTCGGCGGAACGGGAACTGAATGAGGAGTGGTCATGCGGAGCATGTGGCGTCCGGTGTTACTGGGACTGACCGGTTTGACCATCCCGATCGCCGTTTCCATCACCGCCCCGCCGACGGCCGTCGCCGACTGCGTCGATGCCGGCGGTTCCACGGTGTGCGCACAGGGCAATGTCCGCGGCGGGGGACCGACGCCGCCGAAGGCCGGTCCCTACTACCCGTATTACTGCGCCAACGACTGGTACTGCGCCGGCGGGGGCTTAGAAATCGACATCGACCCCCGCCCGCCCGACAACGGCGGTGGTGGTGGCGGCTGGCGGCCGGGGCGTCCGTGAGCCTTAGCGCAGTTATCCGAGTCGATTTAGGAGCCACGATGTTCACCCGTGTCATTGCCACCGGCGCAATCAGCCTGTCGCTCTTGGCCGTTGGGGCGCCCATCGCTGCCGCGGACGAGCCGAACTGCACGGCCGCCGACCTGGCCGGGGTGATGGCCGGGGTCCGCGCGGCCACGTCGGCGTATCTGTTCAGCCATCCCGACGTCAACGCGTTCTTCACCAGTCTCAAGGGACAGTCGAACGACGAGATGGCCGAATCGGTGCGCGTCTACCTTCAGGACAAGCCGCAGATCCGTGCCGAACTCCAGGGAGTCCGGCAACCGGCGACTGATTTCCGCAACCGCTGCGGGTAGCCGCCGGGCCGGTCCTGCCCCTCAGGCCACGCTGATGGTGACGTCGATGTTGCCGCGGGTCGCCTTGGAGTACGGGCAGACCTGGTGCGCGTCATCGGCGATGGCCTGCGCGGTCGCCCGATCGACGCCCGGGATGGTGACGTTCAGTCGCGCCCGCAGGGAAAATGCTCCGTCGGTGTTGAGCAGGTCGACCTCGGCGTCGACGGCGGTCTCCGCGGGCAACTTCACGTTGTGCTTGCCCGCCGTCAGGCCCATGGCGCTCAGGAAACACGCCGACCATCCGGCCGCGAACAACTGCTCGGGGTTGGTGCCGGCGCCGTTTCCGCCGGGCGGTGTGAGCTGGATGTCGAGGTTGCCGTCGGAGCTGTAGGCCTCACCCTGACGCCCGCCGGTGGTGTGGGTCTGGGCGGTGTAGAGCACGTTGTCGGTCTGGCTGGTGGTCACGGCGTTCTCCCTGAGTGGATGGTCAGCTCCAATTGGATGCGTTAGAGATGAACGTGGTGCGCCTTATATTTCATCCCATCCGATTAAATCGGGTCCGATATAATTCGGACCATGGCACCCGCGGCTCCGCAACTCTCCGATTTCCTGTGCTTCGCGATCTACTCGGCCAACCTCGCGTACGGCAAGGCCTACAAGCCGATCCTGGACCGACACGGCATCACGTATACGCAGTACATCGCGCTCGTCGCGCTCTCGGAGCAGGATCACCAGACCGTCGGAAGCCTGGGAGACAAGCTGTTCCTGGAGTCCAACACGTTGACTCCGATCCTCAAGAAGCTCGAAGCGCTGGGATACGTGACGCGGCAGCGTGATCCCGGCGACGAGCGTCAGGTCATCGTCAGCCTCACCGACGCCGGGCGCGCACTCCGCGCGCAGACCCTGGAGATGGACCTCCTGGCGGCGACGGGTCTGTCACTGGACGAACTCAGGACCATGCAGCGCGGTGTCTCCACGCTGCGGGACAACCTGCGTAACTACGCGCGATCCCCGGTCGATCCTGCGGCGACGGCGTGAGAGTTCGAGTGGGCCGCGTCCTCGGCGCAGGATGAGCGGCGGCAGTCCTCGGGGATGACCAGTACCGGTGTCGTGGCATGAGCGACGACGGCCGCGGCCACGCTGCCTTCCAGGTGCCCCAACAGACCGTTACGCCGGTGCGGGCCGACCACGATGAGGCTCGCGTTGTGTTCGTGAGCGGCCTCGACGATGCCCATCCAGATGGGCGCGGCTTCGACGGCGACGCTCCGGGCCGAGAAACCGGCCCGGGTCGCCACTGACGCTCCGTAGGCAGCCGTCTGTTCAGCGGCCCGGCGTACCTCGTTGGCCCGGTCGGCGTCGAAATGCGTTGCCTCCACGGGCGTGAACCCGACATCGACGGGCTGCCACACGCACACCACCAGGGCAGCGCGGTCGACGGACAGTTCGGCCGCCGCCTGTTCGATGGCGGAGGCGGCGCGGGATGTTCCGTCGTAGGCGAACAGCACGGGTCCCGTCGACGCGGGCGTCGCGGGTTCGAATGGGGCCGCCGGACGGGACCGCTCAGGTGGCGCAGTCGGTGCGGTCAGGCCGGGACGCAGCCGCGCGAGCAGCGGTGGCGAGTACCAGGCCGGCGATTCGCCGTCGAGGAACAGGTCGAGGTCAGGCCGTTGAGGCCGAGCCCCGCTGAGTGCGTAGACGGCCACCCCGAAAATCGCACCGCCGACCGACAGGCCGAATCCGATCCACAATGCATCGCCCGTGCCTGCGGTCAGTCCACCGGCGGCTGTGGCGGCGAAATGGGCGAAGATGGGCGCGACCATGAAGGCGGCCACGGCGCGCAACAACTCGATGATGGCGAAGACCCGTTGGAGGCTGTTGGACTGCAACGAGAAACCTGCGACGAACAGTGCCGGCGCCACCGTGGCGCCCAACGCCAGTCCCGTCAGTAACGAGGCCAGCAGGGCCAGCGGCTGGTTGGCGGGAATCGCGAGCCGGAATACCACGATCCCGGCGGCCAGCAGCGCCATGCCGACCAGCGGAAGGTAGTGCATCGACCGCTTGGTGATGACGGACCCGAACACAAGGGCCATGACGATGGCGCCGCCGAGTTCGGGCAGGAACAGCAGACCGACCCGCACCGGGCTGTAGGTCTGCATGAAGACTTCTGCCGTCAGAGCCGTCGCCGCCACCGACGCGGCGGCCGCGAACAGGGCGACACCGACGCCGGCGACGGGGATCGAACTGGTCAGCATCGTGCGGACGGTCAGCAACGGGCGGCGGGCCCTGAACTGGTAGACGATGAGCACCACGATCAGCGCCAGCCCGCCGAGCATCGGCACGATCACCGCCGGGTCGGTGAAATCGTGGCTGGTGAGTTGTGCGGCGCCGACGAAAGCGGCCGCGCAGCCGACCGATGCCAGGCCGATGGCCAACAGGTCACGCGGTGCGTCGAGATCGGCCGGCGGTGCGTCCTCGAACGTCAGGGCCGCCATGATCAGGGCGCCGACGGCGATCGCCACGACGATCCAGAACAGCGGGCGCCACGCGAGGGCCTCGGCCTGTGCACCGCCGATGAACGGGCCGAGAGCGACGGCTCCGAACACGGCCATGTTCATGATCACGGCGGTGTAGCGCAGCTTCTCCCTGGGGAAGCCGATGGTCAGCGGTGGAGCAGCGGCGATCAGCAGCATGCTGGTGGCCAGCCCTTGCAGGATGTGACCGCCGATGAACATCGCCCCGTTGACCGCGGACGCCGCCAATACGGAGCCCACGACCAGCACCACCGCATAGGCCAACAGCATCCTGCGCTGGGGCAGGTGCTGGGCGAACTGCACGGCCAACACGGTGCCCACCGCATACGCGGCGTTACCCAGGCCGAAGCCCAGGCTCATGGTCTGCGTCGAGATGCCCAGCTGCTCGGAGATGATCGGGACCAGCGGGTCGACGGCGGCCGACAGCGCCAGGTAGGGGATCAACGCCAAGGCGACCATGGTGGCCACGGCGGGGTATCGACCGGCGAGGGGACCCTGACGCATCAGCGCCGCCCGATGAGGGCAAGGGGCAGTTCCTGGCGCCGTTGCGCCACGTTCGGACAGTCGACTAACGAGTTCGGTTGGCGCACGTGTCCGTTTAACTGTCCGCACCGCGGGTGTTATTCCGTTGTTGGCTGGTTGATTCCGGATTGTGAAGCGACTCACGAAAATTTGCATAGCGCAACAATGTGTTGTACTGGCGCCGATTTTCGTGCATACGTGCCACGCTCGCGGCCGGTGATGGCTGACCCGCGACAACTACGGCTTGAGCTGAACCTTCAGGTGCTCGCCCGAGCGGGAGAAAGCTTTGGCGTAGCCGTCGACGGCCTCGTCCAGCGACATCGTGGTCGTGAAGATCCCGTCGACGTCGAGGCGGCCGGCTTGCAGCAGCGGAATCAGTTCCGGCCAGGTCTGCTGAACCGGGGCGGTGGTGAAGCGGATGGTCAGGCTGCGCAGCAGGCAGCCCAGCGCAGGCATCGGGTAGGGCTGCAGATCGTGCACGCCGACGATGGAGACGGTACCGCCGGCACGGGCGGCGTCGATGGCGTCGTTGATCGAGGCGTCCATGCCCACCGCGTCGATGACGGAGTCCACACCGAGGCCGCCGGTGGCTTCCCGGATCGCCTGGGCCGAGGGCGGGGCGAACGTCGTCGCTCCCGAGGCCTCCGCGCGTTCGCGCCGGGCTGCTACCGGGTCGACGGCGAAAACCTTTGCCGCGCCGAGTGTGATTGCGCTGCGCAGGGCGCACATGCCGACCGCGCCCAGGCCGATCACCGCGACGGAACCGCCCACCGGAATGTCCGCGCGTTTGGCCGCCGCCCAGCCCGTGGCCAGGTTGTCGGTCAGCAGCAGAGCCTGCTCGGTGCTGATGCCGTCGGGCATCTTCAGTAGCTGGAAGTTGGCAGCCGGTACCGCGAGAAGTTCGGCCTGGGCGCCGCCGAGGAATCCGGTACCGAAGATCTGCGGGCCCTGCACGCAGCGGATCGGATCGTGGGTCGCGCAGCCAGCGCAATGTCCGCAGCCGGCCACCGATGAGACCAGAACCCGGTCGCCGACGGCGAATCCGGTTACCTCCGGGCCGATTTCGACGATCACGCCGACGGCCTCATGTCCGACGGACACTGGATCGGCGATCGGATAGTGACCCTCGAGGAAGTGCAGGTCCGATCCGCAGATCGAGGCAGCCTCGACCTTGACGATTGCTCCGTCGGGACCGGGCAGGACTGGGTCCGGCCGGGATTCGACGCTGACCTTTCCGGAACTGTCGACGACGACTGCGCGCATAGTCACGCCTCCTGCACTGTGAAGTCTGACCAGATGGGTTCGTTGATGGCAGAGCGGTATTCGCTCAACCGCCACGGGCTGACGGTGTGGATCTCACCGTCCGCATTCTTGAAATAGGAGTGTTTGATCGAGGGCTGTGCCCACACGGTTTGGCGGATCGCCTCCTGTGAGCGCCGGTGCCATTCCTTCGTCGGCTCGGGCAGTGGCTCCATGGCCTTGGCGCCGACGGTGATCAGGTGCTCCAGACACTGGTTGATGTAGCGCATCTGGAGTTCGGAGTTGAGGATCAGGCTGCCGCCGTGGGCCAGGTGTGTTCCGGGGCCGTAGGTCATGAAGAAGTTGGGGAAGCCGGGCACCGTGATGCCGCGGTAGGCGTAGGGGCGCTGCCCCCAGGCGTCGCGAAGGTCGACGCCGTCACGGCCGGTGATGGTCATCGGGAACAACACGTCGGTGGCACGAAAACCGGTGGCGTACACGATGATATCGGCGTCGTAGGCCTCGCCGTCCGTCGTGACGACTCCGGTCGGGGTGATGCGTTCGACCGGGGTGCGGACCAGGTCCACGTTGTCGCGTTTGAGGGTGCCCAGCCAGCTGCCGTTGTCCTGCAGCGTGCGCTTGCCGGTGGCCGGATAGTCGGGCAGGACCTTGGCGAGCAGTTCGGGGTTGTCTCCTACCTGGGTGGTGATCCAGTCGGTGAACATGATGCGGGCAATGGCATTGATCTCGCTGACTGCGTAGCTCTGTTCAGGGTGCGCCTGGTCCTCATAATTGGGGTCCACCCGCGCGGCGTCCAGGCCCTTGTCGGCTCCGGGCCACAACAGCAGGAAGCGGTACCAGCGTCCGTAGTACGGCAGGTGTTCCATCGCCCATCGCACCCCGTCGGCGACGCGCTCGTGGTACATCGGGTTGGGGAACATCCACTGCGCGGTGCGCTGGAAGACCGTGAGGTGCTCGACCTTGTCGGCGATGGCCGGGGCGATCTGGAAGCCGCTGGCGCCCGCGCCGATCAAGGCGACCCGCTTGCCGGTGACGTCGACGTCGTGGTTCCACGCAGCGGAGTGAAAGGCCGGTCCGGCAAAGGTTTCCGCGCCGGGGAACTCGGGGATCTGGGGCCGGTTGAGCTGGCCGACGGCGGTGATGACGGCGTTGGCTCGCAGCGTCTCGGTGCCGGCGGCCGACCGCACGGTGACGTTCCACATCCCGTCGTCCCATGCGGCGGACACCACCTCGGTCTTCCACCGGATGTTCGGTTCGAGGTCGTGGCGGTCCACCACGTCGCGGAAGTACTGGCGTAGTTCGTGCTGTTCGGCGAAGAAGTGCTCCCAGTGGTTGCTGGGTTCGAAGCTGTAACAGTAGAAATGGTTGGCCACATCGACGCGGGCGCCGGGATAGCTGTTCTCCCACCAGGTTCCGCCCGGGCCGGCGTTCTTCTCCACGATGGTGAAGTCGATGCCGGCCTGCTTGAGCCGGACCCCGGCCAGCACCCCGGATTCCCCGCAGCCGATCACGATCACGCTGAAGTCGTTCGCGCGGTCCAGCGCCGTCGGCCGCCGCGGGTCGACCCCCTCAAGGTCGAGCTCCTCCAGCATCAGCGGCACGTTGTCGTCGTCGACCGGCTCGCAAGCCGCCCAGTCCAGCATCTCTTTGACCAGCTCGGCGGGCAGCGGGTCGGGGACCGGGCAGCCGCGGTCGCGGTAGTCGGCGATCACCGGCAGGGCCACCTCGCGGACCCGCGCCTTGTCCTCTTCGCTCATGAACCCCTGGACCTCGTTGAGGAACAGTCCGGCCTGCTTGAACTCGCGGATGTAGCGCGGGTCGCCGGTGATGTGCACGAGCGAGAGCAGCAGCGTCGGGACGCTGACCTGCTCTAATGCCGCCGCGATGTCGGCATCGGGCGTGGTGAATGGCTGGCCGACGTGGAAGCTCCGGGTCACGCGGCGTTACGCTACTGCGCGTAGCGTTATGTGACAAGAGGGTGCCGGACATCGGCATCTTTTCTAGGCGCAGCTTTGCCTGGCGGATTCCATTTTGGACTGGCGGACGCGCCGTCGAGACGGAATCCTGATAGCTCTGAGGACCTCGAAAGTTCGTCGCAATCGCATCGTTGAGCTGGGCTTTGTGTGACATCCTGTGCGAGTGCCAGCCGGGGGCCGACCTTCGGGGGTCGTGACGTTCCTGTTCACCGACATCGAAGGTTCGACTCGTCGGTGGGAAGCCGATGCCGACCAGATGCGGGCAGCCCTGCTGGAGCACGACGAGATTTTGCGTTCGGTCATCGAAGAGCACGCCGGATTTCTGTTCAGCCACACAGGGGATGGCGTGGTCGCTGCTTTCGCGTCTCCCAAATCTGCTGTCGACGCGGCAGTCGCGGCCCAGCGAGAACTCCGGCTTCCTGTGCGAATGGGGATCGCGACCGGGGCGGCCGAACTGCGGGATGACAATTACTTCGGCACGGTGCTCAATCGGGCCGCGCGGGTGATGGCCGCCGGGCACGGCGGCCAGATCCTGTTGTCGGACTCCACGGCGAGTCTGCTGAGCGACCTGGACCTGGTCGATCTGGGGCCGCGACGGTTGCGAGACCTGCCGGATCCGATCACGGTGTTTCAGCTACAAGCCGCCGGTCTGGGCACGGACTTTCCGCCATTGCGGACCCTGGACCCGGCCCCGGGGAACCTGCGCCGGGTGGTCACCAGCCTGATAGGCCGTGACGCCGAGGTCTCCAATATCCGAGTGGCGGTACGTTCACACAGGCTGGTCACGCTGGCCGGCGTAGGCGGGGTCGGTAAGACTCGTCTCGCGCTGGAGGTCGCGGGACGTCTTGCCGACGAATTTCCCGATGGAGTCTGGTTTTTCGAACTGGCCGCGGTGGCTGATCCGGCTGCGGTACCTGATGCTGTCGCGACGGTATTGGGCATCACTCAGCAACCGGACAAGAGCGTGGCCGAGAGTGTCGCCGCCGCCTTGGAAGGCCGAGTCCGGCTGTTGGTGATAGACAACTGTGAGCATGTGCGCGATGCCGTCGCCGATTTGATCGAGGCGATCCTGGCGAAGTCGGCGACGGTGAAGATCGTGGCTACGAGCCGCGAAGGACTGCGAGTGGCCGATGAGCAGCTGTGGCTGGTGCCCTCGCTGGATGTCACCGGAGGCGTCGAATCGGCCGCCGTGGCGTTGTTCATCGAGCGCGCCCGTAGTGTGGCACAGCGGTTCTCGCTGTCCGGGGCCAATGAGGCCGAGGCAGTGGTGGAGATCTGTCGCCGTCTCGACGGGATCCCGTTGGCCATCGAGTTGGCGGCCTCACGGATGGCGTCGATGACACCAACAGAGGTGCGGGATCGTCTCGATGACCGGTTCAAACTTCTGGTCGGGTCGCGGCGGGGGTTGGAACACCACCAGACGCTGCGCCACACTGTGGCATGGTCATATGACCTCCTCGACGATCCTGAAAAGGTGTTACTGGAGCGGTGTTCGGTGTTCTCCGGCGGGTTCGACCTCCGAAGTGCATGCGCAGTAGCAGAATTGGATGACCCCGACGAGTACGCAGTGCTTGATTCGCTCGACGCGCTGGTGCGCAAATCGCTGCTGATCGCCGAACGTTCCTCAGACCTGACCAGGTTCTCGATGCTGGAGACGATCCGCCAGTTCGCCGGGGAGCAGCTGGTCGCGCGTGGATCGGCAACCGACGCCCGGGCCGCGCACGCTCGCCATTTCGCCGGGCGCGAAGCCGACATTCTGGCCCTGTGGGACAGCCCCCGCCAACGGGACGCCTACGACTGGTTCACCCTTGAGCTGGCCAATCTGCGGTCTGCGTTTCGGTGGGCCGCCGACCAAGGTGACCTCGACGTCGCCGCCACCATCGCGACATGGACGGCATGGCTTGGCTTTTGGACGCACAGTAACGAGCCGATAGCGTGGGCCGAGGAACTCATCGAGCTTGCCCGTACGGCCGACCATCCGGCCCTCGCATTCCTGTATGCGATGGCGTCTTTGTGCTGGTGGCCCGGACGGATCGAGGCAGCTGTTGGCTACAGCGACGCTGGCCAGCTGGTGATCGGCAATGGCCGCCATGACGACGTACCGTTCGGCTTCGAGGGTGCGCTCGGCGCTGCGTACCTGCACTCCGGCCAGCCCGAACGGCAGGTCGAGTGGTGTCGCGCCCGGCTCGCATTGGGTCACGACACCCACGGGTTCACCAGGGCGTTCCTGACTGTTGCACTGGCGGTCGCGGGTCGCGACGAGGAGGCGAGGTTCGCAGCGAATGGCCTGATCGAGGTTGCCGAGGCGACCGGCAACCCGGCGGCACTCTCATTCGCGCTCTACGCCTACGGTTACGCGTTCGGGGATGGTGATCCCGCGGCTGCGCTGGACGCGCAGCGCCGCGGTCTGGTGATCGCCCAGGAGAGCGGCAACCGCAATACTGAAACACGCATCGCGGGCAGTCTGTCGCGCCTCGAGGCCGAGTATGGCGACCTGCTGGCCACGCTTGACTATGTCGCACTTGCGGTTCGGAATTTTCACGACGCGGGCAACACCACCATGATCCGTTTCCCGCTGGCTGTCCTCGCTGCCCTTTTCGGCCAGCTTGGACGCGATGAGCCGGCGGCCATCATCGCCGGGTTCGCGTTCAGTCCCCTCACGAGTACGGCCTACCCCGAGTTGAGCACCGCGATCACTCGCCTGCGCAAGGTCCTCGGCGCCCAGACCTACGAATCGATCGCCCACAAGGGCGCAACGATGACCACGGCCGAGATGGCCGTCTACGCATACGACCAAATCGGCCAGGCTCGGACGACGCTGAACGCTGTCTCGGAATAGACCACATACCATCCCCAGACGCTGCCCCACCGGGCTGCGAGGAAGACCGCCTACGTCTAGTGCGGCTCGCCGTCGGCGACCCACTCCTCATAGAACGGCGGCATCTCGGAGGCCTGGCCGGAGAACTGCGGCGGCCGCTTGTCGAGGAACGCCCGCACACCTTCGTTGCCGTCACCGATGCTCGTGTAGAACATCGCCAAGGAGTCCACCCGGTGCGCATCGACCGGGTGCGGCTCGGCTGAATTCCGATAGAGCATCTGGCGCATGAGCGCGACCGAAACCGGTGAGCGGTCGCGTGTCCACGAATCGGCCAGCGCCCGGGCCTCGGCGATCAATGCATCCGGTTCGTGGACGGCCTGCGCCAGGCCGATCTCACGGGCCGCGTCTGCCGTCAGAATGTCGGAGCGGTAGACCAGGTCCAAAGCCGTTGGCATACCGACGATCCGGGGAAGGAACCACGTCGAACACGCTTCCGGGGTGATGCCGAGCTTTCCGAAGACCAGCCCGAAGCGGGCCTTGGTCGACATGAGGCGGGCATCCATGGCCAGCGTCATCGTCGCGCCGATCCCCACTGCGGCGCCGTTGATCGCGGCGATCACCGGCTTGCGGCAGGCGTAGATCGCCAGGGTCACCCGGCCGCCGGTATCCCGGACTCGTCGAAGCTCGGGATCGTCGAGGTCGGTCATGTCGGCCAGGCCCGGTGACTTCGACTCATCGAGGCCGAACACATTTCCCTCGCTCGACAAGTCCATGCCGGCGCAGAACGCGCGACCCTCGCCGGTCACGATGACGGCACGCACCGCGTCGTCGTCGTTGACCGCCACGAAGGTGCGCTCCAACTCCTCTGCCATCTCGACGGTGAAGGCATTGAGATTGTCCGGGCGATCAAGGACGACGGTGAGGATCCCGTCGTCGAGCTCGTGCCGGATCGTCGTGAAGTCCACGGATGCTCCTTCGGGTCGGTTGGTACTCAGCTTGCCCAAGGAGGGCGGAGTGGTTTCAACGACCCCCATCTCCCGTGGGCGGTAGGCCACCGCGCAACGTCACCGCGGACTACCTTCGTGGGGTGGACTTTGACGAGTACCGTGCGCACGACGCCACGTCCTTGGCGAAACTGATTGCTGACAAGCAGGTTTCGGCGGCTGAACTTCTCGCCACCGCCCGGGAGCGGGCGGCAGCGGTAAACCCGAAGATCAACGCCATCGTGCGCGACGTCCCGGCTTCACCGTCGGACGATCTGAGGGGTCCGTTCGCCGGGGTCCCGTTTCTGATCAAGGATCTTGCGCAGGACTATGCGGGTTTGCCGACCTCGGCCGGTTCACGTGCGCTGATGTCGCTGAACGCGACCGAGCATGCCACGGTCGTACAACGCTGGATCGACGCGGGCCTGGTCATCTTCGGGAAAACCAACACACCCGAGTTCGGCGCGAAGGGAATCACCGAGCCCGAGGCATGGGGGCCGGCCCGAAACCCCTGGGACCTGGAAAGGTCGCCGGGTGGCAGTTCGGGAGGATCTGCGGCGGCCGTGGCAGCGGGCGTCGTGCCCTGCGCCGGCGCCAACGACGGCGGCGGATCGATTCGTATTCCGGCGGCGAGTTGCGGACTGGTAGGGCTGAAACCGGGCCGCGGTTTGACGCCGTCGGGTCCGCTGGTCGGAGAATCCATGCACGGCGCGGCCGTTCAGGGCGTCGTCTCGCGGACGGTTCGTGATACGGCAGCCATGCTCGATGTTCTCAGCGGCGGCGAACCCTTCGGTCCCTACGTGCCGAGCCTGCCCGGTGAGTCCTTCGCGTCGTGCGTGGGGGCGGGCCCCGGGAAGCTGCGCATCGGGCTGCGGGTGCCGACGGCGATCAATCCGACGCCACACCGCGAGGCGTTCGCCGCCGTCGAGGCAACGGCTACCGCACTCACCGAGCTCGGGCACCACGTCGAGGAACTGCCCCAAGCGCCCTTCGACGATGCCGCCCTTGCCCGCGACTTCCTGCTGACCTGGTTCGTCTACAGCGCATGGGAGCTCGCCGAGGCCAAGCGGCTGACCGGTGCGGGTGACGACGCTTTCGAGCGTGACACGCTCATCATGGCGGCGATCGGTCGCGCCACGAGCAGCGTCGACTATCTCGATGCGGTGCAGCGGCGCCAAGAACACACGCGGCGGCTGAGCACGTTCTTCGAGTCGTATGACCTTCTGTTGACGCCCACCTTGGCAACCCTGCCGCCCCGGATCGGCGAGTTCGATCTGCCGGGCGTGCTGCAGCACGCCGCTGACGCGCTGATCAAGACTCGTACCGCAAGCCTGTTGCGCTACACCAAGATTGTCGACGGCATGGTGGACAAGAACCTCGGCTGGGTGCCCTACACCCAGCTGGCGAACATCACCGGCCGCCCCGCGATCTCGCTGCCTCTGCACTGGACGGCAGAAGGATTGCCGCTCGGCGTCCAGTTCGTCGCACCGCTTGCCGGTGAATCGCTGCTGCTCAAGCTGGCGGCCCAACTCGAGCAGGCGTTGCCCTGGGCGGGGCGTGTCGCGCCGATCTGAGCCGAGGGGCCGCGGGACGCGCGTTCGTCCTCAGCCGTCTGATTCGCGGGTCACCGGTGACCCCCATCCGGGGCCTTCGAAGCAACTGGGCCCGTGCAATTGGGCGCATTGCAGCGGATCCTGCGGAGACGGAGGCGGTGTCGTGGCGTCCCCGGATCCCAACGAGTACAGCGCGACAGTGTTCGCGGCGAGGGCCGAATTGCGATGGCCGGTATGCGGAATCGCCTGGACTACGTACGGCTTCGGCAGACTCGGGTCTGTCTCGATCGTGACATCCCAAGCGCCGTCGACCACCTTCACCTTCTTGGCCCAATATGCTCCACCTGCTGACCTAGGCCCGACGAGTACGGCGACCTCGTCGACGTCTTTTGACGCGGAACCGTCGACGGTTACCTCGGCTTTGGTGTAGTCCCCGGTGTAATCATAGGAGATGCTGCTTGGCTTCTCAGCGCTACGGTGAAGCAGCGGAATGAGCTGGGGCACAATGGTGAAGGCTCCGGTGACGGCGGCTGCGCCAAGCGTGCTGACCATGGCCAGTTTGGCCGGGCTCCAGGTGCCCTGACTCTCAGCCGGCGGATTCCCGCCGGTGTTCGCGGCGGGCTGTGCGCCTACTGGGTGAAGTTGAAGTCTCATGATGTTTGCCCCCGACTAGCTCCTACCTTGTGTTGTCCATGGTGATGCCCACCTGTCGGAAAAGCCCGCGTAGCGCACTACTCCAAAAGTGATGCGGTGTGATGGCGGTGTGACAGGTGGTGCAAATGAGTCATCATGCGGCGCCAGACGTTTCCGGCTGGCGTTTACGCCGGGATCCCTTACGGGGCCGGCGTGATACCGGTGCCTGCGCTCTTGACCGAAGCCTTCGCGCGCTTCTCTGCCCGCACGGCTCTCCCGCCGCGCACGAACCCGGTCGCAGAAATCGCCACCGAGAGCACCGCATCCTCGCCGTTGACGAACGGGTGGAACCCGACGCCCGCGCCACCACGGCCCTTGACCGGAATGTCGGCGACTTCGGTGACCTTCCAACCCTTTTCCGAGGTCGAAAGGATGGCTTCCCCGTTTTCGCAGCTGATCGGTAGGGCCGCGATGACCTCGTCACCCGGGTCATCGGCGGTCAGCTTCACCCCCGCCACACCATTGCCCGCCGCGCCCTGCGGATTCACCGCGGCGGGATCGATGCGCAGAATCTTTCCGCGTCGGGTCACCAGTGCCAGGTGGTGCCCGGGCGTCAGTACCCCGGAAAGCAGTAGCCCGGTGATGTCCGGCGCCACCGGGATATCGCGGATCTTGTACGGCAAGCCGTTCCCGTTGGTGAACTTGACCCGGCCGTCGGTCCACACCGCCCAGCCCAGCCCCGCGGTGAGCAGGTCACCGTGGCTGTCGGAAAACACGCCGCGGTCGTCAAGGCGCCAGGAGGCGTTGACCTTTCGCTCCCGGGGGCCGTCCTCGTCAGCGCCCGAAGTCGTCGGGGTGGCCTCGAGGTCCAGCACGGTGCGGCGGTCGAACTCGGGACCTTTGAACAGTTTCGCGGTCTCCACCAGTTCCTTGTCGATCACCTTTCGGCGTGCATCGGGGTTGGAGACCAGTTCGGTCAGGTCGGCGTATTCGGCGTCCAGTTTGTCGGCTTCGGCTTGCAGCTCGATCACATCGAGCTTGGTCAGCCTTCGAAGCTGCAGCGCCAGAACATAATTGGCCTGCTCTTCGTCGATCTGGAACCGCTCCTGCAGGCCCTGTCTGGCGTCGTCGACGGTGTCGGAACCGCGAATGACTGCGACAGCGGCATCAATGTCGAGGTGGATCAACATCAGTCCCGCCACCAAATGGCGGCGCGCGGTGACCTTTTCGAGCCGGTATTCGCTGCGGTGCAACACCACCGAGTCACGCAGATGCAGGAATGCGGAGATCAGCTCCCGCACCGACCACCAGCGCGGCACCCGGTCCTCATCGAGGGCGACGAGGCTGGCGGCGAACGACGACTCCAGCGGGGTCAGCGCCAAAAGTTGCTCGCGGATGGTCTCGGCGCTGTGGCCGCGTTTGGCGGTGACGACGATGCGCAGACCGTTACGACGGTCGGTGAGGTCCGACATGTCGGCCACGCCGGACATCTCGCCGGATTCGACCATTGCCCGGATCCTGTCCTGCACAGTGTTACTGGCGACCCCGGGGGGCAGCTCGGTGATGATGCAGTTCTTGCCCTCGATCGACACCGTGCCACGCACCGTGAACAAGCCGCGGCCGGTGGTGATGTACTCCCGCAGGCCGTTCGTCCCGACAACGGTGGCCCCGCAGCCCCAGTCGGGCCCGGGAATGAGCTTCATCAACGTGTCGTCGGTCGTGTTCGGCCTGGCCAGCAGAGCCCGGCAGGCGGCCATCACCTCACGCGGATTGTGCGCGGGCACCTTGGTGGCCCACCCCTCGGCGATGCCCATGGCACCGTTGCACAGCAGCACCGGCCACTGGGCCGGCAGCATCGTCGGCTCGGTCCACTCGCCGTCGAAGGTCTGCACCATGGGTACGGCGTGATCGTCGAGCTCCGCGGTCAGCGCGGCACCGGGAGCCGACAGCCGCATCTCGGTGTAGCGGTCCGCGGCGGGAATGTCACCCTGGATGCGCGGGAACGCCCCTTGTCCGTCAATGACTTTCACGCGCTGGAACTCGGCGGCCATCAGCGCCGCGGCCCCGTACATCGACGCTCCGCCGTGCGGGTGCAGGTTCCCGGTGACCGCCGAGCAGATCTTCGAGGACTTCTGCGGTTTGTTGCCGGGCAGCAGTTTCGACTCGTGCATCTGGTAGAGCAGGCGGCGTTGGCCCGGCTTGAGCCCGTCGAACGCAGAGGGGATGGCGCGGTCGCTGACGCTGTAGAGCGCGAACGTCAGCTGGTAGTGATTCCAGTAGTCGTCGGCGCTCTGATCGAGCACCAGGTCGGGATTCTGCTCAGGGAGGTCCAGGGTGGCAGTCACAGTGTTTTCCTACGTCCTAGGTCAAGTCGAGAGCGGAGGTGTCGACGCGGGCGGCGACTTCGGCCATCCAGGTGCGCCGGCCCTCCGGGGGCCCGCCGAACAGGGTGTGGTGCAGCTTGGCTTCGCCGTCATCGAGATTCACCCGAATCACGGTGCGCCGCTGCGGATCCAGCACGGTGTTCCAGAAATCGTCGGCATCCATCTCACCGAGGCCCTTGTTGCGCTGCACCTCCACCTTGCGTTTGGAGGTGGCCTTCAAACGCGCCACGGCGGTGTCACGCTCGGACTCGTCCTGGCAGTAGATCCGCTCCTGACTGTCTTTGACCACGAACAGTGGCGGCAGCGTCACGTAGACCATGCCGGCCGCGACGAGCGGCCGGTAGAAGTCCAGGAACATCGAGATCAGGCTGGAGTTGATGTTGCCGCCGTCGGGGTCGGCGTCGGAGGCGAACAGGATCCGGTCGTAGCGGCACAGCTCCGGATCGCAGTGATCACGCACGCCGCAGCCCAGGATGCGTTCGATCGAGTCGAACTCGTCTTTGGCCCGTGCCTTGCTCAGGGCAAATCCATAGACGTTGGGCGGCTTACCTTTCAGCGGGAACGCCGCCTGGAACGTGGCGTCGCGCGCCGCTTTGATCGTGCCCAGGGCGGAATCGCCCTCGCACAGGAACAGTTCGGCGCCCGAGCCGCGGCCGGTCTCGCGGCTGGGCAGCAGCTTCGGCGGCAACGAGAGGTTCGTGCCCAGGCCCTTGGCTTTCGACGCCGCGCGGGAGCGGGCCTTCGCCCCTTCGGCGCTGCGCCGCGCCCGGGCGGATTCCAGCGCCAGCTTGGTCCACAGCGACACCGCGTCGTTGTTGGCGGGGTTGGCCGCCCAGATGGTGACGCTGCGCGCCACATCCGGGGCCATCGCCACATTCAGCGACCGCGAGGACACCGCCGTCTTGGCCTGTGAATCCCAGGCCACGTCCGGGGCGCGGGTGTCCACCGCCAGCGCGGTGACTGCCACGAAATCCTGTGGCTCCGGGCCGTCTTCACCTTTGGCCAGACCGAGGTCGCGGATGCGGGACGCGCGGTCGGCCAGGGCCTCGGACAGCCCCTTCATCGCGGCAGTGAGGTGTGATCCGCCGTTGGGGGTGCGCACGGTGTTGCAGAACGCGGCGACGGTGGCCGGTTCGGCCGGGCCCGCGGTCAGCGACCAGCGGAACGGGGTCGCGCCACGGCCGGTGGTGTACTCACCGCGCCCCTCCACGGCGGCCCGGACGCTGGGTGCGGGGTTGCCGGTGGTGGTGCACATGAGATCGAGCAGGGTGTCCGTGCCCCACGGGCCGCTGAACGGCTCGATCAGAGCAGGCGGGACTTCCTCGCCGGGCCAGCCTTCGTCAGCGACGACCAGGTGCACGCCGGGCGACATCCGCGCCGCAGCGTGCGCCCGCAGCAGTACCTCACCGATGTCGACGGTCGAGTCCGGCACCACGGCCGGGTCGAACAGGATGCGCACCGTGGTGCCGTGTGCGTCGGGCTTGCGGTTGCCGGTGCCACGCAGTTTCTGCGTGTCCGAGCGAGTGAACTCCGCGTCCGGGTCAAAATCTTTGCCGTCGAAGGTGCCGGGATAGCCGCCGCCGAAACTTTGCAGGTAGGTCTTCCCGGCCCGGCGCACGGTGACATCGGTACGAGCGGAGATGAACACCGCTGCCGCGGCACCGATTCCGTTCAGACCGGCGCCGGTGCTGGTGGCGTCGGTGTGGGCGGAGAACTTGCCGCCGGCCCGCGCGGTGCCCAGCGTCTTGACGATGCCGTTCTTGCCGGTGGGGTCGGAGTCGACGGGCAGGCCGCGACCGTCGTCGGCGACGCTGACCGAGCCGTCGGCGTGCAGGGTGATGGTGACCGTGGACCCGCCGTGGCTGGGATCGGCGACCTCTTCGATCGCGTTGTCCACCAGCTCGCGTAACGCCGTGTTGAGCACGTCGAGGCCCAGGTTCACCGCCGGCCGCAGGCGGGTGTGCTGGACATCGTCGAGCTCGGTGATGTCTGCGGCGTTGTAACTCACTGCTGGTCCTTTCCCACCAGGGCCGATGCCGGAGCGATCGGTTCGGACCGCCCGCTGTGGGCGGGCGGCGTAAGCATTCTCCCCTGGGAGGCAGACAGCCTCCGACAGCCACGGCCGAAAGAATGGGCGCCGGATCAGGACCCGATGCCTCGGGGATTGTGCCGGGCTGGCCCGCACCCTGACAAAAGTCATCTCGAATTGAGATGACTTTGATCCATAACAATCGTTGGACTTGATCGAATCTGTCGGGTCAGATGAAGCGTGTGACGTTCACCCCGGATGCCCGCCCGCGCGGATGCCGGGTGAATGTCTTTATGTCTCAGTTGAATCCCGAAGGAGCAAGACATGCCCGTGGTCCGTTTCCAGATGTCGTCAGCGCTCGACTCCGCCGCCCTCATGGACGTGCTGACGGACTTCGGGCCGTCCCGTCCACATCGGTGGCCGACGATCGACGAGGAACATTTTCAGGTGCACGCGCTGGGGGACACCTGGGCAGAGGTGACTGAGGGCACAGGTGCGGCGTGGGAGCGTGCCCGCTACGACTGGGATACCAAGCGCCGGCGCGTCACCGTGACCACCCATGACTCGAAGGTCTTCGGTCCGGGAGGCGGCTGGACATTTCAGCTCACGCCGCAGGCCACCGGTACGCGCGTCGACATCGAGCTCGTCCGCACTCCGACCGGGCTCAAACGAAAAATGCTGGCCGCGCTGTTGCCGGCGCTCGCCCCGAGCGCGCTGAAGAAGTCGTTCGCCGGGCCGCTGGGGGCTAAGTGATCGACCAGAACTCCAGCAGGGTCCGAATGGTCGCCACCAACGGTAGGGGTTGATCCAGCATCGGGTGGTGACCGGCCTCGGCGAGTTCGACGAAGGGGCCGCGGAGTTGCAGCATCGACTGGATCTGGGCGGCCATCGGTGGCGGGACCACCCCGTCCTCGCAGTGCAAATACCCGACGCGGCAAGGGATTCGGGCGAACGTGTTCTCCAGCAGCTCCTCGTCGGTGGACGTTTCGTCCAAGAGGTGGCCGCCGAAGATGTCCGGGTCGAACTTCCACACCCACCCGTCGTCGGTCTTGCGCACGGATTGCACCGCGATGTGGTGACCGATATAGGGCAGCGTCACGTCCTGCTTCGGTACCGCCCGGAACCGGGCCAGGATCTCTTCCTCGGTCGCGTATCCGGCGGTGTCCCGGCGGCGGTTGCGCAACCGCACTTCCTCGGGGGCACGTTCCCGGAGTGGCGAATCGATGACCAGGATGCTGTCGATCTGCGCGCCGTAGCGGGTGGCGGCCGAGGCGCCGACCCAGCCGCCCATGCTGTGGCCGACGATCGTGGGCCGCGCCGAAGACCCGGAGGCGTCGGATGCGGCGAGGACCTCCCGGGCCCAGATCGCCAGGGTGTATTCGGTCCGGGTGCCACTGTCGCCGTGCCCGCTCAGGTCGGGTGCGATAACGCGATGGGTGCGGGCGAAGAACGGAGCGATGTGATCCCACCAGCCGGAGTGAGCGCCGCCGCCGTGGACGAACGCCAGCGGTGGATTGTCCGGGTTGCCCCAGGTCCGCACATGAATGGCGCAGCCGTCGACCTCGATTGTCGAGTGTTCGGGTGTCTGTTCCAGTGCGGAGGTGAACCATGCCGGGGCGTTCGCAAAGGGGTGCGGGGCCGGGGACGGTTCACGCCGGAACATGGGACTCACCTGGTGATTCTGTCTCATCCCGCGAGTTCGATCGAGGGGTGCCCCTTGTGAATCGTGGCACGCCGGGGCGCCGTCGACGGGCGCTCAGGACATCGCGAGGCTCGCGCCGAGCGCGATCATCATCACCGCGATCACTCCGTCGAGGATTCGCCAGGTCATCGGGGTGGCGAACAGTCCGGCCAGGCGGCGGGCACCCAGGCCCAGGCCGGTGAACCACAGTGCGCTGGCCGCGACCGCGCCGGCGCCGAAGAGCCACCGCTGCTCGCGGTGTTCGTTGGCCAGGGAGCCGAGCAGCACCACGGTGTCCAGGTACACGTGCGGGTTCAGCCAGGTCAGGGCCAGGCAGGTGACCAGCACCTCGGCCAGACGAGCCGGCGTGCGTTCGGACGGATTGAGGGCCGACGGCCGGAAGGCGCGACGTGCGGCGAGTACGCCGTAGCCGATCAGGAAGGCCGCGCCGCCGAACTTCGCCACCGCCATGGCATCGGGGTGCGCGGTGATCAGAGCTCCGACTCCGGCGATGCCGGCGGCGATCAGGATCAAGTCGGAGACCGTGCACAACGCGATGACGGCGACGATGTGCTCCCCGCGAATGCCCTGACGCAACACGAAGGCATTCTGCGCGCCGATTGCGGCGATCAACGCCATGGTGGTGAGGAATCCGACGAGCACAGGTGAAGCCATGTGGTCGAGGTTATGGACGGGTGTTGGTCAAGTACAGCTAATGATTCTATACGCGCATTAGCTGTGCTTATGTATGTCCGTCGGTACCAAGGGCGGGTGCCACCCCCCCAGTTGTCGCTTCCAACTCTCCGCTGGCAATTCCATTTGGAAACTGGCAAAAGTTGGCAATTGCCGGAACGAAATAGACATCCGTGCATTCTGTCAATTCTCAAACTGCATTGCACATTCTCAGCCGAGATGTCACGCAGTATCACGAATGGCATATTCAGAGAATTTCGGGCACGGTACGCAGTGCGTATTACTTCTCAATACCGCGCTGCTAATTTTCATTCTGAACGTTCAACTACTCCATGAACTCGTCGCCTTCACGGCGAAGCCCACCGCCGCGTACAAGATCACATGCGCGTAGTACGCCGAATCAAGCAATGGTGTCTGACACCCTGGACGCGAGCATTTACGGGTGGGACACTCCTGATGACTGATATCCGCGTTGCGCTGGCTGGGCCGAGAGATTTTGCCCACGCTTGTGTGTACTTCGGGGGGTGACATGGGCGGCCAGATAGGCGAACCGGTCGGTGCGGGCGCGTGGGATGACCCAGAGAACCCCTGGATGCCCGATGATGACTTTCGATACGAATTCCAAAACTTTCTCGAGCGTGCCGACAGCCTGGCATCGGAGGTCGGGCGGCTCGCAGAGGAAATCCGCTACCGCATGCTCAGCGTGGAACCGCCTGCGGGTGCAGGGCCGAACTGGGTCGATGGCCCCCATAGTCCGGTCTTCTATCTGAATGCCGCCGTGGGGTACCTACGGACGTCTGCATATGGCGAAAAGTGCGCATTGGCCTATCCACTCTCCACCTTCGAATCTGATCCGCCGCCGCAGGATCGATGGAGCTGCGGTCATGATCCTCGACATTACCGCTGACCTGTGAGGCGGCGATGTTCGATAAAGAGAGAATGCTGCGGGCGCTGCGCGACTTCTGCCCAGCAGTACTCGGATTGTTGTTTGTGATTGCCGTAGAGCGGGGAGGATACGATCGAGCGGGAGCCATCGGTGTCGTCATCGCATTACTGATGGCCGGCGCCATCGGCAGGAACCGGGCCCGGGTTCTGCTGCCATACGAGCCTGATCGTGCCGTTTTTTGGGTCGCAATCAGAACGTACGGGCTTATTGGGGGTCTCTATATCCTGTGCTACGCCGTTGTCATGTATGGGTTTTGGGAGATGGCACATCATACCCATGATGATCCGGGAAAGTATTTCTTCAGTGCGGCGAGCGGATTTGCGATCGCTCTGCTCACCAATGCCCTGATAAAACCGGGCGAGAACGATTCCTGGGGCGCGTTCTGGTGGAAGAAAACGTACAAACAGGCATTTACACCATTCTTCCGCGTGCGCACCAGCGCCTACGACGTCGACGGCCACGGCGGCGCCTGGCAGCCCGATGGACGTCAGATGAAGGCTCTGGAACAGACGGAGTTCGACGGCGACGATGAACGTATCAGCGGCTGGGGGTATCGCGCCCGCCGCGCTCGTGCACGATTTCTCCAAAACCGGATACCTGATCGGGAGCGGATCGGCATGTCGGCCGCCAAGGTCAACGACACGGTAAAGGTGACTCGCGACGGTGACCCGGTAGAGGGCCGCGTTGGTGAAGTGTACCGAATCGAGACAGGCAAGCAGACTCGACTGATTGTCGATTTCGGCGACTCCGACTGCTGGTGGAGCGTTTACCGCGAAGCGACGGTGGTCGTTGACCCAGCTGAACAAAGGCCCGCGCGACAAGGCGATTCGCAACAGTGATGCGAAACCGCAGCGCTACGCGCCCTTGGGAAACGAAACGGACTGAGCTTGCGCGGCATCGCTGAGGTGCGCTGCGGTTACATTGCTGATCACGGACGTTTCTAAGCACAGTCTGCTCACCATCATCGCCCAGTGGCTTGGGTTTCTTCACTAGTCCCGCCAGCGTGCGCACCATCGCGGAGTGGGAGTGTGCACCGCAGCGAAGGGTCACGGGCTAAGCCGGTTTGCGCAACCGTCTCATTCTAGGATCGGAACTAAAGTTGCGGTCCGGCTTGGCAATTAACGTCTAAGCTGTTGTAACGAATGGCTGGCATGCCGTTGTACCTAGTTGTGACAGCGTATTCGGAGTTCATCTCAAACGGTGCTGCTGTGAGATCAGGGTAGGCAATGACCATCTGGGTGTAGTAGGAAAGCTCAGTCGGGCAGCCACTATCTGTGGGAGCGGAAGACTTGCCGGTGAAGAGCACTTGAACTCGGTTGCGCGAGATCTCACCGGCAGCGCAGGAAGGATCGCAGCCCTGCGATTGCTCGGTCCCGGTTCCTGCTGCGCCGTTCGCTCCCCATTCGGTCCACGTCAGTCCTTCAATCCAATGCTGTCTATTGCAAGTCGGTTTCACGAGCTCAGGTTTTATGGCAGCGGCGCCATCCTTTGTGCAGCCGGGCAGAGCGAAGCTTTGTGTTGGTGGCGGCGCGGCTGCACTCGGCGTCGTCGTCGGCCTCGTGGTCGTGACTGCAATCGGCGGCGGACTTACAGTCGTCGCCGCGCCCGTTGAAGCTGGATCAGGAGCGAAGGTGGACGGGGATGGCGAGGTAGTCGCAGATTGTCCCGAGTCCCAGGTCCGCGTGATCATCAACACCAGAACCGAGAGAACTGCAAGAACGGTTGCGGCCACAATTGCAGTGAGAGCGAATCTTGTCACCCGCCGGGTCCCGCCTGATGCTGGCCTGGTTGTTGGTGCGGGGGTGGTCAGTGCAGTTGGGCGGGACGAACTCGTTCGGGCGGCCTCGGATAGTGCGCTGGCGAAATCAGCGCACTGAGCAAACCGGTCCTGGGGATCCTTCGCCAAGGCAGCGGCCAAGATGGGGTCGAGGGCACCTAGTCCCGTAACCGTGTCGGCGATCTTCGGCGGTGTCGACGTGAGATGTCGGCTGATGACGACGGCGGGGTTTGAGTGCGGAAAAAGCTGCAATCCGGTCAAGAGCTGGTACGCGCTGGCGGCTAGTGCGTACTGGTCGGCGCGACCTTCCATCGGCTCACCCATCAACTGCTCTGGGGCCGCATATGCCACGGTCCCGAGAGTCATGTTGGTTGCGGTGAGGCCGCTGATTTCACCGACATCGCGCGCGATGCCGAAGTCCGCTAACAGGACTCTGCGTGACCGACCGTCCCATGATTCGAGCAAGATATTTGCGGGCTTGACGTCACGGTGTAGCAGGCCTTGATCGTGGGCATAGTCAAGAGCCTCGCCGACGGCCGTGATGATCTCCGCTACATCGTCCACCGGCATCCCAGCCGGGTAACGCTCGTTGAGCAGCCGGCCGGCATCGGGCCCGTTGACGTAGTCCATTGCGATCCAAAGTTGCCCTTCGTACTCCCCGCGGTCGTGGACGCCGACGATGTTCGGGTGACTGAGCCGTGCGGCCGTATCCGCTTCGCGGATGAACCTTTGGTGGTAATCGGGATCCGCTGAGATGTTGGCGGGCAGCAGCTTGAGCGCATATTTGCGCGGCAGCCGAGGATGCTGCGCCATATACACCTCGCCCATGCCCCCTGCGCCGAGCAGGCTTATGACCCTGAATTCGGCGAATATCTCTCCAGAGCGCAATGGCATGACCGGATAGTACGAAGATCTCAAGCAAGCGCACGAGAGAACTTGAGAACCAGTCAGACATGTAGGGCCCGACGTCTTCGCTGACCGCACATTCGGGCCCGCATCCTCCGGGATATCTCTGCGGTTGCAACTGCAGTCCTTGGGTCCCGGCGAAGTTGACTGTCTTGTAAAGGATTAACGGCCGGTGGAATCCGCATCCAAAGTCTCAACAGCTGGTATTAGGGCCGATCCGAGGCTATGAGCCGGTAGAAGCGATATGCTGAAGTGCCTCGGCTGCGGCTTCCTGCATTTCTCCCACCGTGGTGGTGTTGAGCTTGTAGCGGTTCTGTGCGCGCCAACTCCTACCCGGCAGGCGCCGTTCGACATTGAACCAGATGCTTGTGGGCGAGGTTTGTGTCATTCGGGCTCGCCACTCCGTACCACCTAGCGCAGTTCCCTGCCAGACGTTCAGTTCCCCTGGCGACTGCTTGTCAACGGGCATCACATGCCAGCTCACGACTGGACGTGCCTTCTCAAGGGCATACCGAAATTGCAAGGCGCTGGGGGTTCGCTTGTCTGGACTGGGGTTCAACCCTTTGGTTACCGCAGTTCGAAGTGATTTGTGGATGTATGGCATCCAGTCTTTGCGGGCTGGAGCAGGCGAACCCGCGTCGAGCTTGGGACGTACTCTTCTATCGCTGTTGAGGAGTCGATAGGTAGTGAGTGCCAAGGCATAGACATCCCCGGTGACGGCTGTAATTGCCTTCGTCCCGTCTGCGATGGCTTCAGGAGGAAGGTGCGCCAGGTAAGGAATTGAGACGGCGTCTCCGACATCGATAACGTTGCAGGCTAGGCCGAAGTCGCTGACCTTCACCGTATGGAGCGGGTGCAGCAGCAGATTTGATGGCTTGATGTCGCGATGAAGTAGGCCGACGCCGTGTATGTGCTCAACGCCTCGGCAAGCAGCTTCCATGATTTGCAGGGCCTCGCGCACCGGTACGGCTTCGCGGCCATGCTTGTCGGCGACGCTGCCTCCTTCGAGGTATTCCATGCGGATAACGGGCGTTCCGTGTTCGATCGCCATCGAGTACACCCGGACAACGTTGTCGTTCTTACCCAATTCCATTGATTGAGCTTCGGCGAAGTCGTTCAATGTGAATGCATTGTTCTCGATGTACTTCGCTGCGCAGAAACGGTTGAGCCCTTGGTCGTACTCAAGCTCCACTCGACCGAAGAAGCCATCGCCGAGGTGTCTCTGGTGTGTGAATGGTGCCATGTGTCAGGCCGGCAGTTGCGACAGCGCGAGGACAACTGGATCCCGGTGGGTCTTCGGAGTTGCAGCCACGCACGGGATGGCCTGGAGAGACGTGTCGAAATCGATCTTTGTCGTTTGGAACATCTTGGGCATCGACTGTGGCTTTATCGACTCCGTCGGTATGGCGTGGATGCCGAGTACGCAACGAACCACACCGTCGAGCTCGATGCGTTGAGCCAGCGAGTCGGATAGTCCGCCTTGAGCACCACCAGCTGCCTGGATCGCTGCTCGAGTTGGATGGAATCGCTCGAGCAGCGCGCGGACTTCCTTACTTACCCAGGCAAGTTGCGCCTCTCGGGTGTCAAGTGGTGCGCTAGCGACATTGCGCTCAGCAACAACCGCAGCCGAACGTGTGTCACCGTCAACCACTGCCCAGCTGAAGGCATCTTTCTTGCACCTGAACCCGATGATCTTCATTCATTGCCCTCCTTGCCGTCAGCGTCCTATCGACTGAGCCAGCTTCCCTGCGACGTGTGTCATACCTCCTCCACGGGGCCAAGTACCAGGGAGACACGCCGTGCGGCATGTACACAGAGCGGACTTGTGGGTGTCTAGGTGCCAGCTCCAGTGAGTATGTCGGCCAGCGTGCTCGGGTTGCGGATCTCCTCCTGATGACATTTAGGCGGAAAAGATCTTGGGCCAGGAGTGCGCCCAGTTTCGATGTTGATCGTTGAATCGTTCTGACTCGGAGGTGACCGCTGCTAGTACGGACCCGTCGACGCCAGCCTCCATGAATAGGCGCAGCGTCAACATCCAGTGCAGCGACTGATTTAGTGAGCTCATCTGGCGGATCCTGCTGGTACTGAGGCCACGCTGTCCAAGCCCGTGTGCTAGCGCGACACGCTGGTCGACGACTTCTTTCTTCCAGCGGCTCAAACGTCCGATGCAGGCTGGAACGGCTTCGGCGACTGGCTCGGCCAACGCCTTAACTCGCTGTGGGTAGCTGTATTCGTGCCAGTACTGCTGTAGCGCTGTTGAAAGGGTTCTGGCGACGTCGCGTGGGATGTCTGATGCGGCGACGGCTGCCAGTGACTCATCGATCTGCTCCACACCAAATCTTCGGGCGTCCGGATCGAGAGTGCGGTGTAATGCCTCAACGGCCGTGGCAAGAGACAGTGCGTCGGCTTCCACTGTCGGGAACTCGTTTCGGATGACGGCGGCGAGGATCTGCGGCACTGGCGTCATTCGGCGATGAAGTTCAAGCCATCGCGGGAGAAATTCGAGGTCTACATGTGGTCGGGTGAACAGCAATTCTCCAGCGGTCTCTGGGCCGCTGGGATCGATCTGGTAGCCGTGGACTGAGCACCAGTTGTTAGCCCACACGTCCAACGACCGGATAACGCATGGTTTGCCGGACAGCAGGGTCATCAGGTCGGCCAGCGGGTGCAAGACTCGCACTGCGATGTCGGCGAGGCTCCATCCCTGGAAAAGTTCGAGCTCCAGCCGGCTGGTGGTTGTGACATGGAGGCCTCTTAGGTCTGGCGGCCTGTGAGTTGCCGAGGGGGCCAGCGTGAGATAGCCTGCGCCGTAGGCGAGTTCGGCCTCGATCGATTTGTTACGCACGCTGACGTGCCAGTCCAGTTTCAGCTGATCGCCGGGGTAAATGGTCGTTGAGAGGGCGGGAATCCTGGCCCATTCCGCGAGGTTGGTGACGTCGGGTCGGACGCCGTAGAGCAAAGTGTTGGGGTCTGGGTGGTGTTCGCCTACGACACACCACGTTGCTTTCAGTTCTTGTCTCGATGGACCGCGGTTCCGACCGAGGAGGAACAAGCCAGCAACTTGATTGTGGGCTGTTGTGTAGGCGTCCCACAGTGTGACCTTGTGTGGGTGTACGGGGATCGAGCCCAGAATTGCCATGTCGTCGGATCCATCGGCGACCCTTATCGTCTGTCTGCCGGGCTCGGTGTTCTGAATCGTGAACATCGGTGTCAGTTCCGGGCTGACCTGCAGATGTACAGCGGTTCCGTCGATCGCCAGCATGCCTGGAACTTGAGAATCCTCGGCGCCCGGCAACCAGAAACGCCCCAACGATTTAGTTGTCTTGAAAGGGAATTCAGCGGGGGGCATTGTCTGTTTTCCAATCATTTGTGTTCGTCGACGGCCATAGCCCTATCGCAGCGTCTAGGTCTCGCGCTACCCCTACGAGTTCGTTCATCGGCGTACGACTCTCCGGTGTGAGGTGGCCAGTGATCTGGCGACAACGTACACATCGAATGCGACGATCAGGTCGCATGCTGGCCGCTCGGGCCACTGACTCTCGACTAAGCGCGAATTTCACTGTGACTGGAAGACACGAGACCGGTGTCTGGTTCGCGTCAGTAACGGGCCGCCGATTGAACGACCGTGCGGTTTCAATTCTTCCGGCTTTGACTGGAGAAATTCACTGCCAGGATCAAATGGAACTGGCCGAACCCACAGGTCAGGCGAGCGTCATTGCCAGCGCAGTTCTGGAAACGACAGGCGTCGGAGATCTCACCGTCGGCGACTGCCAGTAGCAGGCCTTGATTGAGTTCGATGTCGGCCGGAAACATTCCCAGCAGACCGATGACGCGGGAGGCGGCTGCCGATGCATGACTTGATGATTCGCATCCGCGAGCTCGCTCCGGACGAGGTCACCAGTGCCACCGGGGATGCTGTGTGCGCGGCGGTCATCTCCACATGGAATCCCTCCGACGGTCAAACTGAGCGAGTCGGCAACGAGTAGGTTGGCACGGCGCGGGTGACTTGAAGATCGGCATCGGCTACCGCACGTGGTTGAGCTCGCAGGTGGGAACGGTCAGCCTGCCGGGCCTGTTTCATGCACAACCGTCTCGTTCTAGGATCCGCCATCTGGATGGCAAAAGTGGTCCGCCAAATCCGTGGCAACGCTGGGAAAGATGCTGGTGGGGGAGCTGTCGTCCGCCATCGAGAATAGCAACCTACAGAGGTCATCCCCCCGTGTTGTCGTTTCCAGTTCTCCGCTGGCAATTCCAGCTTGGGTTCTGGGGGCGAATGCAACAGCGTCGGGCTGACGAGTTGTTGATGCTGGTGGAGTGAGACCAAAGTTTCGTGGCGAGTCGGCTCCGTGCCCGCGGCCCAGGCTTACTTGACGAGCGCAACGAGATCCAAGACGGTGTGGCCTGTGAGCTCAGGATCCAACCAGAGCTGGCATTCCGAAGCGCTGGCATCCGCCGACGCTGGGCCGTCGCACGGCGCACACGAAAGCCTGCCGACGCAAACGGGGACTGATCAGCCTGCCGATCTCAAACGGCCCAGCCAACCTTCGCGAAACCATGCGCATCGCGGAAAAGCCGGGTTCACACCCCGGTCGATCAACACTGACAGCCGACCGGAAAGCTAGATCGCGATGCTAGCTAGATCTCCGGGTGGACTACGCGTAGCCGACCCATCCCCGGAAGTTGAACGCCAGGAAGAAGTCTGCGACGTCGCTGAATCCGGCTTCCTCGAGGATGGTGCGGTCTTCCTCTGGTGACACGACGGGGACTCCGGATTCGATTGCAACACGAGCCTTCTGCGCATCCGCGGGATCGATGCCTGTTGCGACGAGGTATGCCACATGCCGGTCTATCCAGGTCTGTAGTTCAGCCTCATGGCGGTGCGCAATGCTGAGATGCATCACGACGAACGGGGCCCCGGGCGTCAGTCGGCGCCGTACCTCGGTCGCTGTACGCAGTCGTTCGTCGGGTGTAAGGAAGTGCAGTGTCAGCAGACTGGTTGCAGCGTCGAAGAGGCCAAGCGGTGCGTCGTCGATGTACCCGTTGTGCATCGTCACCCGCGACGCGTCTGATCCGAGGGTCTGTACCGCGAGATCCAGCATCGCAGCCGATGGGTCGACCGCATCGAAGGTCCACCCTGGGTGAGTCTCCGCGAGTGCCTTCGTCTCCAGTCCTCCGCCGGCCCCCAGCACCAGCAGCCTCGCGTCAGACGGAGCGCGTTCCTCGATGAGGACGCCGACAAGGCGGTGAATGTCGGCCAGGGCGGGCACCATCTGCCCGGCGCGCTTGGCGTACATGGCGACGTGGGCGGGATCGTCAAATGGGTTCGATGGTGTGGTCACGCCACGAGGGTGGCCGCCAGGGGTCAAGGATGGCAAGTGAACTTGCCATCTGGGCAATATGCACGTCGTCGCCGAACCTACGGGGATAGGGCCTGGGCGCAATGACATCCTTCCAGCTCGCCGACGCCGGGCAAGCCAACTCAGATGTCACCTATCCATGTAGCAGACCCGACTGCGGCGGTGAAGCGTTGGCTGACAAGCCATCCCAGAGTCGTCCTGCGTTGTACCCTGACCAGTTCGTCCTGGCTCAATCTGATTAAACTCAGGTTTTCTGAGCTGACCGACATTACTGCGCCGCGGCACCACACCTCAGCGCGTTAGCGCAACGTCGACATCCACGCCTTGGTCCAATCATGCAACGACAACCTCGCCCGAACGTCTGGACCACGCCACCGTCCAAATCCTGGGCGGCATCGGAATCTACTGCACCAGAATCAACGACTCACGACTGGCCAGGAACCGCCCCGGCGCCACATCAGAGGCGAGCAGCGGGTTTCGGAGCGTCGCTCGCATCGGTCCCGGTGCTGTCCCGGTGGATATCTGGGTCTATTCGTCGGTTGGCACGGCGGACCGCCCAATACACCACCACCGACACGGCGCCGAGCAGTGGATAGCCCATGGCGATCCGGGCAAGCACCAGCCAGCCGCTGAAGCCACCGTCGTAAAGCCATTGCTGCACAACGAATCGCGCGGTGAACAACGCCACGAATGCCAGCGTGGCGACGTCGAACGCGTGCAGCGCTACGGTGTTAGCGCGCCATGACCGATCGGGTCCGGCGCTACGTAGCAGGTTCCATATCACTCCGACCAAGGGGCGCCGCACCAAGAGGGATACGGAGAACACTGCCGCCATCGTCAGACTGAGCCAGATTCCCGGCAGGAAATAGTCTTCGGCGGACCCGGTGTAGTAGGCGATCAGCGCGGCGACGACGACCCCGAGCAGTCCCGATACCGCCGGCTGAATAGGCTGCTTGCGCAACAGCCGGAACACGATCAGACCCACGCTGACGCAAACGGATATCACGACCGCGGCGTTCAGGCCCGCTATCGCGTTCGCGATGACGTAGGCAAACGTGGGCAGGCTGGCGTACACCAGCCCGGATACCCCGCCCATGCGTTCGAGCAATGTCGGTGAATGTTCTTGCTCCAGTTTGTCGGTCACGCTTTCCTTCCGTCACCGAGATGCTCTGCGAGGAAGCGGTCGACGGTCTTGTACATGTCGATCACGTTGTCCGGGTTGATGAATCCGTGCCCCTCGTCGTGTTTGATCATGTACTGCACCGTGACTCCGCGGCTGCGCAAGGCCTCGACCAGGTTGTCGGATTCGGCCTGCACCACGCGAACGTCGTTGGCGCCCTGGATGACCAGAAGTGGCGTGCGGATTTGGTCGACCTTCGTGATCGGCGAGCGGGACAGCATGTCGGCCAACTGATCCGGGTCGTCGGGGTTGCCGACGAACAGGTGCCAGTTGTTGGCCAGGTGCGGGCGGGCGATCTCGGGTAGTGTCCGCATGAAGTTGCTCAGGTCGGAGATGCCGACGTAATCGACTGCGGCGGCGAACACATCGGGTGTGAAGGTGACGCCGACCAGCGTCGCGTATCCGCCGTAGGAGCCGCCGAAGATGGCGATCCGCTTCGGATCCGCATACCCCTGCTGGACGGCCCAGTCCACACTGTCGATCAGATCGTCGTGCATCTTGCCGGCGAACTCACCGACCGCGGCCTTGGTGAAGGCCTTGCCGAAGCCCGCCGACCCGCGGAAGTTGACCTGCAGCACCGCATATCCGCGGTTGGCCAGCAGCTGCACCGGCGGGTTGAACATCCAGCCGTCCCGCGTCCACGGCCCGCCGTGCACCAGCAGCACCATCGGTAGATTTTGCGGCGGCACCCCGACCGGCAGGGTCAGATACCCGTGCAGATCCAGCCCGTCGCGCGAGCGGATGGTGACCGGCTCCATCGCCGCCAGGACGCCGGGATCCAGTTGCGGATGCGACCCGAACAGCAGCCGGCTCTCCCCGGTGTGGTGGTCGTAGAGGTAGGTCATCCCCGCTTCGCGGTCGTGGGTGAAGTTGACCACCCAGCGTCGGCCGGTCAGGTCGGAGCTCAGGGCGTTCACGTCGCCTTCGGACAGCTTCTCCAGGTTCTCCAGCACCGCCGCGAAGTGCGGGTCCAGCGGCTGAATCACCTGACGCTCCAACAGGTACCGCACCCCGAGAAGATCGCCGGTCCGCCGGTCCAGGATCAGCGGTTCGGCCAGCGTGGTGAACACGCTGGCCCGGGTGTCCACGTCGTAGACCGGATGGCTGTCGACGTGGGTCTGCTCGCCGGTGACGACGTCGACGCGCACGATGCGGGTCCGGTCGGTGCCGTCGTTGGAGCCGATCCAGATGCCGGTGCCGTCCGGGGTGATGGTGATCGGATACAGCCCCATCGGGTAGTCACGGCCGTCGAAGGTGACGATGGAGCGCAGCGTCTCCGTCCGCGGCTCCCACTGCAACAGCTCCACGTCACCGTCGGCAGTCAGTGCGGTGGAGAACAAGTCGCCGTTGCTGCTGGCTCGCCAGCCTGATCCCGTACCGGGGTTCTTCGCCACCATGGTGAGTTCACCGGTGGCGATGTCCAGTTCGTAGGCGTCCATCAGGGTCGGTGTGCGGTTGTTGGTGTACACCATCGCCTTCGCCGGATCGCCGAGCAGTTCGTGGGCGGCCATCGCTCCCGGGAACGGAGTCAGGTCGACGGCACCGGGCTCGGGGTCCTGCGGGTCGGTCCGGAAGACGTGCCAGTTCTCGTCGCCGCCGGTGTCCTGCAGGTAGAGCAGCCAGCGGGAGTCCTTGGTCCACTCGTAGTGAATGATGCTGCGGGTGCTGTCGGCGGTGACCCGCTGCGGCTCGCCGTCGAGGTTGTCCACGTCCTGGATCCAGATGTTGAGGCGGTCCCGCCACGGCGCCAGGTAGGCGATACGGGTGCCGTCGGGTGAGATCGATGCCTGCGCGCGGGCGGGCGGCGCGAACAGATCGTCGACGGAGAGCAACTCAGGTGTTGGCATGCCTCCATCGCACACTCGGACGTGACGGCACAGTCAAGTCCCGGGCACGGGTATGGGCATGATGGACAGGTGGCGTGGAGTACTCGGGAGATCGCCGAACTGGCCGGAACCAGTCTGCGAGCCGTCCGCCATTACCACCAGGTCGGCCTGCTCCCGGAGCCTGAACGTCGGCCAAACGGGTACAAGAAGTACGGCGTGGCGCACCTGGTCCGGTTGGTCCGCATCAAACGGCTCGTCGACCTGGGTTTCTCGCTCCCGCAGATCGCGGCGTTAGGTGACACCGACGAGCATCCCGAACAGGCGTTGCGGGAACTGGACGCCGAGCTGGCGGCGACCATCGACCGGTTGCAACGGGCCCGCGAGGAGCTCGGCGAGCTGCTGGAGAACTCCGCGCCCACGGATCTGCCACCCGAGTTCGCGCCCGTAGACGCCGTCGCCAAGATGACCGACGCGGATCGCAAACTGGTGGTGGTCCTCAGCCGGGTGCTGGGCCCGCGCGGCCGACAGGTCTATGCCGACCTGATCAGGGACACCCGCGAGGATCCGGCCGCATCGGAGCTGGACGCGTTGTCCGCCGACGCCGACGAAACGACCCGCCAGGACCTCGCCGAGCGGCTGGCGCCCTACATCTGGTCGGTCCGGCAGGCCCACCCCGGACTCACCGAGGCGCGCGTCGACGCGCCGCGCGGTGCGAACTTCGCCGAGAAGGCGATCGATGACGCGATGGCCGATCTGTACAACCCGGCGCAGCTGGACGTGCTGCGCCGGGCAGGTCAGATCGTGCGGCGGCTGGCCACCTAGGTAATCCCATGTGCGCCGCAGGAAGTGGTGCGGGCTGTCGATCAGGATGTGCTCGGCCTGTCAGCCTGCATGTGGGGTCCGTGTCATGCGCGATGGTGATGTTCCGAACTCGGCGTGCTTAACCCGCAGCGCCGCAACCAAAGTCACCCGCTCCGACGTATGGCCGGGCATGACAGATAAGACGACCGATTCGAAACATCGTCAACCGAGGTATATTCCGACCGGCCCCGTGAGTCTGCAAGTGCCGCCACTCGGTTCAGAAGCATTCAATGACATCGGTCGAACCCAGGTAGGCGACGGCGACGAGTGGCATGGGATCAGCACAGACTGTCCCGTCGCGGCCGGGGCAACCACGGCCTTGACTGTGCCGTTACGTCCTGCTGTTCCATTGTGGCTGTGAATCCCGATGCCACAGCGGCCCCCCACGAGACGACCTTGACCGCCGCCGACTACGCCCGCGCTGAACAGATGCTGGCCCCGTACCGGGCACGCCGCGTGCCCGGAGCAGCGATACAGCCGCAGTGGCTTCCGGACGGACACCGTTTCTGGTACCAGGTCGAGTCGCGCTTCGTAGTGGTGGATCCCCGCAACGGCAGCCGAGACGACGCGTTCGACCACGACCGGTTGGCCGCGGCGTTGTCGTTGGCTTCCGGTCATGCGGTCAGCGTGGACGATCTCCCGATCAGCGCCGTCGAGTTCGGCGACGACGGCACGGTCGGCTTCTCCGCGTTCGGGTCATGGTGGGTGTGGTCGCCCGGGGCGGGCACCTGCGACCGGGCCGACCGCGGCGACCGCGCGCTGCCCTGGGAGGTGGAGTCGCCCGACAAGTCGTGGGTGGCGTTTCGCCGCGACGGCAACATCTGGGTCCGATCCCGCGACGGTAAGCGGGAATTCGCGCTCACCGAGGACGCCGAACCGCACTTCGAATACGGCGGGATGGCCGACGCGACCGGCGGGCGAGCGCTGATGCGGGTGCTTGGGCTGCCGCCCGTGTTCGCCGTGCAGTGGTCACCGGATTCGACCCGGATACTGGCCCAGCGCATCGACCAGCGTGCCCTGCCCGAGCTGGTGCTGGTCGAATCGTCGCCCCCCGACGGCGGCAGACCAGTCGAGCACCGCACCCGGTACACCATGCCGGGCGAGCAGGCGCAGGCGATGCTGACCTGGAATGTCCTCCACGTGGCAGAACGCACCGTGGTCCGGCAGGCCGAACCCACCGTTATCATGCACGGCACCGCCGTCATGTACGCCTGGTGGACCGGCACATCGGGGGACGGGGTGCACTTCCTGAACCATTCCCGCGACGCCCGCAAGCTGGAGCTGCGCCGCCTGGACCCGGCCACCGGAGCCGTCACCACCCTGATCAGCGAATCCGGTGAGACGCGGGTGGACCCGACGCCCCAGCTGGGAGAACCAACGATGACCCGGGTGCTGGACTCCGGTGAGATCGTGTGGTGGTCACAACGCGATGGCTGGGGCCATCTCTATCTGTATTCGCCCGACGGACAACAGGTCCGGCAGATCACCACCGGGCAGTGGCCGGTGCGAAAGGTGCTCTGGGTCGACGAACATCGCCGGCAGGTGTGGTTCGTCGCTGCCGGCCTCGTCGCCGACGATCCCTATGTACGCCAGATCTGCCGAATCGGGCTTGACGGCCAGGGATTTGTGCGGCTCACCGAGGACGACACCCTCGACTATGACGCGGTCAGTCCCGACGGCGGCGACTACTTCGTTCAACGGGCATCCTCACCCAACCGCCCTCCGCACACGGTGGTACGCGACGGGGATGGCCAACTACTGGTCGAACTCGAGGCGCCTACCGCCTCAGCGCTGGAGGAGCAGGGCTGGAGCGCGCCGGAGCGGTTCTGCACCATGGCTGCCGACGGCAGAACCCGCATCTACGGATTGCTGTGGCGTCCACACGGTTTCGACCCACAGCGCCGCTACCCTGTGATTGAGCACATTTATCCGGGCCCGCAGATATGGAACGCGGGGGCCGCATTCGACTCACCACACGTCGGCCAACCCGAGGCGCTGGCAGGGCTGGGTTTCGCCGTAGTGGTAATCGACGGACGCGGAACTGCCGGACGCAGCAAAGCCTTTCACGACCACTCCTACCGGGACATGGGCAACGCGGGCGCCCTCGACGACCGCGTCGCCGCGATTCGCGAATTGGGCCGGCGGCACAGCTGGTTGGACACCGAGCGCGTCGGGATAACGGGTCTGTCGGCCGGTGCCTTCGCCGCCACCAGGGCGTTGCTTACGTACCCGGACTTCTACCGGGTTGGGGTCGCGGTGTCTGGCAACCACGACAACACCGTCAACCTGGCCATGTGGGCCGAGCACTACCACGGCGACCTCAGCGACAACGGCAGGAAGACGATCTCTAATACTCATCTGGCCGCCGAACTGCGGGGCAAGCTATTGCTGATCCACGGCGAGCTCGACGACAACGCCCATCCCTACCAGACAATGCGCCTGGCCCATGCACTCATCAAGGCAGACAAGGACTTCGATCTGATCCTCATTCCGGGCGGCGAGCACGCGCTGTTCGGCTACCAGCACTATGCCTACCGCCGCACCTGGGACTACTTTGTCGCCCACCTCCACGGGACCGAACCGCCTAGCTACCGCCTGGCTCCGTTGCCGCTTCCGCAGTGGTCGCTCGGATGATGTCGCGGCTACGGCGCAGCACGTCGAGCTGCGCTTCGTTGTAGAGCTCCTGCATGGCCTCGTTAATGGCCCTGCCGGCAAAGTGCGCCCCGCCGGGGGCGTCGGCGCGCGACTCCACGAGCCCAGGATTAGCCGCGCGCACCAGGGGGAGTCGACGACCACAGTAGGTGACATGTCCCGGAATAACCGTGACATGTCACCTAGTTGTTGGATCTGAAACGCAACAAGCGTTTTCGACAACAGGAGGACGAGATGGCTCAGCTCGAAGGAAAAACAGCACTGATCACCGGCGGCACATCCGGCATCGGCTATGCGACGGCGCGCGCCTTCGCCGACGAGGGTGCCAAGGTGTTCATCACCGGGCGTACCCAACAGCGCGTCGACGCCGCCGCAGCGTCACTGGGTTCCGGTGTCGTCGGTGTTGGCAGCGATGTCACCAGCACCGAGGATCTGGACCGACTTGTCGGGGTCATCCGCGACGCAGGTGCCGGCCTCGACATCGTCTTCACCAACGCCGGCAGTGGCGAGTTCGCCACGCTGGAGGACGAGACGCCCGAACACCTCATCGACACGTTCAACCGCAACGTGGGCGGGACGGTGTTCACCGTGCAGAAGACGCTGCCGCTACTCAATCCCGGTGCCTCGATCGTTCTGTCCGGCTCCACCGCGGCCACCAGGGGTACCCCGGCATTCGGCGCCTACGCCGCGGCAAAGGCTGCTGTCCGGTCCTTCGGCCGTACCTGGGCCACCGAGTTGGGCGACCGTGGCTTCCGGGTCAACACGGTCGTACCCGGTCCCATCCTGACCGAGGGACTCACCGAACTGGTGCCTGACAAAGACCAGCGGCAGGTGTTCTTCGACGGTCTGGCGACGAACCCGATGAAGCGAATAGGTGATCCTGCCGAACTGGCCGCCGTGGTGGTGTTCCTCGGCTCCGATGCGAGCAGCTTCATGACAGGTGCGGAGATCTTCGTCGACGGGGGCATGAACCAGGTTTAGCTGGTCTATCTGAGGTCGGGACGCGGCAAGGTGCCCTCGCGCAACAGACCCTCGTGCACAACGGCGAGGATGTCGGCGAGGGCGTCCTCCTGCTCGGGATCTAGATCGGCGAAGAACGCCCGGTGTACCCACTGTGCATGCACCGGGGCGGCGTCGGCGAGCCGGTCCCAGCCCTCGTCGGTCAGGACGACGACAGTGCCACGGCCGTCGGTGTCGCAGGTCGTGCGCTCGACCAGGCCGCGGCGTGCCATCCGCATAAGGTGGTGAGAAACCCGGCTGCGTTCCCACCCGATTACCGTGGCCAGTGTGGTCAGCTGCAGGCGGCGATCCGGTGCGCGCGAGAGCGTACTGAGCACCGTGTAGTCGTAGAGTGAAAGACCGCACTCGGTGCGCAGGTGACGGTTCACCTCATATTCGAGCCGGTGATAGACCCGCATAAAATTCAGCCAGGCCCGCTGCTGCGCCGGCGTTAGCGGGTACTCGCCGGAATCACTCATCGCGCATCATGGACAAGCATGTCGCCTATCTAAGCAAAACTCAACCCCGATATCGGCAATGTTGCCGTCCGCCTTTGGCCCATAGCCGGAAAGGCGCAGTGGCACAAGACGGCTCGTCAGCATTAGAGCGGCAATTGCAGGCCGCTGCCCTCGTACCGGAGTTAGGGTGCCGTATGTCCAATACTCAGTTTGATAGTGGAGGACGGCCCACACGGGGGTTTAGCCGCAGGCGGCGATCGGGGTGCTCGCCGGTCTAGGAACCTAGGGTGCGATGACGGTTCCGTTGCTGTCTGGCTGCGGACGCGGCCGCCCACGCGAACCGGCAACCAGCAGGAAGCACGATGGGATGGGAGAGGGATCGGTGGATACTTCCGACGACGCCTTGTTGTCTACGCCGGCCAGCCCGGAGGTGATCGCGTCCGGCCTTGAGGCCGACGGCTACCAGCTGGGGATCTCGGCGTACTGCTGGGGCTACCCGCTGGTCCGCATGGAGCGTGTTGTTCGGTCCTATTCCGATGTATCCGAAGGGGTTTCAGTCACTAGCTATCGCGCACCGATCAACACGATCGGGTGGGCGCGTGAGCTTGCCACGCCGTCGGCCAAAGACATGCCGACCGCCAACAACGACACGCTGTATCTGAGCGCGGTCGTCGTGCTCGATGAGCCCTATGTGTTGTCGGTGCCTGATACCGCCGACCGCTACTACGTCATCAATGTCTTCAACATGTGGCAGGAATTGGAGCACTACATCGGACGGCGCACCACCGGCACGCGTGCTGGCCGCTACGTACTGGTGCCTCCGGGATGGGCTGGTTCGTTGCCCGCAGATGCAACCAGGCTGGATGTGTCGACGTCGAAGGTGTGGTTGTGGGGGCGGCTGCGCATGGCTCAAGGTGAGCCCGAAGGACCCGTTCACGCGTTACAGGACCAGTTCACGTTGGAGCCGGTCAGCGGGCACAGGGCCGCCGCGGAACTGCCGGCACTACCGCCGATCAAGGGCGACGGCCTGGGCTTCTTCAAGCACCTCGGCATCACGCTTGCCTCCAATGCGGTTAAGCCGGCCGATGAGGCGTTGTTTGCCCAATTCGCCCGGATCGGGCTGACGGCAAAGGGATTCGATGAAGGCAAGCTCTCCGCAGAGGCACGGACTGGTGTGCTGCGGGCACTGGCCGATGGCCCGTCAGTGGCGATTTCGTCGTTCGCCAGCACTGCGACGGTGCGCAACGGCTGGAACTGGGTCACCGGCCTGGACAGCTTCGGATTCAACTACCCCTTGCGGGCCATGGTGGCCGGGCCCTATCTTGGCGGCAACGGGGAACGTGAGGCGATGTATCCCATCCGCTATACCGATGCGGACGGCCAAACCCTCAACGGCGCAAACAAATACACCGTCACCCTGGCCACGTTACCTCCCGTCGACGCCTTCTGGTCGCTGACGATGTACAACGCCGACGACAAGATGCTGGTCGAAAATCCGATCCACCGCTACAAAGTGGGAACCGACACCCCCGACCTGCTTGCCGCTGCCGATGGATCGGTCACCATCGCGGTTCAACATGAGCAACCCGACCCGGCGACCCGTGCCAATTGGCTTCCGGCTCCCAGCGGGGACTTCTATCTGATTTTGCGGCTCTACCAACCCACCGACGCGGTCCTCGACGGCACCTGGCAACTGCCACAGGCAATTCGCCAGAACTGACCCGCACGTCATTCTGCGATCCTCTGCGAGGGGTCATGTCGCATCCGTAGAGGGTTACGGTGGGTTGATGGTCCAAGCGGACGGTGAGGATCCGGCACAGCGACAGGTGAGTCGCAGGACTGCGATCGGGGCGTTAGCCGGTCTGGGGGCCTCGGGTGCGGTGGCGGCGGCGTTGCTGTCGGGCTGCGATCGCACTCGTCCCAGTGAACCGACGAGCGGGCCCCACGGTGGGATGGGAGATGCCTCGATGGAGCCGCAGGGCGGGCAACCGCAACAGGGTGCGACGTGCTCGATCACGGATTTCGACTACCAGCTCAAGTATCAGCGCGCATTCGAAGCGGCATTGTGGTGTCTGCCCGCAGTCGCGATCTACAGCTTTCGGCGCGCGGCTGTCGATGATCTCGGCCTCAAGGACAATGACATCATCGCCTACTCGGGTACCGCCACCCCCAAACTCGAAGCGATCACCGCCAACAGCACCACGCCCTACATTTCAGCGTTCACCGACCTGCGCAAGGGACCGGTGGTGCTGGAAGTCCCCGCGGCGACCGCCGACGGAAGTGTGTACGGCCAGGTCGTCGATGCGTGGCAGCTCACCATCGCCGACGTCGGCCCGTCCGGTCTGGACAAAGGAAAAGGCGGCAAGCTGCTGTTCACCCCGCCGGGGTACCGAGACGCGATACCGGATGGGTACCTGCATGTGCCATCACCGAACTTCCGCATCGCCTTGGCTTTCCGATCCGTGCCGGCGCCGGGAAAAACCGTGGAAGACGCGTACCGCTATGCCCAAAGGCTGCGGATGTACTACCTCTCCGAAGCTGACAACCCACCCAACCAGCGATTCGTCGACCCCATCGATGACCGCTATCCCACGCTTCCGTTCTACGACGAGCGCCATTTCGTCGATCTACACGCCATCGTCAGCGCGGAACCGGCCAAGCCCCAAGACAAGGTGATGACGGGCATGCTGGCGTCACTGGGCATCGAGCAGGGTAAGCCGTTCACTCCCGACGAGACCGCCAAGCGGGCGATGAACCAAGCGGCCATTGATGTTTGGTTCTATCTGCAGCACTGGTTCGACAACTTCCCCACCGACAAGCTCTACTGGCCGGATCGGCACTACGCGTCACTGCTGCAGGCGGATGCCAACAGAACGTTCACGTTCGTCTATGACGACCACATCGACCTCATCGGCCGTGCCGCGGAATACTTCTGGTGCACCTACATGCCCAAGGCGCTCAGTGACAGCCCGGCGACCCAGTATCTGATGGCCCTGGCCGACAAGGACGGCAAGCTCCTGGAAGCGGGCAAACTCTACAAGCTCGATGTCCCAGCCCAGATGCCGGTCACGCAATTCTGGGCGGTGACCGTGTATGACCGGGCCACAAACGCCTTCATTTACAGCGACACAAATCGAACCACGCTGTCGTCCTACGATCTCGACGCGATGGCCAAGAACGCCGACGGCGGCGTCACCATCTATGTCGGACCCGAACCTCCCGACGGTCTGGAAAGCAACTGGATCCCGACCGCAGGAAAGCGGCCGCTGCCCGCGGTCAGGTTCTACGGCGGGACCAAGGCGCTCAACGACAAGTCCTTTAAGCTGCCCGACTTCGAAACGGTCGGTTGACACAGTAGGCGGGCAACCATGGTCTTCCGCGGGGCATACACGGAGATGGCCAGGGGTTCAGCTGTCGTAGTCGACTGCGACAGATGCAGTGGTGGGATGTGATTGGCAGGTCAGGATGAAGTCGGCCTCGACCTCGGCAGTGTTGAGTGCAAAGTTCTGCTCCATCGATACTGCGCCCGAGGTGATCTTGGCTTTGCACGTGCCGCATGCGCCGCCGAGACAGGCATACGGTGCGTCGATGTTGTTTTTCAGCGCGGATTCGAGAACGGTTTCGCCGGGAGCGAGTTGCACGGTGTGGTCAGAGCCGGACAGCGTGACGGTGACCTCGGACTGGGGATAGTCGGCGACGTCCAGGGGTTGCTTCGTACCGCCGAACAGTTCGAGGTGTATCCGCTCGGTCGGCACGTCAACAAACGTGAGGTCATCACGCATGGCTGTGACGAGATCGCTTGGGCCGCAGAGGTACCAGCCGTCGATCGTGGTGAGACCACTGCCGAGCAGCCGCTGCACCAGTGCCAGGTCGATGCGGCCACGAAGCGCGGCGGGGTGGTGGGCCTCGGCTGAGCGGATGTGGAAGATGCGTAACCGGTCTGCATATCGCGCTTCGAGCTCATCGAGTTCGGTGGCGAACATGGTCGACTCTGCGGTTCGGTTGCCGTAGAAGAGGGTGAAGCGGCTCTCGGTCTCGATCTCCATGGTGGTGCGGATGATTGACAAGATGGGTGTGATGCCGCTGCCGGCTGCGACGGCGACGTAGTCGCGCTGAGCCAGTGGATCAAGCGGCGCGCCGAAGCTACCCGTGGGCGTCATCAGCTCCAACACGTCACCGGCCCGCAGTGTTTCGACCGCGAAGGTGGAGAACACCCCGCCTTCGATGTGCCGTACTCCGATCGCCAGTTCACCGGATGTGGCCGAGGTGCAGATCGAGTAGTTTCGTCGCACCTCCTGCCCGCCGACGCGGTGTCGAATGGTCAGGTGTTGGCCTGCCTGGAATTGGAATTGGCCACTGAGGTGATCGGGAACGTCGAATGTGACTTTGACGCTGCCCGGAGTGAGAGGCTCGACGCTTTTGACGGGGATCGCATGGGTGTTGGCATGGCCTGTAGCGGAGGATGGCGGCATCCGAACGGGCAGCAGCGCCGCCAGTTTGCCGTTGAGGCGTTTCCACTCGTGGTATTGCGTGGCGTCGAGTTGTTGCCCGAAAGCGGTGATCAATGCCGCGTCGCGCTCGAGGTAGGCGGCCTCATTGCGTCGCCAGGTCGCCACGTAACGATAGAACGGGATGGAGGGGTGCAAGTGGTGGACCAGGTGGTAATTCTGCGACAGCAGTAGGGGGGTCAGGATCCACTCTGAGCCGACGCGGTTACGGGTTGCGCGGTACCGGTTCTCGCGTTGGGTGTCTTCCAGATCGTGGTGGGGTAGCCAGTCGAACCACCACGCCAGCACGAACATCGCCACCCGCTCCGGAATCAGGTAGACCACCGCGAGCGTCCACAGATGTCCGGTGAAGGCAGCCGACACGATCGCCGTCACCGAGATGGCCATCAGGGCAACGGTTTCGAAGACTTCGGCGCGCGGGCGCCTGCGCACGTTCCGTACCAAGAAACTGATATACGGCACATCCATGGCCGGGAAGCGGATCGGCAGCTGCCACCAGGGTGCGGCACTGACGAAGTGATCGGGATCGGATCCATCTTCGTTCGTGTTGCGGTGGTGCTCGATATGGATGAACGCGAATGACTTGAACGAGATCAGCGGCGAGACGAAGAACATTGCGACGCGGCCGAACGCGACGTTGACCCAGCGACGGGAGCTGATCGAGTAGTGCGAGGCATCGTGGAGCACGGTGAACAGGACGAAGATGGCCGCAGCGCTCGCGGCGATGGTGGCGACCGCAGGCAACGCGTGGGTGAGGGCAGCAAACGTCGATGCGCCGAAGAGCGTAAGCGCGAAGGTGAAGATGCCGACGATCGGCCAGGACAGCGTAGGTACCTGCTCGCCCGGATCAGGCAAGGCGTGCTGCGAGGCTGCCGGGGGTTGGGAGTGCTGAGCCGTAGTCAACATCGGAGTCCTTCGCACTTCGGGATGAGATGCCTCGAAACCTACAAACGGCCGGTACCGGTCAACAAGGACCTCCCAGCCCTCCCCGATGTGCTGTCAGCACATTCCGCTGCGCCCCCGACCTGGTCAGCGTGGTTACGACTCGCGCAACACCGAGGCCCCCAGCACGTCGCACACGAGGAGGGCGGCGTGTAGTTCGGCGACCTTGGTCGTTGCGGGCCGGCCCATGCGCTCCTCCGCGCGACGCACCCTTTGCAGGACCGTGTTCTTGTGAATTCCCAGGGCCTGTGCAGCGGTCGTCAGACTCCCTTGCGCATCGAGAACGGCCAGGAGGGTGGCGCGCTCGCTGCGTTCTTTCGCGTCGTCCCGCGCGAGATCGCCGAGCTGCGAGGCAACGAAGGCCTTCGCGGCGTCCAGGTCGCGCGCGATGGTGTCCACCAACGCAACATCGCTGAACTCGGTGATCGACGGCGCCGTGCGCCCAGAAAGTTCGACGACCCGGCGAGTCCGTAGCGCCTCGAGGTGCGAGGTGCGAAACCCGGCGGGCCCCGGATGGGGCGAGCCCATCGCGACGTGAACGTTTTCCCACCCGCCGGGTAATTCCGTCACGGTGCCCGTCAGCGACGCTCTTGCGCTTCCGGCGATCGATACCCAGCCCCACACTCCGAGCGGGCCGTCCGCCACGACGAGTGAGTGAGCCGATCCGAGTGACCGACCGACTTGCCTGGCGAGTCCCTCGAGGTCGACGCCACGGTCGTCGACCCAGCACACGAAACCGATCTGCCGGCCGGTGAGCCGGTGGCTGAGTATGCGTTCGGCTCGAGCGTTGTCGACTCGTTCTCCGGCAAGCAGTGCCCGCACCACGTCGTCGCGCTCGGCTCTGGCCTGGTTCTGGCGTCGGTCGAGCTCGGCGACGTACTCGGCGGCCACCAGACTGGAGATGCGGTCGATGTATTGAAATCCGAACCGCTCGAGATCGATGAACGTTCTCAGCGCGATGGCAGGATCGTCGATCCTGTCGGTCAGCAAACCGGAGAGCTTCTCGGTGAAGTACGCATGGCCCAGCCGGTAGAACCGCAGCATCGCGTCGACGCTGTGTCCTCGTGCTGCCATGGCTCGCGCGTGTTCGAGCGCAGTTACCGGCGCCTCGACAGCCGCTACGTCAATCCCGTGCCGGAACATCGAAAGAACCGCTTCGAGATTCGACGAGCACGATCCCAGGGTCAGACCGCGAAGCTCGGCATCTCCGCCGACCTCCGGTATCCGCTCGACGATGTAGCTGTGCATGTCCTCGGCCAGGCTGGACACATTCGCCAGCAGGGACGCAGCGATGCGCCTTCCGGCGACCGAGTCGTCGCCTGGCTCTGGCGCGTCCATATCTGCACCCTAATGGCGGCCGCAACGGCCCGATCGCGATCGCTCAGGGCCAGCGCTGCAGAAAACCGACAAGAACTTCGGCAACCTCTTGGATGGCGCCCCGCCGGACGACCTCGTACCCATGGGTGCTCAACGTGGGGATGCACAGCAGACCGGCTCGTGCCGACGCGCCGGTGGCCTTCGAATGCGAGGCGTCGGACTCGAATGCACCCAGTACCGCTGCCTGAGGGGAGTAGCCGCACTCTGCGGCGACCGTCATCAATGAGTCGGCGATCGTTTTGTCGTAGACGCACTCGGCGTCGCTGTACGCGACAATCGGGCCACCTGAGCAGGTTGTGGCGTACTCGGCTTCGGTCGGCCCGACCTCGAGTGCGATTGTGAGATCTCCGGGCAGACTCCGGCTCGCGTACGAGCCACCGACGCCGCCGAGCTCTTCGTTGGTGGTGAACACCACGTACACGTCTCCTGCCAAGGTGCGGCCTTGTTGGGCCAGTTGGCGCACTGCCTGCAAAAGCGCTGCAACGGCGGCCCGATCGTCCATGAAGTAGCTGCCGAGATAGTCGCCGAACTCGATCAGATCCCGCTTGCTGCGGTGTACACATACCCGCGTTCCGGGGTGCACGCCGGCGGCCGTCAATTCGTCGGGCTCACGACCGGTGAAGACGTAGACGTGCAGCCAATCCATTGCCTGGTCGCCTTTGTCCGGTTTGGTCTCCCAGATCCGTCGACTCTCCTTTGTCGTGTGTTCTGAGCCGAGAGTAAGTACACCGCAGAGTGTTTCACGATCTCCGAGTATTGCCACCGGCCCAAGCCCGAAGTTGCCTGGATACATGGTCCCGAGTTGCGTCACGTGCAGGGATCCGTCCGGCTCGACGCGTTTGACGATCATCGACAATTCGTCGAGGTGTGCCAGCATCCGGATTGGTGGAGCGTCGCCCCCGCGGACGACGCCCACCAGATTGCCGGCCGGGTCCACCCATACGTCGTCGATCGCTCTTTCCAGTTCGCGTCGGCACAGATCGCGAACAGCGTCCTCCTGACCGCAGGGGCCGTAGGCGATCAGCAACTGCTGCAACAAGTCTCGATCCATTTCGAGATTCACCGTGACAGTCCGCGCGTGGCCGGCCCCTCGATCAGTTCACCGTCGGCGGCGAAGCGCGAACCGTGAAGCGGGCACTCCCACGCGTGGTCGGCATCGTTCCACGTCACGACTCCGCCGAGATGCGGGCACACCGGTGACACCGTGTGTTCCACTCCGTCTCGCTTGCTGATGGCCTCTAGTCGCCATGGCGGACCCGCGACCACGCCGTTGCCCTCTTCGGGGTGGGCATGGCCGACAGTGCTCGGCGCCAGCCATCCCTTGGCCAGGTTGAAACCGACTTCGGCGTTGGATTCCACGGCAGTGAAGAGGCCTCTCAATTCGTGCCGGCTCCAACTGGAAAATGCTCGCGCCCAATCCTTTCGGCCGCCGAGGATTCGCGATGAAAGCACGAGGGCGGCGGCAACACCATTGGTCAGGCCCCACTTGTCGAAACCGGTTGCAACAAACACCGTCTCGGTGCCGGGCAGGATCGGGCCGACATAGGGGAGCTCGTCGATCGGTGTGTAGTCCTGGGCCGACCAGAAATGGGTCTCCGTGGCGCCTGGGTAATGCTCAATCGCCCAGCGGGACAGTTCGGCTACCGATCGAGCCGACGAATGGCCTCGTCCAACTGTGTGTCCCGCGCCGCCGACGATGAGCTTCTCGTTGACCGAGTTGGGGGCGTAGCGCACCGACCGGGTGGGGGAATCAACAGAAATGAACATCGGATGCGTGACGTCTCCGGGCACGTCAAAGGCCAAACAGTAGGAACGGTGTGGTTTGAGCCGCGCGAAATACCCGCCCCGGTCCAGGATCGGGATGCCGGTGGCAAGGATGCATTGAGATGCGCGGAGCTGCAGCGCGCGCGACGTGTCATCTTCTGGCCCAGAGCCGTCGGCCGTCAGGCGAAGGTGGACTCGGAGGGGCTGGTGTCCCGAGACGGATTCCACCCGCGCCCCGGTGAGCAATGTGCCCCCGTGCCTTTCCAATTCCGTCACAAGACTGCTCAGCAGGGGGATCGGATCGATCTGTGCCTGATCCGGTAAACGGACCCCGCCGTGATAGGGAAAGGGAACATCAGCCTCGGGCGCCCACCGGACATCGATTCCGGCGGCCTGCCCGGCGGCCAGTTCAGCCTCGGCGTCGGGGATTCCGGCGGCGGACTGTGCATAGCTGTATGCGTCTTCGATCTGGACACTCAGGCCGTGGTTCTCGCAGTACCGGAGCAGCCAATCTCGACCCTCGGTGTTTCCGGCGACGTAGGCGTTGAGCAAGTCGGTCCCGTGCTTGGCGGCGATCCGCGACAGCTTCGTGCCTTGCAGAAGGCTGACTTTGCCCGTGGTGTTGCCGGTGGTTCCCGCTCCCACATGGCGCGCTTCCACCACAACGACCCGCTTGCCTGCTCTGGCGAGCAACACAGCGGTAGCCAGGCCGGTCAGACCGGCCCCCACAACAACGACGTCGTAGTGGACGTCCTGGGGCACCTGCGTTGTGCCGGTGGATTCGACGCGGCCGTCGAGCCAAAGTGAGGGCATGCCCTTCCCTTCCCGTCAGAGACGGGCGTCAAACATTCTCGAACTCAGGTCCGTGACCGCGTGATCAATTCCTCGGTCAAGGCGCGGGCTGCTGCGATCGGCTGGGTCGAGCGGTCCAGCTTGGAGCCCAGCAGCGCGCCGTCGTAGAGCAACTGGATTTGCCGGGCCAGGACTGTCGGGGAGTTGATGCCGGCCCGCTCCAGCTGGGTGGCCAGTGTGGCCCGGAGCCACTCACGATGTGCCTGTACGGGTTCGAGGTCAACCCCGGGGTATTCGGTGGCGGCGTTGGCGTATAGGCATCCGCGGTAGTTGCGCCGGGTCGCCGCGCCCGAGGCGAGGTCGAAGAACACCAGGATGCGCCGCACCGGATCGTCGACGTCGGCGGCAGCCTGCTCCCAGCGATTGCGGTCAGCGTGATCCAAATTGGTGAGGTAGGCGATCACCAAGGCGTCTTTGGAGCCGTAGCTGCTGTAGAGACTCGCCTTGGCGACCCGTGCCTCATGCAGGATCTGGTCGATGCCGACGGCACGAATGCCCTGGTTGGCGAACAGTTCAGCCGCGGTACTGAGCAATCGTTGCGCCGGCGGGACGGTGCCGGTCGTCGGCGCGGCAGGCGACGCGGTGACGGTCTGGGGCGTGCTCATGACGTCAGCCTAACGCGGAGGACCGCATAGACAGACCTGTCTGTCTATGCGACTGTCGGTGCCGTTCCACCCCTGCGACGCCGAGGACCAACCGACGTGACTCTGTACCTGTACGAAATCACTCCCGATGCCACCGACGCTGCCGCGGTCGGACAGCTGCTCAAATCGCTCGACACCGAGATCGGAAGTGGCGGTGGTGAACTGATCGAGGCTCAGGTCACCGGGAATCGCGGGCGGGTTTTCGCGATCGCCGAATTCTCCGCCGAAGCGGCCACTCTGGACGCCACGCAGTTGTCCGCCACCGTGGCGGGTCCGCATCAGGTCCGACTGGTCGGTGCCGACCTCTCGGTGCTGAAGGCCGCCCGCCCGCAGGCCGGCTACCTGGTCGAGTGGGATCTGCCGGCCGAGCTGGACATGGAGTCCTACCTGGCGCGCAAGAAGGCGAATGCGCCCAAGTACGCCGACGTACCCGAAGTTCAGTTCCTTCGCACGTATGTCCGCGAGGACATGGACAAATGCCTGTGTTTCTATGACGCCCCCGACGAGGCCGCCGTGCGCCGGGCCCGCGAAGCGGTCAGCACCCCGATCGATCGGCTACACGGACTGGACGGACCTCTCCTGTGACTGCGGCGCTCGCGGAATCCGCCCTGGCGCGCGTTGCGCACACCGTCGCCGCCCGTGCCGCCGATCTCGATGAGCAGCGCAGCGATGTCCGCACCGATCTGGCCGAACTCGGCCGGGCCGGTTTACTCGACCTCGAGCTGCCCGAGATGGTCCGTGTCGTCGATGAAGTGTCGGCCCAGAGCCTTGTCGTTGGCTTCTCGGCCTGGGCACACCACATGAGCATCCGGTACCTGCAGGTGGCGCCTGAAGGCGAATTCGGCGAGCAGATCAGTGCCCTCGCCACGGCCCAGCGGATCGGTGTCACGGCGATGGCAGCCGGTCTCAAACAGGTCGCAGGCCTGGGGCAGGTGCCGATCACGGGCGTAGCTGATGGTGCCGACCTGGTGATCAGTGGCCCGATTCGCTGGGCCTCCAATGTGTTCCATGGTGCGCTGATCGTGTTGCCGGTCCGTGTCGATGACCGGACCCTGGTCGTCACGGTGGACGCTGATGCCGACGGTGTGACCGTCAACCCGGCTCCGCCGCTGACGGCACTCGGGGCTACCGCGTCGACCTCCCTGCACCTGGACCGGGTCTGGGTGCCTCGACACCAGGTCGTCGCCACCGATCTGGCGGTCTTCGTCGGCGGGATCAGGCCGGCGTTCCTGCTGTTGCAGACAGCGTTCTGCGCCGGCGTCACTCGTGCGGCGCTGATCGCCGCCACGCAGGCACATACGGGCCCACTGGCCAGGTTCGGCACCGAACTCGACGATGTGGTCACCCGCGCCACCGATGTCACGGCGCGGCTGCACCGCTGGGCTGCGGACCCGGGTGCAGCGACAGTGGCTCAACTCATCCGGCTACGACTCGACGCGGCCGCCGCGGCTGTCGATGTCACCCGCCTGGAGCTCTCGCTGACCGGCGGCGCGGCCTACACCCTGGGCAGCGCCGCCAACCGGCGGTTCCGGGAAGCCGCCTTCCTGCCCGTGCAATCACCCTCGGAAGGACAACTGCGGTGGGAACTCACGCGCTACGAATAGCAAACGGCGTCAGACATTTCGGCGCGACAGCGGCACTGACCGATATCGATCTGCAGATCCGGACCGGGGAGTTCTTCGCCGTCCTGGGTCGTAGCGGCAGCGGCAAGTCCACACTGCTGCGGATCTGCGCCGGGCTGGACGCCCTGAGCAGCGGCACCCTGACCTGGTCGGGAGACGGTACCCGGCCGCGGACCGGGGTGGTCTTCCAACAGCCACTGCTCATGCCGTGGCTGACCGTCGCCGGCAATGTGGCCTTCGCCCGCCGGTTCAGCGCGCAACGGAAAGGGTTCGACACCGACGATGCCGCGAAGCTCGTCGCGAGGTTCGGGCTGGATCACCTGGCCGCGCGCTACCCCGACGAGTTGTCGGGCGGACAGGCGCAACGGGTTGCGATCCTGCGGGCCGTCGCCACCCGGCCGGAACTGCTGCTGCTCGACGAGCCGTTCAGCGCGCTGGACCCGGCCACCCGGGCCGACCTGGCCGGATGGTTGCGCGAACTGGCACGGGAACTCGACGTCACCGTTGTGCTCGTCACTCACGATGTCGACGAGGCACTGTCCCTGGCGCAACGCATCGTGCTGCTCGACGGGGGACGGGTCCGCGCTGACTGGGCGGTCGGCAATGACGAAACCCCCACGCGCAGAGAGATTCTCGACCAGTACCACACCGAGTCCGCGGTGGAGGTGCTGTGACGTTGGTGACGCGGCGCTCCCTGTTGGCCGGAGCGGCCGGGTTGACCGCGGCCGGTGGCCTGCTCGGCATCGGCGGGTTGGCGCGCAGTGCGGTCAACAGTCCGCAGGACGCCGAGGGCGCGCTGCGGGTCGGCTATCTGCCCATCACCGATGCGGCGCCTCTCCTGGTTGCTCACAGCGCCGGCCTGTACCCCGCCGGGGTGGTGACCTCGGCGCGCCCGGTGCTGTTCCGCAGCTGGGCGGCTCTGGCCGAAGCGTTCATCACCCGCCAGGTCGACATCGCGCACCTCCTGATGCCGATGGCCGTCCAGCTGCGCTACACGCTGGGCGCCGGGGTTCGGGTGCTGGGCTGGAACCACACCAACGGCTCGGCACTTACGGTGGCACCGCACATCCGGGATCTGAGCGACCTGGCCGGTACCCAGGTGGCCATTCCGTTCTGGTGGTCGATCCACAACATCGTGCTGCAGCAGCTGCTCCGGGCACATGGATTGCGACCGGTGTTGCGGCGCAGTGCTTCCCGTGCCGACCGGACGGTGGAACTGATCGTGATGAGCCCCTCGGACATGGTGCCCGCACTGGCGAACGGCACGCTGGGCGGATATGTCGTGGCCGACCCGTTCAACGCGATGGCGCAGATCAAGAAGATCGGCCACATCCACACTTTCCTCGGCGACGTATGGCGCGATCACGCCTGCTGTGCGCTGGTGACCCGTGAGGACGTCATCGCGACCCGGCCACAGGCCGTGCAGGCCGTCACCGATGCGGTGGTGGGAGCGCAACTGCGCATCGATGCCGACCGTGCCGCCGCGGCGACCGCATTGACAATTGGCAAGTACCTTCCGCAACCGACTCCGGCGATCGCGCTGGCGTTGACCTATCCCAAACCTCCCTATTCGTTCGCACATCCGGACTGGCAGCCACAACGTCTGGGTTTCCAGCCGTTCCCGTACCCGAGCTTCACCCGCCGCCTCGTCGAGGCGATGCACGACACCGTCGTCGACGGCGACCGCCGGTTTCTGGACCGGCTCGACCCGGCCGTCGTGCACACCGACCTCGTGGAGGAGCGGTTCATCCGTCGATCCCTCACCTCTCATGGCGGACCCAGCGCATTCGGTCTGGCCGTCGACCTCACCCGAACCGAACAGGTGCAACCGCTATGACCATCGTGAGTACCGACAAAATCCGTGCATCGGTTGGTGTTTCGAATTCGTTGAGGCGGTTCGCGCCGCCAGCCGTTGCCATTGCGATCACCGTCGCGCTGTGGTGGCTCGCGACCTCCGTGCTCAGCGGACCTGAGTCGTTGCTGCGGCAGACCGCACCGCAGCGGGTGATGCCCGCGCTCGCCGGGCTCATCGAGCGCGGTGTGCTGCTGAGCGATCTCGGTGTCAGCTTGTGGCGGTTGGTGATCGGGCTCGCCGTCGCCGCTGTCATCGGGATACCGCTGGGCCTGTTGATCGGGTTGTCCGCTGTCGCCGAACGCGCCGGTGGGCCGATCATCGCCATCGTGCGGATGATCTCGCCGCTATCCTGGACGCCGATTGCGTTGGCACTGTTCGGTATCGGGAATCAGCCGGTGATCTTCCTCATCGCGGTCGCCGCTGTGTGGCCGGTGCTGCTGAACACCGCAGCGGGTGTGCGCGCGGTGGACCCAGGGCTGCTCAACGTCGCCCGCTCATTTCACGCCACGCGGTCCGAACTGCTGAGCGCAGTGATCCTGCCGGCGATCCGCACCGACGTGCAGACCGGGATCCGGCTGGCACTGGGCGTCGCGTGGATCGTGCTCGTGCCCGCCGAGATGCTCGGGGTGCGCTCAGGTCTCGGCTATCAAATTCTCAATGCCCGCGACCAGTTGGCCTACGACCAGGTGGTGGCGGTCATCGTCGTCATCGGTCTACTGGGGTACGCGCTGGACACCGTCGCACGCCGGCTGCTGAACCCGGCGCGTCGCACCTGAGCCACGCGGCATACCAACGCCGGTCACGGCCGCCCCGGGGGAATGTTCCACCGTTCTCGGGATGACTGCGGTCCCGCTGGTTGGAGCGGCCGAGGTGGCCGTGGTGTGTGCAACGGTGCGGTCGGCGCGTTGGGTGATGGCGGTGTGCTCGTTACGGTCGGTACGGCAGGGGCCATCGCCCGGTTCTGTTGCTGCACTACGTCGTCGATTCCGTCGGACAGGCGACCGAGGTAGCCGATGAGTGCCGCGGCGTCGCCGTCGTCCCAGCGCGACAGGATGGATTCCAACCGCGAGATGTTGAGCGCGCGTTGACGTTCAAAGGTGGTGCGGCCCTGCGGGGTGAGCATGAAGCGCGGTGGTGCTGCCAGGTCGGTGGTCGGCGATCGGCCGACGAAACCGTCGCGGATGAGGGTCGACACCCGCTCTTCGACGGTCTCATCCGCACTGTCGACCGAACGCGCCAACTCCTTCAAGGTGAGCGGCGGTCCGCCGCCGAGGTAGGAGGCGACGACGTAGTCGCCGCGGTCCAGTCGGTATGGCGTCGACGGAATCTGCAAGGCGACGGCTGCCTGCCGGCCCATCGCTGTCAGGACGTTTTCGAGTCGTTGGGCCCGCCGTCGCACCGGGACGGGCATGACAACCGGTTCGACGTCGGACACCGGCGGCGTCGGGACAGAGGCGGGGATCATCAGGGCGAGCAGCGCCGAGACGATGGCCGCACCTCCGGCGATCAGCATGGCGGTCTGGAACGCTGCGAGTGTCGGGAATGTGTGACCGGCGACGGCGATGGTCATCTGGGCCAACACCGCACCTGTGACCGCGCTGGAGGTAGACGTGCCCAGTGAGCGGGCCAGCGAGTTGATCCCGTTGGCGGCAGCGGTTTCCGACACCGGAACGGCAGAGTTGATGAGGGTGGGCAGGGCGGCGAATGCGAAGCCGACGCCGGTGCTGCACACCACGCCGAACAGCAGAACGCCCGCCGGTGAACCGAGTAGCTGTGTTCCGCCCAGGTAGCCCGTCGCGATGATGACGGCACCGAGGATGAGCGAAAATCGCGGTCCGCGCGCGGCGATCACCTTGCCGGCGATCGGTGACGTGGCCATCATTGCCAGGCCACCCGGTGCCATCCACAGCCCCGCCATCACCATGGACTGACCCAGACCATGCCCGATCGTCGTGGGCATCTGCAGTATCTGGGGGCCGATCAGGCTGGTGCCGAACATCCCGAACCCAATGGCCACCGACGACAGGTTGGTCAGCAGTACGGGTTTTTTGAGCGTCGTACGCATGTCGACCAGCGGCGTCGGCGCGCGGTACTGCCACCAGCCGAATGCCACGAAAGCCGCGATGGAGCTGGCCAGCAGGCCGAGCGTGAGGGGACTGGTCCATCCCCACGTCGAGCCCTTGGAGATCGGTAGCAGCAACAGCAGCAGGGCAATGGCCAGACCGGCCGCACCCGGTGCGTCGAACTTGCCCATGGAGGACGAGGGCACGATATCGGGGACCATCGTCGCAAACAGGACGCCCGAGGCCAGGCCGAGACCTGCTGCGCACCAGAACAATACGTGCCAGCTTGAATGCTCGGCGATCACCGCGGACAGTGGCAGGCCCAGCGCGCCACCCACCCCGAGCGAGGCGCTCACCATCGCCATCGCTGAACCGACGCGGTCGGCTGGTAGGGATGCTCGAAGCACGCTGATTCCCAGCGGGATTACCGGAGCGCCGAAGCCCTGCAGCCCGCGTCCTATCACGAGGAGTGGCAGGGAACTGGTGAGCGCGGCGAGCACCGACCCGGCGGTGAGGAGGACCGCGCAGGCGATGAGAATCCGCCGGGGGCCGAACATGTCTCCGAGGCGGCCGAACGTCGGAGTCGCCACGGCGCCGGTCAGGAGCGTGGCGGTGACCGCCCAGGACGCATTGGCTGCGGAGGTGTTCAGCAACTCCGGCAATTGCGGAACAAGGGGGACCACGAGGGTCTGCATCATCGAGACGCTGACGCCGGCGGCCGCGAGCACCGCAACCAGCAGGCCACCTCCCGTCGGGGCGGACGGGCGTTCGACCATCTGCTGAGTCATGCGGCGGACCTCCTTCGCTGCTGCGTGCGGTGCGTGGCCGTGGTGCCACGCCGAAGCGGGTCGGTACCTTACCTGATATATAGACTGCCTAACAAATTGGCTGGCGATCGCGGCGCCGCGGCTACCATCGCCAACAGGGGCGCTGAACGGGGGTGACATGGAACGAACGGGAGCGTTCTGGGACGGTGTGACCGGGCGGGCGCCGATGCCACCCGCAGCCCGCACACTCGGCTTCGAACTTGTCGAGGCCCACCCCGAGGAAGGCTCGATCATCGTCGCAACCGCCACCGCCACCGCGACCGCGCGGATCATTGAGCGCACGTGAGTATTCGAAATGCTCACGCCCGATCCGCCTGAAAATCGCTGGGACCTGTCGCAATGCGGTGTTACCGTGACGGCGTGATCAGGTTCTGCGACGGCTGTGTGCTGCTCGCCGGGATGCACGAGGCATCCACGGCGAGTTTGTCGTACGTGGGCAGCTTTGGCGCTAAAGCCGTTGCGCGGCAGTCGGTTGAGCGCGGCGCCTTGCCCGAAGAGCAATCTCACAAATCTCTCAACTTCGCCGTTGTCGCTGACAGGAACGTCGCCTGACGTCCCTGTAGTTCGACGCACCCAAAAGTGTTGGCGTGCAACGGGTTGCAAAGAAAAATACCCTAGACATTCGCAAGTTCGACACCGCATGCTGTTGGCGGCAACACACACGAACGAACGTGCGTAGAACGAAATTGCGGGACGAAATACCCTGTCGTGTCGAGCCTTTGAAAACTGCACAGTTTGGCATCCGCGCTCGTGGCGGAACTGGAAGACGCGCCTGGCTCAGACCCGGGTGCCCTACACGGGCATGCAGGTTCAACTCCTGCCGAGCGCACCATCGGCCCGCGACGAAAATCAGAGAGGAGGCACGCGGTCATGAAGCACTTTCGTCAACAGTCAAACCGTCGGCAGGCCGTGACGGTGTACAACGCCGACTACCGCGTGCTGACCCAGGTGACCTGGCGGGAGGCGGTACGGCTGCTGCTGCGGGGTTCGGTCTACGTGATCGAGCGCCACAGCCCAGCCGTACACATACACAGCCCGTCGACAGTCATCGAGCTCCCGGTATCGGTGGCGCTGCGTGAGTACGTCCACGTGCCGTACCGGCCCGGCCGCCGGGTCGCGCGTCTGGGGATACTGGACCGTGACGGCTACACCTGCGCCTACTGCGGTGGATACGGCGACACGCTCGACCACGTCGTTCCCGAGTCGCGCGGCGGCCCGAACACGTGGCTGAATCTGGTCGCCGCATGCGCACCGTGCAACGGACGCAAGGGGAATCGCACCCCCGAAGAGGCGGGAATGCGGCTGTTCTGGGAGCCCTACGAACCGCGCGAGCGGGACCGCTACCGCGTGCCGGCGATGGCCTGACCGGCGGTTCGAATCCCGTCCGCCACCCCACCCCACCCCGGTCCATGCCCCTGTAGCTCAAGCGGACAGAGTGTCGTCCTCCGACGGCGAAGGTTGACGGTTCGAATCCGTCCAGGGGCGCGGCACACGATGCCCGCGTAGCTCAACTGGAGAGAGCGCCTGTTTACGAAGCAGGAGGTTGCTGGTTCGAGTCCAGCCGCGGGTGCGCACCGTCGGTCACCACCACCGCCTGTCGGTGCCTCGCGGGTAGTTGCACCGTGATGCACAGCCCGCCGGCGGGGCGGGGGGTGAGGGTGAGGGTTCCGCCGTGGGCTTGGATGATGCTGTTGACGATTGCCAAGCCGAGGCCGACACCGTCGTGGTGGGTGCGGATGCGTTCGGAGCCGCGCTGAAACGGCTCGACAAGGGTCGAAACCAGTTGTGGGGTGAGTTTTTCACCGGTGTTCTCGACAGAGAGGACCACATCGTCGGCGCGGACGCCGGCTGTGACCCATGCGCTGCCGTGCTCCGGCAGGTTATGGACGATCGCGTTGTGCAGCAGGTTCGTCGTCATCTGCTGCAGGAGCGCGGAGGAGCCGATGGTGAGGGCCGTGTCGCCGGACGTCTCGATGGTGACGCCGTGCCTTTCTGCCAGGGGCAGAAGCGTTTCGGTGGCATCTTCGGCGAGGAGGGACAGGTCGACAGGTTCTCGGGAGAAGGATCGTTGATCGGCTCGGCTGAGTAGCAGCAGTGCTTCGGTGAGGTCGATCGCTCGGGTGTTGACGGCGTGCAGGCGTTCGACCAGCTCGCCGGTGACAGCGGTGCGATCCTGGCGGGCCACGTCGAGGAGGGTTTTCGTGATCGCCAGTGGGGTGCGCAGTTCGTGGGAGGCATTGGCGGCGAATCGCTGCTGTTCGGCGACGTGCGATTCGAGCCGCTCGAGCATGGCGTCGAAGGCGTCGGCCAGTTCACGGAGCTCATCTCGGCGGCCAGGCAGCCTAATTCGGTGCGACAGTGACCCTTTCGAGGCCAAACGGGTCGCAGCGGTGATACGGGTCAGAGGTGCGAGCATCCAGCCGGCCAGCAGCCACCCGCCTGCGAGGCCGAACACCAGCAGGAACGCCATCACGGCGGCCGCCCTCGGAGCGAACACGTGCAGGAGCCTTGACCGGATGGGAAAGACGTCGTTGGGGAAGGCGATGTCAGTACTGCCCGGGATGATCATCATCCGGTCTGGGACGTAACGCAGGAGGAACAACCACACGGCGGCGAGCAGCAAGGCGCCGGCGAGCATCAGGAACCCCGAGTAACTGAGGGCGAGTTTGAGTCGAAGGCTCAATCCCGGTGCTCTATCCATGGTTTCGTTCCTCAGGCTCGGAGCGGTCTGCGGTGTCTATGCGGTAGCCGACACCGGGCACTGTCGAGATGATCCAGGGTTCGCCGAGACGTTTGCGCAATGCTGAAACGGTGATGCGCACGGCATTGGTGAACGGGTCGGCGTTCTCATCCCACGCCCGCTCCAGCAGTGCTTCGGCACTGACGACTCCGCCCTCTGCAGCGACGAGAACTTCGAGCACCGCAAACTGTTTTCGGGTGAGCGCGACGTATCGGTCGTCCCGGTAGACCTCACGGCGGAACGGATCCACCCGCAGGCCGCCGATCTCCCGCACGGGTGGCCGGTTCTGGGCGCGCCTGCGGTCGAGTGCTCGCAGACGCAGTACGAGCTCTCGAAGTTCGAACGGCTTGGTCAGATAGTCGTCAGCACCGAGTCCGAACCCCGACGCCTTGTCGTCGAGCCGGTCCGCAGCGGTCAACATCAGGATCGGCGTGCCGCTGCCCGAGGCAACGATGCGTTCGGCGATCTCGTCGCCCGAGGGTCCGGGGATGTCGCGGTCGAGGACGGCGATGTCATAGGTGTTGATGCTCAACAACTCCAGCGCGGTGTCCCCGTCGCCGGCGATGTCGGCGGCGATCGCCTCCAGGCGCAGGCCATCGCGGATCGCCGTTGCCAGATAGGGCTCATCTTCGACGACCAGCACACGCATGCTCTCCAAACTACGAGCCATCCCATATCGTCGGCATATCGAAAATCGCATACGTGCTGACAACACCGCGGAGCCTTGACTGGCGCCATGACAAACAACAACTCAGCACACACCCGACGCCCGTTCATCACCGTTGCCATCGCCGCGTTGATCGGCTCGGCTGGTCTGGCCATCGCCGCCCAGGCTGTCGCCGATCCTGACGGTCAGGACCGGGCGACAAAGTACTCCGAGTGCATGCGGGCCAACGGCGTCGCGGATTTCCCAAATCCGAACGCAGAAGGCCATTTTCCCTACGGAGGCATCTCCGTTTCGAAGGCTACGTGGCAGACCGCAGTCGGCGCATGTGCGAATCTGCAGCCGCCGGGTTGGCCCGCCCACCCGCAGCGCACTCCCGCGCAGCAGGACGCCGCGCTCAAATTCGCGCAATGCGTGCGCGAGAACGGGGTGCCGGACTTCCCCGACCCGGCTACCGCCCGTGATCCGCTCATCGACACCTCGAAGATGCGCGGCGACGTCAGCGCCGGCGGTATTCCCGAGCTGAAGCCCGCGACGGAGGCATGCCACGACTTCTTCGCGGCCGCGCTACCGCCACTGGGGACCGGCTGGCCGGGCTGACCAGCTAAACGCTGAGGTCAGCGACCATGCCGGTGGCGATAGTCGCCGGTGTGGTCGCCAGCGGTCCCACGCGTACAGCCCGTACCCAGGGCGCGGGTGTATATGTGAAATCTGTTCTGTATACAAGGAGAGCAGATGGCATACCAAAATGCCGCCGGACGGGTGGCTTCACGGCTGCGAACGGAGATCCTGCAGGGTGACATCAGCCCGGGCACGAGACTCTCTCAGCAGAGCATCGCCGAGCAGTTCGGGGTGAGTCGTATTCCGGTGCGCGATGCGCTCCAGATTCTCGCCGGCGAGGGGCTCGTACAGCCGTCGTCAAACGCGAGTGCGGTGGTGACCGGAATGTCGGTGGCTGAATTGCAGGAAATCTACGAGTTGCGGGAGGCGATCGAGCCGGTCGCCACGCATCTCGCCGTCTCGAATGTCGGTCGCGCCGAACTGCTTACGATGCGCAGGCAGCTCGAAATCATGGAAGAGCACTCGGATACGCCGACGTGGCTGGCTGCCAATACCGAGTTTCACGCAGCGGTCTATCGACGTGCGGGCCGTCCGCGCATGATCGAGCTCGTCGAGCAGTTGAGACGTCTCGGTGATCGCTATATGTATGTCCACCTGGAGGTCGTGGGCCAGACCGAACACCTGGCATCCGAACACCTCGCAATCCTTGCCGCAGTCGAGGAGGGTGATGCCGCCTTGGCCGCCCGGCTCACCCGGGAGCACCTGGCGACATCTCACGACTACATCCTCAACTATCTCCTGGAGACGCAGGCCACGGCCGGTGACGTGGACATGCTGACGGGTCTGCACGCCCGCCGTCATTCGGATACCGGACCCGAGCTCGCGACGCCGCGCGGCGAAACACAAGTGATGAAGGCCGTGGGCCGTCATGACGACCGGCGCTGAGGCTGGACGACCGAGGCGCAACGACGCGTCCCGAGCCGACCGGATGGGAACGGCGTTTGACGACGCAGTGGTTGGCGCGGCGATGAAGCAGATGTCGCCGTCGCATCGTGCGGTGATTCGAGAGGCGTACTTCAGGGGTCGGACGACCGGGCACATTGCTGCCGAGCGGAATGTCAGCGACGCCGTCGTGAAGGACGAGCTGCACACAGCTTTGTCTGCACTGCATCTGACGCTGTTGGCGATGGCTGAGCGGCGCAGCGACCCGCAGCCCGAGTAGCGGTGATCTGCCTACTCATCCAACCGTGATTCGTTGGCCGGCAACGCAACCCATTGGGGTGGGTCACCTCTCACGGATGCAGGTTCCACTGGCCGACATCTTGGGCCAGGGCATCGTTGACGTCGACTTCGAGCCCGCCGACCACGGGGCCGGGATTCGACGCGGTACTGACGATGCGCTGGTAGAGCACTGCGGCGGGGTGGACCTGACCGCCAGACCAGGACCGGGTTTGCCACGCCCACGCGCGGCCGGGCGTGCTCGACCTTCCGACAACGCCGTCAGCAATGGCCCACTGGCACGGTCTGATGCCCCCGTAGATGCCGGTGCGCTGCACCCCGATCACCGAGTTGATTCCGCGAAACCACGGCAGCGCGACGTTGTTCCAGGTGTTGTGGTCGATGTCGTCGTCCACGCTGAAGAAGATCGGTGCACTCTGGCCGCCACCTGCCGCGGTATGGAGCTGCCAGGCGGTGCGGGCATCGGCGACGCCGCCGGCGAGCCCGCGCGTGAAGTCCGACGGTGCTGTCCCGCCCGGCTTGCCGTATTGGTAGTTGCTGACGATGACCAGCCCGGCCGCGGTCAGCGACTTGGCATAGGGAAGGGTGATCGGTTTGGCGCCCATGGACGAGCCCGGACGTGACGTCGAGACGTAATTGATCACCCCGGAGTGGCCGGCCGCTCGGATGTGCTGCGCTGGAATCTGACGCATCGCGAAGTCGATCAGCGTGGGAGCGGCGGCTGCCGCCGTGGGTGCGCCGACACCGGCGGCTACCGCGCCCAGGCCCGCCAGTGCGGATGCGGCGCCGGCGTAGCGCAGCACGTCACGCCGGGTAACCGGGCCTGATCGCCGAAGGCGGTCGTTCCCCGGCAAGTCGTGCATTGCGCGATGTTACCAATGTGACTGTTGTTAACGGTGTAGCCTCGCCGGTGCGTCCGATCTTGCTGGTAGGGACGCACCCGCGCTCCGGGTGTCAGCTCACATCTGCGGATACGTGGGGTACTCGATGCCCGACAGGTACTGAACGGTACGCACGACCTGGGACGAGTAGCCGAATTCGTTGTCGTACCAGACATAGAGGATCACGTTGTCTTCGTCGACGATCGTCGCGTTCGCATCGATGATGCTCGCCGCCCGGGAGCCGATGAAATCGCTCGACACGGCGTCGGTCGCCGCGGTGTAGTCGAGGTTACGGCTCAACGGTCCCGACAGTGACGCCTGGCGCAGGTACTCCAGGGTTTCTTCCTTGGTGGTCGGCCGGTGCAGCTGCATGTTGAGGATCGCCACCGAAACATCCGGCGTGGGAACGCGAATGGAGCTGCCGCTGATCTTGGCCTTCAGGTCCGGCATTGCCTTCGCCACCGCGGAGGCGGCACCGGTTTCGGTGAGCACCAGGTTGAACGGCGCGGAGCGGCCACGACGGTCGGCGTTGTGATAGTTGTCCAGCAGGTTCTGGTCGTTGGTGAACGAGTGCACGGTCTCCACGTGACAGCGGGCGATGCCGTACTCGTCGTCCATCGCCTTGAGCGGCGGAACGATCGCGTTGGTGGTGCACGAGGCGCACGAGAAGATCTGCTGTTCGAGATCGAGGGTGCGGTGGTTGACGCCGTGCACGATGTTCGGCACATCGCCCTTGCCCGGCGCGGTCAGCAGAACCTTCGCGATACCGGGGCGCAGGTGCTTGGAGAGGCCGTCGCGGTCGCGCCATTTGCCGGTGTTGTCGATCAGGATCGCGTTGTCGATGCCGTACTCGGTGTAATCGACGGCCGACGGGTCATCGCTGTGGATGAACTTGATGACGTTGCCGTTGGCGATGAGGCTGTTGTTCTCGGTGTCGATCTTGATCGTGCCGTTGAACTGGCCGTGCACCGAGTCGCGGCGCAGTAGCGACGCCCGCTTGGCCAGGTCGCCCTCCCCGTTACTGCGGATCACCACAGCGCGCAGGTTCAGGCCGTTTCCGGAGCCGGCCTTCTCGATGAGCAGCCGCGCGACGAGCCGGCCGATCCGGCCGAACCCGTAGAGCACCACGTCCCGCGGGCCTTGTGGCGCGCTCTTGTTTTCCCCGGTCACGTCGCTGAGCACCTCTGCGGCGAACTCGGGTACGGACAGCCCGGCATCGCTGGCGCGGTACGCCATGATCAGCAGGCCGAGATCGATCTTCGACGGGCCCAGGTCCAGGTCGGCCAACGCCTGCAGGAAGGGGAAGGTCTCTTCGACCGACAGCTCGTCACCGCCCACCTGTCGAGCGAATCGGTGGGTCCGCAGGATCTTGATGACGGACTTGTTCACCAGCGACCGGCTGTGCAGCAGGACCGTCACGCCCTTCGCCCGGTACAGGGTGCCGATGATCGGGATCATCGCCTCCGCGAGTGCTTCCTGAGCATTCCAATGGGCGAGTTCTGGCGAGTTCAAATCAAGCGTCCTGTGGGTCGTATGGGCTGGCCCCTCGGATGAGTAGCGCTTCGATCGTAGCGATTGGCAGATCTCACAATGCGGCACGGTTCGGCGGTGAGACTTGCAGTGGCCCAGGTCACAGGGGTAAATGGCTGTGAGCAGAGGTCAGCTTCACGGTGCTTCCGCACGCTCCGCCCGTTTCCACGCCCGGTAGTCGTCGGGCAGGCAGACCCCGCACGGGCGGTACCCGGCCGCGACGGCGGTCGCCTCGTCGGCGAAGAAGACCCTGTTGCGGACGTAGCCGCCGACGGCGAGGGTCCGCAGAGCGGACGGGCAGTCGAGGCGGCCGTAGAGCTTGCCGCCGCGGTGCCCGCCCAGGGCTCCGGGTGCTGCGCTGCGGTAGGGACGGCCATCCGCGTCGATCAATGTGTACCACTTGGCTTTTGACATCATGCGGCGTCGTGGAAAACGAGTCCCAGGGTGTATCTGGTGCCACTGCGGACCACCGAAACCCCGTGCCGTACCGGTGCGGCCGACCATCCGCGGGCCGACGGCACGGGTCGGTCCCTGGTGGTGAACACCAGTCCGTGACCCTGAGGAATGACGGTGGCGGTGCCGCGTGATTGGGCGCGCGGACGCTGTTCGTAGAGCAGGAACTCACCGCCGGTGTGGTCGACACCGGGGCTGGTCAGATTGATGACCACCTGCAGCGGAAAGACGAGTTCCCCGTAGAGGTCTCGATGTAGGGCGTTCCAGTCACCGGCCTCGTACCTGAGCAGGATCGCGGTGGACTTGGTCTGCCCGGCCGCATGGCACATGCCCAGCCAGTCGTCGAGGCTGTCAGGCCAGGGCGCGTCCCGGCGAAGTTTGGCCCACCAGTCCCGTGCGATCGGCAGCAGCCGAGGGTAGAGCGCGTGCTTGAGCGCCCCGATGGGGTCGGGATTGGGGTTCGCGAAGTAGCGGTACTCACCTTCCCCGAAGCGGTATCTGCTCATGTCGATCGTGGAGCGGAACAGGTGCTCGTCGGGGTTGAGCGCGGCGATCCGGTCGGCCTCGGCCGCGGTGAGCAGCGGACCGGTGAGGGCACAGCCGACCGCGTCGAGGTCCGAACGGATCGCGGCCCAGTCGGCTGCGGCGACCCGGCCCGGCCACGGACCATCCGATCCGGCGGTGCTCATGCCGCGGCCTCCAGGTCCAGCAGGAACCGTTTGGCCTCGACGCCGCCGAGGTAGCCGCCCATGGCGCCGTCACTGCGCACCACGCGGTGGCAGGGGACCACGACCGGCATCGGGTTGGTGGCGCAGGCAGTCCCCACGGCGCGTACGGCCTTGGGGTTGCCGGCGAGTTGGGCGACGGCGGCGTAGCTGGCGGTGTGGCCGTAGTCGATGTCGGGGAGGTGATGCAGCACGGTGCTGCGGAATCCCGCGGACAGCCGCCAGTCCAGCGCGATGTCGAAGGTGCGGCGATTGCCGGCGAAGTACTCGTCGAGTTCCCGGACCACGGTGTCCAGGCGTGTTGGCGTGCGCAGGATGCGTGGGCTGATCTTGTCGGCGAGCTGTTGCAGGACCACATCGTGGTCTTCGCGGGCATAGGCCACGCGCACCAGGCCCTGCTCGGTGGCGGCCACCAGCAGCGGGCCCACCGGGCTGTCGACGGTTCGGTAGGCGACGTCGAGAATGCCGTCGTGATCGGCGGCGATGGCCAGCCGGGTCCGCAGGGTCGCCATCTGGTCGGTGCCGTCGGCCATCTGCGCCAGCTCGTGGATGAGGTCGTGGTCGGTGTTCATCGGGTTTCTCCTCTCCGGGAGGTACTGATGGCGGCGGGCTCGCCGCGATAGGTACGTCGCAGGGTCGCGATGCCGTCGGCGGCAGCGCGCCTGGCGGCATCGGTGCTACCGCCGAGGATCGCGGCGACATCGGCATAGGGCAGGCCGGCCAGGTAGTGGTAGGCCACTGCTTGCTTCTGCTTGGCGGGCAGGCGTTCGAGCGCGTCGGCCAGGTCGTCGTCACGGTCGTGCGGCGGTGCGGTGGGTGTCTCGGGCACGGAATCGGTGGGGATCGCGTGCCGCGACCGGGCCCGGGTGATGTCGATCGCCTTGCGGTGGGCGACCGTCACCAGCCAGGCTTCGATGTTCGCGTCAGCCGGAAGGTCCGGATAGGCCTTCATCGCGGCCAGAAAGGTTTCCGACCACGCGTCGTCGGCGTCGACTGGTCCGACGATGGCCCTACACACCCGCAGTACCGTGGGGCCGTGGCCCTCGACCACTGCCTCGAAGGGCTGTTTGGCTTTCACGACAGGTAGACGCTCCGACGGCCGTTTTCGTGAGGTCCCGTTCAAACCGGCGGCGCGAGTCCGTTGAGGATGAAGTCCATGACCTCGTCGGCGACGTCATGTTGGGTCTTCGCCGAGTGGATGACGTTGTGCAGCATGGCCGTCATCATGATGGCCCCGAAGATGCTGATCGCGGTGCCTTCGGGGTCGGCGAGGTCTCTCAGTGAGCCATCGGCGGCGCCGGCGCGCAGGACTCGGGTGATGGGCTGATAGAACGCGTCTTGGACGGACGACGTCAGTTCGGGTAGTCGGATGGCGCGCCCGAGGTCGCCGACCAGGGCCCGGCTGGTGCCGGGGCTCTTCATGGTGTGGGCGACCTGGACCCCGACCACGGCGGCGAGCCGGTCCCGACCCGATCCGGGGGCGTCTGCAGCCGCGGCGACATCGCGGGCGAGCGCATCCAAAGAGTCCCGCAAGAGGAAGGCCAGGATGTCGTCTTTGCCCTTGAAGTAGTAGTACAGCGTTGCTTTCGGGACGCCCGAAGCCGTCGCGATGTCCTCGATCTTGGTGTTCTGCAGCCCGCGGGCGGCGATGAGGTCGGTCGCGGTGTACAGCTTTTCGGCAACCGCGGGGGGCACGGTCCGTCCGTTCTGTGCAGCCACGAGCGCAGTCTACGAGGACCGGTTGCGCCGAGTTTGTACTTTGAGTACAAACTAGAAGTCTAGTTCGGCGGTCGACGATTTTCGGGGAGAGCTATGCCAGAGGCGCACACAGCCGATGTCGTCGTGGTCGGATACGGAGCCGCGGGCGTCTGCGCAGCTCTGGAGGCGCGCGCCAGGGGCGCCGATGTCCTGGCCATCGACCGATTCAACGGCGGCGGCGCGACGCAGGTGTCGGGCGGAATCATCTACGCGGGTGGTGGCACCTGGGTGCAGCGGCAGGCCGGAGTCGTCGACGACGCCGACGCGATGTACGCCTACCTGCAGGCCGAGATCGGCGAAGCGGTGCATCCCGAGACGCTGCGACGCTTCGTCGACACCAGCCCCGCGATGATCGACTGGCTCACCGAACACGGCGTGCCGTTCGAGGCCTCGGTGTGCCCGTACAAGACGTCCTACCCGAACAACAAGTACTACCTCTACTACTCGGGCAGCGAGAACTCCGGGCGCTTCCGCGCGATCACTCCGCCGGCGCAGCGCGGTCACCGGGCGAAAGGGCCCGGCGCGTCGGGCAAGAAGATCTATGAGCCCCTCGCCGAATCCGCGGCGCGCCTCGGCGTGCGCACACAGTTCCACACCCGCGCCGTCGCGCTGTTGACCGACCCCGGTGGCCGGGTGGTCGGCGTGCGGACGAGCACGCTCGCTGATGCGCCGGCGTGGGTTCGGCGCCGCTATCGCGCGTACGCCGAGCTGGCGGTCAAGCCGGGCATCTACTACCCGCCGCTGCGCGCCGCGATGGAAAAGCGGTTGAACCGCTTGGAGAGTCGGTATGCCCGCACCGTCGATATCCATGCGCGCAAGGCGGTCATTCTCAGTGCGGGCGGATACATCGCCAACCGGGAGCTGATCGCCGAGCATGCACCCGCATACCGCGACGGGCTTCAGTTGGGCACCACCGGAGATGACGGCAGCGGTATCGCCCTCGCGGCCGACGTCGGTGCTGCGGTCGAACGCCTCGACAACGTATCGGCGTGGCGCTTCATCACCCCGCCCAGCGCATTCCTGGGCGCATTGGTCGTCGATGAACACGGACAACGATTCATCGACGAGACCCGCTACGGCGCCGCGGTCGGCCACGCCATGGTCCAGGACCACGGCGGCCGCGGCTGGATCCTGGCCGACCACCGGCTGCTCAAGCAGGCCCGGGCTCAGCTTCCCGAGCAGGCCATCTGGTTCCAACGCCTGCAGATGGAAGCCATGTTGCGCACGGACCGGGTGGTGGCGGACACGCTGGAAGAGGTGGCCGCCAAGGCCGGTGTCGATCCGGCGGGGTTGCTGGCCACCGTCGCGTCCCACAACGCCGCAGCCTCGGCCGGACTGCCGGATCCGATGGGGAAGCCCGACGAGTTCGTCAAACCTGTTGAGCAGGGACCGTTCTCACTGATCTCGATTTCGATCAGACGCAGCCTGCTCAACCCGTGCCCGATGTTCACGCTCGGCGGCCTGATCGTCGATGGACTCACCGGTGCGGTGACAACGCCTGCCGGTCAATCGATTCCAGGTCTCTATGCGGCGGGACGCACCGCCATCGGGCTGTGTGTCAATTCCTACGTCAGTGGCTTGTCGATCGCCGACTGTGTGTTCTCGGGTCGTCGTGCCGCGGAGCACGCCGTCGCGCTGGAACCCACGCCGTCACCGTAGCGCGCTGCCGCCGAGCCACTTGTCCCACGGCACACCCCAATCACCGTTCTGCCAGATGGGTAGTGGCTCACCGCCGGTGTTGCGGACCTCGAACACATCGCCGGGCTGGGAGAATTCGTAGAACCACCGCCCGTTGTCGGCGTTGACATTCAGGCATCCGTGCGACGTGTTGGTCTTGCCTTGCGCCCAGATCGTGCTGTCGAGTTGATGGACGTAGATCCCGCTGTTGGTGAGCCGTACCGCATTGTTGACGGTCACCTTGTAGCCCAGCCGTGAATCGACGGGAAGCCCGTAGGTGGAGGAATCCATGACCACGGTGTTGGCCTTGTCCATCACCGTATAGACGCCGGGCTGGGTCCAGAACGAAATATTCTTTCCGGCAACGGTTTCCGATCCACCCATACCCATGGACGTCGGGATCGTGCGGACCAGCTCGTCATTGCGGTAAACGCGGATCTGCTTGGTGGTGTCGTCGGCGACGGATACGTGCGACTCTCCGATGACGAAGGAAACCCGGCCGGCTCCCTGGTCGTCCGCAGCCACGACGACCTCGGTGCCGGGGCGGTAGTAGCTCTGTGGCCGCCAGTGTGCGTGCCGGTTGTCCATCCAGTACCAGGAACCGTCAACGGACGGAGCGGTTTTGACCGCCAGGCGCCGTTCCGCGGCCGCACGGTCGGCGACCGGTCCGGCGAAGTTGGCCACGATGACCGTGCCGACGCCGTAGGTCCCCCCGTCGACCAGTCCTGCGCCCGACGTCGCGGTGAAGCTGACCTGCGTCTGCTCGCCGGCGGTGAGTTTGGTGAACATCGACGTCGGCTGGGCCAGCCAGACGGCCGCGCTGATGGCGAGGAAGAAGACCATCGACAGGATTGGCATCGGCCGCCTCCGCGGTGAACCTACCGACATCCCGGCGCCTCCAATCTCGTCGGCCGCTTCCCGGCGGCACGGTGTGCTAGAACAGAATACGTAGCTACGGCGTAGCTACGTAGGGAAGGCTAGCATGGAGGTGCGCAGTGAGTGGACGGCGAGAAAGCGTCAAGAAAGACCTCATCTTCATCGGAGGCCTGGTTGTCATCGGCGCCATTCTGATCGCCTACCTGCTGATACGTCCCGACACGGACGCCGTCTCCGCGGCGCCTGCCGCGGGGCCGTCGGTGACGTCGCAGGCAACCGACGCAGCGGCCGGTGGCACTGCTGGGAGTCACACTCCGGTGGAGCGTCGCCAGGCGGGTGATCCGCTGGCCTTGGGGGATCCCGACGCGCCCGTGGCGTTGGTGGTGTTCTCCGACTATCGATGCCCGTTCTGCGCCAAATTCAGTCGCGACACCGAGCCGGAACTCATCGAGCGCTACGTCGATGGTGGCCAACTCCGCATCGAGTGGCGCGACTACCCGATCTTCGGCCCGCAGTCGATGTCGGCTGCACGCGCCGGGCGGGCGGCGGCCGAGCAAGGCAAGTTCTGGGAATTCAACCGCGCCGTCTATGCGGCCGCACCCGAGCGGTCCAAGGCGGACTTGACGGACGATGATCTGATCGCCTTCGCCAGACAGGCCGGTGTCCCCGATATCGACAGATTCACCGAAGGGATGCGCGGAAACAGCTTCGACGCGGCCATCAATGCCGATCTGGCACAGGGCAACGGCATCGGCGTCCCCAGTACTCCGGCCTTCCTGATCAACGACGTGCCCATGCTCGGCGCGCAGCCCACGGAAGACTTCGTGCGTGCCATCGACGGAGCGTTGGCCGAACCGTGAGTGGCATCGGTCTGCTCGGCGCCTTTCTCGGTGGGTTGGCCTCGTTGCTCAGCCCCTGCTCGGCCCTGCTCCTGCCGTCGTTCTTCGCCTACGCCTTCGACCGGTCAGGCCTGCTGATCCGGCGCACTCTCGCCTTCTGGGTGGGTCTCTGTGCGGTGCTGGTGCCGTTGGGCGCCGGCATCGGGGCGCTGGGCAGCGTCGTCACCCGCTATCGCGGCGAAGTCACCATGGTCGGCGGCGTGGTACTGATCGGATTCGGTCTGATGACGTTGTCGGGCAAGGGGTTCGGCTTGACGGGCGTGCAACGGATGACGGCCCGGATCAACATCTCCGGCACCGTCTCGGTGCTGGCGTTGGGGGCTGTGTACGGACTGGCCGGCTTTTGCGCGGGCCCGCTGCTGGGCGCGGTCCTGACCATGTCGGCGATGGGGGCGGACCCGGCCTACGGGGCACTGTTGATGGCGGTCTACGCCCTCGGGATGGCGGCGCCGTTGTTCCTGCTCGCCTGGTTGTGGGAGCGCTTCAACCTCTCCGAGCGGACCTGGCTGCGTGGGCGGCCGGTGCGTCTGGGTCCGCTGGAGACCCACACCACCTCGCTGCTCACCGGGGTGATCTTCATCGTTCTCGGCGGGGTGTTCCTGTTCACCGACGGCACCGCGAATCTCGGCGGCCTGCTTTCCGTCGACGCACAGTTCGACCTGCAGGTCTGGCTGGGCCGGCTGTCGTCGGGGGTCAGCGATCTCAGGTTGATCCTAGGCGCCGTGGTGGTACTCATCCTGTGGAGGTCGGTCCGGCTGTGGCGTCGGCGTGCCGCGAGCGGGAGCACGGCACGATGAGCAGAGAAGCTACTATCGCGCTACATAGGTTTGACGCGCGAGACCACGAAATGGTGACGGCGCACCCACGCGGGCGGTAATGGATATGGGAATAAACGGTTTTGGCGATCTCGAAGCTGTGGTGATGGAAGTGCTCTGGTCACGTGCCGAGCCCTCGACGGTGCGCAACGTGCATCACGAGCTCGTCGCCAAGCGCCAGATCGCCTACACCACGGTCATGTCGACCATGGACAACCTGTTCCGAAAAGGCTGGCTGGAGCGGGAGAAGATCGGTCTGGCGTACAGCTATCGGCCGGTGATGACCCGTGAGGAGCACTCCGCGCAGCTGATGCGCACGGTGTTCGAATCCGGGGGCGACAGCGAGCTGATTCTCAACTTCTTCCTCGAGCAGATCGTCGACGACGACTCGACGAAGCTCCGGCAGGCGCTCAAGAAGTTCACCGAGGAGCAGCCACGATGAACGCGGTCACGTTTCTCCTCGGCTACGCGATGGCTTTGAGCTGGCTGGCGCCGGTGCTGTTCGCCGGCCCGATCTCGGCCCGCATTCATCCCAGGCTCTCGGTTGCGGGCTGGCTGGTGGTCGTCGCAACCGCATCATTCGCCTGGGTGGCGGCGTTGGTGATCCTGATCGCGGGTGCCGCCCACAGCCTGATCACTCGTAGCGCACCGACGTTCTGCGTCGAAACACTGGGGATCGCCAGCGCGGTGACGTTACCGCCCACTGTGGCTACGGTATTGGTCGTCGCCCTGCTTGCGGTCACTGCCGCGGTGGCGACCAATACCACGCGCCGTGTGATCGTCACGATGTACAGAACGCGGCGTGCCAACCGCCGACACGTCGAAGCGGTTCGGATCATCGGCAGGCCCACCGGCCACGACGGCGTCGTGGCCATCACGGCTGACCAACCGACGGCCTACTGCGTATCCGGCGGTCCGCAGAGTGCCATCGTCGTCACGACGGCGGCTTTGCAGCTGCTGAAGCCACCGGCGCTCGCAGCCGTTCTGGCCCATGAGCGGGCACACCTGCGGGGCCGGCATCACCACGTCATCGCGACGCTCAACACCCTCGCCGCGGCGCTGCCGCGGCTGCCCCTGATGCGGGCGGCGGCCCGGTCCGTGCCGGCGTTACTGGAGATGTGCGCCGACGACGCGGCCGCGCGCAGACACGGCCGTGAGCCGCTGCTGGCCAGCCTCGTCGCGTTGAGTACCCGGCACCGCGTCCCCGATGGCGTGCTGGCGGCGGCAGGGACTGCGGTGGCCGACCGCGTCACCCGGCTGCTGCAACCTCAGCGAGCGATCTGGTGGCGCCCACAGTCCCTGGCGATGGTGTTTCTCGTCCTCGCGACAGCCGCCACACCGGCCTTCGCGTTCACGTTGTGCACGCTCCAGCCGTAACCGTGGTCGGTCAGATGTGGCCGCTGCTGCTCGGGCCGGATCGGGGTCCGTAGCGTTCGGCGTAGGCCTGGTGGATGTGCGCGTTCTTCTTACGCGACAGCTCGTCGATGAGGGCCGGGTTCAGGCCGTGCTTGACCAGCATGTGACGCCGCCACACCTTGTTCAGGGCATGGGAGAAATACACGAACGGAATGAAGATCGGCACCGTCATGCTGGCGTGCAGGTAGAGCGACATCGGGATGAACCAGATCGGCGCCAGCACCAGGACCGCCGGGATCGCGACGCGCACCATCATCCGGACCGTGGCCCCTGGACCCGCCAGATCGTTGGCCACCCAGTCGCGCATCGAATCGGGCAACCGCTTGCCGTAGCAATACCCGATGTACTGCAGCGGGCCCGGTTTTGTGCGGGGGGCTTGGCCGGTGGGCATTGCAGAAGGGTAACGCCCGCTATTATGGATTGCGAATTTCGTCAATCCATCAATCATTGGGGCAGCGGTGACGGACAGCGTCCTAGAGGGTCCCGAGCGGCCGTTGTACGAGATCAAGGCGAACCTCTTCAAGGCGCTCGCGCATCCGGCGCGGATCCGCGTGCTGGAGATCCTGTCGATGCGCGAAGGTCCGACTCCGGTCAGCGAGATCCTGGCCGCGAGCGATATCGAGCCGACTCTGCTGTCCCAGCACCTCGCAGTCCTCAAACGCCACCACGTGGTCAGCGGGCATCGGGTCGGCAACGCCGTGTATTACACGCTGGCTCATCCGAAGATCGCTGAACTGCTACTCATCGCTCGGACGTTCCTCGCTGACACCCTCGCTGCCCAGCGCGATCAGATCGACGCCATCGGCTCGCTGCCGCCGATCGGGACGTCGCGATAGGGCGAAAGTCGGCGCGGAAGACGACCCGAACTCTCACTTCCTGGCGTCGACCGCGTCGGGTACGGCCGCGAGTAGTTTCGCGTCGGCGGTGAGCAGCGTGAGCCCTTCCACGGTTGCCTGGGCGAGCAGGATCGCGTCGAAGGGATCCTTGTGCGGCAGCGCGGTGATGTCCGAGGCGAGAGTGTGGCGCCGCGTGATGGGAAGGTCCTGCAGGCCGGATCGGACGATTGCATCGTCGAGTACGTCTGGCAGGGTGAGCTTGCCGATCGCCGCCTTGATGCTCAGCTCCCAGGTGCTGGCCGCGGAGACGAACACCGCAGGGCTTTGCGCGATGCGATCGCGCGCCGCGGCCCCCAGTCGCGGGTTGTCTTCGAGTAGCCAGAGCAGGACGTGGGTGTCCAGCAACACGCCCCTCATTCGATGCCGAACAAGGTGTTGAGGTCGGTGTCGACGTCATCGAAGTGCTCTGTGTCGTAACCGAATTGGCCGGCCAATCCACCGAATGCGATGTCGATGCGCGTATGTGGGACCAGGTCTGCCACCGGTTTGCCGGCCCTCGCGATCGTGATCCTCTCGCCGTTCTCGACGCGCGTGAGCAGTTGCGACAGGTGTGTCTTCGCATCGTGGATGTTGACCGTCGACATGAAGTCCAGCCTACTGGACTTAGTCTAGTTGGACTAGGTGCGAACTCAGCGGGGAAGCCGATCCAGCCAATCGGAGTTTCCGTCGACCGATTCGCCGTCGATGACCACCATCGGCACTCCGGAGTCGGGGAGCTGCCGCAGCAGCGGCAGGTTGTTGGCGGCGATGGCATGTCCGTCGAACGGGACGGGAAGTCCGAGCTTGATCATGTCCTGGGCCGACGGCGGTGCGCCGGCGCGGTCGGCCAGGCCGGCGAGTTGGTCGTTGCTGAGGTCCGTCGGGCCCTTTTCCTTCGGCTGCTGATCGGCGGCGTAGATCTGCTCGATGAACTGCCACGTGATGGCGCTCGATTGCGAATGGTCGGCGACGATGAATGCCGCATAGATCGCGCGACTGTCGTAAGTGCCACTGGCCGAGTACTTTTCGAGAAAATTCACGAATCGCAGAGTGATGTGGAGCTTGCCGTCCTCGATGCGTCGGCCGATCTCGGCGCCTTGGTCTTGCACCATCTTCCCGCTGTAGGGGCACAGCGGATCCAGATAGAGGTCGATCTGACCGGGCGCCGCGGGGTCGCCGATGGAGAGAGCATCCCCGGCCGACGATGCCGGAGCTGCCTGCGCGCGGCCGGCGCCGGGCCCCCACATCAGTGCCATCGTGAGTAGGCCGACCAGCAGTGCGAAGTGAATCGTTCTGTGTGCCGACCGATTCGCAGCACCGGCTCCATTCGGGTTCACGTTCATGAGTTCCATCTTGTCTGACGGAGACGCGAGCGCCTCCGGACAGGGGTGGGCACCGGCCTCACGCTGCAGGTTAATCTTTTTCCTCTAGTTACTTAGAGGAAAAGTGGCAGAACGAGACAGTTTCTTGTTACTGTCCGGTAATGCGCAATGCCGGGGGGATTGTGGTCGTCCTCATGCTGATCATCGGGTCGCTCATCGCATCCACGACGTTGGCCTTCGCCGACACCGGCGACGAGCCGCAGTATGCAGATTTCTATCTCCCGCCGAACCCGCTGCCGGCCGGTGTACCCGGCGATGTGATCCGCACCGAACCGAGCCGGCTGGTACTCGAGCCGTCGGGTCAGCTGGGCGCCATCATGGCGACCGGAACGCGGATCATGTACCGCAGCACCGATTCTCGTGGGAACCCGATTGCCGTCACCGGCACCTATTTCGAGCCGTACAACGACTGGCCCGGAAAGGGGCCGCGTCCGCTGATCGTCTATGCGCCGGGTACCCAAGGGCAGGGCAACCAGTGCGCGCCGTCGCGGCAGTTCAACCAGGGCATCCACTACTCGGGTGGCTGGGACATCATGGTCAACTACGAGGAAGCGTTCATCGCGACCTTGGTGGCCCGTGGCTTTGCCATCGTGATGACCGATTATCAAGGCCTCGGCACAGACTCGATGCACACCTACGTCAACCGCCTGGCGGAAGGTCAGGCCGTCCTCGACGCCGGCCGGGCAGCCATGAAACTGCCCGACACCTCGCTGGATCCCCATGGCCCCGTGGCATTCTGGGGCTATTCGCAGGGCGGTGGCGCAACCGCTTCGGCGGCGGAACTGGCATCCGGCTATGCACCCGAACTGAACATCGTCGGCACCTATGCCGGTGCGCCGCCGGCCGACCTCAAGGAACTGCTGCCCTACGCCGACGGAAGCGCACTCGTGGGCGTTGTCGGGTATGCACTCAACGGCGTCATCGCCGCCTACCCCGAAGCCGCCGATGCCATCCGGTCGAAGCTCACCCAGCGCGGCAAGGACATGCTCGAGTCGGTGTCCCGCCAGTGCGTGGGGCAGACGATCGTCGACTTCGCGTTCCGGCATCTGCAGCCCTACTTCAACGAGGACATCAACAAGCTCGTCCACGAAGAACCGTTCAGCAGCCTGTTCGATCTGCAGAAGCTCGGCCGGTACAAGCCGAATGCGCCAGCGCTGATCAACAGCAACCGTTATGACCCGCTGGTGCCGTGGACGGCAGCCAACCAGCTGGGCCGGGACTGGTGCGCGCAGGGTGCCGACGTCGAATTCCGCACCAATGAGGAACCGCCGTTCCTGAACAAGCTGGTGATCAACCATGCGCTTCCCATGCTCGTGGACGGGGAACCGGCCATGCAGTGGATCGCCGCGCGTTTCAACGGTGAACCGACCACACCCAACTGCGGGCAGTTCTGACCGTCGGGCGATATCGGCAGCCTTCGAACACTCGCTCGATAGACTGCGGGTATCGCTGAACGCAGGAAGTACAACGCCGCCCAGCGTCGCCGCGAATTGGCCGACGCTGCCATCGAACTGCTCGGCCAGGACGGTTCGCGTGGCGTCAGTCACCCCAAGGTCGACAGGAAGGCCGAGGTTCCCGACGGCACGACGTCGTTCTATTTCCGGACCCGAAATGCTCTGATGTACGCGATTGCCGGGCGCCTCAACGAACTCGACCTCGCCGACCTATCCCTGCTCACCGAGCTGACGGATGCCGACCCGACAGAGTTCGCCGGCACGCTCGGATTTGCCACCCTCGTCATGTATTCGGCCACCGAGCCCTGGCTCACCCGCGCCAAAGCCCGCTACGAGTTGGCGCTACAGGCCGGCCGCGACGAGGAACTGGCCGCAACGCTCAGCGAGTCCGTCGAGGGATTCTACGGACTCGCACGCGCCGTCGTGACGGAATGGCATGCCGCGGACGAGAATCCGATGGCGCCCAACGTCGTCGACGAGCAGGCCAAGACCCTCTTCTCGTTCGTCAACGGAGTGATGATGACCTTCGTCATCGGACAACCGCTGGTGGACACCGCCGATCAGCTCGACCGTTTGATTCGCGGAGTCCTGGCGGGCTGGCCGGTCGATGGGGTTACCTGATGTCGGGGTCTGTGAGCACAGTGAGCACGATTGGGAAGGGGATGCATCGTGACCGCGCCCAATGAAGGCGAGGCAGACCGGACGCGCCCCGAAGTTGCTGCGTGGACTGCATTCGTCGACGGATTACGTACGGCCGGTGAGCAACTGGCGGCCGATACCGCCGGCCTGCCGGAATCCGAACGCGCCGACGGGTTCCGCGCGTTGCTGCGGGCAGTGTCAAATCAACTGGGGCGTGTGGAAGTCGATCGGGACAAACCCGAGTTCGTCGCATTCAACGGTTGGCGTCAGAAATTCCTGATGGACAACCCCGACTTCCAGTATTGGGTCGCCGACGTCCGCCCCGGCAGCCGCTACCGGATCCGTGGCAATCGTGGCGACGCCGCGTATGTGTCGATCACCGCTTATTCCGGTCCCGGCGGGGCTGTTGCTCACGCGAACTCCCGGATCGACAGTGATGCAATCACGTTCGACGCCAACGGCGATTACCAGGTGGCGGTCGGCGGTGACCGGCAGGCGAACGATTGGCTGGACCTGCCCGATCGCGCGATCGTGATCTGGGTACGTCACTTTCACGATGACGCGCAGAGAGATCGCATCGGGTGGTGTGCCATCGAGGCGGTCGAATCGCCACCGGTCCCGGCGCCGATCGATCCGCAGCGCTTCGGCAAGCACCTGCTGAAATCGTCTGCGACCATCGCGGTGTTGCCGCGGATCTGGAACGGCGCGGTGGCCGCCGATCGCGAGTCACCGAACCAGTTACGCCACTGGACGGAGATGGCCGGGGGAGCGGTGTTCACCGAACCGGCCATCCACTATCTGCGCGGCGGCTGGCAGCTGGATCCCGACGAAGCGCTCCTCATTGAAGGCGATCTGGTGTCGTGCCGGTACTGGAACATCTTGGCGTACAGCAGATTTCTCAACTCACTGGACTACCGGCACCGGCGGGTCTCCTACACCGGTGCCACCGCGAACCTCGACGGCGGACGCTACCGATTCGTCGTCTCGGCCACCGATCCGGGTCCGGCCGCCGGAGACTGGATCGACAGCGAGGGCCGCGCCTTCGGCATCATCGTCATGCGGTTCCTGCAGCCTGAACAGCAGCCCGCACTGCCCACGACACGAGTCGTGCGCGTGGCCGACCTGACGGAGCGCGCATGACCGGTTGGACCGCGCCGATCCGCACACCGGATGCACTGAAGGTCTACGCGGCGGCTGAGCAGGATCAGGCTGCCCGCCCGGACCGCTATCAGCTCGGGGTGGGTGCGGTCGACACGGTGATCGACCGGGCGACCCGCGGTGCCGGTGCCGGGGTTCTGGGCGACCCCGACGAGTGGCGTCCGGGTTTGGAGAAGTATCTGGCATCGGCCGAGGTGGACGGTCGGCTCAACGCACTCGGCGCATTGACCGCCCAGCGGACGGCGTCCGGGCGGCTGTCGGCCAGGATCGCGATGACGCGGTATCTGGGGGAGCACCCCGCGACCGAGAACCGTCCGCTGTTGCCTCCGGTCATCATCACGGGCGGCTGGCGTACCGGCACCACATTCCTGTTTCGGCTGCTCGACCGCGATCCCCGATTGCGCGCCCCGTTGCCCGCCGAACTGGGCGCGCCGTGGCGGCTACCCGGCGACCTCGACAGCGAGGAACGTGACCGCCGCCTCGAAGCCGCCGCCGCGGGTCAGTACATGCTGCACGTCCTCAACCCGACGATGGCGGCCGTGCATGACTCCGGCCCGAACTTGCCGGAGGAATGTGTGCTCGGGATGGGCACCAGCCTGCGCAATTGGGGCTTTGCCGCCACCACCCGCCTCGACAGCTACGTGTCCTGGCTCGCCGGTGAAAGCTTCGCGGGCGAGTATGCGCAGCATCGGCGGATGCTGCAGATCCTCGACGCCGAAGATGGCCGACGCTGGGTGCTGAAAGCGCCGGCACATACCGCCGAGCTCAGCCACGTCATCGCGACGTACCCGGGCGCCTGCATCGTGCAGCTTCACCGCGACATCGTGGAGACCGTGGCGTCGGGCGCCAGCCTGTTCGCGACCTACCGGTCCACCTACAGCGACCACGTCGACGGGGTGGACGTGGGCCGGTTCCAATCCGAGCAGACCGAGCTGTGGCTGCGACGCGCCATCGACGCGAGGGCCACGGCGTCCACCGTCACCTGGCTCGACGTCCAGTACGCGGACCTGGTGGCCAACCCGGAGGAGACGGTGCGTCGCATCTACGCCGCGATGCAGGTGGAACCGCCGGACATCGCCGGAATGCTCGCCGAACATCATCGCGCCCAGCCGCGTCACGGCAAGGGCACACACCGCTATCTGCCGGAGGATTTCGGCATCAACGCCGCCGAGTTGCGCGAGCGGATGCACTTCTACACCCAGCTGTTCGACCCGTCCGGCACGCATCGGATCGAGGCTTGACGGGCCATCCCGACGGGGAGCGACTGGCGCTTATCGCGTCGCGCCATTACTTTCCCTGAGGTGATGTCCTCAGCCGTTGGCGCAGTCGCGCGGTCTATCGCTCCCTTTCTGACAGTCGCCTCGGTGGTCGCCGCGGGCCTTGCCACTGCTCCGGCGCCGACGGTGCGCCTGGCCAGCGACGGCAACCCGCTCGAGGGGCATTCGTTCTACGTCAATCCCTCGTCGAAGGCCATGCGCGCCGCACAGGGCAACCCGAGCCCCGAACTGCAGGCGATCGCCAACACCCCCACGGCGTACTGGATGGACAACGTCTCCACCCCCGCGGTGGACGCGAAGTACATCGCCGCGGCCCAGGCGGCCGGCACCATGCCGATCCTGGCGCTCTACGGCATCCCGCACCGCGACTGCGGGAGCTACGCCGCGGGTGGGTTCGGGTCGGCCGGTGCCTACAAGGGCTGGATCGACGGCATCGCGGCCGCCATCGGGGGTGGGCCGGCCGCGGTCATCCTCGAACCCGACGCACTCGCCATGGCCGACTGCCTGTCGGGTGATCAGCGCGAGGAACGCTACAACTTGATGAGCTACGCCGTCGACACGCTGACCCGCAATCCGGGCACCGCGGTCTACGTCGATGCGGGGCACTCGCGGTGGACGGCTGCTGACGAGATGGCCAACCGGCTCAACCGGGTCGGCGTGGCCAAGGCGCGGGGTTTCAGCCTCAACACCGCCAACTTCTTCACGACCGAAGAGGAAATCGGTTACGGCGACGCCATTTCGGGGCAAACCGGCGGCAAGCCTTACGTGATCGACACGTCACGCAACGGCGCCGGGCCGGCCGAAGGCGAGATGTACTGGTGCAATCCGAGTGGCCGGGCCCTCGGCGTGGCGCCGACCACGGCGACCGGAAACGGAAACGTCGACGCCTTCCTGTGGGTCAAGCGTCCCGGTGAGTCCGACGGTTCGTGCGGTACGGGCGAGGCATCCGCGGGCACCTTCGTCAATCAGTACGCCATCGACCTCGTCCGTAAGGCCCACGGGTAGACCGGCTTACTGGGGCGGGGGCGCCTCCGCCTCGCACTCAGCGAGCATCGGTGTGGTGAAGTCGACCGATCCGACACCGCCGAGGGTCATGCCGTTGTCGCGCAGCGTCATCGTCGTCGTGTAGCGACAGGTCTGATTGACCGTCAGCCCGGTGAGGAACTCGACGTCGTAGGTGTAGAGGAACGAACGGACGAGCTGGTTCGCGTCCCATGGCACATCGAGGGCGAAGCCCAGGGACGACCCGGACCGGGCGTTGAGCAACCGTGGGCCGACCTCACCGATGCCCGGCGTCAGGTAGAACGGGGCACCGTCGAGCTTGGTGCCGGACACGCTGACACTTCTGATGCGATAGCCGGTGGTGCCGGACGGGATCAGCGGACCGCGTCGGATGTTCGTGCTGAACAGGATTGAGTAGTTCGTGCCGCCGGCGATCGCTGTCGTGCTGAAACTCGTCGAGGTGAATTCCTGGGGGAGCTGGGCCGCGCAATTGCCGACTTTGCCCGATGGATCACCGCATTCCTGAGGTGCCGCCAGGGCAACCGGTGCGACGACCGCGGCTCCGATGATGGGTACCGTGACGGCCGCCCCGCGGATGAACGTGCGTCGGGAGAACGCACTTCCTGAACGATTGGTCATTGGTCTTCCTCCTTGTTCGCTCGTGCTGTCTGTCTCTCCAATTCCGAAGCTACAAGGGTCACACCGTGATTTGGCCGGGATTGGCAACTAGCGAAAGGAACCGGCTCCGCCGTCGACGAGCAGGGTCTGCCCGGTGAGATAGGTGGAATCGTCGCCGATCAGGAAAGCGACGACGGCACCGATGTCATTGGTGGGGTGGCCGATTCGTTTGAGCGAGGTGCTCCGGACGACCGCCTCATACTGTTTGGGCGCCATGTCGCGCAACACCTTCAGGCCGTCCGTCTCGGCGAGCGGACAGACCACGTTGACGCGGATTCCGTCGGCGCCCCATTCCAGGGCGGCAACTTTGGACATGCCGCGTATTGCTTCCTTGGCGCCGGCGTACGCGCCGAAAGAGTGGGTGCCGACAGTGCCCGCGGCTGAGCCGAGATTGACGATGGATCCGCCGCCGCCTTTGAGCAGGACCGGGTGGACCGCCTGCATGAGCCGGAACGTCGCCCGTGGCCCGGTGTCGTGGACCCGCTCGTACTCCTCGGCGGGGATGTCGACGAACGGGATGGGGCCGGCGCTGGCCACGGCGTTGTTGACCAACGCGTCCACCGTGCCGAATGCGTCGAGCGCCGCGTCGACGATGTGCTGCGCGCTGCCGGGATCCCGTAGATCGGCCACCGTCGATGCCGCCTCGAACCCAGCCTCGACGAATTCTGCTGTGGTGTTTGCCAATACCTCGTCGAGAATATCGGTGACCAGGACACGGGCCCCGCGGGAGAGCAGGGCAGTGGCGATGCCTTTGCCGACACCGCGCGCGGCACCGGTGACGATCGCGACGTGGCCGTCCAATGAGTGCGGATGGCTGTAGGAGGACATGCGTTGCCTTTCTGGAGTCGACCAGATTTGGCACGCTAGCTCATATGATCAAGCGCTGACGAGGAAGTCGAGGAACACCATTGTTGAGTGATCTGCGTTTCTGCCATCTGGTTGTCGGCGTGACTGACATGGACCGGGCCCTGGACTTCTACCGCGGTCTGCTGGGTATGGATGTGGTGTTCGACCAGTTGATTTCCGGTGAACCGTTCGACGCCGTCTTGCACTCGTCCCGCCGGCAGGAGGGCCGTGTCGTCGGGGGAGTGGTGGGCGGCGTCATGCTCGAGCTGCTGAGCCTGGGCACGTCGACGCCGGCTGGATCGGGGAAACGGGGCATCGTCGGCAATCAGAACATCGCGTTGTCGGTCACTGATCTCGACGCGACGTATCGGGCCGTGATCGACGCGGGCTTCCAGCCCGTTCAAGAGCCGTTCCCCATCGACCGGGTCCGGATGTTCTTCGTCAACGATCCCGACGGCACGGCAGTGGAGTTCGTCGAGTTTCCCGGTGGCGCCCGCAGCAGCTATGAAATGCATCGCGGCACAGAGATCACTGCAGAAGCGTAACCGTCTCGGATCGACAGCGAGGCCGCGGTACGACAGCACTTCGCGGATATCGCGAGTGCGCTGCTCCGGTAGAACTCACACACCGCCCGACGCCGGTGTGAACGGCTCCTTACCGGACGGATACTGCCGGGAAACTGGATCGCCGACAGGTGTTGCAACTGTGGGGCGATGACCGCAGACCCTGTTGACCCACTCTGGCTTCGGCCGGTGGCCGCGCCTGCGCCGGTGGTGAACCTGGCTCCTAGGGCAGGCGCCGATGTGCGTCAGGCACAGGCGTTCATCCCACTTCTCGAGGCTGAAATGGCTGACCTCCAGTCGCAATTGGAACGGATCGACGTGCGCGTCGCGGCCGGCCGGCCGGGAGCGCACCACCATCAGGCAGTGCTGCGAACGCGACTCAACGAGGTCAGACGCCTGCTCGACGCCCTCATCTTCCGGTTTCCTTCCGCCTGAGCTTCCAGTCGCCGATGGCGGCCAGGCGTCGGCGCTGCTGGGCCGCGGCAGCGGTGTCCAGGCCGTGGCCGCGCTCTTCAAGGTTGGCGATGACGCGCTCGCGATGCTCGACGGGATTGGCGTCGTCGTATTTGAACTTGGCTTCCACACGCAGCACCTTCAGACGTATGCCGCGAATGCCGGGCAGCATCCGCCCGTACGGATCCTCGCCGGCGGCGACGTCGGCATGGCGCCCTTCAGGCTGGAAATCTCTGAGTTGATCCGCCAGGATGCGTGCCTTGCCTTCGGGGTCATCGACAATCGTTGGGCGGCAGACGAACTGCACCGACGAGTAATAGCTGGTGGGCACCCCGTCCTCGTCGGCGCCGCCGGCCTTCGCGCGCCAGTAGGTGGGGATGTAGGCGTAGTCGCCGATCACCGTTAGGCGCACCTCGGCGGCCGCCTCCAGATGTGGCCACACCGGGTTGGGCCGGGCGAGGTGCATGAGCAGTTCGGCGCCGGCATGGGTGAAATGGCTCGGCACCATCAGCGGCGCGGCAGCCGGGCTGAGGTTGTTGACCGCAAGAATCCCGAATCGGTCCGTGCCGGCGAGCCAGTTCTGCCATTCGGTCTCGTCGAGCGCGGCGTCCCATGGGTGGATCAGCATGTCAATCTCCTTGCCGTCGTTGGGCGGTGCCGACGCCGGGTTCGAACACCGTCAGAGCGAACCGCGCGGGGGCGTCGTGCGGGTTGGCATACGCATGCACGACGTCGCCGGGGAAGGACACGGCGTCCCCGCGCTCCAACGCCATGACCTGGTCGTCGACCTCGACGTCGATCGCCCCCTCGAGGACGTGAATCAGTTCTTCGGTGCCGGCTGCGTGAGCCTCACTGGCGTGGCGATCACCGGGTCCGAGCGACCAGTCCCACAGCTCGACGACATCCGGTGGGGTGGTACCCGCCACCAGAACCCCGCGGCCACCGGCCGCGCCGGTCCACAGTTGCGCACCGTCACCGGCGCGGGTGACTTTCACGGGCCGGTTCTCCGGCGGTTCGACGAGGGCGGGCAGCCCGACGCCGAGCGCGTCGCTGAGTCGCAGGAGTGTCCCGACGCTGGGATTGACCTCACCGTGCTCGACGCTGATGACCATGCGCCGGCTGACCGATGCGGCAGCTGCGAGCTGATCCAGCGTCCAGCCCCGGGCCGCGCGTTCCTGTTTCACCCTGGCGCCGATCGCGGTGGCCAGCTTGGCCGCAGCCCCGTCCATCGGTGCAATATAGCGCACTATCAGTGATCGTATCTGCACTGTGTCGCAGGCATCAATTTGGACTTGCTGGTCCATTTTTCTCGGGGCACGCTCTGACGTATCAGCTCTTACTGGAGGTATGCGGTGAATCTCGGTGAATTTGGCGTGTGGCAACCGGCGTATGCCACTACACCCGAAATGGCAAAGCGGATCGAGGACCTGGGCTACACGGCGTTGTGGCTGGGCGGCCCGGAGCCAGATCTGTCGGGGGTCGACGACCTGCTTGCCGCCACTGACCATCTCGTGGTGGCCAGCAGCATCTACAACATCTACCGCGGTGAGGCGACCACGTTGGCGGCAGCGTACCGGCGTATCCAGCGGTCATATCCGGACCGTCTGCTGCTGGGCCTCGGGGTGGGGCACCCTGAGCAGGTTCCCGAGTACAGCACACCGATGGCTGCGCTGAACGGGTTCCTCGACGGCCTTGACGAGCACGACATCCCTCGCGAGAAGAGGTTGCTGGCTGCACTGGGGCCCAAGATGCTGGCGCTGGCGACCGGGCGGGCGGCGGGCTCGGTGCCGTACCTCGCAACGCCCGAGCACACCCGTCGCGCGCGGGCGGCGCTGGGGCCTCAGGGGATCCTGGCGCCTGAACAGAAGGTGGTTCTCGAGTCCGACCCTGAGCAGGCCCGTGCTCTCGCCCGTCCGCGGATCAAGCATCCGTACCTCGGATTGGTGAACTACACCAACAACTTACGACGGCTCGGGTTCACGGAGGAAGATCTGGCCGGAGACGGCAGCGACCGGTTGATCGACCAGCTCGCTGTCCACGGTGACGCAGCGGCGGTCGCGAACGGACTGCGCGCGCATTTGGCGGCTGGGGCGAATCACGTGCAGATCCAAGTGGTGGGTGAGCATTCGGCGCCGCACCCGCAGATGCCTGAGGTTCTGCTGCAGGTCTATGACGAGAGAGCGTTCGGGATCTACGAGTCCCTCGCCGGGGCTTTGGGAATTGCACCCAGGTGACTCACGTCAGCGGGTCGTGCTGCCCGCACCCTGCCAGACGGTGTCAAACGGTGCGTTGCCGCTGATCCGATCGACGATTCCGGCGGTGGTGAACTCCTTGGCCACGCGTACCGCCTCGGGGACGCTGGACCCCTTGGCCAGAGCGGCGGTGATTGCCGCGGCCAGCGTGCATCCGGCGCCGGCGACTCGGGCCTGTCCGACCTTCGGCGCGCGCAGGATCTCGGCGTCCTTGCCGTCGAAGAGGACGTCGACTGCGTCGTCACCGGGAAACTCGACTCCGCCCTTCACGAGGACGTGGGCCGGTCCGAGATCGGCAATGCGCCGCGCCGCCTCGACGAGATCGTCGATCGAGGAGATCGCGTCCATCCCGGCGAGAGTGCGCGCCTCGAACAGGTTCGGGGTGACGACGGTCGCGAGCGGCAGGATCTGCCGGCGCAGAGCGGTGTCGGTGTCGAGCGCAGCGCCGGGCTCCTGCCCTTTGCAGATCAGGACGGGGTCGACAACGATGTGCCGCCATGATTGCCGGGCGAGAGCCTCTGCGACGACGTCGATGGTCGCGGGGGTGCCGAGCATGCCGATCTTGACGACATCGAGGTCGTAAGCCGACGTCGCCGCCTCGATCTGATCGGCGATGACCTGTGGGTCGACGGGCACGAATCGGTGGCCCCAGTTCGACTTGGGGTCGAACGACACAATGCAGGTCACCGTGCCCAGGCCGTAGGTGCCGAACTCCTGAAAAGTGCGCAGGTCAGCTTGCAGGCCGGCGCCGCCGGTGGCTTCGGATCCGGCGATGACATACGAGAGGGCGACCACGTGGGTGAGCGTACGCCTGGGGCTACGAGCGTCCGACGTGTCCTCGGCGGATACTGGCGTACGTTGCTGCGCTCTTCAGAGGTGGGAGGACTATGCCCCGTCATCGTGCGTTCGCTCAGGTCGACGTGTTCTCGCGAACCCCGTACCTGGGCAACCCCGTCGCCGTCGTCCTCGATAGCGAAGGCCTGGATGACGTTGCGATGCAACGACTTGCACGCTGGACCAACCTGTCGGAGACAACGTTCGTGCTGCCTCCGACGCGGCCGGAGGCCGACTACCGTCTGCGCATTTTCACCCCGGGTGGCGAGCTACCGTTTGCCGGGCACCCCACGCTGGGTTCCGCACACGCCTGGCTGGGACACGGCGGGCTCCCTCGGAGTGAGGGATATGTCGTGCAGGAATGCGGCGCTGGACTCGTGGATATCCGGCAGCACGATGCGGAACTGTACTTCCAGGCGCCACCGACACTGCGATCCGGGCTGCTCGAGGACGACTATCTGGGTCAGATCGTCGACGCTTTCGGGCTGGAGCGCACCGACGTCGTCGCACACCAGTGGGTGGACAACGGTCCCGGGTGGGCGGTGCTCGTGTTGGGCAGCGCCCAGCAGGTGCTCGAACTGGAACCCGACTTGGCTCGGATTCCCACGGCCATGGTCGGTGTCGTCGGTGCGTATCCACCCGGGTCGGCCCATGACTACGAGATGCGGACGTTTGCACCGGGTGTGGGAGTTCCCGAGGATCCGGTGTGCGGCAGCATGAATGCCTCGGTGGGGCAATGGCTGACGAGTACCGGCGCAGCTCCCGCGGAATACCGGGTCTCTCAGGGGGCGCGGCTCGGCCGGGCCGGCGAGATCAGCGTGGTGGCTGAATCCGATGGGTCGGTCTGGGTCGGTGGTGTCACCACCACCTGCATCGAAGGTGTCGCCATCCTCTGACCGGTTCGTGATCGCTGGTCATTCGGGCACGAAAGTGATTGACAATTCAACAGGTTTTCGACAGCGTGGCAGGTGACCGCTTGTTGCGTTGCGGTGCAGAGGCCGGATCCCTGTCGGGATCTCGCCGATTGCTGCATATGGCACGTCGCAATGTAGCTTCGTCTGGTCGAGACATGAATTATGTTGTGCCGCAGTTGTTTCAATTCGCGGCTCTGAAGTGTTCCGACAACCGGAAGCATTATGGGTAGTTAGCTGATACCGTCGCACTCATGAAGCTCGTGCAATGTATGGCCGCCGCCGCGGCTGCACTGGCGGTCTTTGGCGCCGCCGCGTGCAGCAGCGGGTCCACGGACCAGGCCCCGACTACCAGCCCTGTCCCGGCCGAATCCACTTCCAGCCACCATGGTCCGGTCAAATCTCCGGGTACAGCGCCGGCACCGGCTCGGCCTGGCCCGTCCACGCAGCCGATGATGCCCAATCCGAATGGGGACGGCTCGATGGTGCCGTGTGAGGGCACGATCTGCACGAACCCGAACCATGGGGCGGGTGACAACCCGGATGAGAATGGCGGGGCGGTGATGCCCAACCCGAATGGTGATGGCTCGGACGTGCCGTGTGAGGGCACGATCTGCACGAACCCGAACCATGGGGCGGGTGACAACCCGGATGAGAATGGCGGGGCGGTG